>NZ_JAMYWQ010000048.1 GCF_024160145.1 Serratia nevei
CGACAGTAAACGCACGGGTCGAGTGGGATGGGAGAGATTATGGGAAGGATGGTTCAAACTGCAAACCATCCTTGAGGGTTATCTGCTGGCCAAGTCTCTCGAGCAAGAGATCTGATCAAGAGACAGCGCATCTGCGGGCCATTTTTTTCGCCTGAACGCCGCTTACTTGCGCAGCGCTTTCACCTGCTCGGCGGTGATGTCCGCCGGCAAGCCGCCCCAGGTCACGCGCAGGTAATTCACCAGCTCCGCCACTTCGGCATCGCTCAGCCGCTCGCCGAAGCCCGGCATGCTCTGCATGCTTTCATCGTTCGGGAACTGCTGGGCCGGCAGGCCGTCCAGCACCGACACGATCAGGTTCTTGCCGTCCGCCTGGCGCAGCGTGGCGTTATCGCGCATCGCCGGTGCGACGTGCGGTTTGCCCTCGCCTTCACGCGCGTGACAGCCGGCGCACTGATCCAGATAGGCCATGCGTCCGGCATCGCTGCCCTGGCCCATTTTCACCGGCACCGCCGCCGGCGGCTGCTCGCCCATCAGATACAGCGCCAATGCCTGATGGTCTTCCGGCGTCAAATGACGGGTGCTGAGATCCACCACCATGTGCATCTCGCTGAAGGCGGAACCCTGCGGCGCGAGGCCGGTGCTGAGGAAACGGCTGACGTCCTGCGGCGTCCAGCCGCGCTGCGCCAGGCCGTGCGGCGTAATGTCCGGCGCCATGAAGCGGCCGAGATCGCCGCCCTGCATCGGCTTGGCGAGATCCATCTGCCCCAGCGCGCCGCGCGGCGTGTGGCATTCGCCACAGTGCCCCAGCACGTCGGCCAGATAGCGGCCGCGCTGCCATTGCGGCGAACTGCCCTGCGAACTGGCCGGCAGCGGATCCTGGCTGCGGAACAGCAGATTCCAGCCGATCAGCGCCATGCGCTGGTTGAACGGGAACGGCATCTCGTTGGCCGGAATGGCCACGTCCACCGCCGGGCGCGTCATCAGGTAAGCGTAGATGTCGTCGGCGTCCTGACGCGACATGCCCTTGTATGAGGTGTAAGGCATCGCCGGGTACAGGTGCCGCCCGCCCGGCGCTACGCCCTGCGTCAGCGCCAGGAAGAAGTCGTCCCTGGTCCAGCGCCCGATGCCGTGGTCGGCCGACGGGGTCAGGTTGCTGCCGTAAATCGTGCCGAACGGCGTGTCCAGCGGATAGCCGCCGGCCAACGGCGCCCCGCCGCTGGCGGTATGGCAGGCGGCACAGTCGGCGGCCTGCGCCAGATAGCGGCCGCGGGCGATCTGTTCGGCGCCGGCGGTCACCTGCTGCACCGGGCCGTCATAACGGCGGTTCTCCCGCCACCACAGCAGCGCAATCACCACGATCGCCACCAGCAAAATCAACACTGCGAGACGTTTTTTCATTGCGCCGTCTCCTTCAGCAGACCCGGCGTTTTCAGCACCACGTCGCGCACCGCTTCGTAGTAGCGCACGTAGCCGGTGCAGCGGCAGATATGGCTGTCCAGCGCCTGCTCGATGGCGCTTTCCAACTGATCGCGAGCGATAGGCTCACGCTTGAGTTTCTCCACGAAAAGGGTGGCGGCATTGACGAAGCCCGGCGTGCAGTAGCCACACTGGAAGCTGTAGTGCTCCAGAAACGCCTGCTGGATCGGTGACAGTTCAATCACCTCGCCCTGTTCGTCCACCTTGGCGTGGCCTTCAACGGTGCGCACCTTCTTGCCGTTGAAGAAATGCGCGCCGGTGATGCAGGTGCGTACCTCTTCGCTGGTGCCGCTCGGGTGATCGACGATCGCCACGCAGGCGTGGCAAATGCCCTGCCCGCAGCCGAGGCGCGAGCCGGTCAGGTCAAGATACTCATGCAGGAAATCGATCATCATCAAACCTTCCGGCACCTCGATCGGGCCGTATTGCTTCTGGTTGATGGTCAGGGAGATCGGCTGGGTTTTAATGCTCATTGTAATACCTCACGAATATTTTCTGCACGAACGGGCAAATCACGGAAACGGTGGCCGGTGGCGTCGGCGATGGCGTTGACCAGCGCGGCCACGATCGGGATCATCACCACCTCCGCCATGCCTTTCGGCGGATCGGTTTCCGACAGCGCCGGCAGGATGTCGCCGCTCTGTTTCCACACCGCCACGTCGCTGGCGCGCGGCAGGTGGTAACGGTTGAAGTTCCAGGTGCCGTTGCCCGGGCCGTCTTCGTACAGCGGTAAATATTCGTGCAGCGCGTGGCCGATCCCCATCGCCAACCCGCCCTGCAGTTGGCCGGAAACCAGTTCCGGCACGATCAGGTTGCCGCACTCCATGATCGAATGGTGATTCAGCAATTCCACCTGGCCGGTGGCGATATCCACCGCCACTTCCGCCAGCGTGCCGACGGCGCTGTAGTAGGTCACCGCCGCATTGTTGCGCTGGGTTGGCGGGTAGTAGACCTGCCCGCGCGCCAGCGGTTTGAATTCGCCGCCGGCGTTGCGCAGCGCCATGCCGTCGATCGGCAGGCGCTCGCTTTTGCCGTTCAGCGTGAAATCGGCCTCCGCCCACTGCCAGCGGTTGAAGACGTGCACCGCCGCGCCGGTGACGCCGCCCATCTGATAGGCCGTCTTGGCCAGCAGCTCGAGGCTCAGCACCGACATGCCCGCCGCCGTCAGGCCGCCCTCGACCCAACGCGCATCTTCACGCCGCACCACCAGCGGCGCCGCCTGGCCGCCGCCGATGCCGGCCTGCCACAGCGCCATCGCCGCCGGCCACAGGCCGTGATCGAAGATCAGGCGCGCCGCTTCGCGGGTGCTGTGCGAGAAGTAATAGGCCGAGTTGCTGGCGCTGGACGGCGAACAGTAGCTCGGCGTCCAGTTGGGGTTGGTTTGCAGCTTGTCCTGCTCTTCTTGCGACATCAGGTAAGGATCGCCGCTGGTGACCATCGGCAGCACCGACCAGTCGGTGACCGAGAAATGCGCCTCGTCGGCCGGTTTACCCAGCCACTGCGCGCACAGCACCGACTGCGAAGTCGACATGCCGGTGCCCATCTCCGCGCCGCTGTGATGCAGCGTGATGCGGCCGTCTTCGCTCAGCGCCACCCGGGCGAACGAAGTTTCCGCCCCGGTGCCGAAGTCTTTCTGCACGCAGCCGAAACCAACGCCATAGCGCTTGCCGGGATGGCGGCTCTCAAACTCGGCCTTGCGTTCGGCGCGCTTGAGCCACATCTCATGCTTCGCCGCCTTCTCCAGCACTTCATCGGCGCGGATCGCGCCGGCCGGGATCGCCCCCTGGGTATTTTTCATGCCGGATTTCAGCACGTTGCGCAGGCGGAATTCGATCGGGTCGATCTTCAGCTCGGCGGCCAGCTCATCCACCATCATCTCGGTGGCGGCCATGCTCTGCAGCGTGCCGTAGCCGCGCGCCGAGCCGGCATCGATGGCGCGTGAGGCCAGCCCGACCGACGACAGATCGCTTTTCGGGAAGTAGTAAATCGACTGGGCGGCGGTCGCGCCGACCATCACCACCGAAGGGGTAAAGTTGCTGCGGCCGCCGCCGTCCGCGGTCATGTCGCCGAGGAACGACTGCATGACGCCGGTCTGGCGATTCACCGCGATGCGGTAGTTCATGTCGAACGCATGGCGCTTCAGCGCCGTCTGGAACTGTTCGAAGCGGTCGTTGGCCAGGCGCACCGGGTGGCCGTCGCCGTACATCGCCGCCACCGCGCCGTAATACGGGAAGTTGTAGTGATCTTTCGAGCCGTAGCCCACGGTGTAGCACGGGTGCAGGATCAGCTGTTTCACCGGCGGGTTGCGCTTGGCCAGCATGCGCGGCATCTCGTCGGCCACTTCCTGCGGCGACTGGGTCGGCACCACCAGATGCAGCGTTTGCGTCTCGGCGTCGAACCAGCCGTTGGCGTTGTCCGGCTCAAGCGCCGAGGTATCGATCGACTGCGTGGTGTAGCGGCGGGACATCACCAGCCAATCGGCCGGCGGATTGGCCATCTCGTCGGCAATCAGGCCCGCATAGCGCATGCCTTCCTGATCCAGCTTGCCGCCCTCGCGCCCTTCCGGCCACACCGGCAGGTGTTTTTTCATCGACACCGGGAAGATCGGCGTGTCCTTCAGGCTGGAGAAACGATCGTCGTCGAACGGCTGTTCGCCGCCCACCCGCACATAGCGGAAGCTGCCCCAGGGATCGCGCTCCAGTGGGCCGGTGACCGCGCCGTATTTGATGGTTTCTTCACGGAATTTCAGCTTGTCCTTGGCGAAGCGGAAACGGGCGAAGTCGTGATAGATCAGGATCGCCACCGCCTGGCCGAGATAGGCCGGGGTTTTGCCGCTCGGCAGCAGCATGTCGTCACCGTAGAACGCCGGGAAGGCCAGGCCATCGCGCGCCAGATCTTCCGCCGTCACCAGGCGATCCGGCTGCAGATCGTCCCCCAGCAGCGACAGATCGACCCCTTCGAACAGCCGGTCGGCTTTGGTGACGCGCAAAATGAAGGCATGCGCCTGCTTTTGCGGCCAGTGCGGCATGTCCACCGCGCGGATGTCGCGCGCGAACACCTTCTGCCCCATGACTTTGGCGCGGCCGTCGATACGAAAACGGACGCGTTTGGTCTGAGGATCCCAGTTGGGTGACTGGAGGATTTTTTGCTCGAACAGCGCGGCGTAGGCGCGGCTGTACAGGGGCGCGAGGTACACGGATACCCCCGCAATCACGGCGCTTTTGATAAAGCGGCGCCGCGACGGGTTGAAATTGCTCATAAATAAGTCCTTCACGTCTTTCTTGTAATTGGTTTTTGTTCGCGGTGTTGTTGCGCAAACGCTGACGACCTTGCCGTAGACGTCATAAGCATATGCTTATAACTAAAATTATGTGATGATTAACAGGCTGTTTTCAACAAAAAAACATTTACAAAACACAGATGGTTTGTAGGCTAATAAATAAATTGCGCAAACGCGGACTTCAACCATGACCACGGGCATTATCATTACCGCCGCCGGACGCGGGGAGCGCTTTATTCAGGCCGGTGGCCAGGGCAACAAATTGAACGCCGGGTTTGCCGATGCGGCGGGCGAGCGGCGTTCGCTGTTCGAACACACCCTGCGCCAGGCGTTGGCCTCCGGCCTGCCGGTACAGGTGGTGACCCGGCCGGACAACCTGCCGGTGCTGGCCGCCTGCGCCGCCAATCAGGTGCCGGTTACCCTGCTCGCCAGCGCGGGCCTCGGCGACTCGATCGCGGCGGCCGTTGCCGCTACGCCACACTGGCAGGGCTGGCTGATCCACCTGGCCGATATGCCGTTTGTCGGCGCCGAGGTTTTCCGACAGGTGGCAAGCGCCTTACGGCAACACGCGATCGTGCGCCCCTGCTATGCGCAACAGCCCGGTCATCCGGTCGGCTTTTCCGCCCAATTGCGCAAGCCACTTTGCCAACTGCGCGGCGATCACGGCGCGCGTGAACTGCTGCAAGGCGCGGCAGTGCACCTGCTGCCGCTTGAGCACCCCGGCGTCGTGCAGGATATTGATCTTCCATCACAACTCCCGGCCAGCGAGTAAATTCACCTATGCAACATCTTGATGTCACCGTGGTCGGCCAGGCGATAAGCTGGCTGCAGCAACAGCCGGTCTGGTTATGCACCGTGCTCAGCACCTACGGCTCTTCGCCGCGATCGCCGGGCGCGCTGATGGCGGCGACCCGCGACGGCCGCTACAGCGGTTCGCTGTCGGGCGGCTGCGTGGAGGAGGATTTTTTGCGCCGCGTGGCCGCCGGGGAGTATCAGGCGGCCAGCCAGGTGATCCGTTACGGTGAAGGCGGCATGACGCCCAACGTGGCGCTGCCCTGCGGCGGCGTGCTGGACGTGCTGATCGAATACCTGCCGGCGGGTGAAAACAGCATCGCTTACCTGCGACGCATCAACGGCGCGCTGGAAGGGCATCACGCGTTGATCAAACGCCTGACGCTGCCCAACGCCTGCCACAGCCTCGAGCAAAGCCACTTCACCAGCGCCACCCAGGTCGAGCGTCGGCTCGAGCAGATCACCCTGCACATCGCGGCCGCGCCGCGCCTGCTGATCGCCGGGCTGTCCAGCGTGGCGCTGTACTGCGCCGATTTCGCCGTGGCGCTGGGATTTGAGGTGCTGGTGTGCGAGAACCGCCCGGAAGCGCTGGATAACTTTGCCGCCGAGCTGAAACCGGGCGTGACGCTGCTGCGCCAGTTTCCGGCAAAATTCATTGAGGAAGGGGGGTGCCACGCCAATACCGCCGTCGTGGCGCTGACCCACGATCCGCGCATGGACGACCTGACGCTGATGGAAGCGATCCACACCCCGGCGTTTTACATCGGCGCCATGGGTTCGCTCAGAAACAGCGCGCGGCGGCGCCAGCGTTTGCAACAGATTGCCGAATTTACGCCGCAGGAGCTGGAACGCATCCATGCGCCGATCGGCCTGCCGCTGGGCAGCAAAACCCCGGCGGAGATCGCCCTGGCGGTGATGGCGGCGATCGTGCAGCAAAAAAACCGGCTGCCGGCCGCCGACGGGATCAATGCAGCGGCACCACCGGCACCAGATGCTGCAGCTCCAGATGCAGCTCCTCTTTCCCGCTCAGCGAATAGCTGAACACCGTAATGTCCGGCCCGTCACCGCGGGCCAGCCCCATTTCGGGCAACACCTGCGTGTAGATTTGAATGATGTGGTCGTTGAGCGCCACCGGCTTGCCGGCATAGCGAAAACGGCAAAACTCGCCGTGGATCTCCGGCAGCGGCTCCAGCACCACGCCTTCGCGCAGCGGGTATTCCGTCGTCACGCCCAGAGTATAATCGACCCTGACCCGCTCGCCGTCCGGCACCAGTTGGGTAAACGAATAGGTTTGCGTCGGGCGCTCGCCCAACAAGGTATAGAACTGCCCCCGCAGCGCGCTGCGCTGCGGCAGGTGCGACTTATCCAGCTTCTCGATATCCAGATGATAAGCGTACTGCTTGCCGTGAAAGGCGTATTGCCCTCGGGCGATGCTGACGCGCTCAACCTGAATATCGCCGGGCTGGCTGGCCGCCAGCGAACGCACCAGATTGCTGAAGTCCTGCTTGCGGGCATGGCGATACACGCTGGGCGATTCGGCAAAATGTTTCTTGAAACAGCGCGAGAACGTCTGCTGGTTATCGAATTGATATTCGACCGAGATATCGAGGATGCTCTTCTGCGTGAAACGCAAGGCGAAGGCGGCGAGGTAGAGGCGGCGAGCGCGGATATATGAGGCTAACGATAATCCGGTCTGCTTCTTGAACATGCGCTGCAGGTACCATTTCGTATAGCCTGACTTGGCGGAAACGATATCCAACGACAGCGGATTGGTCAGGTTGTCTTCAATCCAGACCAGCAATTCCTTGATATGACTTTCCTGCGTTCCCATGTGCTTGCCGAACCTTCTGTTGCCGCTATTCCATTAGTCGAATTTTAGTGCCATTCGCGTAGGGTATACAGGTTAAAACTTGACGTCCAGCAAGCTACAGGACTTTACACAATCCCCTTCGCCGCCCACAGGCGGCGAAGGGGTAGCGCTTATTTCAGGCAGCTGGAGCACTGGCCGGCCTGGATCTTCTGGAAGAAGTCATTGCCTTTGTCATCCACCAGGATAAACGCCGGGAAATCCTCCACTTCGATTTTCCAGATCGCTTCCATGCCCAGCTCAGGATACTCCACGCACTCCAGGCTCTTGATGCTCTGCTGCGCCAGCACCGCCGCCGGGCCGCCGATGCTGCCGAGATAGAAACCGCCGTGCTTGTGGCAGGCATCCGTCACCTGCTGGCTGCGGTTGCCTTTCGCCAGCATGATCATGCTGCCGCCGTGGGATTGCAGCAGGTCGACGTAAGAGTCCATACGCCCAGCGGTGGTTGGCCCCAGCGAACCGGACGCATAGCCTTCCGGCGTTTTGGCCGGGCCGGCGTAGTAGATCGGGTGATCCTTGACGTACTGCGGCAAACCTTCACCGCGATCCAGGCGCTCTTTCAGCTTGGCGTGCGCGATATCGCGGCCGACGATGATGGTGCCGCTCAGCGACAGGCGGGTGGAAACCGGGTACTGCGACAGCTGCTTGAGGATCTCGGCCATCGGGCGGTTGAGATCGACCTTGATCGCCTCACCTTCCCCGGCCTGGCGCAACGCCTGAGGAATGAATTTACCCGGGTTGTGCTCCAGTTTTTCCAGCCAGATGCCGTCGCGGTTGATCTTGCCTTTGATGTTGCGGTCCGCCGAGCAGGAGACGCCCATGCCAACCGGGCAAGACGCGCCGTGGCGCGGCAGGCGCACCACGCGGATATCGTGCGCGAAGTATTTGCCGCCGAACTGCGCGCCCAGTCCCAGGTTCTGCGCTTCTTGCAGCAGTTCCGCTTCGAGCTCCAGATCGCGGAACGCCTGGCCATGCTCGTTGCCTTCGGTCGGCAGGCCATCGTAATACTTGGTCGAGGCCAGCTTGACGGTTTTCAGCGTCGCTTCCGCCGAGGTGCCGCCGATGACGAACGCCACATGGTACGGCGGGCAAGCCGCGGTGCCCAACGTGCGCATCTTGTCGACCAGGTAGTTTTTCAGTTTGCCCGGCGACAGCAGCGCCTTGGTTTCCTGATACAGATAGGTTTTGTTGGCGGAACCGCCGCCCTTGGCGATGCACAGGAACTTGTACTCTTCGCCGTCCACGCTGTAGAGATCGATCTGCGCCGGCAGGTTGCTGCCGGTGTTGACCTCTTTATACATATCCAGCGCGGCGTTCTGCGAATAGCGCAGGTTCTCTTCGATGTAGGTGTTGTACACCCCGCGCGACAGCGCCGCTTCATCGCCGCCGCCGGTCCAGACGCGCTGGCCCTTTTTGCCGACGATGATCGCCGTGCCGGTGTCCTGGCAGGTCGGTAAAATACCCTTGGCGGCGATTTCTGAGTTACGCAGAAATTGCAGCGCAACGTACTTGTCGTTTTCGCTGGCGTCCGGATCGTCGAGGATATCGGCCACCTGCTGCTGGTGCGCCGGGCGCAGCATGAACGAGGCGTCATGGAACGCATGCTGGGCAAGCAGGGTTAACGCTTCAGGGGCAACTTTCAGAATTTCCTGGCCTTCAAATTCGCTCACGGCAACGTGGTCGCGGCTCAGCAGGTAGTATTCGGTATCGTCTTTCTTCAGCGGGAACGGATCTTGATAGTGGAACGGTTTATTCGACATTGATCTCTCACTTGCAACATCAGCTGCGTTAAATTCACACTTGCGGCGCACGGCTCGGCGCCTTGTCAAAAAACTGCCTCCACCTTACGTATTTTTAATCAGTCAGTTATTGCGCCAAATCGCAAAATAACCGCTCTCTGCGTAAGGGATTACCACGGGCGGCGTTTCAACCTTGCTCGGTGAGAACTGCGGGTACAGGCTCATCATGCACGCTTTATTATCCCGCAGTTAACACATTGATTACAATCCATCGGCGGCGATCGTCTTATCAATGTGGCGAAAAAGCGCCGGATGCGGATTTGCGCCGGGGCGTATTGTCAGCCGCCGCGCCATTGCTTAAGCTAGCCGCAATGAACAAACCAAGAATCCCCATCGCGCTGCAGCAAGCGGTGATGCGCTGCCTGCGAGAAAAGCTGCAGTTGGCCCGCCGGCATTTTGCCGTCGAGTTCCCCGAACCCAGCATCGTCTATCAGCAACGCGGCACCAGCGCGGGCACCGCCTGGCTGCAAAGCTGGGAAATCCGTCTGAACCCGGTGCTACTGCTGGAAAACCAACAGCCGTTTATCGATGAGGTGGTGCCGCACGAGCTGGCGCACCTGCTGGTGTTTCGCCAATTCGGCCGGGTGGCTCCACACGGCCGCGAATGGCGCTGGATGATGGAAAGCGTGCTGCTGACCCCCGCCAGCCGCACTCACCGCTTTGAGACCGCTTCGGTGCAAAGCAAAACCTTCCCCTACCGCTGCGGCTGCGGGCAGCATCCGCTCACCATTCGCCGCCATAACCGCGTGCTGCGCGGTGAAAGCGAATACCGCTGCCGCCGGTGCGGCGAAAAACTGAAATTTCTCGCTGACGAAAACCTTTAGTTAAACGATTTATACGTTAAAACAAGTAAATATCGCCATTTGCCACTATCGGCAAGTTCCGCTACCCTGCCTGCTTTTCCAATTTTGAGCTGTTTTGGAATATGCTTCGCAGAATTTTGTTTATGGCGGTTTTCGCCGCAGGCGCCGTACAGGCACAAGGCATCAATAACTTTTCTCAGGCCAAGGCGGCAGCGGCCAAGATTAACCAGGATGCGCCGGGCAGTTTTTACTGCGGCTGCCGCATCGACTGGCAAGGCAAGAAGGGCATCCCTGATCTCGCCGGCTGCGGCTACCAGGTGCGCAAAAACGCCCAGCGCGCGCAGCGCATCGAATGGGAACACGTGGTGCCGGCCTGGCAGTTCGGCCACCAGCTGCAGTGCTGGCAGGACGGCGGGCGCAAGAACTGCAACAAAGACGCCACCTATCGCCAGATGGAAACCGACCTGCACAACCTGCAACCGGCGATCGGCGAAGTGAACGGCGATCGCAATAACTTCATGTACAGCCAATGGAACGGCGGCGAAGGCCAATACGGACAATGCCCGATGAAGGTGGACTTCAAGAATAAACAGGCGGAGCCGCCCGCCCGCGCCCGCGGCGCCATCGCCCGCACCTACTTCTACATGCGCGATCGCTACCAACTGCGGCTGTCACGCCAGCAAACCCAGCTGTTCGAGGTGTGGAACCGGCAATATCCGGTGAGCCAATGGGAATGTCAGCGTGAAGCACGTATCGCCAAGGTACAGGGCAACCACAACCCCTATATTCAACAGGCTTGTCAGCAGCGGAAAAGCTAACCTACTATAGCCTTTATCTTTCATGGCGCCGCCAACCCGCGGCGCCGTTTCGTCAGGATCAGACTACCCATGCGCATACCCCGCATTTACCATCCGCAGCCGTTGACCGATCGGGCGGAGATCGCCCTCAGCGAGGACGCCGCCAACCACGTCGGCCGCGTGCTGCGCATGAGCGCCGGCCAGGCGCTGCAGCTGTTCGACGGCAGTAACCAGGTGTTCGACGCCGAGATAGTCCGGGTGGACAAAAAGAGCGTGCTGGTGCGCCTCGGCGACGGCCGCGTGGATGACATCGAATCGCCGCTCAACCTGCATCTGGGCCAGGTGATCTCGCGCGGCGAGAAGATGGAGTTCACCATTCAGAAGTCCATCGAGCTGGGCGTCAACGTCATTACCCCGCTGTTTTCCGAGCGCTGCGGCGTCAAACTGGACGGCGAACGCCTGGCGAAGAAAATCCAGCAATGGCAAAAGATCGCCATCGCCGCCTGCGAACAGTGCGGCCGCAACCGCATTCCCGAAATCCGCGAGGCGATGTCGCTGGAAGCCTGGTGCGCCGAGCAGGACGGCAGCCTGAAGCTCAACCTGCATCCGCGCGCCAGCCACAGCATCAACACCCTGCCGCAGCCGGTAGACCGCGTCCGCCTGCTGATCGGCCCGGAAGGCGGTTTGTCCACCGACGAAATCGCCATGACCACCGACCACGGATTTACTGATATTCTGCTGGGGCCACGCGTGCTGCGTACCGAAACCACAGCGCTCACCGCCATTACCGCTCTGCAGGTCCGCTTCGGCGACCTGGGTTAAAGGAGAAAAGATGATTAAGCTCGGCATCGTGATGGACCCTATCGATTCCATCAACATCAAGAAAGACACCAGCTTCGCCATGCTGCTCGAAGCGCAGCGCCGCGGTTACGAATTGCACTACATGGAGATGAACGATCTCTATCTGCACGCCGGTGACGGGCGCGCCCGCACCCGCCTGCTGAGCGTGAAGGAAGACAAGGAGAACTGGTTCAGCTTCGGCAGCGAGCAGGATCTGGCGCTGCACGATCTGGACGTGATCCTGATGCGCAAGGATCCGCCGTTTGATACCGAATACATCTACGCGACCTACATTCTGGAGCGCGCAGAAGTCAAAGGCACGCTGGTGGTCAACAAGCCGCAAAGCCTGCGCGACTGCAACGAGAAGCTGTTCACCGCCTGGTTCCCGGAACTGACGCCGGACACGCTGGTCAGCCGCAGCGCCGCGCACATCCGCCAATTCCATCAGCGGCACGGCGACGTCATCCTGAAGCCGCTGGACGGTATGGGCGGCGCGTCTATCTTCCGCGTGAAGCAGGACGATCCCAACCTGTCGGTGATCATCGAAACCCTGACTGAACACGGCAGCCGTTTCTGCATGGCGCAGAACTTCCTGCCGGCGATCAAGGACGGCGACAAACGCATCCTGGTCGTCGACGGCGAGCCGGTGCCTTACTGCCTGGCGCGCATTCCGGCGCAGGGCGAGACCCGCGGCAATCTGGCGGCCGGCGGCCGCGGCGAAGCACGCCCGCTGAGCGAGAGCGACTGGAAAATCGCCCGCGCCGTCGCCCCGACGCTGAAAGAGAAAGGGCTGATCTTCGTCGGCCTGGACGTGATCGGCGATCGCCTGACCGAGATCAACGTGACCAGCCCAACCTGTGCGCGCGAAATTGAGGCGGCATTCCCTGTCTCGATTACCGGCATGCTGATGGACGCGATTGAAAAGCGCCTGGCGGCGAAGTAATGCGCAATGCGGGCGGCGTGCCGCCCGCTCACCTGCCCGCTCCCTCTTTGCGCGCTTTTTCGCGCGGCTTGAAAGGCGGCGGGTATAGCCGCATACTGGCGGCTGTTTATTTTCTCACCCATTGATTACCTTATACTAACGCCATGAATTTACAGCACCATTTTCTGATCGCCATGCCCACCCTGCAGGATCCTCGCTTCAAGCGCTCGGTGATTTACGTCTGCGAGCACAACGAAGAAGGCGCCATGGGTTTGGTGATCAATAAACCGGTGGAGCAGTTCACGGTAGCCACGGTGTTGAGCAAGCTGAAGATCATGCCGCCTGCGCGCGACCCGGCCATCAGCCTGGACAAGCCGGTGTTTGCCGGCGGCCCGCTGGCGGACGATCGCGGGTTTATCCTGCATACGCCGCGCCACGGCTTTGGCGCCAGCATTCAAATTTCCCCCAACACCATGATCACCACCTCGAAAGACGTACTGGAAACGCTCGGCACGCCCGAGCAGCCGGACGATGTGCTGGTGGCGCTGGGCTATGCGGGTTGGGAAAAGGGCCAACTGGAGCAGGAGGTGTTGGAAAACGCCTGGCTGACCATCGAAGCCAACACCGACATTCTGTTCCGCACGCCGATCGCCAGCCGCTGGCGCGAGGCGGCGAACCTTCTGGGTATCGACATTCGCAGCATCGCCAACCACGCAGGACACGCCTGATGAGCAACCGCACCATTATCGCCTTCGACTTCGGCACCAAAAGCATCGGCGCGGCCATCGGCCAGGAGTTGACCGGCAGCGCCCGCGCCCTGCCGGCCTTCAAAGCGCAGGACGGCTCACCGGACTGGCTGAAAATCGAAAGGCTGCTGAAGGAGTGGCAGCCGGATCTGGTGGTGGTTGGCCTGCCGCTGAACATGGACGGCACCGAACAACCGGTGACCGCCCAGGCGCGCAAATTCGCCAACCGCCTGCATGGCCGTTTCGGCATCCAGGTCGATCTGCATGACGAACGCCTGAGCACCGTGGAAGCGCGCGCCAACCTGTTCGATCGCGGCGGCTTCCGCGCGCTCGACAAAGGCAGCGTGGATTCCGCCTCTGCGGTGGTGATCCTCGAAAGCTGGTTCGAACGGCAGCTGGGTTAACCCCCCGTTCCTTCCCCCAACACGCCGGCGTCGATCCGCTGCTGCAAACCTTGCTCAAAGGTCTGCATGCCGGACTGCGCGCCGGTTTGCAGCACGCTCGCCAACTGGTGGGTCTTCCCTTCGCGGATCAGGTTGCTGACCGCCGCCGTCGCCGTCAGCACCTCAAAGATCGCCACTCGCCCCCCGCCGGGCCGCCTCATCAGCTTTTGCGCGATCACCGCCTGCAGGCTGCCGGCCAGCTGGGCGCGCACATAGGGTTTCTCTTCCGCCGGAAACACGTCCACCAGCCGTTCCACCGCCTGCGGCGCGCTGCGGGTATGCAGCGTCGCCAGCACCAGATGGCCGGTCTCCGCCGCGGTGAGCGCCAGCCGAATGGTGGCGACATCGCGCAGCTCGCCCAGCAGGATCACGTCCGGATCTTCGCGCAGCGCGGCGCGCAACGCCGCATCGAAGCTGTGACTGTCGCGGCCGATCTCCCGCTGCTGGATCAGCGAGCGTCGGCTGCGGTGCAGGAATTCGATCGGATCCTCCAGCGTCAAAATGTGCCGCGGCTGGTGCCGGTTGATCTCGTCGATCATCGCCGCCAGCGTGGTGGACTTGCCGCTGCCGGTGGCGCCGGTGACCAGGAGAAGCCCGTCGTCGCGCCGCAGCAGCGCTGGGACGATGGCCGGGGCCGCCAGCTCGGCAAGCGAAGGCGCCTGCCCGGCGATGCGCCGCAATGCGAGAGACATCCCCGCGCTTTGCTGAAAAACGTTGGCCCGCAGCCGCTCCCCGCCCGGCCGGTGCAGCGCCAGATCGAGCTGCCCCAGCCGCCGCAGGCTCTCGCGCTGCTGCGCATTCAGCAATCCGTCGCACAGGGCCTGCACGCCTTGCGCCGTCAGCGTTGGCGCCGCCGCCAGCGGCTGCAGTTCACCGTCGATGCGTAACATCGGCGGATGACCGGCACAAAGGTGCAGATCGGAAGCATTATGCTTTACACTAAGGGCCACGAATTCATCGATATCCATATCACTCTCCCGGGTCAATAATGAGCACTATCCAACAGAACCTGCAGGATGTCAGAAACCGCATCGCGGCCGCCGCGCAAAACTGCGCGCGGGTGCCAGAAGACGTTGCCCTGCTTGCAGTCAGCAAAACCAAACCTGTGGCGGCGATCGAAGAAGCCATCGCCGCCGGTCAGCGCGCCTTCGGCGAGAACTACGTGCAGGAAGGGGTAGACAAGATCCGGCATTTCGCCGAGTCGCCACAGGGCTGCGAGTTGGTGTGGCACTTTATTGGCCCGCTGCAATCCAATAAGAGTCGGCTGGTGGCGGAACACTTCGCCTGGTGCCATACCGTGGACCGGCTGCGCATCGCCCAGCGCCTGAGCGATC
Organism: Serratia nevei; assembly: GCF_024160145.1. Taxonomy (GTDB): domain Bacteria; phylum Pseudomonadota; class Gammaproteobacteria; order Enterobacterales; family Enterobacteriaceae; genus Serratia; species Serratia nevei_A. Next base: position 15,100 of record NZ_JAMYWQ010000048.1, read on the forward strand.
AGCGCCCGGCCGACATGCCGCCGCTCAACGTGCTGATTCAAATCAACATCAGCGACGAGCAGAGCAAATCCGGCATCGCGCTGGCCGAGCTGCCGCTGCTGGCCGAGGCGATCGCCGCGCTGCCGAACCTGACGCTGCGCGGCCTGATGGCCATTCCTGCGCCGGAAACGGATTACCCGCGGCAGCTGGCGGTATTCAGCCGGATGAACGACGCATTTCTCGCCCTGCGTCAGCGCTATCCTCAGGTCGATACGCTGTCGATGGGCATGACGGACGATATGGCGGCGGCGATCGCCGCAGGCAGCACCCTGGTGCGCATCGGCACCGCAATTTTTGGCGCCCGCGACTATTCGCAGGCCTGACAAACTGACGAGGGATTTGATGCAACATCGCAAGATTACCTTTATCGGCGCCGGCAACATGGCACGTGCAATCATCGCCGGCCTGGTGGCGGGCGGCTATCCGGCCAAATCCATCAGCGTCTGCGCCCCTTCGCCGAAAAACCGCGACGCGCTGGCGGCGGACTACGGCATCGTCAGCAGCGACGACAACGTCGCCTGCGCGCGCGAGGCCGACGTGGTGGTGCTGGCGGTCAAACCGCAGCTGATGGCCGACGTTTGCCAACCGCTGCGCGAGCAGGTCGATTTCAGCGGCAAGCTGGTGCTGTCGATCGCTGCCGGTATTCAGGTCAGCCGTTTTTATCAGCTGCTCGGCGACAAGCTGAACATTGTACGCATCATGCCCAATACCCCGTCGCTGGTCGGCAAGGGCATGAGCGGATTGTACGCGCCAGAGCAGGTCAGCCAACAGGATCGCGACTACACCGGCAATTTAATGGCGTCGGTCGGTAAAGTTTGCTGGGTAGATGACGAAAATGGCATCAACGGCGTGATCGCTGCAGCGGGCAGCGCCCCGGCCTATTTCTTCCTGTTTATGGAAGCGATGCAACAAGAGGCAGAGCGTATGGGCTTCGACAGCCTGACCGCGCGCGATCTGGTGCAGCAGGCCGCCTCCGGCGCCGCCGCGCTGGTGGAGGCCAACCCGGATACACCGCTGGGCACGCTGCGCGAACAGGTGACCTCCAAAGGCGGCACCACCGCCGAAGCGCTGCGGGTGTTCAACGAACGCCAGCTGCCGGAAACCGTGGCGCAAGCGATGCAGGCCGCCGTTTCCCGTGCGCAAGAGATGGAAAAATTATTTTAAATAACCGCGAGTTAAGGAGAAGGACCACTTCATGCTAACGCTGACTTTCCTGGTCAAGACCGTTATTGATCTGTACGTGATGGTGCTGTTGCTGCGCATTTGGATGCAGTGGGCGCGCACCGATTTTTACAACCCGTTCTCGCAGTTTGTGGTGAAGATCACCCAGCCGGTGGTCGGCCCGCTGCGCCGCATCATCCCATCGCTGGGGCCTATCGACAGCGCTTCGCTGTTGCTGGCGTTCCTGCTGATGACCATCAAGTATCCGCTGCTGCTGCTGATACAAAGCCACGCGCTGTCGCTCAGCCCGTATAACCTGCTGTTCGGCCTGATCTCACTGGTGAAGTCCGTCGGCTATCTGATCTTCTGGGTGATGATCGTGCGGGCGCTGATGAGCTGGGTTAGCCAGGGCCGCAGCCCTATCGACTACGTGATGTATCAGTTGACCGAACCCTTGATGGCGCCGATCCGCCGCATCATCCCGGCAATGGGCGGCATCGATTTTTCCGCCATGGTGGTGATCCTGATCCTCTATCTGCTCAACTACCTGGGCATGGATCTGTTCCCTGAGTTCTGGTTCCTGCTGTGAATGCAGTCACTCCGGTACTGGACGGGCTGGCGATCAGGCTATATATTCAGCCGAAAGCCAGCCGCGACCAAATTATCGGCTTGCATGGCGACGAACTGAAAGTCGCCATCACCGCCCCGCCGGTCGACGGCCAAGCCAACGCCCATTTGATCAAGTTTATCGCCAAGCAGTTCAAAGTGGCGAAAAGCAGCGTCACCATCGAGAAAGGCGAACTGGGGCGGCATAAACAGTTACGCATCGTGAATCCGCAACAGATCCCCGCCGTGGTCGCGGCGCTCATCGAATCATTTTCAAGGTAGTCATTATGCAAAAAGTCGTTCTTGCCACCGGTAACCCGGGCAAAGTGCGCGAACTCGCCGACCTGTTGGCCGATTTCGGCCTGGACGTGGTCGCGCAGACCGATCTGGGCGTGGAATCCGCCGAAGAGACCGGGCTGACGTTTATCGAAAACGCCATTCTGAAAGCGCGCCATGCGGCACAGGTTACCGGCCTGCCGGCGATCGCCGACGACTCCGGCCTGGCGGTGGACGCGCTGGGCGGCGCGCCGGGCATCTACTCCGCACGCTATGCCGGTGAAGACGCCGACGATCGGCAGAACCTCGATAAGCTGCTGGCGGCGCTGAAAGACGTGGCGCCGGGCCGGCGCGGCGCGCAATTCCACTGCGTGCTGGTCTATCTGCGCCATGCGGAAGATCCGACGCCGCTGGTGTTCCACGGCAGCTGGGCCGGTGAGATCACCGAGCAGGCCGCCGGCGAAGGCGGTTTCGGTTACGATCCTGTCTTCTACGTGCCGGAGCTGGGCCGCACCGCCGCCGAGCTGAGCCGCGACGAGAAGCGGGCGATTTCGCACCGCGGCAAGGCGCTGAAGCTGATGTTGGAAGCCATGCGCAATGCTTAAGCTGCCCCCGCTGAGTCTCTACATTCACATCCCGTGGTGCGTGCAGAAATGCCCGTACTGCGACTTCAACTCCCATGCGCTGAAGGGTGACGTGCCGCATCAGGAGTACGTCGATCATCTGTTGGCGGATCTGGATGCCGACCTGCCGCTGGCCGGCGGCCGGGAGATAAGCACCATCTTCATCGGCGGCGGCACCCCCAGCCTGCTGAGCGCCGAGGCGATGCAGGCCTTGCTGGACGGCGTGCGGGCGCGCATTCGCGTCGCCGACAACGCCGAAATCACCATGGAGGCCAACCCCGGTACCGTGGAGGCCGATCGCTTCAGCGGCTACCAGCGCGCCGGCGTCAACCGCATCTCCATCGGGGTGCAAAGCTTCAGCGCCGAGAAGCTGACCCGCCTGGGGCGCATCCACGGCCCGGAAGAGGCCAAGCGCGCGGCAACGCTGGCGACCGGCCTCGGCCTGCGCAGCTTCAACCTCGATCTGATGCACGGCCTGCCGGATCAGTCGCTGGAAGAGGCGCTGGACGATCTGCGCCAGGCGATCGCCCTCAATCCGCCGCACCTGTCGTGGTATCAGCTGACCATCGAGCCGAACACCCTGTTCAGCTCGCGCCCGCCGGTTTTGCCGGACGACGACGCACTATGGGACATCTTCGAACGCGGCCACCAGCTGCTGAGCGCCGCCGGCTATCAGCAGTATGAAACCTCGGCCTACGCCAAGCCGGGCTACCAATGCCAGCACAACCTCAACTACTGGCGCTTCGGCGACTACCTGGGGATCGGCTGCGGCGCGCACGGCAAGGTGACCTTCAGCGACGGGCGCATCCTGCGCACCGCCAAGACCAAGCACCCGCGCGGCTTTATGCGTGGCGACTACATGGACAAGCAGCATGAGGTGGCAGCGGCGGATCGGCCGTTCGAGTTCTTCATGAACCGCTTCCGCCTGCTGGAAGCTGCGCCGCGCGCCGACTTCGTCAACTACACCGGGCTGGCGGAAAGCGTGATTCGCCCGCAACTGGACGAAGCGCTGGCCAAAGGGTATCTGGAAGAAACCGCGGAGCACTGGCAGATCACCGAGAAGGGCAAGCTGTTCCTCAACTCGCTGCTGGAACTGTTTCTGGCGGACGACGAGTAAAAAAAAGCGCTGAATAATCAGCGCTTTTTTATTGGTGTTAATCCGGATAAAACGTCTGAGACAGAATCTGCTGTGTTTCCCAGATGCCGTTTTCCGGATATACATCCAGCCCGGTTTCGGCCGTGGCGAGCGCAACGGCCTTCGACCAGACGACATCCAGCCAATCAGCATCGCTCAGTTTACCTTTTAGGCTGGGCGACTCTTTCAAGCTGTAAAGCACCTCTTTGCGCTGTGCTTTAATCGTTCTCTCCCAGCTGGTTCCGCGCCTGGCTGGCTGATATTTCCATTTAAGCAAATGTGCAATCAGCACCGTCATCCGGCTAGCAAGTTCCCTTTGCTCGCTCTTCCCCACGTCCTCAATCTCCTCGGCGATCTTTTCAATATCGATCTCAGACAATTTTCCGGAGCGCAAAAGAGCGGCCTGTTCATTTGCCCAGGCAACAACATCGGTTTCGTAACGTGTATGGCTCATAGCGTCCTCCGTAAACACCCCTAAATCTGTACGTAGTTTGACCAGTCTGTCAGATAAGCGTCAAAAGGTCAAAAAACATACTGCCGAGAAGGTTCTTAAATCATTTCAACGCCTTCAGCAGATCCTTGCGCTGGGTTTCCAGTGCGGTGACGCGGTTGCAAACGTCGCGGCCGAAGTTCTGGAAATCCTGCTCCTGGTTGTTCCACTCGTTCTGGATCGCCTTCTGCAAGCCGCCCAGGTTGCCCATGATCGCCTGCAGCGGGTTGCCGCCGCTGTTGGCGGCCTGTTTGACGCCCATCTCGTTCAGGCTGTCCTGCAGCACGCCGCCCATGCTCTGCTGCACGATGTTGCGCCCGTCCTGTTCCACCTGGTCGATCGCCTTGTGGTGGAAGGTCAGGCCGTCGCTGCGATGCTCGATGATGCGGTTCATCTGCTGTTTCAGCTGGCCATTCAGGGTAGTCAGCCGGTTGCGCACGTTGCTGTTGCTGCCCAGCTCTTTGACGATCACCTTATCCAGCGCCGAACGGGCTTTCTCCAGGTGCTTCTGCGCGCCGTCGTCGATCCACGGCAGCTGCTTGCGCAGCGCGCTCTGGTAACTGAAGGCTTTCTGCCGCTGGCTGTCGCTCAGGCTCAGCGCCTGGCCGTTGCGGATCACGTCGCCATCGGGCGAAATTTGCAGGTCGCCGCTGGCGCCTTTCACCTGCACGCTCTGCGGGCTGATGATCACATCGTCCTGGGGTTTAACGCTGCATTGGTACTCGGCGTGGGCCTGCGCGGCGGTCGCCGCCAGCAGCAGTAAGGCTAACCCGGTTTTCTTCAACATAGCTTCTCCTGACTCCCATCCAGATTGGGATTAAAAAATCGAACGACCGATACGTTGAGACAACAGTTCCAGCGCCGCAGTTCCCGCCAGCGAGTTGCCGGAAGCATCCAGCTCCGGCGACCAGACGACGATCGCCAGCTCGTCCGGCACGATGGCCACGATGCCGCCGCCCACGCCGGACTTGCCCGGCATCCCCACCCGATAGGCGAATTCGCCGGCGCCGTCGTACATGCCACAGGTCATCATCAGGGCATTGATCTGCCGGGCCTGCAGCGGGCTGATCACCGTCTCGCCGTTGAGATCGCGGCCGTGATTGGCCAGATAGACGAAGCTGCGCGCCAGCTCCACGCAGCTCATGCGCAGCGCGCAGTAGTGGAAATAGGTTTGCAGCACGGTGATCACATCGTTCTCGAAGTTGCCGAACGACTTCATCAGGTAGGCGATGGCCGCATTGCGATCGGAGTGTTCGAACTCGGAGCGCGCCACCCGCAGGTCATAGGCCAGGTCGTCTTCGCCGGCCAGCTGGCGCACCACCTCCAGCATGCGCTGTTTGGGGGCGCTGAGCCGAGTTTGCAGCATATCGCACACCACCAGCGCGCCGGGGTTGATAAACGGATTACGCGGCTTGCCCTGCTCCATCTCCAGCTGCAGCAGCGAGTTGAACGGCAGGCCGGAAGGCTCTTTGCCGACGCGCCGCCAGATCTCAGGCTCCTGATAGCGCGTCAGCGCCAGCGTCAGGCTCAGTACTTTGGAGATCGACTGAATGGAGAAGCGCTCCGCGGCGTCGCCGGCCTGGAACAGTTCGCCGTCCACCGTACAGACGGCAATCGCCAGCCGATCGGCGGGCACTTCCGCCAACGCCGGGATATAGTCGGCCACTTTCCCCTGGCCAATCAGCGGGCGCACCTGTTGCAGGATCTCCTCCAGCAACGCGTTATCCAATGTTGTTACCACCTCGGTCACACTCCGGGCAAAACAAAGGCGCCGTTAAGGCACCTTAGATCAATAAAACGGCGCGGCGCGAAGCCGCGCTCATCGGGCAAGCGCGATCAATCCCACCAGATATCGAACAGATCGCTGACCTTAACGTCGGCCAGTTTGCGCGCTTCCAGCCAGTTTTTCACCAGTTCGCGCTGCTCGTCGGTGCAATGACCGATTTTCTGCAGGCAGATCAGACCTTCCCACTGCAGATAGCCACTGCCGTCAAACGCCAGGCCGTTCGGCTCGATCACTTCATCGATGAAGGTATCCAGCGTGCTGTCGATGTCCTCTACCGACGTACCTTCGGCGAAGCGCCAGGCTACGGAGAAACCCAGCTCCTGAAATTCTTCAATGTGCAACTTTTTACGTAAACGACGACTGCGGTTAGCCATTATTCTTTCCTCTCAAACATCAAGTCCCAAACGCCATGTCCCAGGCGCTGGCCGCGTAATTCAAATTTCGTCAGTGGGCGCGAATCCGGACGCGGCACGTAATCATTATCGCTGGAAAGATTACGGTAACCTGCGACCCCGTTCATAACCTCTAACATATGTTCCGCATAAGGTTGCCAATCGGTGGCCATGTGGAAAACGCCGCCGGTCTTCAGCTTGCGCAGCACCAGTTCGACAAACGGCGTTTGCACGATGCGGCGCTTATTGTGGCGCGCCTTGTGCCACGGATCGGGGAAGAACAGCTGCACCATGTCCAGCGAGCCGTCCGGGATCATGTTTTCCAGCACTTCAACCGCATCGTGGCACATCACGCGCAGGTTGCTCAGCTTCGCCTCGTGGGCGTCGGCCAGGCAGGCGCCCACGCCCGGCGAGTGCACCTCAATCCCTAAAAAGTTCTGCTGCGGGTTGTTGCCCGCCATGGTCACCAGCGAGGCGCCCATGCCAAAACCGATCTCCAGCACCGTCGGCGCTGCGCGGCCGAACAGCGCGGCGAGATCGACAGCGTCAGCCTGATACTCCACGCCCATCACCGGCCAATAGTTCTCCAGCGCGTGCTGCTGGCCTTTGGTCAGCCGCCCCTGGCGGCGGACAAAACTGCGGATACGGCGCATCGCGCGGCCGTTCTCATCAAATTCCGGGGAGATGACGTCATTAATCATAGTGCTTTCTGTCTGTTTGGCTGCCAATTAGGGAAACGCGCATTATGCAAAGATACATTGGTTTAGCAAGTGTTCATCTTCTGTACCCGCCGTGCGGCGTCGGAAAGTTCCGGTTTACAGCATCATGACTCTATGCTGCAATCTCGCTTCATTTTCTGCCGGATAACGACGCTGCTCATGATGCAAGCACAACAATTCGCACAGGTGGTGCTTGACTGGTACCAGCGCTACGGCCGCAAGACCCTGCCGTGGCAGCTGGAAAAAACCGCCTATCAAGTATGGCTCTCCGAGGTAATGTTGCAACAGACTCAGGTTGCCACCGTCATTCCTTATTTTCAGCGCTTTATGGCCCGTTTTCCCAACGTGCGCGCGCTGGCGGAAGCCCCGCTGGACGAAGTGCTGCACCTGTGGACCGGCCTCGGCTATTACGCCCGCGCCCGCAACCTGCACAAGGCAGCGCAGACCATTGTCGCACAGCACGGCGGCGAGTTCCCGACAACCTTCGCAGAAATCGCCGATTTACCGGGCGTCGGCCGCTCCACCGCCGGCGCGGTGCTGTCGTTGGCGCTGGGCCAACACTATCCAATCCTCGACGGCAACGTGAAGCGCGTGCTGGCCCGCTGCTATGCGGTAGAAGGCTGGCCGGGCAAGAAAGAGGTCGAAAACCGGCTGTGGAAAATCAGCGAAGAGGTCACCCCGGCCCAGGGCGTCGGCCAGTTCAACCAGGCGATGATGGACCTGGGCGCCATGGTCTGCACCCGCTCCAAACCCAAGTGCGAACTCTGCCCGCTCAACGTCGGCTGCCTGTCTTACGCCAATCACAGCTGGGCCAACTACCCCGGCAAGAAACCCAAACAGACCCTGCCGGAAAAAACCGCCTACTTCTTATTGCTGCAGCACGGCGAGCGCGTGTGGCTGGAACAGCGCCCGGCGGTGGGCCTGTGGGGCGGCCTGTTCTGCTTCCCGCAGTTCAGCGCGCGCGTGGATTTGGAACTCTGGCTGCAGCAGCGCGGTCTGAAAGGCAAGCGCCTGGAGCAGCTGACCGCGTTTCGCCACACGTTCAGCCATTTCCACCTCGATATCGTGCCGATGTGGCTGTCGCTCGACGCGGCGGGCAGCGGCATGGATGAGGGCGCGGGTCTCTGGTATAACTTAGCGCAGCCGCCGTCGGTCGGGCTGGCAGCGCCGGTGGATCGCCTGTTGCAACAGCTGGCGAAGCAGCCCCCGATCCAACAAAACTTATATGGCGATAGCGCCATCGATGAGGAATTAGCATGAGCCGCACCATTTTTTGTACTTTCCTGCAGCGCGACGCCGAAGGCCAGGATTTCCAGCTTTATCCCGGTGACGTCGGCAAACGCATCTACAACGAGATCTCCAAGGAAGCCTGGGGCGAGTGGATGAAGAAGCAGACCATGCTGATCAACGAGAAAAAACTGAACATGATGAACGTGGACGACCGCAAGCTGCTGGAAGAGGAAATGATCAAGTTCCTGTTCGAAGGACACGACGTGCACATCGAAGGCTATACGCCGCCGAGCGAATAACGCTGTTGGGGCCAGGCGCTGGCCCGCTTCAATTCTCGTCCCATTCTTCCAAACGGCTTTAAGATGAAGAAAATTTTGGCTTTGCTCGTAATAGCGCCTTTGCTGATCTCCTGTTCCGGCAAAAAAAGTGAAGAAATCAACGAAGCCTGGATTAAAGATACCAACGGTTTCGACATTCTGATGGGCCAATTCGCCCACAACATCGAGAACATCTGGGGTCTGAACGAAGTTCTGATCGCCGGGCCGAAAGACTACGTCAAATACACCGACCGATACCAAACCCGCAGCCACATCAACTTCGACGCCGGTTCCATTACCGTCGAGACTATCGCCACCACCGATCCGGCCGCGCACCTGCGCCAGGCGATCATCAGCACGCTGCTGATGGGTGACGATCCGGGTTCCATCGATCTCTATTCCGACGCCAACGATATCCAGATCAGTAAAGAGCCGTTCCTGTACGGCCAGGTGCTGGATAACAAGGGCGCGCCGATCCGCTGGGAGTGGCGCGCGGCGCACTTCGCCGATTACCTGCTGCAGACCAAGCTGCAAAAACGCACCTCCGGCCTGCACGTGATCTACTCGGTCACCATCCAGCTGGTGCCGAACCACCTGGACAAGCGTGCGCATAAATACCTGCCGATGGTGCGCAAGGCGTCGGAGAAATACGGCGTGGAAGAGTCGCTGATCCTGGCCATCATGCAGACCGAATCGAGCTTCAACCCGTATGCGGTGAGCGGTTCGGACGCGCTGGGCCTGATGCAGGTGATGCAGCACACCGCCGGCAAGGACGTGTTCCAGATGCGCGGCAAGTGGGGTGTACCTAGCCGCAGTTACCTGTTCGATCCGGAAAACAACATCGACACCGGCACCGCCTACCTGGCGATCCTGCAGAACAACTACCTGGGCGGCATTCAGAATCCGACCTCGCGCCGCTATGCGGTGATCACCGCCTACAACGGCGGCGCAGGCAGCGTGCTGCGGGTGTTCTCCAGCGACAGAACGCGCGCGGTGGGCATCATCAACGGCATGCAGCCGGGCGACGTGTACCAGACGCTGACCACCAAGCACCCGGCCGCCGAGTCGCGCCGCTATCTGGTGAAAGTGAATACCGCGCAGAAGAGCTACCGCAGAAAGTAACGCGTTCCGCGTGGATAAATGAGAAGGGCCGGTGCAAACCGGCCCTTTTTCTATGGCTTGATCATATAGCCGAAGATGCGCTTCCAGCCGTGATCTTTTTTCTCGATGTAGACCCCCTGCAGCTCCGGCGAGAAGCCCGGCAGACGGTTGATGCCCTCCTCCAGCGCCAGGAAGTAGCGCTGCACCGCACCGCCCCACACTTCGCCCGGCACCACGCACAGCACGCCCGGCGGGTACGGCAAGGCCCCTTCTGCGGCGATGCGCCCTTCCGCCTGGCCGATCGGCACCAGCTCGACGTTGTCGCGGATAAACTCCACGTTGGCGTCCTGCGGGTTCATCACCACCGGCGGGAAATGATCCTGGCGGAACATCTCCTTTTGCAGCTGCTTGACGTCGAAGCTGACGTAAAGATCGTGCATCTCCTGGCACAGCCGGCGAATGCTGTAACCGCGGTAGCGCTGCTCGTTCTTGCGGTACACCGTCGGCAGCACCACGCTCAGCGGCGCGTCCTCTGCAACATAGCGCTCGAACTGCGCCAGCATCTCCACCAGTTGCTCCATCTTGGCCGGGTTTTCCGCCGGGGTCAGCAGGAACAGGATCGAGTTGAGGTCGCACTTCTCCGGCACGATGCCATTCTCGCGCAGGAAGTTGGCCAGAATGGTGGCCGGCACGCCGAACTCGGTGTATTGGCCGGTCGCGGCGTCGATGCCCGGCGTGGTCAGCAGCAGCTTGCACGGATCCACCAAATACTGATCCCGGGCATAGCCTTCGAAGCCGTGCCACGTTTCTCCCGGCACGAAGGTGAAGAAGCGCGCGTCGTTGGCGATAAGGTCAGTATCGTGATCCTGCCAGTCTTTGCCCGCCACCTGCTGCGGAATAAACGGCTTCAGCTGCGAGCAGCGGTTGAGCAGCTGTTTACGGGTCTCGATGCCCAGCTTGACGCAGTCCATCCACATGCGGCGCCCGGCGGGGCCGGCGTGCATCTTGGCGTTGACGTCCAGCGCGGCGAACAGCGGATAGAACGGGCTGGTCGACGCATGCAGCATGAACGCATTGTTCAGGTGTTTATGGTTGCAGTGGCGCTTTTGCCCTTTGATATGGTCGTCTTTCTTGTGGATCTGCGAGGTCTGCGAGAACCCCGCCTGCTGTTTATGCACCGACTGAGTGACGAAAATGCCCGGATCGTGCTCGTCCAGCTCCAGCAGCAGCGGCGAGCACTCTTTCAGCATCGGGATAAAGCCTTCGTAGCCCACCCAGGCGGAGTCGAACAGGATGTAGTCGCACAGGTGGCCGATGGTGTCGATCACCTGGCGAGCGTTGTAAATCGTGCCATCGTAGGTGCCAAGCTGAATGATCGCCAGCCGGAACGGCCGCGCCGCCGCAGCCTTCTCCGGCGCCACTGCGCGGATCTGCTCGCGCAGGTAGCGCTCGTCGAAACAGTGCGCGTCGATACCGCCGATAAAACCGAACGGGTTGCGGGCGGTTTCCAGATAGACCGGCGTGGCGCCGGCCTGGATCAGTGCCCCGTGGTGGTTGGATTTGTGGTTGTTGCGATCGAACAGCACCAGATCGCCCCGGGTCAGCAGCGCGTTGGTCACCACCTTGTTGGCCGCCGACGTGCCGTTGAGCACAAAGTAGGTTTTATCGGCGTTGAACACCCGCGCGGCGTGCTTTTGCGCATCCTTGGCCGATCCTTCGTGGATCAGCAGATCGCCCAGCTTGACGTCGGCGTTGCACATATCGGAACGGAAAAGGGTTTCACCGTAGAAATCGAAGAACTGCCGGCCGGCCGGGTGCTTGCGAAAGAACTCGCCGCCCTGATGCCCCGGGCACGCAAAGGTCGAATTTTCCATCTCGACGTAGGTCTTCAGCGTTTTGAAAAACGGCGGCAGCAGCGCCTGCTCGTAGGCGTCGGCGGCGGCCTCCAGCTGCGCCATGTAGAACGGCTTGCTGGCGCCGGCCAACAGCGCGAAAACCCCACTGACAAACGGCAGATAGTCCGGCGAGAGATGCTCGTCCCCTTCCACCGCCACGAAGGTCGGAATGTCGAACCCCGTCGCCTGCAAATGCACCAGAATGCCGGCGTCCACGTCGGCGACCGACACCACCACCGCCGCCACGTCGGTGTAGTCCGTCTGCTCTACGCGCACGATCTGGCGCAGCGTCTCAATGGTGGCGACCAGGCTGGCGCTGGTCGCGATTTTCAATTCTTTCATCATGCTGACTCTCAAACGGTGAAGGATGAGGGTGTGCCACCGGCACGGTAATGAGATAACGCGGTTATCCCGGTAAAAGCGATACCCGGGCACGGCAGCATAAGCGGCGTGCGTGACCGGCTCATGATCGGCGATCATCAGGCGGCTATCGGGGGAACTGGTCTTGGCAGCGTCCGACAGGCATCAGTAAAATCAGGGCCGCAGCGCTGGCTTTACGCATGCCTAACAGCGAGCATCAGGCGGCCTTACCGCATGGCCGGCAAGCGTATTCGGGCAGGTGACGTGCGGAGGAAACAACGGCGGAACGGTGGCGGCGTCAGATGTCTGGTGCGCAGCAGCGCTTGAGCAACAAAACCCGTCATGCCAATAACCCTCTGGCTTATAAGAAGCGGGAACACCGTCAGGGAACGGAGAGTGCTAAAATTTGCGCAATGATTGCATGATTTGTTGCGGAGTTCAAGCAAGAGTCACCTTGATTGAACCCCCGTTGATTAAACCATAATACATTGTTATATAATTAAAATTTAATAAAAACCCCTCTAAATCACGGTATAAATACACGTTTTATATGCATATTTATTTAGTTGCATTTCCCCCCAGTACCCCATCCCGCCCGGCTAGCTGCCTGAAAATAGAGCAACCGATCGGCTTTGTGACAGAAAGCGATTGACGCCATCCGGCCAATACGGTTTAATGCGCCCCGTTGCCCGGATAGCTCAGTCGGTAGAGCAGGGGATTGAAAATCCCCGTGTCCTTGGTTCGATTCCGAGTCCGGGCACCACTTTCACTTCTATGCACGTCTCCCAAACTCCACAAAACTCAAGTATAATCACTGTCATACATCACTTTCTGACATTTCGAACTCCACTGACCTCAACCCAACTCTCTCTAAATCAAGTTGCATCTAGGGGCTTTTCAGGGGGCTCTTTGTGTTCAATGAAAATTGAGGCCCCCATATGGCACTGACAGCCCGGCAGGTCGAGACCGCCAAGCCTAAAGAGAAGGACTATAAACTCTCCGATGAGCGCGGCCTTTTTCTTCTGGTAACCACCACCGGAAAACGCTACTGGCGTATGAAATACCGTATCGCCGGTAAAGAGAAAAAGTTATCTATCGGTGTTTATCCTGAAATCTCTCTGGCTGACGCGCGTGTAAAACGCGATGAGGCCAGAAAGGTGATTGCTGAGGGCGGCGACCCGAGCGAGAAAAAGCAGCTCGAAAAACTCGCCAAAAAAATATCCGTCGTAAATACCTTCAGGGCGCTCGCCATGGAGTGGCATAAGCATAAGTGTATCTCATGGTCGGAAAGCTACGCAGAGAGCGTTCAGGAGGCTCTGGAGAAGGATATTTTCCCGTATGTGGGCAAACGCCCTGTCGCGGAGATCCTGCCTCTGGAGATGCTGGAAGTTTTACGGTTGATTGAAAAGCGAGGTTCGCTGGAAAAACTCCGTAAGGTCAGGCAGTACTGTAATCAGATCTTCCGTTATGCTATCGCAACAGGACGTGCAACGATTAATCCGGCAGCGGAACTCACCGGTACGCTGAGCGCGCCAAAAACTGAGCACTTCCCTCACCTTCAGGCTTCTGAATTACCGGCGTTCCTTGCCAGCCTGACTGGTTACCATGGCAGTTGCATTACTCGCATGGCAACCAGCCTGCTGTTGCTCACAGGCGTGCGCACTATTGAACTGCGTGCAGCAGAGTGGCAAGAGTTTGATCTGGGGAATGCATTGTGGACAATCCCCGAAAGCCGGATGAAAAAGCGCCGCAAGCATCTGGTGCCTTTGTCAAACCAGGTTCTGGCGATACTGCAAGAGCTCCGCACTTATACCGGCCAGTATCAACTGGTATTTCCAGGGCGCTGCAATATCAACAAACCGATGAGTGAAGCCAGTATCAACATGGTAATCAAACGTATCGGCTACGATGGTAAAGCTACCGGCCACGGCTTTCGACACACGATGAGTACCATTTTGCATGAGCAGGGTTTTAATACAGCCTGGATCGAGATGCAACTGGCTCATGTGGATAAAAACTCAATTCGCGGCACATACAACCACGCTCAATATCTTGAGAATCGCCGTGAAATGATGCAGTGGTACGCTGACCATATCGATACTCTAAGCCATGGAAAATAAAATTGTGTAATCCCTGGACGCTCAGTCTTCATGACCGGGCGTCCACTTTGCATTGTGTTCTTTTTTTTAACCAAAACATCCACATCACGGACAATTTGTGCAACAAAAATCTCCCACTTTTACTCTGCCTCGCGTATTCTGTCGGGTCGGATTTATCCCGGCGAAAATTTGCAGAGATAACCATGGACCGCAAACATACGCCATTTACCTCCCTTTCGCGTCGAAAACGTCGGGCTGCCACGCTCAAAATCAAAACCCTTATCTACCGTAAACGTGACACCTGGGGTGGTGCCTTCTATGACGAATGTGACCATGACCAGTCAGTTGCCAGTGGCAACTGGACCTGGAGCGATATAGTGTTTCTCGGCCGTGATCCGGCTGTTTTCTGGAATGCAGAGATTATCACCGCGAATGTGGCCTTTGCCGATGCAGTGGAAGGGGCTGCGTTTAATGAAGCCATGTCGAGACTGGATACTGCGGACCAGTATCAGGCTGCGCATTTTAGTACGGCTCCAAACATTGATGACAATGGCAAAATCATCAGCTATACATTGCACCATAAGCCTGAACTGAAATACCCGCAGTTGGACGGATTAACCTTCAGCAATTTTGTCGATAAACGGGCTCGGGCGATTGCACGTGATAATCCTCCCCCGGTTTACTGCGGTTACCAAATCTTACCGGGATACGTTGCCGGAATTGGCTTGCGAATGATTGTCGAAGTGGATGTATTAGACAGGAGTGTGATTGAAGCCGCTATTTCAGATTTTCGCGCTCGCGGGGAATGCAACTGGGTTTCTGGCATACCAGTATGTGTCCGTTATTCTGACGAGATTCACTGCAAACCGCTCAACATGACAAAATGAGTAAGTTAAAAATGAACGTCCTGCCCCCAGAAACAAATCTCCTCATAGCCGTGCGGTTGACGACCGCGCTCAATATGAGGAAAAAACAATGGCAAGAAGCCGTGCAGAACGACGCCATCAGATGTGTCGAATGAAACGGAAAAGACGGCACGACAACGCAAATGGTGACGGTAGCCCGAAACATCTGGGCCTCCATTATAAAACCCCATGTAGTTGTTCCTGCTGGTTGTGTGGGCACAGGCGTGACTGGTATGGGCCAGGTATGCAGGAGCTACGGGCACGTGCGAAAAATACGTAAGGAGGGCTGATGAGGTAACTATCCATAAACAGGAACCTTAACTGTCTGTTTTTAATACACGAAGGGACCGTGATCGTCACGGCAAACCCAAACCACATTGCCATGTTGGCTATCCGGGATGCGACGACAGGATGATGCACCACCGCAATCGCACTCAGGGGGGCCGGACTGGAAACAGTTTGCGTTTCAGTGCCATCGGCAACACTGGCATGATGATCATATGCGTCTACGAGCGCGAAAGCGCTCTCCTTTCTTGTCAGGCAAGGCCAACAGCGATCGGAATACATCATGCAAGGTGCGCCAGCCCTTCAGTCAGACGTTTGGGGAATACTGGAGCAAATTCGCGAGATCAGCGGTGAATTCGATCTGGTTTTCACCGGGGCCCACAATCCTTATAAACCAATGAGTGAGAACACCATCAATAAAGCACTGCGTAAAATGGGATTCGACACCAGAACCGACATCTGTGGCCACGGTTTCCGGACCATGGCATGCAGCGCCATGATTGAATCCGGGTTGTGGTCAAAGGACGCTGTTGAACTCCAGATGAGCCATCAGGAGCGAAATGGTGTACGTGCGGCTTATATCCATAAAGCGGAGTTTCTGGATAGACGAAGGCTGATACTGCAATGGTGGGCTGATTACTTTGTAGTGGCACAGTGAATTTGGCCACCTGATTAAAGGTGATATTCTCACCTCAACATAAAATAGGTGACTTAATGAACAAGAGAACTAAGCGTACTTTTACCCCTGAGTTCAGGCTGGAATGTGCAC
>NZ_JAMYWQ010000049.1 GCF_024160145.1 Serratia nevei
TATTTTTTTGCATCCGAAGATGCTGGATATCGTCTTGTGGAGTGCCCACACAGATTGTCTGATAAATTGTTAAAGAGCAGTGAGTTAGGCGCTTTCGCTTGCTAACTCGAGGTGGCGTATATTACGCCTTCCTCTTTCAGAGTCAACCCTAATTTTCAGGATTTTTTCTCTGCGACCCCCGGATACTCTGTGAAGTTGCTCACATGTTCCGTGTCGATGGAGGCGCATTATAGGGAGTTCCTCGCAGGCCGCAACAGGTATTTTCAGCAAAAACGATCGTTCGCTGCATTCCACAGCAAAACCCCGCCTTATACCCACTTGCACACAGTGTTATCCACAGATGCGATTTGCACGGAAAATTTACGAGCGCCACGCAAACGTTTTCGCTACAATTCCCCGCGACGAAACGATCCCCCTTTTTATGGGGGCGTTACCTGAATATGTGCCTGACCCTCCCTTTATAAGGCAAAAAACCTTCCTTATAGAGAGAACGAGGTGGACATTCACGTAACGCTCTTTAATTGCGACTCAAAGCCAAGGGATAAAACCATGCAACAACCTCGTCCAATCCGCCGGGCCCTGCTCAGCGTGTCTGACAAAGCCGGTATCGTTGAATTCGCCGAAGCGCTTTCCCAGCGCGGCGTTGAACTGCTCTCCACCGGCGGCACCGCCCGCCTGCTGGCAGACGCCGGTCTGCCCGTTACCGAAGTGTCCGACTACACCGGCTTCCCGGAAATGATGGACGGACGAGTTAAGACCCTGCACCCGAAAGTTCACGGCGGTATCCTCGGCCGCCGCGGCCAGGACGACGCGGTCATGAATCAGCATGACATCAAGCCTATCGACATGGTGGTCGTCAATCTGTACCCGTTCGCCCAAACCGTGGCGCGCCCGGATTGCTCGCTGGAAGACGCGGTCGAGAATATCGATATCGGCGGCCCGACCATGGTGCGCTCCGCCGCCAAGAACCATAAAGACGTCGCCATCGTGGTGAAGAGCAGCGACTACGCCGCCATCATTACCGAGATGGACAACAACGACGGCTCGCTGCGCTATGCCACCCGCTTCGATCTCGCCATCAAGGCCTTCGAGCACACCGCCGCCTACGACAGCATGATCGCCAACTACTTCGGCGCGCTGGTGCCGGCGTACCACGGCGAGACCGAACAGCCGTCCGGCCGCTTCCCGCGTACCCTGAACCTCAACTACATCAAAAAGCAGGATATGCGCTACGGTGAGAACAGCCACCAGCAGGCCGCCTTCTATATAGAAGAAGAGGTAAAGGAAGCTTCCGTCGCAACCGCCGAGCAGCTGCAGGGCAAGGCGCTGTCCTATAACAATATCGCCGATACCGACGCCGCGCTGGAATGCGTGAAAGAGTTCGCTGAGCCGGCCTGCGTGATCGTCAAACACGCCAACCCTTGCGGCGTGGCGATCGGCGACGACATCCTGGCCGCCTACGAGCGCGCTTACCAAACCGACCCGACTTCCGCCTTCGGTGGCATCATCGCCTTTAACCGCGAGCTGGATGCCGCCACCGCGCAGGCGATCATCAGCCGCCAGTTTGTGGAAGTGATCATCGCGCCAAACGTTACCCAGGAAGCGCGCTCCCTGCTGGCCGCCAAGCAGAACGTGCGCGTGCTGGCCTGCGGCCAGTGGCAGCAACGCGTGGCGGGGCTGGACTTCAAGCGCGTCAACGGCGGCCTGCTGGTGCAGGATCGCGATCTGGGCATGGTAACCGCCGCCGATCTGCGCGTGGTATCCGAGCGCCAGCCGACCGAGCAGGAACTGCGCGACGCGCTGTTCTGCTGGAAAGTGGCCAAGTTCGTGAAATCCAACGCCATCGTTTATGCCCGTGACAACATGACCATCGGCATAGGCGCCGGCCAGATGAGCCGCGTTTACTCCGCCAAGATCGCCGGTATCAAAGCAAGCGACGAAGGGCTGGAAGTAAAAGGGTCCGCCATGGCCTCCGACGCCTTCTTCCCGTTCCGCGACGGCATCGATGCTGCCGCTGCGGTCGGCATCACCTGCGTGATCCAGCCGGGCGGCTCGATCCGCGACGACGAAGTGATCGCCGCCGCCAACGAACACGGCATCGCGATGATCTTCACCGACATGCGTCACTTCCGCCATTAATTCCTTTTGCCGCGTGCGCTCCGGCGCACGCCATTCGTGGAGCCCCTGATGAACATCTTGATTATCGGCAACGGCGGGCGCGAACACGCGCTGGCCTGGAAAGCCGCCCAGTCTCCGCTGGCGGACAAAGTCTACGTTGCGCCGGGCAATGCCGGCACCGCGCTGGAAGCCAATCTGGAAAACGTGGCGATCGCCGCCACCGACATCCCTGCCCTGGTCGCTTTCGCCCAGAGCCATGACATCGGTCTGACCATCGTCGGGCCGGAAGCGCCGTTGGTGATCGGCGTGGTCGACGCCTTCCAGGCCGCCGGTCTGAAAATTTTCGGCCCGTCGCAGGCCGCCGCGCAGCTCGAAGGCTCCAAAGCCTTCACCAAGGATTTCCTGGCGCGCCACCGCATCCCGACCGCCGAATATGAAAACTTCACCGAGGTGGAGCCGGCGCTGGCCTATGTGCGCCGCAAAGGCGCGCCGATCGTCATCAAGGCCGATGGCCTGGCGGCCGGTAAAGGCGTGATCGTCGCGATGACGTTGCAGGAAGCCGAAGAAGCCGTGCGTGACATGCTGGCCGGCAACGCCTTCGGCGACGCCGGTCATCGTATCGTGGTGGAAGAGTTCCTCGACGGCGAAGAAGCGAGCTTCATCGTGATGGTCGACGGCGAAAACGTGGTGCCGATGGCCACCAGCCAGGACCACAAGCGCGTCGGCGATGGCGACACCGGCCCGAACACCGGCGGCATGGGGGCCTATTCCCCAGCGCCGGTCGTGACCGACGAAATCCACCAGCGCGCCATGGATCAGGTGATCTGGCCGACGGTGCGCGGCATGGCGGCGGAAGGCAACACCTACGTCGGCTTCCTGTACGCCGGCCTGATGATCGCCGCCGATGGCCAGCCGAAAGTGATCGAATTCAACTGCCGCTTTGGCGATCCGGAAACCCAGCCCATTATGCTGCGCCTGCGTTCCGATCTGGTGGAACTGTGCCTGGCGGGCGCAGAAGGCCGTCTGAACGAGAAAAGCTCCGACTGGGACGAACGCCCTGCGCTCGGCGTGGTGCTGGCGGCCGGTGGTTATCCGGGCGACTATCGCAACGGCGAGGTTATCCGGGGATTGCCGCAGCAGGAAAGCGCCGACGGTAAGGTCTTCCATGCCGGTACACGCCTGCAGGGTAATGACGTCGTCACCAGCGGTGGCCGCGTGCTGTGTGTAACCGCACTGGGCGACACCGTGGCGCAGGCGCAGCAACGCGCCTACCAGCTGGCCGAAGGCATTCAGTGGCCGGGCAGCTTCTGCCGCACAGATATCGGTTATCGCGCGATTGCGCGCGGCAAGTGATTTGACCGTATAAGATCATGACGAGAGGCTCCGCAGCGCGGGGCCTTTTTTATAGCTGGTCTTCTTTGGGTTCCCAGCTGCAGAAATCGTCGTTCGCTACCAGCAGCAGTTCGCTGCCCTCGGGCGCTTCCAGCCAGGCGACGCTCACCGGCCGGCTGCTGCTACGGGCACGTTTCTCGATCCAGACGATGGAGGCGGCGTCCAGCCCCGGTTTTACGCGTTGGCCGTCGCAGGTTTGCACCTCGCCCTGCATCCAGCGCCCCTGCAGCAATTTCACCTTGCCGGCGCGCAGCGCATTGCTCACCTCGAGGATACGCCGCGCCTGATATTGGTACAGGGCGATTTCATCGTGGGTCAGCGGTTCGCGGCGTGTCGCCAGCTGGCGCTGCATAAAGCTCACCGTGCCATCATCGGCAAAGCGCAGTTGAATGGAATCTCGATCGCCGTCGGCGTCGTTACGTTTGATTTGGCGCAGCACGTCGCCCTGATAGGTGTACAGCGTGGTGATGGTACCCGGCCCGCGGTAAGGGCTGTAGACGCTGACCAGCACCTGCGGGCGATGTTGTTCGTCGTCTTTACGCCACAGGCGTATCACGCCCTGATCGGCCACGAAGCCGCTGGCGGTAAAGCTGGGAATATCGGAATGGGAACTGCAGGCGCTCAGGCCGACGGCGATGCCAACGGCCATAAGCGCCCGACGAGTAAACAAAAGGGGCACCATCGCCCCTCTGTTTAATCTTTTCACCGAGGCGCGGTCTTATTTAACAGCGTCTTTCAGTGCTTTGCCAGAAACGAACGCAGGCACGTTGGCGGCTGCGATTTTGATTTCTTTGCCAGTCTGCGGGTTGCGGCCAGTGCGCTCGCTACGATGGTTTACTTTGAAAGTACCGAAGCCAACCAATTGTACTGCATCACCTTCTTTCAGAGACTCAGTAATAGCAGCCAGGGTGGATTCCAGAGCCAGTTTAGCTTGTGCTTTGGAAAGGTCAGCCTTGTCCGCGATTACATCAATCAGTTGAGTCTTGTTCATAAGTTATCCTTACAGTGTGTTTATCGTTTGCAAAGCATCGAGTGCGACGGATATGCCGATTGACAGCACTCTCCTGCATACACGCACCGATAGCCACTTTTTTTACGCCCCCCAAATGTAGACCAGACAGGGTGCGGATGTGAAGCCTTAAGGCATGACAAATCAGGCGTTAAATCACGTTTTGTTGCCTTATTGCGCTAAATTTATCCCGATGTTGCTGACACCCGCCTCTCGCAGGTCGGATCGCAGCCCCTTGATCAGGTCTATATCGCGCTCTTCACAGGCGTCCAACAGGCGGAAAATTTCCCATTGAATGTCCCATTCTTCCTCTACCGCAGGCAAACTTTCCAACTCTTCGTCGGTCATTTCCTTACCGGCTTGGGTCATTTCCAACATCGCCACGGTGCGAATCGATGTTTCGCTGATGGCGATGGCGTGCTCCAGCGTCTCCCCGCCGAGCCGCGAATGGATCAGTTCCCCTAATGCGATACAGGCATCAATTGCCGGGTAAACGCCGTAAAGATCGTAATCTTCCGCCGACGGAATCGCCTCTTCCAACTTCTCGAGCTGGCTGTCGAAGTTGACCTTGGCGTCCTTAACCACCAGCGTTTCCCACACCAAATCCAGAATGCGGCGATAAACCGCCGGATCGCCGAACTCGGTCTGTTTGCAGAACATCTGGTAATTCGGGTACATACGCTCGCACAAACTGGCCATAAAGGTCAAATGTTGCCAGGCCTCGAGCCGTTCCAGGCGTAAATGAATCGGGTTACGTAGCATGCTTTACTCTCTTACGCGTTATCTGCGGCGCAGTGTACCCGAAATCGCTCATGGCGACACCTCCGGATGCTGCTGCAACCAGCGCTGAAACGCCGGACGACGCGATGCGATGGCGTCGGCCCAGCGGGTCGGCTCCGGCAAACGGTAGCCCGCCATACAGCGCTGCACCCATGCCAGCGCGCTGTCGGCGCCCACGCGATGGCCGGTAGAGATGAACAGCGGGTTGCAACGCGCCTTGCTGCGCCACACCCAGCCCAGCTGTTCACCCTTATCTTCCAACGGCGCCAGCGCGCCGACGGCGGCGTCCAGCGGCGCAAATTTGCCGCACAGGCGCTTCTTGGCCACGCCGATGGTCGGCACATCGACCAGCAGGCCGAAATGACTGGCGACGCCGAGACGCCGCGGATGCGAAATACCGTGCCCATCGACGAAGATCAGCCCCGGTTTCTGCTGCAGCTGCCCCCAGGCGGCCAACAACGCCGGGTATTCGCGAAACGACAGGAAGCCCGGGATGTAGGGCATGACGGTGGCGATGCGCGCCACCTGATACTCCACCAGCGCCAGCGACGGATAGCGCAGGACGGCGATGGCGGCGCGCGTCACCGCCCCTTCTTGTTCGAAGCCCACGTCGGCGCCGGCGATGAAGGCCGGTGGTTCAGCCGGCAGATCGTCGTAGCGAATGACTTCAGCCGCGCGCCGAAGCTGTTCGGCGCGCAGGGCCGCCATTTCGGTCACATCGGATCCTTAACGGTGGTATTTCGCCGAGTGCGCGTGTACCGCCTCGACGAAGGCGCCGGCGTGCTCCGGCGGCACATCCTGATGGATGCCGTGGCCCAGATTGAACACGTGGCCGTTACCGTGGCCGAAACCGGCCAGAATGGTCTCCACTTCTTCTGCGATGCGCGCCGGGGAGGCATACAGCATCGAAGGATCCATATTGCCCTGCAGCGCCACTTTGTCGCCCACGCGCCGACGCGCGTCGGCGATGTCGGTGGTCCAATCCAGCCCCAGCGCATCGCAGCCGGTGGCGGCCATCGCCTCCAGCCACTGCCCGCCGCCTTTGGTGAACAGCGTCACCGGCACGCGGCGGCCCTCGTTTTCACGCAGCAGCCCGTCGACGATCTTGTGCATGTAGTGCAAAGAGAACTCGCGGTAATCGCGCCCGGTCAGCACGCCGCCCCAGGTGTCGAACACCATCACCGACTGCGCGCCGGCTTTAATCTGGGCATTGAGGTACAGGATCACGCTGTCCGCCAGCTTGTCCAGCAACAGGTGCAGCGTGGCCGGTTCGGCATACATCATCTTTTTCAGCTTGGTGAAGGCCTTGCTGCTGCCGCCTTCGACCATATAAGTCGCCAGCGTCCACGGGCTGCCGGAGAAGCCGATCAGCGGCACTTCGCCCTTCAGCTCGCGGCGAATGGTGCGCACCGCGTTCATCACATAGCCCAGCTCCACTTCCGGATCGAACACCGGCAGCTTGTCGACGTCGGCGCGGCAGGTGACGGGGGAGCTGAAACGCGGACCTTCGCCGGCTTCAAAGTACAGGCCGAGCCCCATGGCGTCGGGAATGGTGAGAATGTCGGAGAACAGGATGGCGGCGTCCAGCGCATAACGGCGCAGCGGCTGCAGCGTAACCTCGCAGGCCAGCTCCGCGTTCTTGCACAGCGACATGAAATCACCGGCCTGGGCGCGGGTCGCCTTGTACTCCGGTAAATAACGACCGGCCTGGCGCATCATCCATACGGGGGTCACATCCACCGGCTGGCGCAACAGCGCGCGCAGGTAGCGATCGTTCTTCAACTCAGTCATTTATGGGGCTCCCTTAATAATCTGCCGGCCATTGTACATTATTCTGCCCGGCACAGCGCCACGGTGTCCTCAATCAACCGGCGCGCCACGGTGCCGGGCGGCGGCAGCAGCGGCAGCTGGTCGTAGCGATACCAGCCGGCGTTGAGCAGCTCCCTGGGATCGTGGCGAATGTCCCCCTGATGGTAGTCGGCCATAAAGGCCATCATCAGCGAGTGCGGGAACGGCCAGGGTTGTGAAGTGACGTAGCGCAGGTTCTTGATTTCAATATTGCTCTCTTCCATCACTTCGCGCGCCACCGCCTGTTCCAGCGTTTCGCCCACTTCGACGAAGCCGGCCAGCACCGTGTGGATACCGCCGCGATGGCGCACGTGTTGCGCCAGCAGGATCTGATCGTCGCGCCGAATGGCGACGATCACGCAGGGTGCAATTTGCGGGTAGTACCGCTCTTTGCAGTGGCTGCACAGACAGGCGCTTTCGGTGCGGCTGAGGTGCATTTCATGGCCGCAATAGCCGCAGTAGCGATGAGAGCGGTAGAAATCCGCCAGCTGCACGCCGCGCCCGGCGAGCTGGAACAGACCGCGATCCTGATCCAACAGCTGACGCACCGATCCCATCTCCCGCGGCATCGCCTGGCGCACCAACCAGACCGGCGCGCCCTCCCATTCACCGATGGTGCGCGCCATGTGGCCCTGCAGCCCGAGGGCGGCGGCCGTCCCCGACGGCAATTCACCGTTCGGTAACCAAAGTTTGCTTTCATGGCTGACGATCCACCAGCCGTTTTCATTGCCCGTTAATGCAAGTTCCATATCGTTGTTGCACAACCTCAGCTTCACTGGCACTCTACGAATCGGCTTTGTTACATTTTAATAACTTACCGGTTACTTTATTACTTACACGGAGTCAAACATGCTCAACCGTTTGGAAAGGCTGACTCAGCGCGTTGGCGGTAGTAATGAATTAGTTGATCAATGGCTTCAGGCCCGCAAACAGTTGCTGGTCGCCTACTGCACGCTGGTAGGCCTCAAACCGAATAAAGAAAAGCATACGCCGCTGAATGAAAAAGCGCTGGAGAACTTTTGCCACAATCTGGTGGATTACCTCTCCGCAGGGCATTTTCATATCTATGACAGAATTATCAAACAAGTGGAAGGCGCAGCCAGTCCGAAAATGTCGCTGGCGGTGAACATCTACCCCAAGCTGTGGGCCAATACCGAACAGATCATGGCGTTCCACGATCGCTATACCGAAGTGGATATCGATCAGGAGGTTTGTCTGGAATTCCACCAGGCCTTGTCGGATATCGGCGAAACGCTGGCGGCGCGCTTTGCGCTGGAAGATAAGCTGATCCAGCTGGAGGCGGAGGCCGCGCAGCAACCGCTGCCGGACCAGGCGCTGGATCCCGCGCGTTAAAATTTTATAGTTTTTTTTCTTATCCCTCCTATACTGGGGGGCATCTTGTCGGAGTGCCTAGCGCCTGATTTGTTCATCGAATCAGCCAGGCTGAGACCGTTAATTCGGGATCCGCGGAACCTGATCGGGTTAATACCCGCGAAGGGAACAAGAGTAATCTATCGCCACAGGCACGGCCTTCCCCTTGCGGGCGCCCTGCCTTATCGGCCACCATCATTACTCCCTCCGAGCTCCAGACAAGCAACTTTCCCAACCCAACACACTGGTAGGAACTTGCTATGTCTAA
Source organism: Serratia nevei (assembly GCF_024160145.1). Taxonomy (GTDB): domain Bacteria; phylum Pseudomonadota; class Gammaproteobacteria; order Enterobacterales; family Enterobacteriaceae; genus Serratia; species Serratia nevei_A. The sequence goes on from NZ_JAMYWQ010000049.1 coordinate 8,787, forward strand.
CGTTAATCCACCGCGCGCCCGTAAAGCGCAACGCGAAGCCGCCCAGCAGTTTATCGACACCCTGCAAGGCATGGCTTTCCCGAACTCACGCCGCATCTATCTCCAGGGCTCGCGCAGCGATATCCAGGTGCCGATGCGCGAAATTCAGCTCAGCCCGACCCTGCTCGGCGGCAGCAAAGACCATCCGCAGTATGAACCCAACGAGGCGATCCCGGTGTATGACACCGCCGGCCCCTACGGCGATCCGCAGGCCGAGCTCGACGTGCACGCCGGCCTGGCCAGGCTGCGCGCCGGCTGGATCGACGCGCGCGGCGATACCGCCACCCTCAGCGGCGCCAGCTCCGGCTTCACCCAGCAGCGGCTGGCGGACGAGGGGCTGGATCACCTGCGCTTCGAACATCTGCCGCTGCCGCGCAAAGCGCTGCCGGGCAAGTGCGTCACCCAACTGCACTATGCCCGCGCCGGTATCGTCACCCCGGAGATGGAGTTCATCGCCATCCGTGAAAACATGGGGCGCGAGCGCATTCGCGGCGAGGTGCTGCGCCACCAGCATCCGGGCCAAAGCTGGGGCGCCAACCTGCCGGACAACATCACGCCGGAGTTCGTGCGCCAGGAAGTGGCCGCCGGCCGCGCCATCATTCCCGCCAACATCAACCACCCGGAAGCGGAGCCGATGATCATCGGCCGCAATTTCCTGGTGAAGGTGAACGCCAACATAGGCAACTCGGCGGTTACCTCATCGATCGAAGAAGAGGTGGAGAAGCTGGTGTGGTCCACCCGCTGGGGCGCGGACACCGTGATGGATCTCTCCACCGGCCGCTATATTCACGAAACCCGCGAGTGGATCCTGCGCAACAGCCCGGTACCCATCGGCACCGTGCCGATCTACCAGGCACTGGAGAAGGTCAACGGCGTGGCGGAAAACCTCACCTGGGCGATGTTCCGCGATACGCTGCTGGAACAGGCGGAGCAAGGGGTCGACTACTTCACCATCCACGCCGGCGTGCTGCTGCGCTACGTGCCGATGACCGCCAAACGCCTGACCGGCATCGTGTCGCGCGGCGGCTCGATCATGGCCAAATGGTGTCTGTCGCACCATCAGGAAAACTTCCTCTATCAGCATTTCCGTGAAATCTGCGAGATCTGCGCCGCCTACGACGTTTCGCTGTCGCTCGGCGACGGCCTGCGCCCCGGCTCGATTCAGGACGCCAACGACGAAGCCCAGTTCGCCGAGCTGCATACGCTGGGCGAGCTGACCAAAATCGCCTGGGAATACGACGTGCAGGTGATGATCGAAGGCCCGGGCCACGTGCCGATGCAGATGATCCGCCGCAACATGACCGAAGAGCTGGAACATTGCCACGAAGCGCCGTTCTACACCCTCGGCCCGCTGACCACCGATATCGCCCCGGGCTATGACCATTTCACCTCCGGCATCGGCGCGGCAATGATTGGCTGGTTCGGCTGCGCCATGCTGTGTTACGTCACGCCGAAAGAGCACCTCGGCCTGCCGAACAAAGAGGACGTCAAACAGGGCCTGATCACCTACAAGATCGCCGCCCACGCCGCCGATCTGGCCAAAGGCCATCCGGGCGCACAGATCCGCGATAACGCCATGTCCAAGGCGCGTTTCGAATTCCGCTGGGAAGATCAGTTCAATCTGGCGCTCGATCCGGCCACCGCGCGCGCCTATCACGACGAAACCCTGCCGCAGGAATCCGGCAAGGTCGCCCACTTCTGCTCGATGTGCGGGCCGAAATTCTGCTCGATGAAGATTTCGCAGGAGGTGCGCGACTACGCCGCCGCCCAGGAGGCCGCCAAGCCGATCGAAGTGCAGCTGACCGGCATGGAGAAAATGTCCGCCGAGTTCCGCGCCCGCGGCAGCGAGCTGTATCACAGCGCCGGCACCCTGCAAGAGGAGACAAGCAATGACTGATATCACGACCCCCTTCCCGGCGACGCCCCACAAACTGGGGCTTTACCCGGTCGTCGACAGCGTGGAATGGATCGCTCGCCTGCTGGAGGCGGGCGTCACCACGATCCAGCTGCGCATCAAGGATCTGCCGGACGAACAGGTTGAAGAGGATATTGCCGCCGCCATCGCGCTGGGTAAGCGTTATCAGGCACGGCTGTTCATCAACGACTACTGGCGGCTGGCGATCAAGCACGGCGCCTACGGCGTGCATCTGGGCCAGGAAGATCTCGATACCACCGATCTGGCGGCCATTCACCGCGCCGGGCTACGGCTGGGCGTGTCCACCCATGACGACGCCGAGCTGGCGCGCGCGCTGGCGGTAAAACCGTCCTACATCGCGCTGGGGCACATCTTCCCCACCCAAACCAAAGACATGCCTTCGGCGCCGCAGGGGCTGGCGGAGTTGAAACGCCACATCGCCGGCCTGGCGGATTACCCGACGGTGGCGATCGGCGGGATCAGTATCGATCGCGTACCGGCGGTGCTGGCGTGCGGCGTCGGCAGCGTGGCGGTGGTCAGCGCCATCACCCAGGTGCCGGACTGGCGTGCGGCGACGGCCGAGCTGCTGCGGCTGATCGAAGGCGAGGACCCGCACGATGCTTAACGATCAGGAGTTCCTGCGCTACAGCCGCCAGCTGCTGCTGGAGGACATCGGCCCGGAAGGCCAGGAGAAACTCAAGCGCGCCACGGTGCTGATCGTCGGTTTGGGCGGGCTCGGTTCCCCGGCTTCGCTGTATCTGGCCGCCGCCGGCGTCGGCACGCTGCTGTTGGCCGACGACGACCAGCTGCACATCACCAACCTGCAGCGGCAGATCCTCTACCGCAGCGCCGATACCGCCACCGGCAAGGCGGCGCTGGCGCAACGCCATCTGCAGGCGCTGAACCCGTTGGTGGAATCCATCCCGCTGGCACAGCGGCTGCAGGGGCAAACGCTGCGCGACGCGGTCGCCCGCGCCGACCTGGTGCTGGACTGCTGCGACAATATGGCGACCCGTCATGAGGTCAATGCCGCCTGCATCGCCGCCGCCAAGCCGCTGATCAGCGGCAGCGCGGTCGGTTTCAGCGGCCAGCTGCTGGTGCTCGAGCCACCCTATGCGCACGGCTGCTACGCCTGCCTGTACCCGGATCAGGAAGAGCCGCAGCGCAACTGCCGCACCGCCGGGGTGCTCGGCCCGGTGGTGGGCGTGATCGGCACTCTGCAAGCGCTGGAAGCCATCAAGATGCTGGCCGGCATGTCTTCCTCCCTCAGCGGTAAACTGCGGCTGTTCGACGGCAAGCAGCAGAGCTGGAGCACGCTGCAACTGAGCCAGGCCCGCGCCTGCCCGGTATGCGGAGGCGCGGCATGAAGATCCGTCTGAACGACCAACCGCTGGAGCTGGCGCAGCCGCTCAGCGTCGCCGCCCTGCTGACCCAGCTGGAGCGCCACCAGCCGGGCACCGCGCTGGCGATCAACCAAACCATCATCCCGCGCGCCGACTGGGCCGACCATCAGGTGCAGGACGGTGACGACATTTTGCTGTTTCAAGCGATCGCCGGAGGCTGACATGCTGAAAATCGCCGATACCACTTTTACCTCGCGCCTGTTCACCGGCACCGGCAAGTTCGCCACCCCGGCGTTAATGCTGGAGGCGCTGGCGGCCTCCGGCTCACAGCTGGTGACCATGGCCATGAAGCGCGTCGATCTGCGCGGCGGCAACGACGCCATTTTGGCGCCGCTGCAGCAGTTGGGCGCCCGGCTGCTGCCTAACACCTCCGGCGCCAAAACCGCCGCCGAAGCGGTGTTCGCCGCCCGGCTGGCGCGTGAAGCGCTCGGCACCCACTGGGTGAAGCTGGAGATCCATCCCGACGTGAAATACCTGCTGCCGGATCCGATAGAAACGCTGAAGGCGGCGGAAACGCTGGTGAAAGACGGTTTTGTGGTGCTGCCCTATTGCGGTGCCGATCCGGTGCTGTGCAAACGGCTGGAAGAGGTGGGCTGTGCGGCGGTGATGCCGCTCGGCGCCCCTATCGGCTCCAACCGCGGTCTGCGCACCCGTGACTTCCTCGAGATCATCATCGAGCAGGCCAAGGTGCCGGTGGTGGTCGACGCCGGTATCGGCGCGCCGAGTCACGCGCTGGAAGCGATGGAACTGGGCGCCGACGCGGTGCTGGTGAATACCGCCATCGCCGTGGCGCGCGATCCGGTTCAGATGGCGCGGGCATTTCGCCTGGCGCTGGAGGCCGGCGAACTGGCGCGCAGCGCCGGATTGGGTGCCAGCCAGCGCGGTGCCGTCGCCTCCAGCCCGCTGACCGCCTTCCTCAGCCAGCCAGAGGAGGCGCAGTGATGGCCGACGATTTCAGTAGCCGCTGGCAACAGCTGGATTGGGACGACATGACGCTGCGCATCAACGGCAAAACCGCACGCGACGTGGAACGCGCGTTGAACGCCGACAAGCTGACGCGCGACGACTTTATGGCGCTGATCTCCCCCGCCGCCGCAGCGTATCTGGAACCGCTGGCGCAGCGCGCGCAGCAGCTGACCCGTCAGCGCTTCGGCAACGTCGTCAGCTTCTATGTGCCGCTGTACCTCTCTAACCTGTGCGCCAACGACTGCACCTATTGCGGCTTTTCGATGAGCAACCGCATCAAGCGCAAAACGCTCGATGCGGCGGAGATCGCACGCGAGTGCAAAGCCATCAAGGGGCTGGGGTTCGAACACCTGTTGCTGGTCACCGGCGAGCATCAGACCAAGGTCGGCATGGACTATTTCCGTCAGCACATTCCGGCCATCCGCCGCCACTTCAGCTCGCTGATGATGGAAGTGCAGCCGCTGGCGCAGGACGAGTACGCCGAACTGAAAGCGCTGGGCCTGGATGGCGTGCTGGTCTATCAGGAAACCTACCATCCGGCCACCTATCTGCAGCACCATCTGCGCGGCCAGAAACAGGATTTCCATTGGCGCCTGGCCACGCCGGATCGCCTGGGGCGCGCCGGGATCGACAAGATCGGCCTCGGCGCGTTGATCGGCCTGTCCAACAGCTGGCGTACCGATTGTTACCTGCTGGCGGAACATCTGTTCTACCTGCAGCAAACCTACTGGCAGAGCCGCTACTCGATCTCGTTCCCGCGGCTGCGCCCCTGCGCCGGCGGCATTGAGCCGGCGTCGATCATGAGCGAGCCTCAGCTGGTGCAGCTGATCTGCGCCTTCCGGCTGTTCGCGCCGGACGTTGAGCTGTCGCTGTCTACGCGTGAGTCGCCTTACTTCCGCGATCATATGATCCCGGTGGCGATCAACAGCGTCAGCGCCGGATCCAAGACCCAGCCCGGCGGCTATGCCGACGACGTGCCGCCGGAGCTGGAACAGTTCGAGCCGCACGACGGCCGCACGCCGCAGCAGGTCGCCGAAGCCATCAGCAACGCCGGGTTGCAGCCGGTGTGGAAAGACTGGGACGGTTATCTGGGACGCGGCGCGCAATAAATGGCAACGCTTGCCACCGGGTGAAGAAAGTGCTGGAGCGACCGCGCAATGCCGAACGGCGGCGCTGGCGCCGGCAAGCGCACCGGCTATAGTGACCTTGCCGACCGCCAACCCCGGCGTCGGCCGGGGCCGTTACCCTCTCGATGGCCCCGCCTTATCCAACCCCGGATCGCGCCGGAAATGCTCTTGCGCGACGCCGGGCCCTCGTCAAGGGCAACGCCACAGACACCAAATCTGCGCCGGCGAGACCGCCCGGGCCCGTTGTCTGGTTGGTTAAGGTGATAGGCATCGTCACGTTCACTCACTCAGGGGTGATATTCATAGGCGCTGTTGCGGCAGAAAAGTGGGGAAAGAGGAAAAAAGAAGGTACAGCGCGAAGAGAGGTTCGAGTAGTCATCCCCGATGCTGCCAATGGCCCTGGTGTTGGCCGCAGAGCTTTTTGCCGCCTGCTCCCTGCTTACGGACAAGAGCAGGCGGTTTATTTTGTGAGACTGGCACCCCCCCAGGACGCGAATCACACAGTATGTGCGCTAATTAACCATATAAATGGCTAAATGTGAATGTCTTTTGAGTGCTTTTTTATTTATTATCGAGTGTATTTTGAGTTTGCCAAGGAAAATCAAACTGATATCACCGCAACGCCCGAGGCTTCATCTATAATCCAGCACGGATCCTCGCGCCAGCTTTGCCACGCTCGCGGTCAACATCAAAAAAAGCCAAGGTTGCCATGAAGAAAACGCCGAATTACATTGATGCAATCAGCGCGTTGCTCACTCTGAAAGGAGTTGGCGACAGAAAACATGCTTCCACGATGGCCAACATACTGAGCCTTCAGTACAACAGCGCCAAACAGAAACTGGACGGTAAAAGAGGCATCACCCTCGACGAGGTCAAAAAGGTTTTTCAGTACTTCAACGAGCCGTTTGCCGGCCAAAGGACGCATAACGGCGTCTTTATCATGAACAGCATCCACAAGCGCTGCAACATTGAGGCCGACGAGTGCCCGGTCACGCAAGCGGACAACGACGAAACCTACGCCTACAAAAAAGACGGCCTTTTCATCATCCACACCGGTCGGGAATATGCCGCCGATGCTCCGCTGTACAAAGTCAACAAAATAGACTTTCTGCCGGCCCCGCGCATCGCAATCCTGGACAATGACAGCGATATCCTCGAACTGTTGCAGAAGATCGCCAGCCGATACGGCATCGAGACCGAGACCTTTCAGACGGCAGACGCCATGCTGGCCGCGCTGGAACAGCAGTCCTTTGAGGCGTTTATTCTGGACTGGCTGTTGGACTTCGGCGAGACCTCCGAACGCGTTGTGAAAAAAATTAAAGACGCTCTCGATCCGCACGCCCGCATTATTATTCTGACCGGCCAGCTGAATCACTACGAGAAAAACATCGGCGATATGATCCTGCACTATGACGTGCACCTGGTGGAAAAACCGACCAAGCCGCTGATTATCTCCTCGCTGCTGCTGTCGAACTTATTCTTTAATTAGTTTGACCGGGATGCGAATCAAAAACGATGAGCCAACCCCTTCGGCGGATTTGACTTTGATGGCGCCCTTCAGCGTCGTGACGTAATTTTTGATAATGGTCAGCCCCAGCCCCAAGCCCTGCCGCGTTTCCCTTTCTACCCCCTGATTGAACGCCTTATATAACCGATCCAGATTATCGACGTTAAACCCAATACCGGTGTCTTTTACCCGAAAATACAGATTGCCGTGACACACCTTCACATTGAGAGCAACCACGCCCCGGTGGGTAAATTTGTCCGCGTTGCTGAGCAGGTTAGCCAATATTCGGTAGAGCTTGTATTTATCAGAACAAATCAGGCCGGCATAAGACGAACGGTGAATCACCAGGCGATTGCCGCGGCCGGCGCCGATGCCGGTTACGGCATCGTCCACCACCTCATTCAGCCGGAAGGTGGAAATATTGATTTTGACTTCCCCCATCTCAAGGCGCGAATAGTCCATCACCTCGCGCGTTTGTTCGGCGATTTTATTGCCGTGATAGGAAATCAGGCGGGCTTCTTTTTTCAACGCCTCCTGCGCCAGCTCATGCTCCATGATATCCGCGGCAATGACGATGGCCTGGGTCGAACCGGCGATCTCGTGGTAGATGGAAGAGATAAAGATGTTCTTGTTCTTGATGATCTCTTTTAACGAGAAGGCATTCCTCAGCACCAGAAACATCATCAGGAACACCAAGACCAGCGAAAAGAGGGCGAACATCTCGGCTTTGCTCGAGTTATCCTGGATGATGGCTTTCACTTCGGTGAAGTTTTTAATCTGTATCCGGTAAATAATCTCCTGGATATCGACCAGCGTACCCTCGATATCATCCATATAAGAGAGAATGTCCGCCTTGTTTTTCTGCCCCACCAGCAAGCCGGCGGAGAGCGCGTCCAACGTGCGGTACTGCTGCTTCAGCAGCGCAACATTCTTGATGAACTCGTCGTCGTAATAAAAAGAGTCGCTGAAGGTCGAACGGCTCTCCAGAATCTGAATCTTCGAGTAGAAGATTTTCTTTTTGATCTGGAAGGCATCGTAGTCGTTGTTTTCACTGAGCAGCAGCGCGGTTTTGGTCCTTTCAAACGCCAGAAAAAGGATCTCGGCCACCGAGTAGTTGTCCAGATTGGGCTCGATTTGTTTATAGCGCTCTTTTACACCGCCGAAGTTAATGGCAATCAACAAAATCAACAAGGAGAAGATGGCAACCAACGCGATAAGAGTACCGATCAGTTTTTTGCTCATCTTATTTCATCTCCAGCCGTTTTATTTGCCAGACGGTTTTCGCATTCACATCCAGACTATTCAGCTCGGCATATTGGTCGCGCGGATAAATAATGGCGAACGGCCCTAGCTCCCCAACGTCGATCGGCTTGCCGCCGCGCTGATAGGCGACGATCACGCGGTATTTAATCATTTCGTCAATCGGCATCGAGTAGGAGTAATCGTCCCAGGCGAAAGCGCGCAACGACTGGCCTTGCAGATGATAGGCTTTCACCAGCTCCGCAAACTCAACGCCGGTGAACGTTTCTTCCGGGGTGAAATTGGTCGAGGTTTTAATCGTGTGCGGCGGCATCGCCTCCAGCATCTGCCGGGTAATCTTGATCTTCTCGCCGTCGAGCGGTTTCAGGTAAAAATAGTCAACGGCCGCATACAGCGGTGCGCTGAACAGCGAAAGCAGCAGTAACGTCATCAATCCTTTGATTGTCATTATTCACCCTCTTTACGTTTCACCAGTTCGGCCTGGCCAAACTCATCCTGCCCGACCACGGCCCAGCCGTGATGTTGATAAAAGCCTTCTGCTTTGGAGCCGGGATCGGTGGTTAAGTGGATAGCTTCGGCGCCGTGTTCAAACATCCAGTGAGTGACCCGGGCCAGCAAGGCGGAGCCGATCCCCTTCGACTGGTATTCCGGCTTCACGAACAGGCCGCCGATCAGCGGTTCGGGGATGAACAGCCCGAAGCCAACGCCGGCATAGTCGTCGCCATGCTTGCAGATCCAGCCACCGCCCTGGTTGATGTCCTCCAGCGCCTGCTTGCGCTGCAGGTACTGGATCTGATGCGGGTGCAGCAGGTTTTCTTCAACGGAAAAGCGGATCTCATACAGGTAAGGCAGGTGTTGCGCCGTCAATTTTTCGAAGGTAATAAGGCTGTCCATGTTCGCACTGTCCTTGGTTGTCTGGTAAAAAGCGCCGGTCAATTTCTGCTGTAACCATAGTAGCAAAGTTTGCTCGGCCCCGGCATGAGGCGAAAAAAAACCGCCCCCGAGGGAGCGGTTTATCTGGCGATGGGCCTGGCATGCCGGGCCCGCGGCGCGGTGACGATTACTCGTCGTCGCTGCCGCCCAGGCCTGCGTTGAGCAGCTCGGCCAGGTTAGCCGTCGCTTCTTCCGCGCTGACTTGCGGAACAACCGGCGCTTCACCCTGAGCACGACGACGCATGCGATCCTGATGATAAGCGTAACCGGTACCGGCTGGGATCAGACGGCCCACGATGACGTTCTCTTTCAGGCCACGCAGTTCATCACGCTTGCCGGCTACGGCCGCTTCGGTCAGAACGCGCGTCGTTTCCTGGAACGATGCAGCGGAGATGAAGGACTCGGTCGCCAAGGAAGCCTTGGTGATACCCAGCAGATCGCGCGAGAAGGTTGCCGCGATCTTACCTTCAGCTTCCAGCTGACGGTTGGCAATCTTGACGCGAGACACTTCAGCCTGCTCGCCTTCCAGGAACTCGGAGCCACCAGCGCTAACGATGGTGCCTTTACGCAGCATCTGACGAACGATAACTTCGATGTGCTTATCGTTAATCTTAACGCCTTGCAGACGGTAAACTTCCTGCACTTCGTTGGTGATGTAGCGGGTAACCGCATGCACGCCACGCAGACGCAGAATGTCGTGCGGAGACTCTGGGCCGTCGGAAACGACGTCGCCACGTTCCACCACTTCGCCTTCGAACACGTTGAGCTGACGCCATTTCGGAATCATCTCTTCGTAAGCGTCGCTGCCGTCCAGCGGAGAGATCACCAGGCGACGTTTGCCTTTGGTCTCTTTACCGAACGAGATAATCCCGCTGATTTCAGCCAGGATTGCCGGCTCTTTCGGACGACGCGCTTCGAACAGGTCGGCAACGCGCGGCAGACCACCGGTAATATCCTTAGTACCGCCGGATTCCTGAGGAATACGCGCCAGGGTATCACCCGCACCGATCTGAATGCCGTCTTCCAGCTGAACGATCGCTTTGCCCGGCAGGAAGTATTGAGCAGGCATATCGGTACCTGGGATCAATACGTCTTCGCCCTGAGCGTCAACGATTTTCAGTGCCGGACGCAGGTCTTTACCGCTACCGGTACGCTCTGCGCTGTCCAGTACGACCAGAGAAGACAAACCGGTCAGTTCGTCGGTCTGGCGAGTAATGGTCTGGCCGTCAACCATGTCCGCGAAGCGAATGAAGCCGCTGACTTCACTGATGACCGGCATGGTGTGCGGATCCCAGTTAGCAACGGTTTCGCCGCCGTTAACTTCTTCACCGTCGCCTTTGCCCATCACGGCACCGTAAGGCACCTTGTAGCTTTCTTTGGTACGGCCGAATTCGTCGATCAGCTTCAGTTCGGTGTTACGCGAGGTGATCACCAGCTTGCCCGCGGCGTTCATAACGAACTTCGCGTTGCTCAGCTTGAGGCTACCCTTGTTTTTCACCTGGATGCTGGATTCAGCAGCCGCACGAGATGCCGCACCACCGATGTGGAACGTACGCATCGTCAGCTGTGTACCCGGCTCACCGATGGACTGTGCCGCGATAACGCCGATGGCTTCACCTTTGTTGATGATGTGGCCACGTGCCAGGTCGCGACCGTAGCAGTTTGCACACACACCAAAGTCGGTTTCACAGCTCACCACGGAACGGACTTTAACGCTGTCGACAGAGTTCTCTTCCAACAGGTCACACGCCTTCTCGTTCAGCAGGGTGTTGCGTGGCACCAGAATGTCCGCCGTACCCGGCTTGAGGACGTCTTCTGCCGTCACACGGCCCAGAACGCGTTCACGCAGCGGCTCTTTCACGTCGCCACCTTCGATGACCGGAGTCATCAGGATGCCGTCGTGGGTGCCACAGTCGTCTTCGGTCACCACCAGATCCTGCGCCACGTCAACCAGACGACGGGTCAGATAACCGGAGTTCGCGGTTTTCAGTGCGGTATCCGCCAGACCTTTACGAGCACCGTGGGTGGAGATGAAGTACTGGAGTACGTTCAGACCTTCACGGAAGTTCGCGGTGATTGGCGTTTCGATGATGGAGCCGTCCGGCTTCGCCATCAGACCACGCATACCGGCCAGCTGACGAATCTGAGCGGCGGAACCACGCGCACCGGAGTCGGCCATCATAAAGATGCTGTTGAAGGAAACTTGCTGTTCCACTTCGCCGTCACGGTTAACCACGTCTTCTACCGACAGGTTTTCCATCATCGCTTTCGCAACGCGTTCGTTCGCTGCAGCCCAGATATCGATCACTTTGTTGTAGCGTTCGCCGGCGGTAACCAGACCAGACTGGAACTGCTCCTGGATCTCGGCAACTTCGGTTTCCGCTTCTTCGATGATCTCCGCTTTCTTGGCCGGGATAACCATGTCGTCGATACCTACGGAAGCGCCGGAACGGGCTGCGTAAGCAAAACCGGTGTACATGATCTGGTCAGCAAAGATAACGGTCGGCTTCAGGCCCAGGATGCGGTAACAGGTGTTCAGCATCTTGGAGATCGCTTTCTTGCCCAAAGGCTGGTTAACGATCGAGTACGGCAGACCTTTCGGTACGATCATCCACAGGATGGCGCGGCCGATGGTGGTGTCGATGATGCTGGTCTGAGAAGTCCATTCGCCTTCGGCGTTTTTGACGTCTTCGGTGATACGCACTTTAACGCGCGCATGCAGAGACGCCAGGCCGGCGCGGTAAACACGCTCAGCTTCTTTGGAACCGTTCAGCACCATGCCTTCGCCCTTGGCGTTAACACAGTCGCGGGTCATGTAGTACAGACCCAGTACAACGTCCTGAGAAGGAACGATGATTGGCTCGCCGTTCGCAGGGGACAGGATGTTGTTGGTGGACATCATCAGCGCACGCGCTTCCAGCTGGGCTTCCAGCGTCAGCGGTACGTGAACGGCCATCTGGTCACCATCGAAGTCGGCGTTATAGGCCGCACAAACCAGCGGGTGCAGCTGGATCGCTTTACCTTCGATCAGAACCGGTTCAAACGCCTGGATACCCAAACGGTGCAGGGTTGGTGCACGGTTCAACAGTACCGGGTGTTCGCGGATCACTTCGTCCAGGATATCCCAAACGACGGCTTCTTCACGCTCAACCATTTTCTTGGCGGCTTTGATGGTAGTGGCCAGGCCACGCAGCTCCAACTTGCCGTAGATGAACGGTTTGAACAGCTCCAGCGCCATCTTCTTAGGCAGACCGCACTGATGCAGACGCAGGTATGGACCTACGGTGATTACGGAACGGCCGGAGTAGTCAACGCGTTTACCGAGCAGGTTCTGACGGAAACGACCCTGCTTACCTTTGATCATGTCGGCCAAAGATTTCAGAGGACGTTTGTTGGAACCGGTGATGGCACGACCGCGACGGCCGTTATCCAGCAGGGCGTCTACCGCTTCTTGCAGCATACGCTTTTCGTTGCGCACGATGATGTCCGGCGCAGCCAGATCCAGCAGGCGTTTCAGACGGTTGTTACGGTTGATCACGCGGCGATACAGATCGTTCAGATCCGACGTCGCGAAACGACCGCCATCCAGCGGAACCAGCGGGCGCAGATCCGGCGGCAGTACCGGCAGCACGGTCAGGATCATCCACTCCGGCTTGTTACCGGACTGTACGAACGCTTCCAGCAGCTTGATACGCTTGGTCAGCTTCTTGCGCTTGGTTTCGGAGTTGGTTTCGTTCAGCTCTTCGCGCAGCTGCTCGCACTCGGCTTCCAGATCCATGTTTTTCAACAGGGCCTGAATAGCTTCCGCACCCATCTTGGCGTCGAATTCGTCACCGAACTCTTCCAGCGCATCCAGATACTGCTCTTCGGTCAGGATCTGACGGCGCTCGAGGTTGGTCATACCGCCTTCGACCACCACATAGGATTCGAAGTACAGTACGCGTTCGATGTCACGCAGCGGCATATCCAGCAGCAAACCGATGCGGGATGGCAGCGATTTCAGGAACCAGATGTGCGCGGTCGGCGAAGCCAGCTCGATGTGGCCCATGCGCTCACGACGCACTTTGGTCTGGGTCACTTCAACGCCGCACTTCTCACAGATCACGCCGCGGTGTTTCAAGCGCTTGTACTTACCGCACAGGCACTCGTAATCTTTTACCGGCCCGAAGATACGGGCGCAGAAAAGGCCGTCACGCTCAGGTTTGAACGTACGGTAGTTAATGGTTTCCGGCTTCTTAACTTCACCGAACGACCACGAACGGATCATGTCTGGCGAGGCCAGAGCAATCTTGATCGCATCAAACTCTTCGGTCTTAGTTTGCGCTTTCAGAAACTTCAATAAGTCTTTCACGGATTGGCTCCTGTCGGAGTTAAACCTGTTGGGTACCCACAACCGCAGTAGGTACCCGTGTGACCTGAACAACCACCCTCAGGCTCCCTTAGGCGGGGAGCCTGAGCCGGAATGACGATTACTCGTCTTCCAGTTCGATGTTGATGCCGAGCGAGCGGATTTCTTTCAACAGTACGTTGAAGGATTCCGGCATGCCTGGCTCCATCCGGTGGTCGCCATCCACGATGTTTTTGTACATTTTGGTACGGCCGTTAACGTCATCCGACTTAACGGTGAGCATTTCCTGCAGGGTATAAGCCGCGCCGTATGCTTCCAGTGCCCACACTTCCATCTCACCGAAGCGTTGACCACCGAACTGCGCTTTACCACCCAGAGGTTGCTGAGTCACCAAGCTGTAAGAACCGGTTGAACGGGCGTGCATTTTATCGTCAACCAAGTGGTTCAGTTTCAGCATGTACATATAGCCGACAGTAACCTGGCGCTCGAATTGCTCACCGGTACGGCCATCGAACAGCGTGATCTGACCGGAGGTCGGGATACCGCCCATTTCCAGCAGCTTCTTGATTTCAGTCTCTTTCGCACCGTCAAACACCGGCGTTGCGATCGGCATACCTTTTTTCAGGTTCTCTGCCAGACGCAGCACTTCGTCGTCGCTGAAGGTGTTCAGGTCAACTTTCTGGCAAACGTCGTCGCCCAGATCGTAGGCCTTCTGGATGAACTCACGCAGCTTGGCCACTTCCTGCTGCTGCTTCAGCATCTGGTTGATCTTCTCACCGATGCCTTTCGCAGCCATACCCAGGTGGGTTTCCAGGATCTGACCGATGTTCATACGTGATGGTACGCCCAGCGGGTTCAGTACGATGTCTACCGGCGTGCCGTTTTCATCGTAAGGCATATCTTCGATCGGGTTGATCTTGGAGATAACACCCTTGTTACCGTGGCGGCCCGCCATCTTGTCACCCGGTTGGATCTGACGCTTAACGGCCAGATAAACCTTGACGATTTTCAGCACGCCCGGCGCCAGATCGTCGCCCTGAGTGATCTTACGACGCTTGGCTTCCAGCTTCTTCTCGAAGTCGGATTTCAGTTCGTCGTACTGCTCAGCCAGCTGCTCCAGCTGGTTTTGCTTCTCTTCGTCGGTCAGGCCCAGTTCCAGCCAGCGATCGCGCGGCAGCTTGCTCAGCTTGTCGGCTTCGATGCCACCGGCAACCAGCACCGCGTGGATACGTGCAAACAGGCCGGCTTCCAGGATCTGCAGTTCTTCAGTCAGGTCTTTCTTCGCCTGCTTCAGCTGCATCTCTTCGATTTCCAACGCGCGCTTGTCTTTTTCCACGCCATCGCGGGTGAAGACCTGCACGTCGATAACCGTACCGGAAACGCCGTTCGGTACACGCAGAGAAGAGTCTTTAACGTCAGACGCTTTCTCACCGAAGATCGCACGCAGCAGTTTCTCTTCCGGCGTCAGCTGGGTTTCGCCTTTAGGCGTTACCTTACCGACCAGAATGTCACCGCCGGTCACTTCAGCACCGATATACACGATACCGGATTCATCCAGCTTGGAGAGCGCAGCTTCACCCACGTTAGGGATGTCGGCGGTGATCTCTTCAGGCCCCAGCTTGGTGTCGCGAGACACGCACGCCAGTTCCTGGATGTGGATGGTGGTGAAGCGATCTTCCTGCACCACGCGCTCGGAGACCAAGATGGAGTCTTCGAAGTTGTAGCCGTTCCAAGGCATGAACGCTACGCGCATGTTCTGGCCCAGTGCCAGTTCGCCCAGATCTGTCGATGGGCCATCCGCCAGCACGTCGCCGCGCTCGATTGGCTCACCCAGATTCACACACGGCATCTGGTTGATGCAGGTGTTCTGGTTAGAACGGGTGTACTTGGTCAGGTTGTAAATATCGATACCTGCTTCGCCCGGGTACATCTCGTCTTCGTTAACTTTGATAACGATACGGGAAGCATCCACGTACTGGATCACACCGCCGCGTTTGGCAACGGCGGTTACGCCGGAGTCAACCGCTACAGCGCGTTCCATACCGGTACCGACCAGCGGCTTGTCAGCGCGCAGGGTTGGTACGGCCTGACGTTGCATGTTCGCACCCATCAATGCACGGTTGGCGTCATCGTGTTCCAGGAATGGAATCAGTGAAGCACCAACGGAAACAACCTGTTGGGTGGATACGTCCATGTAGTCAACCTGGTCGCGGCTGAACAGGCTTGATTCGCCTTTGCTGCGGCAGGTGACCAGGTCTTCTACGAAGCGGCCTTCTTCATCCAGGTTGGAGTTCGCCTGGGCGATAACGAAGTTGCCTTCTTCAATAGCAGACAGGTAGTTGATTTCATCGGTCACCACGCCGTCACGCACGCGGCGGTACGGGGTTTCCAGGAAGCCATACTCGTTAGTCTGTGCGTACACGGACAGGGAGTTGATCAGACCGATGTTTGGACCTTCCGGCGTTTCGATTGGGCACACACGGCCGTAGTGGGTCGGGTGTACGTCTCGAACTTCAAAGCCGGCGCGCTCACGGGTCAGACCGCCCGGGCCCAGTGCGGAGATACGACGCTTGTGCGTGATCTCGGACAGCGGGTTGTTCTGGTCCATGAACTGGGACAGCTGGCTGGAGCCGAAGAACTCTTTCACCGCCGCCGAAATCGGCTTGGCGTTGATCATGTCCTGAGGCATCAGGGTATCCAGATCGCCCAGAGACAGACGCTCTTTCACCGCACGCTCAACACGCACCAGACCTACGCGGAACTGGTTCTCGGCCATTTCGCCGACGGAGCGGATACGACGGTTGCCCAAGTGGTCGATATCGTCCACTTCGCCCTTGCCGTTACGGATATCGATGAGCTTCTTCATCACTTCGATGATGTCGTCTTTGCTCAGGATGCCCGAACCTTCGATCTCGTCGCGCAGCAGAGAACGGTTGAACTTCATGCGACCCACCGCGGACAGATCGTAGCGGTCTTCGGAGAAGAACAGGTTCTCGAACAGGCTTTCGGCAGCTTCGCGCGTTGGCGGCTCACCAGGGCGCATCATGCGGTAGATTTCTACCAGCGAGCTCAGACGATCGTTGGTCGGATCGACACGCAGCGTTTCAGAGATGTACGCGCCGTGATCCAGATCGTTGGTGAACAGCGTTTCGATGCGCTTGTGGCCGGACTGGCTCAGCTTGGCCAGCAGATCCAGCGACAGCTCCATGTTGGCTGCGCAGATCAGTTCGCCGGTATTGGTATCGATATAGTCTTTCGCGACCACTTTGCCCGCGATGTACTCTACCGGTACTTCAATGCTCTGAATGTCGTCTTTTTCCAGCTGACGGATATGACGAGCGGTGATGCGACGGCCTTTCTCTACGTAGATCTTGCCGTTGGCTTCGATGTCGAACGAAGCGGTCTCACCACGCAGGCGCTCTGGCACCAGCTCCATCTGCAGCTTGTTGTCGCGGATTTCGAAGACGATCTTGTCAAAGAACAGGTCGAGGATCTGTTCAGTGGTGTAGTTCAGCGCGCGCAGAATGATGGTCGCAGGCAGTTTGCGGCGACGGTCAATACGCACGAACAGGTTGTCTTTCGGATCGAACTCGAAGTCCAACCATGAACCGCGGTAAGGGATGATGCGTGCGTTGTACAGCACTTTACCCGAGGAGTGGGTTTTACCCTTATCGCTGTCGAAGAATACGCCAGGACTACGGTGCAACTGAGATACGATAACCCTCTCAGTACCGTTGATCACAAAGGTGCCGTTTTCGGTCATGAGCGGAATTTCGCCCATGTAGACTTCTTGTTCCTTGATGTCTTTGACCGTACCTTCAGGCGCTTCGCGCTCATAGATAACCAGGCGCAGTTTTACGCGCAGCGGTGCAGAGAACGTCACACCACGGATCTGGCACTCTTTGACGTCGAAGACCGGCTCACCAAGACGGTAGCTAACGTATTGCAGCTCCGAATTGCCACTGTAGCTCTGGATAGGGAAAACAGAACGGAATGCGGCTTCAAGGCCGTACTGCCCTTCTGGATCTTGCTCGATAAACTTCTGGAACGAGTCAAGCTGGATAGAAAGGAGATATGGTATGTCCAGCACTTGTGGACGTTTACCAAAATCCTTACGAATACGTTTTTTCTCGGTATAGGAGTAAACCATAGGGTTCCTCAGCTCGCTGATCAGTGACCCAATCTGTCCGTCCGATTAGGGACAGTTCATGCAACACCGTTTTGTCGACCGGAAAGCGGGAACACTTTCCGCAATGTCTCTTGCTATCACGCTTAAACCATTTCATCGCGTCTTCCCCCAGAACTCCTGGTAGTGCAAAGACCGCGGTATATTAAGTCGTCAATAAAAACAAACATTGGGAGGCGAAACCAGCAGCCAAACAGTGTGAAACGCTACTGGCGCCCTACAGCGCAAAAAGGCTGGTGACTAAAAAGTCACCAGCCATCAGCCTAAAAGACTAGGCTGCAACCGGAAGGGTTGGCTTATTTAACTTCAACTTCTGCGCCAGCTTCTTCCAGAGATTTTTTCAGAGCTTCTGCGTCATCTTTGCTCACGCCTTCTTTCAGAGCGGCTGGAGCAGATTCAACCAGGTCTTTAGCTTCTTTCAGACCCAGGCCGGTAGCGCCACGTACTGCTTTGATAACAGCAACTTTGTTAGCGCCTGCAGCTTTCAGGATAACGTCGAATTCAGTTTTCTCTTCAGCAGCTTCAGCTGGGCCAGCAGCAACAGCTACAGCAGCAGCAGCAGAAACGCCGAATTTTTCTTCCATAGCGGAAACCAGTTCAACAACGTCCATTACGGACATAGCGGCAACTGCTTCCAGGATTTGGTCTTTAGTGATAGACATAACAATTGTTCCTAAAATTCAGAAATAGTTTAAATACGTTAGCAAAGGCTAAGAAAGAGGGGCTTACGCCGCTTCTTTCTGATCGCGTACTGCAGCCAGAGTGCGAACCAGTTTGCCGGCAGCGGCTTCTTTCATGGTTGCCATCAGGCGTGCGATCGCTTCTTCGTAAGTTGGTAGCGTCGCCAGGCGGTCGATTTGCGCCGCTGGGATCAGCTCACCTTCAAAGGCCGCAGCTTTAACCTCGAATTTTGCATTCGCTTTCGCGAACTCTTTGAACAGACGAGCAGCAGCGCCCGGGTGTTCGTGAGAGAATGCAATCAAGGTTGGACCGACAAACGTGTCTTTCAGGCATTCGAACGGAGTGCCTTCAACTACGCGACGCATCAGGGTGTTGCGAACAACACGCATGTAAACGCCAGCTTCACGACCTGCTTTACGCAGTTCAGTCATTTTATCTACGGTAACGCCGCGGGAATCCGCAACAACCGCAGACAGCGCGCCTTTGGCTACTTCGCTGACTTCAGCAACAATCGCTTGTTTGTCTTGAAGATTTAATGCCATTAGCTTTTTGCTCCTGGATTAGCCGGGGAAAATCCCCCGGAACTCACTTCACTCGGCGCTTTGTAACACGCCACGCCGAGCGGCTTAACACGGTGAGCAGAATCCAGCAAAGACATTCTTTTATAAAAAAGAAAAATTTTCTTAGGCTCTGTCACCGTCTACGCAGGAAGGATTAAGTATCTTGCGATACACCTGCGGTCTTGGACGGAGGCCTGGATAGGCCAGGCTCCAACCGAAAAATCTTTGTTTTGCCTACGGCATAGCCAATAGCAAAACCTTGGGGCATAAGATTCTAGACAAATCTCGGCCCCAAGTCAAAGCGATAATCGCAAGTGCGATTAGTTCGCTGCAGCAGACAGGCCGCTCTGATCGATAGCAACGCCAGCACCCATGGTGGTGGAGAGGCTAACTTTCTTGATGTACATGCCTTTCGCCTGAGAAGGTTTTGCTTTTTTCAGCGCAACCAGCAGGGCTTCCAGGTTTTCTTTCAGTTTGTCTGCGTCGAAATCAACCTTACCGATAGTGGTATGGATGATGCCGTTTTTGTCGTTACGGTAGCGAACCTGACCTGCTTTAGCGTTTTTCACTGCTTCAGCAACGTTCGGAGTAACGGTACCCACTTTCGGGTTTGGCATCAGGCCGCGTGGACCCAGGATCTGGCCCAGTTGACCTACAACGCGCATTGCATCCGGGGAAGCAATAACAACGTCGAAGTTCATTTCGCCTTTCTTGATCTGGTCAGCCAGATCGTCCATACCTACCAGCTCTGCGCCGGCAGCTTTCGCTGCTTCAGCGTTAGCGCCTTGGGCAAATACGGCAACGCGAACGGAACGACCGGTGCCGTGTGGCAGAACGGTAGCGCCACGAACGTTTTGGTCAGATTTACGAGCGTCGATGCCGAGGTTAACGGCAACGTCAACGCTTTCTACGAATTTAGCGGTGGCCAGCTCTTTCAGCAGAGCAACAGCTTCGGTGATGTCATACTGTTTAGTAGCATCAACTTTGTCACGGATCACGCGCATGCGCTTGGTCAGCTTAGCCATCTCTTAATCCTCCACTACCAGGCCCATGGAACGAGCAGTACCTTCGATGGAGCGAGTCATCGCTTCAACGTCAGAACCAGTCATGTCCGCAGCTTTGGTTTCTGCGATTTCACGTACCTGAGCACGGGTCACTTTACCGACTTTGTCTTTGTTCGGCTTACCGGAACCAGACTTGATACCAGCCGCTTTTTTCAGCAGAACTGCTGCTGGCGGGGTTTTGGTAACGAAGGTGAAGGAACGGTCAGAGTAAACGGTGATAACAACCGGAATCGGCAGACCTTTTTCAACGCTGTCAGTCTTAGCGTTGAATGCCTTACAGAATTCCATGATGTTAACGCCCTGCTGACCCAGAGCTGGGCCCACTGGTGGGCTCGGGTTCGCCATACCAGCTGCAACTTGCAGCTTGACGTAGGCTTGTACTTTCTTAGCCATTTAAATTTCCTCGGTTTGGGTAGTATCGCCTCGCAAGAGGCTCCCCGTGTTTCACCCCGCCCAACATGCATCAGGCAAGGCATCTAAAAACAAAAGGCGCGAAATTGTAGTTCAATTTCGCGCCTTTGACAAGCGGCGACGCGCCACTCATTGCTGATTATTCGATCAGCCCTTCTCAACCTGGCTGAAGTCCAGTTCCACCGGCGTTGCACGGCCAAAGATGGAAACGGAAACTTTCAGGCGGCTCTTCTCGTAATCGACTTCTTCGACCACGCCGTTGAAGTCGGCAAACGGGCCGTCGTTGACGCGCACCAGTTCGCCCGGTTCGAACAGCGTTTTCGGACGCGGCTTGTCACCCACCTGCTGCAGGCGATTCATGATCGCATCAACTTCTTTATCGCTGATCGGCGCTGGACGGTCAGACGTACCGCCGATGAACCCCATGACGCGCGGTACGCTGCGCACCAGGTGCCAGCTGGCGTCATTCATCACCATCTGCACCAGCACGTAGCCAGGGAAGAACTTACGCTCGCTCTTGCGACGCTGGCCGCCACGGATTTCAACCACTTCTTCCGTAGGCACCATCACTTCGCCGAACAGCTCTTCCATATCGTGCAGTTTGATATGTTCACGCAGCGATTGTGCTACGCGACCTTCAAAACCGGAAAACGCCTGAACGACGTACCAACGTTTTTTTGGAGCTTCAGACATTTTAGAACCTCAGGCCAGTAATAAACGACACCAGACGGACCAGAATACCATCCAGCCCCCACAGAATCAGTGACATCACGGCGGTTACCGCGGCAACGATCAACGTGGTGTGTAGCGTTTCCTGACGAGTTGGCCAAATCACTTTACGTACTTCGGTACGCGCTTCACGGGCAAACGCAACGGTGGCTTTGCCTTTGGTGGTCATCAGAGCCACTGCACCTGCAACGGCGATGATCAGCACAACTGCCAGCGCGCGCAATGGCAGGCTTAAATCACGGTAGTAATAGTTACCGACAATAGCCACAACCAACAGAACGGCGACGATCAGCCACTTTGCCGCTTCCAGGCCGCGTCCGCTCCCTTGAGCCTCGGTATTCGCACTCATAAACCAACCTGTCACAATGATGATTCAGAACAAACAACTTTGCCTCGCATTGCGAGGCAAACCAAACCGATCGGATACCGCTTCAGCGCTATCCCGGTGTTTTACGCTATGACGTATTTCAGTCAATACGGTTTAAGAGCCCATCTCACCAATGATTATGACTGCAAAATCGCTGATGAGATAGGTTCTAGTTCACAGCGTAGAAAAAGGGCATCAAATGATGCCCTTTTACCGCGTGTCGCGTCAAACTTTATCAGCGATTAAGCGATAACTTTAGCAACAACACCTGCGCCAACGGTACGGCCGCCTTCACGGATTGCGAAACGCAGACCGTCGTCCATCGCGATTGGGTGGATCAGGGTGACAACCATGTTCACGTTGTC
>NZ_JAMYWQ010000005.1 GCF_024160145.1 Serratia nevei
GGGTGAGTCGATGCGTAAACTGGCGCAAACCGATCAGACGAGTTAAAAACAAGAGTAAGAAATAAACAGCGCGAGAAGAGCGATCGGAATCGCCGGAATCACTGATCGAAATCATCGGAATACACAGTATTAGCTCCAAAATAATCCCCATAATGAATTAATTATCATGTACATACAGTGTGCAGCAATCATGCGCATGATAGCAAAACATTCATTATCTGGTGATGATTATTGGCTAAAACCCGGCCACTCATCGAGTGGAAGATATGAGAACGGCTGGTCGCCAAATATTATTGTCGCCCCTCGCGTCAAGGCTTTTAGCTCCCAGCGCTCGGCAGTAATGCCATGCTGCGCCAGCTCAAGCCGGATTTGCGGAATCCTTGCTCGTTCTGCCGGTGTCAGACGTGCCGATGGCGCATCGTTCCAAGATTTTTTCCGATTCCGGGCGATTTTTTGGTGATTATCCTTCGTTGACTGCCCCCTTATCGCGTCTCTAAGCGTCTTGGCGACGTCTGCGTCATCCCAGCTAACATCCCCGCTATCAATCAAATTCATCACCGCCGTGACGTACTCAGGCGGTGTATCTTGCATAACTGCGTCTGGCTCTCGCGGAGCCTCCCCACAGTTATTGACAGGACTCCGAGGCGCGCCAGAGGCGCTTTTTAAAGTCAAAGGATCAACGTCAAGGTCAACGGCCTTGCGGACAATGCGCCATTCTGTTGTCCGGGTTTCGTGAATATGACCCACGCCAAGGTGCGGCGCAAAAATGCCGACAACCTTTTGCACCTCTTCGTCATAAGCGTTCGGCTCATCAGCCACCTTGCGCGCAACTCGCACGGTCTGCACGTCGCGCGGGACGTTTGCGCCTCCCTGTCCAGCCATATAGGCGGCAAAATTTCCAGCACTGGCAGCCGCACGCACGGCCTCGACACGCTCGTCAAAAGTTTCAGCAAGGCTGATGTGGCGGAGGCAGGCGGCCCGGCATTCACGATAAGCGCCCATGGTAGGGATTCCGATAGCCTTGAACTGAGGGATGCGCCATGTTGACGCCCATGAGGTCACCGCAGCAGCCATATCGCGTAACGGTTTCCCGGTGTCGTGGTCAATCTGGCCGTCGAGCGCATAACCATCGATATTTTTAGCAATGTATTTAGCGATATACCCCGCCGCGCCGCCCTTATTCATATGCTTGGCTTCAAATCGGTTCTTTGCTGCACCGCGCTCATCGCCATCCTCTTTCAATGCATAGCGACGCATGATGTCGATGACGTCCTGACGTTGTTTGCGCTCGCAAAACAGCATCATATGCCAGTGCGGCGTCCCGTCATGGTGAGGTTCAACGACACGCATACCGTAAACGCTCAGGCCGTTATCTTTAAACGCGGTGCGCATTTTGCTCCAGATGCGCACCAGATAACGCTGGCCGTCTTTCGGTGAAAAAGCCTCTGAATCCCAATTGTGGTTAAACTGGACTTTTTCAGCCCCTTCTTTGCCAACAACGCGCGTCGGGTGATATTTAGACGGGGTGGTGATAGTGATAAACATGCCGACGTGCCTCTCGCTGGCAGCATATTTTTCTATCCCTGCGATGGTGCTCATCAGCTCCATGCGGCGGATTTCCGGATTAGAAATGCTCGCCATGACCTTATCAATCAGGTCGACACGTTCACCGGTGGCGACATTCTCCAGATCGCACCCTTTCAGATAATCCATATTGGCTAACCGCCGGGCCTGCACATCCCTAATCGCCTGCTTGCTCGCGTATGGATATTTCTTTAGGTTTACTTCACCGGCGGCAATCAGTAACGCCTCACGCCAGCGTGTGCGCTGCACTTTCAACTGGCGTTCCCACCACTCCGCGTTAGCCAGCCGTGACAAACTGGCAACAGCCGAAGACGCGTCCAGCTTACCTTTGCAGTATTTTCTCCAGTGCATTGGCGTGATATTAAAGGCTCGCGCCATGCGGGCGATGCGCCCATAAAACACAGCCTGTACGCCGTTACTCAGCAGTAAAGAATTATCCCCGTCATTGGCGGCGAGAAACTCCTCACAATAGCGGTCATAATTTTGCAGCAACTGCCCAGCGATACGGTCAGCAAAACGCCGCAACTCCTTATCTTCCATGCCCGGCAGACGTGCATAATTATCCACCTCAGCCATAAAGCATGGCGAGGCGTTAAGGTTCATCGCATTTTTCTCATTAACGATTTCAATGCGCGGCCAGATGCGGCGCTCAAACTGGAGCACAAGCCACTTATTAGCAGCGTGCAGCCCCTGCTCTTTCAGCAAGAAAGAATGACGCCCAAGAAAGATACTGCTGAGGAAATGCGGTAAGGCGTGAATTTTACGCAAAACGGCTTGCCCCTGAGCGTATTGCTCACGGGTAAGCGGTCTTTCTTTCCCAATAGCGGATTTTGGTGCGTTCCATGAATGAACGCCGACGAAGGGCTCGCCGGAAGTTGCTGCAAATGGCGGTGGTGGTGAGGGGGCTATGCGCCCCCGGGCTGATACAGTCATTTATCCTCTTTATTTATCGCGGAAAACGCCTCTTGGCACAGCTCGCCAATGCGGCCAATCTCAGCGGCCAAACCTGCGATACTGGTAACGGTTGAGTCACGGACGTGGTGATGCACCAACCCGGAAACCAACTGCGTGACCGTCGGGTAATAACCGACGGCGTCGAGCCACTCCTCGCCCGCCTTACCACCGGTTTTAACCAGCTTCTTTTTGTTCAAAATGAACTGATTGGCATCACTGGTGATAACCCAATCCTTACCGACAGGAATGCGCAGCATGATTACCCCCTGAAATGCTTGGTTTGTTGTTCGTGGATGGTCTGGCATGACACGCAACGGGTCACACCGGCAAAGGCTGCACGGCGTGCAGCGGGGATAGCTTGGTCACACTCTTCACAAATTGACGCAGACACCCCGCCCTTTATGCGCGCAGCATTAACTTGTGCGGCGAGAGTCTCCTGCTGGCGCTGCTGCACCAAGTCCATTAAATCCGGCATCGTTATTGCTCCGATTCACTATTCAGTTTATTGAGTACCTGCTGAGCTAATTCTGCGATGCGATGCGACTCCTTCATCAGCTCGCTAATACTGGTAATGGTTTTAAGAAAAACGCCGCGCTTTACCGACAAATTAATAAGGTCAGCAACCAGCTTTAACTCATTCGAGTAAATAGCTCTGGTCTGGTAATATTTTTCTTTTGTCTCTTTATCTGTTTTTACTTCGGCTAAAATAAAATCGCCCTCATCCATTTTCACGATGGCGAATACGTTATTAATTTCCACATACTCCCGCTCAACCATGCTTCAACTCCTGCTTGTGCGCCTGTCCTTCGTGGTCAAACTTCTCCGACTCCTGACGCAACAGCTCGATGATTTCCACACATGAGAGATGATTAACCGCCGCATGAGTCGCCAAACGGTCAAGGTGAGAGGAGAAACTAACGGCCGCATCTGCCTTTGCTTCCGCACGAGCGTTGTTCAGCATGAAGTTACGCAAATCTGCATCAGCCTTATTTCGCATTTCTTGGCCAACGGTTTTATACATGTGCATAGAGAACTCCAGATAAAAGGATGCCCGACGCAATCAAGCGCCTTTAAATTTAAAGCGAGTTAATTAATGAAAATACGCTTCAGGTTTAACTGACGTTAATATGGTTGGTGCATATTCGAATAAATTAAACAGCTCACGCAGCGCCCTGAATAACTCCTCGCGCCATTTACAGGACTCATCATCAATACGCCAGTACGGCTGATTAAACTCGACCTCAGTTAACCCGGCATGTAGGAATAAAGTGCGGCGCTGGCTTATGGTTAATCGGCCAATGAATCCAGATTTACTGATACCGTGCTTACGATAAGTAGCGAAAGCGCTGCGAAGTTCATCAATGGCGCACACAAGACGCTCGCGCTCGCTGTCATTCATTTCCTCTAATCGCATAACAGCATACCGCTGTTTTAACTGCGCATGGAAACAGATGGTCAGGCGCTCGCGCTCCATCATCTGATTATAAAAATCGCAGGTGCTTCTCCAGCGAGGGGCGGCGAGGCGCTCCCCAACCAAAGCACGCAGCCCGGCGGGCTGGTTGCGAACAATACCGGCGGTGATAGCTGTCATTTTGAAAAACCCCGCATTGCTGATTTGATGGAGGAGATCCAGCGGCTGGCCGAGCGTGTACGAATAACGATTCCTTTCCGGCCTTTACCGTGGGTGATGGTGATATCAAGCTTGCGCCCGGTTTGGTGGTTCCAGAGCAGCGAGGCGATTGATATAGGTTGCGGATTAGGCTGCATTATAGCTGCGCCCCCTACCCGGCTTACTGGTGCTGATACGGTCTTTCCACCCGTGCCATTCTTCTGCCGCATCTTCAACCAGCTGATCAGCGTACTTGTCCCACTCTTTGCGGTTAACCCACAACTCAGCTTTGCTACCCGGTTTCAACGGGTCAGCCATGTAAAACGCAGGGAGTTTCCCTGCTTTAGCCATCGCAACGATGGCCGCCGGAGTTTTTCCCACATAAAGAGCGAAACCCTCTTTCGATAAAAGTGCAGACGGTTGTGGAGAGAGGGAAATAGCTCGTTTTTTACCGCCTATATTCGTATCGGTTTCGTCTTCCTGAGTATTGGTTTTAGCTTCGTCACGCATTTGCTATCCTCCGCGTAGGTTTACATACTTTCTATGTAGAACCACTTAGAACCAGCCAAGTCACACATGGCTGCATTGAATTTACGCACAAGATAGTGAGATTAAATGCAAGTGTCAATATCGATAGCAGAGAAGATAAAACTCATCCGAGAATCAGAACGACTAACCCAACGCCAAATGGCTGAATTAATTGGAATTCCTCATGGTTCATTCTTTCAATACGAACAAGGACGCAGTAAACCCGGCTTAGAAGCCACTATAAAAATTTTCCAACATCCACAATTCCGTAAGTATCGAGACTGGTTCATGTTTGATGAGGTTAACCCCGAGGCCGGTCAAGTTGCACCGGCTCTCGCACACTTTGGGCAAGACTCAACAACATCACCCCAATCCGGCCAAAAGAGTGGCTAACTGTTTATAAAGAATACATTTTCACAATTTATTTCCAAGACGACGAATACGTCGGAGGGCTGTCTTATGTCGATTAAGAAGCTCGATGATGGTCGTTATGAAGTGGACGTTAGGCCGCAGGGTTCCGAAGGGAAACGGATCAGGCGGAAGTTCGACAGTAAGGGTGAGGCATCCGTTTTTGAGCGTCACATACTGGTCAACTATCACAAGAAGGATTGGCTGGAAAAACCAGCAGACCGTCGCAAGCTAACCGCCCTGCTCGATCTCTGGTGGGTGTTCCACGGTAAAAGCCATAACCGTGGTGAAATCGAGCGCGGCAGGCTTACCGCTATCATGGCCATACTGGCAGAAATGGGCGTGGTGCGAGCTGACCAACTGACCAAAAAAGCGATATTGAATTATCGCGTCCACATGCTCAATGAAGGGTTGAAAGCATCAAGTGTAAACCGCCACCACGCGATATTGAGCGGGATGTTTACTAAGCTGATTGAAGCGGAAGAGTATCATTCCGAACACCCGTTCAAAGGGATAAAGCAGCTTAAAGAGGCTCAAACCGAAATGGCGTTCCTCTCGATTGAGGAAATCAGCACTCTTATTGATCTGCTCGACGGTGACGATCGCAAAGCTGTATTAGTCTGTTTAGCTACTGGTGGACGTTGGGGTGAAGTTGCCACATTGAAGGGTGAACACATCATAAACAATATGCTGACGTTTATGAAAACGAAGAACGGCAAACGACGCACTATCCCAGTGTCGGACGAGTTAATACGTCAGGTGAAAGTAAAGACTACCGGTCCGCTTTACGCACCTAACTATGACAACGTCCGCAACGTCTTGAGAAAGATGAAACCGGATTTGCCAGAAGGTCAGGCCGTTCATGTGTTCCGGCATACTTTCGCCACACACTTTATGATGAATGGAGGAAACATAATCACTTTACAGCGGATTTTGGGGCATTCAAAAATACAGCAAACCATGATTTACGCACACTTTGCACCGGACTTCTTGCAGGATGCTGTAACACTAAATCCGCTCAATGGAGTGTCCATATAATGTCCACCAAACAGCACTAATTAGCACTATTTGAGACTATGCAGATATGACAACAGATTGTATTACAAAGAATTTCCCTGCTACCGAGGGGGAGCGAAAGTCAGTAACTGGTCGCATCCACTCCTTCGAATCCTGCGGCACCGTCGACGGGCCCGGGATCCGCTTTATCGTCTTCTTCCAGGGCTGCCTGATGCGCTGCCTCTATTGCCATAACCGCGACACCTGGGACACCCACGGCGGCAAGGAAGTGACCGTCGAAGAGCTGATGAAAGACGCGGTAGCCTATCGCCACTTCATGAACGCCTCCGGCGGCGGCGTGACGGCGTCCGGCGGCGAGGCGATCCTGCAGGCTGAATTCGTGCGCGACTGGTTCCGCGCCTGCCATGCCGAAGGCATCAATACCTGCCTGGACACCAATGGCTTCGTGCGCCGCTACGATCCGGTGATCGACGAGCTGCTGGACACCACCGATCTGGTGATGCTGGATCTGAAACAGATGAACGACGAGATCCACCAGAACCTGGTCGGCGTCTCCAACCACCGCACGCTGGAATTCGCTCGCTACCTGGCGAAGCGCAATCAACGCACCTGGATCCGCTATGTGGTAGTGCCGGGTTGGTCAGACGACGATAAGTCGGCGCACCTGCTGGGCGAGTTCACCCAAGACATGACCAACATCGAGAAAATCGAGCTGCTGCCCTACCACGAACTGGGCAAGCACAAATGGATAGCGATGGGGGAAGAGTACAAGCTGGACGGCGTACACCCGCCGAAGGCCGAGACCATGGATCGCGTCAAAGGCATCCTGGAAAGCTACGGCCACAAAGTCATTTACTGATTGGCGCAGCGCCAAAGAAAAACCGGCTCATGGCCGGTTTTTTTTATGCTCAGGCGGCGGCGAACGGCGTGTGATGGTGATCCGGCTTCTGCTTCTTCAGCAGCATCAGCAGGTAAACCAGCGCCACGGCGGCGATCATCACGAACAGCACGCGATCGGAGTAGTTTTGCATCAGCAGCGCCGTCATCGACGGGCCCAGCAGGCTGCCGATGGTGTAACTCATCAGGAGCGCCTGGTTCATCGCCACCAACTCGTGCGGCAGCGCCTTCTCACAGGCCCAGGACATCGCCACCGGGTACAGGGTAAAGCCGGCGCAGCCGAGGATGAACAGCGAAGGCGCCATGGCGTAGTTACCGAGCATCGCCACGCTGGCGAGGATCACCACGAACACCTGAATGCGCAGCACCAGCAGGCGCCCGTAGCGATCGGCCAGGCGACCGACCGGCCATTGGCCGACGATGCCGGAGCTGACCAACAGTGCCATCCAGTAACCGACGTTGGCATCGCTCATGCCCTGATGAGAGAGGTACAGCGGCATCAGGCCGTACAGCGAACCGAGCACGATGCCGGAGATGATGCAGCCATTGATGCCAAGGCGTGCGCTGCGGCGTCTCAGCATTGTCCACACCGCCGCCTGCTGCGGCTCGTCTTCATGGCGGTTGACCCGCGCAAACAGCATCGGCAACATCGCGCTGATCACAATGGCGGTCACCCACGGCACCACGTGTAGCAATTCCGTCGAGGTCATGCTCAACAGCAATTGGCCGGTCACCGTACCGAGGTAATAGACAATCATATAGGCCGCCAGCAGCTGGCCACGGTTGCTTAGATTGCCGCTGCGCAACAGCGCGCTTTCCACGATCACCCAGATCCAGGCGCAGCCGACGCCGGCGAAGAAGCGCCAGCCCAGCCAGCTCCAAAAATCGATCGACAGCACCATACCAGCGGTTGCGGCGGCGAACACCAGACAAGAAAGATGATAGCTGCGGGTAAAGCCGACGCGCTGGATCAGTTTGCCCGCCACCAGCGTGCCCAACAGGTTGCCGCTGAAATAAGAGGAGCTGACCATTCCCACCTGCCAGGTCGACAGCTGAGCATGGGTTAACCAAAGAGGCACGAGCGTATTCAAAACGGCAATAGATACCGTGAGCAGCAAGAGGCCGCAGAGCAATAAGAGCACCGGGCGGGAGTATGCGGACATAGTGAAATTGTGACCGAACGCGCAATGAGAGTGCGCGCATCATGCCACTGGCGATAAAAAAGTCAATCGCCTCTTATCATTCCAGCGCACGATTTGTTTCCAGCTAACCGGCTGACAGACCGTCATCATCAGCTCCAAGGCAGCGGCCAGTATCGGCGGCACATTCAGCTCCACTCACCCGCCGAGGTGAAAAACAAGCATCTGGTCGACTACATTCAACAGGCTTACACGCTGGCAACGGACTGAATTTTCGACATAAAAAAAGCGCCCGCAGGCGCTTTTTCTCGTGGTTTGCCGTTCAGCCGATGTATTCCAGGCCGCCCATATATGGACGCAGCACTTCAGGTACCTGAATGCGGCCGTCGGCCTGCTGGTAGTTTTCCAACACCGCCACCAGCGTGCGGCCGACTGCCAGGCCCGAGCCGTTCAGGGTGTGAACCAGACGCGGTTTCTTGTCGGCCTTGCTGCGGCAGCGCGCCTGCATGCGGCGCGCCTGGAAGTCCCACATGTTGGAGCAGGAC
Source organism: Serratia nevei (assembly GCF_024160145.1). Classification (GTDB taxonomy): domain Bacteria; phylum Pseudomonadota; class Gammaproteobacteria; order Enterobacterales; family Enterobacteriaceae; genus Serratia; species Serratia nevei_A. The sequence continues at coordinate 8,682 of NZ_JAMYWQ010000005.1, forward strand.
GAGATCTCGCGGTAGGTATCCTGCGCCGGCAGCCACACTTCCAGATCGTAGGTTTTGCACGCGCCGAAGCCCATATCGCCGGTGCACAGCAGCACCTTGCGGTAAGGCAGGTTCAGCAGCTGCAGCACTTTTTCCGCGTGGCCGGTCAGCTCTTCCAGGGCATCCATCGAATCTTCCGGGCGAACGATCTGCACCATCTCGACCTTGTCGAACTGGTGCATGCGGATCAAACCACGGGTGTCGCGGCCGTAAGAGCCGGCTTCCGCACGGAAGCATGGCGTGTGCGCGGTCATCTTCAGCGGCAGAGATTCCTCTTCCACGATCTCGTCGCGCACCAGGTTGGTCAGCGGCACCTCCGCCGTTGGGATCAGCGCATAGTTGCTGCTGTCGGCTTCTTCTTCCAGCGGACGGGTATGGAACAGATCTTCGCCGAACTTCGGCAGTTGGCCGGTGCCGTACAGCGTGGCGTGGTTGACCAGGTAAGGCACGTAGGCCTCCAGGTAGCCGTGCTGCTCGGTGTGCAGATCCAGCATGAACTGGGACAGCGCGCGGTGCATGCGGGCGATTTGCCCTTTCATCACCACAAAGCGCGAACCGGTCAGCTTAACCGCAGCGGCAAAATCCAGCCCGCCGGCCATTTCACCCAGATCGACGTGATCGCGCACCGCGAAGTCGTACTGGCGCGGTTCGCCCCAGCGGGTCACTTCCAGGTTTTCGCTGTCGTCTTTACCATCCGGCACCGCGTCGTCCGGCAGGTTAGGCAGCGTCAGGGCGTAATCGCGGATCTCGCTTTGCAGCGCATCCAGCGCCGCCTTGGCGGCATCCAGCTTGTCACCCAGCTCGTTCACTTCGCGACGCAGTGGCTCGATGTCTTCCCCACGCGCTTTGGCCGCGCCGATGGATTTCGATCGGGAGTTGCGTTCCGCTTGCAGCGTTTCAGTTTCTACCTGCAGAACTTTGCGGCGTTCTTCCTGCGAACGCAGCAGATCCAGATCGAGTTTAAAGCCTCGGCGAGCCAGTTTGACGGCGACTGCGTCTAGCTCATTACGCAGCAGATTGGGATCGAGCATGCTAATCCTGTGCTTGTTGTTATTGAAAGAAGTGTTGTTGTTCTATGCGGCTGATTTATAGCCGCATAAAAGAAGAGTGATACCCGCTAACCTTACCGCAACGGCCTCGCTAGCGGTAGCGTTTTGTCGGGCTATTTTGATCCTGCTCAGCCAGCCATGCCAACTTTTCGCCGATTTTCCCTTCCAGCCCGCGCGAGGTCGGTTGATAGTAGCGCGTATGGGCCATTTCGGGCGGGAAATAGTTCTCGCCGGCGGCGTAGGCGTTGGGTTCATCGTGAGCGTAACGGTATTCCGCCCCCAGCCCCATCTCCTTCATCAGCTTGGTTGGCGCGTTGCGCAGGTGCTCCGGCACGTCATAATCGGCCTGCTCTTTGGCGTCGCGCATGGCGGCCTTGAATGCGGTGTAGACCGCGTTGCTCTTCGGCGCGCAGGCCAGATAGACGATCGCCTGCGCGATGGCGCGCTCGCCCTCTGCCGGCCCCACGCGGGTAAAGCAATCCCAGGCGGCGATCGCCACCTGCATGCCGCGCGGATCGGCGTTGCCCACGTCTTCAGAGGCGATCGCCAACAGACGGCGCGCCACGTAGAGTGGATCGCCGCCGGCGGTAATAATGCGCGCATACCAGTACAGCGCAGCGTCCGGCGCCGAGCCGCGCACCGATTTATGCAGCGCGGAAATCAGGTCGTAATAACGGTCGCCCTTGTTGTCGAAGCGCGCACTGCGTTCGCCCGACACCTCTTTCAGCAGCTCCGGCGTCAGCACCCGCACGCCTTTGGCGTCTAACTCCGCCATATCCGCCATCATCTCCAGGCTGTTCAGCGCCCGGCGCGCGTCGCCGCCCACCAGCTCCGACAGCAGGCGGCGCGTTTCCGCCGGCAATTCGACATTCTGGCCGCCAAAGCCGCGCGCCTTGTCGCCCATCGCCTGATCCAGCACCTGGCCGATGTCTTCGGCGGTCAGCGCCTTCAGCAGATAGACGCGGGCGCGAGACAGCAGCGCCGAGTTCAGCTCGAACGACGGGTTTTCGGTAGTGGCGCCGATAAAGGTGATGGTGCCGTCTTCAATGTGCGGCAGGAAAGCGTCCTGCTGGCTCTTATTAAAGCGGTGCACTTCGTCGACGAACAGGATGGTGCGGCGGCCAGCGTCGCGGTTTTGCCGCGCCCGCTCGATCGCCTCGCGGATCTCCTTGATACCGGAGGTCACGGCGGAGATCCGTTCGACATCCGCCTGACCGTAACGGCCGATCAGCTCTGCCAGCGTCGTCTTCCCGGTGCCCGGCGGCCCCCATAAAATCATCGAGTGCAGCTGCCCGGCCTCGATGGCGCGCGGCAGCGGCTTGCCGGCGGCCAGCAGGTGCTGCTGGCCGATATACTGCGCCAGCGTAGTCGGCCGCATACGCGCGGCCAACGGCTGGAACTCGTTTTGGGAAAAATCGAGCGACAGATTATTACTCACTTGCACCTCACTGGCGCTGGTCGTCCAGCGTCACCCCCTTCGGCGGGGTAAATTTGAATTTGGCCGGATCGGCAGCGACGTTCTGCTGGCTTTTCAGCGTGTAGGAACTGCGCTGGCCATCCTGCTCCACCGCAGCGAAGCTGCGAATGGTACCGCTGTTGGTCACGCTGATGGCGAACTGCTTCAGGTTGCCGCTGGCGGACTTCGGCGTCAGCTCGAAATCATCGCCCTTTTGCTTCACGTTGTACTGTTTCCAGTCGCTGGCATTATTGCGGGTGATCAGCATAAACGGCGTATTGCCGGTGGCGTTCTTCAGCCAGGTCGCCGTCACCTGCTCCACGAACGGGTTATAGAACCACAGGGTCTGGCCGTCGGAGACCAGCACGCTCTCATCGGGCGAGGTCATGTGCCAGTTGAACAGGTTTGGCCGCTTCACCCACAGCTCGCCTTCCCCCTGTTGCACCGCGGCGCCGTCGGCGCTGGTCACGGTTTGCGAGAAGCTGGCGTGGAAACTGTTCACCTTCGCCAGGCGACTTTGCAGATCCTGTGCGGCATCGGCCAGCACGGAGGTAGAAGCGAATCCCGAAAGCAGACAGCAGGCAACTAACAGTTTTTTCATTATTCCAGATACCTTATGAAATGCGTTAACCGCAGGGCGACGCCGTGCGGGTCAAATCAACCCTTTACCCGCTTACTTTACCCGAAGCCGGCGATCGGCCGGTAGGCCAATGTTCCGAGAAGAAACGGGTTTACGCTTCTTTGCACAAGGGCCGCTTAAGCGGCCCTTTCTTATTGAATTGCAATGGCTAAACGACCATCAATCGTGCCGCGGCGGCGCCAGCACCTCGCGGTTGCCGTTGTGCCCCTGCTCGCTGACGATGCCCTGCGCTTCCATCTGTTCGATGATGCGCGCCGCGCGGTTATAACCGATGCGGAACTGACGCTGCACGCCGGAGATGGAGGCGCGGCGTTTATCCACCACGAAATCCACCGCCTGGTCAAACAGCGGATCCAGCTCTTCGTCGCCGTCCATACCGCCGCCGGCACCGCCCTCGCCGTCTTCGCCGCCGCTGAGAATGCCCTCTTTATATTGGGGCCGCTCGCGCGCTTTCCAATCCTTGACCACCGCATGCACTTCCTGATCGCGCACGAATGCGCCATGTACGCGCACCGGGATCGAGGAGTTCGGCGCCAGGTAGAGCATGTCGCCCATGCCCAGCAAAGATTCGGCGCCGCCCTGATCGAGGATGGTGCGCGAGTCTATCTTGCTCGATACGGTAAAGGCGATCCGCGTCGGGATGTTGGCCTTGATAAGACCCGTGATCACATCCACCGACGGACGCTGGGTCGCCAGCACCAGGTGGATACCCGCCGCACGCGCTTTCTGCGCCAGGCGAGCGATCAGCTCCTCGACCTTCTTGCCCACCGTCATGATCAGATCGGCGAATTCGTCGACCATCACCACGATGTACGGCTCTTTCTCCAGCACCGGCGGCGTGATGTCCATGCTGTCGGTCGGCTTCCAGAACGGATCCGGGATCGGGCGCCCCATCGCTTCGGCCTGATCGACGCGCTCGTTGTAGCCGGCCAGGTTGCGCACACCCAGAGCAGACATCAGCTTGTAGCGGCGTTCCATTTCGCCCACGCACCAGCGCAGCGCGTTAGCGGCGTCTTTCATGTCGGTGACCACGTCGGTCAACAGGTGCGGAATGCCCTCATAAACCGACAGCTCCAGCATTTTCGGGTCGATCATGATAAAGCGCACTTCTTTCGGCGTGGCTTTATACAGGATGCTCAGGATCATGGCGTTGACCCCGACCGACTTACCGGAACCGGTAGTACCGGCAACCAGCAAGTGCGGCATTTTGCCCAGATCGGCCACCACCGGTTCGCCGGAGATATCTTTACCCAATACGATGGACAGCGGCGACGGGTTGTCACGGAAGGCCGGGCAATCCAGCACTTCGCGCAGATACACCGTTTGGCGCTTGGTGTTCGGCAGCTCCAGACCGACATAGGGCTTGCCGGGGATCACTTCCACCACGCGCACCGCCGACGTCGACAGCGAGCGCGCCAGATCGCGCGACAGGTTGGAAATGCGCGCCGCTTTAACGCCCGGCGCCAGATCCAGCTCGAAACGGGTGATCACCGGCCCCGGCAGGATGTCCACCACGTCGGCTTTCACGCGGTAATCGGCCAGGCTGGCCTCCACCAGACGCGCCTTCTGTTCCAGCGCGAAGGTATCGACCGGCTCCACTTCCCTCGGCGCTTCGGCCAGCAGATCCAGCGTCGGCAACGGCGTGGTCGGCTTTTGCAGCGGCTGATCGTTGCGCATCAGGAACGGGTGAATCAAGCTGTCCATCGCCGGATGTTGCTCGGCCTGAGTTTGCTGAGGCTGCTGCTGCACCGGTTGCTGCGGCGGCTGATATTGCGGCTGCGACGGCTGCTGATACGACTGCGGCGGCTGTTGGTATTGTTGAGGCTGCTGATTCTGTTGCGGTTGCTGATATTGCTGTTGAGGCTGGGCAACCGGCGCCGCAGGCTCAAACTGGCCGAACGGCACATCGTCCTCTTGCTCGCTTTGCTGTTCAATGCGCTCTTCAAGCTGCGGGGACAGCGTGAACATCGGCTCGCTCGGGCCATCGTCCACTAAATCCGCCATCGGCGAGAAGCTGAAAGCATTGCGGGTATCGACCGGGCTGGCCGCCGGCGCCTGCGGGGCCGGTTCTTGCTGGCCGTAGCGCGCCTGCTGCTGCTCGGCGAACGCCTGACGCAGCGCGGCCTCTTGCCGCGCTTCTTCGTCGTCCATCTGATGGCCTTCGCCGTAGCGTTGGCTCTGCTGCTCGGCGAACGCCTTGCTCAGTTCGGCTTCCTGCAAGGCGCTCTCATCATCCTGCTCCGGCGCGTAGCTTTCACCATAGCGCTGGCTTTGCTGCTCGGCGAATGCCTGGCGCAGCGCGGCTTCCTGCAGCGCCTCTTCGTCCTGCGGGCTCACCGCCGTCGGCTGCTGAGGCTCCGCCTCGGCCTGGCGCTGCTCCTGCTCGGCCGCACGCTGCGAAGGCAGCTTGATGCCGTAAGAAGCCAGCTCGCGACGGGTCGGAATACGTACCGGATTCGGCCGCGGCAGCTCAGGGCCGATGCCTTGTTTAACCTGCGGATTGCCGTCGCTGGTTGCCGTGAAAGCCGGCATGAAGGTGGCCGCTGCGGCGCCCGCAGCGGCAGCCGCTGCCGTATCCAGCTGTGGCTTGGCGCCGGTGGCGCTGAAACCACCCGCGCCGCTGACGTCGGCACTGTCGCGCTGCGCGGCGGTAAAATCAAAGGGAGAACGCGCCGGCGGCTGCGGCGCAGCCGGCTCTTGCCAATTGCCCAGGCGCGGTTCATCGTCTTCCTGATAAGGATCGACAGGGCGCGTCGCCTTCGGCGCAGGCGTTTCTTCCGGAATTTCGAACGAGTACAGCGGCGGCGTGGCGTCTTGCGCCGGGGCGCTTACCGGATGCTGATTGACCGAGGCCGGTGCGGCCGGCGCCACCGTTACCGACGGCGCCTGTGTGGCGATCGGTGCGGCAACGGGCTCGTGGATCGCTGCCGTCACCGCCGGTGCAGGCGAAGCCGCCGGCGCGATTGGCGCCGCTTCAGCTTCAACCTCGTCATCGGCAGCACGCAGGCCGCTGAGCAACGGATCGGCGGCGTCTTCCGCCGCCGCTTTGGCACTTTCTGTAACCGAAGGCGCGGAGAACAACACGTCGTCATCGGCGGCTGCGGCGCTGGTGGCAACCGCGGCGGCGGCCCCCTTCCCTGCCTGCTCAGGCTCGTCGTCAACGTAACGCTCGTCATCCTCGAAATAGCGCTCTTCGCGGCGTGAGCGATTGGTCATCACCGTCGCGACGCCCAGCACCGCCCCGCCGATCTTCTCGGCGATCACCAGCCAGGACCAGCCGGTAAACAGCGTCAGCCCCGCCGCCCACACGCACAGCAGCGCCAGCGTGGCGCCGATGCCGTTGAACCACGGCAACATGGCGTTGCTCAGCAGGCTGCCGATCACGCCGCCGGAAGCGAAGTAATAAAGATCGTCAACGTTCAGCGCCGCCAGCCCACAGGAGGTGAGCACCAGCGCCAGAGTGCCGATAAGGCGCAGTGAGAGCGCGAAATAGTCGACGTAGTCTCGGTTGCCGCGTTGGCGATAAGCCGCCCAGCACAGAACCAGCATGATCGGCGGGATCGCGTAGGCGAGCACCCCGAAGGTGAAGAACAGCGTGTCGGCCAACCAGGCCCCAACACCGCCGCCCAGGTTGTGAATCGGCTCATGCCACGCGGTCTGCGACCAGCTTGGGTCAGACGGATTGAAGCTGACCAACGCGGCCATGAGGTAAACGGCAAAAATCGCTACCACGATAAGCACAGCTTCCAGCAAACGCCGGCCACTGCTGAGTCTTTTCAGGGTAACTTCTTTATCTTCTGTATATTCCTGGCTCAAGAAAGGCTCTCCAGGTTCCTGTTAGCTGACATAGCAACAGCGCCGAGAAGCTTCCCCGGCGCCGAAACTGTATGAATAAACAGGAGTGTAACCAATTTAATCAGGTTTTGCACCTGCACCTTACCGTGTTTTGATAACCAGACGGTTACTCTGTTTCACTTCTTCCATCACTACGTAGGTACGGGTGTCGTTAACCCCCGGCAAACGCAGCAAGGTTTCGCCCAGCAGTTTGCGGTAAGCCGACATGTCCGGTACGCGGGTTTTCAACAGGTAGTCGAAATCGCCGGAAACCAGATGACACTCCTGAATCTCTTCAAGCTTCTGCACTGCCGAGTTGAATTGCTCGAACACATCCGGCGCGCCGCGGTTCAGCGTGATCTCCACGAAAACCAGCAGGGACGCATCCAGATAATGCGGGTTGAGCAATGCGGTATAGCCATGAATGAAACCCTGGCGCTCGAGACGGCGCACGCGTTCTAAACATGGTGTCGGGGATAACCCCACGCGCTTCGAAAGCTCGACGTTCGAAATACGCCCATCCTTCTGCAGCTCATTCAGGATGTTGCGGTCGATACGGTCAAGATCTTTACCCGGGCGTTTCTTGTTGTCTGCCATTATTATTGTCTCTCTTATTTTCTTCCGTGCACTTGCCACACCCTAGCCAACGTCAATGTGTAAGGGTTCGTTCCAAGCGAAGACCCGATGCCTGTCATATGCTTCTTCACTACCATCATTCCACGCCGCGCAGCCTGTCTGTCCAACCCCGCGCAGCGCCGGTAACGACGTTTCGGTCGAGAAAAAATCAGCAAACGCTTGCGCGCCCTGCTCCGCACACCTGGTGCGTATTGCCGCCTTACGGCGTAAATACGTACGATTTGCTGGTGTTACGGGGATAATTTCTTCTTCCTATGATGTTTTCGCAAATGCGCAGCGGATTGTCAAAGTAAAAGAAGCAAAATCAGAACAACGTACCGTCACGAAAAGTCTGCATCCCATTTTTGGTTATGAATCGCTGGCAGATAAACCCCGGCAGCGAGCGGCTGAAGTCGCAGAATGCGCCGTTTTTGCGCGGTTGGCGATTCGGCAACCGAAAGCGGCTTTGATAAGGTAAATTTCTGCGTTCGGCGTACGATTTGCCGGCAGCGGGTGCATTAATAGGCGACAACTATCATACAAATCGTTAACAACGTCGCCCGGCGCTTTTTTTACTGCGCCATTTTCCCTACAATCGGCTTCATTGTCCGCCATTGTGGAATAAAGAGGTTATTCATGGGCACGGCTAAACATAGCAAATTACTGATTCTGGGCTCCGGCCCGGCCGGTTACACCGCCGCCGTCTACGCGGCGCGCGCCAACCTGAACCCGGTGCTGATCACCGGTCTGGAGCAAGGCGGCCAGCTGACCACCACCACCGAAGTGGAAAACTGGCCGGGCGACGCCGAAGGCCTGACCGGCCCGGCGCTGATGGAGCGCATGCGCGAGCACGCGGAGAAGTTTCAGACTGAAATCGTCTTCGATCACATCAACAGCGTCGATCTGCAGCAGCGTCCGTTCCGCCTGTTCGGTGACAGCGGTGAATACAGCTGCGACGCGCTGATCATCGCGACCGGCGCCTCCGCCCGCTACCTTGGCCTGCCTTCCGAAGACGCTTTCAAGGGCAAAGGCGTTTCCGCCTGCGCGACCTGCGACGGTTTCTTCTACCGCAACCAGAAAGTCGCGGTGGTCGGCGGCGGCAACACCGCCGTTGAAGAAGCGCTGTACCTGTCCAACATCGCCGCCGAGGTTCACCTGATCCACCGCCGCGACAGCTTCCGTTCAGAGAAGATCCTGATCGACCGGCTGATGGAAAAAGTGAAAAGCGGCAACATCGTGCTGCACACCGACCATACGCTGGACGAAGTGCTGGGCGATGAAATGGGCGTGACCGGCGTGCGTATCCGCAGCACCAAAGCGGAAAACGAAACCCGTGAACTGGAACTGGCCGGCGTGTTCATCGCCATCGGCCACAGCCCGAACACCGGCATCTTCGGCGGCCAGCTGGAGCTGGAAAACGGCTACATCAAGGTGCAGTCCGGCATTCACGGCAACGCGACCCAAACCACCATTCCCGGCGTCTTCGCCGCAGGCGACGTGATGGATCACATCTACCGCCAGGCGATCACCTCCGCCGGCACCGGCTGTATGGCGGCGCTGGACGCAGAACGTTACCTGGACGGCATCGCCGGCGCAGAAGTCTGCTAAGGCTTTCTCGCCACCAGCAAAAAGCGGCTCTCGGGCCGCTTTTTTTGTCTCTTTCTTCAGCAGTCCCCTTCTCGCGTCTGTTATAGCCATATTTGGCCGCTTTATTCTTTTCAGTCTGCCGGGTGACGAGGTAACATGAGACCTCGCTTGTTTGTCGCCGATTGCGTCAAACACTATTATTTAACAGTACGTTAACCCAGCCTGTAACAAACGGGCGCCGGCGACGCAGACGCATATCTGATGAAAAAAACCAGACAGCAACAGTTAACCCGTTGGCTTAAAACCCAGAGTTCGTTAGCGCAGCGTTGGCTGCGCCTTTCCATGCTGTTGGGGCTGTTCAGCGGCCTGCTGATCGTGGCTCAGGCCTGGCTGCTGGCCAGCCTGCTGCACGCTCTGATCATCGAACATACCCCGCGCGAACAGCTGCTCCCTTCGTTTATCTGGCTGGCCGCCGCGTTCGCGCTGCGGGCGCTGTTGAGCTGGCTGCGGGAACGGATCGGTTTCCTGTGTGGCCAGGTGATCCGTCAGCGTATGCGCCAACAGGTGCTGGATAAGCTGCAACAGCTCGGTCCGGCCTGGATCCAGGGCAAACCGGCCGGCAGTTGGGCCAGCATCATCGTCGAGCAGATCGAGGATATGCAGGACTATTACTCGCGCTACCTGCCGCAGATGTATCTGGCGGTCTTCATCCCGCTGCTGATCCTGATCGCCGTTTTCCCGATCAACTGGGCCGCCGGCATCATTCTGCTGGCGACCGCGCCGCTGATCCCGCTGTTCATGGCGCTGGTCGGCATGGGGGCCGCCGATGCCAACCGCCGCAACTTCGTGGCGCTGGCGCGATTAAGCGGCAACTTCCTCGACCGCCTGCGCGGCCTGGACACCCTGCGGCTGTTCGACCGCGCGCAGGCCGAAACCGCGCAGATCGCCAAATCCTCCGAAGACTTCCGTAGCCGTACCATGGAAGTGCTGCGCATGGCCTTCCTCTCTTCCGGCGTGCTGGAGTTCTTCGCTTCGATTTCCATCGCCGTGGTGGCGGTGTACTTCGGCTTTTCTTACCTCGGCGAACTCAACTTCGGCAGTTACGGCCTTGGCGTCACGCTGTTTTCCGGTTTTCTGGTGTTGATTCTGGCGCCGGAGTTTTTCCAACCGCTGCGCGATCTCGGCACCTTCTACCATGCCAAGGCACAGGCGGTCGGCGCGGCGGAGGCGCTGGAAACCTTCCTCAGCGCCGAAGGCGAGCAGATGGGCAACGGCATGCGGCAACTGCCCGCCGGTCAACCGCTGACGCTCCAGGCGAACGAGCTGGAAATCCTGTCGCCGAACGGCGTGGTGCTGGCCGGGCCGCTGAGTTTCACCCTGCAACCGCAGCAGCGCGTGGCGCTGGTCGGGCTGAGCGGCGCCGGCAAAAGTTCGCTGCTCAACCTGCTGCTCGGCTTCCTGCCCTATCGCGGGTCATTGACCGTCAACGGCATCGAGCTGCGTGAACTGTCCGCCGAAACCTGGCGCCAGCAGCTGAGCTGGGTCGGCCAGAACCCGCATCTGCCGGCGCAAACCTTGCGCGCCAATATCCTGCTGGGGTGCCCGCAGGCCGACGAAGCGCAGCTGCAGCAGGCGGTGGAACACGCCTACGTCAGCGAACTGCTCCCCTATCTGCCGCAGGGGCTCGACACCGAAGTGGGCGACAACGCCGCCCGCCTGTCAGTCGGCCAGGCGCAGCGCGTGGCGGTTGCCCGGGCGCTGATCGGCCCGCGCCGCCTGCTGCTGCTGGATGAACCGGCTGCCAGCCTCGATGCCCACAGCGAACAGCGGGTGATGCAGGCGCTGAACGCGGCTTCGCATCAGCAAACCACCCTGCTGGTAACGCACCAGTTGGAAGATACCGAAGACTACGATCAGATTTGGGTGATGGATAACGGGCGCATCGTGCAACAGGGCGATTACGCCACCCTCAGCGCCCAGCCGGGCCTGTTTGCCACTCTGATCGCCCATCGCCGCGGGGAGCTTTGATCATGCGCGTTTTATTGCCGTTCTTGGCGTTGTACCGCCGCCATAGCCTGCTGATTGGCCTGGGCATCCTTTTGGCGATCGTCACCCTGCTGGCCAGCATCGGCCTGCTGACGCTCTCCGGCTGGTTCCTGGCCGCCTCGTCGCTGGCCGGATTGGCGGGCCTCCTGACCTTCAACTACATGCTGCCGGCCGCCGGCGTGCGCGGCGCGGCAATCTTCCGCACCGCCGGGCGCTATGCCGAGCGCGTAGTCAGCCACGACGCCACCTTCCGCGTGCTGTCGCACCTGCGGGTGTTCACCTTCAGCAAGATCCTGCCGCTCACGCCGGGCGGCATCGCCCGCTTCCGCCAGGCCGACCTGCTCAACCGCCTGGTGGCGGACGTAGACACGCTGGATCATCTTTATCTGCGGGTGATCTCGCCGTTGATCGGTGCGGCAGTGGTGATCCTGGTGGTCACCTACGGCCTGAGCTGGCTCGATCCTGCGCTCGCCCTGACGCTGGGCGGCATTCTGTTGCTGCTGTTGCTGCTGGTGCCGCCGGTATTCTATCGCGCCGGCAAACCGATCGGCGGCCAGCTCACCGCTCTGCGCGGCCAATACCGCACCGACCTGACCGCCTGGCTGCAGGGGCAGGCGGAGCTGGTGGTGTTCGGCGCCGTCAACGACTTCCGCCAGACGCTGAACGCCACCGAACAGCGGTGGCAACGCCGTCAGTGGCAGCAGGCTTCGCTGAGCGGCAAGGCGCAGGCGCTGATGATCTTCGCCAGCGGGCTGACGGTAACGCTGCTGCTGTGGCTGACCGCCGCCGGCGTCGGCGGCGATACCCAGCCCGGTGCGCTGATTGCGCTGTTTGTCTTCGCCGCGCTGGCGTCGTTCGAAGCGCTGATGCCGGTCGCCGGCGCCTTCCAGCACCTCGGCCAGGTGATCGCCTCCGCCACGCGGGTCAAACAGATCATCGATCGCCAGCCGGAAGTGACCTTCCCGGCCACCGGCCCGGCCGCTGCCGCCCGGGCTCAGCTTAGCCTGCAGCAGCTGAACTTCACCTACCCCGACCAGCCGCAGCCGGTGCTGCGCGACGTCACGCTCGAGGTCGCGGCCGGCGAACACATCGCCTTGCTCGGCCGCACCGGCTGCGGCAAGTCCACCCTGTTGCAGCTGCTGACCCGCGCCTGGCGCACCGACGGCGGAAAAATTCTGCTCAACGGCGAGCCCCTCGAGGATTATGATGAAACCACGCTGCGCCGGATGACCACGGTCGTCAGCCAGCGGGTGCATATCTTCAGCGATACGCTGCGGGAAAACCTGCGGCTGGCCGCGCCGGATGCCGACGACGCTCGCCTGCGCGAAGTGCTGCAGCAGGTCGGGCTGGGCAAGCTGCTGGACAGCGACGGCGGGCTGAACGCCTGGCTGGGCGAAGGCGGCCGCCAGTTGTCCGGCGGCGAGCAGCGCCGCCTGGGCATCGCCCGCGCGCTGTTGCACCCTGCCCCGCTGCTGCTGCTCGACGAACCCACCGAAGGGCTGGACGCCGAGACCGAACAGCAGATCCTGGCGCTGCTGCGCCGACATTGTCAGGGCAAGACGCTGATCCTGGTGACCCACCGCCTGTACGGCCTGGAGCATCTCGACCGCATTTGCGTGATGGACGACGGCCAGATTGTCGAACAGGGCGATCACGCCACCCTGATGCGCCGGCAGGGGCGCTATGCCCGCTTTCGCAACCGTATCAGCAACCTGGCGCCGTAATCGGCCCGTAGAGGACGCAGAGACCCTGTATGCGCATCGTTAAGCTCTCCCCACAGTCGTTGGCATTTCCCTCGCCTGAGGGCGCCCTGCGCGATCCCAACGGCCTGCTGGCGATCGGCGGCGACCTAACGGCGCCGCGGCTGCTGGCAGCCTACGAGCGCGGCATTTTCCCCTGGTATTCGCCAGGGGAAGCGATTCTGTGGTGGTCACCCGATCCGCGTGCGGTGCTGTTCCCGGCCGAGTTTCATCTCAACCGCAGCCTGAAACGCTTTTTGCGCCACGATCCGTTTCGCATCACGCTCAATCACGATTTCGCCGCGGTGATCGCCGCCTGCGCCCACCGGCCGGACGAAGGCACCTGGATCGGCCCGGAGGTGCAGCGCGCCTATCAGCATCTGCATCGTCTCGGTTACGCGCACTCGGTGGAGGTATGGCAGGAGGATCAGCTGGTTGGCGGCATGTATGGCGTGGCACAGGGCGCATTGTTCTGCGGCGAATCGATGTTCAGCCGCGTCGCCAACGCCTCCAAATGCGCATTGATGGCCTTTTGCCGCCATTTTGCCGCTTATGGCGGGGAATTGATTGACTGCCAGGTGCTGAACGCTCACACTGCCCGCCTTGGCGCGCGTGAAATTCCGCGCCGTCAATTTTTGCAGCAGCTCAGCACCCTTCAACGGCAGCCATTGGCGCCGGCGTGCTGGGAGCCGCAAGTCATATCCCCACAGCCGGTTGAACCGCCCTCCCCAGCAAACTAATTGGTGGAAACGGTGCAATGTTCACCGACACATCTTTACATAATGGGGGTTTTTCGGCATTATCTTGCCGGTTAAAAACTAAGGTAGTTAGACCTAGAGGATTCGATGGCCAAAGAAGACAATATTGAAATGCAGGGCACCGTTCTTGATACGCTGCCGAACACCATGTTCCGCGTTGAATTGGAAAACGGGCACGTGGTAACCGCACACATCTCCGGTAAAATGCGTAAAAACTATATCCGCATCCTGACGGGCGACAAAGTCACTGTAGAGCTGACCCCGTACGACCTGAGCAAAGGCCGCATTGTCTTCCGTAGCCGTTAATCGGCTCATCGCGCGCCACACGCTGGCGGCATCGAGGATGTAATCCCTCGGGAGCCCTTTCCGTTTACCCCCGCAGCGACGTTACACAACGGGTTGCAGGTGCGCAGGTAAACTGAGAGGGCTCACTCGTTTCTGTTGTACGGTGAATCTCACCCATAAAAAAAGCGATGCCGAAGCATCGCTTTTTCTTTGCCTGAAGCAGCCTTAGTGCACCGCGCCCTCGTCCGCCTTGCGCTTGGCGGCGCTGAGGAAGTGGTAGGTCAGCTGTTTCTTGTCCTTGTCCAGCTCGACCTTCACGGAACCGCCGTCCACCAGCGAACCGAACAGCAGTTCGTTGGCCAACGGTTTCTTCAGGTTTTCCTGCATGACGCGCGCCATCGGGCGAGCGCCCATCGCACGGTCGTAGCCCTTCACCGACAGCCAGTCGCGCGCTTCGTCGCTCACTTCCAGCGAGACGCCCTTCGCATCCAGCTGCGCCTGCAGTTCGACGATAAACTTGTCGACCACCTGCTGGATCACCTCGGTAGACAGATGGTTGAACCAGATGATGTTGTCCAGACGGTTGCGGAACTCCGGCGTAAACACCTTCTTGATCTCTTCCATCGCGTCGGTGCTGTTGTCCTGTTGCACCAGGCCGATCGATTTGCGTTCGGTTTCCCGCACCCCGGCGTTGGTGGTCATCACCAGGATCACGTTGCGGAAGTCCGCCTTGCGGCCGTTGTTGTCGGTCAGCGTCCCGTTGTCCATCACCTGCAGCAGCAGGTTGAACACGTCCGGGTGCGCCTTCTCGATCTCATCGAGCAGCACCACCGCATGCGGATGCTTGATTACCGCATCGGTCAACAGCCCGCCCTGATCGTAACCGACATAGCCCGGAGGCGCGCCGATCAGACGACTGACGGTATGCCGCTCCATGTACTCGGACATGTCGAAACGCAGCAGCTCGATATCCATCGCCTTGGCCAACTGTACGGTGACCTCGGTTTTCCCGACCCCGGTCGGCCCGGCGAACAGGAAGGAACCGACCGGCTTGCGCTCGTGCCCCAGACCGGCGCGGCTCATCTTGATAGCTTCTGTCAACGCTTCGATCGCCTGATCCTGGCCGAATACCAACATCTTCAAACGATCGCCCAGGTTTCTCAGCACGTCGCGATCGCTGGCCGACACAGTTTTCTCCGGGATGCGGGCGATGCGCGCCACCACGGATTCGATATCGGCCACGTTGACGGTTTTCTTGCGCTTGCTGGCCGGCATCAACCGGCTGCGGGCGCCCGCCTCGTCGATCACGTCGATCGCCTTGTCCGGCAGATGACGATCGTTGATGTATTTCACCGACAGGTCCACCGCGGCGCGGATCGCCTTGGCGGTATAACGCACGTCGTGGTGCGCTTCATACTTGGCCTTCAGGCCGTTGATGATCTGCACGGTCTCTTCCGCCGTCGGCTCGGTGATGTCGATCTTCTGGAAACGGCGCGCCAGGGCGCGATCCTTTTCGAAGATATTGCTGAACTCCTGGTAGGTGGTCGAGCCGATCACCCGGATCTTGCCGCTCGACAGCAGCGGCTTGATCAGGTTGGCGGCATCCACCTGCCCACCGGAAGCCGCGCCGGCGCCGATGATGGTGTGAATTTCATCGATGAACAGGATGCTGTTCTGATCCTGCTCCAGCTGTTTGAGCAGTGCCTTGAAGCGCTTCTCGAAGTCGCCGCGGTATTTGGTGCCGGCCAGCAGTGAACCGATATCCAGCGAATACAGCGTGCAGTCCGCCATCACTTCCGGCACGTCGCCCTGCACGATACGCCAGGCCAGGCCTTCGGCGATGGCGGTCTTGCCGACGCCGGATTCGCCGACCAGCAGCGGGTTGTTTTTACGACGGCGGCACAGCACCTGAATCGCGCGCTCCAGCTCACGATCGCGGCCGATCAACGGATCGATGCCGCCCACACGGGCCAACTGATTGAGGTTGGTGGTGAAGTTTTCCATACGGTCTTCCCCTCCGGACTGCTCTTCGTTCACCGGGTTTTCCGCATTCGGCGCTTGGCCCGGCTCGTCTTTACGCGTGCCATGTGAAATGAAGTTCACCACGTCGAGACGGCTGACGTCGTGTTTGCGCAGCAGATAGGCCGCCTGCGACTCCTGCTCGCTGAAGATGGCTACCAACACGTTGGCGCCGGACACTTCGCTGCGGCCGGAAGATTGCACATGGAAGACCGCGCGCTGCAACACGCGCTGGAAGCTGAGCGTCGGCTGAGTGTCGCGCTCTTCTTCGCCGGCGGGCAGCGTCGGTGTGGTTTGTTCGATGAAGGCTTCCAGCTCCTGGCGCAACGCGGCCAGATCCACCGTACATGCCTCAAGCGCTTCTCGCGCGGCAGGGTTGCTCAGCAATGCCAGCAACAGGTGCTCCACGGTCATAAACTCGTGTCTGTGCTCACGCGCCCTGGCGAAAGCCATGTTGAGACTGAGTTCCAGTTCTTGATTGAGCATAAGCACCTCCCCAATAGATTGCCTTATTCAGGCTTTTTCCAGCGTACAAAGCAACGGATGCTCGTTCTCCCTTGCGTACCGGTTCACATGGACGACTTTGGTTTCCGCCACCTCGGCGGTAAAAACACCACAGATCGCCTTGCCTTGATAGTGGACCGTGAGCATCAGTTGCGTTGCGCGTTCAATATCATAAGAAAAGAACTTTTGCAGAACGTCAATCACAAATTCCATCGGTGTGTAATCGTCGTTGTTAAGTATAACTTTATACATAGACGGCGGTTTTACCGCATCGATTTGTTTTTCTTCGGCCAAGTGTTCAAAGTTTAGCCAGTCGTTGTTATTGCCCATCGCTGCTCATCTTCTCTGCTCTGCCCTCTTATATGGGGGCAGGTTTCGGTTATTCAAAGTGGGGGATAGTTACTATTTTATCATCTTCGGCATCGTCCCGCCGCACTGTAACGTGCGCAAAAAAACGGGCCAATTGTGACTGAATCGTGGCAATAGCGTTACCTGCTTCAAACTTTGATGAACTGCCCCCCGCCGACAAAAGCCGATCCCTTGACGCCCCGATCATTTGCTCTAGAGTGTAAATTCGTGGCTGGTGGTCTTTTAACCACCCTTTGTCCACCCTGCTACCCGCCTCCCGGCGGGTGCGAAATCAGTTATTCATCTCACTTAAAATAGCGTTGCGAGGGATGTAAAAGCATGGAGACGGGTACTGTTAAATGGTTTAACAACGCCAAAGGTTTTGGTTTCATCTGCCCAGCCGGCGGTGGCGAAGATATTTTCGCGCATTATTCCACCATCAAAATGGATGGTTACAGAACGTTGAAGGCGGGTCAGCAGGTCAGCTTCGACGTGCATCAAGGGCCAAAAGGGAACCATGCCAGTCTTATTGTGCCGGTGGAAAGCGAGGCACTGTCCTAAACGCTTCCGGGAGCGTCACGCTGCACTGACCGTGACTGCGATAAAAATGCCAGCCGCCGTGTGACTGGCATTTTTTATGCCTGTGAGTTACTCGCGCGCCAACGCATCGATCGGATTCAGCCGCGCGGCATTGCGCGCCGGCAGATAGCCGAACACCACGCCGATACCGGTGGAACAGAGGAACGCGCTCAGCAACGCCGCCGGCGGGAAGCTGATCTGCCAGCCCGGCAATACCAGCTGCACCGCCAGGCCGATGGCAAACGACAGCGTAATCCCCAGCGCCCCCCCCACCAGGCAGACCAACACCGCCTCGATCAGGAACTGCTGCAACACGTCGCCGGAACGGGCGCCCACCGCCATGCGGATGCCGATCTCGCGCGTGCGTTCGGTCACCGACACCAGCATGATGTTCATCACGCCGATACCGCCGACCACCAGCGAAATCACCGCCACCAGCGTCAGGAACAGCTGCAGCGTGCGGGTGGTTTTCTCGGCGGTTTGCACCAGGCTGTCCATGTTATAGGTGAAGAAGTCCTTCTTGCCGTGGCGTAGCGTCAACAGGCGCGACAGCTGCTGTTCCGCTTCCTTGCTGTCGTAGCCGTCCCGGATGCGCACGGTGATCGAATCGAAATAATTGTTGCCCATCAGCCGGTTGGCCATGGTGCTGTAAGGCACCCACACGTTCAGCGTCTTGCTGCTGCCGAACATCGACTGCTTCTCCTTGGCCACGCCGACCACCGTCGCCGGCATGTTGCCCACCAGGATCACCTCGCCCACCACATTTTTCTGGTGCGGGAACAGCCGCCGCTGGGTATTGGCGTCGATCACCACCGTCTGCGCCTGCGACTGCACCTGCAGCGGATCGATGCCGACGCCCTGGGTAAAGCTCATGCCGTACACGCGGAAGAACTGCTCGCTGACGCCGTTGACGTTGGCCGCCGCGTCGACGTTGCCCAAGCGCAGCCGCATGCTGCTGCTGATGCTCGGCGACAGCGCGCTGATATACGGTTGTTCGCGCAGCGCATCGAGATCGCCGTATTTCAACGATTGCCGGTAGGTCGGATCGTCATCGCCGAAGTCCTTGCCGGGATAGATATCGACGGTGTTGGTGCCGATGGATTTGATGTCCGCCAGCACCATCTGCTTCGCGGCATCGCCGATCACCAGGATAGACACTACCGAGGCGATGCCGATAATGATGCCAAGCATGGTCAGCGCGGTGCGCATCTTGTTGGCCGCCATCGCGCGCCAGGCCATCACCAGCGCCTCGCGGAAGCGGCCGCCCATCTGCCGCCAGGAAGCCGCCGCGGCGGCCAGCGCCAGCGGCTTGGCCTGCGCATTCTCCTGTGGCGCCGGACGCGAGTCGGCGATGATCTCGCCGTCGCGGATCTCGATGATCCGCTCCGCCTGACGCGCCACCGCCGGATCGTGGGTCACCAGGATCACCGTGTGGCCCTGGGTGCACAGCTGTTTGAGGATCGCCATCACTTCTTCACCGGAATGGCTGTCGAGCGCGCCGGTCGGTTCATCCGCCAGGATCACCTGCCCGCCGTTCATCAGCGCGCGGGCAATGCTGACGCGCTGCTGCTGGCCACCGGAAAGCTGGCTCGGCCGGTAGTTAACGCGCTCCCCCAACCCCAGACGCCGCAACAGCGTCTCCGCCCGTTCGCGCCGCGCCGCTTTGCCCAGCCCGGCGTACACCGCCGGCACTTCGACGTTGTGCGCCGCGCTCAGGTGCGGCAGCAGATGATAGCGCTGAAAGATAAAGCCGAAATGCTCGCGCCGCAGCTGTGCCAGCGCATCGTCGCTCAGCGTCGCCACATCCTGCCCGGCCACCCGATACACGCCGGCGCTCGGCTTATCCAGACAGCCGAGAATGTTCATCAGCGTCGATTTCCCGGAGCCGGAGGCCCCCATGATCGCCACCATTTCACCGGCGTCAATGCTCAGGCTGATCCCCTTCAGCACCTCCACCGTCTGCTCGCCGGAACGGTAGCTGCGGCGAATGCCGCTCAGTTGCAACAGCGCCGCCATCAGCCGGCCTCCACGCCGCCGCGGCTGACGATCACCTCATCGCCCGCCTTAAGCCCGCTGAGGATCTGCACCTCGATATTATTGCGCAGGCCGATAGCCACCTCGCGCTTCTCTTCCTTGCCCTGTTTCAGCACCGAGACGTGGTAGCGATTGTCGGCAATCTGATCGCCCAGTGCCGCCAGCGGGATCACCAGCGCCTGCTCGACGCCGGCCAGCTGAATATGCACCTGCGCCGTCATTTGCAAGCGCAGCAGCCTTTCCGGGTTGGGCACTTCGAAGCGCGCGTAATAGAAGATGGCGTTGTTGACCTTTTCCGGCGTCGGCTGAATGTCTTTCAACACGCCGTCGAAGCGCCGGGTCGGATCGCCCAGCACCGTGAACCAGGCCTTCTGACCCGGTTTGAGGTTAATGACGTCGGCCTCCGATACCTGCGCCTTCACCAGCATGGTGCCAAGATCCGCCAACGTCAGAATGTTCGGCGCCTGCTGGGCTGCGATCACCGTCTGGCCCTGCAGCGTGGTGATCTGCACCACGTCGCCATCCATCGGCGCTTCAATACGGGTGTAGGCGAGGTTGATCTTGGCGGTATCCAGGCTGGCCTGGTTCCGCGCGATCTGCGCATTGATGGTGCCCACCTGCGCCTTCTTCACCGCCAGCTGCGTCGCCGCCTGATCCAGATCCTGGCGCGATACCGCCTGCAGCTTGGCCAGCGCCTGGTTGCGCTGCAGCGTGACCGTCGCCAGCTGCTGCTCGGCCTGCGCCTGCAGCAGTTGCGCATGCAGTTCGCGCAGCGTCGCCTCGCCTTCGCGAATGCTGTTCTGCGCCTGTTGCGGATCGATAACCCCCAGCAACTGGCCTTTCTTCACCTTGTCGCCGATCTCGACATACAGCTTCTCCAACTGCCCACTGACCTGCGCGCCGACGTCAACCTTACGCACCGCGTCCAGTTGGCCAGTCGCCAACACGTTCTGCTGCAGATCGCGCTTGCTGACTTTCACCGTTTTGAAATCGGTTGGCGCCGGATGGCGAAAGTGCCAAACGGCCGCGGCGGCAAGCGCCGCAATCACCGCCAGAGCGAGTATCCAGCGGCGTTTATGTCCTTTAAACCCTGTCAAAATTGACCTGCCTGTGCTTGTGAATATCGACCGCCCATTGCGGCGGCGGTGCTAAATTAGCACGCACCGCAGTGAATAACTAAACCTTAGCTCAACACAATGTGGAGACACGCTTGGTTACAGTTCGGCATTGAACTCCCGTTTAGTGAAGCCTTGATGAAATAGCGCCATTCAACATAGCCAAGGATTTCATCATGTCACAGCTCAGCTACCCACTCGCCTCCGCTCAGCCGCTTAACGGCTGGCAACTGATGACGGCGCTGATCAATGGCGAAACGGCGCCGAGCAATGCCTGGAAAAAGACCTCGTTTCGCCTGAAGTTTCTCGGCCGTTCGCTGCTCAACTGGCGCACCACTCACGGCCTGCTCAGCGCCCTGGCCAGCAACCCGCTGCGGGAGGAGATCCTGAGCGCGCAGCCGAACCTGCCGTGCAAACTGCATCGCCCGTACCTGGCGGCAAACATGAGCAAGATCGAAGGCCTGTTCGCCCTGCGCGATCATTACGATCTTATCGTGCAGCGCATGCCGCTGAAGATGCGTCTCGGCCACCTCGGCCCGCAGCCTTTCGTGCTGGCCAGCGCGATGGGCAAGAACGAAGCGCCGATCGCGCTGGAGCTGGCGGCGATCGACAAGCTGAATAAGGAAGGGGAAACCACGCTGCTGCTGCGCAACGCCAACGGCGTGATGCTGGCGGAGATCACCTTTGCGCTGATGCATTATCAGCAACAGCCGACGCTGTTCATCGGCGGCCTGCAGGGCGCGAACCACGACGTGCCGCACGCCGAGATCCAGCACACGACCAAAGAGTGTCACGGCCTGTTCCCCAAACGGCTGGTGCTGGAAGGCATCTGCACGCTGGCGCGGCACCTCGGCATCCGCCAGATCGTGGCGGTCGGCAACGCCACCCATATCTATCAGAACTGGCGTTACCAGAGTAAGAAGAAGGACAAGCTGCACGCCGATTACGATCAGTTCTGGCTGTCGATGGGCGCCGAACCACTCGACAGCGGCTATTTCCTGCTGCCCGAGCGCATCGCCCGCAAGCCGATCGAAGAGATTGCCAGCAAGAAGCGCGCCGAGTATCGCCGCCGCTATCAGTTGTTGGACGAGCTGGAACAGGGATTGGCGGCGCATTTCTGCGCCCGATAACGCCCGGCGGGCCGTCAGTCCGCCCGGCCGCGCGCCAGCCAGATCACCCGTGAGAACATTTTCTTCAACAGCGGCGGCACCGAATCCGTGCCCCATTCGCCGGCCTGCATCGCGACCTCGATCGCCAGATCCGGCTTCGACGAGTGGTGGACCGCTTTCAGGATCACCTTGCGCACCGGCATCTGCGCGTTGAGCGGCACCGACGCCATCCGGTGATAAACCGGGCCGAACCCTTCGCGGAACATGAAGTGCTCCATGTCCGGCGCCGGCAGCGCGGTCAGCCGGTCGCGTTCATTGTCTTCATGATTGTCCAGCAGGCTGCGCACGGTATTGGCGTACTTTTTGCCCGCCTCGTCGCCGTCCACCAGCGCATGCCACTCGATGCCCATGCGGCGGGCAAAGCGCAGCAGCGGCTTCAGGCCGCACTGGGCGAATTCGATGACCCTCACCCCTTCCGCCTCGAAATGGTAGCCGCATTGGCGCGCCAGCTCGTTCAGCAGCCACACTTCGGTCTCACCTTCTACCAGCAGCCAGCAGCGGGCGAACAGTGACGACGGCCGGTTGAAACGGATGTGAAACGCGATGCGCCGCCCGTCTTCAGCACTCAGCCCGCGCGGCCCGAGACGGAAGGTCGCGACCCGCCCCGACTCGCGCACCAGCCGGCAGACGTGCTCCACCGGCACCAGCGACACCAGTTCGCTGGAGTTGGTGGTGGTGATGCGCTGCAGCGGCAGCTGATTGAGCAGCCCCCAGGCCACCGACAGCATGATCGGATGCAGGCGAGTTTCCGGGTCTTCCACCAGCAGCAGCGGCCGGGCATGCGGATCCAGCTTGACGTCGCCCTTGGCCTGCAACAGGGTGGAAAACATCCCGAGCAGGATCAGGCGCATACTGCGGCTGTTCGGCTCAGCCACCATGCGGTTGATGCCGTCCAGCGCACGCCAGGCATCCTGCTCCGGTTCGCCGCCGCGGCGGCGCGGCCGCGCCACCTGCGAACTCTGTTCGGCGAAGTAGTGCTCCAGCAGCTGCTGCATGGCCGCCAGGCCCTGGCGCAGCTCACCGTTGGTCAGCTTCTGCGGATTGCGCACCAGCTCGCGCGTCAGCTGATCCAGCTGCTGCGCCAGCGCCTGGGTATCGGGTTTGCGCTCATCACCGAGGCTGCTGGGGCGCAGGCGGCGAATAAAGCGCGCGTCGCGCAGGCGCAACACCGGGTGGATGCGGATAATCGCGTGGGCCAACTGTTCGATATGGTGCAGCTGAAAGGCGTTGCCGTCGGCGTCGAGAAAACCGCGCCAGGTACACACCGTGCCATCGTCGGCCAGCTCGCCCTCGCAGCGGTAATGAATGCGGCTCAGGCCATCTTCGCCCTTGACCCACAGCGGCGTCAGGTGACGATAGCGCGGCAGGTGCGCGTGGCCGACGTCTTTTTCGCAGAAGGTGAACACCACCTGCAGGTGGCGCTCTTTGGCTGCCTCTTCACCAGGGGGGAAATGGAAGTCGTGCGCCTCAAACCGATACAGCTTCAGCTCCGGCGCCAGCAGCAGCGTCAGCGCATCCAGCAGGCTGGATTTACCCCAGGCGTTTTCGCCGAGCAACAGCGTGTTGTCGTCCAGCATCAGGGACAGCCGATTAATACCGCGAAAACCTACAATTTCGATACGCTCCAAGAACATCCGCCGCCTCCCGTGCGCGCCGTCGCCTCTTCAATGAGGTGACCTTCACAGAGCATGGTCAAAAAACCCCTTGCAGGTCAAGCGGCCAACGTTAAATCTGCCGCTTTACTCCGGCCGGGCTTTTGGTTAGCGTGTGCTCCTTGCCGCCGTTCGGCGCGCTTCAAAACTCAAGGACACAAGCTGCACCATGTACTCAGGACTGTTGATTATTCTGTTACCGCTGATTGTCGGTTACCTCATTCCCTTACGCCATCGCCCGCTGCTGGTGCTGATCAACCGGCTGCTGAGCTGGATGGTGTACGTGATCCTGTTTTTCATGGGCATCAGCCTGGCGTTTATGGAAAATCTCAGCAGCAACCTGGTGCTGATCTTCCAGTACAGCGCGGTGTTCTTCTTCTGCATTCTCTGCGCCAACCTGCTGTTGCTGGCGCTGCTGGAGCGGCGCATGCCGTGGCGCAGCAGCCATAAACAGGAAAAGCTGCCTTCGCGCGTGCACATGGCGCTGGAGTCGCTCAAGCTGTGCGGCGTGGTGCTCGGCGGCTTCCTGCTCGGCCTGACGCAGTGGCAATGGCTGCAGTTCGCCCATAAAGGCAGCGAATATGCGCTGATCTTCCTGCTGTTGCTGGTCGGTATTCAGCTGCGCAACAGCGGCATGACGCTGCGCCAGATCGTGCTCAACCGCCGCGGCACGCTGGTGGCGTTGGTGGTGACCGTCGCGTCGCTGGCCGGAGGCGCGCTGGCGGCGCAGCTGCTGGGGCTGCCGGTCAAGGCCGGGCTGGCGATGGCCTCCGGCTTCGGCTGGTATTCGCTGTCGGGCATTCTGATCACCGACGCCTACGGCCCGGTGATGGGCAGCGCCGCGTTCTTCAACGATCTGGCGCGCGAGCTGGTGGCGATCATGCTGATCCCGACGCTGGTGCGCCGCAGCCGCTCCACCGCCCTCGGCCTGTGCGGCGCCACCTCGATGGACTTCACCCTGCCGGTGCTGCAGCGCAGCGGCGGGCTGGACATGGTGCCCCCCGCCATCGTGCACGGCTTCCTGCTGAGCCTGCTGGCGCCGGTGCTGATCGCCCTGTTCTCCTGATCCTTTCCCCTGGGGGCCGCCCGGCCCCCAAAGCGTAATAATTCCCATCCGCACGGCAAAATTGCGCTAAATCAAACTTGCCCGCAGTAGTCGCACAAAAGCCTTTTGCAACCCCGATCGCCGATCTATGCTTTTAAACAAGCATTACAAATGCAACTTTAAAAATACAAGGAAGCGACTATGTTCTGTGTGCAATGTGAACAAACCATCCGTACCCCGGCAGGCAACGGCTGCGCGTATGCCCAGGGCATGTGCGGCAAAACGGCGGAAACCTCCGATCTGCAGGATCTGCTGGTGGCGGCGCTGCAGGGGCTCTCCGCCTGGGCGCTGCAGGCGCGTTCGCTGGGCATCGTCGACCACGAGATCGACAGCTTCGCCCCGCGCGCCTTCTTCTCCACCCTGACCAACGTTAACTTCGACTCTCAGCGCATCATCGGCTACGCGCGCGAAACCCTGCTGCTGCGCGATTCGCTGGCCGCCCGTTGCCGGCTGCTGGACGCCGGCGTACGCGTCGATCACCCGATGGCGGCGCTGCAGCTGGCCGGTGACGATATGCCTGCGCTGCTGCAACAGGCAGCGCAGTTTGCCCTCGACAGCGACAAGGCCGAGGTAGGCGACGACGTCCACGGGTTGCGCATGCTGTGCCTGTACGGCCTGAAAGGCGCGGCAGCCTATATGGAACACGCGCACGTGCTCGGCCAGTTCGACGAGCAACTCTATGCCGACTACCACGCCTTTATGGCCTGGCTCGGCACCCGGCCGCGCGACGTCGACACCCTGCTGAACAACGCCATGGGCATCGGCAAGATGAACTTCAACGTGATGGCGATCCTCGATCGCGGCGAAACCCAGGCCTACGGCGATCCGCAGCCCAACGCGGTCAACGTGCGCCCGGTGGCCGGGAAAGCCATTCTGATCTCCGGCCACGATCTGAAAGATCTGCGCATGCTGCTCGAGCAAACCGCAGGGCAAAACGTCAACGTCTACACCCACGGTGAAATGCTGCCGGCGCACGGCTATCCGGAGCTGAAAAAATTCAAGCATCTGGTGGGTAACTACGGCAGCGGCTGGCAGAACCAACAGACGGAATTCGCCAAATTCCCTGGCCCGATCGTGATGACCTCCAACTGCATCATCGATCCGAATGTCGGCAGCTACGGCGATCGCATCTGGACACGCAGCATCGTCGGCTGGCCGGGCGTCAACCATCTGGAAGGCGACGACTTCGGCGCCGTGATCCGCCAGGCGCAGGGCATGAACGGCTTCCCTTATACCGAGATCGAGCACCTGATCACCGTCGGCTTCGGCCGCCAGACGCTGCTGAACGCCGCCGACACGCTGATCGATCTGGTGTCGCAGAAAAAACTGCGCCACGTCTTCCTGGTCGGCGGCTGCGACGGTAGCCGCGACGAGCGCAGCTACTTCACCGACTTCGCCCGCAGCGTGCCGCAAGACTGCCTGATCATGACGCTGGCCTGCGGCAAGTACCGTTTCAACAAGCTGGACTTCGGCACGCTGGAAGGGCTGCCGCGCCTGCTGGACGTCGGCCAGTGCAACGATGCCTACTCCGCCATCATGCTGGCGGTCAAGCTGGCCGACACGCTCGGCTGCAGCGTCAACGAGCTGCCGCTCAGCCTGGTGCTGTCCTGGTTTGAACAGAAGGCGATCGTCATTCTGTTGACGCTGCTGTCGCTGGGGGTGAAAAACATCGTCACCGGCCCGACCGCGCCGGGCTTCCTGACCGACAACCTGATGGCGATCCTCAACGAGAAATTCGGCCTGCGTCCGATCACCACCGTCGAGCAGGATATAGAAGCGCTGCTCGCCTGATGCCGTTACGTTATGGGGCCGCCTGCGCCGGCCCCTTTGCTTTTTGAGGTGCCCCGATGACTCAACCCACCCCGCTTTGCCCGAACCGCATGCAGGTGCATTCCATCCGGCGTGAAACCGCCGACGTCTGGACGCTGAACCTGATCTGCGACGTTTTCTACCCCTATCAGGCGGGCCAGTTTGCGCTGGTCAGCATCCGCAACAGCGAGGAGACGCTGCGCGCCTATACGCTCTCCTCCTCGCCCGGCCAGAGCCGCTTTCTCAGCATCAGCGTGCGCTGCCTGCCGGACGGCGTCGGATCGCGTTGGCTGACGCAAGAGGTCAAGCCCGGCAACACGCTGTGGCTGTCCGACGCGCAGGGCGAGTTCAGCTGCGAGCGCCACCCGGCCGATCGTTATCTGATGCTGGCCGCCGGCTGCGGCGTGACGCCGATCGTCTCGATGTGCCGCTGGCTGACCGCCAACCGTCCGGCCTGCGATATCGCCGTGATCTTTAACGTGCGCACCCCCGCCGACACGATTTTCGCCGATCAATGGCGCGCGCTGTGCGCCGCCCATCCGCAGCTGCACCTGACGCTGATGGCCGAGCGGGATCTGCAACCCGGCTATCTCAGCGGCCGCATCGATGAACAGACGCTGCGGCAGGCGGCGCCGGATATCGCCGAACGCACGGTGATGACCTGCGGCCCTGCGCCCTACATGGAACAGGTGGAGCAGCTGTGCCGCCGGCTCGGCGTGCCGGCCGAGCGTTTCCATAAAGAGCAGTTCCACACGCCGGTGGCGCAGGCCGATGCCACCGAAGGGCTGACGCTGCGCGCCGCCCGCCCGCTGCGCGAATTCCGCGTGCCGGTCGGCAGCACGCTGCTGGCGGCGATGGAGGCCAATGCCCTGCCGGTCAACGCCGCCTGCCGCGCCGGGGTGTGCGGCTCGTGCAAAACCCGCATCCTCGAGGGCAACTACACCACCACCAGCACCATGACGCTGAGCGCGGAAGAGGTCGCGCAAGGCTACGTACTGGCCTGCAGTTGCCGGCTGCAGGGCGACGTCACATTGGCGTGATCCCCAGGCCCCATCGCCGCGATGGGGCATTTATCGGCAAGTTCCCCCATCCCCGCCCGGTTACACTTTCCTCCGTCCTACGCTCTTTACCCTTCCTGACCGCATCTCGTCCACAGCCGGTAAGCTATGCTTGCAGTTGTTCTGCTGCCACTCACCGGATCGAGTACACATCGTTTTTCAAACCATGTTTGGGGGAACCATGAAGCAAACCGTAGCCACACTGATCGCCAAAACGCTGGATCAAGCCGGCGTAAAACGCATTTGGGGCGTGACCGGCGATTCGCTTAACGGCCTGAGCGACAGCCTGCACCGCATGGGCACCATCGAATGGCTGGGCACCCGCCATGAAGAGGTGGCCGCCTTCGCCGCCGGCGCCGAAGCTCAGCTCACCGGCCAGCTGGCGGTGTGCGCCGGTTCCTGCGGCCCCGGCAACCTGCACCTGATCAACGGGCTGTTCGACTGCCACCGCAACCATGTGCCGGTGCTGGCGATCGCCGCACACATTCCTTCCAGCGAAATCGGCAGCGGCTACTTCCAGGAAACGCATCCGCAGGAGCTGTTCCGCGAATGCAGCCACTATTGCGAGCTGGTTTCCAACCCGGAGCAGCTGCCGCGCGTGCTGGAGATCGCCATGCGCAAGGCGATCCTCAACCGCGGCGTCTCGGTGGTGGTCTTGCCGGGCGACGTGGCGCTGCGCATGGCGCCGGAAGACGCGACCCTGACCTGGCATACCCCGGCGCTGCCGCTGGTGCAGCCGCCGATGAGCGAGCTGAACAAGCTGGCGGAGACGCTGAATCAGGCGAAGAACATCACCCTGATGTGCGGCAGCGGCTGCGCCGGCGCGCACGATGAGGTGGTCAAGCTGGCCGAACTGCTGCAGGCGCCGGTGGTGCACGCGCTGCGCGGCAAAGAGCATATCGAATGGGATAACCCGTACAGCGTCGGCATGACCGGGCTGATCGGCTTCGCCTCCGGCTACCACGCGATGATGAACGCCGACACGCTGGTGCTGCTCGGCACCCAGTTCCCCTACCGCGCGTTCTACCCCACCAACGCCAACATCATTCAGATCGACATCAACCCCGGCAGCATCGGCGCGCACTGCCCGGTCAACATGGCGCTGGTGGGCGATATCCACACCACCCTCACCGCCCTGCTGCCGCAGCTGGAGCCCAAGCGCGACCGGGCGTTCCTCGACAAGGCGCTGGAGCATTACCGCAACGCGCGCAAGGATCTCGACGGGCTGGCGACCGCCAACGACGACCAGCCGATCCACCCGCAGTATCTGGCGCAGCAGCTCAGCCAGTACGCCAGCGACGACGCCATCTTCACCTGCGACGTCGGCACGCCGACGGTGTGGGCCGCCCGCTACGTGAAAATGAACGGCAAGCGTCGCCTGCTTGGTTCGTTCAACCACGGCTCGATGGCCAACGCCATGCCGCAGGCGATCGGCGCCCAGGCCACCGCGCCGGATAAACAGGTGATCGCCATGTGCGGCGACGGCGGTTTCACCATGCTGATGGGGGATTTCCTGTCGTTGGCGCAGCTCAAGCTGCCGGTGAAGATCGTGGTGTTCAACAACAGCGTGTTGGGGTTCGTGGCGATGGAGATGAAGGCCGGCGGCTACCTGACCGACGGCACCGACCTGCATAACCCGGACTTCGCGGCGATCGCCAACGCCGCCGGCATCAAGGGCATCCGCGTGGAAAAAGCCTCGGATCTGGACGACGCGCTGCAGGAGATGTTGGCGCACCCCGGCCCGGCGCTGCTGGACGTGGTCACCGCCAAGCAAGAGCTGGCGATGCCGCCGCAGATCAAGTTCGAACAGGCGAAAGGCTTCAGCCTGTACATGCTGCGCGCCATCATCAACGGCCGCGGCGACGAAGTGGTCGAGCTGGCGAAAACCAACTGGCTTCGCTAAGCAAGCTGCCCCCGGTAAAATAAGGGTATATGATGCCATGTACCCTTTTCCTCTCCCTTACATTCCAGGAACCCTATGCTTATCGATCTACGCAGCGACACCGTCACCCGCCCCAGCGCCGCCATGCGCCAGGCGATGGCTCAGGCAGAGGTCGGCGACGACGTCTACGGCGATGACCCGACGGTCAACGCGCTGGAGGCCGAGGCGGTGCGCCTGTCGGGCAAAGAAGCGGCGCTGTTTTTGCCCAGCGGCACCCAGGCCAACCTGGTGGCGCTGCTGAGCCACTGCCAGCGCGGCGACGAGTATCTGGTCGGCCAACAGGCGCACAACTATAAATACGAGGCCGGCGGCGCGGCGGTGCTGGGCAGCATCCAGCCGCAGCCGATCGAGGCCGACGCGGACGGCACGCTGCCGCTGGACAAGCTCGCCGCCGCCATCAAACCCGACGATATCCACTTCGCCCGCACCCGGCTGCTAAGCCTGGAAAACACCATCAGCGGCCGAGTTCTGCCGCAGGCCTACCTGCAGCAGGCATGGCAGTTTACCCGCGAGCGGCAGCTGGCGCTGCATATCGACGGCGCGCGCATCTTCAACGCCGCCGTGGCGCTGAACCTGCCGTTGAAAGCGATCGTGCAATACTGCGACACCTTCACCCTTTGCCTGTCGAAAGGATTGGGCGCGCCGGTCGGATCGCTGCTGTGCGGCAGCGAGGCCTTCATTGGGCGCGCGCGGCGCTGGCGCAAGATGACCGGCGGCGGGCTGCGTCAGGCCGGCATCCTGGCGGCGGCCGGTCTTTACGCTTTGGAGCATAACGTCGCGCGGCTGCGCGAAGACCATGACAACGCGCTCTGGCTGGAGCAACAGCTGCGGCAGATCGGCGTGGAGATCGCCGAACCCGGTGCACAAACCAACGTGCTGTACCTGCGCCAATCACCGGCGCTGGCGGCCAAATTCGGCCCGTGGATGCACGAACGCGGCGTGCTGATCAGCAGCGGCCCGCTGACGCGCATTCTGACCCACCTCGACGTCAGCCGTCAGGATCTGCAGCGGGTGGTCGAGCTGTGGCGGGAGTTCCTCCAGCAGCACGCCTGATCGTCTGGGGCGCAGGCCGCGCCCCATCATCAGAAGATCCAGCGGCCATAGGCCCAGTACCACAGCCCCAGCACCACCGCCAGGTTGAGCGCCACGCTGAGGATAAACCAGGTTTTAAACGGCTGTTTCTGGGTCTTGTGGCGAAACAGCTGCTGCGCCGCCAGTGCGCCCAACCACCCGCCCAGCGCGCCGAACAGCAACAGCGTCGCCTCCGGCACCCGCCGCCAGGCCTTGCGTGCCGCCAGCTTATCGCCGCCGTAGATCAGAAACGTCAGCAGATTGGCCAACAGCAGCCACATCCACACCGGATGCAGCGAGAACAGGCTGGCGATCAACGCCAGGCCCAGCAGGGCGTAACAAATCACATTAAGCTTCATGACATCCGGTTTTTCGTGCGATAAGGGCCGCGTAGTGTGAACCTGCGCCACGGCGGATGCAACCGGCTTATACCCATACAAAAAGTGCATTTAACCCCTGGATTTGGCA
The DNA here is from genome assembly GCF_024160145.1 of Serratia nevei. Taxonomy (GTDB): domain Bacteria; phylum Pseudomonadota; class Gammaproteobacteria; order Enterobacterales; family Enterobacteriaceae; genus Serratia; species Serratia nevei_A. The sequence goes on from NZ_JAMYWQ010000005.1 coordinate 39,603, forward strand.
TCCTGTCGTTCTGCCAATCCTCTACCGCACAAGGCGGCCCGATGACACCCCAACGCGTACTGGTTCTTGGAGCCAGCGGCTACATAGGCCAGAACCTGATCCCGCACCTGATCGAACAGGGGCACCAGATTACCGCCGCCGCGCGGCGCATCGAGTGGCTGCAGGAGCAGAACTGGCCGCAGGTCAACTGCCTGTATGCCGATCTGTATCGCCCGGAGACCCTGAGCGCGGCGCTGTGGGAAATAGATACGCTTTACTATCTGGTGCACGCGATGGGCGACGGCGACGATTTTATCGAGAAGGAGCGCCAGGCGGCGCAAAACCTGCGTGACGCGCTGCGCAACGCCTGCGTCAAACAGGTGATCTTTCTCGGCGCGCTGCAGCCGAACGACGACGGTTCGCCGCACCTGGCGGCCCGCCGCCTGACCGGCGAGATCTTGCGCCAGAGCGGCGTGCCGGTGACCGAGCTGCGCGCCGGCATCGTCGTCGGCCCCGGCTCGGCGGCGTTCGAAGTGATGCGCGACATGGTCTATAACCTGCCGGTGCTGACGCCGCCGCGCTGGGTGCGTTCGAAATCGTCGCCGGTGGCGCTGGAGAACCTGCTGGTTTATCTGGCCGATCTGCTGGCGCACCCGGCGCAGGAACACCGCATCTTCGACGTTGCCGGGCCGGAATACCTCAGCTATCAGGATATGTTCAAACGCTTTATCGCCCTCAGCGGCAAACGGCGCTGGCTGATCCCGATCCCCTTGCCGACGCGGCTGATTTCGGTGTGGTTCATCAGCCTGATCACCTCGGTGCCGACGCCGATCGCCCGCGCGCTGATCCAGGGGCTGAAGCACGATCTGCCCGCCGACGGCCGGCCGCTGCAGGCCCTGATCCCACAGCGGCTCTACACCTTCAGCCAGGCGGTCACCGCCACGCTGCAGCGCGAACAGGAGGTGGTCGATTCCGCCGACTGGGGCTACGATCCGGCGGCACGGGCCCGCTGGCGCCCCGGCTACGGCTACTACCCGAAACAGGCCGGTTGTTCGCTGGACACCGCCGCCACCCGCGAGGCCCTGTGGCAAACGGTGCAGCAGCTGGGGGGCGAAGAAGGCTATTTCTACGCCAATATTCTGTGGCGCATCCGCGCCCGCATGGACGACATGGTCGGCAACGGCGTGGTCTACGGCCGCCCGGCGCGCGCGACCCTGGCGCTGGGCGACGAGATCGACGGCTGGAAAGTCATCACGCTGAAGCCGCTGCGGCAGCTGGCGCTGCTGTTCGGCATGAAGGCGCCGGGGCTGGGGCGGCTGAGCTTCAGCATCACCGATCACGGCGATCGCCGCACGCTGGACGTGCGCGCCTGGTGGCATCCGGCCGGCTTCAGTGGGCTGCTGTATTGGTTCGCCATGATGCCCGCGCATCTGTTCATTTTTCGCGGCATGGCGAAGCGCATCGCCGAGCTTGCCGAGACCCTGGACCGTCAACGGCGCTGAACGCCGTTCATTTGTCGATCAACCGCACAGTTTGCCGCTGTGCTTCGGGGCTTTCCGATTGCATAGCGCACGAAATCACGGAAGAATGGCATCTTATTTGCTGGGAGCGCCGCAAGCGCCCGCCGGTATTCCGATTTTGGGTGAGAATAGAGTCCGTTATGAAGGTATTGGTCACCGGTGCCACCAGTGGGTTAGGCCGTAACGCCGTTGAATATCTGCGCCGCCAGGGCATCAAAGTGCGCGCCACCGGGCGCAACCAGGCGATGGGCGGCCTGCTGGAAAAAATGGGCGCGGAGTTCATTCATGCCGATCTCACCAATCTGATCTCTTCGCAGGCCAAGGCGATGCTGGCGGACGTCGACGTGCTGTGGCACTGCTCCAGCTTTACTTCGCCCTGGGGCACCGAAGAGGCCTTCGAACTGGCCAACGTCCGCGCCACCCGCCGCCTCGGCGAATGGGCGGCGGCCTACGGCGTGGCGCAGTTCATTCACATCTCCTCCCCGGCGATCTATTTCGATTACCACCATCACCGCAACGTGACCGAAGACTTCCGCCCGCAGCGCTACGCCAACGAGTTCGCACGCAGCAAGGCCGCCGGCGAGCAGGTGATCCAGCAGTTGGCGCTGTCCAATCCGCAGACCCATTTCACCATTCTGCGCCCGCAGGGCTTGTTCGGGCCGCACGACAAGGTGATGCTGCCGCGGCTGCTGCAGATGATCAAACGCTACGGCAACCTGCTGCTGCCGCGCGGCGGCGCGGCGATGGTGGACATGACCTACCTGGAGAACGCGGTGCACGCCATGTGGCTGGCGACGCTAAAAGAAGATACGCCGTCCGGCCGCGCCTACAACATCACCAACCAGCAGCCGCGTCCGCTGCGCACCGTGGTGCAGCAGCTGATCGACGATTTGGGCATGAAATGCCGCATCCGCTCCGTCCCCTATCCGATGCTCGACATGATGGCGCGCGGCATGGAGCGCCTCGGCAGCAAAAGCGAAAAGGAGCCGGTGCTGACCCACTACGGCGTCGCCAAACTCAACTTCGATCTCACGCTCGATACCACCCGCGCGCAGCAAGAGCTGGGCTATCAGCCGATCGTCTCGTTGGAAGAAGGCATCGCGCGCACCGCCCGCTGGCTGAAAGATCACGGCAAGCTGCACGGCCTGTAATCAACGCGCCGCGCCGTACTTCACCAGCAGCGCATCGACAATCGCCTCACTCTCTGCATCCGGCTCGCCGCGAATATCGTCGGGCCGAAAGTGCATCTGAAACGCCGCCAGCACATTGCGCTGCTGGCGCGCATCCCATGACGGATCGATCGCATAGCCGTAACGCGCCAGCTTTTCGAGCAGCGGCGCCATCGGTACCGGCGCATGGCGATCGCGCCCCGCCAACAAACGCTGCACCTCCCGCTCATCCGGCCAGGCGCCGATGCCGGCCTGGGCCAGCTGCCGCCAGGGGAACAGCGGGCCGGGATCCTGCTTGCGCTGCGGCGCGATGTCGCTGTGCCCCACCACGTCCTGCGGCTGGATGCCATAGCGTTGGATGATGTCGCGGCTCAGCGGGATCAGCACGGCGATCTGTTCCGCCGTATAGGGCTGCCAGCGGGTGAACAGCATGCTGCGGGTAAAGCCTTTGTTGACGATTTCGATGCCGATCGAGGTGTCGTTGAGGTTGCTGCGGCCGCGCCAGGCGCTGGCACCGGCATGCCAGGCACGCATCGCTTCCGGCACCAGCCGGTACACGGTCGGTTTGCCGTGTTCGCGCTGTGGGTGCGCCGGCAACAAGTAATGTGCGCTGACGTGTTCGTCGGTCAGCGTTTTCAGCGATGAATGGAAGTCTTCCGCCGTGTAGTGCATCACCAGAAACCGAATGCGCTGATCGGCGCCCTGCGCCTGGTGCAACGTTTCGAGTTGGTAAGCGCCGCGATCGACGAGGGTGTCCTGCTGCGGATTTTGGCACCCCGTCAGCAGCGCAGCGGCGATGATCCCTGGCCAAATTTTCACTTATCCTCCTGATTGTCGTCCGTGAAAGCGGTAACGCGACGCGATTACCCCCCACGCTCCTCGAGAAATGATGACAGACAGCGCCGATATGCAAGCGAGTGTTTCTCCCGGCTGGCGCCCTGCGCACCCCATGATAGTCTCAAAGTATCATCTGCGCTGAAAGAGCGGAGTCGAACATGTTCACGCCACGCTATTTATCCTGGTTGCTCTGTGCCGCCATGTTGCCACTCAGCGGCTGCGATCGGCAAAAAGTCGCCGACGTGATGGGCGGGAGCGCCCCGCCCCCGGCGGCGCCCGCCAGCAGTGCGAGTGCGCCGGCCTATACGCCGCTGACTGCCGATCAGCTCTACCAGTTGGTCAGCCCGGTGGCGCTGTTCCCCGACAAACTGCTGGCGCAGGTGTTGGCCGGGGCGGGCTATCCCGACCAAATCAGCGCCGCGGATGCCTGGCTGGCGCAAAACCGCGGCTTGCAGCCGGCGGCGCTCAGCTCGGCGGCCGACGCCCAGCCCTGGGATCCCAGCGTGCGCGGCCTGGTGCAATTCCCCGACGTGCTCGATCAGATGGCGAAGAATATCCCCTGGACCACCGCCCTCGGCAGCGCCTACCTTAACGATCCTACTGACGTGATGAACGCCATTCAGGTGATGCGCCAACGGGCAGCCAATCAGGGTACGTTGAAAAACACCCCGCAGCAGCGCATCGTCAAAACGCCCACCACTCGCTACGTTGAGCAGCAGTCCTACCCTCAAAGCGTCGTGGCGGCGCCGGATGAAACCATCGTTATCGAGCCCAGCCAGCCGGATACGGTCTACGTTCCGTATTACGATCCCTGGGTAGCCTACGGCACGCCGATCCCGGCCTATCCGAGCTATCAGTATCAGCCTGCGGGCTACAGCGGCGGCGATATGCTGGCAGCCGGTGTGATCAGCTTCGGCATCGGCATCGCGGTCGCCTCATTGTTCAATCAGCACGACAGCGGCTGGCACAACTGGAATATGCGCTGGGACGATCGACGCCAGCCGGTGGTCTACCGCAATGCGCCCTACGTGTCGCATTCCACCACCGTGGTAAATCGCGTCACCAACATCAACCAGTATAACAACGTCAACAATGTCAATCGCAGCAGTACGGTGAACAATTACAATACGGCGGCGCCACCACAGCCGCGCGTCGCCCCGGCGGCCTCTGCCGCCCACGCGCCGATGACCCTGCCGAACTTTGCGCATACGCAGCCGGTGGCGGCCGCACCGCACGTGCAACAGCCGATGACCATGCCGACGTTCACGCATACCGCACCGGCGGCGCCTCAGGTTCAGCGGCCGATGGCCGTACATGCAGCGACGGCACAGACGCATTCGATGCCGGCCGCCGCGCCGGCGCATCAATCCGCTATGCGGCCACAGGCCCAGGTGGCACCGCACGCCGCGCCGCCGACGGTGCGCGAACCGGCAGCGCCGCAGCATCCGGCGATAGAACGCCCGCCGGCGGTGCCGCAAGAGCGCGTCATGTCGCACCCAATCCCGGCGCCGCACGTTCAGCAGATGCAGATACAGCATCGCCAGGAATCGGCGCCCGCCAAACCGCAGGAACACCGCCCGTTGGTCGAACAGCATAAGGAAGGATAACGTCGGATGTCACCCCGGCAGCGGCCGGGGTGAGGGAGATGGCGTCAGCGGCTGACTTTCACCGCGGTGCCGCTGACGGTGACCATCAGCATGCTGCCGTCTTTGCCGACGGTTTCATAATCGATATCAATGCCGACCACCGCGTTGGCGCCCAGCTCTTTCGCCTGATCTTCCAGCTCTTCGAACGCGATCAGCCGCGCCTTGCGCAACTCTTTCTCATAAGCGCCCGAACGGCCGCCGACGATATCGCGCACGCCGGCGAAGAAATCACGAAAAATATTGGCGCCGAGGATCGCTTCGCCAGTCACCACGCCGCAGTATTCGGTGATGGTGAACCCTTCCAGGGTCGGGGTAGTTGAAAGCTGCATCAGAATTCCTTGTTTGATTAATTCAACGTATCTATGACCAAAAGATTGACGTTATGTTCGCTTAATCAATGGCACGCAGTACGAATGCAAGGCCAAAAAACGCATTTATACTGTAAGCTATCGGTCTTCATGGTAGAGACTTTCACATAAGGTAATAAGATGAAAACAAAAACGATTGCGGCTGTTTTACCCTTAGCGCTGTTGCTGAGTGCCTGTACCACGGTGGAACCGGCATACAAGGATATCGGCACCCGCAGCGGCAGCTGTGTGGAAGGCGGCCCGGATACGGTCGCGCAAAAGTTCTATGACCTGCGCATCCAGCAGGGCGCCGGCCTGCCGGACAGCAACCGCCTGGCGCAGCTGCAGCCTTACCTGAGCAAAGTGCTGTATCAGGATCTGGTCAGCGCCGGCCAGAACCCAGGCAAGCAGCAGATTACCGGCGATCTGTTCTCCGGCAATGCGCAAGGGCCAAGCAGCGCGTCCGTCGCCAGCGCCTCGACCATTCCTAATACCGATGCGAAAAACATCCCGCTGCGCGTAGCGTTGAGCTACCAAAAAGACGCCAACAGCACCGTGAACTGGCAGGACGAAGTGCTGATGATACGCGAAGGCACCTGCTGGGTGGTTGATGATATTCGCTACCTGAATGTTCCAGCCCACGCCACCAACGGCAGCGTGCGTCAGGTGCTGGAAAACCAGTAACCCGCATGCCCCGGCCGACGCGGGCTTGCCGCGTCGGTCATGCCCCCCTCGCCCCTGCCGCTCAGATATTGTCCAATAGAAAAAATTTCGCTACCGATCTCACAGCCTGCACCACAAATCCCCTCCCTCGGCTTGAGTCGCGGTATCTTGTGCTAATCTTTTACTGTCCCGCCGCACACTCATAAATTTTAACGCACAAAGATTGCATAAGTATTCTGTGGAAGTTAACATTTGCGGCATCAATGTCTATTCAATTCTGGCGCATGAGTATTCAACTTAACGGTATCAATTGCTATTACGGCGCTCACCAGGCGCTGTTTGACATCACGCTGGATTGTCCAGCCGGGGAAACCCTGGTGCTGCTTGGCCCAAGCGGCGCCGGGAAAAGTTCATTGCTGCGGGTGCTGAACCTGCTGGAAATGCCGCGTTCGGGCCAACTGCAGATCGCCGGCAACCAATTCGACTTCAGGCAGGCGCCGGGCGAGAAAGCCATTCGCGAACTGCGTCAAAATGTCGGCATGGTGTTCCAGCAATACAACCTGTGGCCTCACCTCACCGTGGTTCAGAACCTGATCGAAGCGCCTTGCCGCGTGCTGGGTCTGACCAAGGCTCAGGCGATGGAGCGTGCCGACAAGCTGCTCAAGCGTCTGCGCCTGACCGACTTCGCCGATCGCTTCCCGCTGCACCTTTCCGGCGGCCAGCAGCAGCGCGTGGCGATCGCCCGCGCCCTGATGATGGAACCGCAGGTGCTGCTGTTCGATGAACCGACCGCGGCGCTGGATCCGGAAATCACCGCTCAGATCGTCAGCATCATTCGCGAACTGGCCGGCACCGGCATCACTCAGGTGATCGTCACCCACGAAGTGGAAGTGGCGCGCAAGACCGCCAGCCGCGTGGTGTACATGGAAAACGGCCACGTGGTGGAGCAAGGCGACAGCAGCCACTTCACGCAGCCGCAGACCACCGAGTTTGCCAACTACTTATCACACTAACAATTAACTTGCTGTAATTTGGGGAGTTTGCGATGAAAAAACTAATAATCGCCGCCGTTCTGGCCGGCATCAGCGTTTCCGCCTCCGCAGCCGAAACGATCCGTTTCGCTACCGAAGCCTCCTATCCTCCATTTGAATTTATTGACGCCGGCAACAAGATTCAGGGTTTTGATGTCGATCTGGCCAACGCCCTGTGCAAAGAAATGCAGGCCGAGTGCACCTTCACCAACCAGGCGTTCGACAGCCTGATCCCGAGCCTGAAGTTCAAGCGTTTCGATGCGGTCATGGCCGGTATGGACATCACGCCGGAGCGCGAAAAGCAGGTGCTGTTCACCAAGCCGTACTACGATAACTCGGCGCTGTTCATCGCGCAGAAAGGCAAAATCGCCGACGTGGCGGCGCTGAAAGGCAAGAAAGTGGGCGTGCAAAACGGCACCACCCACCAGAAATACCTGACTGACAAGCACCCGGAAATCACCACCGTGCCTTACGACAGCTACCAGAACGCCATTTTGGATCTGAAGAACGGCCGCGTGGATGCGGTGTTCGGCGATACCGCGGTGGTCAACGAGTGGCTGAAGCAGAATGACGCGCTGGCGGCAGTGGGCGCCAAAGTGACGGATAAAGACTACTTCGGCACCGGCCTCGGCATCGCGGTACGCCAGAAGAACACCGATCTGCAGGGCAAATTCAACGCCGCTCTGGACAAGATCAAGCAGGATGGGACCTATGAAACCATCTACAAAAAATGGTTCCAGCAGTAATACGCCCCGATGAATGAATTACAACCTTTAGCAAGCGCCGCCGGCATGACCGTCGGCCTTGCCGTTTGCGCCCTGATCCTCGGGCTGATTCTGGCGATGCTGTTCGCCGTCTGGGAATCGTCCCGCTGGAAAGCGGTCAGCTGGCTCGGCACCGCCTGGGTGACCGTGCTGCGCGGCCTGCCGGAAATCCTGGTGGTGCTGTTTATCTATTTCGGCTCGTCGCAGCTGCTGCTGATGCTCTCCGACGGCTTTACCCTCAACCTCGGTCTGTTCCAGCTGCCGATTCAGTTGGCGATCGACAATTTCGAAGTCAGTCCGTTCCTGTGCGGGGTGATCGCCCTGGCCCTGCTCTATTCCGCCTACGCCTCGCAGACGCTGCGCGGCGCGCTCAAAGCGGTGCCGCAAGGGCAGTGGGAATCCGGCCAGGCGCTGGGACTCGGCAAGGCGGCGATCTTCTTTCGCCTGATCATGCCGCAGATGTGGCGCCACGCCCTGCCCGGCCTCGGCAACCAGTGGCTGGTGCTGCTGAAAGACACCGCGCTGGTGTCGCTGATCAGCGTGAACGATCTGATGCTGCAAACCAAGAGCATCGCCACCCGCACCCAGGAGCCTTTTACCTGGTATGTGATCGCCGCGGCCATCTACCTGCTGGTGACGCTGTTCAGCCAATACGTCATCAAACGTATTGAGCTGCACGCCACGCGCTTTGAACGGGGGCCGGTCTGATGATTGAGTATTTACCGGAAATCCTCAAAGGGTTGCACACCAGCCTGACGCTGACCGTCGCCGCGCTGATCGTCGCGCTGGTGCTGTCGCTGCTGCTGACGGTGATCCTGACGCTGAAAACGCCGCTCCTGACGCCGCTGGTCAAGGCCTATGTCACGCTGTTCACCGGCACGCCGCTGCTGGTGCAGATCTTCCTGATCTACTACGGCCCCGGCCAGTTCCCGGCGATCCGCGACTACCCGTGGCTGTGGAACCTGCTGTCGCAGCCCTGGCTGTGCGCAATGATAGCGCTGGCGCTGAACAGCGCGGCCTACACCACACAGCTGTTCTACGGCGCGGTGCGCGCCATTCCCGCCGGGCAGTGGCAGTCGTGCGAAGCGCTGGGCATGTCGCGCCGGCAGACGCTGCGCATTTTGCTGCCGTTCGCCTTCAAACGCGCGCTGTCGTCTTATTCCAACGAAGTGGTGCTGGTGTTCAAAAGCACCTCGCTGGCTTACACCATCACGCTGATGGAGGTGATGGGCTACAGCCAGCTGATGTACGGCCGCACCTATGACGTTATGGTGTTCGGTGCTGCAGGCCTGGTATACCTGTGCGTCAACGGCCTGCTGACGCTGCTGATGCGCTTGGTGGAGCGCCGCGCGCTGGCGTTTGAACGCCGCAACTGAAGCCTTTCCCCCATAAGCCCCGCCATTGCGCGGGGCTTTTTTTATCCCCACAGCAATACTTAATCATTTATATTGCATTTTAATTCACTCAATGGCAGGGTTATCAGCAGGCATACACGCAAAAATCTCTGGCGATTACCAGTAAAAACAAACGATAGCGAATAATCACTTTCAGGATTCAAACAGGAGCTCTACGCATGAAAAAACTGCTGCTTGCCGCGACGATGTTGGCCGGGATCACCTTTAACGCCACCGCGGCCGAGACCATCCGCTTCGCCGCTTCTGCCACCTACCCGCCGTTCGAATCGCTCGACGCCAACAACCAGATCGTCGGCTTCGACATCGATCTGGCCAACGCGCTGTGCAAGCAGATGCAGGCGCAGTGCACCTTCACCAACCAGGCGTTCGACAGCCTGATCGCCGCGCTGAAATTCAAGAAATACGATGCGGTGATTTCCGGTATGGACATCACGCCGGAGCGCAGCAAACAGGTCGCTTTCACCCAGCCTTACTACGCCAACTCGGCGATCGTGATCGCGCAAAAAGGCAAGTTCAGCTCGCTGGCGGATCTGAAAGGCAAAAAGCTCGGCATGGAAAATGGCACCACCCACCAGAAATACATGCAGGACAAGCATCCGGAGATTAACACCGTCTCTTACGACAGCTACCAGAACGCCATTCTGGAGCTGAAAAACGGCCGTATCGACGGCGTGTTCGGCGACACCGCCGTGGTGAACGAGTGGCTGAAAACCAACCCGCAGCTGGCGCCGGTGGGCGAGCACATCACCGATGCGCAATACTTTGGCACCGGCCTCGGCATCGCGGTACGCCCCGACAACCAGGCGCTGCTGGCCAAGCTGAACGCCGCGCTGGACGCCATCAAGGCCGACGGCACCTACAAGGCCATCAACGACAAGTGGTTCCCGCAGTAAGCAATAAGGCCCGGTTATCCGGGCCTTATGTTTTATAAAATCCGCACCAACAGCGTCAGCACTTCGTAGTGCGCGGTATGCGGGAACATGTCAAACAGCTGCACCCGTTCGATGCGGTACCCCGGCAACATCTCGATATCTTTCGCCATGCTCTCGGCATTGCAGCTGGAATAAAGAATATAGTCCGGCGCCATCCGGCTCAGGTAGTCGCACAGCGCCTGGCCGATGCCGCGCCGCGGCGGATTGACCAGCACCAGCTGCGGCACCTGACCTTCGGCGGTGGCGAAGCGGGTGGAATCGAGCGCCTGAAAATCTACGTGTAGCAGCCCTAACCGCTGCGCCGACTGGCGGGCGCAGGCGATCGCTTCCGCGCTGATTTCGATGCCGGTCAGCCGCGTTTGCGGTTGCGCGCAGTGCAGGCCGAAACCGCCGACGCCGCAGAACAGATCCCACATGCTGTCGATACCCAGCGCGCGCACCCAGTCGCGGGCGGTGGCATACAGATCGGCGGCCACCTGCGGGTTGGTCTGGAAGAAGCTTTGCGGGCGGATGAACAGCGGCACCTGATTGAACCGCTCCTCCAGCGCCTGCTGTTCGGTCAGCGCAATCTCGCGCTCCCCTTCCATGATCGCCATGTGCACCGGCTGAATATTGGCGGAGATCACCTTGAGCTGCGGCAGCTGCTGCTGCAGCCACGGCAGCGCGGCGCGCAGCTGCGCCAGCTTGGTTTCCGAACGCAGCACGAAGCGCAGCATCACGCCGCCGTCGAGCGTGCTTTCGGTCAGCAGCAGGTACTTCAGCTCGCCGCGTTTGCGCGCTACGTTATACGGCGTCAGGCCCGCGCGGGCGATAAAGCTTTTCAGCACCGCAAACATCAGCGCAAAGCCGGCGGGATACAGCGGGCAGTCGCTCAGATCGACCGGCGTGCCGTCGCGGTGCAGCATGCCGAGCAGCGGGCGCTCCACGCTGCCGCTGACCACCATCTTGGCTTTATTGCGAAATGCGCTCAGCTCTCCCGCCACCGGCTGCAGCCACTGCGCGACGTCGCGCACGGCCAGCAACGATTGCAGGTGATGCTGTTTGTCGGCCAGTTGCTGCGGATAGGGCTTTTCCAGCCACTGACAGGAACGGCAGGTGCCCGCCGTATACAAAGCGCAATGCATGAAGATTACCGTGAAGTTCAGGATGACGAATTAAGGGCGCAGAGTTTACCACTCCGCGCGCCTAAAATCTCACTTGCGCGCGGCGAAGAAGCGGCGGCTGGCGGTAGGGACGAACAGCAACGCCAGGATCACCACGTCGGGGATCTTTTGCAGGATCAGAACGTGCAGGATTTGGCCGCTGGTTTCCCCTTCCACGGTGAACACCTCGGGGAAGACGCTGCCGATGGTGGCCAACAGCAGGTAAAGCACCACGATGCACTGGCAGGCCACATAGCCCCAGCGCCCCCAGTTGCGGCCGCGCATCACCGCAAAGCCGCAGCTGATTTGCAGGCACAGCAGCATCAGGCCGGCCAGAAAGATAAGGGTAGAATCCCACGCCTGCGCGCTGGTGTTGACGAACTCCTGCGCGCCGTCGACGCCCAGTTCGCCCAACAGCAGCACCACGCTGATACACTTGATCGCGACCATGGCGGTGCCCGCCACCATCACCGGCACCGGCGCATCCGCAGTCGATCCCATTCCCTGCCCGCTTTTCAGCATGTCTGACATATCCGTGTTCCGCTACGACGCGCCACCAATAAAGATGGCGCATGTAAAGTCAGGTAGTTAGTTGCAATACTTATTGATTGCAAAAATAGCAGGTTTGTTACGATTCAGCTACGGGCCGCCCGCTGTAATTCACGCGATCGTTGTTTTTCCGAGCGCGCCATAAACCACCAGGCGACCAGGCCGAGAATGCCCACCACCAGCAGGATCAGGCTGGCCAACGCGTTAATTTCCGGATTTACCCCCATGCGCACGCTGGAGAATACCAGCATCGGCAGCGTGGTGGCGCCCGGGCCGGAGACGAAGCTGGCGATCACCAGGTCGTCCAGCGACAGGGTGAACGCCAGCATCCAGCCGGAGATCAGCGCCGGCGCGATCATCGGCAAGGTGATGACGAAGAACACCTTCAGCGGCGGCGCCCCCAAATCCATCGCCGCTTCCTCGATCGAGCGATCCACCTCGCGCAGACGCGAGCTGATCACCACTGCCACGTAAGCGGTGCAGAAGGTGACATGCGCCAGCCAGATGGTGAACATGCCGCGCTCCGACGGCCAGCCAAAGGCGTGCCCCATCGCCACAAACAGCAGCAGCAGTGACAGGCCGGTGATCACGTCCGGCATCACCAGCGGCGCGGTCAACATAAACGCAAAACCGGTCGAACCGCGAAAACGGCCGAAGCGCACCATCACCACGGCGGCGATGGTGCCCAGTACCACTGCCGCGGTGGCGGCGGCGGCGGCGATGGTCAGGCTGAGCCCCACCGCGCCGATCATCGCCGAGTCGTGAAACAGTTCGCTATACCAGCGCGTGGACCAGCCGGCCCACACCGTCACCAGTTTGGAGCTGTTGAAGGAGTAGATCACCAGCATCAGCATCGGCGCATACAGGAAGGTAAAGCCGATCGTCAGGATGGCGATGCGCCACGGTGAGCGTACTACCGGCAAGTTGTTCATTCCTGCCCCCCCATTTCCTTGTTCTGGTGTTTGTGGAACCACAAAATTGGCACGATCAACAGCAGCAGCATGATGGTGGCGACCGCCGAGGCCACCGGCCAGTCGCGGTTATTGAAGAACTCCTGCCACAGCACGCGGCCGATCATGATGCTGTCCGGCCCGCCGAGCAGTTCCGGGATCACGAACTCGCCCACCGCCGGAATGAACACCAGCATCGAACCGGCGATGATGCCGCCGCGCGTCAGCGGCACGATCACGCTGAAGAAGGTTTTCAGCGGCCGGGCCCCCAGATCCAGCGACGCCTCCACCAGCGAGTAATCCAGCCGGATCAGCGCCGTGTAGATCGGCAGCACCATAAACGGCAGATAGGAATACACGATGCCGATATACACCGCCAGGTTGGTGTGCAGGATCACCAGCGGTTGATCGATCACCCCTAACCACAGCAAGAAATTATTCAGAATGCCGTTGTTTTTCAGAATGCCCATCCAGGCATAGACGCGGATCAGGAACGAGGTCCAGGAAGGCAGGATCACCAGCAGCAGCAGAATGTTGCGGGTTGACGCCTTGCTGTGGGCTACCGCCCAGGCCAGCGGATAGCCGATGATCAGGCAGCACAGCGTCGAGACCGCCGCCACGCGCAGCGACTGCAGATAGGCGTCGATATACAGCGGATCGTCGGTCAGCTGCAGGTAGTTGGCGAAGTTGAGCGCGATGTTGAGCTTGCCGTCCGCCCAGCTCAGCAGCTCGGTGTAGGGCGGCACCGCCAACGCCAGCTCCGCCAGGCTGATCTTGAACACGATCAGGAACGGCAGCATGAACAGCAGCGTCAGCCATAAATACGGCAGCGCGATCACCAGCTTGCGGCCGTGAGCCATCAGCAGGCGGTGGAACAGCGCCTTGAAGGTGCCGGGCGTTTTGGCCGGCGGCTCCGGCGTGCGTTCAGAAAGCAAGGTCATACGGGTTACTCCTCACCGGTTCCACTACACCGTCAACACGACGCAGCTGTCGGTTTCCCAGCACAGACGCACTTCATCGCCCCAGGTCGGCATCCCCTTGCGGAAACGGTGGCCGTTTTGCAGCTGGGCGCTGATAATCTGCCCGCTGTGCAGCTTCACGTGGTAGATGGACAGATCGCCCAGATAGGCAATGTGCGCCACTTCCCCCACCGCGAAGTTGCAGCCGTCTGCCGGCACCTGTTCGCACAGCAGGATCTTTTCCGGCCGCAGCGCCACCTGGATCGGCACGCCGTCCACCACCGAGGCGTCCGGATCGACCTTGATCGCATGGCGCAATCCGGGGCTTTGCAGGATCAGCGCGTCGTCGTGGCGCTCCTGCAATACGCAGTCGAAGACGTTGACCGAGCCAATAAATTCGGCGCTGAAGCGGCTGTTCGGATGCTCGTAGATCTCTTCCGGCTCGCCGATCTGCACGAACTTGCCGCGGTTCATGATGGCGATGCGCCCCGCCATGGTCATCGCCTCCTCCTGATCGTGCGTCACCATCACGCAGGTCACGCCGACGCGCTCGAGAATATCGGTCACTTCCAGCTGCATGCGATCGCGCAGCTTCTTGTCCAGCGCGCCCATCGGCTCATCCAGCAGCAGCAGCTTCGGCCGCTTGGCCAGGCTGCGCGCCAGCGCCACCCGCTGCCGCTGGCCGCCGGAAAGCTGGTGCGGCTTGCGTTTGGCATACTCTTGCATGTGCACCAGCGCCAGCATTTCCGCCACCCGCTCGACGATCTCCGCCCGCGGCATGTTGTCCTGCTTCAGGCCGAAGGCGATGTTTTGCTCTACCGTCATGTGCGGGAACAGCGCGTAAGACTGAAACATCATGTTTATCGGCCGCTGGTACGGCGGCACGTGCGACATATCCTGCCCATCGAGCACGATCTGCCCTTCCGAGGGCGGTTCGAAGCCGGCCAGCATGCGCAGCAAGGTGGATTTGCCGCAGCCGGACGGGCCGAGCAGCGCAAAGATTTCGCCCTTGTAGATGGTAAGGCTGACGTCTTCGACCGCGTTCTGCCCGTCGAAGGTTTTGGTGAGGTTACGGATTTCCAGCAGAGGGGTGAAAACCTTCTGCGACTTGGCTTGAGGACGAGGGATGGCGTCGTTCAATCGGGGTGCTCTCCGGCGTAAAGCGGCACAAAACCACGGCGAGCGCCGTGGCCCAAAACGGCAATGCAGGCGGGGGCCCCGCCTGCCGGTTTACCGACGATCGGGAGATATCTCCCCGATCATCACTTCCCGCTTTTAACTTTAGTCCATGCGCGGGTAATGACACGATCCAGCTTCGGCGACTGCACGTTGAGCGTGAACAGCTTGGCGCGAATGTCTGCCGGCGGATAGACGTTCGGGTTATCCCGCACTTCGGCGTTCACCAGCGGCGTGGAATCCTTCACCGCATTGGCGTAGTAAACGTGATTGCTGATGTCCGCCATCACGTCCGGCTTCAGCAGGAAGTTCAGGAACTGGTAGGCAGCGTCCTTGTTCTTGGCGTCCGCCGGCATGGCGAACATGTCGAAGTAGGTCAGCGCCCCCTCTTTCGGGATCGCATAGGCCACGTTCACGCCGTTTTTCGCCTCTTTGGCGCGGTTGGCCGCCTGCATCACGTCGCCGGACCAGCCGATCGCCACGCAGATATCGCCGTTCGCCAGATCGTTGATGTACTGGGAAGAGTGGAAATAGCGGATGTTCGGCCGCAGCTTCAGCAGCAGATCGTTGGCCGCGCCGGTGTAGTCCGCCGCGTTGGTGCTGTTGGGATCCTTACCCAGGTAGTGCAGCACGGTGGCGTAGACTTCGCTCGGCGCATCAAGGAAGGAGACGCCGCAGCTTTTCAGCTTCTCAAGGTTTTCCGGCTTGAAGATCAGGTCCCAGCTGTTGACCGGCGCGTCTTTCCCCAGCACCGCCTTCACCTTGTCGACGTTATAGCCGATGCCGGTAGTCACCATCATGTAAGGGATGCCGTATTTGTTGCCCTTGTCGTTATGCGCCACCAGCTGCAGCATCTCGGGATCGAGGTTTTTGTAATTGGGGATTTTGCTCTTGTCGAGCGGTTCGAAAATGCCGGCCTGCGACTGACGCTCAAGGAAGTTGGACGAAGGGACCACCAAATCGTAACCGGTGCTGCCCGCCATCAGTTTGCCTTCCAACACTTCGTTGGAGTCAAAGACGTCGTACACCACCTTGATACCGGTTTCTTTCTGGAATTTGGCCAGGGTATCCGGCGCGATATAGTCGGACCAGTTATACACGTGCAGCGTTTTCTCTTCGGCTGACGCCGTGACGGACGCGGCCATCAGCAGGCCGGCAACCACACCCGATAACCACTTTTTACGTTGGGTGACCATCCGTAACTTCCTCCAAAACAGGGTGAATCATAGAATTGAACTTGTATCTGCAGCGATACAAAACCTTTCCTGATTGAGCGCAATCGTTGCAACCGCGAACTGAATGGCTATGCATATGATTGCACGCGCCTTTTTTCACTGCCCTGCTCGCGTGGTCACAAGGGAAATCGCAAGCCCTTTGCAGAATCAGCAGCATAGCCGCTGGCGCAGGAACCCGCCAGCCCCCTGGGGAAAAAACGCCTTTTATCGATTTTTTATGCAGTTTTTCTCTATGTGATACGCCATTAACGGCACAAAAGGCGAGAAAGATCGGGCGGCAAAGGCCAAAGTGCAGAATATCTTATTGCGGAGGGAAATAACGGCGCATGCCGCCGGAACGACGGCATGCTTAAGGTGCGGCGAGGATCAGTGCAGCATCGGCTGGCGCACGGCGCCAGCGGGGATTTCTTCTTCGTCACCCATAAACAGCAGATCGTTCGCCCGCGCCTCGAGGATCACCATCGAGACCTGCTCTTCACCCTGCTGCATAAAGTGGGTGAACTGCTCGTAGGTGATGCCGACGGCTACGCTCAGCGACTGGCAGACGATCAGCTTCGGCAGGTTGTCGTCCTGAATATCGACAAAGGCTTTGATAGTCAGCGAACTGGCGTTGATCTGGCTCAGATCCGCCACCAGCGGGATCAGCGCGGTCGGTTTCACCTCGGCCAGCGCGGAGAACAGGATGACGTTATCCACCAGATCTATCTTGGCGTCGAACACGCCGTCGAAGTTCTGCATGTGCGGCAGGTGCAGTGCCTGGCAGGAATCGCACTCAAAGAAAGAAATGCCCGACTGATCCAGCCAGCGCCGCAACAGCGCCAAATCGGGGACAATGAGTGAATCCATAATAACCAGCCTCACAATATTCAATACGCGAAAAGGCGCATAGCTTACGGAATATTCACCCGATACGCCACGATCAATGCGGCTTAATTCACTAATTAAGATATTGCCCGGCGGGAAGAGCGCGCCGCCCGCCCCGTCAACCGCCGGATTTCAGGCGAAAGCCCGGCCGGCCGCGCTGCTCGATGTATTCGATCATCATGCCGGCGATGTCCAGCCCGGTGGTGGTTTCCACGCCTTCGAGCCCCGGCGACGCGTTGACCTCCATCACCAACGGGCCGCGCTCGGCGCGCAGGATATCCACCCCGGCGACGTCCAGCCCCAGCGTGCTCGCCGCTTTCACCGCGATCGCCCGCTCTCTGGCGGTGATGGTCACTTTGCGCGCGGTGCCGCCGCGGTGCAGGTTGGAGCGAAACTCGCCGGGCTTGGCCTGCCGCTCGATGGCGGCCACCACCCGGCCGCCCACCACCAGACAGCGCACGTCGCGCCCCTGCGCTTCGCGCACGTATTCCTGCACCAGAATGTGGGCATTCAGCCCGCGAAAGGCGTCGATCACGCTTTCCGCCGCCTGGCGGGTTTCCGCCAGCACCACGCCGATGCCCTGCGTGCCCTCCACCAGCTTGACCACCAGCGGCGCGCCGCCGACCAGTTCGATCAGGTCGCCGGTGTCGTCCGGCGAATGGGCAAAGCCGGTGATCGGCAGATCGATACCCTGCCGCGCCAGCAGCTGCAGCGAACGCAGCTTGTCGCGGGCGCGGGTAATCGCCACGGATTCGTTTAGCGGATAGCTGCCGAGCAGCTCGAACTGGCGCAGCACCGCCGTGCCGTAAAAGGTGATGGCAGAGCCGATACGCGGGATCACCGCATCGTAACGCTCCAGTTGGCGGCCGCGATAATGAATGGTCGGCGCCGCCGGATTGATGTTCATGTAGCAGGAGAGCGGATCGATGATATCGATGCTGTGCCCGCGATCTTCCGCCGCTTCACGCAGCCGCTTGCATGAGTAGAGCGTTCCGTCGCGAGAAAGAATGGCAATTTTCACTCGTCACCCCAAAAAGGCCAACGCCTGCGCGGCAGGCGGGTTAGCAGCCGCGGCGCTCAGGCGCGCGGATCGTTGTCCTGATGATTTTTCGATGCGTCCGTCTCCTGCGGCTTGCGGCGATCGTTTTCCGGCGGCAGGCCGCCGCGCATCAGCGGCCCGAAGCCCTGCACCACGCGCCACACCAGAAATGCCGCCGCCGGCACCATCAGCGCCACACCGAGAAAAATCATGCCGACCGCCGCCTGCTGCGACGCCAGCCAGCCCGGCAGCTGCAGGTGGCCGTGAATGCTGAGGTAGGCCAACACCAGCATCACGATGCCCAGCCCTTCCAACACCAGCACCGGGCGCGGTAAGTCACCGAATGAACGCATATTTTTCTTCTCCACAAGGTCTGCCCCCAGTGTAGTGAATTCCCGTCGACGACGACAGCCCCGGCAGACTAATTGGTTACATGAATCAGATTAACAGGTAATTCCTGCTTTTTTTTCACTGCCTCAACGGGCATAGTAGGCGCCATCTGACGCAGGTAATGACTTTTTCGGTGACGGGATGTCGTTGCGGTAGCGAACAATTTATTGAAAATCCAATTAAGGAGCGTTGCATGTTTGCAGTAATCTTCGGGCGTCCTGGCTGTCCTTATTGTGTCCGCGCTAAAGAACTGGCGGAAAAACTGACTGAAGAACGCGACGATTTCAACTTCCGTTACGTTGACATCCACGCGGAAGGCATCACCAAGGCCGATCTGGAAAAAACCGTCGGCAAACCGGTTGAAACCGTGCCGCAGATCTTCCTGGATGAGAAGCACATCGGCGGTTGCACCGATTTCGAAGCTTACGCCAAAGAACACCTGAACCTGTTCCAGTAAGTTTTGGAACGACGAAAAAGGCGCTTAACGCGCCTTTTTTTATTGCCGCTGCCGCCGGTGCAGCTGCTGCAGCGTCTGCAACAGGCCGAGGGCGAACAGCATCAGCATCGCGCCGAACACGCACCAGAACACCGCGCTGGTGGCGTAAGCCAGCTCCTGCCAGAACGAAGAGGACGGCGTCAGCCAGAAATGACGGATCAGCAGGCACAGCGGCAGCGCATACAGTGCCCCCAGCAATGGGCAAAGCAGCCGCTTGCGGCTCGACAGATAGCTGGCGATCGCACCGGGGACAACGAACAGCAACAGACCGGTTTCGCCGTGGTGCTCATGATCCGTGCTGCCGAACAGGCCGGTTTGCTGGCCGAGAAACACCAGGCTGAACAACAGAAAACAGCTGAGAATGCCCAGCCAATATCTATAACTCGTCATGCGAATTCTCCCCCGCCCAATTACTGTATCAATAGAAATCGGCCCGGCCACCCGCGCGGTGACGCTGAACCGAATTTTTTCCTTGGTCAAAAGAGAGTTAAATGCGCCCGGCGGCGCAGGAAATCAGCTTTCTGTGCTGGCTGTCATCGGTCATAGCGTCTAGAATGAACGCCGCCGAACGATGGTTCGCTTCGCCTTCCGCTGCTGGTGATTCATGAGGTCGTTTTAAGGCTGAATTTATCTCTTATAGTTATCTATATCAAGCACTTACTGGTAAACAATAAGTTATCCTCCGTGAACATAAACGTCGCTAGTTTGTTAAACGGTAACTACATTCTGTTACTGTTCGTGGTACTCGCACTGGGGCTGTGCCTCGGTAAACTCCGTCTGGGCTCTGTCCAACTCGGTAATTCCATTGGCGTTTTGGTGGTTTCGCTGCTGCTCGGCCAGCAACACTTCGCCATTAACACCGAGGCGCTGAATCTCGGCTTTATGCTGTTTATTTTCTGCGTTGGCGTGGAAGCCGGGCCTAACTTTTTCTCGATTTTCTTCCGCGACGGCAAAAATTACCTGATGCTGGCGCTGGTGATGGTCGGCTCGGCGATGGTGATCGCCATCGGTCTTGGCAAGCTGTTCCACTGGGACATCGGCCTGACCGCCGGCATGCTGGCCGGCTCGATGACCTCGACGCCGGTGCTGGTGGGCGCCGGCGACACGCTGCGCAACACCATCGTCAATGGCCCGGCGCTGCTGGCGGCGCAGGATCATCTGAGCCTCGGCTACGCCCTCACCTACCTGATCGGCTTGGTCAGCCTGATCTTCGGCGCGCGCTACCTGCCGAAGCTGCAGCACCAGGATCTGTCCACCTCCGCCCAGCAGATCGCCCGTGAACGCGGCCTGGACACCGACAGCCAGCGCAAGGTCTACCTGCCGGTGATCCGCGCCTACCGCGTCGGCCCCGAGCTGGTGGCCTGGGCCGACGGCAAGAACCTGCGCGAACTGGGCATCTATCGCCAAACCGGCTGTTACATCGAACGCATCCGCCGTAACGGCATTCTGGCCAACCCGGACGGTGACGCGGTGCTGCAGGTGGGCGACGAGATCTCGCTGGTCGGCTACCCGGACGCCCACGCACGGCTGGACCCGAGCTTCCGCAACGGTAAGGAAGTGTTCGATCGCGATCTGCTCGACATGCGCATCGTGACCGAAGAGATCGTGGTGAAGAACAGCAACGCGGTGAACAAGCGCCTGAGCCAGCTGAAGCTGACCGACCACGGCTGCTTCCTCAACCGCGTGATCCGTAGCCAAATTGAAATGCCGATCGACGACAGCATCGTGCTCAACAAAGGCGACGTGCTGCAGGTGAGCGGCGACGCGCGCCGGGTGAAGAGCGTGGCGGAGAAGATTGGCTTTATCTCGATCCACAGCCAGGTGACCGACCTGCTGGCGTTCTGCGCCTTCTTCATCATCGGCCTGCTGATCGGCCAGATCACCATTCAGTTCAGTAACTTCTCGTTCGGCATCGGCAACGCCGCCGGCCTGCTGATGTCCGGCATCATGCTCGGCTTCCTGCGCGCCAACCACCCGACCTTCGGCTACATTCCGCAGGGCGCGCTGAACATGGTGAAAGAGTTCGGCCTGATGGTATTTATGGCGGGCGTGGGCCTGAGCGCCGGTGCCGGCATCGGCCACAGCCTCGGGGCGGTCGGCGGCCAGATGCTGATCGCCGGGCTTATCGTCAGCCTGGTGCCGGTGGTTATCTGCTTCCTGTTCGGCGCCTACGTGCTGCGCATGAACCGCGCCCTGCTGTTCGGTGCGATTATGGGCGCCCGCACCTGCGCGCCGGCGATGGAGATCATCAGCGATACCGCACGCAGCAACATCCCGGCGCTGGGCTATGCCGGCACCTACGCCATCGCTAACGTGCTGTTAACGCTGGCGGGTTCACTCATCGTGGTGCTATGGCCGGGCATACTCGGCTGATCGATTAGCGGGAGAGATGAATCGGCGATAAAAATATTTTGATTTTTTTGTCGCCGGCCAGAACTTTCGTTGGGGGCCGCAGTCTGAATTAGTGCCACTGCTTTTCTTTGATGTCCCCATTTTGTGGAGCCCGATAATCCCGCCTTTTAGGTTCAAGATTATCGGGTTTTTTGTTGTCTTGAAAAAACACCCTTATAAAACAATGCAATGCACATAACTACCCTGTGGCGACAAAGTGGCGACAGCCATTTTACGGGCATAAAAAAACCTGCTTTCGCAGGCTTCTTGTTAAATCCAAAGTGTTCCCTGATTGCTTCGCGTTGGGTGTGGCGGAGCAATATCAACTTTGCCCGGTGATACGATCTGCCGCTGAATAGATTCCAACGTCACAAAAGTACAACTGCAATTTATGTTTTGGCATTGATGATAACGCTCTTTAGTGTTCTCACTTAGATACCGGCTTGTGCGGGCATGGGCGGCAGTTCGGCAAAGCGGGCAATGCATCATGTTGATATTCCCTTCTCAATCTCTCATTTGTCGCGATAATACTCCGCCCGATCGAGAACAAAACCACCTTTAAGTGAATTTACAAAGCATCAATTCACATTACGAGACTTCATAAATCACATCCGACAGCAAAACCTCAAACTCCAGCGCCGTCGTAAAGCCTCCGTTACTCAGATTATGAGTGACTTTGCTCACTATCCAGTCTTGCGCATCGATCGCCGCTTTAAACCCGCTGACGCGTACCGGCGTTTCCGGGGTGATGTTGGCCCGGCCCATCGCCAGCGACAGTGAGAACTCAGCCACACCGCGCTGAAGCTTTTCCCACTTGGCCTGTGCGGCGCGCATTGCGGCGGCCTTGGTGGCGTAAATTTTGGTGATCGCAAACACGTTATCGTCAGCCCCCACCAGATAATCGCCTTTCGCCGCCTCCACCGGTTTCCCCGTTTTTTTGCTGCTGCCCGGCTTCGCCTTCGGGTGTTGCAGCGCGCGCAAATGCTGCTCTTTTGGCTTGCGCTGCAGCTTCACTTTCTTCGGCTTCGGCTGTTTGGTATTGAGCCAGCTCGCCGTAGCCAGTAAGGCGCAGGCGCATGTATTCCGCAATTACATCATTGATTTTGCGCGGCTTGTCGAGGTTGACCTGAAAGGCGATCCGATGGTGCTGCCGAACGGCGCCCGCCTGATGTTCCTCGGCACCAACGTGCGCACCGCGCAGAGCTACACCGGCAATCTGTATCTTGATGAGTATTTCTGGATACCGAAGTTTCAGGAGCTGCGCAAAGTCGCCAGCGGGATGTCGCTGCACAAGAAATGGCGCACTACCTACTTTTCCACGCCGTCGAGTCTGGCGCACTCCGCTTATCCGTTCTGGTCGGGGGAACTGTTCAACAAAGGCCGCCGCAGCAAAGCCGATCACGTTCAGCTCGACCTCAGCCACAGCCACCTGTCAAAAGGCGTGCTGTGCGGCGATGGGCAATGGCGCCAGATTGTCACGGTTGAGGATGCGCTGACCGGCGGCTGTAACCTGTTCGACCTCGATCAGCTGTCGCTCGAATACAGCCCGGCTGAGTATCAGAACTTGCTGATGTGTGAATTTGTGGACGATACCGCGTCGGTATTCCCGTTCGCCGAGCTGCAAGGCTGCATGGTCGATACGCTGGAAGAGTGGGAAGACTTCAACCCTTACGCCGTGCGGCCGTTCGGTTATCGCCCGGTGTGGATCGGCTACGACCCATCGGAAGCCAACGGCGGCGACAGCGCCGGGTGCGCGGTGATCGCGCCGCCAATGGTGGCCGGGGGCAAGTTCCGCGTGCTCGAGCGCCACCAGTGGCAGGGCATGAACTTTGCCGCTCAGGCCCAGAAGATTAAAGACCTGACCGAAAAATATTGCGTGGAGTACATCGGCATCGATGCGACCACCGTCGGCCAAGGTGTTTTCCAGTTGGTGCGCGAGTTCTTCCCGGCCGCGCGGGAGATCAAATACACCCCGTAAATCAAAACCGCCATGGTGCTGAAGGCAAAAGACACCATCGGGCGCGGCTGTCTGGAATACGACACCAGCCACACCGACATCACCGCCGCCTTTATGGCGATCCGCAAAACCATGACCGCCAGCGGCGCGCGCTCCACCTACACCGCCAGCCGCAGCGAAGAAGCCAGCCACGCCGATGTCGCGTGGGCAATCATGCACGCCCTCTTAAACGAACCGCTGACCGCAGGCAGCGGCCACAGCAGCCCGAATATTTTGGAGTTTTACTGATGAGCAAGCGCAAAGGCCGCAAGGCATTTACCCCCCGGCACCAGCCCCTGCAACAAAGCAGGAACAGGATTTTGAGGCGTTTACCTTTGGCGAGCCGTCGGCTGTGCTGGATAAGCGGGAAATTCTGGATTACATCGAATGCACGACCAATGGGAAGTGGTACGAACCGCCAATCTCATTCGATGGGCTGGCACGTAGCGTGCGCGCCGCCGTGCATCACAGCTCGCCGATGTACGTTAAGCGCAACATTTTGGCGTCTACATTCATCCCACACCGGCTGTTAAGTCAGCAGGAATTTAGCCGCTATGCGCTGGATTATCTGGTGTTCGGCAACGCCTATTTAGAAGAGCACCAAAACAGGCTCGGCGCGCCGCTGCAGCTGCAGCTGCAGCTGAAATCCTCTCCTGCCAAGTACACGCGGTGCGGTGTGGAGCGCGGCGTTTACTGGTTTGTTCAGGACTGGAAAGGGGCGCACCAATTTGCGCCTGGGAGCGTTTTTCATCTGATTGAACCGGACATTAATCAGGAACTGTACGGCCTGCCGGAGTACCTCAGTGCGCTTAACTCCGCCTGGCTGAATGAGGCGGCGACGCTGTTTCGCCGTAAGTATTACCAGAACGGGGCGCACGCCGGTTACATCCTGTATATGACCGACGCCGCGCAAAGTACCAGCGACGTTGACAGAATGCGCCACGCCATGCGTGACACCAAGGGCTTGGGGAACTTCCGCAATCTGTTCATGTACGCCCCGAATGGCAAACCGGACGGCATTAAAATTTTGCCGCTGTCCGAGGTCGCCACCAAGGACGACTTTTTCAACATCAAGAACGCCAGCCGCGACGATCTGCTAAGCGCACACCGCGTACCGCCGCAGATGATGGGGATTATCCCGAACAATACCGGCGGCTTCGGGGACGTGAAAAAGGCCGCTCAGGTGTTTGTGCGCAACGAGCTAACGCCGCTGCAGGAACGTATGAAAGAGGTTAACGATTGGTTAGGAGAAAATGTGATCTGCTTCAAAGATTATGAATTGCCTTTTGAATGACGAGAGCCGCCTAACGGACGACTTAATTTGTATTGACTCTGACTTGATTTGGCAATGTTATGTGTTTGACCTAGCTCAAACCTGACTGTCAGCAACGGGTAAATAGCGGATAGGTTTTCACTTTTCTTCGTAACGTGGTCTGCCACCCACTACCATACTGTCGTTTTCCATCATCGCACCAGACGGCTAAGTCTGTACAAAACTGTAAATGCTTTATCAAATTTGTTCATTTGCAGGGATTATAGATTTTCTTGACAGTTAAACATTAATAATGCTAAACGTTAGTACGAAACGTCAAAAAATGACATTTCTATAACAAGTTCGTTTTGGTTTTCATAATACCTTCAACTATAAGTAGGGAGTTTTTATGAGCAAAATTAACGATGTTGCACGTCTTTACAAATCGCCTAAGTCTGCAAATGAAAAAAACGTGGAGGGTAACTCTTTCACCGACATGGTATTGCAAACTAAATCTGCAGCCACTGCCGCATTTGATAAACTTGCCTACTTGGCAGGCATAAAAAATGCGCCAGCGGATGACAAATACTCGCAGCTAAATACCAGTAGCCTTAGTGAACTTATGAAAAGCGCAAAAAGCGCCGGGTATGATGTCGAAGTGGTCAATATCTAAAGATCTAAGGCGGCCTTTTTGGCTGCCTTTTTTATGAGGCCATATTTATGAGTGATGTAATCGAACAGCTTAATAAAGAGATAACTATTGACGGGCTGAGCTGGGTTTCCCGTTGGAGAGTCAATAATGGAAAGTCAGACTCTTATGTTGTCCCATTTGTAACCACCCACCCGGTAAATATAGTTTATCACGGTGAACATGAATTTAAATATGGACAGTACGGTATTCACCTTGGGCAACAAGATACGCTAACTTTTCTTGGAAACGAAGACCAGATTATCCTCGCCAAATTTATTGACTGCCGTTCCAGCTCACCTACGTTCCGGACATCACTTGAGTTCAATATAACACCATCATCAGCCAGAACGTTGATTATACCTCCAGGCGTGGCGCACACCTTTCATAATCTGGAAAATATTTTCACCCTAAATTCTTATACTCTTTTCCTTCCAGATATTGATACTTTGTCACGGTCAGATTTGAAGTGGTCTCCGGGAAATGACGTGATAAACATCCCGGAAGATATTTCTCCCGATGACGTCATAGGTTACGCTCCCATGACGGAAGAAGCTGCAGATATTGTTTATCACCGAATTGGTGAATTCCAGCATGATAATCTTAAAAAATACAGATTTCAGCATTCTGAAACCAGAGAGTTCACGCTGGAAGATGGGAGTAAAATAAATCTACGGATCAGGGAAAAATTGAAAGACGAAGAGGTATTGGTTCTTCCTGAATCATCTGTAACAGGCGTTAAGTTTCGAGAGCTCCCATCTGTTAGAACAGGCGAGTACAGTTGTATTGTACCACTGACCAGAAAATCACCAATGTACATTGTTGAACATGGTAATAAACATTACGACTTTGACTCTTATGGGCTACACCTTGGTCAGGAAGATCACCTTACTTTTCTAGGTAAAAAAGATCATAAGATCACTCTGAAATTGGTTGATATGCGAGAAGGCTCTGATACACTTTTTACAGAAGAAGAGATCACTTTTACACCTCACCCTAACGTCGAATTGGTAATTCCCTGCGGCGTTGCTCACGCTCTGATAAATATGGCAGGGGTAATTACGGTTAACAGACCGGTTATTTACCTTAATGATGAAAAAGAATATATACCCGGTCATGACGTTATAGACTGGCCAATAAGCAACCGGAACTATCTGAGTTACAGAACAAACAAGAAGGAAGCAGATACCGATTACTATGCTTTTCTTGTCGCCAAACAGCAGGAGCTGGTCAGAGAAACGCCTACGCATAATACGCCTAAATCCGTGGTTGTGTTTGATGAAAGTTCGGGCAGGCATGTCAAAGTTCTTCTAAAAGAAAAGGTCGGATAATTATCTATGAGCGCCCTGTTTTTTTTTATGCTGTTCTGCGTCATGACTGCAGACGGACTAATGGTTTTTCTTACGCCAGTTCTGGTTTACCAACTCACCGGCAGCATTGAATATTCAGGTCTTTCCTATGCGTTGTGGTGGTTGCCCAGGATACTGATTATTCCTTTCATAGGAAAATACATTGACCAGCTTGGTGTCCGACCTCTTTCTATTTCTTCTGACTTGATAAAATCAGCAGGGTGTCTTTTTCTGGCATTTAGCAGTTTCTCATCCGATTTGAGTGTTGCCGTCGCGTTTGGCATTGTAGGCAGTATAATTTCGATTGGAAACTCTCAGACCATTATTTCATATGAAAAATTAGTTTCAACACTCAGTAACACCAAAGAACATCACGCTAATCTGATATCGCGGATGGATTTTTTTGGGATGGTTGCAGGTCCCCTTATCGGCATGGCATTAATTGAACATGGGTACCGAATGTTGCTGATTTTACCTTGCATTTTATATGTAACCAATGCATTATTTTTCATCTTGAAAAAGAAAGACCTGTGTTATACACATATCGAAAAAGATATTTTATCTGCAGATAAAGATGACGACATAGACAATAAATTCATACAGAATGCAAGGATTGTTATCCTGTCTCCGGTACTGGTGCTAAGTATATTTCTTGCAGCAGGGAATAATATGTTTGATGGACTGGTTGAGTCGAGCGGCACAGCTCTGATTGACAGGGTCATGGGTATGCACATAAAATACTTTGGTCTGATTGATGTGGCTGCAGGAATATTCGGCGTGGTGGGAACTTACCTGTACAGCTCACTGAATACGATGATATCCCGTAAAACTATGCTAATTCTCTCCGTTATAACTATTACGGCAAGTTCACTTTTCATGCTTGCTTACCCCTCACTATTTCCGATTTTTGTCGGGGGTTATGCGCTTTCCATTACAGGTAAGGTTTTTACCGGGAATATATGCAGAATGATCCGTATTGAAACGATTAATCCCTCTAACTTTGCTGGAGCATCTTCAATAATCGTATTACTAAATCAGTCAGTACTTCCTGTCATCGGACTTATTATCTATTTCTCAGGGGACTCAACTAGCCTAATTTATATCTTTATGCTTGTATCAGTAACTATTTCATTTGCAGCAGGAATGTTGCTATTCCGTAATATTATACCAGAGACTGAAAAGCCTGAAACATCTAGAATAACCTAGCCCTATAAGTCATAAATATTTCTTATTTTTTCTTTAGAGTTATTATCGTCGATTTTTAGTACTGCTCAGGGCACTGAGCAGCTACTAGCACATTATGTGTGCTCGAATTTCCCTTAACCTATGTTAGGTAAATGAACACTCCAAGACATCCACAACGTCCGTATCAACATTGAGCGGTAAACACATGCCGACATAAGGGCCTACAGCAGTTCTCCTTCCCACCGCCTGTCCCCCCCTTCAACCACTAAAAACGCCCTCAAGGTGCACTGTGCTCACAGGGTAAACCTTGACAATACCGCTTGCGCGCAATGCTATCCCCGCCTCGCCTGCGCGCTTCATGTGTCGCTTTTAATGCAGTTGCATGATCCGGCGCGATCCGCGCCAGTGCTGGCGCTACGGGGAGAAAAATAACACCGGATCATCATGCGATTTCATGCACTCAATGCATGCATGGGCCATCAGCAGAGAAAAAGGTATGTATTGTACTGATAACGCCCCTCGTCAATCAGCCTGAAAGCGTGGCCGGACTGGTGCTTGATGTAGTAATTCGCCTCTTCAGGCGTTAGGTATGTGCCGAGCCGGTTTGCGGCATGAATGAAATCAACGGTCTTTATGCGGCGGCCTTTGCGAGAGCGTTCCGATCAGTAAAGCATTGTGCAAGAAGTTGATAATGCGGGGCGATGATCGCCTATTCAGCGAATGCTATTTCCGATTCATGGCCGCACTCGAAAACACCAGCATTCAATTGCCCAAAGGCCAGCTAACCCATGTGCTACGCCATACTTTTGCGGCGCACTTTATGATGTCAGGCGGCAACATTCTGGTGTTGCAACGTATCCTCGGCCATCATGATATTAAGATGACGATGCGCTATGCTCACCTTGCGCCGGAACACCTCGAAACCACCCTGCAATTCAATCCGCTGGCGACGATGCCAAGTGGCGACAAAGTGGCGGCATAGGTTGGTAATGCCCGCATTTCCTCACCCTTAATCGGTATAAAAACCCCTTAATAAACAAATAACTTATTGATTTTATTATTGTAATGAGGAAATCGGTTTTTTTGTTGCCTTGAAAAAGCCGTCCGCTGCCCGCTACTGCTTTGTGCGAAGCCAGTTCGTAGCCAGACTCGCCAGAAAACCGGTGACCCAGGCCGCAGCCGCAACAACGAATAATTCGCCCTGTTTGTCACCTCCGAACAAGGCGCATGACGCCGCAAGAAAAAGGTCCGCCACGCCTGACTCAACCGCCTCGGCCGTTTGCCGACCGACAAATTTAATAAACGTCACAAGAAAGAATTTGAACCAGTTAATGATTAACGCCTGCACAAAACTGATGAGATGCATCGGTTGATGCAGAATCGGTGCCTGCTTGTCGATTGCCGAACGCGTCAATGACACGAAGCGTCCGGTTTCCCTAAAGTGACGTTCTTTACCCCCCAGGCCGGCGCCGCAACGCCCGTTTAGAACCGCTGTTTGATAGGTTCATCACTGTTCAGATTGCCGTTGGCCTGCGCTTCTCCGCAGGTGGTGGGGCCAAAGGCCACCACTTTGCCGTCGCTGTTTCTGAAGCCGACGTAGAACGGCGTCACGGTGCCGTTCGGCAATCGGTGGTGATAGTCGTGGCATACGCCCTGGCCGTTCAGCGTCGGCCGGGTGGCGATCGGCGCGCCGAAATCCCGGCTGACCGAGCGCTTGTCGGCGCCGACGTGAAAGGCCTCGGCGATCTTTTGATCGCGCAGCAGGCTGAAGGTATCGCAGCCGGTTAACAACAGGCTCACCGCCACAACGGCACTCCCTAACCCTTTACTCATTTTTCACTCCCTCTATATATATTGAACCTGCGGCAATTACGCTGTTTTGCCGGGTAAACGTCGGCGAGCGCCCAAGGGCGTGCCTGCTCGCTAGAGCATTAAAAAGAGAAGCCATACAAATTAATGATTCAACGAATGAGATAACCGCCCCATCGCCCTGGAAAGAACCGAATGGGAACGCGTTACAGTTTGCGGATCACATTGCCAATCAGGCATTTCACGGCGTTGACTTGCGCCGTCAGCCCCGGCTTGTCGGCGGGAAACACGCCGTCCAGCGCCGCGGTACCGACGGTGAAGCCAACCGCATTGCCCGTCACCACGGCGGCGATGCGATCTTCGCGGTCGATAGAGCCGGCGATATAAACCGGTTTGTCGACCGCATCGCGCACCCGCCGAATCAACGTCGGCACGTCGCCGGCAAAGCGGTAGGCCAGCAGATCCAGCCCTGTCACGCCCGGTAAAGCGGCGCGCTGGCGGGCGCTGGCGACAATATCGTCAATGTCACCTTCCAGCACGCTGGGGTGGCCGCTGATGCGGCCGGCGAACGGATAGTAGCGCAGGCCAGACTGACGAATGATCGGCAGCACGCTTTCCGGCCGCGTTCCCCCCATCAAGACATCAACGCCCAACGCCAGCGCCGCGCGCGCCGAATTCATCTCGCTGTCCTCATCCAGGCTAACCACTTCCAGATAAGCGGTGGCGCCACCGGCGTGGATCGCCTGCGCCAACTGTTTGAGTTGATCCAGCGGCAGGCCGATATCCTTAAAGCCGATATGCTTCACGCCGGCAGCCAGCACCTCGGGTAGCCGCGCTTGCGCATCGGGCACCGTGCTGTCGTTGCGCGTCAGCATGAAAATAAACTCGGGTGTGTGCATGGTGTTTCCTTATTGTCTTCAGGTGATATGAGTTATTGGGCGCGCAACATTTTTTCCGCCTGCCGGAAGGCGTACAGCAGGCTGGCGTGTTCCGCCCGTCCGCTGCCCGCGATATCGAACGCCGTACCGTGGTCGACCGAGGTGCGGATAAACGGCAGGCCGACGGTGACGTTAACGCCGTGATCCACCCCGAGATATTTCACCGGGATCAGGCCCTGGTCGTGATATTGGGCGACCACAATGTCGAACTCCCCGCGCCGGGCGCGCATGAAAACGGTATCGCCGGGCCAGGGGCCGCTGACGTCCACCCCCTGTTCCCGCGCCAGGGCGATGGCGGGCACGATGACGTCAAGATCTTCGCGGCCGAACAGGCCATTCTCCCCGGCGTGCGGATTCAGGCCGGCCACCGCAATGCGCGGTTTCGCTATGCCTAACGCCCGACAGGCCGTTTGCGCCAGATGAAACGCGCGCAGCTCGTTTTCCACGGTCGCCGCGTCGATGGCGTCCCGCAGCGAAACGTGAATGGAAACCAGGATCACCCGCAGCTCGTCGTTGGCCAGCATCATGGCGAAGTCCTGGGTGCCCGAGCGCGCCGCCAGGATCTCGGTGTGCCCCGGATAATCGATCCCCGCCAGGCGCATCGCCTCCTTGTTCAGCGGCGCGGTAACGATGCCGGCGATGCGCCCCGCCAATGCCAGATCGATGGCGGCAACCACCCAGGCATAAGACGCCGCGCCCGCGCGCTTATCGAGCCTGCCGAGGGGCAAGTCCGCCGGCAGCGTAACGCCGGCGGAATAGACGGCGGTTTCTCCTCGCGTCCAGGCGTCGTCCCATCCCGCCAGCGAGGCGGGCAGCTCACGGATGTGCAGCGTCAGCCCCAGACTGGCCGCCGCGCGCGCCAGGGCGCCGGCATCGCCGATCACCACATAAGGCGTGCTCAACCGCTCTTTGGCCGCCAGTTTGGCGATGATCTCCGGCCCGATACCGGCGGGATCGCCCATGGTTATCGCCAGCGGCAAGGTGGAAAGGGTCATCGTTCTTCTCCTTCTCGGTCAGCGCGCAACCGGGTTACGCAGTTCAACAACGTGGCAGCCCGGCCAAAACCGCCCGCCTTGGTGGCGAACGGCAGCCTGCGGCCCGGCAGATTTAACAACCCGAAAGGCACGCCGGGTTCCACCTCACCGAACAGCGTCAATGAGCCGGCCGCCATGGCGTCGACGATACGCCGCGCGGTATCGCCGCCGGTCGCCACCAGCCCGTCGAAGGCGGGCGTGCAACGGCTGACGACCGCGCCCAGCGCAGCGGCATGATCCGCCGCGGCCGCTCGCGACCGGGGCGACATCAGGCAAACCACATCGGCACGCGCAAACGCCGCTCGCACCTCTTGCGCTACCGCCTCGGGATCGGCCGCTTCAGGCAGCGTGACCAGCACGGCGCCCGCCTGCCGCAGGCTTGCCAACTGGGCGTCATTCGCCGGATGCAGGCTGCCGATCGCCACCAGCACCTTGC
Organism: Serratia nevei; assembly: GCF_024160145.1. Taxonomy (GTDB): domain Bacteria; phylum Pseudomonadota; class Gammaproteobacteria; order Enterobacterales; family Enterobacteriaceae; genus Serratia; species Serratia nevei_A. The sequence continues at coordinate 71,784 of NZ_JAMYWQ010000005.1, forward strand.
GGGCTCGCAGCGGCGGTTGAGCGGGCGGCGCGTTCTCCTCCGAGGACAACGCACGCGACAGCGCCGCCGCCAGGCCCGGCGATCCCACCCACACCACCGGTTCGGCAATGCCGATCCGCCTCACGACCTCATCCAACTCGCCGTTGTCTGCGGCGTCGAATACCTGAAAGCGCGTCGGCTCCAGCCCTGCCATGCGCTCCATGACGTAGCCGGTGACGATCGGGTTCTTCGGATCGCGCGCAAAGGCGGTCTGCTCCAGCGCGACGCCGTCGACGTATTGCCGGCCGCCCACCGTGGTGCGGCCGGCATCCGGGAAGGCCGGCGCGACGATGGCGAGACGGCGCCCGCTGCCCGTCAGCGCCCCGCGCGTTTCCGGCCCCAGATTGCCGCGCAGCGTGGAATCGACCGTTTTGTAGATGAGGTGCGCCGGTTTCACGCAGGCGGCGGCATGGCGAAAACGCCGCTCCGCCTGCTCCGGCGAAACGAAGCGGGAATCTAAATCGAAAGCGACGATCTCCGCGCCCTGCAACGTGGCATCGGGCAGGCGCAGCATGACGCAGGCATTCAGTCCGCGTGCGGCGAACGGGGCCGCACCGTCGAGCGCGCTGGTAAGATCATCGGCGAGAATGGCAATCATCGCAGTTACCGGTAAGTGGAAAGTGATGCACACTTTGGCGGATTTGGCTGGCAATAAAAAACGATTTGCGTAGTATCGATGATTGATAAAAACTCAATCAAAAGGGGGCGCAGTGCGTCAACGAAGATTGCCTAACCTGGCGGTATTGCGGGCTTTCGAAGCTACGGTGCGGTACGGCAGCGTGTCGAAAGCCGCCAAATCTCTCAACGTCACCGACGGCGCCGTCAGCCGCGCGGTGCGCGAATTCGAGCAGACCCTGGGATTCGCGCTGTTTCAACGCACCAGCCGCATGGTGCATCCGACGCCGCAGGCGCAAGAGTTGGCGAGCGAGATCGGCCGGGGGCTGGACAACCTGCAGTCGGCGATCGACCGCGCCTGTCGGCATCATCAGAATCGCCCGCTGGTGATCTCCTGCGAGCCGACCTTTCTGATCCGCTGGCTGATCCCGCGTCTGGCCGGCTTGCAGCAGGCGGTGGGGAAAGAACGCGATCTGCAGCTGGTCTCCGCCGGCGGCGCCGTCGCCTTCTCGCGTGAAGGCATCGATCTGGCGATCCGCCGCAACGATTTCCCAATCGCCGACGACGTGGTCGCCCGCCCGTTCCTCAAAGAACGGGTTGGCCCGGTATGCCGCCGGGAGCATGCCGCGGCGGAGCGTGAACTGCGCGGCACCCTGCTCCACACCGAGACACGCCCCAACGCCTGGCGCGACTGGTGCGCCCACAGCGGCATCGAGATCCGGCCGGGTAACGAGCTGCGTTTCGAACATTTCTATCTCAGCCTGCAGGCGGCGGTCGCCGGCGCCGGTATCGGCATCGGCATCGGCCCGATGGCGCTGGTGGCGGATGATATCGTCAACGGCGCGCTGGTAGCGCCTCACGGCTTTGCGCCTGACGGGACAGATTACGTGCTGATGACCCAGGCCGACGGCCAGGACGATGCGATATTCTCAACGGTGTTGGATTGGCTGATCGCCATGGGGGAAGAAACCGAACGGGCGGTGTTGGTGGGCGAAAAGAAAGCGTAACGGGGAAAAGTCTCCGCCTGCTGCGCAGGGCAAGCGGAGTGGCGTCAGGCGGCGATTACTTCTGTTCGGCCTGGCTTACGGTGTCTTCGGCTTTCCAGATGCGGTATTTCACTTCCGCGTCTTTCGGCGCGTACACCACGATCGGCAGGCGGCTGTTGTAGCGCTGCATCGCGGCATCACCCAGGTTGGCGGCGATGAATTGCTTGGTCTTGGTGTTGTCCGGGCAGCCCATCAGCGTGGAGGCCGGATCGGACAGCTTCTCCAGCACCAGGTAGTCATAGCCCCAGCCGGAGAGGGTTTTGGTTTCCAGCGTGCCGCCAATCATGTGGCGGTTGCAGTCCACTTCCAGCGTCTTGCCGATCAGCAGCTCCACCTTGTAGTTCTCTTCGTGCTCTTGCTTCGGCAGGTAGATCACCTGGCGGTTCATGCCCTTCTCGGCTTTCGGGTAAGGCGCGATCTTTTCCAGCGGCTGTTTGCTGATATCCGCATCATCGCCAGAGGTAGCCGCCATGGCGCCGGCGGAAACGGCCATCAGCAGGCCAGAAAATACAACGGATGCCTTGTTCATGTTTTATCCCTACACGTTGTCAAATAATCCGCCTATAAACTAATACACTACAGCCAAGCCCGCCACAGGTTTAATCTTCTTTACAATAGGCAATAAATAGTGATAATCGCCTGATAACATCGATTAGCCAGAGCAATGACTCAGCATTTCTTCAGATTGGCAACACAGGCCTTCACCACCTGATAGACATAATCCTGGCATGCCAGCCCGGTTTGCGGATCGTACTTGCCCTGATTGGTGATGTTGCTGGACAACACGCGAATGCCGACGAACGGCACCTTGAACTCGGCGGCGACTTGCTCCTCGCGCGGGTTCTCCAGCCGCTGGGCGAAACGTTCCGCCTCCACCGGCATAGCGCCCTGAACCACGATCGGCCCGGCGGCCGCCAACAGTAAGACACGTGCTTGATTCTTCATCGCCACACTCTCATCCCGAAAAAGCAAACGACCACCTTCGCCGGATAGGGTTTTCTTACCGGTGGACTAAGGTTTTCTTAAGACAGAATTATTACAGTGGCGTTATTCAATCCTGTCACCGAGCCTGCGCGTGGATCCAGAATCATCATTAAATCAATCCTCAACGGCACCGCAAATTAAGACAAGCGCCCTTTACTCCCTGCCGACATCCTTTTACCGTTGGCAGGTTTTGGGCCTGCTGATCAGCGGCCTGGTGTTCCTGTGGCTCTCCCGCAACGAACGGCTGGACTGGGCGATCAGCAACTTTTGGTACGATCCCGCCAGCGGGCATTTCCCATGGCAAAACAATGATTGGCTGGATCTGATCAACCACCGCTTGCTGAAACAGCTGGTGATCGTTGGGGCGGTACTGACGCTGTTTTACGGCATCTATCGCCGCAACGCGCGCCTGATATTGACCATGCTGTTGATCGGCATCGGCCCGTTGGTGGTGGGCATGCTCAAGGCCACCAGCGCGCACTCCTGCCCGTGGGATCTGATCGAGTACGGCGGCCGGGCGATGTCCTTCCCGCTGTTCGGCGCGGTACCGGCGCTGCCGGGCCCCGGCCGCTGTTTTCCCGGCGGGCACGCCTCGAGCGGTTTCGCGGTCATGGCGTTGTTTTTCCTGTTTTATCCGCAGCGTCCGCGCCTGGCCTGGTGGTGCTGGTGCGGCGGCATTGCGCTCGGCATGCTGATGGGCTTTGGCCAGATCATGCGCGGCGCCCATTTTCTTACCCATAACCTGTGGGCGGGTTGGTGGGTTTGGTTGAGCCAGTTGGCTATTTATTGGACGGTTAGCGGCTGTTGGCGCCGCAAGACGAGGTTACCATGATGGAACAGTTGAACGACTTTCTTTTCGCCTGGATCAATGCGACCCCGGCGTCCCCCGAGTGGACGATCGATTTCGCCACCTTTTTGGCGCGCGATCTTATCATCATCGTACCGCTGCTGATCGTCGGCCTGTGGCTGTGGGGGCCGCAGAACCAGCTGGTTTCACAGCGCCAGGTGGTGGCGAAAACCACTATCGCCCTGCTGTTCGCCATGCTTGCCGCCGCCACCATCGGCGCGTTGCTGCCACATGAGCGCCCGTTCGTCGCCGGCGTGGGTTACACCTTCCTGCCGCACGCCCCGGACAGCTCGTTCCCCAGCGATCACGGCACCGCCATCTTTACCTTTGCGCTGGCGTTCCTGTTCTGGCACCGCGTGTGGTCCGGCGTGCTGCTGATGATCGTCGCCGTCGGCATCGCCTGGTCACGCGTTTACCTCGGCGTGCACTGGCCGCTGGATATGGTTGGCGGTTTCCTGCTCGGCCTGGTCGGTTGCCTGTTCGCCCAGCTGGTGTGGAATCTGTTCGGCGATATCATCGCCGACAAGCTGTCGCGTCTTTACCGCTTCCTGTTCGCCTTCGCCATTCGCCGCGGTTGGGTGAAAGAGTAATCGCACAACATGACAGGGGCGTTACCGCCCCGTTATTTCACACCGCGCCGGTGGTCACGCAAAACGCCCGCGTTTTTCCCGCTCCCAGCATCACCTCGGCTTCTTCCTCCGGTGCATTCGGGCGGCAGTTCGCCGGCTGGATAAAAGCCAGCAACCGCCGGTTGCCCTGAACGGCGATGCGCCGGAGCGCATAATTGAATTGCCCGGTGGCGAAGCGCGTCACATAGCGCCGGCCTTGCGGCGCCAGCATAAAGAACTCGGCCTGATCCACGTAGCGCGACAGATCGTCGGAGCACAGCAGTTCCTGCCCGAGGGTATCCCCCAACAGAGCCGGCGTCGGCAGGTTCTGGCGGAATACCGCGTCGGGAATGCAATCGTAGTTGAGGCGGCATACGTAGCGCAGCGGCTGCGGCCGATCGGCCAGGTTGGTGACCTTCATCTCAATGGCGAATTGCGCACTCTGCGCCACCAGACGCAGCGCCGGGCCGATACGCCAGCGCTCACCCAACCGCACGCCCTCGCCGCGCAACGTCAGCTCGTCGCCCGCCAATTGCAGCCACACGCGCTGCATCTGCGGCAGCGCGCCGTCCTGATTCGGCCAGGCGGGACAGAAAGCGGCATCTTCAGCGCCCGTTTTTACGGTGCCCCGCATGCTGCGGCGGCCAGACTTCAGCGAGTAACCGTCAAACTCGGCGTCCCAGATCGCCAGGCCCTGATACGGCAAGACCGCCAGTGCACCGCGGCGATTCGCCAACGTCAGCATCGGCCCGCGTTCTGCGCAGCGATGCGCGCTCACCGCGAAATCCGCATTGCGGAACAGTTCCTGCCGTTGCGCCCCGAAAGCTTCAGGAGCCAGATCGATGTTGATCTTCATCTTTTTTCCCTCGACGTTTCGCCCGCGCAGGCCGCGAGCCAAAAATGTTATTTAAATAACAACCAACCTGCCTTTAAGTTATACGTATAACAGCCTGATAGCGACGATCGGATCGACATTTTTTAAACATCACTAGGTTTATCGGCATCTGAATGTTATTATTTTCACATTCCCATCCCGCTTACTGTCTTAACCTCACTAAGGAATCGCGATGACCACCGAAACCATCGACTACGCCAGCTATGTTGACCACACCCTGCTGGCGATGGACGCCACCGAACTGCAGATCGCCAAACTGTGCGAGGAAGCGCAGCAGCACAACTTCTATGCGGTATGCGTCAACTCCGGCTACGTGCCGCTGGCAGCCCAGCTGCTGCAGGAAAGCACCGTAAAAGTCTGCTCGGTGATCGGTTTCCCGCTGGGCGCCGGCCTGACCGTCGCCAAAGCCTTTGAAGCCAAAGCGGCGATCGCCGCCGGCGCGCAAGAGATCGATATGGTGATCAACGTCGGCTGGTTGAAAAGCGGCCTGCTGGACGAAGTGAAAGCCGACATCGCCGCCGTGCGCGAGGTTTGCGCGGCGATCCCGTTGAAGGTAATATTGGAAACCTGCCTGCTCAGCGATGCGCAGATCGTCCAGGTTTGTGAAATGTGTCGCGAACTCGATGTGGCCTTCGTGAAAACCTCCACCGGCTTCAGCACCGGCGGCGCTCGGGAAGAGCACGTCAAACTGATGCGTGAAACCGTGGGCAGCGAAATGGGCGTGAAAGCTTCCGGCGCCGTGCGCGATCGCGCCACCGCCGAGAAGATGATCAACGCCGGCGCCACGCGTATCGGCACCAGCTCCGGCGTCGCCATCGTATCCGGCGCTCAGCCGGCGGCGGGCAGCTACTGATCGTCGGCATGCCCTGACGGGCACAGCCAATACACTCCGATGCGGGACAATACGGGCGGCCAAGGCGGCCCGATATTGCCCCGCATTGTTGTGTTTAGCGCCGGGCACGCCGGCACGCCCCTTTACCTCTACTTACCAGTGGGAAGACGGACCTATGGAAACGCGGCGCGAAGAACGTATCAACCGGTTAGTTCAGGCGTTAAAACGCGCTGACAAGATCCACCTGAAAGAAGCCGCCGTGCTGCTTGGGGTCTCGGAGATGACCATTCGCCGCGATCTGAGCGCCGAACCGGCGGCCGTGGTGCTGCTCGGCGGCTATGTGGTGACCGCTCCGCGCAGCAACGGCGTGACCAACTACTTCGTTTCCGATCAAAAAGCCAAACAGGTGACGGAGAAACGGCGCATCGGCATGCTGGCGGCGCCGTTGATCAATGCAAACGACACGGTGTTTTTCGACTGCGGCACCACCACACCGGCTATCATCGACGCCATTGCCGACGAGCTGACCTTCACCGCCGTCTGTCATTCGCTGAACACCTTCCTGGCGCTGCAGGACAAACCGAACTGCAAAGTGGTCCTGTGCGGCGGTGAGTTCAAGCCGAACAACTACATCTTTTCCAGCGTCAGCGGCCGCAACGAGCTCGATCACATCTGCCCGAACATCGCCTTTATCTCCGCCGCCGGCCTCAGCCTGCAGCACGGCGCCACCTGCTTCAACTTCGACGAGCTGGAGATGAAGCATCGCGCCATGGCGATGGCGCAGCAAAAGATCCTGGTGGCAGACCACAGCAAGTTCGGCAAAACCAAACCGGCCTGCATCGGCCCCCTGACGCAGTTCGATCGGGTGATCACCGACCGCCAACCGGACGCCGACTTCATGGCGTTCTTCAACGACAACGCCATCGCTACCCGCTATTAATCCGCCTTCTGCGCCGTCGGAACCGGCGGCGCGCCGCTGCAATCCCCCTCTTTCCCCGCCCAAAGATGAACAAATAATGCGCAATCGATTCGCGCTTTTCGCTTATCCTCACGCAACATCAGGTTAATAAAATGCAACAGGTCACCCGAGTGATTATTTTCTCGCCGGATAAACCGGCTGTCGGCTGGGTGAATTAACGACTATTTATGGCTTTTATATGATAAATCGTGCCAAAGGCCGGGATGTTTAAATAAACGGCGGTTTACGCGATTGCAGCAAATATCGCCAAAACCTGTTAGCTATCTGTTATTTATATGATGAATGGTTACGCATTTTTATCCGCTAACCACGTAAGTAATTCCCCCTCGTTATTAGCAGTGCTTTTCAAATAAAAACAATTAAAAACAAATAGATAATTGACATTTAACTTAAAAACACAATGTGATCTACGTCACTAAAACTGCTTAATCCGGGTTTTTCGCTAGATCCAAAACCACGCATAAAATATATTGCTCGGCTTGTTGCTGAGCGCAGCGCTTTATCCGGCTGATTATTGTACAAACCGCATAATCGCAGAAATTTTTATGAGAGTGTTCTCAGCACAAAATCTTACACAAATGTGCAACAAATGCGCGAAAAATCGATAAAAAAGCATGTAACTGCACATATTGCGCATTTGAGAGCAGGATCACGGTTGTTTCTACTGTAAATCGTTATCTTGCCGCCAACAAAAATCGACAGGCAAAGACCTGTCGGCAGCGGTAACGACTTTTATCGCCCGTGACGGTGAAAAGTCTTTAGTGAATTACCCGGCGCTGTGCCTTGGTAATGAACACAATAAACAACCAGGGGGACGCCAAAACATCCCCGCAAGCAACACCTGATTCTTACCGCAAGCGTTGCCTGAATAGGACGTTTGACGGTTTAACCTTAAGTTTTGCCTTTTAATTTTAAATTCGTGTTCACTTCGGAGATATTTATGGACACTACACAGACCGGCACAATTGCCTCTGCGGCCTCGGGCTCCAGCAGTACCTGGCGTAAAACGGATACCATGTGGATGTTGGGCCTGTACGGCACCGCCATCGGCGCAGGCGTCCTGTTCTTGCCCATCAACGCCGGCATCGGCGGTTTGATTCCTCTGATCATCATGGCCATCATCGCATTCCCGATGACCTTTTTTGCCCACCGCGGCCTGTGCCGTTTCGTTCTGTCCGGCAAAAATCCCGGTGAAGACATCACCGCCGTGGTAGAAGAACACTTCGGCATCACCGCCGGTAAGCTGATTACCCTGCTGTACTTCTTCGCCATCTACCCGATTCTGTTGGTTTACAGCGTGGCGATCACCAACACCGTCGACAGCTTCATCACCCACCAGTTGGGCATGACATCACCACCGCGCGCCATCCTGTCGCTGATCCTGATCGTCGGCCTGATGACCATCGTGCGCTTCGGTGAGCAGGCCATCGTAAAAACCATGAGCATCCTGGTCTTCCCGTTCGTCGCGGTGCTGATGCTGCTGGCGGTGTATCTGATCCCTAACTGGACCGGCGCCATCTTCGAAAACGTGTCGCTGTCCGGCAGCGGTACCGGCATGGGGCACGGTCTGATCATGACCCTGTGGCTGGCGATCCCGGTCATGGTGTTCTCCTTCAACCACTCGCCGATCATCTCCGCCTTCGCCGTGGCCAAACGCGAAGAGTACGGCGCAGACGCCGAGAAGAAATGCTCCCGCATTCTGGCTTATGCGCACATCATGATGGTGCTGACCGTGATGTTCTTCGTGTTCAGCTGCGTGCTGAGCCTGACGCCGGAAAACCTGGCGGAAGCCAAGGCGCAGAACATCTCGATTCTGTCTTACCTGGCTAACCACTTTAACAACCCGATGATCGCGTACATCGCGCCGGTTATCGCCTTCGTCGCCATCACCAAATCGTTCCTGGGCCACTACCTGGGCGCGCGTGAAGGCTTCAACGGCCTGGTTGCCAAGTCGATGAAGAGCCGCGGCAAAACCGTCAGCACCGCCAAGCTGAACCGCATGACCGCTATCTTCATGCTGGTGACCACCTGGATCGTCGCCACCCTGAACCCAAGCATCCTCGGCATGATCGAAACCCTGGGTGGCCCAATCATCGCCATGCTGCTGTTCCTGATGCCGATGTATGCCATCCGTAAAGTGCCTGCCATGCGCAAGTACAGCGGCCACATCAGCAACGTGTTCGTGGTTGTGATGGGTCTGATTGCCATCTCTGCTATCGTGTTCAGCCTGCTCGGCTAATCACGTCCGGCCGGCGCCGCTGCGCGCCGGCCCTCCCGCACTCCCCCATTTCCCGTATTCACCGCCTGAAACCTGAAGAAGGAGGCGAGACCATGGTCAGCGTTTTCGATATTTTCAAAATTGGCATCGGCCCATCCAGTTCCCACACCGTTGGCCCGATGAAAGCCGGCAAACAGTTCGTCGACGATCTGATCGCCCACCAGCAGCTGCAGGACACCACCCGCGTGGTGGTCGACGTGTACGGTTCGCTGTCGTTGACCGGTAAAGGCCACCACACCGATATCGCCATCATCATGGGCCTGGCCGGCAACTTGCCGCACGACGTAGACATCGACAGCATTCCGGGCTTTATCCGCGACGTCGAACAGCGCGGCCGCCTGCCGCTGGCCAACGGCCATCACGAGGTGGATTTCCCGCTGCACGGCGGCATGAACTTCCACAGCGACAACCTGCCGCTGCACGAAAACGGCATGCGCATCCGCGCCTTCGCCGGTGAGCGCCTGCTGCACAGCAAAACCTATTACTCGATCGGTGGCGGTTTCATCGTCGACGAAGAGCACTTCGGCCAGTCCGCCGAAGGTGCCACGCCGGTGCCCTACCCGTTCAAATCGGCGCACGATCTGCAGCAGCATTGCAAAGACACCGGGCTGTCGTTGTCCGGCCTGGTGATGCAGAACGAGCTGGCGCTGCGCAGCAAGGCGGATATCGACGCGCACTTTGCCGACGTCTGGCAGGTGATGAGCGCCGGTATCGAACGCGGCATCAACACCGAAGGCTTGCTGCCCGGCCCGATGAAAGTGCCGCGCCGCGCCGCCGCGCTGCGCCGCATTCTGGTGACCGGCGACAAGAACAATATCGACCCGATGAACGTGGTCGATTGGATCAACATGTTCGCGCTGGCGGTCAACGAAGAGAACGCCGCCGGTGGCCGCGTGGTCACCGCGCCGACCAACGGCGCCTGCGGCATCATCCCAGCGGTGCTGGCTTACTACGACAAGTTCATCCGCCCGGTAAACGCCAATTCCTACACCCGCTACTTCCTGGCGTCCGGCGTGATTGGCGCGCTGTACAAGATGAACGCCTCGATCTCCGGTGCCGAAGTGGGTTGCCAGGGAGAAGTGGGCGTAGCCTGTTCGATGGCGGCGGCCGGGTTGACCGAGCTGCTGGGCGGCAGCCCGGCGCAGGTGTGCATCGCGGCGGAGATCGCCATGGAGCACCATTTGGGGCTGACCTGCGATCCGCTCGCCGGCCAGGTTCAGGTGCCCTGCATCGAACGCAATGCCATTTCCGCCGTCAAGGCGGTCAACGCCGCACGCATGGCGATGCGCCGCACCAGCGAACCGCGAGTTTGTCTGGATAAGGTGATCGAAACCATGTACGAAACCGGCAAAGACATGAACGCCAAATACCGCGAAACCTCCCAGGGTGGGCTGGCGATCAAGGTCGTGGCCTGTAACTGATAAACCAAGGGCGCCGAATGGCGCCCTTGGACCGCTGACAAAGAAAGGAGAAAAAACGTGTTTTTTCCTCCTTTGTGATCATCAGCCTAAAATCAACAAATTGATTTTCCTTATTTTTTAATCTTGCCTTCCGTAAGGCCGGCAACATCATCAGGTTTATCATTTATCTCAAGGGCGCCAAACGGCGCCCTTGTCATTAGATGAGGCTGAACAGAATATTCAGCCAAAGATCCCGCCGAACCACTGGCTCAGCTTCATCATCACCATATCCCAAATGCGGCTGAAGAAGTTGCCCTCTTTCACCTCTTGCATCACCACCAGCGGGTGCTGTTCGATGGTCTTGCCGTCCAGCTGGAAATCGATGGTGCCGACCACCTGGTTTTTCGCCAGCGGCGCTTCCAGCGTCGGCTGGGTCAGCTTGTAGCTGGCCTTCAGGTTTTTCATCTGCCCTTTCGGAATGGTGACCGAGGCGTCTTTCGCTACGCCGAGCGGCACTTCGCTGACGTCGCCGAACCACACTTTCTGGGTGACGAACGGCTTATCGGCCTTGATCGGCGTCGCGGTTTCATAGAAGCGGAAGCCCCAGGTCAGCAGCTTTTCGCTTTCGCTAAAGCGCACGCGATCGCTCGGCGCGCCCAGCACCACCGAGATCAGGCGCATCGGGCCGTCTGAAGCCGACGCCACCAGGTTATGGCCGGCGCCGCTGGTGTAACCGGTCTTGATGCCGTCGACGCTCAGGTTGCTGCTCCACAGCAGGCGGTTGCGGTTAATCTGGCGGATCTTGTTAAAGGTGAATTCTTTTTCTTTATGCAGCGCGTATTCGTCCGGCACGTCGCGGATCAGCGCCTGGCTCAGCAGCGCCATGTCGCGCGCGGTGCTGTACTGCCCTTCCGCATCCAGACCGTGCACCGTCAGGAAGTGAGTATTCTGCAAGCCCAGGGATTTGGCGTAGTTGTTCATCAGGCCGACGAACGAATCCTGGCTGCCCGCCACGTAGTCCGCCAGCGCGATGCTGGCGTCGTTGCCCGACTGGATCACGATGCCCTTATTCAGCTCCAGCACCGGCACCTGATCGCCCGGCTTGATGAACATCAGCGAAGAACCGCGCAGCGCCGGATTACCGGGCGCCCAGGCGTCTTTGCCGACGGTGACCATGTCTTCCGGCTTGATCTTGCCGGCCTTGATCGCCTGGCCGATCACGTAGCTGGACATGATCTTGGTCAGGCTGGCGGGATCGAGACGGGTGTCGGCATTGCCTTCGGTCAGCACCTTGCCGTTGTTGTAATCCATCAGAATGTAGGCCTTGGCGTCTACCTGCGGCGGCGCTGGCGGCTCGGCCGCATGCACAGCCGGTGCGGCCAGCAACAGGATGCCTACGCTGAAGGTCAGTTTTTTCAGGGAAGTGGATAAGTTTTTTTTCATCATGACGTCGCCAGAGTGTCCATTCAAACCATTGAAATAGCGTTAACTTTCAAACATGTTCACGTTTTAAGCCAACCAGCGAGAGTGGCCCGGTGCGCGTGTGCCGGCCGCAACCCCCTGCGGCGCCCGTAGCGGGTCACACAACGCTCCGAAAATGCCCTTGCTGTGAGTTTATGTGATTTATCTTATTTTTGCAGGGTTTAGCGTGAATTTTCAGCATTTTTACATAACTGTACGCAGGCCCCCGGCTATCGTTCAAAAAAACGCCGCAACGCCGGTTTTTACGCCCACTAACGGCTACACGGCCAAGCATCTGCACCGCTAAACATCTGAGCCTCTATACGTCTAAAAAAGATTAATATATTCCATAATGGCATATGGAACCGTTATTTGTTCTTTTTAAAGCGCTTATCCTCAGCGCTATCATCCGCACAAAGACTTTTATACCGAATAATCCTGGAGATGAGTCATGGCGATACCCCATTCCGTCATCGAGATGATTGGCAATACCCCGATGCTGGAACTGACCCAGTTCGATACCGGCCCGTGCCGGCTGTTCGTCAAGCTGGAGAACCAAAATCCCGGCGGCTCGATCAAAGACCGCGTGGCGCTGTCGATGATCGAACAGGCCGAGCGCGACGGCAAGCTGCATCCGGGTGGCACCATCATCGAAGCCACCGCCGGCAATACCGGCCTGGGGTTGGCGCTGGTGGCGGCGCTGAAAGGTTATAAGCTGCTGCTGGTGGTGCCGGACAAGATGAGCCGCGAGAAGATCTTCCACCTGCGCGCGCTGGGCGTGGAAGTGCTGCTGACCCGCTCGGACGTCGGCAAGGGGCATCCGGCTTACTATCAGGATTACGCCAAACGCCTGGCCGAAGAGATCCCCGGCGCCTTTTATATCGATCAGTTCAACAACCCGGCCAACCCGGCGGCCCATACCACCACCACCGCCCCTGAACTGTGGCGGCAGATGGAACATGAGGTGGACGCTATCGTGGTTGGCGTCGGCTCCGGCGGCACGCTGGGCGGGCTGAGCCGCTATTTCGCCGACGTGTCGCCGCAGACGGAATTCGTGCTGGCCGACCCTGCGGGTTCAATACTGGCCGACTATCTCGACAGCGGCCACATCGGCGAAGCGGGCAGCTGGCTGGTGGAAGGCATCGGCGAAGACTTCGTCCCGCCGCTCAGCGACTTTGACCAGGTTCGCCACGCTTACCGCATCGGCGACGCAGAAGCCTTCACCACCGCGCGCGATCTGCTGCGCAAGGAAGGCGTGCTGGCGGGATCGTCCACCGGCACCCTGCTGGCCGCCGCACTGCGTTACTGCCGCGCACAGACCGAACCCAAGCGGGTAGTGACCTTTGTCTGCGACAGCGGCAACAAATACCTGTCTAAAATGTATAACGATCACTGGATGCTGGAACAGGGCCTGCTGAGCAAACCGCAGCACGGCGATCTGCGCGATCTGATCGCCTACCGCCACGACGAAGGCGCCGCCGTTTCCGCCGCGCCGGACGACACCTTGGCGATCGTGCACGCCCGCATGCGGCTGTATGACATCTCGCAGCTGCCGGTGCTGGAAGGCGATCGGGTGGTCGGCCTGATCGATGAGTGGGATCTGCTGAACGCCGTGCAGGCCGACGCCGCCCACTTCAGCCTGCCGGCCAGCAGCGCCATGACCAAGCGCGTCCATACGCTGCAAAAAGAAGCCGGCTACGACGAATTACAGGCCACCTTCAACCATGGCCACGTCGCGGTGGTGCTCGACGGCGAGCGCTTCCTCGGCCTGATTACCCGCACAGACGTGCTTAACGCCTGGCGCCAAAAATTACGTTAATAAGGACCCATTATGGCCAAGTTTGATACGTTGACCGTTCACGCCGGTTACACCCCGGACGCCACCGGCGCCGTGATGCCGGCAATTTACGCCACCTCCACCTACGCCCAACCGGCGCCGGGCGAGCATACCGGCTACGAATACTCCCGCAGCGCCAACCCGACGCGCACCGCGCTGGAAAGCGCCATCGCCGAACTGGAGGGCGGCAGCCGCGGCTACGCCTTCGCCTCCGGCCTGGCGGCCTGCTCCACGGTGCTGGAGCTGCTCGATAAAGACAGCCACCTGATCGCGGTGGACGACCTGTACGGCGGCACCTATCGCCTGCTGGAAAAGGTGCGCAGCCGTACCGCCGGCCTGCGCGTCACCTACGTATCACCGGCGGATCTCGCCGGGCTGGAACAGGCGATCGAGCCGGATACCAAAATGATCTGGGTGGAAACCCCGACCAACCCCTTGCTGAAACTGGCGGATCTGAGCGCCATCGCCGCGATCGCCAAAAAGCATCAGCTTATCAGCGTGGCGGATAACACCTTCGCTTCGCCGTATCTGCAGCGTCCGCTGGATCTGGGCTTTGACGTGGTGGTGCACTCCGCCACCAAATACCTCAACGGCCACTCCGACGTGGTGGCCGGCGTCGCGGCGGTGGGGGCTAACCCGGCGCTGGCGGAACAGCTCGGTTTCCTGCAAAACGCGGTCGGCGGCATTCTCGATCCGTTCAGCAGCTTCCTGACGCTGCGCGGTATCCGCACCCTGGCCCTGCGCATGCAGCGCCACAGCGACAGCGCGCTGCGCATCGCCCAGTGGCTGGAGAGCCAGCCGCAGGTGGAAAACGTCTACTACCCCGGCCTGCCGAGCCACCCGCAGCACGCGCTGGCGGCGCGACAGATGACGCGCTTCGGCGGCATGATCTCGGTGCGGTTGAAAGGCGACGACGCCTATGCGCGCCGGGTCATCAAACGTTCGCGTCTATTCACCCTGGCGGAAAGCCTGGGCGGTGTGGAGAGCCTGATCAGCCAGCCGTTCAGCATGACGCACGCCTCCATTCCGTTGGAACAGCGCCTGGCAACCGGCATCACGCCGCAGCTGGTCCGCCTGTCGGTGGGGATTGAGGATGTGGAAGATCTGATCGCCGACCTGCAGCAGGCGCTGGCGGAATAATCGCCCGAATCAATCGCCATCAGCCCGGCCGGTGCGCCGGGCTTTTTTGTGCCTGATGTTCAGACGCCGATGACGTCCCGATAAAAGCGCTGTGCCACATCGGGGTGGGAACGGATGCGGCCTTTCAGGTAGTTATACCCTACGTCGCGCAGCAGCGGGTTGAGCGGATCGCTGGCCGGGCCGCGCGCCTGCGCCGCCAGCGACGGCGGCAGTTGATACAACGGCACCACCGCGTCCAATCGCGCACCGAGGAAGAAAGCGATCGACAGCCTGTCGCGCCCCGCCGGCGGCGTTTCCACCCGATGCACCGTGGCGCGCAGATAGCCGTTGGTCGCCAGTTCCAGCAGCTCGCCGATATTCACCACGAAGGTGTCCTCACGCGGCAGGGCGTCAATCCACCGCCCTTCGCTCACCTCCACCTGCAGCCCTTTTTGCTCGTCCTGCAGCAAGAAGCTGAGAAAGCCGGAGTCCTTGTGCGCACCGACGCCCTGTGCGCTGCCCGTAGCGTCCCGCCCCGGGTAGCGAATCAGTTTGATGTGTTCGTTGGGCTTCTCGCCGTACAAGCGATCGAAAGCCTGCTCCGGCAGCGACAGCGCCAAAGCGAAAGCGCGCAGCAGCCGCAGCGACATGGCGGTCATCGCCTGTTGCCACTGCAGCAACAGCGGTTTCAGCGTCGGCAGCGCCGCCGGCCACTGGTTTGGCCCCTGCAGACGCGCCCAGCGCGGGGTGTCGTCAGACAGCGTCAGCGCCGGGCGTTCGGTGCCGATATCGAACTGCTCGCGCCAGTCCGGCTGGCCACGCGTCAGCTCCGCCGCCGCCCGGTTGTAACCACGAAAGTGCGGCGAATGCACCATCTGCACCGCCAATTTGTCGGCTTCCGGCAGCGCGAAAAATTGCCGCGCGCCCTGCTGCAGCCGCGCATTCAGCGCACTGTCCACGCCGTGCCCGCGCAGATAGAAAAAGCCGACGTCGCGGGCCGCCGCGCGCAAATCGTCAAGAAAGGCGCGCCGCCGGCGCGCATCGCCGTCAAGCTGCGAAAGATCCAGCAGCGGCAGCGTCTTCAGCGTCGTCAGGTGCGTCATCATGCGGTTCCTCTTCTTCTTCCCCGATCGCTATCGGGCTGCCGTACAGGCGAATAATCAACATTGTCTCTCCCCGGCGGGTGGCTGCGTTTGCCTCATAGTTATCACCGCGCTGGCCGGGGCGGCCAATATTGTTGCGTTCTAAGTTATGCAAACGTTCAACAAACTGTCGCAAAAGCGTCATCATTGTTTCTTATGCTCTGCGCAATTTCGCCGACGCCGCTGGCTGGCGATGGGCGCTATCCGCTATCCTGTAAACGACCTCATACCCTGCCTGCCGGAGAAATACTGATGGATTTAGCCTTATTCGACCTGGATGAAACCCTGATTGACGATGACAGCGCCAGCCTGTGGATCCGCTGGCTGGTCGGCCAGGGCTTCGCGCCGGCGGAGCTGGAACTGCAGGAGCAGCAGCTGATGCAGCTCTATTATCAGGGCAAGCTGTCGATGGAGGACTACATGCAGGCCACGCTGGCGCCGCTGACCGGCCTGAGCGTGCAAACCGTGGCCGGCTGGGTGCAACGCTACATTCGCCGCGATATCCTGCCGCGCGTCTACCCCGCCGCCCGTGAACGCCTGCAGTGGCACCGCGAGCGCGGCGACTGCATCCTGGTGATCTCCGCCACCGGCGAGCACCTGGTGGCGCCGATCGCCGAACAGCTCGGCGCCGACGATGCGCTGGCGATCGGCGTGGAAATCAGCGACGGCCGCTTCACCGGCAACACCTACGGCACCATGACCTACCAACAGGGCAAGGTGATCCGCCTGCAACACTGGCTGGCGCAGCACCCGCACCTGACATTCGAACACAGCCACGGCTACAGCGACTCCCTCAACGATAAGGCGATGCTGCAATTCGTCGACAGCGCTACGGTGATCAATCCCGACAGCGAGTTGAGCGCGCTGGCGGCGGAGCACGGCTGGGAAGTGTGCCGCTGGGAGCGTTGATCGGCAGGCAAAAAATGCCCTGCGGTGTGACAAAAAGCGCATTGTGGCGTAGGTATTAAGGGTCTTTAATCCGCTAACGGAGTTATCCCATGCTGACCATTTGGGGTCGTGAGAATTCGAACAACGTCAGGAAGGTGCTGTGGTGCGCCGCCGAACTGGGGCTAAGCTACACCCACATCAACGCCGGCGGCGCGTTCGGCAAGGTGAACGAAGAGAGCTACCGCGCGCTGAACCCGAACGGCCTGGTGCCGCTGCTGCAGGACGATGACTTCGTGCTGTGGGAATCCAACACCATCGTGCGTTACCTGGCGGCGAAATTCGGCGACGCGACGTTCTATCCGCAAGATCTGCAGGCGCGCGCCGCCGCCGAGAAGTGGATGGACTGGACCACCTCGACCATCGTCCCATCCTTCACCATCGTCTTTTGGGGCCTGATACGCACCGCGCCGGAATTGCGCGACATGGCGAAAATCGACGCGGCGATCGCCACGCTGGAAAAACACTTCGACGTCATCGAACAGACGCTGGCGCGCCAGCCTTACCTCTCCGGCGACGCGTTCGGCTTCGGCGATATTCCGCTCGGCAGCTTTGCCTACGCCTGGTTCGAAATGCCGATCGCCCGCCGCCCACGGCCGAACATGGCGCGCTGGTATCAGCAGCTGCGCGCTCGCCCGGCCTATCAGCGCGGCGTGATGAGCGAACTCACCTGATCGCTGCGGGGCGTTACGACGCCCCGACCTTCAACAGCTTGCCGTCCCGCTCGTCCGTCAGCAGATACAGGTAGCCATCCGGCCCGCTGCGCACCTCGCGAATGCGCTCGCCGCGATCGCCCAGCAGCCGCTCCTCCGCCACCACCTTGTCGCCTTCCAACGTCAGGCGAATCAGCTCTTTTTGCGCCAGCGCGCCGATGAACAGCGAGTGCCGCCAGGCGGGGAAGCGCTGCCCGTCATAGAACGCCATGCCGCTGAGGCCGGGCGAAACCCGCCAATAGTGCAGCGGCTGTTCGGTGCCGGGCACCCGTTCCCCCTTGGCCTCGGGGATCGGCTGGCCGGAATAATTGATGCCATAGGTGGCCAGCGGCCAGCCGTAGTTTTTACCCGGCAGCGGGATGTTGAGCTCATCGCCGCCGCGCGGGCCGTGTTCGTGTTCCCAGATCGCACCGCTCCACGGGTTCAGCGCCAGCCCTTGCGGATTGCGGTGGCCATAGGACCAAACTTCCGGCCGTTTGCCGGCCTGGCCGACCCAGGGGTTATCCGGCGGCACTGCCCCTTCGGCGGTCAGCCGCACCAGCTTGCCCTGCAGCTTGTCGGTCTCCTGCGCCGTCGGCCGCTGGTTGTTTTCGCCCAGCGCGATAAACAGGTAGCCCTGCCGGTCGAACGCCAGCTTGCCGCCGAAGTGATTGCCGACCGACAGCTTGGGCAACTGGCGGAAGATCACCTTGAAGTTTTCCAGCCGCGCACCGTCTTCGCTCAAACGGCCGTAGCCGACCGCCGTGCCGGCTTTGCCGCCGTCACCCGGTTCGGCAAAGCTGAGGTACACCCGGCGGCTGGCGGCGAAGTCGGGCGCCGGCAACACTTCCAGCAGGCCGCCCTGCCCCTCGGCGTAAACCTGCGGCACACCGGCGATCGGCGGCGACAGGCCTTTGCCCTGCTGCCACAGCCGCAGCCGGCCGGGCCGCTCGGTGATAAGCAGGCCCTGTTCCGCCGGCAAAAAGGCCAGCGACCACGGGTGTTGCAGGCCGTCCTGCAGTTGGCTGACCGTCGGCGCAGCGTGCAGCAGGCCGCTGCACAGCAGCAAACCGGCCAGCAAAGTCAATCGGGGCATGGCATCCTCCTGAGGGGTGAAATGACCCGTTTAGTGTAGCCCACTCAGCGGGCGCGGTCGTTTGCATTACATTTCAACAGGTTGCCTTTTGGCCGCAGTGTGCTTAAGTTAACGCATCACCCAGGAGGAATCATGGACATTACCGTTACCGACGCGATTGACGAACACACCCTCGATGCGATCAGGCAAGGCCTGCGCGCTTACAACCTGCCGCATATCGACGCCCGTCACCGCAAGCCGCTCAGCGTCTATGCGCGCGACGAGGCCGGCACGGTGATCGGCGGGCTGACCGCCGAAACCTGGGGTAACTGGCTGAGCGTCGAGTGGCTGTGGGTGGCGGACTCCCAGCGCGGCAGCGGCCTCGGCGGCCGGCTGATGCGCGCCGCCGAACGCGAGGCGCAGGCGCGCGGCTGCCGCTACGCTCGCCTGGATACCTTCAGCTTCCAGGCGCGGCCGTTCTACGAAAAACTCGGCTATCAGCTGCAAATGACGCTGAAAGAGTATCCGGTGGAACATGAGTGTTATTTTCTCACCAAAACCCTGACTGATTAATGGATGGACGGATGGACAGCAAAAGCATGGTGGTGAACTGTGTGGCGTACAAAGCCGGCCAACGGCTGGGCGAAGTGACCATCGACGATATCAGCGAAGTGGTCAAACAGCCGGACACCTTCGTCTGGCTGGGATTAAGACAGCCGGAACCGGCGTTTATGCGCAAGGTGCAGGAGGAGTTCGGGCTGCACGATCTGGCGATCGAAGACGCGCTGTGCGCACACCAGCGGCCGAAGCTGGAGACCTACGGCGACTCGCTGTTCATCGTGGTGAAAACCGCGCAGTGGGGCGAACACGACGAAATCGAATACGGTGAGACCCACTTCTTCGTCGGCAAAAATTTTCTGGTGACGGTGCGCCACGGCGCCTCGCCCAGCTACGCGCCGATCCGCGCCAAGGCGGAAGAGAACCGCAAGCAGATGTGCCGCGGGCCGGGCTTCGCCCTCTATTCGGTGCTGGACTTCGTGGTGGACAACTACCGCAGCGTGGTGGCGCGCTTCGAGAGCACCATCGAGAATATCGAAGCCAACATGTTCCAGTCGGAGTTCGATCAGGCGGCGATCGAGAACGTCTATACCCTGCGCCGCCATCTGCTGGCGCTGCGCAACGCCGCGCTGCCGATGGATGAAATCTGCAACCAGCTGATCCGCCTGCACGAAGAGGTGATCCCGAAAGAGCTGCGCGCCTACGTACGCGACGTGCAGGATCACGCGCATCAGGTGGTCAGCAATATCGACGACATGCGTGAAATGCTGACCAACGCCATGCACGTCAACCTGGCGCTGGTGACGGTCAAACAGAACGAAGTGGTGAAACGGCTGGCGGGCTGGGGGGCGATTTTGGCCATTCCGACGGTGGTCTTCAGCCTGTACGGCATGAACTTCGCCGACATGCCGGAGCTGAAGTTCCCGTGGGCCTATCATGCTACGCTGGGGGTGACCGCCGTCGGCTGCATTTTCCTGTATCAGAAGCTGAAGAAATCGGGCTGGCTGTAAGCGCCAAAACGGCGGCTGTTCCCTACCGGGCAGCCCGCCCCGCCGCTTCAATACAGCATCGGCCGCCGATCGCGATGCACGTGATTGTGGCGGCCGATGCGCTTGTCATCGGCCGTACTGATATCCATTTCCGCCAGCACCATGCCTTCGCCCGCCAGGCTCTGCGTCAATGGATAGCCGTCTGCGTCGACGATCGCCGAGCCGCCGATCCACGCAACGCCGCGCTCCGTTTCGCAACGATCGCACACCGCGATGAACAGCCGATTGACGGCGGCGTTGGCCTGCGCCTTCACCATCTCCGCCGGCCGTTCGCCCTGCGGGCGCGGCGCCAGCGGCCAGTTGACCGGCGCGCACAGCAGCTGAGCGCCGGCCAGCGCCGGCAGCCGCACCCACTCAGGGAACTCGAGATCGTAGCAGATCATCACCGCCAACCGACCAAAGCGGGTCTCGATGACCGGCGGCGGCCGATCGCCGGCGGTAAAAATGGTGCTCTCTTCGTGCCACAGGTGCGCTTTGCGATAAATCGCCCTCACCCCCTGCGCATCGATCAATGCCGCACTGTTGGCCACCTCACCATCGGGCAGGCGCTCGCAGAAACCGGCGACGATCGCCACATCCCACTCGCGCGCCAGCGCTCCCCACAGGCTGAGGCTAGGCCCGTCTTCGGTCTCGGCCAACGCCCGCGCCTCCGCCTTATCGCGCAGCACATAGCCGCTGTTCACCAACTCCGGCAATACGATAACGTTGGCACCGCGCTGCGCCGCCCGGCGGATCGCTTGGGCGGACAGCGCCCGATTGTGTTCCGCTTCCCCCACCCGCAACGCTAACTGGCAGCATGCGACGCTGATTTTACCCATGACTTACGTTCTCCTTACCCACACCGTTAAACCGACTGGGCGGTGATGCGCCCAGTTCTCCAGTAAATCAGTAAAGACGCCGTGATAAAAGCCTGGATCGCGCCTCAGCGCTCGGTTTGAGCCTGCAGCTGAGCTGCCGGGCGGCTCAACAGGCTGCCCAGCACGAAGGCGACGCCGCCACCCAGCAGGCCGCCGTAGATTGGGCTGTTGGCGTCGATGCCGTGCCAGGCCATCAGCCCCACCACGCACAGGCTGCCGGTCAACATGCTGGCAATGGCGCCGGCGCTGGTGGCGCGCGGCCAGAAGATCGCCCCCACCAACGGGATCAGCATGCCGCCCACCAGCAGGTTATAGGCCAGGGTCAGCGCCGCCAGTACGTCGCGCACCACAAACGCCAGCCCCAGCATCACCACGCCCATGAAAAGCGTGGTGAAGCGCCCGGCGGCCAACCCGCCGGAAGGTTTGCGCCGGATGGCCGGCAGTACATCCTCCAGCGCGATGGTGGAAGAGGCCAGCAGGCAGGCGCTGGCGGTAGACATCAGCGCCGCCAACGCCGCGGCGGCCACCAGCCCGCTGACGCCGGCCGGCAACACCGCCTGCGCGATGGCGGCGAAGGCGCCGTCGGTGTTGCTGAGCGACGGCAGCACGATCTTGCCGGCCATGCCGATCAGCGCGCCGGTCACGCCGTACAGCACGCAATAGACGCCCGCCCCCAGCCCGGCGAAGCGCGCCACGTTGGCGCTGCGGGCGGTAAACACCCGCTGCCAGATGTCCTGGCCGATCAGAATGCCGAAGAAGTAGATCAGGAAGAACACCAGAATGGTGTCCAGCCCAATCGACGACAGCCGGTAGTAACCGGCGGGCAGCAGGCTGGTGAAGGCTTCCCAGCCGCCGGCCTTGACGATGCTCATCGGCATCAGCACCAGCATCATACCGACGGTCATGATAATGAACTGGATGATGTCGGTCAGCGTCAGCGACCACATGCCCCCCAGCGTCGAATACAGCACCACCAGCCCGCCGCCGAGCAGGATAGACGCGGCGAACGACAGGCCAAACATCACCTGCATCACGCTGCCGATGGCGATGATCGAGGTCACCGCCACCATCAGGTCATACGCCAGCATGATCGCGCCGCTGGTGACCCGCGCCGCCGGATGATAGCGCCGCGACAGCACCTGGCTGACGGTATACAGCTTCAGCTTGAGCAGCGGCTTGGCCAGCACCAGGCTCAGCACCACGATGCCCAGCCCGAGTGCGCCGCACAGCCAGACGCCGGAGATGCCGTAGGTGTAGCCGAGTTTGACGCTGCCGATGGTCGACGCGCCGCCGAGCACCACCGCCGACAACGTGCCCAGATACAGCCCCGGCCCCAGATTGCGCCCGGCGACCAGATACGCCTCTTTGGAATTGGCGCGGCGAATGCCCATCCACCCCACCGCGCCTATCACCAGAAAGTAAAACACCACGACCAGCAGATCGAGATTCATGGGTACCTCCACTCCGTTGTTATTGTTATCAGGGGCCCCGACGCAACCGCTCCGTCGGTAGGGTCAGCGCACCGGCCTCAGCGGGCCGGCAGCACGCACAGCATTTCAAACAGCAGGTTGGCGGCCAGCAGCGCCGTGTTGCCGGAACGATCGTAAGGCGGCGATACCTCCACCACGTCGCCGCCCACCAGGTTCAGCCCGTGGCAGCCGCGCACGATCTCCAGCCCCTGCCAGACCGACAGCCCGCCGACCTCCGGCGTGCCGGTACCCGGCGCGAAGGCCGGATCCAGCCCGTCGATATCGAAACTCAGGTAAACCGGCACATCGCCCATCTGTTCGCGGATCTCCGCCATCAGCGGCGCCAGCGACCGATGCCAGCAGGCCTCGGCCGGCACTACGCGGAAGCCCTGGCGGCGTGACCAGTCGAAGTCGTCCGCCGCATAGCCGCTACCGCGCAGGCCAATCTGCACCACCTTTTCCGGCGCCAGCAGCCCCTCTTCGAACGCGCGGCGGAAGGTGGTGCCGTGCGCCAGCCGTTCGCCGAACATCTCTTCGTTGGTGTCGGAATGCGCATCGACGTGGATCAGCCCGACCGGACCATGCCGACGGGCGACGGCGCGCAGCACCGGCAGCGTCAGCGTGTGGTCGCCGCCGAGCGTCAACGGCATGCAGCCGTGCGCCAGGATCTCGTGATAAGCCGCTTCGATGCGCTGCACGCTGTCCGCCAGGCTGTAAGGGTTGATGGCGATATCCCCCAGATCGGCCACCTGCAGCCGTTCAAACGGGGCGGAGCCGGTGCCCATGTTGTAGGGGCGGATCATCACCGACTCCTGGCGGATCTGGCGCGGGCCATAGCGGGTGCCGCTGCGGTTGGAGGTGCCGATATCCAGCGGAATGCCGACAAAGGCGGCGTCCAGACCGCGCGCCTGGTCGGCGGCGGGCAGGCGCATCATGGTGGGGATGCCGGCAAAGCGCGGCATATCGTTGCCACTTTGGGGTTGGTTCAGCATGGCGTTTCCTTGTCTTTATCTATCTGCGATGAATTGAAACATTTAAGCAACATTCGCAGACTACCCCGTTGGCCATCCCGGCTACCATTCCCGCTTTTGCATGTAAACATCGAAAAACGCGATGCAACTAACTTATTGAAGTATTGATTTTTATTTCATCCTCATGCCATAAGGAAGGCCATAGCTTCAGCGCCGCCCCTATTTCTTCGATGTTAAAAATGGGTTAACCGGCCAACGTTCTGCGGAGGGGGAAATGCTCACCAACCTAAGCGATATCGATCTGAAACTGCTGCGGGTGTTCGTCGCGGTGGCGGAAGCCCAGGGCGTCAGCGCCGCGCAGGAAGCGCTGCTGATGAATCAGTCCACCATCAGCACTCACCTGGCCTCGCTGGAAACCCGGCTGGGCTTTCGCCTGTGCCAGCGCGGGCGTTCCGGCTTTCGGCTAACGCCCAAGGGCGAACGCATGCTGATCGCCTGCCGCTCGCTGTTCAACGCCGCCCGCGACTTCACCCGGGTCAGCCAGTCGCTGAACGGCCTGCTGACCGGCGACCTGCAAATCGGGCTGGTGGATAATCTGGTTTCGCTGCCGGGCAACCCGTTCAGCCAGGCCATCAAACACTTCCAGCGCCGACATCAGGACGTGCAATTGCAGTGCCGCATCTGTTCGCCGAACGAGATTGAGCAAGGGCTGCTGCACCGGCAGCTCGATCTGGGCATCGGCTACTTTGGCCAACGGTTGGAGGCACTGCATTATCAACCGTGGCTGGAGGAGACGCAGGCGATCTACTGCAGCGCGGATCACCCGCTGTTCGCGGTGGAAGCCCCCGATCGCGAGCAGATTGAAAACGCGCGCTGGGTCAAGCGCGGCTACCTGCTGGCGCAGCAGCTATGCCCGATCGCGCCGCCTCATCTGGCCGCGGTGGCCCACCATATGGAAAGCGTCGCCCATTTGGTGCTGAGCGGCACCTGTCTCGGCTATCTGCCCACCCACTACGCGGCGCGCTGGGTGAAACAGGGGCTGCTGCGGCAGCTGGGCGGCGCGGCGCTCTCTTACCGCGCCACGCTCAGCCTGGTCAGCCGCCCCGTCCAGCCCGACGCGGCGTTGAACGCGTTGCTGGAGGATTTGGCGCGCGCCGCGCGCCAATCGCCTCATCGCTGAGAGGCCAGAGCCCGATTCATGGCAAACAACGTGCCGGTTAAAGACAGGATCAGGAACCCGATGATGGCCCAGGCAAAAGAGGCCGCTCCGCCCTTGTCGAGCAGCATGCCGCCTATCGCGCCACCGGCGGCCACGGCGATATTCCAGCCCGTCGTATACATGGACTGCGCCACGTCGGCCGCGCGGCCGGAAAGGCGTGATAATGCCGTCTGCGTGAGGGTGGCGAAACCGCCGAAAGCCGCGCCCCACAATGCGACCGCGAGATAAACCATCGGGGCTATCCGTCCCCCACTCCCCAGCAGCACGGCGGCGAGGGCAAAGATGACGATACTCATCACCGTCAGAGATTGGACTCGTCGATCGACCAGCACCCCGGCGACGCCCAATCCGGCAATCGCCCCCAGCCCGAAGATAAACAGCACGATATCGACCCGCTCGGATAACCCCGACGGCGTGAGGAAAGGCTCCAGGTAGATATACAGGATGTTGTGGGCAACGATGAAGGTGAACACCACGAACAGCACGGCGCGGATCCCGCATTGCAAGAATACGCCGCTCAGAGAGGGGCGATGCGCCTTAGCCTGGCCGGGGAAATCCGGCACGATGGCGATGATCCACACCACGAGTACCAGCGCCAGCAACGTCATCAGGCCAAAGGCGCCTTGCCAGCCGATGGCTCGGCCAAGCAACGTGCCGAGCGGTACGCCGAGCACCAGCGCCAGGGTGGCGCCGGCGCCGGAGATCGCAATGGCGCGGCCACCAAGATGGGCCGGTGACATGCGCACGGCGTAACCGGCCAGCAAAGACCAAACGATACCGCCGAAAACGCCGGCGAAGAAACGCGTCGCCAATGAGACGTGGTAATCATGCGACAGCGCCGTGACGAGGTTGACGACGGCAAAACCGCCGATCGCGCTCAAGAGCAAGGGGCGCCGCCGCATGCCCTGCGTCAATGCGGTCAGCGGAATGGCGGCGACCAACGCGCCCACCGCATAGGCGGTGATGAATTGCCCCGCCAGGCTTTCAGACACGTTCAAATCGCCCGCGATCGAAGAAAGCACGCCCGCCGGCATGATCTCGGTCAGCAGCGTGATAAAAGCGGCCATCGCCAACGCCAGCAGGCCCCCCAGCGGCAACCGTTCGCTGCTTCCGGCAGGCGCAGATATCGTCGTTTGATTCATCAATCACTCCCCATTCAAAGATGTTTCCGCCCATTGCGGATGACGTTTGCATCATGCTGCCCACTCGCCGATAAAAGAAAAACAGGCTAAAGTGAACAACACTCATGACATAAAGGTCATCAATAGAATGGAAGCCTATGGAAAGCTTGGGTTCTCTCGACGTTTTCGTGCGGGTCAGTGAAAGCCGCAGCTTCACGGCGGCCGGGCAACAGTTGGGGATCTCCGCGTCGGCGGTCAGCAAAACCATCGCCCGGCTGGAGGAACGGCTCAGCGTGCGGTTGTTTCACCGCTCCACCCGCACGGTCAACCTGACGCCGGAAGGCGCTTTGTTCCTGGAAAGGTGCCGACGCATTTTGAGCGAGGTGAAAGACGCGGAAGCCGAACTGTTACAAACGCGAGGAGCGCCCCAGGGTAAGCTGCGCATCAGTCTCCCGTCGCTGGGCACGCTCTTCATGCCAAAACTGGGGGACTTCAAGCGCCGCTATCCTGAGATCGAGCTGGATATTGATTATTCGGATCGGCTGGTTGACGTGATTGAAGAGGGTTTCGATGCCGTTATCCGCAGCGGCACCCCGAGCGATTCACGGCTGGTTGCCCGCCGGTTGGGGACCTGCCGCAAGGTTTTCGTTGGCGCGCCGGGCTATTTCAGCCAAGCGGGTATGCCGCGCCAGCCCGAGGATCTGACGAGCCATGCCCGTTTGCATTATCGCTTTCCCAGCACCGGCAAACTGGATGTCTGGCCGCTGGGAGACAAGACGGAGATGATCCCCGAACGGCCGGCCAGCATGGTGACAAATACTCTCGATCCGCAGGTGTGCTTCGCGGAACAAGGGCTCGGCATCGCTTATTTGCCGGAGATCGCCGTGCGCAGACAGCTGGAACAGGGCAGCCTGGTGACGATTCTGGATGAATATGACCGCGAGAACATGGTTTTTCATGTCCTTTGGCCGTCGGGCCGCCATCTGTCAGCCAAAATCAGGCTGTTCGTCGACTTTGTGACGAGCCACCTTTTCCCGCTTTGAACGACCTATGCCGCCTTAACTGACGGGCATGCGAGCCGGATCGGGATACTGATACTCGAAGCCCAGCTCGTTGCAGATGCGGTTGCCGTCCACCAGCCGCTCATCCTGCTCCGCTTCGTCGGCGAACTGCGGCGGCGCCAGGTGCAGCTGCTCGGCCAGCGCCGGATAAAATTCGCGCTTGGCTGGATGACGCGGCGCGCACAGGTTGTATACGTGGCCGCCCTTCGGCAGCTTCAGCAGCAGTTGGATGGCGGCGATCACGTCGTCCTGATGCACCAGATTCACCCCCTGCGAACCGCCCTTCACGTCGAGTTTGCCCGCCAGAAAACGGCCGGGATGACGATCGACGCCCACCAGCCCCGCCAACCGCAGAACGTCCACCGAGGTGTTCGGCAATTCATGCAGCCAGCGCTCCAGCTCGGCCAGCACCCGGCCCGACGGCGAGACCGGCCGCAGCGGCGACTCTTCGCGCAGCGTGCCAGCGGTTTCGCCGTACACCGAGGTGGAACTGGTGAAGATCACCCGCGGCACGCCGAAGGCCATCGCGCTGTCTACCAGCATGCGTACCGCATTGAAGTAGTTCTCGCTGCCTTCGACGGTGCGGCGCGCGGGCAGCGTCACCACCAGCGCATCCACGCGCAGCAGCGATTCCAGATCGTCCGGATCGCAGAGCAGCTCCGGCGTCAGCTCCAGTTGATAGCATTCGATGCCGCTCATGCGCGCGGCCTCGACGCCGTCCGGCGTGGTTTTGCTGCCGACTACGTCATACCCGCGGCCCATCAGCGACAGCGCCAATGGCATGCCCAGCCAACCCAAACCAATTATGGCTACCTTTTTCATCCTCTTCCTCTCCTGAAGATCGCAGCACCCTGCCCCTAAGGCTACGCCACTGCGCACGGCGATACAATCTGCCCGGCTTAAGGTTAGGTAAAGCCGTCTGCGGCTAATAACCTAACCTGTTTCAATAAATTAAATTTATGACGATAAAAAAGGGTTGCGCGGTGGACGGCGGATAGTTTAGCTTAATTGGCATACGGTTTTTACCGGCTTTTGATTAGAGAAAAACACCATGACACGCGTTCAGTTCAACCACCATCATCACCATCACCCTGACTAGTCTTTCAGGCGATGAGTGCTGGAAGACGGTTTGTTAATCTTCCAGTGGCGCGCAGAACGCAAGAGAGAGCCCTCGGAAGATTTCTTCCGAGGGTTTTTTTTTGGCTCCGGACAGACAGAAAAGAATAGTTTCTACAATAAATTCATAAAATTACAGATTAAACAGAGGTTACCATGCTGGACAAGACACGTTTACGGATCGCAATGCAGAAATCGGGCCGCCTGAGCGATGAATCCCAGGAACTGCTGGCGCGCTGCGGCATCAAGATCAACCTGCAGCAGCAGCGTCTGATCGCCTTCGCGGAAAACATGCCGATCGATATCCTGCGCGTGCGCGACGACGATATTCCGGGCCTGGTGATGGACGGCGTGGTCGATCTGGGCATCATCGGCGAGAACGTGCTGGAAGAAGAGCTGCTCAGCCGCCGCGCTCAGGGCGAAGATCCGCGTTACTTCACCCTGCGCCGTCTCGATTTCGGCGGCTGCCGCCTGTCGCTGGCCACCCCGCTCGACGCCGAATACAGCGGCCCGCAAAGCCTGCAGGACGCCCGCATCGCCACCTCTTACCCGCACCTGCTGAAGCAATACCTCGACAAGCAGGGCGTGCGCTTTAAATCTTGCCTGTTGAACGGTTCGGTGGAAGTGGCGCCGCGCGCCGGCCTGGCCGACGCCATCTGCGATCTGGTCTCTACCGGCGCCACGTTGGAGGCCAACGGCCTGCGCGAAGTGGAAGTGATCTACCGCTCCAAGGCCTGCCTGATTCAGCGCGACGGCGAAATGCCGGAAGCCAAACAGCAGCTGATCGACCGCCTGATGACCCGCATTCAGGGCGTGATCCAGGCGCGTGAATCCAAATACATCATGCTGCACGCGCCGAGCGAGAAGCTGGACGAGATCGTCGCGCTGCTGCCGGGCGCCGAGCGCCCGACCATTCTGCCGCTGGCCGGCGCGCAGAACCGCGTGGCGATGCACATGGTGAGCAGCGAAACCCTGTTCTGGGAAACCATGGAAAAACTGAAAGCGCTCGGTGCCAGCTCGATTCTGGTGCTGCCGATTGAAAAGATGATGGAGTAACGCCATGTCGACCTTCAACACGCCGATCGATTGGGCAACGTGCAGCGCCGAACGCCAGGCTGAGCTGCTGATGCGCCCGGCCATCGCCGCTTCCGACAGCATCACCCGCACGGTGAGCGAGATCCTCGACAACGTGAAGGCCAACGGCGATCGGGCGCTGCGCGACTACAGCGCCCGTTTCGACAAGGCGGAAGTCGCCGCGCTGCGCGTCAGCGCCGAGCAGACAGCCGCCGCCTGCGCCCGGCTGGGCGATGACATCAAACAGGCGATGGCGGTGGCCGTCGCCAACGTGGAAACCTTCCACAACGCGCAGCGACTGCCGCCGGTGGACGTCGAAACGCAGCCGGGCGTGCGCTGCCAGCAGGTGACCCGCCCAATCGACTCGGTGGGCCTGTATATTCCCGGTGGGTCGGCGCCGCTGTTCTCCACCGTGCTGATGCTGGCGACGCCGGCGCGCATCGCCGGTTGCCGCCGGGTGGTGCTGTGCTCGCCGCCGCCGATCGCCGATGAGATCCTGTATGCGGCGCAGCTGTGCGGCGTGCAGGAAGTGTTTCAGGTCGGGGGCGCGCAGGCGATCGCCGCCCTGGCGTTCGGCACCGAAAGCGTGCCGCGCGTGGCGAAAATCTTCGGGCCGGGCAACGCCTTCGTGACCGAAGCCAAGCGGCAGGTCAGCCAGCGTCTCGACGGCGCGGCGATCGACATGCCGGCCGGCCCTTCGGAGGTGCTGGTGATCGCCGACGC
Source organism: Serratia nevei (assembly GCF_024160145.1). Classification (GTDB taxonomy): domain Bacteria; phylum Pseudomonadota; class Gammaproteobacteria; order Enterobacterales; family Enterobacteriaceae; genus Serratia; species Serratia nevei_A. The sequence continues at coordinate 101,796 of NZ_JAMYWQ010000005.1, forward strand.
CGGCGCCACCCCGGCGTTCGTCGCTTCCGATCTGCTGTCGCAGGCCGAACACGGCCCGGATTCGCAGGTGATCCTGCTGACGCCGGACGCGGCGATGGCGCAGGCAGTGGCCGACGCGGTAGAAAGCCAGCTGGCCGAGCTGCCGCGCGCCGAGACCGCCCGCCAGGCGCTGGCGAGCAGCCGCCTGATCGTGGCGCGCGATCTGCCAGAGTGCGTGGCCATCAGCAATCGCTACGGCCCGGAGCACCTGATCATTCAGACCCGCAATGCGCGCGAGCTGGTGGACGGCATCACCAGCGCCGGTTCGGTGTTCCTCGGCGACTGGTCGCCGGAGTCCGCCGGCGATTACGCCTCCGGCACCAACCACGTGCTGCCGACCTACGGCTACACCGCCACCTGCTCCAGCCTGGGGCTGGCCGATTTTCAAAAACGCATGACGGTGCAGGAGCTGACGCCGCAGGGCTTCAGCAACCTGGCCGCCACCATCGAGACGCTGGCTGCCGCCGAGCAGCTGATCGCCCACAAGAACGCCGTGACCCTGCGCGTCGCCGCCCTGAAGGAGCAAGCATGAGCATCGAAAAACTGGCGCGCGCCAACGTTCGCGAGCTGACCCCTTATCAATCGGCGCGCCGCCTCGGCGGTAAGGGCGACGTGTGGTTGAACGCCAACGAATACCCGATCGCGCCCGAGTTCCAGCTGACCGCGCAAACCTTCAACCGCTATCCGGAGTGCCAGCCGGCGTTGGTGATCGAACGCTATGCCGCCTACGCCGGGGTGAAGAAAGAGCAGGTGCTGGTCAGCCGCGGCGCCGATGAAGGCATCGAGCTGTTGATCCGCGCCTTCTGCGAGCCGGGTAAAGACGCCATTCTGTTCTGCCCGCCGACCTACGGCATGTACGCCGTCAGCGCCGAAACCTTCGGCGTGGAGCGCCGCACCGTGGCCGCCAAAGAAGACTGGCAGCTGGATCTGCCGGCCATCGCAGACAGCCTGGACAACGTGAAGCTGATCTACGTCTGCAGCCCGAACAACCCGACCGGCAACCTGATCGATCCGGACTCTCTGCGCAACCTGCTGGAGCTGGCCAAAGGCAAGGCGATCGTCGCGGTGGACGAAGCCTATATCGAGTTTTGCCCGCAGGCCTCGGTGGCCGGGTGGCTGAGCGACTATCCGCATCTGGCTATCCTGCGCACGCTGTCGAAGGCCTTTGCGCTGGCCGGCCTGCGCTGCGGCTTCACGCTCGCCAACGAAGATCTGATCGCCCTGCTGCTGAAAGTGATCGCGCCTTACCCGCTTTCGACGCCGGTGGCGGATATCGCCGCGCAGGCGCTGAGCGAAGAAGGTATCCGCACCATGCGCCAACGCGTCACCGACATCGCCGCCACCCGCAGCTGGCTGCAGCAACAGCTGGAAAAATGCGCCTGCGTCGAGCAGGTTTTCGCCAGCGACAGCAATTACCTGCTGGCCCGCTTCACCGCCTCAAGTAATGTGTTTAAAAGCTTGTGGGATCAGGGCATTATCTTACGAGACCAAAACAAACAGCCCGGGTTGTCCGGCTGCCTGCGCATCACCATAGGCACCCGCGACGAATGTCAACGCGTGGTGGACGCCTTGTCCGCCCTGCCCGGCGCCAACCAGACTCGCCAGGAGCCAATGTGAGCCAAAAAATCCTCTTTATCGATCGTGACGGCACGCTGATCGCCGAGCCACCGGAAGATTTCCAGGTTGACCGCCTGGACAAGCTGGCGCTCGAGCCGGACGTGATCCCTTCCCTGCTGGCGCTGCAACAGGCGGGGTATCAGCTGGTGATGATCACCAATCAGGATGGGCTCGGCACCGCCAGTTTCCCGCAGGAAACCTTCGATCCGCCGCACAACCTGATGATGCAGATCCTCAGCTCGCAGGGCATTCAGTTCGCCGATGTGCTGATCTGCCCGCACCTGCCGGCGGACAACTGCGACTGCCGCAAGCCGAAAACCGCGCTGGTGAAGGGTTACCTCGAACCCGGCGTGCTGAATGCCGCCCACAGCTACGTGATCGGCGATCGGCCAACCGACGTGCAGCTGGCGGAAAACATGGGCATCCAGGGGCTGCGCTACCAGCGCGGCGTGCTGGGCTGGAAAGAGATCGTGCGCCAGCTGACCCTGCGCGACCGCCACGCGCGGGTTAACCGCGTGACCAAAGAGACGCAGATCGACGTCAACGTCTGGCTGGATCGCGAAGGCGGCAGCAAGATCAAAACCGGCGTCGGCTTCTTCGATCACATGCTGGATCAGATCGCCACCCACGGCGGCTTCCGCATGGAGATCGACGTCAAAGGCGATCTGTATATCGACGATCACCACACGGTGGAAGACACCGGCCTGGCGCTCGGTGAAGCGCTGAACAAGGCGCTGGGCGACAAGCGCGGCATCGCCCGCTTCGGCTTCGTGCTGCCGATGGACGAATGCCTGGCGCGCTGCGCGCTGGATATCTCCGGCCGCCCGCACCTGGAGTACAAGGCCGAGTTCAACTATCAACGCGTCGGCGATCTCAGCACCGAAATGGTCGAGCACTTCTTCCGCTCGCTCTCTTACACCATGGGCTGCACGCTGCACCTGAAGACCAAGGGCAAAAACGACCACCACCGGGTCGAGAGCCTGTTCAAAGTGTTTGGCCGCACGCTGCGCCAGGCGATCCGCGTCGAAGGCAATACCCTGCCGAGCTCGAAAGGAGTGCTGTGATGAACGTGGTGATTTTGGATACCGGCTGCGCCAACCTGGCCTCCGTCACCTACGCGGTGCGGCGCCTGGGTTATCAGCCGGAGGTGAGCCGCGATCCGGAGATCGTGCTGCGCGCCGACAAGCTGTTCCTGCCAGGCGTCGGCACCGCACAGGCGGCGATGGAACAACTGCGCGAACGGGATTTGATCGGGCTGATCAAGGCCTGCACACAGCCGGTGTTGGGCATTTGCCTCGGCATGCAGCTGCTGGCGGCCAGCAGCGAAGAGAACGGCGGCGTGACCACGCTCGGCCTCATCGATACGCCGGTGAAGCAGATGACCGACTTCGGCCTGCCGCTGCCGCACATGGGCTGGAACCGGGTGTCCGCGCAAGCGGGCCACCATCTGTTCCGCGGCATCGATGACGGCGCCTACTTCTATTTCGTCCACAGCTATGCGATGCCGATATGCCCCAGCACCATCGCCCAGGCGAACTACGGCGAGCCCTTCACCGCCGCCGTGCAAAAAGACAACTTCTTCGGCGTGCAGTTTCATCCAGAACGTTCTGGAGCGGCCGGCGCACAACTGTTGAAAAACTTTCTGGAGATGTAGGCAGCATGATTATTCCGGCTTTGGATTTGATCGACGGCAACGTGGTGCGTTTGCATCAGGGCGATTACGGCCAACAGCGCGACTACGGCAACGATCCGCTGCTGCGCCTGCAGGACTATCAACGGCAGGGGGCGCAGGTGCTGCACCTGGTCGATCTGACCGGCGCCAAAGATCCGGCGGCGCGCCAGATCCCGCTGCTGCGCAAGCTGCTGGCGGGGATTGACGTGCCGGTGCAGGTCGGTGGCGGTATCCGCAATGAGCAGGACGTCAGCGCCCTGCTGGAAGCCGGCGCCACGCGCGTGGTGATCGGCTCCACCGCGGTGAAACAGCCGCAGTTGGTGCAGAGCTGGTTCGAGCGCTACGGCGCCGACGCGCTGGTGCTGGCGCTGGACGTGCGCATCGACGTGCAGGGCGTGAAACGCGTGGCCATCAGCGGCTGGCAGGAGGATTCCGACGCCACGCTGGAACAGGTGGTGGAGCAGTTCCTGCCCTACGGGCTCAAGCACGTGCTATGCACCGACATTTCGCGCGACGGTACGCTGGCCGGTTCCAACGTGGCGCTGTATCAGGAGATCGGCCGCCGCTATCCGCAGGTGGCTTTCCAGGCCTCGGGCGGTATCGGCAGCCTGGACGACATCGCCCAGCTGCGTGGCAGCGGCGTTGCCGGCGTGATCGTGGGGCGCGCCCTGCTGGAAGGTAAATTTAGCGTTGAGGAGGCGATCGCATGCTGGCAAAACGGATAATCCCGTGCCTGGATGTTAAAGACGGGCAAGTGGTGAAAGGCGTGCAGTTCCGCAACCACGAAATCATCGGCGACATCGTGCCGCTGGCGCAGCGCTATGCGCAAGAAGGTGCGGACGAGCTGGTGTTTTATGACATCACCGCCTCGAGCGACGGCCGGGTGGTGGATAAAAGCTGGGTATCGCGCGTGGCGGAAGTGATTGATATTCCGTTCTGCGTCGCCGGCGGCATTAAAAGTGCCGAGGACGCCAGCCAGATCCTGTCTTTCGGCGCCGACAAGATTTCGATCAACTCGCCGGCGCTGGCCGATCCTGAGCTGATTAGCCGCCTGGCGGAACGCTTTGGCGTGCAGTGCATCGTGGTGGGCATCGACACCTGGTTCGACAGTGAAACCGGCAAGTATCACGTCAACCAATATACCGGCGATGAGAGCCGCACCCGCATTACCCAGTGGGAAACCCTCGACTGGGTGCAGGAAGTGCAGCGCCGCGGCGCCGGTGAGATCGTGCTGAACATGATGAACCAGGACGGCGTGCGCAACGGTTACGATTTGCAGCAGCTGCGCCGGGTGCGCGAGGCCTGCAAGGTGCCGCTGATCGCCTCCGGCGGTGCGGGCACCATGGCGCACTTCCTGGAAGCGTTCCGCGATGCGGACGTCGACGGCGCGCTGGCGGCGTCGGTGTTCCACAAACAAATCATCAATATCGGCGAACTGAAAAGGTTCCTGGTTGAACAAGGCGTGGAGATTCGCGTGTGCTGACAGAACAACAGAGAAACCAGCTGGACTGGGAAAAAACCGACGGCCTGATGCCGGCCATCGTGCAACACGCCGTTTCCGGCGAAGTGCTGATGCTGGGTTACATGACGCCGGAAGCGCTGGCGGCCACCGAGCAGAGCGGCAACGTCACCTTCTTCTCGCGCACCAAGCAGCGCCTGTGGACCAAGGGTGAAAGCTCCGGCCACTTCCTCAAGGTGGTCAGCATCACGCCGGACTGCGATAACGACACGCTGCTGGTATTGGCCAACCCGATCGGCCCGACCTGCCACCTCGGCAACAGCAGCTGCTTCCACCCGGCCGCCAGCGACTGGGCGTTCCTCTATCAGCTGGAACAGCTGTTGGCGGAGCGCAAGCACGCCAGCCCGGACAGCTCGTACACCGCCAGCCTGTACGCCAGCGGCACCAAGCGCATCGCGCAGAAGGTCGGGGAAGAAGGCGTGGAAACCGCGCTGGCCGCCACGGTCAACGATCGCGAAGAGCTGACCAACGAAGCCTCGGACCTGATCTATCACCTGCTGGTGCTGCTGCAGGACCAGGATCTGGATCTGAGTGCGGTGATCGGCCAGCTGCGCGAGCGGCATCAGAAAAAAGCGTAACCTTAACTCGCGCGCAATAAAAAAGCCGCCGGGCGTTAACCTCGGCGGCTTTTTTTATCGCTCAACGGGCGGGATTATTCCATCCATTCGGTATGGAACACGCCTTCCTTGTCGATGCGTTTGTAGGTGTGCGCGCCGAAGTAGTCACGCTGCGCCTGGATCAGGTTCGCCGGCAGCACCGCAGAGCGGTAGCTGTCGTAGTAGGCGATCGCCGCAGAGAAGGTTGGCGTAGGGATACCGTTCTGCACGGCGTAGGCCACCACGTCACGCAGCGCCTGTTGGTACTCGTCGGCGATTTGCTTGAAGTACGGTGCCAGCAACAGGTTGGCGATATCGGCGTCCGCCGCGTAAGCGTCGGTGATCTTTTGCAGGAACTGGGCGCGGATGATGCAGCCGGCGCGGAAGATCTTGGCGATTTCGCCGTAGTGCAGATCCCAGTTGTTTTCTTTAGACGCGGCTTTCAGCTGAGAGAAGCCCTGCGCGTAGGACACGATCTTGCCCAGATACAGCGCGCGACGAACTTTCTCGATGAACTCGGCCTTGTCGCCGGTGAACGGCGCCACTTTCGGGCCGGTCAGCACTTTAGAGGCGGCAACGCGCTGATCTTTCAGCGAGGACAGGTAGCGTGCGAACACCGACTCGGTGATCAGCGACAGCGGTTCGCCCAGATCCAGCGAGCTCTGGCTGGTCCACTTACCGGTGCCCTTGTTGGCGGCTTCGTCCAGGATCACATCGACCAGGTATTTACCCTCTTCGTCTTTCTTGGTGAAGATGTCTTTGGTGATGTCGATCAGGTAGCTGTTCAGTTCGCCCTTGTTCCACTCGGCGAAGGTTTCGGCCAGCTGCTCGTTGCTCAGATTCAGCGCCTGCTTCAGCAGGGAATAGGCTTCGGCAATCAGCTGCATGTCGCCGTATTCGATGCCGTTGTGCACCATCTTCACATAGTGGCCGGCACCGTCTGCGCCGATGTAGGTCACGCAAGGCTCGCCTTCCGCAACCGCAGCGATTTTCTTCAGGATTGGCGCCACCAGTTCGTAAGCTTCTTTCTGGCCGCCAGGCATGATGGAAGGCCCTTTCAGCGCGCCCTCTTCACCGCCGGAAACGCCGGTGCCGATGAAGTTGAAGCCCTGGTCGGACAGTTCACGGTTACGACGGATGGTGTCCTGATAGTAGGTGTTGCCGCCGTCGATCAGGATATCGCCCTTGTCCAGGTGCGGAGTCAGCGAGGCAATGGTTTTGTCCGTTGCTTCACCCGCTTTCACCATCAGCAGAATGCGGCGCGGTTTTTCCAACGATTCAACAAATTCTTCAACGGTGTAATACGGCGCCAGGTTTTTGCCCGGGTTCTCAGCGATCACTTCGTCAGTCTTGTCGCCAGAACGGTTGAAAATGGAAACGGTGTAACCACGGCTCTCGATGTTCAGCGCGAGGTTGCGGCCCATTACCGCCATGCCGACAACGCCGATTTGTTGCTTGGACATTTAGGAACTCCTGTCTGAGGATGACCCTGCTGGCAACGTCGGCCAACAGGTTTTGTGATGTGGCACACATGTTAACTCAGGATTGAACCGGGTGGGTAGTGATTGGTGCGATAGGTCACATCACCTGACATTAAAGGTTGATTTTTAGACAAAATGGAAGCTGTTACACGAATTAACTCCCGACCAGAGCTGTCTATCACCTGCGGCCCTGCAGCAACACGGTTACCTATCGCTGATTAAACTTCCCGAGGCTGCGTATTAGGAACCGTTTTTTTTGATATGAAGCGCTTTCCGAGCCTTATACCTGGTTCTTCAATATATTTATAGGTAAAGAAGGAAACGGCGATCGTCAAGCAAGCAGTAATAAAGATAGAAATAAGAAACTTAACGGGGCCGCTGACCGCAATAGTATCTACCCACTGGTATACGCCAAAAGCCTTCAGCAGGTAAAGAACAATACCATGCATTAAGTAAATGCTATAGCTGACCTTTCCAAGAAATCACGTGAATCCGTTATTAATTAATTTAGGAATGCCTACAATGGAAGAAGATATCATCCCAATCCAAATTAAAGAGTAAAGAATATAAATATTAAAGGGATAGCCATCCTGAGCAAAAGCATAAAGCAACAACGCCATTAGCGCAGAAATGATCAAGCCAGAAACAAAACCAGCATACTGCCCAAGATTTTGTCCAATTGTCTGCAGTCCCTTAAGATGCAAATAGACAAAGATCCCCGAGATAAGAAAACCATATGACTTAGAATATTCACATAGATCTCTATTGGCTCAGCTTGCACCTTAGCAAGGCTCGATGAAATAAAGACACAAAGCATCCACAACAAAACAATAGTTTTCTTATTATTGCTGAATACAAATATTATCGGATAAAGAAGGTAAACACCCACTCCATACTCAACGACCACCCAGCCCACACAATGCCATCCTGCATTTTAGGGACTAAATTAAAGAGAAATGCTCCTGACATCAAGACTTCAAAAGCAGAAGGCGTATGTTGAAATGCATAAAAGATAATAATACCTTCAACAACCATCGCAATATAAAACAGAGGAGCCAACAGGAAGAATCGTTTAATATAAAAATTTTTTAAAATCGGCTCTATTGATAAACTCATCATTATACGCATACGCAATAGAAAACGCGCTTATTGCGAAGAATAAGGTTACACTGGCCGTAAACTTACCGCAATCAAGTTAATCGCGTGACCAAAATCTATTTCTGAGGACGCAATCAGATGAACGATAATAACTGATATCGCAGCAACCCCCTCAAAATATCATGCCCATCAATTCTCTCTCTTTTAATGCTAGACATAAATCCTCATCAAGAAAAAACCATCACAAAAAGACACGACTTGAGTTAAAAACGTTCTTAATTACGCCATAAACGCAACAATGCATCGACGTAATCCTGAATTGATTTTATTTTTATTGCATTCTTGCTGAGATCAGCAACCCCGTTCCTCAACAAGTAGGATACTTGCGCAACCAGATCCGACACATTACCAGCTTCAAATAACAGACCATTACTTTCATGTACGATAACCTCCGCAATACCCGGCAGGTCAGACCCTATCACCGGGCATTTCGCCGCCTGCGCTGAGTAAATAACCAATGGTGTATTTTCATACCATATTGACGGCACAATTAATGCATCAATGCCATCCATCACAGAATCAATCGCCTCGTTAGGAAATGTACCACAAAAACGGATAGCGTCATTATCTCCAACCAGTGCCAATAGCCTGGAATAATACTCTGGAAAATCCCGTACATTTCCGTATATCTTTAATGTTGCACTGTTCTTCGGTAATCGTTTGACTGCTTCTATCGCGATATGACACCCTTTATGGGGGGCAAGAGTCCCAATAAATCCCAGTGACAATGGCCTGTCATCAGAGTTGCGTTTGGGCTCTACATTGCGCTTCGGCATGTCGATACCAAAAGGATGGTCATGAATTATGTCAGCGTTAACACCATAGCGAATAAACAAGTCTTTCATAAACTTGTTTGGTGCCACAATACCATCCAGTTTGTTCAGCGATGCTATCGTTTTTTCTAAACGCATAGCCATTGCACGAACTTCGTTACTCATAGGATAATGAATTAGCTGGTTATTTTTGGTCAATTTTGCCAGTTTATCAAAAAGAAACGTTGGCGCATGATCAAACACACTGCCGAGCACTCCCCCCTTTGAATCACGCGCAAAATGCTTGATACAGTTGCCGGACGCCTTACTCGGGCCGTTACAATATCGGCCCTCTCCAAGCATTAACTGTGCAGTGGGACACACCATCCAAAAATCTGTTGGCGTGAAAAACTGGGCGATTTCTTGCTGCGCTACATGCTCAATGCACCCAATACCCAACCGATTTAGATGAAAATGATGAACAATATCCGGGCAGAAGGTTTGAACAATTCTTTTAAAATGCTTAACCGCCAGCTGATTATTGTATCCAATCTCGATCATCGACGTCTGATTAGACATGGGTACATAAGCATGATGAAAACGATAAACATGAATCCCTTCGTAATCATACTCATCAAACCGTTCATCATCCTTAAGAGAGGCTTCTCCCGGATGCCCTGTGTATACATGCACCTGGTGGCCTGCCCGCATCAATTCTTTAGCAACCGATAATGTAAGCACCTCCGTTCCAGCTTTATACTCCGGAAAGAATTGATGAACAGTAAGAAGAACGCGCATTTAAATTACTCAATCATGTTTTTTTAAGGAATTTCTCACCCAGTCGGCAGCCCTCTTGAGCCCTTCCGGCATGCTTAATTTGGGTTCCCAATCTAATTCCCGGCGAGCTAAATCGTTGCTCAATACGCTTATGTCTATATCGAATGTCCTGGCAGGCTTATAATTGACCTGGAGCTCTTCAGGCAATATGTCTTGCAACATGGCGATGAGGTCATTGAGACTCGTCCCTCTCCCCGAGCTGATATTAAAGCACTCTTCCTTTCCATCATAAACAACCGCTTTGGCAAATGCTTCTGCAACATCGCTGACATGTATATAGTCACGTTGCACACTGCCGTCGCCCCAAATCTCAATGGGTTTATTTTTCAGCGCATTATGCAAAAACACGCCAACCGCCCCCTGCGCCGTCTCAACGCGTTGGCGCTCACCGTATGGATTGGCCACACGCAATGTCACCGCCTTAATGCCATACAGCTGGCTGAACATATGCAGGTATTTTTCGATAGCCAGCTTGGTGATGCCATACGAGACGACCGGGTCGGTCGGGTGTTTCTCATCGATGGGGGTATATTGCGGTTTGCCATATACCGTTCCGCCAGAAGAGATAAAGACAATGCGAGAAACGCCCTGACTCACCATAGCATTAAGCATATGCAAGCTCGGTATCACGTTGGTCTGAACGTCGTACACAGGATCTTCGTTCGAGCTTTTCGGTAGCGTTGTGGAAACAAGATGCAAGACGCCATCCATACCTTGGATGGCATCATTCAGGTCATGGGTGCTGCTCAAATCGCCGGTCACCCACTCCACACTTTCGTCTGACGTAAACTCTCGATAAGGAGGAACCCGCGGGCGCTCGAAAATTCTCAACTGATGACCATCTTTCAGCAGACGATCGCAAATTGCCGACCCCAGGAAACCACCACCGCCAAAAACAACAATTTTCATTTTTTCTCCGTAAACCTGGTCGGTGCTAAAATAGAAAGAAATATTCAGAAACAGACGAAGCGTTTTTCGACGCATCGTCTATATGTTATCAACTAATTACATTGATAGATTTCGAACGTTTCCTTTGCCATGACTTCTGTCGTTCTTGCATATTCTGTCGTCAAGGATAGTTTATGCAGTAACTGAGGTGTTTGTAGGATATACGAAAGCTTCTTGGCTAAGTCGTCGGCCTCTCCGCGTTTGAAGCTGTACCCATTGATCCCTTCCGTCAGGAACTCTGTCATCCCTTCTACATCAGAGACCAATACGGGCGTGTGTGTTGCCAACGAGTTCAACAATACCAAAGGGCTATTTTCATACCATCTCGAGGGGATCACAAACAGATCAATCTCACTGAAAATATCAGCCATTTGTGCTTGGTCAAACGTCCCCATGAACTCGATGCCATCAACACCTTCGCTCATTTTTCTCAATGTATCCATATAGCTTACCGACTGTTCGGTAGGACCATAAATTTTTAACCTGGCACTGTTCTTTGGTTGCTGCTTAAAGGCTTCAATCAGGAGATCCGTACCTTTATGTGGAGCGATTTGACCAATAAAACCAATCACTGGGATATGATTTTCATCGCGAACAGGCTTAGCTGTGCGATCAATATCTATACCGAACCAAATCTTGCGCATTGGGGCTTTGATATGGTTAGCCATATAAGCTTTCTGCAAGAATGCCGTAGGGGCAACGGCGCCTTTATAATACGTATTATAAAGGTATGACAACGTATCTGGGCGAGTTACCAAATCCTCCACCAGCCCTTGCGTCGAACCTGATTTTAAGACCCCCATTTTACGCGATGCCACCAGGCCTTTGGCCAGTAGATTGGCCATCGCCGGAACCGCAGCCTTCTTCATCCATCCCGTCGCATGACCGCCCTGGGCAGCTTCTTTGAGATAACATGCGACACAGTTGGCTCGAGACTGGGACGGACCTGCACACAGGCCACCGTCAGCAGCTTCGAGTTTATTGTTGGCGCAAAAACCGAAGAAATCAGTGAAAGTAGTATAAGTTGGGATATTAAGCTTACCTGCGACCTCGAGCAGAACTGACGTATGATTAATCAAATGTGTAACATGTATAACATCAGGTTTTAGCTCTAAGAGTATCTCTTCAAGCACATCTCGCATTTCGGGCTGATAATAAGTTTCCTTTACACGGCTGTGCGGAATAACATTCTTATCAATCGCTATAACAGGAATGTCTTGGTAAGAATAACGGTTAATCAAGGATGGCTGCTTGGCCTCCCCTTGAAATACCGCAGAAACGACGGAAACATCATGCCCCCAAGAGCGATAATGATTTGCTAATCCAAGTGTATAAGTTTCTGTTCCATAAAAATGATCGGGGAAGAAACAGTGAACAAAGAAAACAATTTTCATAAATTAATCACTTTATTTTTTAATCATGTCAGCATACAGATGATCATAAGCATTGATCATAGCCTGTACGGAGAAATTATCTTTGGCCCGTTGCTGATGTTCTTTCCCAAGTTCATTACGTCGTGCTTCATCATCCAGCAACGCAATGGCGATATCCGCCAGTTTTTCTGCATCGCCAGCAGGTGCAAGCATAGATTTCGAGTTAACAATTTCGCTGATAGCACCGATATCATAACCAATTACCGGTACACGCATATTCATGGCAAAAGGACTTACCTGACCAAAGCTTTCTTTCCATACTGGAGCGACAAACAATGACATGCGGCGATAATAATCCGGTAATGTGCTGTATTCCACATAATCGGTAAACTCAAAGTTAGCTTCAACCCCGGCGTCTTTAACCGCTTGTTGGAATGGGGCTAATAAACTACCACCACCTACGATGAGCACTTTTGTTCTTGGGCGTTTCTGAGCAATAACAATAAATGGTTTGATCGCGTCTTCATTAAGCTTATCGTTTTCAAGCCGATAAACCATACCCACACAGTCTTGCGGAACGGGTTCTGCATCTGCACGCATGAAATGTGAGAAATCAGATCCAGGATAAACGGTTACATGTGAATCTTTATTCTGCCCAAAGACATGGCGGACATAATCGCTCACATACACATAACGTTTTACTGCATCAGATAAATGCGGAGCAATTGGCGTATTAATATTTTCAATGACCGGAATATTTAATATTTTTGCAGCTTCTATCGCCTTAGCATACCAAGGTTCGTCAACATCCCCCCAGTAGTGGACATGAATAAAGTCAGGCTTGCGTCGATTATAATACTCGACAAAAGGTGCGGTATCTTCAGGGAAACGGCATTCCTCAATATCAACCCCCAGATAAGCAGGCGGATCAGGAATATAGCTCGTCAAAATGGCCTGTTTGTAGTCCTTCCCCAAATACTCAATCAAATCAGCAACCAGGCGAGAAGATCCTCCAGTCATAAAGTTGGCAATGATATGCACGATTTGTGGCGCATTTTCCTTAGCCTCAGGTACCAAGACCTGATGACCACGCTGAGGACTTTTATCTCCAGCCTCGATGACTGCCACTGCCGGACGAGTTGCCACTTTTGCCCGCAGTCGACTAATGACCGGTGCTAACGAATCCCGCATCCGTCTAGGGGTAACCAGAGAGGTTAGCAGGTAACCCATATGCAGAACCTTTCTCACGCTCAAAGGTTGCCCGGCAACATTTCTTAGACGAATAAGTCGAGAGTTCAACTGTCCGTTCAGATGCTGGATCGTATTGGTTTGCTCGACAAGCGCCTGCTCTTTATGTGATACGGTCTGATTGAGATGGGCTATAAGCTCTTCCTTATCTGCAATCGCCTGCTTTTTGAGCGACGCGGCCTGACTGAGCTTGGTTATAAGCTCTTCTTTAGCTAAGAGCGCCTGCTCGTTGAGCAATGCAGTCTGATTGAGTTCGGTTATAAGCTTTTCTTTCGCTATGATCGTCTGCTCGTTGAGCAATGCGGTCTGGTTGAGCTTGGTTATAAGCTCTTCTTTAGCTATTTGTGCTGAAAGCAACTCATCAATATATTGGTTATTTTTTTGCAACCTGGCGTTCAAATCATTCAACACCGCATCCTTATCGTGCATAACTTTTCCTAACTCGTTTAATAAGCTATCTTTATCTAACAAAGCCTGATAAATCTCTTCCGCAATTTTCTCTTTACTTGCCAAAGCGGATAGCAGTTGCTCAGTTTGCAGGTGATTCTCCTGCACTGTGACATCTGAATTTTGTGTCATCGCGTTTTTCTCACGCAACGACTTATTTAGACTGGCGATTTCCCTGCTCATGGTCGCCGCTTGTATGCCCACACTGCGGCGCAGTTGTAGCCACCACCATGGCTTATTCTCAAAAGAATCAATATTACTCAACGCATAAGCACACGTGCTTGCATAGTCAAGTATAGAGGATAATTCTGGCAGACCGAATTCGATGGGTTTATCTACGTCACCGAGGCTTAGCTTCCAATCCGCAGCCAAGGCGTGTTGCGCCATGACGATCCCCTGACGCCAGTAGTGGCTGGCTTGTTCTTTGTTCCCATGACCAAGAGCGATGACGCCCAGCAGTTGGCAAGCCTCAATGCTTCGATTCGCCAATAGCGGACTAAACGCCAGAGGCTCGATCGCAATGCACTTCTCAAAGGCCAGCTTTGCCTTTTCGCTATCACCGGCCATCAGCCAAAGCTTTCCGGTCACAAAAAGCAGAGAGACAGTCCATCGGATACCATGCGGCGTTGTCGGCTGCGCATCGATATACATCTCTACTTTATTATTGAAATGCAATATGTCTGCAAAAGTCGTTGTGGACTTGGCGTTCAATAATTGGTAACCAAGCACGCAAAGTGCGGCGCCAGTATCAGCACTGTTATCTTTGTTTTGCTGATAAACGGCCTCACAAAGTGCAACCAACTCGTCTTTGTTTTTCATGCGGTGGCCAATGTCCACCATCGAGCGCACAAGCCACGGGTTCTTATAATCACGAGAAAATGCGGTGACATTCCATGCCTTATTGTCTTCGTACGTGCTGAATTGCGTTTCACGATAAGACACTGACGCCCCAGCCAAGGCAGACTTCATACCGACGGCGAGCCACCACTCCGCTCTAGGTGCATCTTGCAATGAAACATTGCTCGGCACACCATACAGTTCGCGCTTAGCCGGCACCCATTCATGGCTGCCCGGCCCAGCCTTATAGTGCGTCGCTGACTGAACAACTAGCTGCTCAAGGTCATAATGCTCTTTAAGCTCATTACGCAACTTATCGAGAGTATAAACGTGAAGGTGGAAAGGATTAGGATCCTCTCCAGACTCATCACTCCAATCATTCGGAACACTGACGATAATTCTGCCCCCAGGCGTCAACACCCGATAAAACTCAGCCAGTAGCGCTTGCGGTTCGGGAACATGTTCCAACGTTTCGAAAGAGATCACCAAATCCACCGAGTTATCAGCAATATCTTTCAACGCCTCTGGCAACATACCCAGCGAAAAACTCAGTGCGGGAACCATGGAAGCGAAACTACTTTGCGCATACTGAATGGCATAGTCACTACCATCAATACCCAGCGTCTTCGCCGCCATCGTCCCACATTGGATGAGATAGCTTCCGTATCCCAATCCGCAAGCGGCATCAAGCACCGTATCGCCAGGACGCACAAACGTTGCGGCCCACTGATAGCGCGCAATATGCGCATCGGAACGCTCGCCGGTCTCGCGGGTCATATCCATATGCAGATCGCGCTCTTCTTTTAACGCTTCCAATGGATAACGTGTTAACGCTTCATCCGGTATGCATTCCAAAAGAATGGTAACCTCATCACCTTCATACCCAAAAGATTCATAATCCTTAAGCAAGTAATAGGAAGGATGCTTTCGAAAACCTGCGTCAAAAAAGATTCTTTCCCACGCATTTCTATTTCGACCGATCTGAGAGCCTTCTGTTTCCGATGCCGCTATGGTACTGACTCGCACATAAACGGAGCGACGAGTAACCCGACGAACCTCTTCCAGCCCAGCACGCAGAGTCTCTTCGGACAACCCCTCAAGACTATAAGTCAAGATAGCAGTATCGAATGACTGATTTTCGAAAGGCAATTTCTCTATCGGGCATTGTTTGAAACGATTTGGCATCAATTTTTCGCAATGACGGATCGCACCTGCCGATGAATCCACACCGTAAGCATCCATTCCGCTTGAAAGTAATGCCTGAACCAATGCACCATCACCGCAGCCAATGTTCAGGAATGTCCTCCCGCCGCAGGCGTTGAGTATTTCTTCTGAAACGTCAAAGGCATTATCGATTCTTTTCATTTTTATTAACTCTTTGTCATTCCGATTTTTTTCAAAAACATTTTCTTGTTCAGAATTCATCAGTTACGTTCCTGTAGTTGGCTAATCATACGCAGGTCGACAACTCCACCAAAATGGTACGATTGAGGTTCGCTGGTAACGGTAAAAAATGCGGCTTCATCCATCCAATGAATCATCCGTTGCTCAGCGTAATAAGGCTTGCCTTCTTCAGTTATTGAAGCCTGAATCTCATACAGATTTGGGCCTAAGCCACAGATGAATTCAAATTTGACCTGGAACTCATCGTCTTTTTCAAAAGACTTTTCCCAGAATACTTCACCCTCTTTCTGAATCTGACTGCGAATAGCCATATCTTGGTTAAGCGTGCCCCAAGAGTAAATCTTGACCCCTTCTTTATTCCTAATTCGCAATCCTACGTTTAAACGGGTCAAATCAGCATGGGCTCGGCAATGTACGATAACCGTAACCTTATCTCTAGGATCGAAGTGAGAACAGGATTCCCCTTTGGTATTCAGCAGTGTCACATCCAAGACTTCGGCATCAAGATCACCGAACGAAAACGCTTTCAAGCGTTCAGATAGCGGTGCGTTTTTCGTAGAAACAATGACATCCGCAGCCTTAGGGGCCGACTCAGGCGCAGCCTGCTGAATCTGTCGCGCATGCTGGCTCTTTTCTTTTAAGTGTTGAGCTACCTGATTTAAACGTTTAGATTCAAGTTCATGCAAAGATTTACGGTATTCCAGCAATGCGTCGGCGGAGGTTCCTGCAAATTTAATGACACCATGTTCTAAAAAGATGGCTCTGTTGGTCATCGTGCGAACAGACTCTTGATCATGAGAGACAAAGAGCAAGGTGGTACCATTCGTACGTAACCGCTCCATACGTTCGAAACAACGCTTCTGGAACAGTGCGTCACCCACGGCCAAAGCTTCATCAACGATCAAAATATCAGGTTCTATGCATACCTGAACAGCGAAGGCGAGACGCACCAGCATCCCGCTGGAATACGTTTTGGTCGGCTGATCAATAAACTCACCGATATCTGCAAAAACAAGTATCTCATCAAACTTGGCATTGATTTCAGCCTTGCTCATCCCTAATACGGCGGCGTTCATATAAACATTTTCGCGGCCGGTAAATTCTGGATTAAACCCTGATCCCAACTCCAACAGGGCGGCAATCCGTCCGTTAGTCTTAACGGTGCCATCAGTAGGGCTTAACGTACCGCAAATGAGCTGTAATAACGTTGACTTCCCTGAACCGTTCTGACCAATAATCCCGACAGACTCCCCCTTTTCGATATTAAAGCTAATATCCCTCAACGCCCAAAACTCACGAAAAAGCGGCTTCGAACCTTTCCCAAGTAGCCGCCTGGCTCCAGTATATATAGACTGTTTTAATCTGTCTGAAGGTCGTTCGTAGATTTGATAACATTTACTCAGATTACGAACCTGAATAGCATATTCAGAGCACATCTGCGAACCCCTTACGTGTTTTCTGGAAACAGACAAAACCAAGCCAAACAACAACAAAAGATGCCAACCAATAAACGCTCAACATTTCAAAATCAGGCAATTTCCCCCAATAAAGAATATTCCTAGTTTGTTCTATAACTGTTGTGAGCGGATTTAAATACATTAACCGTCTAAAATTTTCCGGTAAAATATCTGCAGAATAAAAAACCGGGCTCATAAACATGAGTGCCGTAGTAAACAAACCGATAAACTGATTGATATCTCTGAGGAAAACCCCCATCGACGTCAGGAACCAACTAATGCCCAACGTAATCAAAACCAAAGGCACAAGAATCAGAGGGAAATAAAGTACCGTAAGGTGTGGGATACCAAAGAAAACGCAATACGCAGCCAACCAAACAATTAAACTAATAATCAGCTGAAAAAAAGCCGAAACCAGAGAGACAACAGGTAATATCTCTAACGGATAAACAACCTTTTTCACATAGTTCACATTGCCGAGGATTATTTGCGGCGCTTTATTAAGGCATTCGGAGAAAAAATTAAAGACAATGAGTCCCGCAAATAAAACCAGGGCAAATTCGCCTTTTGAAGCACTACCGCCATGCCATCTCGCTTTAAAAACCTCACTAAATACAAAGGTATAAACCGTTAGCATAAAAAGTGGAGTTAATAAGGACCATACAATCCCCATAAATGAGCCACGATATCGACCCTGTACTTCGCGGATCGCCGTTGTTTTAATCAAGAATCTGTTGCGCCATACACTTGAAATCATTTCAAGTGGACTGATGGAAAAGCGTTGCATTACGAGTACACCTTATTTAAAAATCCACAAGTTTATTTCCACAACCGTTATATTTTCTTTAGTTGCACTAATAGAAACACACTCAAGTTATCGAAAAATCCTTGTCTATATAACCCAAGCTTAAAAAAGTAGAAATTTCTTACTAACCAATTTGCGTCGTGTATCTTTCTAAACCAATAAAGCTTCTGGTTGTTTTCAGGGGTTAATCGCTCTCGATTTTTCTCCAGAGCTGCAAGATTCCCAGCATGCCATCTTCTCGACTCCCCGCTCAATAGCTTACTCAACTTTGACAGTCTTCTCTTGGATACGGAGTCAAAACCAATCGCATTACCGACATGTTGTCGGTAGTCTAGACTGGGCTGTGCATCATAATGAACCACTCCGCCGACACCGGTTATCAAAAGATATATCCACCAATCATGAGTAATCACATCGACTATCCCACATTTGACGATGATGTCACGTGCGGCCTGATTAAACACCATGGTATTTCCACCACCAATATTTTGAATCAGTGCATTAGTAAATGAAGGCTTAACGGTAAAAGGATAGGAGAAGCCTAAATCACCGCCATTCTCATCGACAATATGCGTTCTGGAGCAGTATAGTGCCGGTTTTGACGAAGGTTGATTTGCTAACCAATTCACTGCGCGTTCAATTTTATCGTTATGCCAAATATCATCTTGATCGGAAAAAGAATAGTAGCCATCGTCAAAATTAACCCTGGATAACAGCGAAAGAAAATTACTGACAAATCCGGCTTTAGGGCCGGGCAGGATAGAAACCTCAATTTTATTTTCAGTAGAAAATCGTTCTATTTTACGGAGCGTTTCATCTTTCGATCCATCATCGGAGACATAAAGCTGCCAATTCTTGTAACTTTGGGATTTAAACGATTCAAGCTGTTCTAAAATATACCTTTCCCCTTGGTAAGTCCCCATTAAAATGGCAACTTTATGGCTATCTGCGAAGGGTATTGACATTTTATATCCTCGATGTAACCGTTTTTATCCCATGGCATTTTTTGCCTATACTTCATTCTTGGTGAGACTCAGCGGCCACGAGCAGTAAATGGCAGGCTTGCCAACCACGACGCCACTGCTACGCTACAGCCAAATATACTAAAAATCTGTTCCAGCTCTTGTCGAACCGCAAACCAAGCGATAGCAACCCTGCTCATCACCCAAGTCCAGGTGAATAAACGCTCTGCCAATAGTGCTTGGGCACGCTACCGCCCCTGGCGTTTCGCAACCAGAGTACGTAAGGGCAGTAACCAGGTCTGTTTTTATTTACTATACAATTAGTTAGCTGTATAAAATAACGTCTAGCCTACCATTCGCCAGAGCAAGTCTTCAACGTCGCAGAGTCTACTAAACCCCCTGCTTTTTGACCACACTCATCGATCCCCCAAGCGCAGCGCGCCTGAGGTACAATGTTACAATCTCTCTACAGGCGAGGTCATCGGAATATTCTTTAAGCACCCTCGGTTAATTACCGTACGCCGCCGATCGAAAAACCAGCCCCACTTGTTAAAATAGGTCATGGCCGAACGTATATGGTGTCTAAGCAGGGCCGCATTCTCATAGGACCCCTTACCGAAAACATGCGTAATAGTAGCCCCTGAAAAGTAAACGATCTCTGTATGCGACAACGCTCTGCGACAAAGATCGATATCTTCCATATACATGAAGTAACTCTCGTCGAATCCTCCCAGCTTTTTCAGCAGCGGGGAAGCGATAAGCATGAAACAGCCAGACACCGTTGGCACAGAAAATGTTTGTTTATAATCAGCCATATGGAGTTCGTAAGACACATCCATTTTGGCTCCAAGGCGAGGGAAAAAGCGGCGTAATAGCAGGTTTGCAGGTGCCGGCAGCAACCGACAGCTATGCTGAAAGCGACCATCGCTGTAATGAATACGTGGGGAAACGAACTGATGCCCACCTTCGCAGGCAAACTGATGCAAACGCGCTAAAGAGCCTGTTTCAAAACTGATGTCCGGATTGCAAATCAAAAAATAGTCACATTGGTCAAGACACTCTTTCATCGCCAAATTATGACCATGGCCAAAGCCGCCATTGTATCCAGAGTTAATGTAACAGATTCGATCATTGCATAATGAAGCAGCCCAGCCTGCCCCACCGTTGTCAACCAGCACGATCTTATCGACGCAGTGCTCTGCCAAGAGAGATGTCAACGTCGCCGCTACTTGCGCATAGCTGTGGTTGAATAAAACGATAGATGCAACTATCTGATATTTTTCTTTTACTACAGCCATGCTGTATCTAATTCCTCAACCCAAATTTATTGCTGTGACAAAACAGTCGCGGTCCAGGGATGCTTCGCTCAGTGTCGATGGCTACTACATCAGCCAGACAGAAACGGCAAAGGGGATAAAACTATCCCCTTTAATCTTATTCAATAAGGGAGCATCACTAAGATAATATCTTACTGAGAACAGGTTTAAGCTGTTGTCTCCATGGGCTTGGGCTAAGTCCCAAGGCACAAATTTTTTCGGTGCTGAGAATCGAATAGGCAGGCCGAGAGGCAGGCGTTGGGTATTCATGCGTAGCAATAGGATTAACTTTTACCTGATGCGCATAGAGTGAACTGGCTTGAGCCTCTTCAAAAATGGCTTGCGCAAAACCAAACCACGAAACCGCACTATCGCCACAGTAGTGATAGACACCATAAGGCAGATGCGGATTGGACAACATGCTGATGATCACGTCAGCGATATCCCCCGCGTAGGTTGGACAACCATATTGATCACTCACTACGCCAAGCTCGCTGCGTTGTGCCCCTACCCGTAACATGGTTTTTACAAAATTGTTGCCGTACTCACTAAAAACCCAGGCAGTTCTAATCACCACCGTCTTAGAATGAATTTTAAGGGCGGCACATTCACCATCAAACTTGGTTTGACCATAAACGCTTGCTGGCGAACATGGCGCCGTTTCGCAATAGGGTTCAGTTGCCGTACCGTCAAAAACGTAATCGGTCGATACATGCACCAGGGGGATATCCAGGTTGGCCGCTGCTGTAGCCAAAAAGGCCGGTCCATCCACGTTAATCGCCCGAGCCTTCTCAGGCTCCGATTCCGCCTTATCTACCGCAGTATAGGCAGCGGCATTAACAATGGCATCCGGTTTAAACTGTTCGACAGTCGCCGCTATGGCTGCAGAATCGGTAATGTCTAACTGCAGACTGTCAGTCGCCAACAAGGTCCAATCAGCAGGAAAGCGGTCTGTCAAACACCGCCCCAGTTGCCCCGCTGCACCGGTCAAAAGTACACGCATTAAAAAAGCTCTCTGAAAGGTTTTCCCTGAATATCTTTTGGTGACAGCAGTGGTTCGCTAACTGGCCATTCGACACCCAACTCAGGATCGTTCCACAGCAGGCAACCTTCGTTACTCGGATCATAGTAATCAGTGCATTTATATTCAAAATCAGCCGAGTCCGAAACTACGACAAAACCATGAGCGAGACCAGGCGGCACCCAAAGCTGATTTTTGTTCTCTTCAGACAAGTAGACGCCAACCCATTTTTTGAACGTCGGAGAATCAGGACGAATATCGACGACCACATCGTAGACTTCGCCACGTACCACTCTCACCAACTTACCTTGAGGTTTTGCCGTTTGGAAATGCAACCCTCGCAACACACCGCGAGCTGAACGGGAGTGGTTATCTTGTACGAACTCCGCATCAATGCCAAGCAGCTCCTGGTACCGGCTTTTTTGGAACGTTTCCAAGAAAAAACCACGCTGATCGCCAAACACTTTGGGTTCGATCAGCTTTACACCTTCAACCTGCGTCTCTATCACTTTCATTAAGAATTTACTCACGAAAAACGTTACCCAGAGACCTCGAATTATGCTTATAAGCACGCGCTGCCACCGAGTTTACACTTCACGTTTGAGGTCTTTTTGAACTGACCTTAAACAAACTCGCGTGCATATGACAGAAATAATATAGGGTCCGCGAAGGTTTGAGAGACTAGCACAATTTGCAAAAACATCCGACACCGTAACGTAAAAAAATACGCAAAACCTTCGTGGATGCTGGCCAAAAAACAACAATAGTCAATTGATTTTAAAAGAAAACACTGAATATTCAGTATAAGATCTTGCGGAACTTCCAAAGGGGTTGGTTACATTTTATCAAGTATTGCTTACTGATTACCCAATGGATGTTTGGGCCCCATCAATTATCCTTTCCGATAAACGGCAGGGCCCAATTGCAGGATCAACGCTGAAAACCCTTAGGATTTTTCTTCTGCCAGTTCCAGGTATCGCGCATCATGTCATCGAGACCCCGGCTCACCTTCCATCCCAGCTCTTGATAGGCCAGCTCTGCATCCGCCCAGAACGCGGGTAGATCGCCGTCGCGGCGCGGCAAGATTTGATAGGGAATCGTTACGCCTGATGCTTTCTCAAATGCCTTAACCATGGCTAACACCGAGTGCCCTACGCCGGCCCCCAGGTTATAGGCCTTGAATCCGTTGCTCTTCGGCAAATGATCCATCGCTTTCAGATGACCGTCAGCCAGATCCATCACATGGATGTAATCGCGCTCTCCCGTCCCATCTTTGGTCGGATAATCCCCACCGAAAATGCCCAATTTTTCGAGTTTGCCGATCGCCACCTGCGAGATGTACGGCAGCAAATTATTGGGAATACCATTAGGATCTTCGCCAATCAGGCCGGATTCGTGAGCCCCTACCGGGTTGAAGTAACGCAAAGCAATAATCGAAAATTGCGGTTCTGCTTTGGCAAAATCCTGCAGGATCAGCTCGACCATCAATTTGGATGTGCCATAAGGGCTGGTTGTCCCGCCGATCGGCGTAGTCTCGACATAGGGCACCGGCGAATTGGCTCCATAGACGGTGGCTGAGGAGCTGAAGATGAAATCATGCACGCCGGCCTGGCGCATGGCAGCCAACAGTACCAGCGTGCCGGTGACATTGTTCTGATAATACTCCAGCGGCTTGCGCGTCGACTCCCCGACGGCCTTGAGGCCAGCAAAGTGGATGACGGCAGTGATCTCATGCGCGCCAAAAATGCGATGCAGGCAATCGGCATCCTGCACGTCTCCCTGATAGAACAGCGCGGCCTTCCCCGCCAGTTTCTCCACGCGGTGCAAAGACTCCGCAGACGAGTTCGACAGATTGTCCAACACCACCACGTCTTGGCCACGTTCCAGCAGAGATAACACGGTGTGAGACCCAATGTAACCGGCGCCGCCGGTGACTAAAATTGCCATACTTCCCCTCTATTATGTTTGCCGGTTCCGCAGGATAACTTACGGTGATTATAAAAAAGATGCTCCCCCCGTAAGACCCACTTTTCAACGCCTTCGTGAAATTAATTCAATGCATTGAAAAAACTGCCATTTTTATCTTTTTCAGATAACAGAGGATTGTCGAGCGGCCATTCAATTCCAATGTCAGGATCGTTCCACAACAGGCACCCTTCATGAATCGGGTTATAATAATCCGTACATTTATACTCGAAATCAGCAATATCCGAGAGCACCACAAAGCCATGCGCCAGACCAGGCGGGATCCAGAATTGCGTTTTGTTCTCTTCGGAAAGCACGACCCCCTCCCAGACACCGTAGCTAGGCGAGTCTTTACGAATATCGACGACGACATCAAACACTTCACCGCGAACGACGCGCACCAGCTTGCCCTGAGGGTTTACCGTTTGAAAATGCAGGCCACGCAGCACTCCTTTTGAAGAGCGCGAATGGTTGTCCTGAACAAACTCGAACTCGATATCCAGCGCCTCTTGGTAACGTTTCTTTTCGAACGTTTCCAGAAAGAAACCGCGTGCATCGCCAAACACCTTAGGCTGGACGATCTTGACGCCATGAATTCGCGTATCGCTCACTTGCATTTTACTTCTCCACCAGCAGTTGTGCTAGGTATTGACCGTATTGGGTTTTACTCAATAACTTCGCCTCTTGCGCCACCTGTTCTGTGCTGAGCCATCCCTTTCTGTAAGCGATCTCTTCCAGGCACGCGACTTTAAAGCCCTGACGATGCTCGATAGTATGGATAAACTGAGCAGCTTCAATCAGGCTATCGTGTGTGCCCGTATCCAGCCAGGCAAAGCCGCGCCCCAAGATTTCAACATTCAATGCCCCGCGTTCCAGATACATTTGATTCAGCGTGGTGATTTCCAATTCGCCGCGGGACGAAGGTTTTACCTGCTTAGCCAATTCAACCACATGGCGGTCATAGAAATAGAGCCCGGTAACTGCCCAGTTCGATTTCGGCACCGCCGGTTTTTCTTCCAGCGATAACGCCCTGAAGTTCTGGTCAAACTCCACCACCCCGAAACGCTCAGGATCCATCACTTGGTAGCCGAATACCGTCGCGCCTTCCTCCTGCGCGGCAACGCTTTCCAACTTTTTGCCGAAACTCTGACCAAAGTAAATATTATCGCCCAGGACCAACGCACAGCGCTCACCGTTAATGAACTCTTCGCCTATCAAAAAGGCCTGCGCCAATCCATCCGGACTCGGCTGTACCGCATAGCTGAGTGTGATACCAAAACGCTGCCCATCCCCCAACAGGCGCCGGAACGAAGGCAGATCTTCCGGGGTGGAGATGATCAGAATATCGCGAATCCCGGCGAGCATCAGCACCGAGATCGGGTAATAAATCATTGGCTTATCATAAATAGGCAGCAGCTGTTTCGACACGCCGCGGGTGATGGGGTAAAGGCGAGTACCTGAGCCACCGGCAAGAATAATACCTTTCATAGCGTTCCTTAAATTATTGCGTCAGCCCAAGGCGTTCACCGGCGTATGAGCCGTCTTTGACGCGGCTCCACCAGATTTCATTCGCCAGATACCATTCGACCGTTTTGCGAATCCCGCTATCGAAGGTTTCCTGGGGTTTCCAACCCAACTCTTTATCTATTTTCGACGCATCGATGGCATAACGCATGTCATGGCCGGGCCGATCGGCCACGAAGGTGATCAACGCTGCGTAGTTGCTCAGGCCCGCCGGCTTGACCGGTGCCAGCTCATCCAACAGCCGGCAAATCGTCTGCACAACCTCGATATTCTTGCGCTCGTTGTGGCCGCCGATATTATAGGTTTCGCCTACCTCGCCCTCCGTCACAACCTTGTAGAGGGCGCAGGCATGATCTTCGACATACAGCCAATCGCGAATTTGTGCGCCGTCGCCATATACCGGCAATGGCTTACCTTCCAACGCATTCAGGATCGTCAAAGGGATAAGTTTTTCGGGGAAATGGTACGGGCCGTAATTATTGGAGCAATTGGTGACGAGGGTCGGTAAACCATAGGTGCGTGACCAGGCCCGCACCAGGTGATCGCTGGCGGCTTTCGATGCGGAGTATGGGCTGCTTGGTGCATAAGGCGTAGTTTCAGTGAACAAATCCTCGGTGCCGTGCAGATCGCCATACACTTCGTCGGTAGAGATATGATGGAACCGAAAGGCCTTTTTCGCCGCTTCCGGTAAGGTATGCCAGTATTGCCGTGCGGCTTCCAGCAACGTGTAGGTGCCTACGATGTTGGTCTCGATGAAGGCCGCCGGGCCATCGATAGAGCGATCCACATGGCTCTCTGCAGCCAAATGCATAACCGCATCCGGTTTAAAATCAGCAAAAACGCGGTCCAATTCGCTACGGTTACAAATATCCACCGGTTCAAAGCTGAAACGGTCAGAGCTCGCTACCAGTTTTAGGGACTCAAGATTGCCGGCGTAAGTCAGGCTATCCAACACCAACACCTGATCCATCGTTTTATTGATAATATGCCGGACCACGGCCGAACCAATAAAGCCGGCGCCACCGGTAACAATAATTTTCATAAACCCCTCAAAAATTGATTCAATCGCCTACGGCCCCTGACCGCGCGCCGAAGACGCGCCAGATTCATTTCAGATGGCTCAGAGAGTGGGAAATGGATGGAAATAACATACCGCATAGCCGGTTGAAAAAGCAGTCCTCAGACACGCTTTCGGAAAAGACCTACTCCCGTTCCCGGCGGATCAGACCGCCGGGCGGTTTATCTAGCGAGCATACTCAAAGTATTGTGCGACGCGATTAATATCGCTCTTATCCAACGTACCGGAATCGCTCAATAATGTGACCCAAGATTTAATATAGGTGTATTTTGCCGATGCCAGATCGCGGCGAGCCGAGTACAGCTGCTGTTCCGCATTCAACACATCGACGTTGACCCGCTGGCCCAAAACGACGCTTTTTTTAGTCGCTTCAACCTGTTTCGTGGCGGATTGCACCGCCAGCTCATAGGCGGCCAACTTTGCGCGGCTGCTCAGGCAAAGGTTAAATTGCT
The DNA here is from genome assembly GCF_024160145.1 of Serratia nevei. Taxonomy (GTDB): domain Bacteria; phylum Pseudomonadota; class Gammaproteobacteria; order Enterobacterales; family Enterobacteriaceae; genus Serratia; species Serratia nevei_A. The sequence continues at coordinate 128,304 of NZ_JAMYWQ010000005.1, forward strand.
TACGCAGATCGTTCAGTTTGTCCCCGACCTGAGCATCCATTTCATACATCGCCTGGCCGTAACGTGCGGCAGCCTGACGCGTAGAAGCCGCTACGCCGCCGCCGGAATAAAGCGACATGCTAACCTGCACACCGATACTGTCGGTACGGTATTTTTGGTTAACGGTGTTATCGCTGCTGGAGTCATTTTCAGAATGAGAAGCATAAAGCTGCACCTGCGGCATAAAACCGGCCCGGTTTCTCTCTACCTCATACTTTGCCGCATCGACGCTGTGGCGGGATGCAGCCAACTCCGGGTTATTTTCCAGGGCAATCTTTTGCCACTCTTCAAACTTCGAAGGGATCAATGGAGCGACCTGGAATTTGCCCGGTCGAAGCATCTGAAGCGAACCATACTGCTCGAGCGGAGCGCCGATGATAACTTCCAAATCGCGTTTGGCAGAGTCAAGCGCATCCTGGGCCTCTATCTCTTGTGCTTCTGCCAGGCTATACCTCGCCTGCGTTTCGGAAACATCGGTAATCGTCCCCTCACCTGCCCGCAACAGCTCACGGTTCTGGCTTAACTGCGTGGCATAAGAAGCCTTCTGCGCTTGCGCGAGAGATATTTGATCCTTTGCGTAAGCGACTTCTACATAGGCGGTCACGACCCGTACCGCCAAATCCATAAACTTGGCGCGGTAACGCTCGTCTGACATCAGCGTTTGCGCCACCCCCGCCTTGTAACGGGCATAGGCCTCATAGTCAAACAGCGGCTGCGTCACAGAAACCGAGCCCGAGTAGCTGCGATATTTCTGGCTGTTCGTCGCCTCTATCGTCTCGCCGGTAAATATGTTGCTCTGCGGATATTTCACCGTTTGCCAGTTTTTCGGTGAATTTTGATAGTTTAATGCCACCTTCGGCAATAAACCTGCCATGCCGATATTTTTGCTCTCGTCTCCCGCCTCTTTCTCTTTAAATGCCGCCCTGAAGGTCGGATCCTTGTCAAGTGCCAGCGAATATGCGTCTAAAATCCCTATGGAATAAACCGGCGCAGATATCGCAAACAATAGGGTACTGATAGTAAGGCCAGCAACCTGTCGTTTAAATCGAATCAAAATTATTCCTCTGTTAATGAAGTATGAGCGCGATCCAAAATAGGTTTAAACAGATAACTTAACAGCGAGCGAGACCCCGTTTTCACGAAAACCTCCACGGGCATGCCGGCTTTGATATCGTCGCCATTTAACATTTTCATGCCTTCAGGGGTAACGGTCACCTGCATCTGGTAGTAGGGTTCGCCATTCGTCTTATCCACCAGGCGGTCTGCCGATATTAACGTCACCGTGCCCGGGATCTTCGGCGTCTTATTCTGATTGAAGGCGGTAAACATCAAGTCAACCGGTAAGCCGTCATACACTTTGTCGACCAAATCGACCTTGAGGCGTGAATCCACCACCAGGGTCGCCTGGCTCGGCACGATATCCATCAAATGATCGCCGGCCCCTACCACGCCACCCAAAGTGAAAACATTTAGCCCAACTACGGTGCCATCGACCGGAGACACAATCGCCGTGTTACCCAGATCGAAATTCGCCATTTCCAACTTGTTTCTGAACTCGTTGGCATCCATTTGCGTCTGTGCCAGTTGCGTACGAACTTCGCGCTGATAATCGGCAAAGCGCTGATCGATACGCTGGCGCGATTCCAGCAGCTGTTTCTGCAACTGACCAATGCGCCCTTGAGTTTCGTCGATACTGCCATTCACTTCGGCAAACTGCCTTTGTACCTCCAAATAACGGTTGCGCGGAATATAGCCGTCTGCAGCAAGCTGTTTCATTCCATTCATCTGCTCACGCAGGCTGGAGAGCTGAATACTTTTGTTCGCCTGGGAGTCCTGCAGCCCTTTTAGCTGGAAACGTACGCCGTCCATCGATTGCTTATACCCATCGATTTCACTGTTTAAACCGAGACGACGGGATGAAAACAGCTGCGTTTGCAGCGCGATGATTTCCGCCACGCGCGGCTGTTCTTTCGCTTTTAGCAGCGCCGGGGAGAAAGTGATCTGGCTTGCGCCGTCGCGTTCAGCCAAAAGCCGCCCTTCGGTGGCCAATGTGGTGTAATACTGGACGCGAAAAGAATCGACCTGCGCCTGGGCCTGGACCTGGCTGAGTTGCACCAGCATCTCACCGGCTTTAACCCGATCCCCCTCTTTCACCAAAATGTTTTTGATGATGCCGCCTGCCGGAGCCTGAACCGTTTTACGGTTGCCGGAAACGATCACTGAACCGGGCGACGCCACGCCCTTATCCAACGGCGCGAATGCAGCCCAGATAAAGAAACCAAACAGCCCTATTGCAACAACCAGCCATCCCAAACGCGTAAATCGCCGCTCATCTTGCGGGATCTGTTCAGCATACGGGTCCTGAGACTCGCCAACATGCGTAGACATACCTACTCCTTTGAGTGCGGGCGACGCATTTGCGCCACCGGCCAAGTTCACAACTAATTGGTTTGAGTTTTAGGGAAATGGCCTTCATCCGCCGGCGAATTCACCGCACGAGCCGCTTGCTGGCTAGCCTGCGTCTTTTGCGCGTTAGCCAAGGCCTGCAATACCTGTTGCGTTGGCCCGAAAGCGTTGACTACGCCGTTTGTCAGCAGCAACAGCTTGCTGGTCATCGACAGTAGGTTTGTGCGATGCGTAATCAAGATGACGGTTTTATTACGTTGCTTGAGGAACAGAATCGCCTGGTTCAGCGCCCTTTCGCCGGCATCATCCAGATTCGAGTTCGGTTCATCCAGAACGATCAGCGACGGATCGCCATAGAGGGCGCGAGCCAAGCCTATCCGTTGTTTTTGCCCACCGGACAATCCGGCCCCGCCGTTGCCGATATGCGAGTCGTAGCCGTTCGGGAAACGCAAGATCAGCTCATGCACCCCCGCCAATTTGGCAGCTTCAATGACTTTTTCGGAGTCGACATCATTAAACCGCGAGATGTTCTCGGCGATCGTGCCGGCGAACAGTTCGATATCCTGCGGCAGATACCCGATATATGGCCCAAGCTCATCCTTGTTCCACTGATAAATGTCCGCATTATCCAGACGCACGATGCCTTCGCTCACCGGCCAGATCCCGACTAACAGGCGTGCCAGCGTCGACTTGCCTGAAGCGCTGGGGCCAATGATGCCGAGCACATCGCCAGGCTGAATCGCAAAGCTGACATTGTGCAGCACCGCGTCTCCTTTCGAGCCGGGAGGTGTGGCGGTCACGCCTTCTACGGACACGATCCCTTCAGGCCGCGGCAGAGACATCCCGGTCCCGCGTTGCGGGTGCATCTCCAACAGCTTGACCAGGCGCTGATAAGAGAGTTTGGCCGAGCTCCAGCTTTTCCAGATGTTGATCACCTGTTCAATTGGCGCCAGCGTTCTGCCCATCAGGATAGAACCGGCGATCATCATACCGGGCGTAATGTGCCCATCAATCGCCAGCCACCCCCCCAATCCGAGAACCAGCGATTGCAGTGAGAGACGGACAAATTTGGTGATGGAAGTGACGGTCGTCGCACGCTCGCTGGCTACGCGTTGGCTATTAAGGAAGCGTTGGTGCAGCCCAAACCAGCGGCGTTTCAAATTAGGCAACATGCCCAGCGCTTCGATCACCTCCGCGTTGCGCAAATTGGTACTCGCCAGGTTGCCTGACATGATGGACAGCTTGCTGGCCTCGCCCAATGGTTTTTTAGAGACGATTTCATTGATGACGGCAAGGGCGATCAACAGCAGCGAGCCGATCAGCGCAAAAAGGCCCAACCAGGGGTTAAACAGGAAGATGACCAACAAATAGATGGGGAACCACGGGGCATCGAAAAAGGCGAACAGCGCGCTGCCGGTAAGAAATTGCCTTACGGTGGTCAAATCGCCCAGCATCTGACCGGCGTCTGATGAGCCGTTTTGCAAGTTAGCCTCATAGGCAGCAGTATAAACGCGCGTATTGAGGCGCATATCTAATTGGCTGCCGATACGGATGACCACCATGCTGCGAACGTACTCCAGTAACGCCATCACGCCAAACAGGCCCAGCATAATCAGCGTCAACATCAGCAGGGTTATTTCGTTACGAGAGGGAAGAACCCGATCGTAAACCTGTAACATATAGACGGAAGGAACAAGCATTAATAGATTTATAAATGCGGTGAATATACCAACGGTCCAAAAGACTTTACTTCGCGTCCGTATAACATCCGCAATTTCATTGCGCGGTATGAATTGATTCACTTTCTATCCCTTAACATCACCTGCACCAACTACCCACCCGCATTGATTTGCATAAGAAATATCTTATATCCAAACCACCCCAAACATGCTCGAGAATGCAGATACTTTTTTAGTAACTATAGTTAGACAAGTTGAAATCCTGCAAGGCGAAACGGAAAAAAAAACCGCGCCAAGAAAAAGAACCAATAACATATATAATCAATAACATAACTCATAACAACCCCGCTATTCTTGCGGGTCAGAACCAAAAAAAACGCCGTAATTGATGCCCAAGATAAATCATTAGCCCACTAACAAATCAAATGCAATAGTTTCAAATGAAACAATCCAGATGGAAACAGATTAAATTTTCATTAATAAAGAACAAAAAAATCATATTTTTTATAAAGTAACAATAATCCTATAGCCATTACAAATAGTTATCGCCCCACACCCCCAAAAGTTATCCGCAACCTTGACAAAACAGACTTCCGTGCCTTTCCTTAGGTGGAGGGTAAAGGCTCGCGTTTATTGCACGCGCCGTTGTCCCTCGCTTTTATTTTCTGTTTTTTTTGCAAAAAATAACTTTCAGCTTGACGCTAAACATTCCTTATAAAGGAAATAGTTAGCCCAAGGCTGGCCGGACATTTGTTCCTTAAATTGATTTATCCAAGGGGTAATTTATTATGGCTTCTCTAGCGTCACAGCAAGCAGCAGCGGCACTCTACTACGCTGTCTTGGGTAAGAGTGCGTCTCAATCTACCTATAATTACTTCGGTCAGTATTTAGAGACCGGACAAGCCACCGCCGCACAGTTGGTCAACGTCTTCCTGACCGGGAGCGATGGGCAAGCCCGTTTTGCGACCAAAACACAAGCGGAGATCCTGACGCAGATTTATACCAATATCTATGGTACAGCGCCGACCAGTGCACAGCTGACAGATCTGCTGAATGTGGGGTCGGTCACGACTGCCGTGTCGCAGTTAGTGACCAATCTTCTTAATTACGAAGGGTTTGATGCAACAACCCTTGCCCAGCAAGCCACTTTCGAAAACACGATTAACACCGTGCTGTATCCGGTTGCGGAATCCTCTGCAACGGCAGGCGCCTCTGCCGTCGAAGCGATTTACTATGTCATTGGCGTCGACGCAGCTCAGTCAGGCATCAACTACTGGGGCACTCAAGTCGCCAACGGTGCGAACCTTGCCAACGTAGCCCAGGTCTTTGTCAATGATCGCACGTACCTGACGTCGCTGAACAATACGGACTTTGTTGCACGTCTGTTCGAAAGTACCTTCCTGCGAGCCCCGACCTCCAGTGAATCCTCAACCTATGTCGCGTTGTTGGATGGCGGTGCCACCCGAGGGACCGTCATCGTTGATATCATCAACCTGATTAAAGGCACCGTCGCCAGTGGCGACCTGGCCGCACAGCAGCAATTCAACCTCGCAACGCAAGTCTACATCCCTGGTCAATTGCCGGGCCTGAGCTTCCAGGAACAAGTCGCCTCGATTTACCTTGCCGTTCCTCATCGCGGTGTCGACTCACAGGCGCTGGACACCTTCAGTAAACAACTGGCCTCCGGCACGACCTTCAGCAAGCTGCTGACCACCTTACTGGCCACCAATGAGTTCCAGGCCAAAGGTGCTGCGCTGAGCGGTTCGGCTTTCGTCACCAAAGTATTCACCGATGTGTGGGGTTCGCCGCCGTCAGCCGCTCAGTTGGCGACCTACACCGCATTGGGCAACAACACCGCCATTGCGCAAGCGATCATCAATGACCTGCGAGGCTCGACTGCCACGGATAACACCACGGTCAGCGCACAGCACGGATTTGAAGACGCTATCGGCACCAGTTTGCTGTATAAAACCTATGCCACGCTGTCCAGCACCGCCGCCGGCGGCAATGCCACCGGCACCATCAACACCGGCAGCAGCCACGTCCTCAGCAATGCCGAAACCGCCGTTCTGCTCAACGTGATCCTCAATGCGACCACCGCCAGCACGGTTAACCTGCAGTTCGCCGATCACCTCTCCAACCTGACGATCAACGGCACGGCGGCATCGACCGTCAATCTGTCGGCCAACGGCGTCAACCCAGGCGTTGCGGTATCCGTGAATAACGGTAACGTGATCCTCAATGGCAGCTCCGGCAATGACTACGTCACCGTCACGTCAACCGCCAACATCGCAACCGGTACCGCCAACTTCAACCTGGGCGCCGGTAACGATGTGCTCAAGTGGGCCGGCAATGCGGCGACCAATAGCCCGAACACCGTCTCCGCCTCAATCACAGCCAATGGCGGTACCGGTACGGATACGATTTCGGCCAACTTCTTTACCAAGTCGGTGGTGACCAACCAGAACGCGCTGGGCATTCGCACCAGTGCCATCAGCAGCAACGCCAACAACTTCAGCAACTTTGAGAAAATCGATATGACCGGCTATATCGGCCAGTCTACCGGTACGCTCATCACCACGCCGCTGATCGGCAGCCCGACGACCACACCGGTCACCACGCCGTCTCACGTTTTTGACTTCGGCCTATTAAACGGCACTGCGTCGGTTGAAGGGACAGCGGGAGGCGCCGTCACCCAGGCGACCACCCCAACCAACATGGGCTCGCAAGGCTTTGTCCTGAATGGCCTGACGAACGCCAGCGTCATTAACGTCGCAGGGGGCAACGCCGCCGCATTGGAAGTGAATGGCGATGCTACAGCTTCGACTACGCTGAACTTCAGCTTTGTTAACGCCGCGTCTCAGTTCGGCATTACCTTTGACGCTGTCAGCTCCTCCAACGTCAATGCTGGCGCCATCGGTCTAACCGGCAGCGCACTGACGGCGCTTAATATCGCCTCCGGCGGTACCGGCAACTTTGCTAACGTACTGTCATTGGCCGGTAGCAACAGCGTGTTAACCAACATCAACGTGACCGGCGACCACCAGTTGGACTTAACCGTAGGCTCGGGCTTCACCTTTATCCATGACATCAACGCCTCCGGCAACAGCGGCGGTTTGAATCTGACAACCAGCAACGGCGGTACGGGTGACGGTCTCATCGTGCAATTGCTGAATATCCTGCCGTTGAGCGCAGTGACGACTGCACTGTTGACACCGGTACTCAATACGCTGGGGTTGAACGGTTATCAGATGACCGTTGAAGGCACCAGCGGCGGCGACACGCTGAACGTCGCGGCAAACACCACGTTGACCGGCGGCGCCGGCGCCAACACTTACATGCTGCAATCCAGTACCACGCAAGCCGGTAACACCATTACCGACTTCAACACCTCCAAAGACAAGATCATCGACCATCTGTCGGGCCTGACCTTGTCGAATACGGGGACGGCGGTTGCGGACTACGGGACTCGTTCGGCGGATATCCTCGACGGCGTATTGGGTAGCTTGCTGGGCTCGTTGACCGGCGGGGTTATCGGCTTGCTGGGCGGTATTCTCGGCTTGAGCACCGGCTCACTGACTGCCAAGGTAGGTGTCGCTTCCGTTGCCTTTGATAACGGCACTAACAGCAACTACGTTATCATCGATAACAACAACAACCATACTTTGGATGCCGGCGACACCGTGATTTATCTGACGGGTCAAAGCCATGCAAGTCTGGTCAGCGATCTGCACTATGCCTAATGGCGCACGCCAGTAACAAAAAAGGCCCGGATTTCACCCCGGGCCTTTTTTTTGCTTCATATGCAGTCCATCTTCACAGTCCTGTGCGCAGACGGCGATCGCTCAGGCAAAAAAAAAGCCCTTTTTACAGGGCTTTCATCATTACGACGAATCGAAGAAAAACTTATTGCGGTGCCGCAATAGGCTTATCGGATTGCACCAATACAGGCACATTGCCGTAATTTTTCGTCAAGGCAGACTTCTCTTCATACAATGACTGCCCCTGGAAATTCGGATCAATCATGCGTATCGCACCTTCGCTCTTGTCCCCTTCCATCTTCACAAAGCTCTTCACTGACTTGAGCAGATCCTGCTGGGGAACCTGAGCCTGAACTGGCGGTTGCTGCCAGGCGAGCAAAGCATATTTCCCACCATGGCTCAATGAGATGCTGACATTGCCATCCGCGTTCGTCTGATAACCTTCAACCTTGTAGTCGCGAGCGACTTCAGCGATTTTTTGGAATTGCAACGCCATGGATTTTGGTTGATTGCTCTGCGTAACAAAACCGAAGCGGTGCTCGCGGTTCTTGACATCGGGGCCATCATCCACCAGGTCATACCACCACAACCCTTTGATATAAGGCCGCGCTTTCGCCAGAAACGTGTATTTGACAACGAACTGCGCGGTAGCGTCATCGGAAACATACCCCACCGCTGTCGAACTGGATTGGCCCATTTCGGTAATATAGACCGGGACGTCTTTACCGGCATAACTTTTGGCCAGCTCTTCAAACTTATCAATAGCCGCTAAATTGTCTTCAGGCAGCGTGAGCGAATAAGGGTGAATCGAAACGCCGTCAATGTATTTCAAAATGCCCAGCTTCATGAGCTCTTCAAACCAGGCGACGTCCCTGGGTTTATTCGTATTAAAGGAGCCTGCCAATATCACCGCGTTCGGATCCACCTTGCGCACGGCGGCCGATGTCGCTTTTACCAGGTCGAAATAGACCTGAGCGGGGGGAACGTTACGAGGCTTGGAGGTCAGGCCTGTGCCATACAGCCACTCATTCCAAATATCAAAGTACTTTACCTTACCCTTGTAACGCGCAGCGACCCAGGCCGCATAGTTTGCAAACGCTTCAATCTGCTCCGGCGTTCTGGGGAAATCAATGCCGTTATTGCTGTATAGCTTATTGCCGTAGCCGAGCACCATCAAAGCACTTAAGCCATATTGCGATAGGCCTGTCTGAAAAGCCTGGTCCTCTTTCTGGTTGCCGGCATCATTGATCGAGAACACCCCTTTCTGAGACTCGATGGAGTTCCAGGCCAGATCAGAGCGGAATGAATTAAATCCAAATCGTTTGATCATTGATAAATAGGTATCGCTCGAATCCGGATAATGATTAAAATGGCTATGAATACCGATGGCATCCAACGCCATGGCCTGGCTGGAACTCATCAGTATCAGCGCCGCAACGGTTACTCGCTTTCGAGCAGAAAAAAAACTGTTCTTGCTGGGGTTGGTCGCCATCGTGTAAACCCTCGAAGATATAAACCTGTAATAAATTCAATAACCCAACAACTGTATCAGCAGATTCTCAGCGTGAGGCAAGCACGCAAAATAAAGAAACGCCTGCTTACTCAAAGAGAAAATTAATCGGTAACCCCTAATAAAACCACCGATATTAAAACATCATACCGCTTACATCCTGAAACCATCGCGAATAGAGCGTATCACCAGGCCCACCCGCTTTAATTTCCCATGACATACCGCCTTCATGGCCAAGTCTGACAAGTATATTATCATGTTCGTCATATAGACGAATTTATTGGTAACCAAATTTTCCCTTTCGAAATAAACGCGATTTCTAAAACTGTAACGCACTCGAAAATCATCTCTCGTCTCAAGCACCGGGGAGTTAAAACGTTTCTTCCTCGCCCCGGAATCCCAAGACTGATCCAGATCGACAATCTTGGCCTCAGGAATGATGATGATCTCACCGCCTGCCTTAGTGATCCTATAGGAGAACTCTGTATCATCGCAGTACAAATACATCTCTTTTTTGGGGAAGCCATGTTTTTTCAGCAGGCTCTTATGGAAAAACATCCCGCCATAAGGGGCTATTGGTGAAACAATTTTCTCAGCGCCGTTTTTTTTCTTGTTCGCTATACCGAGGATTTTTTTCGCGTAATTAGCGATATGAAACCCCATGAAACTATTTTTCGCACCGAGTAACACATCTTCATTTCTCGTCTCAATAAACTTCATATAATGCAGTCTATCTTCACGCAAGGCAAGCAGCGCCGTATTATCCTCGGCCATTTTATTGACATGCGCCTGCCAATACCCTGTCAGTTTATTTATGTCCTCAGATGCGATCTGGTTGTCGTCGTCTAAAGCCAGAATAAAATCCACCTCCTGGATATTCACCGCACTTTCCATTGCGGCGCAAAACCCACCGGCAGAGCCAGTATTACTCTCCATTGTCACTATCATAACGGTTTTTGGATACGCTTCAGCGATAGCGGATAACCCCTGTTTATTCCCTTCACCAGAGCCGTTATCAACAATGACGATCTTTTTGACCGTCTCTCCCACGCAAGAGTCGACCACCTGCTTGACCAAATGGGCCCGTTCACCGTAAGTTACAATGATGACACATATGTCCATATGTACACCTTAAGATAATTTCCAAACAGATTGCCGTCGCTTGTCATCAGCAATTATTTTCGTCGATTCAAACAGTAAATAATCCAGCGAGTTGAGCTTTTTAATATGCGCCATCTCTCTTGAGTACGACATTCACCGTTTTGAAGAGAATAACGATATCATTCCACAACGACCAATTTTTAACATACCATGAGTCAAAATACACCCGGGTATCATAATCGACGTCGTTTCGCCCACTCACCTGCCACAACCCCGTCATGCCAGGTTTCGCCATCAGGTAATAGTCGACATCGCCGGCGTATCTTTCCAGCTCTTCTTCAATGATGGGCCGAGGGCCGACTAAACTCATGTCGCCTCGCAAAACATTCCATAGCTGCGGCAATTCATCAAGGCTGGTTTTACGGATAAAGGCACCGATCCTTGTGATTCGCGGATCGTTTTTAAGCTTAAAATCTTTGTTCCATTCAGCCAACGCTTCACTGTCTGTCGCCAGTAAATGCGCCAACACCTCTTTAGAGTTGGTCACCATCGACCTAAACTTCAAACAGTTAAATTTTCGCCCTTTCAGACCGACCCGCTCATGCCCATAGATAGGTTTTCCGCCATCTTTGGACACCAGCAGCAAAATACCCAGCAGCACCGGCGAAAGCATCACCATGATGGCCAGGGAGCCAAAGATGTCAAAGACACGCTTCACAAATCGGGATGTCAACTTCGCGAGATTGTTATTGACTCGCAGAATCATCACTTCATGGCTGAAAATAAATGACATGTCTGTTCCATATAATGGAACACCGCGCAAGGTAGGGATCACCGAGACCGAACGACAGGCATGTTTAGCCAGGCTTTTCAGCCAGTAATCTCGTAGAGCATGTTGTTCAAACTCAACGGCGACAATAACCTGCGTATTCTCAGGGTCGACCAACCGCCAAAGAGCCTCTTCAGACTTTATCAGCCGTTTCCCAAACAGGCTTTCTCTCTCCTCCTCGGGTGACAGGCAATAGAAAGCCACGATATCAAAACCCAGGATTTCCTCACTTTGCAACGCGACATAGGCTTCTTCGGCATTTTTACCACTGCCTATGATAATGGTTTGTTTTTTCCACAGGCCAAGCATATTAAAAATATGTTTGGTGATAATTCTGAATGCAGGAATAAGAATCAATGCAAATAGCCAGGTTGACAACCAAACATAACGTGATAATTCCCATTTGGAAAAGCCAACAAACGCCAGGCTGATAATGGCGAAGATGATTATGGTTCTCAACATCTCCTTAAGCTCAAACCAGAAAGGTTTCCGATAAGAGTAATGGCGCAGCCGAACCAGGAACCAGAACGTGCAGGCCAGGGACAACACAAAATGAGAAAGGAAGAATGTGCCCATTACTGACTTGGGGATGTATTCGTAAATATCATTTGAGATGAAAGAAATAATCGCCACAGACAGAAATAAGGAAAAGTTAAAGAAAAACAAATCTGAAAATGCCAGTGTGAATTTAACAAACACTGGTTTTGACTTTATACTTTCACTGTTCATAGATAGCTCTTTTAATTAGCTTTCAGGATATATATTTAACGTTACTCCGTACATGCGGTGTTATCATTGACAATTTCGATAGTTCCGATTTTGCCACACATCCGCATGCCGCCACACCCCTAAATGCAACGTTAAGTATCCCATGCAATCACCGATTCCCTATTTTCTCTTTCGTTATCTACGATTTCGCAAGAGCAGAGAAGCCCTAAAAACACTGACGCACTCATTGTGCAATAATGCTCGCCTGCCAATTTTATGCAGGGAAATTTTTGCCGCCTTAACATGCCGGCTAATCTTGCAATAACTTCAGTAATTCGCTGGTTTTTTCCTTCATCAGCGAAATATCGCCACGGGATTCCACGTTCAACCTCACTACAGGCTCTGTATTTGAGGTGCGGAGATTAAATCGCCAGTCTGTAAACTCAATGCTAATGCCATCCGTCCTATCGATGGCGACGCTGCCGGTTTGATACCTCCGGCAAATATTTTCAATGACCGAGTTAGCATCGTTCAGCCGCACGTTAATTTCTCCCGAAGCCGGGTACGCGGTGATGCGCTCAGAAACCAGCGAAGCCAATGACTGCCCCGTCATACTGAGCAATTCTGCCACCAACAACCATGGGATCATCCCGCTGTCGCAGTAGGAGAAATCGCGGAAATAGTGATGAGCGCTCATTTCGCCGCCATAGGCAGCGTCTTCCTGACGCATTCTTTCCTTGATGAACGCATGCCCGGTTTTGGACATCACAGGCGTTCCCTGATGCTCCGTCACAACGTCTATCGTATTCCAACACAAGCGAGGATCGTGAATGATCTTGGCCCCCGGCTCTTTTGCCAGGAAGGCTGCCGCCAGCAAACCTACAATATAGTAACCCTCGATAAAGTTGCCGGCGTTGTCAAACAAGAAGCAGCGATCAAAATCGCCGTCAAAGGCAATACCTAAATCCGCATCGTGTTCGATTACCGCTCTGGCGGTATCATCCCGACATTCAGGCAATAACGGATTCGGGATGCCATGAGGAAAGTGCCCATTGGGCTCATGGTGAATCTTAATAAACGTGATCGGCACGTTGCCTTCAACAAAACGGCGCTCAATAGCATCGATCACATGGCCTGCCGCACCATTACCGGAGTTAACCACCAACGTCAACGGTGTCAAATTAGCGAGATCGATGTAACTCAACAGATGCTCAACATAAGCATCGAGAACCGTGATCCGCTCATAATTCCCCCGCCGCTCAACGGCCGGAAAATGATTTTCCTCCGCCAAGCGCTGAATATCCTTCAGCCCCGAATCACCGCTGATGGGCTGTGCATTTTCTTTGACGAGTTTCATCCCGTTATAGTTAATCGGGTTATGACTGGCCGTCACCTCAATGCCGCCATCAAGCCCTAAATGGAATGTTGCGAAATAGATTTCTTCCGTCCCGCTCAAGCCAATATCAACAACGTCTGTGCCGGCATCACGCAATCCATTAGCCAGCGACATTTTCAACTCTTCACTCGTCAGGCGAACATCGCCCCCCACCACGACTTTACCGGGTTTCAGAAAAGTCCCGTAAGCACGGCCGATTCGATAAGCGATCTCCGGGTTTAATTCCCTGCCTAATTCGCCACGAATATCATAAGCTTTAAAACAAGTCAGTGAGCTGGTCATTATCACTCCAATACCGTTATGCAATCATTGGTTTCATTTTGTTCATAAAAATGATACTGCTAGATACGGCCATAACGATCTTCAAAACGAACGATGTCGTCTTCCTCTAAATAGGCGCCGGATCTCACTTCGATAATATCTAATGCTATTTTCCCCGGATTTTCCAAAGCATGCGTAGCACCGAGGGGAATATAAATAGATTCATTTTCAGCAACGATAGTGGTTTTGCCATCCAGCGTCACTTTGGCCGTCCCGGCAACGACAATCCAGTGTTCTGCGCGATGATGATGCATTTGCAACGACAACCTTTCTCCCGGTTTTACCGTTACTCGCTTCACCTTATAGCGCTCACCTTCATCGATAGAATCATATTTACCCCACGGGCGGTAGACTTCCCGGTGCTGCAAATACTCACTGCGCTGTTGACGCTTCAGATCCGCCACCACTGATTTTACGTCCTGCACGCGATCTTTGTTCGCGATCAGAATCGCGTCTTTGGTTTCAACCACGATGAGGTTTTCAACCCCGACCGTCGCCACCAGTTTATGCTCAGAGCGGACATAGCTATTAGCGGTATCCTGGCACATGACATCGCCAATCGCGCTGTTGCCCTTATCGTCTTTTTCGCTGATGTCCCATAATGCCGACCATGAACCGACATCACTCCAGCCAGCGTTCAGCGGCACGACAACGGCATTTTGCGTGTGCTCCATTACGGCATAATCAATCGACATGTCTGGACACGTAGCGAAAATGTCGCGGTCTACCCGGACAAAGTCCATATCCTCAGCCAGGTTCTGCAAAGAGGCTTCACAGCACGCGACGATGTCCGGACAAAAACGGCCCAGCTCCTTAAGATAGGTGCTGGCTTTAAACAGGAACATACCGCTATTCCACAAATATTCGCCTGAAGCGACATACTTCTCGGCCGTCGGCAAATCAGGTTTCTCCACAAACTCCGCAACCTGCGCCAACACGCCGTCGTCCATCAATTTTCCGGTGCGGATATAGCCATAACCGGTTTCCGGAACATGAGGAACAATGCCGAACGTCACCAAATTGCCCTGTTCGGCAGCGGGCATCGCTCTGATAACCTGCCGCTGAAACTCGCAGGCATCCGTGATCACATGGTCCGCGGCCAACACCAGCAACAAAGGATCACTGTTGCCTCTAACGGCTCTCAGCGCCGCCAGGGCAACAGCCGGCGCCGTGTTGCGGCCGATAGGCTCCAATATGATATTGTGGGATAATTGTCCAATCTGACGGAGCTGCTCCGCCACGATGAAGCGATGATTTTCGTTGCAAATGACAATGGGATTCTCGGCTTCCAATCCCTTCAGCCTCGTTATCGTTGTTTGCAACATGGACTGGTGGTCATGCAGTGCAAGAAATTGCTTCGGGAAATGTTCTCTGGATAAAGGCCAAAGACGACTCCCGCTCCCACCCGCCATGATGATTGGCAACATTTTCACACTTCGCCCTCGAGTTAAAATAGTCTATTTGCTCAGCCAAAATTTGAGTTATGCACCAAGAACCTTCTTATACAGCGCTGCCGTATTACCAATCATTGCCTCAGCGGTAAATTTGCGCAGGAAGCGCTGTCTCGCTGCCTGCCCCATGCGTTTCCATTCCTCTTGGGGCGTATCCATCAAGTAGTCGACGAGCATTTCCGGCTGCTGCAGCTCAAACAGCAGGCCCGTCCGACGGTCTTCAATCATTTCAGGGAAAGAAGTGCAATTGCTGGCGATAACCGGTACCCCATAACTCATGGCTTCCAACGGCACCATGGCAAATCCTTCCCACCGGCTTGGCACGATCAATACGTCGGCATGACGGAAATAAGGTTCAAGCGCTTCAGCATTCAGCCAACCGGTATAGGTAGTCTGCGGCACGGTATCGAGCGGAGCATTTTTGTTATGCACCCCGCCGCCGACAGCAGTAAGGTGAACGGAACGCCCGCGCAAACGCTCCATTGCAGTTAACAGGATGTCAAAGCCTTTTTGGTAATCAAATCGTCCAACAAACAGAAGGTTAAGGACATTTTCAGGATAAGGATTAGGTGTCGACTTCTCGCTGGCTACGGTGGGCACGCCGTTATAAATCACCTGCAATTTATGCGCGGGAAAACCATATTCAATCGCTTTATCTCGCTCATGTTCACTGACGCAAATTATCGCATCGGTGATGCCCATCAGAGCCTTTTCAATCAGCGAAAAGGCTTTTCTTTGCTTCTCGCTGCCCTGCATTAAAAACGAGAAGGCATGCGGGCAGTAAATCACCTTCGGCCGTCTTATCGGCCAAAGCAGAATCAAGGCAATCCTGCCCAGCACGCCGGCAAAGGTGCTATGCAGGTGCACGACGTCGGGATTCTTCCTGAGCAGCAATGCGCAAAACCCGACAAAGAAGCGGATGAACGAAGGGATATTTCTACCTGTACGGTGGAACGTCGTCAGATGTTCGGCACGCACCGCACTCATTTCCTCATACTGATCGTCGGGAACCAGACAGTCCAGCGACCGTATCTCAGCGTCTTGCTGTTGGCTTAACACCAG
The DNA here is from genome assembly GCF_024160145.1 of Serratia nevei. Classification (GTDB taxonomy): domain Bacteria; phylum Pseudomonadota; class Gammaproteobacteria; order Enterobacterales; family Enterobacteriaceae; genus Serratia; species Serratia nevei_A. Next base: position 144,567 of record NZ_JAMYWQ010000005.1, read on the forward strand.
TTGCCGCAGTACGGTCGCCACGCCGCCCTTGATTGTCTCCGCTGCGTGCAACACTCTCATGCGCTTCTCCCTGGGGAGGCAGGCTGAATTTCACGTAGGATTTGATCCACTTTCTCCGCAGAACGATGCCAGGAGAAACGGGCGACATTCCGTTCGCCTTTAGCGATCAGTGCCTCGCGCAGCGACGCATCGGTAATGATGCTTTCCATAGCCGCCGCAATGTCACTGATATTATTAGGATCAAAGTAAACCACGCTGTCCGCCAATACTTCGGGCATAGAGGCAGCTTTAGCGGCAATCACCGGACACCCGCAGGCTTGCGCCTCAAGCGGTGGGATACCAAAGCCTTCGTAGAAGGAGGGGAAAACGAAGGCCAACGCGTTCTGATACAGCTCAATCAGTTCTTTATCGTCGACGCGCCCCATAAATTGAATGTCATCCGAGCCATTGATCAACTTACTGAAATCCTGAGCAGCGAAAGTTGTCGCCGATTTGCCAATAATTTTCAAAGAAACACCGCTGTCTTTCGGCAACCTGGCAAAAGCCTCTAACATTCCGTGAAAATTTTTGTGGTAGTTCGGCGAAGAGACGGCAAGCAAATAGTTATTTATTTTCGCATCCGGTTTTCGGTGGAACTCGCCGCTAACCGCATTATAGACCACCGCAATTTTTTCTTTTGGACAGTGATAGACTTCATTGATCTCATTACGCGAAAATTCGCTGACGGTAATCAGTCTCTTGCTGTTTTTCAGCATGGCGGGGATCAACACGCTGTAAAGCGCTCTAAACTTTCTTGAAAAACTTTTGGGATAACGTTTATAAGTCACATCATGGTGAGTGACAATTTGGTTACGATAGAATATCGGCGCTGTACTGCACAGGTTTAATAAGATTGGCGAACCTTTTTTCTTCAGATAGGCAGGCAGATCCAACTGCTCCCATAAATGTCCCTGACGCTCGCCGACTTCTTCAAACCTCACCTTTTCCAACAGGGCATTTCGTTTAACATTCTTGGGGACAAGGAAGACAATATCATCACGAATATCATTAAGCGCCATCGATATTTGTTCAGCGAAACGTTGTACGCCTGTAAGATCTTGCGCCAAAAAACGTGCATTAATATAAAGCATAATCTGTCCTTGCGAAAATCGAAACCGTAATGAGTGGCGAAATAAAAAGATAATCACATATAATAGAATTACAGCATTAAAGCTTTAATCTATTATATAAAATCACAGAAGGGAGCCCCGCAGCTGATAATAACAGCTGCGGGGGTAGGTTATATCCAGATATTATTCCGACTTGCTTTGGTAGCCGTAGTTATAATAGCCATAACCATAGTAACTGCTTGCTTTCTTCACAATGGCGTTGAAAATGACGCCTTTAATCTCTACGCCGCTATTTTCAAAGCGAGACAGGCTGACCTCAACTTCTTTTTGCGTCGTCACACCAAAGCGAGTCACCATCATGTTAGTACCGGCATGGCGCCCTACGATCGAAGCATCGGTGACGGCAAGGATCGGCGGCGTATCCACCAGTATCAGGTCATAATGCTGTTGAGCCCAGGCCAGTAACTGGCTGAAACGCTGGTGCATCAACAGTTCGGACGGGTTAGGCGGTACTTTGCCGCGCGGAATAAAGTCCAGGTTCGCCACTTCCGTTTTGCACAGCGCGTCCTCCGTGCTGGCCTGTCCAGACAACACGGCCGACAGCCCCTTATCGTTAGACACATGCATCACTTCGTGCACGCGGCCGCGGCGCATGTCGCCATCCACCAACAGCACTTTCACGCCGGATTGGGCAATGACGGCAGCAAGGTTACTACATACAAATGTTTTACCGATTTCCGGTGAAGCACCTGAAATCATCAGCACATTGTTTTTCGCTTCCAGCATGGCGAAGTGCAAACTGGTGCGCAAGCTGCGAATCGACTCCACCGCCAAATCGGCCGGATTAGCCAGCGCCAACAGCATGTCGCTGTGTTTGGAACGCCCTTTGCTGCGGGTGAACAACATATCCTTTTTCTGCTGCGTCTCCGAAATTGGGATGCTGGCATAAACGCTAATCCCCAGCTCCTCAAGCTCATCCGGCGTTTCAATCCCTTTATGCAACAACGCACGCAAGAATACGACGCCGGAAGAGATCAGAGCCCCCAGGAACGTGAACAGCAGTATCATCAGCGTTTTCTTCGGCGACACCGGATTTGGCGACGTTATCGCGCTATCAACAATGCGAACGTTGCCGATGGTACTCGCTTTGCTGATGCTTAACTCTTGCTGTTTATTCAACAACTCCATGTAAATTTCTTGTCCAGCCTGGACGTCTCGCGTCAACCGCAGAATTTCCTGCTGCGTCGCCGGCATCGTGCTGATGCGCTTATTGAAGCGATCTCGTTCATTCATCAGCGTCTGGCGTTTATCCATCAACGCCTTGTATGCCGGGTGATCTTTGGTATAAAGCTGCGAAATCTCTGCTTCTCTCAAGGTCAGTTGATTCAGTTCCGATTCAACGCCGACGACGGAATCCAGTAACGATTTGGCCTCCAGGGACATATCGACTGAATCCTTACGCTGGCGATAGCTGTTCAGCTTGTCTTCCGCTATCTCCAGTTGTCCACGCACTTTCGGCAGTTGCAACTCAAGGAATTTCAGGCTTTTGCCTGCCTCTTCCGATTTGCGCTCAACGTTCTGCTGCAGATAGTTTTGCGCAATGCTATTCAGAATTTTTTGAATTAATACCGGATCGTCACCCGTGTAGGTCAAGCCGAGCACGCCGGTATCCTTGCCTTTATCCGCTACCGTCAGGTTTTTGGACATTTCCTGCATAACATTGAGCGGGGTGCGTTTGACCACATAAAACGTGGTGCCGACATCCGCGTCAATATCGCTGACCAGTAAAGAGAAGCCATTACCCGATGCCAACTGGCCAATTTTGCCATTAAGCACGGTGGAACCATCCGCGGTGAGTTGGTACTGCCCCTCATTGCCGACGGTAAGCTCCAGCGGAATATCCAACCATTTCGCTGGAACGGTCAGGCGCGAGAGCGCGATCTTGGCCGGTTCTTTATCCGTCAGGCGCGCCCAGCCACGGCCGAAAATAGGGAAGAATTTCTCTACCGCCCGCGTTTCCAGGCCCAGATCCTGAATTGTTTTTCCCATCACCATACGCGACTGGATAAGCTCAATCTCCGCCTGGCTTTGTGGCTGACTGTCCGGAAGAATGGAAGATATGTCCGTCAATATCGTATTGCCGACGTTGCGCTCTACTTGCACCAGCGCATCCGTTTCATAAACCGGTGTTGCAAATAAAACATAAAGCAAACTCAGAACGCTGAAGAGGCTGGTAATAGCGATAATCAGCCATTTGTTGTCTACCAGTTCCCCCAGCAGGCGGCGCAAGTCGATCTCTTCGGGCCTCTCAGCAGAACCACCAGGCAATTTATTCTTTTCTGACATAACAATTCTCGTATTAAGCGGCTAGCACTTTGGCCCATTTACTCGCGGAGTTAGACAGCATTTGATAAACGTATTCAAAAGCTTCCAGGCTTTTCCGATAGGGATCATCGATTTCCTGCTGCCCCATCCAATGGCCGAATAACATGGTTTTCCCTCTGACTTCCGGCGCGAGGTTGCTGACCATATCGATATGGCGTTTTTCCATCACCAGTATCAAATCATACTCGCGGCACAGCGCCGAGGTGAGTTGGCGTGCGACATGCCCGTCCAGCGATACCCCATGTTTTTCTGCGGTAATTTTCGCATTGGCGTCGGCACTTTCCCCCACGACCGCTTGCAGCCCCGCTGACGCCACTTTCTTGCCGGGAAGCAGCTGACGCAACAGCGCTTCTCCCGTTGGCGAACGGCAAATATTGCCAACGCAAATGACCAGAATGGAATCAAACTTCATTGCGGCCAGCTCCTGATATAACGCACGGTTTCAACCATATCGTGAACGCCCGCGATGGTCGGCACCAGTTGAGTGATAACGCGGTTCCAGCGAACTACCGGCGCGGTGGTAACATAAACAATGTCATAAGGCTGTAGCTGGAACTCGGTTCCCAGTACCATCGCCGTGGCATCACTGGCGTTCAGCTGATAGATATCGGCAATCTTTCCTTCCGGCTGTCTGCCACGCAGCGGCCTGATGACGAAAATGCCGGTCGCATCGGACAACGCCTGATCGACGCCGGAGGCATTACCCAAGGCCTCGGTCAGAGTCATGCCGCTGCGATCCATCTTCAACGTGGATTGCTGTTTAACTTCGCCCATCACAAAGACTTTCAGATCGTCATTGCGCGGCACATAGAGAATATCCCCAGGATAAAGCAGGTGGTTTTCCTGCAAATTGCCGTTTTGCATCAAAGCCTGCAGTGAAACAGGTATTTCTTTACCGTTATGCGTCAGCACTGCATTGCGCCAATCGGCATTCTCCGTCAGGCCACCGGCGGCGTTGATAGCATCAAGAATAGTCAGGGGAATATTGGTAATGGCTTGTTGACCCGAGGTTTTCACCTCACCGGTCACATAGACTTTCTGTGAACGAAATGCCGCGATGCTGACATCAACCTGCGGGCTTTCAATGTATTTGGCCAGGCGATTGGCGATATCCTGTCGGATCTCCACCACGGTTTTGCCAACCACATTTACCTTTCCGATATACGGGTAGAAGATGGTGCCATCTGCATGCACCCAGTTACCGCTGTCGCTGGCGCTGCGGTAAGTACCGGCCGGCGTCGTCAGTTCGGGGTGATCCCACACGGTAATCATGAGCACGTCGCCAATACCGATCCGGTACTGATGCGTCTTCAGCTCCCGATCAAGCTGCGGGTTAGCCTGAGCGATAACCGGCTTGCCGCGCAGGCTCTCGAGCAGCTTTGGCGTCAGAGGGTAAACGTTGACGCGTTTGTTGAGATCAAAATCCTCATCCTGCTGCCGAACCACATCCTTGTTGCTGGTACTAAGATGCTGTCCAGGGGAGATAGTACAGCCAGCGAGCAGCGCACTAGCGATCAGAACAGCGACTCGCTTAGTTTTCATTTTTCTCATGTCCACTTACTACCATCAGTTATTTCAGATAAAGGAAAATGGCGCGTCAGGGAGTGGCCAGAACACCTATCCAGATGTTTCTTATATAGCCCCCACTTGCGAGTAGCTGCCACGCCAAAAGGTAAAGGGTATTGATAAAGAAAGATACTTGTTTATTTTCACAAAAAAGCCACACCCTCATCTACAGTGCCGCCTGTAAACAACCGGTTTGCATTAAGCCCCCTGCAAGCTATCGGGGGCGCGCCTTAGCCCCGGCACTTTTTTTGCCTTGGCGGCCTGTGGCCGGCAATAAATCATCGAAAGGTACACTAACGTATACATAATCAGGTTGCAGGGGAAATTAGCAAAAATATTGTTGGTAAAGAACTCAACCGACAATGAGTAGAATAAAAGCACGATCGCGATATTATCGTTCTCACGCCCCTGTAGACAAAGGTAGAGCAGGATCAACAACGCGGTGGCAATGTAGATAAACACGCCAATAAAACCATAGTTACTCATGATGTAAATATAGGTACTGTCCAGCGCCTTACTGTTCACCTTCAGATCTTCACTCGGCCCTGAAGTGCCGTTCACCCCCACGCCCAACCCGGTATAAAACTGCCCTCTCCCCTCGATATCTCTAATAATATCAGCATGTTGAAGAACGCGAATATAGATAGAGTTATAGGCCACATCCTTGTATCGCGTATAGGCAAGTTTATTATAGACATCCATGCTGTTGAAGACGAAGGTCATCACTGAGAACACCACGACGGTGGCGAAGAAATAGATCATTTTCGCACCGCGAACGCGGCTAAACATCATGTATATCGCTTTAACGCCAAAATACAGCACTATCGCCAACAGCGTCGTCTTATAGGTCGTCAATACCATTGCCACGGATAACATGCCAAACATGATCAATTTCTTCCAGCCACGATACAGCCGGGTCTCCAGGAGACACACGATGGCGAAAAATACCAACGTACCGGAGTTAATGAACGATGTCATGGTGCCCATCGCTCGCAGCCCCCACAGGGTGTTATCAAGACGTACGCCGGAAGCGCCGCCGGCATTGTTCATATCATCAATGGCGAGAACCGACATGAACAACGAAGAGAATGCACTTTCAAAGTACACAAACAGTGAGTTGATCATACCGGTGATAATGACTACTTTGACCATCTTCAGATAGAGATGCTCTTTGGACTCCCTGCTATTGACGATAAACGCCACGGCGGCGACAAACAGGAATGGCACGACGTCATTCTTGATCTGATAAGCCACAAGAAGACGGTTAGAATCTATGGTAAGTATAAGATAGATAACCAAAAATGGCATAAGAAAAATCAATAACAGCAAAACTTTCCTGATGTTTATGCTGCGTTTCATAAATACGAATAAGGTGGATGCTGAGAAAAGAACGATAATCAGGATTTCTTTCCAAAGCTTTATCAGTGGGTTATCAAATTTAACCGCGATAATTGAAAAGGCGCCGGAAAATGTGAATAAAAAGAGAAAAACGACCGCCACAAACTGTAATTTGTAATCTGATATTTTCATGTTTCATAACCGTTAGATGGTTTTTTTCTGATCGTATCATCTATCCGACTAATACAGCCACGATGCTTCACGCTCAAAAATGGCAGCCCTGCCGTAATGCCCTGCCTTGGCAGGGCCATAATGACTTTCCGTCTCTGGCAGAGGGGCCCGTGCATTAAGCAAAAAACACGCTTATGCCACGAATCCCGTCAGCCATTTGCGAAATGCGTCACCCTGTACAGGGTGACGCAGCCCATAACTGACAAACGCTCGCAGGTAACCCATTTTTTCACCGCAGTTGAACGACTCCCCAACCAGACGCACTGCATCGACAGGCGTTCCCTTGAGCAGCCCGGAAATGGCATCGGTCAGCTGTATCCGCCCCCAGGCACCAGGCTGCGTCTGTTCCAAAACGGGCCAGATATCCGCAGATAAAACATATCTGCCTACGGCGGAAAAATTGGAGCTGACCGTCACGTCCGGCCCCGGTTTTTCGATGATGGAGATCATGCGGCTGCTGCCTCCGGGCTGCATATCCGGATCGTCACATGCCACAGCAGAATAATTCGGCAAAAGAGCCGCATCCATTTCCTGCACCAACACCTGACTCACCCCCGTCGCCTCAAAACGTGCAATCATATGGGCAAGATTATCTTTTCCAGCATCCGAGGTGGCGTCGTTCAACAGAATATCCGGATGAACGACGACAAAAGGTTCATTGCCCACTAACGGTTTAGCGCAAAGCACCGCATGGCCCAACCCTCGCGGTTGTCCTTGACGGACATGCATCAATGTCACCCCTTTCGGGCAAATGGACTGCACTTCGTCAAGCAGTTGCCTTTTTACCCTAGCCTCAAGCATAGCTTCGAGTTCAAAAGAAGTGTCAAAATGATTTTCGATCGCATTCTTGGAAGAGTGCGTGACCAGGACGATTTCCTTGATGCCCGCCGCCACGCACTCGCCAACGATATACTGAATGAGAGGTTTGTCGACTATCGGCAACATTTCTTTAGGAATAGCTTTCGTCGCTGGCAGCATCCGCATGCCCAGCCCCGCCACGGGGATAACCGCTTTCAACGTCGTCATCGAATTCACCTTTAACCGATTAATCACATGCGCTGCCAGCGCCAAATCAGCGCTTAACTTGCTGCTTAAGCCACTGTTGGAAAGCTTCGCCTTCCGATGCATGACGTACACCGTACTGCACAAACGCTTTCATATAGCCCAACTTGTCACCGCAATCGTGCGACTTTCCGCTCATATGGAAAGCCTCAACCTTCTGCTGCTTCATCAGCATAGCAATGGCATCCGTCAGCTGGATCTCATTGCCGGCTCCTGGCGGAGTCTGCTCAAGCAGCGGCCAAATGTCGGCGGACAAGACATAACGCCCCACCACCGCCAGATTAGAAGGCGCAACGTCACGCTCCGGTTTTTCTACGATGGCCGACATTGCCGCGCTCTCTCCGGCGTTCAATTCAGCCCCACCGCAGTCAACAACACCATACTTTGATACATCCTGTTCGGGGACAGGTTCAACCATAATCTGGCTCACGGCGGTTTGCTCAAAGCGTGAGATCATTTTAGCCAGATTGTCGCGCAGCGGATTGCACGTCGTCTCGTCAAGCAACACATCAGGCAAAACCACCACAAAAGCCTCGTCACCCACCATAGGTTTAGCACAGAGAACCGCGTGCCCCAGCCCTTTTGCCTGTCCTTGGCGCACCTGCATAATGGTGACGTCGGGTTGGCAAATCGACTGCACCTCTTTCAACAGCTGGCGTTTAACGCGAGATTCGAGCATTGCCTCCAGTTCGAAAGAGGTATCAAAATGGTTTTCAATCGCGTTTTTCGACGAATGAGTGACCAAAATGATGTCTTTGATCCCCGCCGCGACGCACTCATCCACAATATATTGAATCAATGGCGTGTCGACTACTGGCAACATCTCTTTCGGAATAGCCTTCGTAGCGGGAAGCATCCGGGTTCCTAAACCGGCAACCGGGATTACCGCTTTGATTCGTTTATGCATAATTTCTATCCAAATAAAACATTTATGAACCAATCCACGGCGGTCGACAAATTTTAGCCCTCATCGCCGACGCAATCAGCCTGGTATCAACCATAGCCGTTAGCCATGCATCATGATTCCACTGCCGTGCACGCCAAAGGTACGCAACCAAAATCGCTTTTTAATCAACCAACTCATTATATTTATTGAAAATTTCATCAACCTTTTTCACATCGAAACTCACGTCTTGCAAACGGCTGACGCGTTCGAGCGCCGACGGAAAATCGCGACTGAGATCGCAGACCAAGCCATTTTCGCTATCAATGATTTCATTGATTCCGCCCGGATAGTTGTTTGCCAAAACGGCTGTACCGCAAAGCAGCGATTCGATGACGACGTTTGGATATCCTTCCCAACGAGAGCTCGAAATGAACACGTCAGCCTGCCGCATGAAGCGATACGGGTTATCCGTGCTGTCGATAAAAGTGACTCGCTCCTCAAGCCCCAGCTGTTTGCGTAATGCGAGCAACGCCGCCTTATCTTCCCCTTCACCGATAATGGTCAGGTGATAGCGTGGCTCATTGACTTTGGCGAATTCGTTCAACAGCAAGTCGAAACCTTTTTGGTACGTCAGTCGCCCGATGCTCAACAGGTTAATCTTGTTCTCGTTGAAGCAAGGTTCACCATCCCGCTGCGATAATGCATTGATATAACGGTAATCGAGGGGGTTGTTGATTTTGACTATTTTGTCGGCCGGAATTTGGAAGTTTTTAATTAAATCTTCACGCATATCATCGCTTTGAGCGACGATCTTGTCATAATTCTTGTAACTGTACTGATAGAGAAACTTAACAATCGCGCTCTTTTCAAACAGGCTGGGCAAATTCGACTCGCGGGCGATCGTTTTCACTCGTTTGCCGAACAGGAACAAAAACGGCGAAATAACCGCATTAGATGTCCCTGAACTGATGAACAACGTGCTGACCTGCTTTTTCCGACAAACCCGCCGGATGCCAGTCAGGATCTTGGGAAAAGAGAACCTGGCGCGCCCGGAGATGTTCAGATAAGTCACCTCGACATCCGGCCTAAGCTCCTTGACCAACACGTTCAGGCCGGGATCATTTTTGTAAAGCAGCAACATGGGGCGAAAGCGCGTTCTATCCAGATTGTTCAACAAGGTAAAAATAACGCGGTCTGCGCCAGTTAACCCCAAAATCGGCATAACAAAAAGAATGTTCTTCACTGCCCATAACCCCGTTCTAGATATATATTCAACACCCGCCAAAGGTTCGCCACGTTGTCGAAAACCGGGTTCAGCAACAAGCCCTGAAGCCTCCCTGCGACCTAAAACCGCTGACTCCAACAGCCCAGGCACGCTACCGCCCTTGGCTTGCATCGCCAATATGCCGCTGTCGCCTGCGCTCAACCAGCTGACTTTTGAGGTGACATAAACATCGCCAACGCAGTTGTAGCGGCGATTCAGTCACGGCTATTTCGTATTATGAATTCGAAAAGTGATGTCATCTCTAAATATGCATAAGATTTTTATACATTCAACCCATTGATACAAGATTTACATCGCCACAACGGGATTTTTAGGAATAAGACTACTTAGCGGACAAACTAAAAAAATATATTTTCAACCTGGTACCTGATCGTTAACCGCCCAACAGAATCTAGCAAAGAAAGTCAACCCGTCGTTATTTTCTTGGTAGCGCTCACTCGTACCAAACCTAACTGAAAAATTAAAACCAGATTCATCTTAATATTAGGATGAAGCTAAAGCCGAGCATTGGATTTTTTAAAAAATCAATCTGAAAAATAATTTTCCACTTCGCTTAAGAATCTCTTAACGTTATCGACGGTCTCAGTTTCTTTATTTTTCAAGTTTCTTTTCGCCAATTCCATTTCGGCTCTGGCCTGCTCAACGTGGTCAAAGCCATAGGATAATCCTAGCCGGGACTGAGCGTTAGGATACCACTCCTCCACACCGAGCCCTTCCTGAGGAATAATTACCGGCACACAACCACACATAATAGCAAACCAGCTATAGGCGGTATAAAGATCGTAACTAACAAAAATATCAGAACGCCGAAAAATAGAAGCCACTTCCCGATGAGAAAGACCGTCAATCAGGATTGAATGATCCACATCATGGACCATATCCCGCCCCTTACCTTTACGTAAACAATAAGCGACTCCCGTCCGCACCTTATCCGTGCCGACATCGTTATAATATTCGTCAAAAAAGTGCGTTATGTGCAATGGCCAATCAGACGTTTTCGATCCGTGAATGGTGAAATCACGCCCAAATGAATCATATGAAAAATATAACTCACCAGAGAAGTAGTTCACCTGACCTGAATGATATCCTGGATGATGTAAAAACCAACGGACAACGCGTCTGCCACCGACAGGATTACCACTAATATTCTCAGGATACACTACGCAGAAATCTTCCAGCTCTCTCTTCGTCACTCGTCTTTTAACCGGGGTATTAAAAGAAGGGTTGGTCTTATATTTGCCAAAATTGACTCTCAAGAAGGACTTGGCCGCTCTTAACAAACTTTTAAAACCCGCGCGAAATTCCGTGACACGCGGGTGTAAATAAGCCTCACCGCCGAGAGAGTTAATCACATGGCATAGTTTATGTAACGCAATGACGCCACCGCTATTTTCATCATATGAAGTGGCAACTATTAAATATTTCATCCCTTACCCTTAGTTAATTACCTGCCATATAATGACTTTCAGAGATCGGCTATTGATCTCTTTTTACTCCCCGACAGCGTTCGGCAAACGAGCCCTCACCCAACTAGCATTGCTTGATCAGAGCAATTATCAAATCCAGATCGTCTGCCTCCAGCGTATCAAAAATAGGCAAGCACAACACTTTATTAGAAATGGTATTGGCATGCTTCAAATTTTCGGGCGCAGCCGACGCATAACCGCGATACATTGGCATGTTGCTGATTAACGGATAGAAATACTTACGGGAAAGAATGTTGTTATTCTTTAATTTATCATAGAGTTCATCCCGGCTCAGAGGAAACTCTTTCTCAATCAGAATCGGGAAGTATGAATGATTGCTGTTGGCATCAGAGGACAATGTTGAGAGCGTGATACCCTTTACTTTCGACAATTCTTCACGGTATTTTTTATCAACCGCTTTGCGTTTATCGATTGCGTGATCGATATATTTCAGTTGAACCAAACCAAACGCAGCATTGATTTCACTCATTTTCCCGTTAATCCCGGGGGCCGTCACCGTCAGTTCATCAGCGATACCAAAGTTTTTCAGACGATCAACTCGTTGCTTGGTTTTCGCATCAGGGCTAATGATCGCCCCTCCTTCGAAAGTATTGAATACTTTCGTTGCATGGAAGCTCAGTATAGAAAGATCGCCATACTTCAACAAACTTTCGCCTTTGTAATTGATGCCAAACGCGTGTGCTGCATCGTAAATAACTTTTAGACCATAGTTGTCGGCAATTTTTTGAATCTCTTCAACATCGCAAGGATTAGAATAGCAATGCACAGGCATAATTGCAGAGGTTCGGGGCGTGATTGCCGCCTCAATCTTTTTAGGATCGATGTTGTAGCTGTCGCTATCAATATCGACAAAAACAGGTGTCAGACCATTCCAAAGAATGGAATGTGCAGTTGCAACAAAGGAATAAGGCGTGGTAATCACTTCGCCGGAGATACGCAATGCCTGAAGTGCCGTAATCAAAGCAATGGTTGCATTATTGAACAGAGATATGTGTTCAACGCCCAGGTAGTCACAAAGTTCACTTTCCAGTCGTTGATGGAATGGACCATTATTTGTTAGCCAACGATTTGACCAAATTTCTTCCAGATAAGGAACAAACTCACCAAGTTCCGGAAGAAATGGTTGTGTTACAGGAATATTTTTTTTCATGCTAATCCTTATCTTGAGTTTATTTCTTCACCGCAGTGAAAATAGTCTTCAACAAATCTCTCTGAAACAACACCGAATAAATTAAATAGAGAATTGCCGGCATAAAAATAGCGATAACGATCTCGGCGGGTAACGAGAAGCTAAACACCCGATTAAGGTAAAACGCGCATCCCGCACTCACGATGGCCCCCAACCACAGTGACCACAAAGCTTTAAATTGGATCAGTTGGCCAATCTGCGTCAGTTGGCTGGTGTAGTACGTATTGATAATCAAGGCAATATACGAGTGAATCACAATGCCGATACACATCGCAGTGATACTGATTTGCATCGTCACCAACAAGATCGCCACGCCTAAGACTTTCTTAATCACCTCAAGTTTGAGAAAAAGATCCGATCGTCCTTTGACCTGCAATATGTTCAAGTTTATCGCATGAATGGGATAGAGCAGGTAGCCAATACACAAAATAGACAATAGATGAGAGGCGTAAATCCACTTTTCGCCCAATATCCAGGTCAGCAGCGGTGTCGAAGCGACAGACAATATGGACAAGAGAGGAAAAATAACAAATGCTGCCAGTTTCAAGGTCAACAAGTATGCCTGATCCATCTTATCCGGGGTGTTTTGCATGTGGCTAAACATCGGAAAAGTCACCCGTTGGATCACGGTTGTCGCTGTCATTGCCGGCACACTTGCAAGCTGGTTTGCCTGCGTGAACTGCCCGACATAGTTTGGTGAAAAATGCTTGCCGATAATCAGCTGATAAATGTTGTTGTAGACCGTTTCCAGTAGTGAAGAACACAGCAGCTTGCTGCCAAACCCAAACAGATAACGAAATGATTGAAAAGAAAATTTATCTTTAGGTTTCCATGGTGAGATAATATTGTACATCACTACGCTGGTCAGCGATGCCAGCAAGGTCTGTGCGACCAAAGCCCATACGCCGTATCCTTTCCAGGCCAGAAACAAGGCGATCGTTCCGCTCACCAACACACTTAAAATCGAGATTTTCGCTTGCGATTTAAAATCCATCGCGATCGTTAAATTGGTTCTGGGAATGACCAAGAAGGAGTTGAAGATAACGGCGAGCCCCAGAACTTTCAGCAATAAAGAAAGCTCAGCCTGATTATAGAATCTGGCCACGCTGTCCGCACTGAAATACAATACGGCGTAGCAAACCAACGAGATCGTAATATTGAAGTAGAAAGTGGTCGCGACATCAGCCTCAGTACGTTCCGGTTTACGTATCAACGCGGCACTGAAACCACTATCGACAAAAACCTGGGCCACGGCAATAAACACCGCCAACATGCCCACTAAACCAAACGATGTCGGCCCCAGTATTCGAGCCAAAATCAGCATGACGCAAAGCTGTACCCCTTGCGCCATCACCCTTTCCAGCGCACTCCATTTTAAACCTCTGGTCGTTTTTTCTTTCAGTTTTTCCATTAAGTTTTAATCGCTATGGTAAATGCATCAGAATTTTATATACGGAAAACATTTGCCCTCTCTCAAATAATCACGAGAGGGCAACGACAGGAACGCGAAATGCCAGTTTTTATGACGACCTTGACATGTTTAACTCAGCGCTTGCGATTAACCTGTTGTGCCTGGCGAAAAGAAATACTGAAAACACTTTCGTCAACAGCGGTGAAAGCGTCTGAGGAAACCATCCTGCATAAGCACCAGATGACTGAGGGTAAAATCTATAATTTTTTCTTTAAAGTCAATAAGTTGAAAGAATACCTTTTAACCTTTCCATTATTCTTCCTATGCTACCGCCCTTGGCTTACAGCTACCAAAGCACTGAATCAAGCTCACCCAGGCTATCGATTAAATCGATATCACACTTCCCTATAAATAGAGATCCTTACCGCACTGTTTCTGTAAAAACAGTCCACATAATCATAAAAAAAACTGGTCTTTTTATAACCAGATCTTATCGTTTTCCCACATTTCATAACTAGGATTCTTATACTATTGTCCTATCGACACAAGCCTAAGATCCCCCCGGCGAGTCCTTTTCAGAATAAGACTACTATAGGCGGGCTGAGCCGCTGGGCATGGAATCAAAAATCCTTCACAACAAATTGATTTTCATATAAAAAAATTAACCACTTTATCGGGCATTCTCTCTCTCTCAGCATAAAAATCGTTATTTATCCTCAATCCAACGTCCTCTGCCGCATAAAAGTTTATGTAGGGCTTTATCCACACCCTAAATGCTCCGTCGCAGCCGGCATAACAACGTCCTAAAAACGTATTCATTACCGTTTTAAAGTTGAATTTTGCCGCCTCAGCGCCCATCATTCCCGTGCGGCATAAGCCGTAGAACTTACAGGTGAAATTGGGCGTATGGAATGGATCGCTGATCCAACAATTTGGGCCGGCCTGGCCACATTGGTCGTGCTGGAAATCGTTCTGGGTATAGACAACCTTGTCTTCATCGCCATTCTGGCGGACAAACTACCAAAACAACAAAGGGATAAGGCTCGCGTCGTCGGCCTGATGCTGGCGCTGCTGATGCGCCTGGCGCTGCTCGCCTCCATCTCGTGGCTGGCGACGTTGACCAAGCCAATGTTCATCGTCGCGGAGCACCCCTTCAGCGGCCGCGATCTGATCATGCTGATCGGCGGGATATTCCTGCTGTTCAAGGCCACGATGGAACTGAACGAACGGCTGGAGGGCAAGGATGAAGAGCAACACGGCACACGCAAAGGCGCGCGTTTCTGGCCGGTGGTAGCGCAGATCGTGGTGCTGGACGCCGTCTTCTCGCTCGACTCGGTGATCACCGCGGTCGGCATGGTCGACCATCTGGCGGTGATGATGATCGCGGTCTGTATCGCCATCGGCCTGATGCTGCTGGCCAGCAAGCCGCTGACGCGCTTCGTCAACGCGCACCCGACCATCGTTATCCTGTGTCTGAGCTTCCTACTGATGATTGGCTTCAGCCTGGTGGCTGAAGGTTTTGGCTATCACATTCCGAAAGGCTACCTCTACGCGGCGATCGGCTTCTCGGTGATGATCGAGGCATTGAACCAGCTGGCGCAGTTCAACCGCCGTCGCTTCCTGTCGAAGGTGCGGCCGCTGCGCGAGCGCACTGCCGAAGCGGTGCTGCGCATGCTGAGCGGCAAACATGAAGAAGCGGAGGTCGACAGCCATTCGGCCAACCTGCTGGCCGACAGCGACAGCGAAAACGGCGAGATCTTCAATCAGCAAGAGCGGCGCATGATCGAACGCGTGCTGGGCATGGCGCAACGCACGGTCAGCAGCATCATGACCTCGCGTCACGACGTCGAATACCTTGAGCTGAACGATCCGCAGGAAAAGCTGACGCAATTGCTGGAGCGCAATCAGCACACGCGCATCGTGGTGGTGGAAAGCAGCGCCAGCGATGAGCCGCTGGGTGTGATCCACACCATCGACGTCCTCAAACAGCAGCTGGCGCAGGCGCCGCTGGATCTGCGTGCGCTGATACGTCAACCGCTGATCTTCCCGGAGCAGCTCACGCTGTTAAGCGCCCTGGAGCAATTCCGCCAGGCGCAGACGCACTTTGCCTTTGTAGTCGACGAGTTCGGCTCCGTCGAAGGTATCGTCACCCTGACGGACGTGATGGAAACCATCGCCGGCAACCTGCCGGAGGCAGGCGAAGAGGTGGATGCCCGCCATGACATTCGGCAAATCGAGGACGGTAGCTGGATCGCCAACGGCTATATGCCGCTGGAAGACCTGGTGCTGTACCTGCCGCTGCCGCTGGCGGAAAAACGCGAATACCATACGCTGGCGGGGCTGCTGATGGAGCACAGCCAGCGTGTGCCGCAGGAAGGCGAACAGATCAAGATCGGTGACTACCAGTTTGAGCCGTTGGAGGTCAACAGCCACCGCATTCTGAAAGTGAAGATCACCCCGCCTCCCCCACCGGAGGACTACGAGGTTTAGCATTGAGGCCGGGCATCGCCCGGCCTTTCTTTTACTGGGGAACCAGCAACTCCGTCGCCGCGATCACCACCACCAACCCGACGATCACCGGTACCGAAGTGCGTTTCACCACGTCGAACGGTGAGATTTTCGCCATCCCGGAAACCGCCACCACCACACCGGAGACCGGCGACAGCGTGCGGCCGAGGTTAGACGCCTGCAGCATCGGGATCACCAGATAAGCCGGATTCACCCCCATCTGCGCCGCCAGTTTCGGGATCAGTTCGACAAACGCATAGAACGGCGCATTGCCGGAGCCGGTGGTCATGGCCGCCAGCATGGTGATCACCACCAGCACCAGCATCATGATCAACCCACCCGTGCCGAACGACTGCGCCAGCCCGATCAACCCGCTGATAAAGCCGACGGTGCTCAACCCTTGCGCGAAGACGCCCGCGGCCACCAACAGCATGACCACGCCGGCGAAAGCATCCGCCATGCCGCGATAGGCCACTTCCAGGCCGCTGAATACCTGTTTGGCGCTGAAACTGCGCACGAACTCGATCACGGCCGCCAACAGCATGCACCCGACCAGCACGGTAATAATGTGCAGCTCCGGGCCCCATTTGCCGTCGAAGATCAATACGCCGAGGATTGGCGTGAACGGCAATATCGCATAGAACCCCGGGGCGTGAGTTTTGATTTCGCTGACGTCCATGATGTGATGCTGCTCATTGCTTTTTCTGTCGAGATAACGCTGCCAGAAAAAGTGCGCCACGGCCATGCAGACGATGGCGGCAATCGAGATCGGCAGCGTGGTTTTGAACGCGAAGTCCACCAGCGGCATCTCCGCCGCCTTGGCCGCCAACACCACGTCACCGGAGGTCGGCGCCAGAATAATCGCCGCCGGCGAGGCGCAGATAGCCGCCGCCGCGCCACGGCTGATGCCGACATTCACCATCAGCGGGAATAGCGTCGCCATCAGCAACACGCCGAGGCCGGTGGCGGAAGAGACCGCTAATGACATCAGGCACGCGACAAAGTATGCCGCCACCATCAGCAGGTAAGGCGAGTTGATCATCTGCAGCGGGCGCGAGGCCAGTTTAACGACCACGTCGTTGGCGCCGATATGCGTCATGTAAGCGGCGAAGCCGCACAGCATCATGATCATCATGCCGAGATCGCCGCCGCGGCTCATCAGCAGGATCTTGACGTATTCGATGATATCGGTCGCGCGCCAGCCGGTAGACGCGGCGCTGGCGGGCAACAACGTTTTCCCCATCAGGGCGCTGATGCCGAGCAGCAGCAACCCGCCCACCATCAATACGCCGGTGGCGGAATACCCCTTGATAATGTAACGGCCCACGCCCGCCGCTACGGCGGCGCCAATAAGAAGTTCTATCATGTTTCCTCAACTCGTCATGTTTTCGCGGCGCCCAAGCGCATCGCAATCGCGGAATAGCCCTTACTCTGCACAAACTGAGCGCGGGCCTTCATGACCTTCATCAAGGTAACGGAGGGAAATTATCGCGGGAAACATCGATATTGACGCGGGCCAAAAGGCGGCCCGCGTCAGAGGGGATTACAGCTTGTCGAGCAGCTTTTTCAGATCCTGGCCTTCGCGCGAATCCTTGTTCTTTTCAGCCCACTTGTTCAACGCATCCTTGGCCCGATCCTGCAGCGTTTTGCGCAGCACCTGATCGACCTGCAATTGGTAATTCAGCCGTTGCCACGGCCCGTAGACGCGCAGCGGGATCGGCGTCTTCTGCAGTTGTTCGATCAGCTCGCCGCGGCCTTGCCAACCGCCGGTGACGCGCACATTGAGCGCCATGTCACACTGTTTGCCCGGCATATTGATGCTGCCGGCACCGGTCAGCGCCAGCAATGGCGAATCCGCCGTCAGGCCGCTGAGCGTGATCGTGCCCTGGCTCAGGCTGGCCTGCGCCGACACGCTTTTGACTTCGGTATAGCGCTGATAGCTGTCTTGCCCGCGCACGCTGTTATCATTGCGCGTCACCGCCTGCTGGATCAGTTGCTGAATGTTCAGGCCGTGCAGTTGAGCATCCTGCATCGCCAACTGCGCCGTACCGCGCCAGCGGCGTTCAAAGGACTGCGGCGCCAGGCGATCGCCGGTCAAATCGCCTTTCATGCTGAATTTGCCGGTCAACATCTGCGGCATATCGAATGCTTTGAGCACCGTGCCCAGCTCAACCTGGTTCAGCGTCGGCTGCACGTTTATCACCACTTTATTACCGCGCGCGTCCAGCGATCCCGGCAAGGAGAAATCACCGCCGGTCAATTGCCCGGCAAGTTTATGCAGCGTCAGCAGGCCGCGTTGATTATCTGCCGCGACGGCCAACTGGGTGACGTTCATACCGCGATAGGTCAACTGCGCCGCCTGCAGATTCAACTGCGCATTGAAATCGCGCAGCGCCTCTAAATTCTGCTGCCGATCGTCAACCTGGCTGGCGATCACCGGCGCGGCGGTCACGGCGGGCTGCTCGGTGGCATTGCTGCTGGATTGCCAACCGGAAAGCGCGTCGAGATCGAGGTTGGCCGACTTGAGGTTCACCACATAATCGGGCACCGCCCCCAGGCTGGCGCTGATATCGCCGGTCAACTGGCTGTTATTGGCGCTGACGTTCAGCTGGCTGACGGCAATCTGCGCCGGCGTCTGCTGGTAGACCACCTGTGCATTGCCCTCCCCCTGAATGCCGCCATTCAGAATATCCGCGCCCGCCAGTTGATAATTGAACCGGGTTACCTTGGTGCCGATCTGACGTGGGAACTGCTGCAAATCGACATTGGCCGCCATGCTGAAAGTCAGGTCGCGCTGATCGCGGTTGACCCGGCTGGAAAGCTCCAGCTGCACCTGCCGTTTTGCCGTCTGCTGCAGGGTGAGATTGATGTCCCGCACATTGATTTGCTCATTGTCGGCGCGCTGCCAAATCAGCAGGCTATCAACAATCTGCAGGTTATCGATGTCGAACTTCCAGGACGCGTCTGCCGCGTCAGCGCCGCTGCCGGCCGGCGCGATCGGCGCGTCTACCTGCGAGTGTTCTTCGCTGTCCGGCGTCAGGCGAATAACGGCGTTTTTCAGCATCACCTGTTTCACAAACAGCTGATGCGACAGCAGCGGCAGCAGTTTGACGTCGAGGCGCATGTTTTCCGCACTCACCACCGGCGTCTCGGCGCCTGGCGCGGTCAGCGTCATGCGCCCGGCCAAAATGCTGAGCTGCGGCCAGATATGCCAACGCAGATCGCCTTCGAGCGTCAGTTGATAGCCACTCTTCTGCTCGACCTTTTTGACCATGTAACCGCGAAAATCATTCGGATTCACCAGCAGGACCAGCGCGGACATCCCCGCCACCACGACCACCAGTAAAATCGCCAACGTCGTCAGTAATCTTCTCATGCCACCCTCTTGTCAACGCCACATCGACGGTGCATCCCGCGCCGTTAGTCCTTGTCGATTCGACTGGCGACAGCGCCCTGCTGATCGCGATATTTCGCGTCCTGCCGGCTGTTGTATGGCCGGGCCGCCGGGCCGGACAACGGCTCGAAGCTCAAGGCGCCGATCAGCATCCCCGGCCGCAGCGCCAGCGGCAGCTTGCCGGAGTTGTAAAACTCCAGCACGATGCGCCCATGCCAGCCCGGATCGATACGGTGCGCGGTCACGTGGACCATCAACCCCAAACGCGCCAGAGAAGAACGGCCATCGAGCCAGCCCACAAGATCGTTCGGCAGCGTCACGGATTCGAACGTCACCGCCAGGGCCAGTTCGCCGGGATGGAGGAAGAACGCCTCGCCTTCCGGCAAGACAATCTCGTCACTCATCACGCGATCCAGCGCGGCGCTGACTTCATCTTTCGGCCCGCTAAGATCGATAAAAGGCGCAGTATGGCCGCGGAACACGCGGAACTGATTGCCCAAACGGACATCTACTGTGGCCCCGTTGATGCGCTCAAGCGGCGGGCGCGGGGAGATCACCAGTTTCTCGCTATCCAGCCAGGCTTCTATATCGCGGTCGCACAGTCTCATGTCTTTCTTCTCCATCAAAACGCGTTACTAAACAAAAATTGCCACACAACGGGCGAAAGGTCTACGCCGGGGTGCAAATAGTTGGCCACCGGCCGGAAATGCACATTTCCGGCCATTACGCGGCATTATTCAAAGAATTGGCTGATTTTGGCTTTCAGAATATCGATCGCGATGCGGTTCTTGCCGCCGCGCGGGACGATGATATCGGCGTATTGTTTGGAAGGTTCAATAAACTGCAGGAACATCGGGCGCACGGTTTTCTGGTATTGCGCCATCACCGAATCCATCGAGCGGCCGCGCTCGTTGACGTCGCGCTTCATGCGGCGCATCAGGCAGATATCCAGCGGCGTGTCGACAAAGATCGAGAAGTTCATCTCCTGGCGCAAACGGATATCCGTCAGCAACAAGATCCCTTCCAGGATGATCACTTTTTTAGGTTCCAGGTGGACGGTTTCTTTCTTGCGCGTGTGCTCGGTGTAGCTGTAAAGCGGCAGTTCGATCGCCTTGCCGGCCTTCAGCATCTGCAAATGCTGGAACAGCAGGTTGTGATCCATGGCGCTCGGGTGGTCATAGTTGGTTTTGACCCGTTCTTCCATGGTCAGGTGAGTCTGGTCTTTATAGTAACTGTCTTCTGGAATAACGCCGATGTGCTCATCGCCGACTTGCTCACGGAGTTCACGGTACAACGTGCTGGCGATAAGGCTTTTTCCGGAGGCAGATGCGCCAGCTATACCAATAATGACGCACTGATGCGGATTGTCAGTCATAAAATTAAAGACCTGATTTCGTAATGTGAAGGGGGGAACTAAAACGCGACAATTATAGGGAGTCGGCGGGGTTTGCGCCACTGTATATTGCGCGGCTGCGCTGCGAATTCAGGCTATCGCGCCCTAACGGCCATGCGGCATTTTAAGAATCTCACGGCTAGGGCAATGGGCGGCAACAGGTTACACTCCCGAGCTGACTTATGCTCCCCGCAGCCTTTCATCGGAGATTGATGTGCTGGATTGGTATTTCCTGACTTTTTTTGGCGACAGCATGCTGCTGCTGCCCTGCGCGCTGATTCTTTTTTTGTTGCTGTTAATCTCTCCCGCCACCCGCGCGGCGGGCTGGCAGTGGGCGCTGCTCTTCGGCTTCACCGGTGGGGTGGTCTGCCTGTCCAAACTGGCCTTTATGGGCTGGGGCATCGGCAGCGAGCGCTATGATTTCACCGGATTCAGCGGCCATTCGGCGCTCGCCGCCAGCATCTGGCCACCGCTGCTCTGGGCATTGGCCGGCCGATTTTCCCACCCGGTGCGCAGCATCGCTTTGCTGACCGGCTGGATATTGCCTTTCACCATCGGCGTGTCGCGGCTGGAAATTCGCGTGCACTCGGTATCCGAGGTGCTCGGCGGGCTGATTCTGGGCTACCTGGCCAGCGCGCTGTTTCTGTGGTTGCAGCGCAATAAAACGCGTCCGCATCTCTCGTGGCCGCAATTCGTCATCGCACTGGCCTTGCCGTTGGCGCTGATGGGGCAGCGGCAGCCGGCTCCGACCCAGGGATTGCTGGAGCATATCGCCAAAACGCTGGCGCAAATCGAACGTCCTTATACCCGTGCGGATTTGCACAACCCTACCCGCATCCCATAAAAAAACCCGGCGCCTGAGCCGGGTTCTTGCATTGCCATGGGCAGATTACAGCGCGCGGAACGCGATCTCCGTCGGGATCGCCTCACCCTGCCAATACATCTGCGCGGCCACGCGGCCGGCGAGCTGGCGATACATCTCGGCGAACTCGCTGTCCGGGCGGCTGATCACCGTCGGCGCACCGCGATCCAGGTCTTCGCGCAGCGAGATATGCAGCGGCATCTGCCCCAGCAGACGGCTGTGGTATTTCTGCACCAGCTTCTCGGCGCCGCCGGTGCCGAAGATCGGCTCATGGTGGCCGCAGTTGCTGCAGATGTGCACGCTCATGTTCTCTACGATACCCAATACCGGCACATGCACTTTCTCGAACATCACGATGCCCTTGGCGGCGTCCAGCAAGGCAATATCCTGCGGCGTGGTGACCACCAGCGCGCCGGTCACCGGAATGTTCTGCGACAGCGTCAGCTGAATGTCGCCGGTGCCCGGCGGCATGTCCAGCACCAGGTAATCCAGATCCGGCCACAGCGTATCTTGCAGCAGTTGCATCAGCGCCTTGCTGGCCATCGGGCCGCGCCACACCATCGCGTTGTCGTCGGTCACCAGATAACCGATGGAGTTGGTCGCCAGGCCGTGCGCCACGATCGGCGCCATGTGCTGCCCGTCCGGCGAGGTTGGCCGTTCATGTTCGGTGCCTAGCATGTTGGGGATCGACGGGCCGTAAATGTCGGCGTCCAGAATGCCGACCTTAGCCCCTTCGGCGGCCAGCGCCAGCGCCAGGTTCACGGCGGTGCTGGATTTCCCCACCCCGCCCTTGCCGGAGCTGACGGCGATGATGTTGCGCACGCCTTTGATGCCGGCCTGGCCGTTGGCGCGCTTCAGCGTCGTGATGTCGTGTTTCAGCTTCCAGTCGATGGCGGAAGCGCCGGTCACGCGCAGCAACTCGGGGCCGACGCTCGCCTGCAGCGCGTCAAAGCCGCTCTGCCAGGCAAACGGCATCGTCAGTTCGATATGCAGCACATCGTCCAGCAACGCGCAGTGATGAATGGCCTTCAGCGCAGTCAGATTGTTTTTCAACGTCGGGTGTTCAAAGGCGGCCAGTACACCGGTCACCAGGGCGCGCAGAACTTCGGGGTTGGTCTGCTCAGGGGATTTAGCGTTCATCCCGGCTCCTTGATTTTGAATGGGTAGCTTCCGGCTAAGCATATCAGAACTGCCCGGCGGCTGGCGCGTATAACCTGTAAGAAACCGCCCTAGCAGCGAAGGGCGCGATCGGTTAACATCGAAGGCCCTTTTATTCATTACAGAAAGCAAGTTCTCACTATGGCTCAAGTCGCGAAAAAATTATTGGTGACGTGCGCGCTACCGTACGCAAATGGTTCCATCCATCTCGGCCACATGCTCGAGCACATCCAGGCGGATATCTGGGTGCGTTACCAACGAATGCGCGGCCACGAAGTGCATTTCATCTGCGCGGACGACGCGCACGGCACGCCGATCATGCTGAAAGCGCAGCAGCTGGGTGTGAAACCGGAAGAAATGATCGCGGAGATGAGCCAGGAGCACCAACAGGATTTCGCCGGCTTTGGCATCAGCTATGACAACTACCATTCGACCCATAGCGATGAAAACCGTGAGCTGTCCACCCTGATTTACAGCCGCCTGAAAGAAAACGGTTTTATCAAGAACCGCACCATTTCTCAGCTGTACGATCCGGAGAAAGGCATGTTCCTGCCGGATCGCTTCGTGAAGGGCACCTGCCCGAAATGCAAATCGCCGGATCAGTACGGCGACAACTGCGAAGTGTGCGGCGCCACCTACAGCCCGACGGAACTGATCGATCCGAAGTCCGTGGTTTCCGGCGCAACGCCGGTGATGCGTGACTCCGAGCACTTCTTCTTCGACCTGCCGGCCTTCAGCGAAATGCTGCAGGCGTGGACGCGCTCCGGCGCGCTGCAAGAGCAAGTGGCGAACAAGATGCAGGAGTGGTTCGAATCCGGCCTGCAGCAGTGGGACATCTCCCGCGATGCGCCTTACTTCGGCTTCGAGATCCCGGATGCGCCGGGCAAATACTTCTACGTCTGGCTGGACGCGCCGATCGGCTACATGGGCTCCTTCAAGAACCTGTGCGACAAGCGTGGCGATCTGAACTTCGACGAGTTCTGGCGCAAAGACTCCGCCACCGAGCTGTATCACTTTATCGGCAAGGACATCGTCTACTTCCACAGCCTGTTCTGGCCGGCGATGCTGGAAGGCAGCAACTTCCGCAAACCGACCAACCTGTTCGTGCACGGCTATGTGACGGTGAACGGCGCCAAGATGTCCAAATCGCGCGGCACCTTCATCAAGGCCGGCACCTACCTGCAGCATCTGGACGCCGACTGCCTGCGCTATTACTACGCCGCCAAGCTCTCTTCGCGCATTGATGACATCGATCTCAATCTGGAAGACTTCGTGCAGCGCGTGAACGCCGACATCGTCAACAAGGTAGTGAACCTGGCTTCGCGCAACGCCGGCTTTATCAACAAGCGCTTCGGCGGCAAGCTGGCCGACAGCCTGGCCGATCCGGCGCTGTACCAGACCTTCGTCGACGCGGCGCAGAGCATCGCCGAGGCTTACGCCGGCCGCGAGTTCAGCCGCGCGATCCGCGAGATCATGGCGCTGGCCGATTTGGCCAACCGCTACGTGGATGAGCAGGCACCTTGGGTGGTGGCAAAGGAAGAGGGCCGCGACGCCGATCTGCAGGCCATCTGCTCGATGGGCATCAACCTGTTCCGCGTGCTGATGACTTACCTGAAGCCGGTGCTGCCTTCGCTGACCGAACGCGCCGAAGCGTTCCTCAACGCAGAGCTGAGCTGGGACGCCATTCCGCAGCCGCTGCTGGGCCATCAGGTCAACGCGTTCAAAGCGCTGTTCAACCGCATCGATCTGGACAAGGTCAGCGAGATGGTCAACGCCTCGAAGGAAGACATGGCCGCCGCCAAGCCGGTGACCGGTCCATTGGCCGACGATCCGATCCAGGAAACCATCACCTTCGACGACTTCGCCAAGGTGGACATGCGCATCGCTCTGATCAAGAGCGCCGACTTTGTCGAAGGCTCCGACAAGCTGCTGAAGCTGCAGTTGGATCTGGGCGGCGAATCGCGCCAGATCTTCTCCGGCATTCGCTCCGCTTACCCGGATCCGAAAGCGCTGGAAGGCCGTCTGACCATCATGGTCGCCAACCTGGCACCGCGTAAAATGCGCTTCGGCGTTTCGGAAGGCATGGTGATGGCTGCAGGCCCTGGCGGGAAAGAGATCTTCCTGCTGAGCCCGGACAGCGGCGCACAGCCAGGCATGCAGGTCAAGTAACCGCGCCGGCCGCATAACATCGAGGGTCGAGCTTGCTCGGCCCTTTTTTAATGCCTCAAACCCAACGTTATAAACAGTAAGAAAAAGTCATAACCGCTCTGATTCCCTCGCCTGCCACATCCCGCTATGATGCTTCGCAACAACAAATAGACGTCCAGACAGAAAGACTGCTATAACAGACCCTGACCAGGATCGTTTCCCTGCTTTTTTGGAGCCTATAATAATGAAAAACCTCAAGACTTCGCTGCTCGCCCTCAGCCTGCTGGCCGCCCTGCCGTTGCAGGCGGCGGAAAACGCCGCCGTGCCGGCCGCCATCGCCCAGCATCAGGGGCCGGTGCGCATCGCGGTGATCCGCAATCTCGGATCCGACGACAACACCACGCAATTTTTGGCAGGTGCCATTCAGGAAGGGCGCAAGCTGGGCTTCAAGGTGGACACCTTCCTCAGCAACGGCGACGACGCGCGCTTCCAGGACTTCGTCAACCAGGCTATCAGCCAGAAATATGACGGCATCATTCTCTCGCAGGGGCGAGCCCCCTATTCCACCGATCTGGTCAGACGCATCGCGGCGGCCGGCATCGCCGTCGCGGCTTTCGATACCGACGTCAGCGGCAGCGTTCCCGGCGTCACCGTCTCGCAGCAGGACGACGCTTCTCTGGCCAACGCCTCCTTCGGCCAGTTGGTGAAGGATTTCAACGGCCAGGCCAACATCATCAAGCTCTGGGTGGCCGGCTTCCCGCCGATGGAACGCCGCCAGGCCGCTTATCAGCAGCTGCTGAAACAGCATCCGGGCATTCATGAGCTGGAATCGATCGGCGCAGTCTCTTCCGACGTACAGGGCGATACCGCCAACAAGGTGGGCGCGATATTGGCGAAATACCCGAAAGGCAAGATCGACGCCATCTGGGGCACCTGGGACGCCTTTACCCAGGGCGCTTACAAGGCTTTGAAAGAAAACGGCCGCACCGAAATCAAACTGTACAGCATCGATATCTCCAACCAGGACTTGCAGCTGATGCGCGAAGCCGGCAGCCCGTGGCAGATCAGCGTGGCGGTGGATCCGAAACTTATCGGCGCAGTCAACCTGCGCCTGGTGGCCAACAAGATCGCCGGTGAAAGCACGCCGGACAGCTATCAATTTCAAGCGACGGTCATTCCACAGGCGCTGTTGCTGGCACAGCCGGGGCCGGTCAACGTCGCCGGGCTGGCGAAGATCATCCCCGGCTGGGGCAGCAGCAGCGACTTCGTTCAGCCGTGGTTCGCTACGCTGCAGGCCGAACACGGCAAATAATGCTGTTTTTGACGAGGCTGCCGACGCAGCCTCTGTTTTTCAACTAATTATCGGCTTCCCCCTTCCGTCCCCGCCAAAATACGCTATGTTATCTGCATCGCCCAATAACTGTATGCATAAACAGGTTTCGAATGAAGGGATTCCCCTCGCTGATCAACGTGCTGCTGGCCAGTTCGCTGGTATTGACCATCGGTCGCGGCGTGACGCTGCCGTTCATCACCATCTACCTTACCGAACATTTCCAACTGCTGCCGAAGAGCGTGGGGGGGATCCTGGGCGTCAGCCTCGCCATTGGCATCCTTGCCAGCCTGTACGGCGGCTATCTGGCAGACAAATTCAGCAAAAACCGCCTGATCCTGCTGTCGATTTTATTGTTTGCGCTGAGCTTCTTTGCCCTTCCCTGGATCCCGCGCCCCGGCGGCGCGATCGTGGTGCTGGCGATCCTGCATACCTGTTATTCGGTGCTGAGCATCACCATCAAAGCCTGCTTCGCCGACTGGCTGCCGGTCGAGCTGCGCATTAAGGCCTTCTCAATCAACTACACGCTGGTCAACGTGGGTTGGGCGATCGGTTCTTCGCTCGGCGTTCTGGTGGCCGGCCTTAATCCGCTGCTGCCATTTTACCTGTCGGGCGGATTGGCGCTGGCGACGGTGGCGGCGCTGAGCCTGCGCTTGCGCGGCCGGGAACAGCGCCCAACGCCAACCGCGCCGGCTGCGCTGCCCAACTTCCGTCAGACGCTGACCATCTTGCAGAGCGATCGGCGGCTGATCTACTTTACCCTCGGCAGCACTCTGGGCGCGGTGGTGTTCGGTCAGTTCACCGGCTATCTGTCGCAGTACCTGATCACCGTCTCCAGCGCCGAGTTCGCCTACAAAATCATCGGGCTGGTGATGATCGTCAACGCCGGCATCGTCATCGCCCTGCAATACCTGCTCAGCCGCGGCATGCGCCAGGAAAACATGCTGCGCTGGCTGGCGCTGGGCACGCTATTTTTCATCGTCGGGCTGCTCGGTTTTATGATGGCCGGCCAGGCAGTCTGGCTGTGGCTGGCGGCGATGGCGGTGTTTACCCTGGGTGAGATCATCGTTATTCCGGTGGAATACATGTTCATCGACTTTATCGCGCCGCCGCACCTGAAAGGCAGCTACTATGGGGTACAGAACCTCAGCGCGCTGGGCGGCGCCATCAACCCGGTGCTGTGCGGGATGCTGCTCAGCTATGCCGCGCCGCCGTTGATGTTCGTGATGCTGATCGTTTGCGCGCTGCTCAGCCTGCTGTTTTTCTTCCTCGGCCACCGGCTGGCAGAACACGCGGCGGCAACCGCCGAGGACGCGCGCTGATCCCGCAAGCAACAGCCGATGCGGGCTGTCAACCCGCCGATCGGGCATAGTGGCCATAGCGAGAATTCATGGTGCGATCTGTGGCATGGCTCACAGTTTAATTGTATGATGAATACGTCAGTTAAACGGGAAAAAACCATGGCCAACGTGCTCACACTGTGCTGGAAATACCTGAGGGCCCTGCTCCTCATCTACCTTTGTCTGTTCGTTGGCAACGCGCTGGCGGCGCTGCTACCGTTCGCCATTCCCGGCAGTATCATCGGCATGCTGCTGCTGTTCGCGCTGCTCTCCACCCAGATCCTGCCGGCCAAATGGGTTAAACCCGGCTGCCATTTGCTGATCCGTTACATGGTGCTGCTGTTCGTGCCGATCGGCGTCGGGGTGATGAAATACTACGACCAAATTGTGGCGCATCTGGGCCCGTTGGTTATCTCTTGCCTGATCAGCACGCTGATGGTACTGGTGGTGGTCGGCTATACCTCACACTATTTTCATCGCGAGCGCCGCATCGCCGGCAAGCCCGACGACAAGGAGGGCAACCCATGATCCATGAAATCTGGTGGTCGCTGCCGCTGACGCTGGCGGTCTATTTCGCCGCGCGCTGGCTGGCGCGCAAGCTGAACATGCCGCTGCTCAACCCGCTGCTGGTTTCCATGGCGGTGATCATCCCGCTGCTGCTGCTCACCGGCATCCCCTATGAGCGCTACTTCCTCGGCAGCAAAATCCTCAACGACCTGCTGCAGCCGGCGGTCGTCGCACTGGCCTTCCCGCTGTATGAACAGCTGCACCAGATCCGCGCGCGCTGGAAGTCGATTATCGCGGTGTGCTTCATCGGCAGCCTGACCGCCATGATCAGCGGTGGTGCCATCGCCCTGTGGCTGGGCGCCACGCCGGAAATCGCCGCCTCTATCCTGCCGAAATCGGTCACGACGCCGATCGCCATGGCCGTCGCGGACTCACTCGGCGGCATTCCGGCGATCAGCGCGGTCTGCGTCATTTTCGTCGGTATCCTCGGCGCCGTGTTCGGCCATACGCTGTTCAACCTGCTGAAAATCACCACCCACTCGGCGCGCGGTCTGGCGATGGGCACCGCCTCCCACGCGCTGGGCACCGCCCGCTGCGCAGAGATGGACTACCAGGAGGGCGCCTTCGGTTCGCTGGCGCTGGTGATCTGCGGCATCATCACCTCGCTGCTGGCGCCGTTCCTGTTCCCGGTGCTGCTGCACCTGTTCGGTTGAACGCGGTGAAACTTGCGATACATCTCACATTTATGTATCCCATTGCATTAATTTCACCAATTAAGAGACATTAATCACACTTTAATGTCTCTGGCCTGCCTAGAATGTTATCCCGTTAACCTGTAGAGAGACTTTCTATGCATCCGCGTTTTCACACTGCGTTCAGCGCACTGCCTGCGACACTGCAATCCGCCCTGCGGCCCTATCTGGACGCGCCTGACTTTCCGGCGATGTTCACGGCCGAGCAAGCGGCGGCGATCCGCACAGGCTGCGGGTTGGACGATGACGCGCTGGCATTCGCGCTGCTGCCGTTGGCGGCGGCCTGCTCGTTAACCCCGATATCGCACTTCCACGTCGGCGCCATCGCGCGCGGGCAAAGTGGCAACCTCTATTTCGGCGCCAATATGGAATTCAGCGGCGCACCGCTGCAGCAAACCGTGCATGCGGAACAGTGCGCGGTTACCCATGCCTGGTTGCGCGGCGAAAAAGCGCTGGCCTCGGTCACCGTCAACTACACGCCGTGCGGCCACTGCCGTCAGTTTATGAATGAACTGAACAGCGGCGGCGAGCTGCAGATCCGTCTGCCGGGCCGCGCGCCGGCCACGCTGGCGGACTATCTGCCGGACGCCTTCGGCCCGAAAGATCTTGATATCGCTTCGCTGCTGATGGACAAGGTCGATCACGGCCATCGGCTGGCGCTGGACGATGCGCTGACGCAGGCGGCGCTGGCGGCGGCCAATCAGAGCCACGCACCGTACAGCAACGCCCACAGCGGCGTGGCGCTGGAAACGCAGGACGGTAGCCTCTACGCCGGCCGCTATGCAGAAAACGCCGCCTTCAACCCGAGCCTGCCGCCGCTGCAGGCCGCTCTTATCCTGCTGAACCTCTCCGGCGGCGATTGCCTGAACATCCGCCGCGCCGTGCTGGTCGAACCGCAAGAGGCGATCCTCAGCCAGTGGGACGCCACCCGCGCCACGCTGGCGGCACTGGGCTGCCAAAACGTCAGCCGCGCCGCGTTCTAAGCGCACCACGGCGGAGCCATCCGGTTCCGCCGCTAACAGCCCCACCCGCCAAATACAATGCCCCAACGCCGCCAGAGAGACTTTCTTTAGTTAAAAAATCATTTGATTGTCGATAATTACGCCAACCTGGTTCATCATCTGGCAACAAATGCTGTACATCTGCTCTTTATCTCTTAGGATCGTCGGCAATAAAGTTATCTGATACGTGAAGAGTAAAACTGATGGAACTAGAATACGAAAGCAAACGCCCGCTCTACATCCCTTACGCCGGCCCGATTCTGCTGGAATTTCCGCTGCTGAACAAAGGCAGCGCTTTCACCGAGGAAGAACGTAGCCACTTCAACCTGCACGGCCTGCTGCCGGAAGCGGTGGAAACCATCGAAGAACAGGTGGAACGCGCCTACCGTCAGTATCAGGATTTCAAGAACGATAACGACAAGCACATCTACCTGCGCAATATCCAGGACACCAACGAAACCCTGTTCTACCGCCTGCTGGATTCACACCTGAGCGAGATGATGCCGATCATCTACACCCCGACCGTCGGCGAGGCCTGCGAACACTTCTCCGATATCTATCGCCGCGCGCGCGGGCTGTTCATCTCCTACCCGAACCGCGATCGCATCGATGACATGCTGCAAAACGCCACCAAGCAGAACGTCAAGGTGATCGTGGTCACCGACGGCGAGCGCATCCTCGGCCTGGGCGACCAGGGCATCGGCGGCATGGGCATCCCCATCGGCAAGCTGTCGCTGTACACCGCCTGCGGCGGCATCAGCCCGGCCTACACCCTGCCGGTGGTGCTGGACGTCGGCACCAACAACCCGCAGCGCCTCAACGATCCGCTGTACATGGGTTGGCGCCATCCGCGCATCTCCGGCGAGGAGTACCACGCCTTCGTCGAAGAGTTTATTCAGGCGGTCAAACGCCGCTGGCCGAACGTGCTGCTGCAGTTCGAAGACTTCGCGCAGAACAACGCCACCCCACTGCTGAACCGCTACCGCGACGAGATCTGCTGCTTCAACGATGACATTCAGGGCACCGCCGCGGTCACCCTCGGTAGCCTGATCGCCGCCAGCCGCGCCGCCGGCAGCCAGCTGCGCGATCAGACCGTCACCTTCCTCGGCGCCGGTTCCGCCGGCTGCGGCATCGCCGAGCAGATCATCGCGCAGATGAAGTCCGAAGGCTTGAGCGAAGACGAAGCGCGCGCCCGCGTATTCATGGTCGACCGTTTCGGCCTGCTGACCGACAAGCTGCCGAACCTGCTCGACTTCCAGAGCAAGCTGGTGCAGAAGAGCGACAACCTGGCCGGTTGGGCCACCGCCAGCGACGCCATTTCGCTGCTGGACGTGGTGCGCAACGCCAAGCCGACCATTCTGATCGGCGTGTCCGGCCAGCCGGGGCTGTTTACCGAAGAGCTGATCCGCGAGATGCACAAGCACTGCGAACGTCCTATCGTGATGCCGCTGTCCAACCCGACCTCGCGCGTGGAAGCCCGCCCGGAAGACATCATCAACTGGACCGACGGCGCCGCGCTGGTGGCAACCGGCAGCCCGTTCGCGCCGGTGAGCTATAAAGAGCAGCTGTACCCGATCGCCCAGTGCAACAACTCCTATATCTTCCCGGGGATCGGCCTCGGCGTGCTGGCCTCCGGCGCAACCCGCGTCACCGATTCCATGCTGATGGCCGCCAGCCGCGCGCTGGCGGACTGTTCGCCGCTGGCCACCGACGGCCACGGCGCACTGCTGCCGAATATCGACGATATTCAGGGCGTGTCGAAGTGCATCGCCATGGAAGTGGGTAAAGCGGCGCAGCTGCAGGGCGTGGCGATCGTCACCTCCGAAGACGCGCTGTCGAAAGCCATCGAGCACAACTTCTGGCGGCCGCAGTACCGCAGCTACAAGCGCACCTCGTTCTAAATGGCGCGCTGAAATGACCCAGCCCGGCTCCGCCGGGCTTTTTTGTGCGGCAAAACCGCCTAAAAATGCGGCGTTGCGCGTGCTTCAGGCGGTTCGCGTCTTGCGTCGTTCGGTCAGGTAAAGTAGCCTTGAACCATCTTTTTCAGCCCGGCGCGCGTAAGGCAACAACATGTGGAAACGCCTGATCATCAGCCTGTTCATCATCATTGCGGTGTTGATGGGTTCGGCTATTGCGCTCGATCGCTGGATCAGCTGGAAAACCGCGCCTTACGTCTACGACGAACTGCAGGAATTGCCGCACCGCCAGGTCGGCGTGGTGCTCGGCACCGCCAAGTATTACCGCACCGGGGTGATCAACCAGTACTACCGTTACCGCATTCAGGGGGCGATCAACGCCTATAACAGCGGCAAGGTGAAATACCTGCTGCTGAGCGGCGACAACGCTCAACAAAGCTATAACGAGCCGATGACCATGCGCCGCGATCTGATCGCCGCCGGCGTGGCGCCGAGCGATATCGTGCTGGACTACGCCGGCTTCCGCACCCTGGATTCCATCGTGCGCACCCGCAAGGTGTTCGACACCAACGACTTCATCATCATCACCCAACGCTTCCACTGCGAGCGCGCGCTGTTCATCGCCCTGCACATGGGCATTCAGGCGCAGTGCTACGCGGTGCCGTCGCCGAAAGACATGATGACGGTGCGCGCCCGCGAGATCTTCGCCCGCCTGGGCGCGCTGACCGATCTGTACATCCTCAAGCGCGAACCGCGCTTCCTCGGCCCGCTGATCCCGATCTCCGCCATGCACACCGTGCCGGAAGACGCCCAGGGCTACCCCGCCGTGTCGCCGGAACAGTTGGTGGAGCTGGAGCACAAGCTGAAAGAAGAGAAGCAGAAAGCCAAACAGCCCTGACGCGGCAAACGCCCAAAAGAAAGGCCGGCAATAGGCCTAATGCCGATCGTTTAAGGATCAATTGACCGATCCTGTGGTTGCTGTACAAAGGGTCCATGGCATCGTCATGGACCCTTAAAATGGAACTTTCCCAGGCTCTTGGCATTATCAATTTCACCACACCC
>NZ_JAMYWQ010000050.1 GCF_024160145.1 Serratia nevei
GACCTGTTCGACAACGGCTAATTTAAAGGATAGAGAATAATCGCGTTGTGTGCGTTTAACATACTGGTTCATCACATTTTCCTCTGTGCGTGAGTAAAATGTGTCAACGCTATTTAGGACGGGTCAGAACCAAAAAAAAGGGCCAGACAAATAGCCTGGCCCTTTTTTATTCACCGTGAGCGCATATTACTGACCGGAAGACATTTGCGTCTTCATTTTATTCATATGCTCCATCATTTTTTGTTCACGTTTCTGATAATTCTCATTGTATTGTTTTTTCTGCTCAGGAGTCAGCAGGTTATAAATTTTATTTTCCGCTTTGGCGCGTTCCAGCATGCGTTCGGATTGCGCTTTGCTGATGACGTCAATCTGCGCTTTCGCCTTCGCTTCGTCGAAACTGTCAGAAGCGACCAGATTATGCAGCGTCTGGCGCTCCTCTTTCATACCCGGCCCGCGTTTCTGGTGTGACTCTTTCCAGATGTCGCGCATCTGCTGGCGCTGCTGCTCGGTCAGGTTCAGACCGGCAAACGGGCCATCTTTGCCTTCACCCTTGTGATGCATCATTTTCATCGGCGCCGCATCCGCCGCCGGCGCAGCCGTGGTGTCGGCGGCAAACGCCGCGGACGCAGACCCCAGGGCCAAAGTGGAAGCGATAAATAAAGCCGTCAATTTACGCATAATCATTTCCTTAAACGTTTTTCGTCATCAAGAGCGCTGCACATTAACAGGCTCATTGGGTCGTCGGAGATAATAATAGGCTGATAAAATTCAAGTAATGCGAGGGTGTGTAAACTTTTTAAAACCCATAACAGGTTTATTCACCAATTATGAGAAAATTATGAAGATGGCGTTCATTCGATGGAAATTTTAATTTCCCGGCGAAAATCCCCCCGGTAGAGTTATTTTTCAGCCATACCCTCACCGCTATAATTTACTCTCGTCCACAGCAACCTTACATCAACCGTTTTTCAATAGCGGGGAGTATCGGTACAAACTTCGTACGACCCGACGTTCTCCTCCTACACTTTAAGTCAGCCAGGCTGCCGTGTGACGTTTACACCGCAAAACTAATCATTGCTTATATAATAGTTTTCATTACCTGCCACGCCAGCGAAAACCTGTTATATGATTCACAGACGCGCGCGGCGACCACTTTCGAGCCATCAGGCTGCCCCGGCGCTTCGTGCTGACCGGCCGCCCGTGCTCTTTTGAGGAATCATCATGTCCGCAGACCAAGGCCCTGAGCTTCTTAACGCCCACTTCGGTACCCAGAGCCCCCACTGGCGGCTGGCGTTTGACAGCAATGCCCTGGAACTGTCCGCCGTTAAGGGCAAAGCCCACGTCGCGGTGGCGCTCAACGCCATGCAGGCGGCGAAAATTCGTCGTCTGACCGGCGTTACCGCCAGCCTTGAACTGGCCATCTCGCTGGCCGGTGAGCCGCTGCACCTGCATCTGGTCGGCCGCCGTATCAACAATCTCGAATGGGCGGGCACCGCTTCCGCCTTCAGCGACACCAAATCCGTGGCGCGCGATCTGGTGCACGGCCTCTCCTTCGCCGAACAGGTGGTATCCGAGGCCAATTCGGTGATCGTGATCGTCGATCAGCACGGCCGCATTCAGCGTTTCAATCGGCTATGCGAGGAATATACCGGGCTGCACGAACACGAAGTGATCGGCAAAAACGTTTTCCAGCTGTTCATGAGCCCGGAAGAAGCCGCCGCCTCACGGCGCAACATCGCCGGCTTCTTCCGCAACGGATCGTCGTATGAAGTGGAGCGCTGGGTCAAGACGGTCAAGGGCGAACGGCTGTTCCTGTTCCGCAACAAGTTTGTGCACAGCGGCAGCGGCAAGAACGAGGTGTTTCTGATCTGCTCCGGTACCGACATCACCGAAGAACGCCGCGCACAGGAGCGGCTGCGGGTGCTGGCCAACACCGATCTGATTACCGGCCTGCCTAACCGTAACGCTATCCAGGACAAGATCAATCAGGCCATCGCCACACGCGGCGATGAGAGTTTTGGCCTGGTGTATCTCGATCTCGACAACTTCAAAAAGGTCAACGACGCCTATGGCCATATGTTCGGCGATCGGCTGCTGGTCGAAGTG
Organism: Serratia nevei; assembly: GCF_024160145.1. Taxonomy (GTDB): domain Bacteria; phylum Pseudomonadota; class Gammaproteobacteria; order Enterobacterales; family Enterobacteriaceae; genus Serratia; species Serratia nevei_A. The sequence goes on from NZ_JAMYWQ010000050.1 coordinate 2,107, forward strand.
TCACTGGCGATCCTCGGCTGCCTGAGCCCGGATCAGGTGCTCGCCCGTCTTGGCGGCGACGAATTTCTGGTGCTGGCGCCGCAGACCGATCGCGAGCGCCTGCAAACGCTGGCGCAGCGCATCATCGACCGGCTGAAGACGCCATTTCGCATCGGCCTGATCGAGGTGTATACCGGCTGTTCGATCGGCATCGCGCTGTGCCCGGAACACGGCAACGATCTCGACAGCCTGATTCGCAGCGCCGATACCGCCATGTACGTCGCCAAGGAGCACGGCAAACGCACCTATACCGTCTTCTCTGCGGAGATGAACAAACGCGTCGCCGAATACATGTGGCTGGACACCAACCTGCGCAAAGGGCTGGAGCAAAATCAGCTGGTGCTGTATTACCAACCTAAAATCGACGCGCGCAGCGGCGAAGTGCACAGTGTGGAAGCGCTGGTCCGCTGGGATTCGCCTGAACGCGGCCTGATCCCGCCGCTGCAGTTCATCTCCTACGCCGAAGAGTCCGGCCTGATAGGCCCGCTGGGCCAATGGGTGCTGCAGACCGCCGCCGGTCAGGCGGCTCGGTGGCAAGAACAGGGGGTGAATCTGCGGGTGGCGGTCAACCTCTCCGCCCGGCAGCTGGCCGACGACAGCATCGTCAACGACCTGCTCGGGGTGCTGCGTCGTCACCGCATGGCCCCTTGCCTGCTGGATTTCGAGTTGACCGAAAGCAGCCTGATTGAAGACGAGAACCGCGCGCGCGTGCTGATCACCCGGCTGCGCGAGCTGGGTGCTCAGGTGCATCTCGACGACTTCGGCACCGGCTACTCGTCGCTGGCGCAGCTGGCGCGTATTCCACTGGACGCCATCAAGCTGGACAAAAGCTTCGTGCGCGGGGTGAATTTCAACCCGGTTTCACAATCGCTGGTGCGCGCGATCGTCGCGGCGGCAGAGGCGCTGGCCTTCCGAGTGATCGCCGAAGGGGTGGAAACCGAGAGCGAAAATCGCTTCCTGGACGAGGTCGGCGTGGACGAAAAACAGGGCTTTCTGTTCGCGCGGCCAATGCTCCCGGCACAGCTGGAGCATTGGCTGCAGTCCTATCGCCCGCACTCACCCTCCGAGTGAGGCGGGCGCGTTAACGTTAGCCGGCACGGCGCAGGTTCAGGGTGTGACGATCCTGCAGCATCACCAACCGCTCAATATAGGCGCGGTCTTTTTCCTCAATGGTAAAGGCCGACTGCACCCAATCTTCGGTAATGTCCATCAGTTCGGAACGCGTCAGCTGCAGCACGCGTTGCCGCGCCCGCAGCATGGCGCGCATGCCGTTGAGCTTCGGCCGTATGGTATCGATGAAGGTACGCGTCGCCATGTAGGCGTCACCGGGTTGGAACAGCTGATCCACCAGCCCGCGGCTCTCGAACCACTCTGCCGTGTGCGACTCGCCGCCCCAAATCAGCTCCTCGGCCAAGCGCATGCCCGCCTTGCGCGCCACCAGCGAATAGCCGCCCATGCCGGGGAACAGGTTGAACGCGATCTCCGGGAACCCCATGCGCGCATTGTTCTGCGCCAGCACGAAATGGTGCGCCAACGCCGCTTCGAAGCCGCCCCCCAGCGCGCTGCCTTCAACCATCGCAATGCTGACCGCGCCGGTGTCGAAACCGCGCGCCGCCGCATGCACGCAGTCGATGCAGGCACGCGCATAGGCCATCATCGCCTCGCGCTTGCGGTTTTTGATCGCTTCGGCAAAGAACTGCAGATCGCCGCCGACGTTGAACATGTGCGGCACCAGCGAGCCGGTAACCCAGAAATCGAACCGCAGCGAAGACTCCTTCGCCGCCTGCGCCAGCGTCATGATGTCTTCGATCAGCGCCTGATTGAAACAGGGGCGCGGCGCGGCGCGCAGCAACATCCACATGATGTGCCGCCCCTCTTCATAGTAGGCGGAAAGCTGTGACAGGTTGCCCGCTTCGGTAAACGGACGACAGGTGGGATGATTAAGCAATTTCATAAGACCTTCCAGTTTTTCTGTTGATGACGGATGGGACCGTTCCAGCCTCTACGGCTGCAGCGGCGCGGCGATCGACAAAGCGCGACGCCACATCATGAGTAAACGCTTTCTCGCCGACGAAACAGATAAAAATTGGAGGTAGGGAAGTGAAAAAAACCGAGGCGCCACGGGGTTTTCATAGGAATTTTACCTATCGACCCACCCCCGGCGTTTCATGCCGGGCGCTAACGCGTTAAGCTCGGAAATTGACCGTTTGCCGCCCCGGCGCTCAAAACGCCGCGGGGCTTTGGCTATAATCAACGCAGAAACATGCCGTTTAACGTTAAGGAAATCGTGAAGTAATGCCTACAGGACCAGACCAGGAACGCCGCCAGCCCGCACAAGACACGCCGCCGAAGCCGCTTATCGCCATCAAGACCGGCCATGAGACCCTCGACCGTCGCATTTCCGGTTTTTCACGTCTGATAGAACGCATCAAGGCCTGGCCGAGCGTCGCGCACCTGCTGCGTGCCACCGATCGTTTCAACGACCGGCTGGGCAGCCAGTTCGGCGCCGCCATCACCTATTTTTCCTTCCTCTCGCTGATCCCGATCCTGATGGTGTCGTTCGCCGCCGCCGGTTTCGTGCTGGCCTCCAACCCGGATCTGCTGGCCCGGCTGATCAACCGCATCGTCGGCAGCATCAGCGATCCGACGCTGGCCAGCACGCTGAAGAACACCGTCAACACCGCCATTCAGCAGCGCACCACCGTGGGATTGACCGGTCTGGCGCTGGCGCTCTATTCCGGCATCAGTTGGATGGGCAACCTGCGCGAGGCGATCCGCGCGCAGTCGCGCGACGTTTGGGAACGCAATCCGCAGGATCAGGAGAAAATCTACTTCAAGTACACCCGTGATTTCATCTCGCTGACCGGCCTGGTGGTCGCGCTGATCGTTACGCTGTCGCTGACCTCGGTCGCCGGCTCGGCGCAGGCGACGATCGTCAATGCGCTGGGGCTGGACGGCATCGAATGGCTACGGCCGGCGCTGACGCTGATCGCGCTGTCGATCTCGATTTTCGCCAACTATCTGCTGTTCCTGTGGATTTTCTGGATGCTGCCGCGCCACAAACCGAAGAGAAAAGCACTGCTGCGCGGCACCTTGCTCGCCGCCATCGGTTTTGAGGTGATCAAGTTCGTGATGACCATGACGCTGCCGCAGGTGGCGAAGTCGCCTTCCGGCGCAGCCTTCGGTTCGGTGATCGGGCTGATGGCGTTCTTCTACTTCTTCGCCCGTTTGACGCTGTTTTGCGCCGCCTGGATCGCCACCGCCGACTACAAGGGCGACAAAGCGTTGCCGGAACGCGAGCCGCCGGCGCGCTGAAGCCATGCAATCGTGCCGGTGTTATCGCACACGCCGGCACTTTCCTCTGGATATCAACTAAAAAACCAGTCAATACGTCTAAATAACGCGGCGCACGATCCGAAAAACCAGCATAACAAACTACCCACTCACTTTTCTTTACCGCTTTTACAGCCATTCCCTCTACACGAAAGCCCTTTCTCAACGTTTAACGCTACAGAAAAGAAGCCAGATAAAACATTAGTCTTTTTAACCGGTTAGCAGGGACACGGCCCAAGGTTCACGCGTTGAAAAGGCCGAATGCTGTCACTAAGATGGATTTTTACCCCCTCCAACAATAAGAAATATTATGCAAGCCACCATCGCACCCCCACTCGACGCCGACGACGCGTCCACACCGGTGAACTCCCGCGGGAAAGTCATCGTCGCCTCGCTGGTCGGTACCGCCATCGAGTTCTTCGACTTTTACATCTACGCCACCGCTGCGGTGATCGTGTTCCCGCACATCTTCTTCCCGCAGGGCGACCCGACCACCGCGACGCTGCAGTCGCTGGCCACCTTCGCCGTCGCCTTTGTCGCACGCCCTATCGGCTCAGCGCTGTTCGGCCACTTCGGCGATCGCGTGGGGCGCAAGGTCACGCTGGTCGCCTCGCTGCTGACCATGGGGATTTCCACCGTGCTGATCGGCCTGCTGCCCAGCTATGAAACCATCGGCATCTTCGCCCCTATCCTGCTGGCGCTGGCGCGCTTTGGCCAGGGCCTGGGGCTGGGCGGAGAATGGGGCGGCGCCGCCCTGCTGGCGACGGAGAACGCACCGGCCAAAAAACGTGCGCTGTACGGCTCCTTCCCCCAACTGGGCGCACCGATCGGCTTCTTCTTCGCCAACGGCACCTTCCTGCTGCTCTCCTGGCTGCTGAGCGACCAGCAGTTTATGGAGTGGGGCTGGCGCGTGCCGTTCATCCTGTCCGCCGCGCTGGTGCTGATTGGCCTGTACGTTCGGGTATCGCTGCATGAAACGCCGGTGTTCGCCAAAGTGGCCAAGGCCGGCAAACAGGTGAAAGTGCCGCTCGGCACGCTGCTGAGCAAGCATCTGAAAGCGACCATCCTCGGCACCTTCATCATGCTGGCGACCTACACGCTGTTTTATCTGATGACGGTGTATTCGATGACCTACGGCACCGCGCCGCAACCGCTGGGCCTCGGCTACTCGCGCAACAGCTTCCTGTGGATGCTGATGGTGGCGGTGATCGGCTTCGGCGTGATGGTACCGATCGCCGGCCTGCTGGCGGACGCGTTCGGCCGCCGCAAGACCATGATCGCCATTACCCTGCTGATGATCGGTTTCGCGTTCCTGTTCCCGAGCCTGCTGGGCTCCGGCAACCAGGCGCTGGTGATGGGCTTCCTGCTGTGCGGCCTGAGCATCATGGGGCTGACCTTCGGCCCGATGGGCGCACTGCTGCCGGAGCTGTTCCCCACCGAAGTGCGCTATACCGGCGCATCGTTCTCCTACAACGTCGCGTCAATCCTCGGCGCGTCCGTGGCGCCATACATCGCCACCTGGCTGGCAACCCACTACGGGCTGTTCTACGTCGGCATGTACCTGGCAGCCATGGCCGGGCTGACGCTGCTGGCCCTGCTGCTGATGAAAGAAACCCGCCACCAGTCGCTGTGATCCCCTACGGCCCCCTCACTGCGGGGGGCCGCACGCGTTGTTCGTTTCCTGTCATAAAACCGGGCTATGCTGGACGTTTCTCTCGGTAACAGGATTGGCCGATGTCTCTGCGTCGTGGGGTATTTGTCTGCGTTGCGCTGCTGGCGGCTCTCGCCATCGCGCTCTATTACGGGTTGAAGCCCGACCATCCCGATGCGCTGTGGCGCATCGTCAGCCAGCAATGTCTGCCCAATCAGCAGGCGCATGACAACCCGGCGCCCTGCGCGCAGGTGGATGTGCCGGCCGGCTTCGTGGTGTTTAAAGATCGCAACGGGCCGCTGCAATACCTGCTGATGCCCAGCGCCAAAATCACCGGGATAGAAAGCCCGGCGGTGCTGGACGCCGCCACGCCGAATTTCTTCGCCCAGGCCTGGCGCGCGCGCCACGTGATGGCGGAACGCTATGGCAAACCGATCGACGACGGCGATATTTCACTGGCGATCAACTCGGAATATGGCCGCACGCAAAACCAGCTGCATATTCATATCTCCTGCCTGTTGCCGGCGGTAAAACAGCGGCTGGCGCAGATCGGCCCCGACTTTATCGAGCAATGGCAACCGCTGCCCGGCGGCCTGTTGGGGCATGACTATCTGGGGCGACGGGTGACCCCCGCCGAGCTGGAGCAACAGGGCGCCTTCCGTCTGTTGGCCTCCGGCCTGCCGCGCGCCGACGGGCGCATGGGCAGCTTCGGCCTGGCGATGACCGCGCTGCCGGACGGCGATTTCCTGCTGCTGGCGACCGAGCGCAGCCTGCTGCCGTTCACCCTGGCCTCGGCGGAAGAGATCCAGGATCACGACTGCCGCCTGCTTACGCCACCGCCGCGCGCCTGATTACTTTTTGCCTTTCATCTCCCGCAGGATCTGCCCGCACGGGTTCTCCTCGCCGCCTTCACTGGGCGAGACCAGCGCCAGCAGCGCCGCCGCCGGCGTCAGCACCGCCCCCAACGCCACCGCCGCCGCGCCGCGCGCGATCAGCGGCCCGGCTTTCACCCCGGCGTCGGGGTGCTTGAAGGTGCCTTTCACGTACAGCGGCGAGCGCAGGGTCAGCACGCGCATCCCCTTGCTTTCCGGATCGATGGACAAATCCAGCCGTTCGGTGGCGAGGTTGGTGTTGCCGGTGATGTTGATCACCGCGTTCTCGGTGTCGAACACGAACAGCTGCGGCGCGGCGACGCCGCTGCGGATGCCGACGTCCGCCGCCGCGCAGTTGATGCCCACCACGTCGTCGCCGAACAGCTGCGCCACCAGATAGTTGCCGACGTTCAGGCCGAGGATCTCCATCAGGCTACGGCTGATCACCCCGTTATTGATCAACAGGCGCAGGTCGCCGTTGCTGGTCGCCAGCAGCTCGGCCACCGAATTGCCGCTGCCCGTCAGCCTGGCGTCGCCGTTCATCTGCCCGAGGCTGCGCTTCATCGCCGCCACGTTCGGCAACAGCTGTTTGAGCTGGAGTTTGCGCGCATGCATATCCACCTGCCCGCGCATCGGCTTTTTGCCGCCGTCGAGGCGCACCACGGCGTTCAGGCTGCCGCCCGCCATGCCGAAGCGCAGCGGATCCAGACGCAGCTCACCGTTGTTCAGCTTCAGGTGCGTGGCCAGATCGCTCAGCGGTAAATCGCTGCCGCGTTCGATGCGCGCGGCGGCAAACTTCACGTCCGCATCCATCTTGCGCCAGCTTTGCGTATCGAACTGCGCGACCGGCAGCACCTTATCCGCCGGTTGGCGGCTCTTCTCGCCGCGCCCGGCTTTGGCAGCGTTGGAATCCGCGCCGATCAACGGCGCCAGATCCGCCAACCTCAGCTGCCGGGAGCTCACCGCGCCGCTCAGCGTCGGCCGCGGCTTACCGGCAACGTATTTCAAGTCGCCGTGAATGTCGCTGTCGCCGATTTTGCCGTCGAACTTCTGATATTCGAACACGGCGCCGCCCGGCTGATGCAGGCGGGCTATCAGATGGCCATCGGTCGCATACGGCGGCGTGTTCGGCAGCAGCACGCCGGTCAGGCCATACAGGTCACCCAGGCTTTCGCCGGAAAATTTCAGCTGCACGTCCAGGCCGCCGAGGTTCAGCGGATCGGACAAGGTGCCCGCCACCGCAACACGGGTGCTGCCGGAACGCACATCGGCCTGCAGCGGGAACGGCAGATCGGCGCTCTGCAGTGACAGCATGCCGCCAATCTTGCCGCTGCCGCTCAGCGGTTCGCCGTTATATTTGCCCTTGACCTGCCAACCGAAAACGTAGTCGGGGGTAGCGGCCTTGCCGCCGCTCTGTTTGCCCGTCACTTCACTGAACGGTAGCGGTTTGCCAAGCGGATCGATGGCGGCCTGGAAGTCCGCCTTCAGCGTGGCGTCTTTAAAGGCGATCTGTCCCTTGTCGAACACGATGTCGTGAACGGTGAACGACCAGGCGGAAGGCGGTTGCTGCGGATCCTGGCCAGCAGCCAGATCAAACGTCCAGTTGTTGTCGCCGTTGGCCAGGCGTTCTAACGACGCATTCGGCTGCTTGAGCCAGATGCGCGGGATCAGCAGTTCTTTCCTCAGCAGCGCCAGCGGTGCGATGCTGGCGTCGACGCGTTGCAGCGTCACCATGCTGTCGCCGGGCATGTTTTTCGGGTTACCCAGCCACACGTCTTCAGCGTGAATATGCGGCCAGGGCACCCAGGCGCGCCAGCCGCCCTCATCCCGGTTACGCGACCAGTCGACGCCCAGATCGCCGCGGATGGCGAACGGCCGCCGCAGTTCGGCCGACACTTTGTCGTTGATGGTGGGTTTGAGTCGATTCCAGTCGAAGGTAGCGATGAAGATCGCCAGCGCGACGATCGCCAGCAGCACAATGCCGCCCAGCCAGCTGAAAACCTTTCCTGTTCTTGTCATAGGGCTCCCTCAGCACATAAACCGGGCTGCCGAATGAAAGGAAAAAGAATGAGCAGCCCCGTTTAAGCCTAGCTGAGGATAGGCCGGAGTTCACGCCGGCGCGCCGGGCGTGGCGAACAGCGTCGGTACGCTGTGCAGAGTTTCAAAGCACGCCGGGCGGGAAAGATAGTAGCCCTGCGCGGCCAACGCGCCGGAACGCTGCACCAGCCGCCACTCCTGCTCGGTTTCCACGCCTTCGACGATCACCCCGTCGCTGTGCTGGTTCATCATCGTGATCAGGGTGCCGAGCAGCTGTACGCCCTCTTCCGACTGTTTGAGCAAGGTGAACAACTCGCGCGCCACCTTGATGTATTGATAGCGCCAGGCGCCGACGGCGGAGAAGTTGGCCAGCCCGCTGCCGAAATCGTCCAGCCACAGCCGTTCGCCGCCGACGATCTGCTGCAACGGGTGGTTTGACGCCGTTTCGGCGTGCTCCACCAGCTCGAAGCGCAGATAGGGCATCTCGGCGATCTGGCGTTGCAGCTCGCTATGACGTTGCAACGCTTGCAGCGCGATGCCGTCGATATTGACCGACACCATCACCGCGTGGCGAATGAACAATGCCTGCCAGCGCTGCAACAACGCCAGCTGTTCCTGGATCACCCGCAAACGCTGGGCGACGCCGAGCGAGGCGAAATACTGTTCGGGAGATTGCCGTTTGTCCGGCTCATTCGGGTGATATACCGCCGTCAGCAGTTCCACCGCCAGCAGCGCGCCGCTAGTGCGATAAATCGGCTGGAAGGTATACAAGCGCCGGCATTGCCGCCAGTAGCGCCGCGATTTGGCGCAGGCATAGAGGGCAAAACAGGGCGCCAGCAGACCCGAGATCAGGTTGGTTATCATCGGTACTATCGCCGTGGCGGGAAAGTGAAAGCGCTGCCGCTGTTTCTTTACCCAGCTTATCGGCAGCGCTGCGCAAAACTTTACACGCGAATTGCCGCACGCTTTCTCCCTCGCCCTGTTTGAGTTTGCCGATCGCGATCATAAAAAATTAAAACACTGTTTTAATTTATTGACTCGCTCGCCGCCTTGCGTGGAGACTGGCGACTGTTGCTTCTTCTTTAGCCAGGGCTTATTGACGATGACTATCCGAAATCTCGCCGTGATCGGCGAATGCATGATCGAGCTGTCGCAGCAGGGCGCACAGCTGACGCGCGGCTTTGGCGGCGATACCCTCAACACCGCCGTCTACCTCGCCCGCCAAATGCCGGAACAGGCGCTGCAGGTGCATTACATCACCGCGCTCGGTACCGACAGCTTCAGCGGCGAGATGCTGCAGGCCTGGCGGCAAGAGCAGATCGAGACCGGGATGATTCAGCAGTTGGAGAACAAACTGCCGGGCCTGTACGTGATCGAAACCGACGCCGCCGGCGAACGCACCTTTTACTACTGGCGCAACGACGCCGCCGCCCGCTATTGGCTGGCCGGCCCCCAAGCCGACGCACTGTGCGATCGGCTGGCGCGGTTCGATTACCTGTACCTCAGCGGCATTAGCCTGGCGATCCTCACTCCCGCCGACCGCGCGAAGCTGCTGGCGCTGTTGCGCCGCTGCCGCGCCAACGGCGGCCGGGTGATCTTCGACAACAACTACCGTCCGCGCCTGTGGCAAAACCGTGAGGAAACGCAGCAGGCCTACCGTGAAGTGCTAGCCTGCACCGACATCGCCTTCCTGACGCTGGATGACGAAGCGCTACTGTGGGGGGCGCAACCGATCGAACAGGTGGTGGTGCGCACGCAGATGCTCGGCGTCGGCGAGATCGTTGTCAAACGCGGCGCGGATGCCTGCCTGGTGTTCAGCGTGGAGGGAGAGCGGCTGGAGGTGCCGGCGATCGCGCTGCCGCCGGAGCGCGTCGTGGATACCACCGCGGCGGGCGACGCTTTCAGCGCCGGTTACCTGGCGGTACGCCTGAACGGCGGCAGTGCCCAACAGGCGGCGCAGCGCGGCCACCTGCTCGCCGCGACGGTGATCCAACATCGCGGTGCCATCATTCCCGCAGAGGTCATGCCCACATAGCCAATAAAGCGCTGGCGGCGAGGTAATCCCGCCGCCGCACAATGGCTCCCAGCAACATTGATCGGAGGATAATCGAAAGAATTTCCCTGGCGTTGGCCTATTTCCGCCCAGAGCTGCTAAGCTCGGGTCTTGGCATTGCCGCCTCTTTGAATTTATTAGCCGAGTATAAATTTCAATCCGCCGCACTGACTAGCTGGACTTTGGTGCAGGTCGGGCTGAGCCACCGAACGACAGGGAGGTTACCGATGGCCGTCGCATTCGCCAACGCCGTCGCCGCAAGGCTGCATCTTGACGGCCGGCTGCACGCCTTCAGCCAATTCAAATACGCTTATTTGACCTTCAACAAACATGACCCCGATAGCCATCTGCTGGTCTCGAGCTACCCGCAAGAATGGCTGGACATCTACAGTACCAATGGCTATCAGCGCATCGACCCCGTCGTGCGCGCCGCCCATAGCCGCTGCGCGCCCTTTATGTGGCACGACACCCCCCTCACCACCGAGGATCGGCATTACCGGAAGATCTTCAGCCAGGCACGGGAGTACGATATCGTGCACGGTTGCAGCTTTGTTTTGCACGATCACGACAATAACCTGGCGATTTTGTCGATCAGCGCCACGGCGGCCGACGACGCCGAACTGCGGCAGTTGATGGAAGACGAGAGGGCCAGCCTGCAGATGGTCTTGGTCGATACCCACCAGCACGCCCTGGCCTTGGCCAGCGCCGAGGCGAACCGGACGGACCGACTATCGCCGCGCGAAGGGGAGATCCTCTATTGGGCCAGCCAGGGCAAAACCTACCATGAGATCGCGCTGATCCTGGGGATCAAAACCGGTACGGTGAAGTTTCACATCGGCAATGCGGTACGTAAGCTGGGGGTCGCCAACGCCAAACACGCGATCCGGCGCTGCCTTGAACGGCAGCTGCTCGCGCCGCCGGAGGCATAAAAAAAGCCGGCATCACAGCCGGCTTTGTGTTCTTTACCTTGCGGAAAATCAGCCCGCAACGGCGATGCGTTTCATGTCGGTCATGTAGCCACGCAGTTTGCGACCGACGGTTTCGATTGGGTGGCTGCGCACCGCTTCGTTCACGTCGCGCAGCTGCGCGTTGTCCACCGCCGTACCCGCCGCGGCTTTGCCCAAATCGCCCGCCTGCAGGGTGGTCATAAAGTCCTTCAGCAGCGGCACCGCCGCGTTGGCGAACAGGTAGTTGCCGTACTCTGCGGTATCGGAGATAACCACGTTCATTTCATACAGACGTTTGCGCGCAATGGTGTTGGCGATCAGCGGCAGCTCGTGCAGCGACTCGTAGTAAGCCGACTCTTCGATGATGCCGGCATCGACCATGGTTTCGAACGCCAGCTCAACGCCCGCTTTCACCATCGCCACCATCAGCACGCCGTGATCGAAGTACTCTTGCTCGCTGATTTTGCCTTCAAACTGCGGCGCATTCTCGAACGCGGTTTTGCCGGTCTCTTCGCGCCAGGTCAGCAGTTTCACATCGTCTTCCGCCCAGTCGGCCATCATGCCGCTGGAGAAGGCGCCGGAGATGATGTCGTCCATGTGCTTCTGGAACAGCGGCGCCATGATGGTTTTCAGCTGTTCGGACAACGCATAGGCACGCAGCTTGGCCGGGTTGGACAGGCGATCCATCATCAGCGTGATGCCGCCTTGCTTCAGCGCTTCGGTGATGGTTTCCCAACCGAACTGAATCAGTTTCTCGGCGTAAGCCGGATCGGCACCTTCCGCTACCAACTTGTCGAAGCACAGCAGCGAACCCGCCTGCAACATGCCGCACAGAATGGTCTGCTCGCCCATCAGGTCGGATTTCACTTCGGCCACGAAGGACGACTCCAGCACGCCGGCGCGGTGGCCGCCGGTCGCCGCCGCCCAGGCCTTGGCGATCGCCATGCCTTCGCCTTTCGGATCGTTTTCCGGGTGAACCGCGATCAGGGTCGGCACGCCGAAGCCGCGCTTGTACTCTTCGCGCACTTCGGTGCCCGGGCACTTCGGCGCAACCATCACCACGGTGATGTCTTTACGCACCTGCTCACCCACTTCAACGATGTTGAAGCCGTGGGAGTAACCCAGCGCCGCGCCGTCTTTCATCAGCGGCTGCACCGCACGCACCACGGAAGAGTGCTGTTTGTCCGGCGTCAGGTTGACCACCAGATCCGCCTGCGGGATCAGGTCTTCGTAAGTGCCGACCTTAAAGCCGTTTTCGGTCGCCTTGCGCCAGGAAGCGCGCTTCTCGTCGATCGCTTCTTTGCGCAGGGCATAGGCAACGTCCAGGCCGGAATCACGCATGTTCAGCCCCTGGTTCAGACCCTGGGCGCCACAGCCGACAATCACCACTTTTTTACCTTTCAGGTAGCCGGCTTCGTCAGCAAATTCGTCGCGCGCCATAAAGCGGCATTTACCCAATTGCGCCAACTGCTGACGCAGGTTCAATGTGTTGAAATAGTTAGCCATGGTGGTACTCCGGTTTGATGTTGTCTTGCATTGTTATTTTCATTCCCCGCCCTGTCTGTGCGGAGATTCGTTAAACTCAATGTATAACAGGAAATGCGTTGCTTAAATTGATATATTAAGAACGTGATATTGCAATTTATGCAACACTCTCACTGCGAGCGTATCGATATGGATTTACGTGATTTAAAGCTGTTCCTGCATCTGGCCGAAAGCCATCACTTCGGGCGCACCGCCAAAGCGATGCACGTCAGCCCGTCGACGCTCTCCCGCCAGATCCAGCGGCTGGAAGAGATCCTCGGGCAGCCGCTGTTCCTGCGCGATAACCGCACCGTGCAGCTGACCGACGCCGGTGAACAGCTGAAAGAATTCGCCCAGCAAACGCTGCTGCAGTATCAGCAGCTGAAACACTCGCTCGGCCAGCACGGCCCTTCGCTCAGCGGCGAACTGCGGCTGTTCTGTTCGGTGACTGCGGCGTACAGCCACCTGCCGCCGATCCTCGATCGCTTCCGCGCGCAGCACCCGCTGGTAGAGATTAAGCTGACCACCGGCGACGCCGCCGACGCGGTCGACAAGGTGCAGTCCAACGAGGCCGATCTCGGCATCGCCGGCCGGCCGGAAACGCTGCCCGCCAGCGTGGCGTTCACCAAAATCGGCGAAATCCCGCTGGTGCTGATCGCGCCGGCGCTGCCCTGTGCGGTGCGCAGCCAGGCATTCGCCGACAGGCCCGACTGGGCCGAGATCCCATTCATCCTGCCGGAGCACGGCCCGTCGCGAAAACGCATCGAGCTGTGGTTCCGCCGCCACCGCATCAGCAATCCGCTGATTTACGCCACCGTCGGCGGCCACGAAGCCATCGTGTCGATGGTCGCTTTGGGCTGCGGCATCGCGCTGATCCCGAGCGTGGTGGTGGACAACAGCCCGGAGCCGGTACGCAACCGCATCTCGCCGCTGGATAACATCTCGATGGTCGAACCGTTCGAGCTGGGGGTCTGCGTCCAGAAAAAGCGCCTCAGCGATCCGCTGATCGACGCCTTTTGGCGCTTACTGCATCCCCGCTGACGCGAGATTTACAGATCCGCCGGATCGATTTGCTTCATCGTCTCTACCTGCATCAGCCAGTGGTAGAGCGGCTCAAGCTGCAAAAACGCCCCGGCCAGCAACGGCACCAGATCGGCGCTGAACAGCTTTTCCACTTCGCTGTCGGTCACCATCACCGCAAACGACTTGCGGTTGTACCAGGTGGCGATCGCCGCCGCCTGGTCCTTCACCAGCGGGCGCTTGTAGCTCTCGCCCACCAGCTCGAACGGCGGCCGGCAGCAGGCGGCCACCTCAAGGAAAGGCTGCGGCCGCTGCCTCAGCGTATGGCGGAACAGATCCATGGTCGGCTTGTTGGCGCTGTAGTAGCCGAGCCCATAGCGCAGCATGTCCGGCCCCAGTTCGAAAAAGTAGACCGGCGCGTCTTTCCAGTCTTTGCTCGGGCGCTTGAACGTCAGCCACATGCGGCTGCGGTAGCGCGATTTGTCATGAGAAAAGCGCGTGTCGCGATGAATGCGCGACAGCGTTTTGCCGATCGCCGGGCGAGTCTCGAACTGCGGGTCGATCGCCAGCATGCCGGGAGCCAGCTGCTCCACCAGCGCACGAAACGGTGCCAGCAGCTCGCGATCGTAGATGTCACGGTTGCCGTCGAACCATGCCTTATCGTTCTCGATCCGCACCTGCTGCAGGAAATTCAGGCCCTGCTGGCTAAAGCCGGAGAAGGGTTGCGTCATAAATTTTTCCGTTCTGACAGTTTATCGGGGGTTGCGTAAAGCCGCCCGCTACCGGCGGGCCGCATGTTCACCCCTGCAAAAAGAAGCGGAACGCCGGGTTGTCGGTTTCGTCGTGGCAATCGTAGCCCAGCGCCTGCAGGTGCCGCTCGAATTCCGGCTCGGTTGGCGCCAGTTCGAAGGCCGCCAGCACCCGGCCGAAGTCGGTGCCGTGGCTGCGATAGTGGAACAGCGAAATGTTCCAATGCGTGCCCAGCGTCTGCAGGAACCTGAGCAGCGCGCCCGGCGACTCCGGAAACTCGAAGCTGTACAGCCGTTCGCGCAGCGGTTTCGACGGTCGCCCGCCCACCATGTAGCGCACGTGCAGCTTGGCCATCTCGTCGTCCGACAGATCCACCACCTGATAACCGCCGGCGTTAAGCTCCTCGATGATCTCCCGCCGTTCGGCGTGGCCGCGCGTCAGACGCACGCCGACAAAAATGCAGGCGTTGTCGGCATCAGCGTAGCGGTAGTTGAATTCGGTCACCGAACGGCCGCCCAGCAGTTGGCAGAACGTGAGGAAGCTGCCCTGCTGTTCCGGAATGGTCACCGCCAACAGCGCTTCGCGCTGTTCGCCCAGTTCGCAACGCTCGGAAACGTAGCGCAGCCCGTGGAAGTTGAGGTTGGCGCCGGACAGCACGTGCGCCAGGCGCTCGCCCTGAATGTTGTGCTGCTGGACGTACTTTTTCAGCCCCGCCAGCGCCAGCGCGCCGGAAGGTTCGGCAATGGCGCGCACGTCTTCGAACAGATCTTTGACCGCCGCGCAGATGGCGTCGCTGTCCACGGTGATCACATCGTCCAGGTATTCACGACACAGGCGGAAGGTTTCGTCGCCGATGCGCTTCACCGCCACGCCTTCGGCGAACAGACCGACACGCGCCAGATCCACCGGATGGCCGGCATCCAGCGCCGCGCGCAGGCAGGCGGAGTCTTCCGCTTCAACGCCGATCACTTTGATCTGCGGCATCAGCTGTTTGATCAGCACCGCCACCCCGGCGGCCAGGCCGCCGCCGCCGACCGGCACGAAGACCCGATCCAGATGCGCGTCTTGCTGCAACAGCTCCATCGCCAGCGTGCCCTGCCCGGCGATCACCGTCGGGTGATCGAACGGTGGCACGAAGGTCATGCCCTGCTGCTGGGAAAGCGCGATCGCCTTCGCTTTGGCCTCGTCGAAATTGGCGCCGTGCAGCAACACTTCACCGCCGAAGCCGCGCACCGCATCCACCTTGATGTCCGCGGTGGACACCGGCATCACGATCAGCGTTTTGATGCCCAACCGTTTACCGGAGAAAGCGACGCCCTGCGCGTGGTTGCCGGCCGAAGCCGTCACGACGCCGCGCGCCTTCTGCTCTTCATCCAGCCCGGCGATCATCGCGTAAGCGCCACGCAGCTT
The DNA here is from genome assembly GCF_024160145.1 of Serratia nevei. Classification (GTDB taxonomy): domain Bacteria; phylum Pseudomonadota; class Gammaproteobacteria; order Enterobacterales; family Enterobacteriaceae; genus Serratia; species Serratia nevei_A. The sequence goes on from NZ_JAMYWQ010000050.1 coordinate 17,743, forward strand.
GAAGCTGTGCACCGGCTGGCGATCTTCGCGCTTCACCAAAATGGTGTTGCCTAGGCGCGAAGAGATTTTGTTCATGGCCTGCAACGGGGTGACCTGCGCCACCTCGTAGACCGGCGAGCGCAGTACCGCTCGCAGATATTCCGCGCCGCAGGGGGCGCTGGGTAGGGGTTGAGAGACCGCCATGCTGCTTATCCCCCCAGTTTGCTCTTGTCGCGCACCGCACCTTTGTCGGCGCTGGTGGCCAACGAGGCGTAGGCGCGCAGCGCGAAGGACACCTGACGCTCACGGTTTTTCGGCGTCCAGGCCGCGGCGCCGCGCGCCAGTTCCGCCTCATGCCGCGCCGCCAGCTCCTGCTCGCTGACGTCCAACCGGATGCCGCGATGAGGAATGTCGATCGCGATCATGTCGCCGTCCTGCACCAGCGCGATCAGGCCGCCGTTGGCCGCCTCCGGCGAGGCGTGGCCGATGGACAGCCCGGAGGTGCCGCCGGAGAAACGCCCGTCGGTGATCAGCGCGCACGCCTTGCCCAGCCCCATCGATTTCAGGTAGGTGGTCGGATAGAGCATTTCCTGCATACCCGGCCCGCCTTTCGGCCCTTCGTAGCGGATAACGACCACGTCGCCCGCCACCACTTTGCCGCCGAGGATCGCTTCTACGGCATCATCCTGGCTTTCATACACTTTGGCCGGGCCGCGGAAGGTGAGGATTTCCTTGTCTACGCCGGCGGTTTTGACGATGCAGCCGTTTTCCGCCAGGTTGCCGTACAGCACCGCCAACCCGCCGTCCTGGCTGTAGGCGTGTTCACGGGTGCGGATACAGCCTTCCTTGCGGTCGGTGTCCAACGAATCCCAGCGGCAGTCCTGAGAAAATGCCTGCGTGGTGCGGATACCGGCCGGCCCCGCGGAGTACATTTTCTTGACGCTTTCGTCGCGAGTCAGCATCACATCGTAGGCTGCCAGCGTCTGTGGCAGGGTCAGCCCCAACACGTTGTTCACCTCGCGGTTCAGCAAGCCGGCGCGATCCAGCTCGCCGAGGATGCCGATCACGCCGCCGGCGCGGTGCACGTCTTCCATGTGATATTTCTGCGTGCTCGGCGCCACCTTGCACAGGTGCGGCACTTTGCGCGACAGGCGATCGATGTCTTCCATGGTGAAGTCCACCTCGCCTTCCTGCGCCGAAGCCAGCAGGTGCAGCACGGTATTGGTCGAACCGCCCATGGCGATGTCCAGCGTCATGGCGTTTTCAAACGCCGCCTTGTTGGCGATATTACGCGGCAGCGCGCTCTCGTCGTCCTGCTCGTAATAGCGTTTGGTCAGCTCGACGATGCGCTTGCCGGCGTTGAGGAACAGTTCCTTGCGATCGGCGTGGGTAGCCAGCAGCGAGCCGTTGCCCGGCTGCGACAGGCCCAGCGCTTCGGTCAGGCAGTTCATCGAGTTGGCGGTGAACATGCCGGAGCAGGAACCGCAGGTTGGGCAGGCGGAGCGCTCGATCTGCTCGCTGTCGGCGTCGCTGACGTTCGGGTTCGCGCCCTGGATCATCGCATCCACCAGATCCAGCTTGATGATCTGGTTGGAGAGTTTGGTCTTGCCGGCTTCCATCGGGCCGCCGGAAACGAAGATCACCGGAATATTCAGGCGCAACGCCGCCATCAGCATGCCCGGGGTGATCTTGTCGCAGTTGGAGATGCACACCATCGCGTCGGCACAGTGGGCATTCACCATGTATTCGACCGAGTCGGCGATCAGCTCGCGCGACGGCAGGGAATAGAGCATGCCGCCGTGGCCCATGGCGATGCCGTCATCCACCGCGATGGTGTTGAACTCTTTGGCCACGCCGCCGGAGGCTTCGATCTGCTCGGCGACCAGTTTGCCCAGATCGCGCAGGTGCACGTGGCCCGGCACGAACTGGGTAAAGGAGTTGACCACGGCGATGATCGGCTTGCCGAAATCGGCGTCGGTCATCCCGGTCGCGCGCCACAATGCGCGGGCACCCGCCATATTGCGGCCGTGGGTGGTGGTGGCGGAACGGTACTTAGGCATGCTCTTTTCACTCCAAATGTATTTATGACAGGCGGCGAACGAACCGCCTGGATATTCTTATCTGTCTGTCTTGTCGTTACGGATTTACCGGATCCAGCCAGCCGTATTTGTCTTCTGTCTTGCCGCTGAACAGGCCGAAGAACGCCTGTTGGATCTGTTTGGTCACCGGGCCGCATTTGCCGATGCCGACCTGAATGCCGTCCACGCTGCGTACCGGCGTGATCTCCGCCGCGGTGCCGGACATGAACACTTCATCGGCCAGGTACAACGATTCGCGCGAAAGCACCTGCTCGCGCACTTCGAAGCCCATGTCTTTCGCCAGCTTAATGATCGCGTCGCGGGTAATGCCCGGCAGCGCCGAAGAGGTGAACGGCGGGGTGTAGATCACGCCGTCTTTCACCTGGAACAGGTTCTCGCCCGCCCCTTCGGAAATGTAGCCGTGCACATCGAGTGCGATGCCTTCCTGATAACCGTGGCGGCGCGCTTCGCTGCCCACCAGCAGGGAGGAAAGATAGTTGCCGCCGGCTTTGGCCGCAGTGGGGATGGTGTTCGGCGCCGCGCGGTGCCAGGAGGAGACCATCGCATCGATACCTTGCTCCAGCGCCTCTTCACCCAGGTATGCACCCCAAGGAAACGCCGCGATAATCACGTCCGTTTTATACCCGGCCGGCGGGTTGACGCCCATGCCGACATCGCCGACGAACACCAGCGGGCGAATGTACGCGCTGACCAGGTTGTTCTTGCGCAGCGTGGCGCGGCAAGCTTCCATCAGTTCGTCGACGCTTTGCGAAACCGGCATGCGGTAGATTTTCGCCGAGTCATGCAGGCGCTGCATATGCTCGCGATGGCGGAACACCACCGGCCCCAAGTGCGAGTCGTAGCAGCGTACCCCTTCAAACACCGACGTGCCGTAATGCAACGCGTGCGACATCACGTGCACTTTGGCCTCGGCCCAGGGAACCATCTCACCATTGAACCAAATGTAATCGGCTTTCTTTGTCATTGTTATTGATCCTTCTCGGCGCCTCAGGCGCGTATTTGTTGTGATGTTGGCTGCTGGATCTCAACGCAGGAGACGTCCATCAGTTTGCTTAATTGAGATGACAACAAGGCGACCGGACGCGGGCTGGCAACGGTCAATTCGATATTGATGTTGTCGGCGTTGGCCGGGGAAACCATATTCATAGCACAAACCTGAAAGCCGCGATGACGCACGACCCGCAATACGCGCTCTAACATTTCGGGGCGAAAACGCGCCTGGATAGAGAGTTGATGCTGCATCATGATATTTCCTCCAACATGGTTTCGTTGCCGGCGCCCGGCGGCACCAGCGGCCAGACGTTTTCGAGTTCGTCGATAGAGACCTGCAACAGATAAGGGCCTGCGGTGTTGAACAGCGCTTCGAGCGCGCCCTCCACCTGATCCTTGCGGTTGATGCGCTGGCCGGGAATGCCGAAGGCGGCGGCCAGCATCAGGAAGTCGGGGTTATCGGACAGGTTGGTTTCGCTGTAGCGGCCGTCGAAGAACAGCTGCTGCCATTGACGCACCATTCCGAGGCGCTGGTTGTCCAGCAAGACGATTTTCAATGGCAGCTGCTTGCGCTTGATGGTGCCCAGCTCCTGTACGTTCATCATGAAGGAGCCATCGCCCGAGACGCAGATCACCGTATCTTGCGGACGCGCGACTTGGGCCCCTACCGCCGCCGGCACGCCGAACCCCATGGTGCCGAGGCCGCTGGAGGTGATGAAATTCTCCGGGCGTTCGAACGTCATGTGCTGCGCGCTCCACATCTGGTGCTGGCCCACGTCGGTGGTCACCACGCTGTTGGCCGGCTTGCGGGCGGACAGCTGGCGCAAGAACAATGGCGCGTAGATCGGCTGGCCGGGGTGATCGTAGCGACAGGCGTGCTCGGCTTTCAGTGCCGTCACCTGCTGCTGCCAGGCGGCGATATTCAGCGGGCGCTGCAACGCCGGCAGCAACGCTTTCAGATCGCCCTGGAGGGCCACATGCGCCTGGCGCAGCTTGCTCATCTCCGCCGGATCGATATCCATGTGGATCACTTTGGCGTGCGGTGCGAAGGCGTTCAGTTTGCCGGTCACGCGGTCATCGAAACGCGCGCCGACGGCAATCAGCAGATCGCACGCCTGTACCGCCAGGTTGGCGGCCTTGGCGCCATGCATGCCCAACATGCCGAGGTACAGCGGATCCTGCGCATCCGGCGCGCCCAGCCCCTTCAGGGTGGCGACATTCGGCATGCGGGTCACGGCGATAAATTCACGCAGCGCCGGTACCGCCTGCGCCATGCCCACCCCGCCGCCGACGTACAGCATCGGTTTGTGCGCCTGCGCCAGCAGCTCGGCCGCCTCTGCCAGCGCCGCCGCCGGAAACGCCGGCGCTTCGTCGACCGGCATCAGATGCGGGTGCAAGTCGCCCTGCGCCAGCTGGATGTCTTTCGGGATATCGATCAGCACCGGGCCAGGGCGGCCGCCGGCGGCGATGGCGAACGCTTCCGCCATGATGCCCGGCAAGGCGTCCAGCGATTCCACCAGGAAGCTGTGTTTGGTGCAGGCCAGAGACAGGCCGAGAACATCGATCTCCTGAAAGGCATCGGTGCCGATCAGCGCGGAACCCACCTGGCCGGTGATGGCAACTACGGGAACGGAATCGAGCAGCGCATCTGCCAGGCCGGTGATCAGGTTGGTGGCGCCAGGGCCGGAAGTGGCGATGCAAACGCCGACTTTGCCAGTGGCGCGGGCGTAGCCGATGGCGGCCATCGCGGCGCCCTGTTCATGGCGGCACAGCAGGTGTTCCACACCGCCGTCGTACAGCGCATCGTACACCGGCATGATTGCCCCGCCCGGATAGCCGAATACGGTATCCACACCCTGCGCACGCAACGCTTGAACTACCCACTGAGCGCCATTCATAGTTATTTCCCCGCCTTACTTCGACAACTGCAGTATTTTGTTCTGTTTTTCATGCTCTGCCCCTTGCTCCACTTTTCTCTTGCCAATAAAAAACCCCCGGACCTGACGGTGCGGGGGTTCTCTTGCGATTCCGGCTTGTTTACTAAGCCTTTCTTCGTCCAAGTGCAGCCCCGCACGGTGGGATAATAATCACCACCACGCTAATCACGACTAGGCTAATCACTTGGGCAAAGGCTTTCATAATGGGTTTGTTCACTGTGCTCATTCAGAACTAATGCTTACAGAGGTATCACAGCCGCGCGCGACATGACAACACTTTTTTTGCGTTATTATTCGGCGCAATCTGGTCATACCTCACGCGAATCGCCCCTTTTTCACACGCTGGCGCGCATGTTCGGATTTTTCGCCGCGCCGGTGATCGCCTTGCCGCGCGTATCCTTGCCGAAGAACACCAACAGGGCGATCGCCACCGCCACCGTACCGGCGACGATCGCCATCGCCAGGCCGTAATTATGCCCATGATGCTCGGCGATGGTGGCTTGCAGCGTGGCGTTGACCGAGGCGATCAGGTTACCCAGTTGGTACACGAACCCCGGCAGCACCGCGCGGGTGTTGGCCGGCACCAGTTCGGTCAGGTAGGTCGGTATCACACCCCAGGCCCCCTGCACCATGAATTGCATCAGGAAAGCGCCGATCCCCAACATCAGTGAACCGCTGGAAAACGCCCACAGCGGGATCACCGGCAGCGCCAGCAGCGCAGCGATGATGATCGCTTTCTTACGGCCGATCTTTTCCGATAACGAACCGAAGAAAACGCCGCCGATAATTGACGCGATATTGTAGCTTATGGCGATGATACTGACGGTTTTAGGGTCGAAACCGTGCTGAACTTTCAAAAATACCGGATACAGATCCTGGGTACCGTGGGAGAAGAAATTGAACGCCGCCATCAGCAGCACCAGATAGCAGCACAGCTTCCAGTGGCTCTTCAACACCGGCAGCAAGGCGGTGCTTTCTTTGCGCTCACGCGCTGCCAGCCACACCGGCGACTCCTGCACGCAATAATAAATAAACGGCAGCAGCAGGACCGGCGCTGCGCCGATAACGAACATGCCGCGCCAGCCGACCGTTTCGAACAGCAGGCCGTACACCACCGCCGCCAGCAGATAACCGAACGGATAGCCGGCCTGGAAAATGCCCGACATCAGCCCACGCGAGCGGTCCGGTATGGTTTCCATCGCCAACGACGACGCCACGCCCCAGATGCCGCCCATCGCCACCCCGTACAACACCCGCAACAGCAAGAAGACCGTCAGCGAGGGCGCGGCGGCAGAGAGCAGCTCAAACACCGAGAAGAAGACGATATTCAGCATCAGGATCGGCTTGCGGCCATATTTTTCCGCCGCGCGCCCGAAGATCAGCGCGCCGATCGGCCGCACTGCCAGCGTGAGCAGAATCGCCAACGTGACCTGTTCCAGGCCGACGTGAAAGGATTGCGCGATGTCGCTGAGTAAGAATACCAGCACGAAAAAATCGAAAGCGTCGAGCGTCCAGCTTGAAAAGCTGGCGATTGCCGCGTTGCGTTGCAGCGGGGTCCAACCAAACATAGTGTTATCCCTACCGTAGAGTACGAAGTCAGGAGGCTTAGCGGCTGCCGGGCAGAATGCGGCGGCGGTCTGGGTTTGTTAAAGAAGTGATTTTTCTTTTAATCAATTGTTAAATACACCCATTAAGCCTATGGTTGCAATGCGTTTTGGCCGCTAATGTGTTGCAGCCTTCAGCGAATTGTTAATGGGTATTGCCGCAGGCTGCGAGGCCGCTCGCACAATCTCATTTACTTCGATGAAAATCGGCTATTAAGATGCGAAAACCATCGAAAAACCACCAATAACGCCGCGCGCCGCCAGGGTGAATCGCGCATCATGTCGCCCTCAGCAAGGAGAGCGATATGTCACTGGCGGTAATCTATAGCCGCGCCATCATCGGCGTTCAGGCCCCTCCCGTAACGGTGGAGGTGCATATCAGCAATGGCCTGCCCGGCCTGACGCTGGTCGGCCTGCCGGAAACCACGGTGAAAGAGGCACGCGATCGGGTGCGCAGCGCCCTAATCAATAACGGCTTCACCTTTCCCGCCCGACGCATCACCGTCAATTTGGCGCCCGCCGATCTGCCGAAAGAAGGCGGGCGCTACGATCTGCCGATAGCGCTGGCGATCCTCGCCGCCTCCGAACAATTGCCCCTCGCACCGTTGGCGCGCTACGAGTTTCTTGGCGAGCTCGCGCTGTCCGGCTCACTGCGCGCGGTCAGGGGCGCGATCCCGGCGGCGCTGGCGGCGGCTGACGCCGGGCGACAGCTGATCCTCTCAACGGACAACGCCGCCGAGGTCGGCCTGATTGCGCAGTCGCACTCCCATACCGCCCGGCATCTGTTGGAAGTCTGCGCCTTTCTGCTCGGCCAGGGTGAACTGCCGGTGGCGACCGCGCCTCCCGCTGCGGACAACACCTGCGAAAACGCCGATCTGCGCGACATCATTGGGCAGGAACAGGCCAAGCGAGCGCTGGAGATCGCCGCCGCCGGCGGGCATAACCTGCTGCTGATTGGGCCACCGGGCACCGGTAAAACCATGTTGGCCAGCCGCCTCACGGGCTTGCTGCCGCCGCTCACGGAGCATGAGGCGCTGGAAAGCCTGGCGGTCGCCAGCTTGCAGCACCATATCCCCGCCGCCCTGCCATGGTGCCAGAGGCCGTTTCGCGCACCGCATCACAGTGCATCGATGGCGGCGTTGGTCGGCGGCGGCTCACTGCCGCGCCCGGGCGAGATCTCTATGGCGCATAACGGCGTGCTGTTTCTGGATGAGCTACCGGAATTCGAGCGTAAGGTACTGGATGCACTGCGTGAACCGCTGGAGTCCGGCGAGATCGTGATTTCACGCGCCAACGCCAAGGTCTGTTTCCCCGCCAGAGTGCAGTTGATCGCGGCGATGAACCCCAGCCCGACCGGGCATTATCAGGGGTTGCACAACCGCGTCTCCCCGCAGCAGGTGTTGCGCTATCTGGCCCGGCTGTCAGGGCCTTTTCTCGACCGTTTCGATCTGTCTATCGAAGTGCCGCTGTTACCGCCGGGTACGCTCAGTCAGCGGAAAACGCATGGAGAGAGCAGTGAGCAAGTGCGGGAAAGGGTTCAGCAGGCGCGCGCCCGGCAGCTCGAACGCGCCGGGAAAGTCAACGCACTGTTGAGCAACCGCGAAGTGGAACGTGATTGCGTTCTGCAGGCGGCAGACGCCGAGTTTTTGGAGGCAACATTAAACGCGCTGGGGTTATCGGTCCGCGCCTGGCAGCGCATTTTGAAAGTTGCGCGCACGCTGGCGGATTTGGCGGGGGATGCAGAGCTCAACAGGAGCCACCTCAGCGAAGCGCTGGGCTATCGCAGTATGGATCGTCTGCTGTTACAGCTGCATCGTAGTCTGGAATAGAAAATGGGGCCCGCAGGCCCCATTGTCTTTAGTCGTCACTGTCGCTGTAATCTTCTACTGCGTCAGCCTGCGGTTTACCGCCGGACAGCGTATGGAATTTCTTCGGGCGACGTGTGCGCGCCAGATATTTAGCCCATACTTTTTCCTGCTCGGTAGCCGCTTCGCGCTCACCGCGGCACACTGCGACGAACAGCTGTTCTTCTTCAGTGACCGGCTGGCGTTTGCCCGAGTCCAGCTCGTTAAACGCGTAGCCGAAGCGCTCTAGCAATTGCGCCTCTTTAATGGTGAAATCGCCGTGACGGGAGAACCCGCGAGGGTAATGTTTATTATCAAAAAAACGATTGGTCGTGGTGAAGCTATCCGCCATCTGACACGCTCCTAATTCTCTTATGGCCGTGCTGTTTATGGCGCGGAGTATTAGATAGGCTTGACAGCGTGTAAAACAAAACATTTAAATCTTAACGACAAATTTTTTTGGAGATAGGTGTGGATACCGAATTACTGAAAACCTTTTTGGAGGTCAGTAGAACGCGTCACTTTGGCAGAGCCGCAGAATCTTTGTACTTAACGCAGTCCGCGGTCAGTTTCCGCATCCGTCAGTTAGAAAACCAGCTGGGCGCAAATTTATTTACCCGTCATCGCAATAATATCCGCCTGACGCCTGCCGGCGAGCGGCTTCTGCCCTATGCCGAGAGCCTGATGAACACCTGGCAGTTGGCGAAGAAGGAGGTCGTGCGTTCGCTGCAACACACCGAGTTGTCGATCGGCGCTACCGCTTCGCTGTGGGAAGCCTATCTGACTCCCTGGTTGCAGGCGCTCTATCAACAACGCGAGGCGCTGCAGCTCGAAGCCAGGGTGGCATTAAGGCACTCTTTGGTAAAACAACTGCATGAAAGACAGCTCGATTTACTGATCACCACTGAACCGCCGAAGATGGATGAATTGGCCAGCCAGCAGCTGAGCAATTTCTCATTACGCCTGTTCTCATCCGCCTGCCGTGACAAACAGGCACCGATGCCCTACATCAAGCTGGAGTGGGGAGCCGACTTCCACCAACAGGAAAACCGCCTGCTGGAAGGTGATAACGTGCCGGTCCTCACCACCACCTCCGCTCACCTGACGCGTCAGTTGCTGGAAACCACAGGCGGATGCGCTTTCCTGCCCAGCCAGTGGGAAAAAGAGTACCCGCAGCTGGTTGCCGCCGCCGAGATCCCGCCAATTATCCGCCCACTGTATGCCGTCTGGTTGCAAAACAGCGATCAACAGCCTTTGATTCGGCAATTACTTAAAATACCTTTAAATACCGCAGCCTAAAGCGTTATGGCGGCCTTAAACGCCGCCATCGTGGCCATGACTGTCTATCACGCTAAAACGCGCCCACCGCCTTCTGAGAGAAGATAATGAAAAACGACAAGAGAATCGGGTGGTCTGTGGGGTAAAGATCGGAAGGGCATGAAGCAACCAAAGCCAGGTAAACATCAGTATATGGCGTCTAAGGCGCTCTTTTCCAAAATGATAAGGAAGAAAAGAACGAGCAAAAAAAAACCCTTTGCTTTCGCAAAGGGTTCTTAATATGGCAGGGGCGGAGAGACTCGAACTCGCGACACCCGGTTTTGGAGACCGGTGCTCTACCAACTGAGCTACGCCCCTAAATCTCGCTTAACATTATGCCTGCTAATAAAGCAGGCATAATTAAATAAGTGGCGGAACGGACGGGGCTCGAACCCGCGACCCCCTGCGTGACAGGCAGGTATTCTAACCAACTGAACTACCGCTCCACCGATTCTTTTACGTTGCATCTCTCGATGCCGGCAAACTCGCGCTCTGCGAGTTGCGCATTACCAGTCGTCACACTGATAACGTTTATTTGATGCCTGGCAGTGTCCTACTCTCGCATGGGGAGACCCCACACTACCATCGGCGCTACGGCGTTTCACTTCTGAGTTCGGCATGGGGTCAGGTGGGACCACCGCGCTATTGCCGCCAGGC
>NZ_JAMYWQ010000168.1 GCF_024160145.1 Serratia nevei
CCTCTATCCATCCCGTCAATTCCTTTGAGTTTTAATCTTGCGACCGTACTCCCCAGGCGGACGACTTCACGCGTTAGCTGCGTTACTGAGGGATTTAACTCCCCCAACAACTAGTCGTCATCGTTTAGGGCGTGGACTACCAGGGTATCTAATCCTGTTTGCTCCCCACGCTTTCGTGCATGAGCGTCAGTGTTGGCCCAGGAGGCTGCCTTCGCCATCGGTGTTCCTCCACATCTCTACGCATTTCACCGCTACACGTGGAATTCCACCTTCCTCTGCCACACTCCAGCACCATAGTTTCGAGCGCAATTCCCAAGTTAAGCTCGGGGCTTTCACACTCGACTTGCGGCGCCGCCTGCGCACACTTTACGCCCAGTAATT
>NZ_JAMYWQ010000051.1 GCF_024160145.1 Serratia nevei
CTACATTGATTACTACAACCATGACCGCCTCAGAGAGAAACTAAAAGGCCTGAGTCCGGTAGAGTATCGAACTCAGGCCACGAAGGCCGCCTGAATTTACATCGTCCAACTTATGGGGGGCAGTTCATTGCGGCGCCCTTTCTTTTAACCTTTATATACGCATCCCGCAGTACAGGTCTCTTTCACCATCACCGCAGTCAGTTCCGGCAACTGGGGCTTGAGCTGCTGCCAAATCCAGGCGGCGAGCACTTCGCTGGTGGGATTTTCCAATCCTGGAATATCGTTCAGATAATGGTGATCCAACCGCTCCCAGATCGGGGAAAACACAGCCTTGAGCTCGGCGAAATCCATCACCCAACCGGTGTGGGGGTCCACTTCACCGGTCACTTCCAGACGCACCATAAACGAATGCCCATGCAGGCGGCCGCATTTATGGCCCTCCGGCACGTGCGGCAAACGGTGTGCGGCTTCAAACTGAAAATCTTTAAACAGCGTGGTTGCCATTATTACGGCCTCATTGACTCAAAAACCGCCGCATAGTACCGGAAAGCGCGTCTGCTTGCCATTTATACCGTTATGGTCTAGCGCCGCGGCAACCGCGCCCGGTTAACACTTTTTTTGTTTGGTGTTTGCGGCACCTATCGGCTGGGGTTATGAACCGAAATGTTGAACGGTGAAAAAACGATGAAAAAAAGCGCTTTAATTTCATTTGGATAAAAAACTTTGTTTAACGGTTTAAGCGTTATCCCTTACCAGAAAAACAGCTTAGTCATTTTGGTTATGATTTATTGCTATCCCTTATTTAATCGTTGCTATTCTGCTCGGTAACCTTACAAACTCTCCTGATCTTTTCCGCACACCCGACGCAGCGAAGAGACAGCGACTGACACTGGCGCGCGCCTGGCAGGAAAGGCGCTAAGTATAGGAAATAACTACAGCAATGACGACTCAGGCTCCTCCAACCTCTTTGCTCCCGCTGACGCCCGAACAGCTGGCACGCCTGCAGGCGACGATCGGCGACTATTCGCCGACGCAGCTGGCGTGGCTGTCCGGCTATTTTTGGGGCATGGTCAATCAACAGCCCGGAGCCGTGGCCAGTGCGCCTGTCGCCCCTGCGGCTGCCGCCGGCATCACCCTCATTTCCGCTTCGCAGACCGGCAATGCGCGCCGCCTGGCGGAGCAGCTGCGCGACGATCTGCTGGCCGCCAATCTGAGCGCCACGCTGATCAGCGCCGGCGACTACAAGTTCAAGCAGATAGCCCAAGAGCGGCTGCTGGTGATTGTCGCCTCCACGCAGGGGGAGGGCGAACCGGCGGAAGAAGCGGTGGCGCTGCATAAGTTCCTGTTCTCGAAGAAGGCGCCGAAGCTGAATGATACCGCTTTTGCGGTGTTCGGGCTGGGCGACACCTCTTATGAGAATTTCTGCCAGTCCGGTAAAGATTTCGACGGCAAGCTGGCCGAACTGGGCGCCGAGCGCCTGGTGGAGCGCGTGGACGCCGACGTGGAATACCAGGAACTGGCCGCCGCCTGGCGCAAACAGGTGGTGGCGGTGCTGAAAGCGCGCGCGCCGGCGGAAAGCGCCGCGCCGGGCGTGTTGGCCAGCGGCGCGGTCGATCTGCTCGACAGCAGCCCGTACAGCAAGGAACAGCCGCTCACCGCCCAACTGGCGGTCAATCAGAAAATTACCGGCCGCGCGTCGGATAAAGACGTGCGCCATATCGAGATCGATCTGGGCGACTCCGGCCTGCGCTATCAGCCGGGCGATGCGCTCGGCGTATGGTTCGACAACGATCCGGCGCTGGTGGACGAACTGGTGCAGCTGTTGTGGCTGAAAGGCGACGAGCCGGTCGAGGTGGAAGGGCAAACCCTGCCGCTGGCGCAGGCGCTGCGCAGCCATTTCGAGCTGACGCAGAACACCACGCCGATCGTCGATAAATACGCCGCGCTGTCGCGCGATGAAACGCTGATCGGCCTGTTGGCGGATAAAGCCGCGCTGCAGCAGTACGCGCACAACACGCCGATCGTCGACATGGTGCGTCAGGCGCCGGCGGACCTGAGCGCCGAACAGCTGGTCGGCCTGCTGCGCCCGCTGACGCCGCGCCTGTACTCCATCGCCTCTTCGCAGGCGGAGAACGAAAGCGAAGTGCACATCACCGTGGGCGTGGTGCGTTACGACATCGACGGGCGCGCCCGCAGCGGCGGCGCCTCCGGCTTCCTGGCAGATCGCCTGGAGGAGGACGGCGACGTGCGGGTGTTTATCGAACACAACGACAACTTCCGCCTGCCGGCCAATCCGGAAGCGCCGGTGATCATGATCGGCCCGGGCACCGGCATCGCGCCGTTCCGCGCCTTTATGCAGCAGCGCGACGCCGACGGCGCCGGCGGCAAGAACTGGCTGTTCTTCGGCAACCCGCACTTTACCGAAGATTTCCTGTATCAGGTCGAATGGCAGCGCTACGTGAAAGACGGCCTGCTGACCCGCATCGATCTGGCCTGGTCCCGCGACCAACAACATAAAATATACGTACAAGACAAACTGCGCGAACAGGGCGCGGAAGTGTGGCGCTGGATTCAGGAAGGCGCGCACATTTACGTCTGCGGCGATGCCAATCGCATGGCGAAAGACGTGGAAAACACATTACTGGAACTGGTGGCCGAGCACGGTGGCATGGATACCGAGCAGGCGGATGAATTTTTAAGTGAGCTGCGCCTTGAGCGCCGTTATCAGCGAGATGTTTACTGATGAGTGATAAACACCCCGGGCCTTTGGTAGTCGAAGGCAAACTGGCCGATGCGGAGCGCATGAAGAAGGAGAGCCACTTCCTGCGCGGCACCATCGCCGAAGATTTGAACGACGGCCTGACCGGCGGCTTCAACGGCGACAACTTCCTGCTGATCCGTTTTCACGGCATGTATCAGCAGGATGACCGCGACATTCGCGCCGAACGCGCCGAGCAGAAGCTGGAGCCGCGCCACGCCATGATGCTGCGCTGCCGCCTGCCGGGCGGCATCATCAGCCCGCAGCAGTGGCTGGGCATCGACAAGTTTGCGCAGGAGAGCACGCTGTACGGCAGCATTCGCATCACCAACCGCCAGACGTTCCAGTTTCACGGCATTCTGAAAGGCAACGTCAAACCGGTGCACCAGCTGCTGAACCGCCTGGGGCTGGACGCGCTGGCGACCGCCAACGACGTGAACCGCAACGTGCTGTGCACCTCCAACCCGGTGGAGTCCGAGCTGCATCAGGAAGCCTACGAGTGGGCGAAGAAGATCTCCGAACACCTGCTGCCGCGCACCCGCGCCTACGCCGAGGTGTGGCTGGATCAGGAGAAGGTGGCCACCACCGACGAAGAGCCGATTCTGGGGCCGACCTACCTGCCGCGCAAGTTCAAAACCACGGTGGTGATCCCGCCGCAGAACGACGTCGATCTGCACGCCAACGACATGAACTTCGTGGCGATCGCCGAAAACGGCAAGCTGGTAGGCTTCAACCTGCTGGTGGGCGGCGGGTTGTCCATCGAGCACGGCAACAAGAAAACCTATGCGCGCCAGGCCAGCGAGTTCGGCTATATTCCGCTCGAACATACGCTGGCGGTCGCGGAGGCCGTGGTGACCACGCAGCGCGACTGGGGCAACCGCACCGATCGCAAGAATGCCAAAACCAAATACACGCTGGAGCGCGTCGGGGTGGAGGTTTTCCGCGCCGAAGTGGAAAAGCGCGCCGGCATCACCTTCGCGCCGATCCGGCCGTATGAATTCACCGGCCGCGGCGATCGCATCGGTTGGGTGAAGGGCATCGACGATCAGTGGCACCTGACGCTGTTTATCGAGAACGGCCGCCTGCTGGACTATCCGGGGCGCCCGCTGAAGACCGGCATGGCGGAGATCGCCAAGATCCATAAAGGCGACTTCCGTCTGACGGCGAACCAAAACGTGATCATCGCCGGCGTGCCGGCAAGCGAGAAGGCAAAGATCGAAGCCCTGGCGCGCGATCATGGCCTGATCGACGACGAGATCAGTGAGCAACGCAAGAACTCGATGGCCTGCGTATCGTTCCCGACCTGCCCGTTGGCGATGGCGGAGGCCGAGCGCTTCCTGCCGCAGTTCGTTACCAAGGTGGAAGGGATCATGCATCGGCACGGGGTGAGCGACGAGCATATCGTGCTGCGCATCACCGGCTGCCCGAACGGCTGCGGCCGCGCGCTGCTGGCGGAGCTGGGGCTGGTGGGCAAGGCGGTCGGCCGCTATAACCTGCATTTGGGCGGCAACCGCGAAGGCACGCGCATTCCGCGCATGTACCGCGAAAACATCAACGAAGACGAGATCCTGAGCGAGATCGACCTGCTGGTGGGGCGCTGGGCGAAGGAGCGCAACGCCGGCGAAGGCTTCGGCGATTTCACCATCCGCGCGGGCATCGTCAAACCGGTGCTGGATCCGGCGCGAGATTTCTGGGAGTGAGGCCGGGCGGCCCCTGGGCAGAGGGGCCGCACAGGTCATTTCAAGTAGCAGGAGAGACAACATGGCTGAATTCGATCTGGCGGCGCTGAACGCGTTGCCCAAATCCGGGCAGGCGCTGGCATTGGCGGTGGTCAACGGCCAACTGGAGACCCTCAGCGCCGAACAGCGCGTTGCATGGGCGCTGGAGCATCTGCCCGGCGAGTTCGTACTCTCGTCCAGTTTCGGCATTCAGGCGGCGGTGTGCCTGCACCTGGTGACGCGCATCCGGCCGGATATCCCGGTGATCCTGACCGACACCGGTTACCTGTTCCCGGAAACCTACCGCTTTATCGATCAACTGACCGACCAGCTGAAGCTGAATCTGCAGGTGTTCCGCGCCGAACAGTCGCCTGCCTGGCAAGAGGCGCGCTATGGCAAGCTGTGGGAACAGGGCGTGGAAGGGATTGAAAAGTACAACCAGATCAACAAGGTTGAGCCGATGAACCGCGCGCTGGAGACGCTGGGGGCACAGAGCTGGTTCGCCGGCCTGCGGCGCGAGCAGTCCGGCAGCCGCGCCAATCTGCCGGTGCTGGCGGTGCAGCGCGGGGTGTTCAAGATCCTGCCGATCATCGACTGGGACAACCGCAAGATTTACCAGTATCTGACCGAACACGGGCTGAGCTATCACCCGCTGTGGGATCAGGGCTACCTGTCGGTAGGCGATACCCACACCACCCAGAAGTGGGAACCGGGCATGAGCGAGGAAGAGACGCGTTTCTTCGGCTTGAAGCGCGAGTGCGGCCTGCACGAAGGCTAAACGAGGCGAATCACACGACAGGGCTCAGCAATGCTGGGCCCTGTTTTTTTGCGGGCTACTTTTTCTTCTGTGCTTTCGGCGGGTGCGCCTGTGCCAGCTCTTTGATCAGCGGCAGCAGGATCTGCACGCTGTCGCGGCTGCGTTTGTCGATCCGCCCCGGCAGGTAGCGATCCAGGTACTGCAGGTTGTCATACTGCGGGCGGTGCCAGGTGATGCCCTGCGGGAAGTGCGGGCTGACGGCGCGCTGCTGGTAGCCGTCCTTGTCGCCCAGCGACCAGTTGGTGGCCTCCACCGACAGCACCGGGATGCCTGCGGCGTCGAATACCTCTTGATCGGAGCAGCAACCGGTGCCCTGCGGATGCTGTGCGTTGCCCGGATTGGTGGCGGCGGCGATGCCGTAGCGGTGGGCGATATCCAGAGCGCGATCGCGGGAGCGTTTCGCCATCTGCGGCGGCGTGTGGCGCCCGGCGTTGAAGTACAAACGATCGCCGGTGATCAGGCTGTCGAGGTTGATCACCAGCACGGTGTTGCTTTTCTCTTCCGCGCTCATGCGTTGCAGGTAGTTCTGTGCGCCCAGCGAGCCGAGCTCTTCGGCGCTGGTGGCGACGAAGCGCAGGCCGTAGGCGGTAGGGATGCTCTTCAGGCGCTCCGCCAGTTCCAGCATCACGCCGATGCCGGAGGCGTTGTCGTCGACGCCCTGCAGCGTCAGGCCGCCGAGGTTGTTATCCAGATCTTCGTCGCTCTGCGGCGTGTAGGTGTCGAAGTGGGCGACGATCACTATCTGTTTCGGGCTGTCGCCGTTGCGGGCGGCGATCACCGAGCTGGCGGTGACGTTATTCCAGTTCTTCTTGCCGTCTTTGCTGGTGTAGAGATAGCGCGTGTTGACGCTGCGAATGTCGCTTTGGTAACCCATCTTGGCGAACTGCTGCTTCAGGTAGTCGGCGGTGAGCAATTCGGCCGGGCTGCCCGCCATGCGGCCGGGGAAGTAAGTGGCGATGTGGCGGGTCTGTTCGGCTGCGAAGCGGCCCATTGGCGCGTCTTTTGCGGGCTGTGCGGCACAAACGCTGAAGACGCCGCCGAGTGCGAGGGCCAGCAGGCTGGTCTTCAGGTAACAACGGGAAAACATACCGAAAAATCCTTCTTTGCTATCGGCGCTGCCGATCATTTTTCTGCGGTACCCAGTATGAGACGCCGGGCGGCATTACACAATTTCCCCGTCTCTTAATTTTCGCGCGAGCGCGCAAACCGCCGCCGCAGTTATCACCGTTTGCCTCTGGCGTTGCGGCCTATATTCCATAAAGGAACTAATCATTCCTTTTCGTCATTTCAGAGGCTAAATCTCAGCCCGTATAGTCACACTATCTTTCTGTTATATGAAAAGGCTGTTGTGGACTATCTACCAATATTCGCCGACCTGAAACAACGTCCGGTGCTGGTCGTTGGCGGCGGTGACGTGGCTGCGCGCAAAGTCGATCTGCTTCAACGCGCCGGGGCTGAAATACGGATAGTTGCGCAGTCGCTCTCACCGGAACTGGAACAACAACGTCAGCGAGGGCAACTGCTCTGGCTGGGGAAAACCTTTGACCCGCAGCAGCTGGACGACGTGTTTCTGGCGATCGCCGCCACGGACGACAACGCGCTGAACGCCGCGGTGTTCGCCGAAGCGGATAAACGCCGGGTGTTGGCCAACGTGGTGGACGATCAGCCGCGCTGCTCGTTTATCTTCCCGTCGATCATCGATCGCTCGCCGCTGGTGGTGGCGGTATCGTCCAGCGGCCAGGCGCCGGTGCTGGCGCGGTTGCTGCGCGAAAAGCTGGAGGCGCTGCTGCCCGCCAGTCTGGGGCAGATGGCGCAGGTGGCGGGCCGCTGGCGCGGCCAGGTCAAACAGCGGCTGGCCTCGATCGGCGAGCGGCGCCGTTTCTGGGAGAAAACCTTCGGCGGCCGTTTCGCCACGCTGGTGGCCAACGGCCAGACGGCGCAGGCGGAGCGGCAGCTGGAGCAGGATTTACACCGTTTCGCCGCAGGCGATGAAGGCGCGCAGGGCGAGATAGCCCTGGTGGGCGCCGGGCCGGGCGACGTGGGGTTGTTGACCCTGCGCGGGCTGCAGGTGATGCAGCAGGCGGACGTGGTGCTGTATGACCATCTGGTCAGCGGCGAGATCCTCGATCTGGTGCGCCGCGACGCCGAGCGCATCTGCGTGGGCAAGCGCGCCGGCGCGCACTCGGTGATCCAGGAAGAGACCAACCGGCTGTTGGTGGAGCTGGCGCAGCAGGGCAAACGCGTGGTGCGCCTCAAGGGCGGCGACCCGTTCATCTTTGGCCGGGGCGGCGAAGAGCTGCAGGTCGCCGCTGCCGCCGGCATTCCGTTCCAGGTGGTGCCGGGCGTCACGGCCGCCGCGGGGGCGACCGCTTACGCCGGCATTCCGCTGACCCACCGTGACCACGCGCAGAGCGTGACCTTTATCACCGGCCACTGCCGCCTCGACGGCGATGGCCTGGACTGGGCCGATCTGGCCCGGGCGCGGCAGACGCTGGCTATCTACATGGGCACCATGAAGGCGGCGGACATCAGCCAACGCCTGATCGCCCACGGCCGGGCTGCCGATACGCCGGTGGCGGTGATCAGCCGCGGCACGCGCGCCGATCAGCAGGTGCAGATCGGCACGCTGGATCAACTGGAACATCTGGCCCAACGGGCGCCGCTGCCGGCGCTGCTGGTGATTGGCGAAGTGGTGGAACTGCACCATCAAATCGCCTGGTTCGGGCATCAATCGCAGACGGAAGGGGCCGCGCGCCCGGCCGTCGTGAATTTGGCATAGGCAAGGCTTTTAAGGACCTGTTATGGACGAAAAACGACTCACTCATTTGCGGCAATTGGAGGCGGAGAGTATCCATATCATCCGTGAAGTCGCCGCTGAATTCGCCAACCCGGTGATGCTGTATTCCATCGGCAAAGACTCTTCCGTGATGCTGCATCTGGCGCGCAAGGCGTTCTTCCCCGGCACGCTGCCGTTCCCGCTGCTGCACGTCGATACCGGCTGGAAGTTCCGCGAAATGTACGAGTTCCGCGATCGCACCGCGAAAGAGTACGGCTTCGAGCTGCTGGTGCATAAAAACCCGGAAGGGGTGGCGATGGGCATCAACCCGTTCGTGCACGGCAGCGCCAAGCATACCGACATCATGAAGACCGAGGGGCTGAAGCAGGCGTTGAACAAGTACGGTTTCGACGCCGCCTTCGGCGGTGCGCGGCGCGACGAGGAGAAATCGCGCGCCAAAGAGCGCATCTATTCGTTCCGCGATCGCTTCCACCGTTGGGATCCGAAAAACCAGCGGCCGGAGCTGTGGCACAACTACAACGGCCAGATCAACAAAGGGGAGAGCATCCGCGTCTTCCCGTTGTCGAACTGGACCGAGCTGGATATCTGGCAGTACATCTTCCTGGAAAAGATCGACATCGTGCCGCTGTACCTGGCAAAACCGCGCCCGGTGGTGGAGCGCGACGGCATGCTGATGATGGTGGACGACGATCGCATCGATCTGCAGCCGGGCGAAGTGATCAGCCAGCGCATGGTGCGTTTCCGCACCCTGGGGTGCTGGCCGCTGACCGGCGCGGTGGATTCGCAGGCGCAAACCCTGCCGGAGATCATCGAAGAGATGCTGGTCTCCACCACCAGCGAACGCCAGGGGCGGATGATCGACCGCGATCAGTCCGGCTCGATGGAGCTGAAAAAGCGTCAAGGGTATTTCTAAGGAGCCGCCGGATGAACAACGCAATCGCACAACAAATCGCTGACCAGGGCGGCGTCGAATCCTACCTGCACGCGCAGCAGCACAAGAGCCTGCTGCGCTTTCTGACCTGCGGCAGCGTCGATGACGGCAAAAGCACTCTGATCGGCCGCCTGCTGCACGATACCCGCCAGATATACGAGGATCAGCTGTCGACGCTGCACAGCGACAGCAAACGCATCGGCACCCAGGGCGAGAAGCTCGATCTGGCGCTGCTGGTGGACGGCCTGCAGGCCGAGCGCGAGCAGGGCATCACCATCGACGTGGCCTATCGCTATTTCTCGACCGAAAAACGCAAATTTATCATCGCCGATACCCCGGGGCATGAGCAGTACACCCGCAACATGGCCACCGGCGCCTCCACCTGCGATCTGGCGATCCTGTTGATCGACGCACGTAAAGGGGTGCTGGACCAGACTCGTCGCCACAGTTTTATCGCAACCCTGCTGGGCATTCGCCATCTGGTGGTGGCGGTGAACAAAATGGATCTGGTGGGCTACCAGGAAGCGGTGTTCGAGCAGTTCAAACAGGATTACCTGACCTTCGCCCAGCAGCTGCCAGGCGATCTGGACATCAAATTCGTGCCGCTGTCGGCGCTGGACGGCGACAACGTGGCGAGCGAAAGCGCCCATATGCCGTGGTACAGCGGCCCGACGCTGCTGGAAGTGCTGGAGAGCGTCGACGTGGTCAGCGAGCGAGAAAACCAGCCGCTGCGCTTCCCGGTGCAGTACGTCAACCGCCCGAACCTCGATTTTCGCGGCTATGCCGGCACGCTGTCCGCCGGCGTGGTGCGGGTGGGGCAACGGGTCAAGGTGCTGCCTTCCGGCGTGGAGTCCAGCGTGGCGCGCATCGTCACTTTCGACGGCGATCTGCAAGAGGCGGTGCCGGGCGAGGCGATTACGCTGGTGCTGAACGATGAAGTGGACATCAGCCGCGGCGATCTGCTGGTCGACGCCGGCGAAAGCCTGCAGGCGGCGCAGAGCGCGCTGGTGGACGTGGTATGGATGGCCGAGCAGCCGCTGGTGCCGGGCCAGAGCTACGACATCAAAATAGCCGGTAAAAAGACCCGCGCCCGCGTGGAGAGCATCCGCCATCAGGTGGA
This sequence comes from Serratia nevei, assembly GCF_024160145.1. Taxonomy (GTDB): domain Bacteria; phylum Pseudomonadota; class Gammaproteobacteria; order Enterobacterales; family Enterobacteriaceae; genus Serratia; species Serratia nevei_A. The sequence continues at coordinate 10,142 of NZ_JAMYWQ010000051.1, forward strand.
GATCAATACGCTGGCGCAGCACCCGGCAGACACGTTGCCGCTCAACGGCATCGGTCTGGTGGAGCTGACCTTCGACGAGCCGCTGGTGCTGGACAGCTATCAGAGCAATCACGACACCGGCGGGCTGATCTTCATCGATCGCATGAGCAACGTCACGGTCGGCGCCGGTCTGGTGCGTGAGGCGCTGCAGGCCGCCTCGGCGGCGCACGGCGAGTTCAGCGCCTTCGAGCTGGAGCTGAATGCGCTGGTACGCAAGCACTTCCCGCACTGGGGCGCACGCGATCTGCTCGGTGGCCGATAACGTGGCCGCTGAACGGAGGGCGACCGGGCCGGACGATGAGAACGTGGTTTGGCATCCGCACGCGGTGGCGCGCGCGGATCGCGAAGCGCGCAACGGCCATCGCGGCGTGGTGCTGTGGTTTACCGGGCTGTCCGGCTCGGGCAAATCCACCGTCGCCGGCGCGCTGGAGCAGGCGCTGCATGGGCTCGGCGTCAGCACCTATCTGCTGGACGGCGATAACGTGCGCCACGGCCTGTGCCGCGATCTCGGCTTCTCCGACGAGGATCGGCGCGAGAACATCCGCCGGGTGGGGGAAGTGGCCAAACTGATGGTGGATGCCGGGTTGGTGGTGCTGACCGCGTTCATTTCGCCGCACCGCGCCGAGCGGCAGATGGTGCGCGAAATGCTCGGCGACGATCGCTTTATCGAAGTGTTCGTCGACACGCCGTTGGCGATCTGCGAGGCGCGCGATCCGAAGGGATTGTATAAAAAAGCGCGCGCCGGCGAGCTGCGCAATTTCACCGGTATCGACGCGGTTTACCAGGTGCCGCAGCGGCCGGAAATCCACCTCGATGGCCAACAATTGGTAACAAATTTGATTGCGCAATTGTTAGACGTGTTGCGTGGTCAGGCTATTATCAAACCCTGAATTCAAAAAAAGCGTGTGGCGTTTTGCGCCATGCGCTTTTTACTCTAAGCCGCCGCAGAGCGAGCCGAATAACCAGGGATCACTATGCAAAATGTCACGCCTATCTTGATCGACGCCAAGCAGCCGAAACAGGAGAAAGAGGAGCCCTCTTATTCTTTCCTGGGCGGCGTCAGCGGCTTTGTTTTCTACTGGCTGGCGTTCGCGTTGCCGTTTCTGGTTTACGGCTCCAATACGCTGTTTTTCCTGCTCTATACCTGGCCATTCTTCCTGGCGCTGATGCCGCTATCGGTGCTGATCGGCATTACCCTCAGCATGCTGTTGCGCGGCCGTCTGATCCTGACGCTGCTGCTGACCGGCGCTATCGTGCTGTGCCTGTTCTGGCTGGTATTCAGCTTCCTGACCGGGTGGTGAGAGAGCGGGCGCCGATGCCGGCGCCCGAAGGATTGCAAAGCGGTGCCGAAGGTTACAAAACTTTGCTCAGAAACGCCTGTGTGCGCGGATTGGCCGGATGGCTGAAGATCTGCTGCGGCGCACCTTCCTCCTGAATGATCCCCTGATCGATAAACAACACCCGGTCAGCCACCTCGCGGGCAAAGCCCATCTCATGCGTCACCACCACCATGGTCATGCCTTCGTGGGCCAGGGATTTCATCACCGTCAACACTTCGCCCACCAGCTCCGGATCGAGCGCCGAGGTGGGTTCGTCGAACAGCATGATCTTCGGCTCCATCGCCAGCGCGCGGGCGATCGCCACCCGCTGCTGCTGGCCACCGGACAGGCTGTTGGGGTAGGCGTCTATCTTGTCGAGCAGCCCGACCTTGTGCAGCAGCTGCTCGGCTTGCGCGATGGCTTCGGCACGCGGCCGTTTCTTCACGCTGACCGGCGCCATGATGATGTTTTCGAGCACCGTCATGTGCGGGAACAGGTTGAAGCGCTGGAACACCATGCCCACGCTTTCACGCATCTTGTTCAGGTCGGTTTTTTGATCGTGGACGGCGAAGCCGTTGACCTCGATCTCGCCGCCGGAGAGCGTTTCCAGCGCGTTGATGCAGCGCAGGAAGGTGCTCTTCCCTGAGCCGGAAGGGCCGATGACGCACACCACTTCGTTGGTGGCGATCCGGCAGGAAATGCCGCGCAGCACGTGGCTTTCGCCGAACTGTTTTTGCAGGTTATGGACGCGAATCACTTTTACCGAACCTCTTTTCCATGTGTTGCACCAGCAGCGAAAGCAGGAAGGTGATGACCCAATAGACCAGCGAAATGGTCAGGTAGGGCTCCCAGTAGGTGGCGTAGGCGCCGGAGACGGTGCGGGCGGCATAGGCCAGATCCGCCAGACCGATGGCGGAGGCCAGCGACGAATCCTTGACGATGGCGATGGCATTGTTGCCCAGCGGCGGCAGCATGCGGCGGAAGGCCTGCGGCAGGATAACTTGTCGCATGGTCTTGCCGTAGCTCATGCCCAGCGAACGCGAAGCCTCCATCTGGCCGCGATCAATCGACTGGATGCCGGCGCGGAAGATTTCCGACACATAGGCGCCGGCGTTGAGCGTGATCGCCACCACGCAGGAGAGAAAGGCACCGTAGTCGGCGCGCAGCGCGCGGGCAAAATCGACGCTCATCAGGCCGCTGGTGACCAACAGGCCGTCGCGCGGGTTGATGAACAGCGGCACCAGCGCGAAGTGCACCACCATGATCTGCACGAACAGCGGCGTGCCGCGAAAGGCGCTGATGTAAATGCGCACCGGCCACTGAACGCCATAATGCAGGACAGGTTTCCAGATGCCGTGCGGCGCCTGCGCCAAGCGGCCCAGCCCGAGAATCAATCCCCAGGTGGTGCCGAGCAGCACGCAGATAATGGTGCATTTGATGGTCATCCAGGCGCCTTCCATAAACAGCGGCGCGTATTCCTGGATGATCTCCCAGCGGAAGTTCAAAGGGTATTCCTTCTTGGTAGGCTGAAACGGTGGTGCGCCGACGGCCTGGCGGGCGCCGGCGACAGGGCATTATTCCGCCGGCAGCGTCGGCACGTTGCTGTCGAACCAGGTTTGGTAGATCTTGGCGTAGGTGCCGTCGGCGACGATCTTCTTCAGGCCGGCGTTGATCTTGTTACGCAGCTCGTCGTTGCCTTTGGCGACGGCGATGCCGAAATACTGGCGCTCGAACTTGGCGTCGGACACCAGTTTGAAGGCTTTCTCCGGATGGGTCTTGATATAGAACTTGGCCACGCCGACGTCGCCGACCGCCGCACCGATGCCGTCTTCATACAGCTCCTGCAGCATCAACGGAGTATTGTCGAAGCGCTTGATGGCGGTGCTGTTTTTGCCCAGCACATCGGACACCACGATGTCGCCGGTGCTGGAGTTCACCACGCCGACCTTCAGCGCTTTCAGCGCGGCGATGGAGTCTACCGTCGAGTCTTGCGGCACCACGATGGCTTGCTCCGCCGGGAAGTAAGGCGCCGAGAAATCAACCATTTGCTTGCGTTTGTCGGTGATGGTGATGCCGGAAATGATGATATCGCGATCGCCGGAATTCAACGTGGCGAAGATCCCTTCCCATGGCGTATTGATCAGTTTGATTTGGAAGCCTTCGGCCTTGGCCACCGCTTTGATGATGTCGATGTCGAAACCTTCCAGCTGTTTTTGGCTGTTTTCAAATTCGAACGGCCGATAGGTGCCGCCGGAGCCGACGACGTAGGTAGGTTCAGCCGCCAACGCGGCGGTGGAGAAGGTGGCGGCCAGGCAGGCGCCGATCAGAACTAAACGTTTTAACATCGCGATCCCCGATAATGAAAGGTTATATATTGGAATTATTTATGCACTGTTAGTGCATAAAAATAAGCTTCAATGAATGAAAGTGCAACCGCTGCATGATGATTATTCTTTCTATGGCGTTAAATATTCATTTTTTTCGCTGTTATGGTGCAAGCGACGGGGTAGCGGCAGCAGTGCAGTGGTTCTTGCTGCATAATGAGGGAAGGGCAGTGTGTGCCTCATCGGAGAACGCGTCGTGCGCGCTGGGTAAAAGGGGCTTTTTTTGCCGCTTTCGCCGCGGATTCAGCCGATAAACTCGGGAATCCTTCATCCGTATTCTGAATTTGGCGTTGAAATGCCGCTCTCAGTGTGGAGTCCAATGAAAAGTTGTGGGATGATTGGTCGGTTTTTCAGGGGGCGGAGATGGGAAAACTTACGCTGCTATTGCTGGCATTGCTCGGTTGGTTACAGTATTCACTGTGGCTGGGCAAAAATGGTATTCACGATTACGTGCGGGTCAATGAAGACGTTGCGGTCCAACAGGGCAGTAACGCTAAGTTGAAAGCGCGTAACGATCAGCTGTTTGCCGAAATCGATGATTTGAACGGCGGTCAGGAAGCGATCGAAGAGCGAGCGCGTAATGAGCTGGGCATGATTAAGCCCGGTGAGACTTTCTATCGTCTGGTTCCTGACCAATCCAGACGCAACGCGGCGTCTTCCTCGCAAAACAACGCACAAAAATAACGCATGAATCACTCCGCAGGCACCTTTCCCTCGGTGATTGCCGTCTTGCCCGCTGCCGGTATCGGCAGCCGCATGCAGGCGGAATGTCCGAAGCAATATTTAACCATCGGCCGGCACAGCATCGTCGAGCACGCCATCCACGCCCTGTTGCGCCACCCGCGCATCGAGCGGGTGATCGTGGCGATCGGCCCCGAAGATCGCCAATTCGAACAGCTGCCGATCGCCCAGGATCCGCGGGTGATCGTCACCGAGGGCGGCAGGCAGCGCGCCGATTCGGTGATGGCCGGGCTGAAGCTGGCGGGCGATGCGGACTGGGTGCTGGTGCACGACGCTGCGCGCCCCTGCCTGCACGCCGACGATCTCGAGCGCCTGCTGGCGATCACTGCACACAGCAAGGTCGGCGGTATTCTCGCCGCGCCGGTGCGCGACACCATGAAACGCGCCGAACCCGGCCGCGAAACCATCGCCCACACCGTCGAGCGCCAGGATCTGTGGCACGCGCTGACGCCGCAGCTGTTTCCGCTGCCGCTGCTCAGGCAATGCCTGCAGCGCGCGCTGGATGAAGGCGCGAACGTCACCGACGAAGCCTCGGCGCTGGAGCATTGCGGTTACCATCCGCAGCTGATCGCCGGCCGGGCGGACAACATTAAAGTAACGCGGCCGGAGGATTTGGCGCTGGCGGCGTTCTATTTGACTCAGTTAGACAATTAAGGAGCGCAACATGCGTATCGGTCACGGTTTTGACGTACATAAATTCGGCGGCGAAGGCCCGTTGGTGATCGGTGGCGTTCGCATCCCTTACGACAAAGGTTTGCTGGCCCACTCCGACGGCGACGTCGCGCTGCATGCCGCGACCGACGCCCTGTTGGGCGCGGCGGCGCTGGGCGACATCGGCAAGCTGTTCCCCGATACCGATCCGGCATTCAAGGGCGCCGACAGCCGCGAGCTGCTGCGCGAAGCCTGGAAACGCATTCGCGCCAAAGGGTACCGCCTCGGTAACCTCGATATCACCATTATCGCCCAGGCGCCGAAAATGGCGCCGCACATCCCGCAGATGCGCGTCTTCCTGGCGGAAGATCTGCAGTGCCATATGGATGACGTCAACGTGAAGGCCACCACCACCGAGCAGCTCGGCTTCACCGGGCGCGGCGAGGGCATCGCCTGCGAAGCGGTCGCCTTGCTGATCAAGGAATAACCGCATGGATATGGCGAATCTGACCTGGCTGCATGGCCGGCCGCAGAGCACCGGGGTGTTGAAAGCCAATCCGGAAGATTTCGTGGTGGTGGAAGACCTGGGCTTTGCGCCGGACGGCGAAGGCGAACACGTGCTGGTGAACATCCGTAAAAACGGCTGCAATACCCAGTTCGTGGCCGACTATCTGGCGCGCTTCGCCGGTATTCACGCCCGTTCCGTCAGCTATGCCGGCTTGAAGGATCGCCACGCGGTGACCGAACAGTGGTTCTGCCTGCATATGCCGGGCAAGGACACGCCGGATTTCTCACGGTTTACGCTGGAAGGCTGCGAGGTGCTCTCGTCTGCCCGCCACCTGCGCAAAATGCGCATCGGCAACCTGAAGGGCAACCACTTTACGCTGGTGCTGCGCCAGATTTCCGACCGGCAGGACGTGGAACGCCGCCTGCAGGCTATCGCCGCGCAGGGCGTGCCGAACTATTTCGGCAGCCAGCGTTTCGGCCGCGGCGGCAACAACCTGGTGATGGCGCGCCGCTGGGCGAATGATGAGATTCGCGTCAAAGAGCGCAGCAAGCGCAGTTTCTACCTGTCCGCCAGCCGCAGCGCGCTGTTCAATCAGGTCGCGAGCAGGCGCCTGGCCGACGGCCTGCAGCGCACCGTGCTGGAGGGGGATGCCCTGCAGCTGAGCGGCCGCGGCAGCTGGTTCGTCGCCAAAGCCGATGAGCTGGGGACGCTGCAACAGCGCCTGGATGCCGGTGAGCTGGTTGTCACCGCGACGTTGCCGGGCGACGGCGAGCCGGGTACCGCCGGCGATGCGTTGGCATTTGAACAACAATGTCTGGCGGAGCAGCCGGAATTGCTTGCGCTTTTAAAGCGCGAGCGTGTCGAACCCGCTCGTCGGGCCCTGCTGTTGCAGCCGCAAAATTTGCAGTGGAACTGGTGGGATGAGGTTACCGTGGAGCTGCGTTTCTGGCTGCCGGCAGGCAGCTTCGCCACCAGCGTGGTTCGCGAGATCATGCTGCCCGATGACAGTGATGCGGATATCAGCGAGTAACGGAGAATGGCCGTTTAGGTTTTGACGGGCCCGCAAAGCCCCGGCCAACCAGGCCGGGGCTTTTGCGTTTTTATGCCAGCGCTTCCCACTGCGGGGCCGCCATGCCGCTCAGCGTGATAGACGGCGAATTGTAGTGCATGTCCGCCACCGTTTGTTGCAGATCGCGGTTACCTAACGAGAAGACGATATCCTGGTTGTCAAAGCCGTGGTTGCCATTGCTGTCGATGATGATATACAGCGCATTGCCCAACTTTATGGCACCGACTTCCGCCAGCGCATGTTCGCTGGCGCCGCCGGTGGCTTTACTGAGCGCTGCGCTGAACAGGGATTGCGCATCGGCAGCGCCGCCCAACGTGGAGAACAGGGCATTCACATTGCTCGCACTGCCGTAGTCGCCATAGGAAACCAGCGATTTGCTGCCGGCCGCTGAGAACGCCCATGGCTGTGTGGCGTCGCCTGCATTGATCCGGTCGTTGGCCGCATGATAGTCGGTGATTTTGACCTGGCTGGAAATGGTGCTGTGGGCGAAATTAATCGTGTCGCCGTGGGAACCCGAGCCGTGTCCGGTGATGGTGGTGTTGCCGATGACGCTGAAGCTGTCGTCTTGCGAAGCGCCTTCTACCACCAATTGCTTGCCGGCCAGCGTGTTGATGATGGCGCTGAATTGCCCGCTGTTTTGCAGGCTACCCAGCGTATTAGAGAAGTCGCCGCCGCCGGTGCCGCCAATCTCGCTGCGAATGTCCACGCTGATTGGCGCGAGATTGCCGTTGGGGTTGCTCAACTCACCTACGTAGATGCGGGCCAGCGAATCGGTAAAGCCCGCTTTGACATTGAGCTTCAGCACATAATTATTCGCACCGCCCAGGGCAAAGCCGTTGAGGCTGATATCTGTGATGTGATTGCTTCCGCCGGATAACGTTAATTCAGAATGGGTAAAGTTGGCGGTGATATTTAATATTTCTTTCACCGGGTTGTTGGTGTAATGGCTGGTAACGGCGAAGGTGCCGCCGTTGATTTTCTGGTTGCTATAGGCGGGGGGCGTATCGGTATAAGGATTAAACTCTTTGCCAATATCAATATTCAAATCGGTCGTGACATTTTTGCCCTGAACTTTTGCCAGTTCGACATGTAATTTACTGGCGGCCGTTGCGTCATCAAATATACGGATGGTGGTGGGAATATATTGCCCAGCCGAGTAAGAGGCATTGGCGTTAATTAAATGGACGTTGTCTGCAAATCCGCTGAGGGAAAAAGCGAGCGGCGCGCTGGGGAAGTAGGGCGATTGCTCGATGTTGCTGACACCAGCATAAGCGGCGTTGTTGATGATGGCGTTGCCGAAGATAACGCCGGCATCGAAGGTATGGGCCCCCTCGGTCGCTACGGTTTGTCCGTCAAGCTGTATGCTGCCGGTGCCGACATAGCCGGCGAGATCGAGGTAGCTGAATTGGTCGAAGTTGCCGATGTTGCTGTTGATGACCGCGGATTTCGTGCCGTTGGCGGCGGTCGCGATCAGGATATCTTTAGTGATGAAGTTGGCGGACAGAATCGTCGTGTTATTTGTGCCGAATTCGGCGCTGCCATTGGCGCGGAAATTGGCGCTGACAATGTTTGGCCCGCCGTTGGTCGAATTGCCGGCCCAGCTCAGCATATTAAAACCACTGCCTATCTTGATATGGGCTTTGGAAATCGTTAAGTCTGAGGTTGGAGAGATAATTACATTGGTATTGTTGATGTTGGTGAACGATAGGTTGTCTGTTTCCGGTGTTAGTTCAATCGGATAATTCGCCATCGATAAAGTGGTCATAATGGTTTTTCCCCTCTGTGAATAATGAGTTTAAGTATTTAAAGCTCAAGCCAATAAAATATAGATGGGAAGCAGCAAGCCCGCTAAGAAAGTTGTTTGGGTTTTGTTTTGTTTGGTTATTATTTAAATTAAATTTATTCTTTATGGGCCGTCTTGGGCGCGACAGGGTTCCCCGCATGTCGTGGGGGGGTAAATGCATTACCGCCGCTGGGCTACGGACGCCGTTTCTACGGTGAGTTCGGATGGCGCCGGCATGAAGTTCGATGCGCTAGTAACACAATCAAGTTCGGTTATAATTCGGGGCAAAGTGAACCAGGGTGATCCAATGAATCCGCAGCCGGAGCCTACCGGATAACAAGAGTGCGGTTTTAAGTTTGCTTGTTATGACAACAAGAGGTTGAGTTTACAATGCGGATATTGTTGAGTAACGATGACGGCGTCAGCGCCCCGGGCATTCAGGTGCTGGCGGCGGCGCTGCGGGAATTCGCCGAAGTGCAGGTGGTGGCGCCGGATCGCAACCGCAGCGGCTCTTCCAATGCCCTGACGCTGGAATCGCCGCTGCGCACGCAGACGCTGGCCAACGGCGACATTGCGGTGCTGCAGGGGACGCCGACCGACTGTGTCTATCTTGGCGTGAACGCTTTGATGCGTCCGGCGCCGGATATCGTGGTCTCCGGCATCAACGCCGGGCCGAATTTGGGCGACGACGTCATCTATTCCGGCACCGTCGCGGCGGCGATGGAGGGGCGGCACCTGGGGCTGCCTGCGCTGGCGGTGTCGTTGAACGGCCATCAGCATTACGCGACCGCCGCCGCCATTACCTGCCGCATCCTGCGTGCGCTGCAGCGTGAGCCGTTGCGTACCGGAAAAATCCTGAATATCAACGTGCCGGATCTGCCGCTGGCGGAGGTCAAAGGCCTGCGCGTCACCCGCTGCGGCAGCCGCCATCCCGCCGATAAGGTCTTCTGCCAGCAGGATCCGCGTGGACAAAATCTCTACTGGATCGGGCCGCCTGGTGATAAATTTGATGCCGGGCCGGATACCGACTTTGCGGCGGTGGAACAAGGCTATGTGGCGATCACGCCGCTGCAGGTGGATTTGACCGCCTACGCGGCGCAGGAAGTCGTGAAAACATGGTTAACCAAGGCAGAGGTTAGCGGGGAATGGTGAACAAGCGCATGCAAACATTGCTGACGCAGCTGCGGCAGCAGGGGATCCGGGACGAAAAGCTGCTGCGGGCGATAGAGGCGGTGCCGCGCGAGCGTTTTGTCGACGAGGCGCTGGCTCACAAGGCTTACGAAAATACCGCGCTGCCGATCGGCTCCGGGCAGACTATTTCTCAACCTTATATGGTGGCGCGCATGACCGAGCTGCTGAACCTGACGCCCACCTCTCGGGTGCTGGAGATCGGCACCGGTTCCGGTTATCAAACCGCTATCCTGGCGCATCTGGTGCAACACGTTTGCTCCGTCGAGCGCATCAAGGGGCTGCAGTGGCAGGCCAAGCGCCGCCTGAAGCAGCTCGATCTTCACAATGTCTCCACCCGCCACGGCGACGGCTGGCAGGGGTGGGCGTCGCGCGGCCCGTTCGATGCGATCATCGTCACCGCCGCCCCGCCGGAGATCCCGCAGGCGCTGGTGGAACAGTTGGACGATGGCGGCATTCTGGTGTTGCCGGTGGGCGAGCAGGCCCAAACCCTCAAACGCATTCAGCGCCATGGCAACGACTTTGCCGTCGACTCGGTGGAGGCGGTGCGTTTTGTGCCGCTGGTGAAAGGCGAACTGGCCTAGCGATTGTCTGATTTTTCGACCGTCTGCAAAATCTGTTGCACTTTCATCACGTCCGGATAAGGTTTTCTCGTTCCAATCAGGTTAATTTTCACTAGAATTGGCCTTTCTACGTAGTTGTCTTATGGTGCGGCAACGCCAATGTGGTTAGCATTGGCGCGCGTTTTGATGCTCCGGCGCGAGACGACCTGGCGTTCAGGGATCGGCCGGCGGCGCCTTTGCATCGCAGAAACTGGGAAGTGGCAAAAGCTCGGCTACGATGTAAAGGGTATTTTGGATATATCACTGATATTGCTGTCATGGGGGAAGCATGAGCACGGGAAGCCCAATGATTACATTACGCCGGGTAGCGGTGTGTACGATGGTAAGTTTGTGGTTGGCGGGGTGTACGAACAATGCCTCGACGTCGGCCCCTATCAGCAGCGTGGGCGGCGGCGGCGCCGTTCCATCCGGCAATAATAATGGCGGCGCGCAGCAGGTTGGCCCAGAGGGCCGCATTGTCTATAACCGCAGCTATAACGCCATCCCTAAAGGGAGCTACAGCGGCGGCGATACCTATACGGTCAAGCGCGGCGACACCCTGTTTTACATTGCCTGGATCACCGGCAACGATTTCCGCGACCTGGCGCAGCGCAATAATATTCCCGAGCCATACAGCCTGAATGTTGGCCAAACCATTCAGCTTGGTAATGGTTCTGCCAACGGCGGCGGCGGTATGCTGGCGACGACAGACGCGACCAAAGGCGGCGTTCCGAAGCCACCTTCCAGCTCCCAGATCCAGACGGCAACGGTTGATTCTCAATCAACTAACGCGTATTCTGAAAACTCGGGTAAACAGAATGTAGGTAAGATGTTACCTGCAGCAGGTGCCGCAGCGGTTGGGACCGCAGCTGCGCCTGTTACCGCACCGGAAGCCGCTCCACCCGTGAGCAGCACCGTCAGCAACAGTTCTCCGGTCAGTACCTGGAGATGGCCGACTGACGGTAAGATTATTGATAACTTTTCCTCATCAGAAGGTGGGAATAAGGGCGTCGATATCGCCGGTTCCCGTGGGCAGCCTATCTTCGCTACCGCCGATGGCCGCGTAGTGTATGCCGGCAACGCTTTACGGGGTTACGGTAATCTAATCATCATCAAACACAATGATGATTACCTGAGCGCCTACGCTCATAACGACACAATGCTGGTCCGGGAACAACAAGAAGTGAAGGCGGGTCAAAAAATAGCCACTATGGGTAGCACCGGTACCAGTTCAGTACGTTTGCATTTTGAAATTCGTTACAAGGGGAAATCCGTAAACCCGCTGCGTTATCTTCCGCAGCGATAGATTGGGCAGAATACGCTGAGATTCTGCTCGCGGTATCACGGGTAGGAGCAGCATATGAGCCAAAATACGCTGAAAGTTAACGAGTTACATGATGATGCGGATTTCGACGAGAATGGAGCTGAGGCCGAGTCGTTTGATGAAAAAGCGCTGGTAGAAGAAGAGGCCAGCGAGAACGATTTAGCGGAAGAAGAGCTGTTGTCTCAAGGCGTTACGCAACGCGTATTGGATGCGACGCAGCTCTATCTGGGTGAGATCGGTTATTCACCTCTGCTGACCGCAGAGGAAGAAGTCTATTTTGCGCGGCGTGCTCTGCGCGGTGACGTGCCGTCCCGCCGCCGTATGATTGAAAGCAACCTGCGGCTGGTGGTGAAAATCGCCCGCCGCTACAGCAACCGCGGTCTGGCGCTGTTGGATCTGATCGAAGAGGGTAACCTCGGTCTGATTCGCGCAGTGGAAAAATTCGACCCGGAACGCGGCTTCCGCTTCTCCACTTACGCAACCTGGTGGATCCGTCAGACGATTGAACGGGCGATCATGAATCAAACCCGTACCATTCGTTTGCCTATCCATATCGTCAAAGAACTGAATGTCTATCTGCGCACCGCGCGCGAGCTTTCCCATAAACTGGATCATGAACCGAGCGCTGAAGAGATTGCCGAGCAACTCGACAAGCCGGTGGATGACGTCAGCCGCATGTTGCGCCTGAATGAGCGCATCACCTCGGTGGATACGCCGCTGGGCGGGGATTCGGAGAAAGCGCTGCTGGACATTCTGGCCGACGAAAAGGACAACGGGCCTGAAGACACCACGCAAGATGACGATATGAAGCAAAGCATCGTCAAATGGCTGTTCGAGCTGAACGCCAAACAGCGTGAAGTGTTGGCGCGTCGTTTCGGCCTGCTGGGCTATGAAGCGGCGACGCTGGAAGACGTGGGCCGGGAGATTGGCCTGACGCGCGAGCGCGTCCGTCAGATTCAGGTTGAAGGTCTGCGCCGCCTGCGTGAAATTCTGCAGATGCAGGGCCTGAGCATTGAGGCGCTGTTCCGCGAATAACGCCGGTTGTTAACCGCATCAAATAAAAACGGTGAGCATGATGCTCACCGTTTTTTTATGCCCGCTTCCGGTACCCGGTTACACCATATTTTTCAGCCGGTAGATCCATTCCAGCGCCTGGCGCGGCGACAGGGAATCCGGATCCAGTGCCTCCAGGGCTTCTACCGCCGGCGAAGCCTCTTCCTGCAGCAGCGTCATCTGGGTGGCATCGACGCTGCCCGAAGCGGTGTGGCTGGAGAGTGACTCCAGCTCGCGCAGCTTCTGGCGGGCGCGCTTGATGACGTCGCGCGGCACGCCGGCCAGCGCGGCGACCGCCAGGCCATAGCTTTTGCTGGCGGCACCGTCCTGCACGCTGTGCATGAAGGCGATGGTGTCGCCATGTTCGAGCGCGTCCAGATGCACGTTGACCACGCCTTCCATTTTCTCCGGCAGGGTCGTCAGTTCGAAGTAGTGGGTGGCGAACAGCGTCATCGCCTTGATGCGGTTGGCCAGGTTCTCGGCGCAGGCCCAGGCCAGCGACAGGCCGTCGTAGGTGGAGGTGCCGCGGCCGATTTCATCCATCAACACCAGGCTGTGCTCGGTGGCGTTGTGCAGAATATTGGCGGTTTCGGTCATCTCTACCATGAAGGTGGAGCGGCCGGAAGCCAGATCGTCCGCCGCGCCGACGCGGGTGAAGATACGATCCACCGGGCCGATGGTCGCCTTGGCGGCCGGTACGTAGCTGCCGATGTGCGCCATCAGCACGATCAGCGCCGTTTGCCGCATATAGGTACTTTTCCCGCCCATGTTTGGGCCGGTAATGATCAGCATGCGGCGCTGTGGCGACAGGGTGAGCGGGTTGGAGATAAACGGCTCGCTCAGCACCTGCTCCACCACCGGGTGGCGGCCTTCGGTAATGCGGATCCCCGGTTGCTCGCTCATGGTTGGGCAAGCGTAGTTCAGGGTATCGGCGCGCTCGGCCAGGTTGGCCAGCACGTCCAGCTCGGCCAGTGCGGCAGCGCTTTGCTGCAGTTCAGCCAGGTGCGGCAACAGCAGATCGAACAGCTCGTCATACAGGCTTTTCTCGATCGCCAGCGCCTTTCCCTTGGAGGTGAGCACCTTGTCTTCGTACTCTTTCAATTCCGGGATGATGTAGCGCTCGGCGTTTTTCAGCGTCTGACGGCGCACATAGTGGATCGGCACCAGGTGGCTTTGGCCGCGGCTGACCTGAATGTAGTAGCCGTGTACGCCGTTGAAACCGACCTTGAGCGTGTCCAGCCCCAGCTTTTCACGCTCGCGGATCTCCAATCGATCGAGGTAGTCGCTGGCGCCGTCGGCCAGCGCGCGCCATTCGTCCAGCTCGCTGTTGTAACCGGGGGCGATGACGCCGCCGTCGCGCACCAGCACCGGCGGCGATTCAATCACCGCGCGTTCCAACAGCTCGCGCAGCTCGTCGAACTGGCCCACCTGCGACAGCAGCTGCTGCACGTGCGGGGTATCCACGTCTTGCAGCAACGCGCGGATGTCCGGCAACTGCTGGAAAGCATGGCGCATACGCGCCAGATCGCGCGGCCGCGCGGTGCGCAGCGCCAGGCGCGCCAAAATTCGCTCTTGATCGCCCACCTGGCGCAGCGAAGGCTGCAGATCGGTGAACAGCGCCTGCAATGCGCCGATCGCCTGTTGGCGGGCGGTGAGAACCTTGATATCGCGGGTTGGCATGTGCAGCCAGCGTTTCAGCATGCGGCTGCCCATCGGCGTGACCGTGCGATCGAGGATCGCCGCCAGCGTGTTGTCGCTGCCGCCGGACAGGCTCTGCGTCAGCTCCAGGTTGCGGCGGGTGGCGGCGTCCATGATGATGCCGTCCTGCTGGCGCTCCATGGTGATGCCGCGAATGTGCGGCAGCGACGTGCGCTGGGTATCTTTGACGTACTGCAGCAGACAGCCGGCGGCGCGCAGCGCCTGGTGCGCCTGTTCGACGCCGAAACCGGTCAAGTCGCGGGTACCGAATTGCAGGTTGAGCTGCTGACGCGCGGTCTCCAGCTCGAATTCCCACAGCGGGCGGCGGCGCAGGCCGTGGCGCTGTTCGATCAGCGCCATTTGTTCGAAGGTTTCCGGGTAGAGCAGCTCGGCCGGATTGGTGCGCTGCAGCTCGGCGGCCATGGTTTCCGGATCCTGCGGCTCGGCGACGCGGAAGCGGCCGGAGCTGACGTCCAGCGTGGCGTAGCCGAAGCCGCGCGCGTCCTGCCAGATCGCCGCCAGCAGGTTGTCCTGGCGCTCTTGCAGCAGCGCTTCGTCGGTGATGGTGCCGGGGGTGACGATACGCACCACCTTGCGTTCGACCGGCCCTTTGCTGGTGGCCGGATCGCCGATCTGCTCGCAGATGGCGACGGACTCGCCGAGCTGCACCAGCTTGGCCAGGTAGTTCTCCACCGCGTGGTGCGGCACGCCGGCCATCGGGATCGGTTCACCCGCCGAGGCACCGCGTTTGGTCAGCGAGATATCCAGCAGTTGTGAAGCGCGCTTGGCGTCGTCGTAAAACAGCTCGTAGAAGTCGCCCATGCGGTAGAACAGCAGGATTTCAGGATGCTGGGCCTTGAGGCGCAGGTACTGCTGCATCATGGGTGTGTGGCTAGAGAAGTCCTTGTCAGTGTTTTCATTCATATTGATTTTACTCATTTTTTATTCTTTCAGGTGCTCATGTGGCCCCAGGTAAATTCCCTTTAAACCCACATAAACCCATAAATTTGTAGCTCACTTGTAGCCTAGAATGTGATAGGTTACCTTCTAATCATTCTTGGGCTACAAATAGTGGTGATACTTTGAAAACAACTCTCAGTCAGGCTTTTATTATCAATAAGTTAAGCATTGGTGTGAAGCCCACCCTTAACCATGCGGGAAAAGTCGTTTTCGAAGCAAACCCAGAGCATAAACCTTACATAGTTTTTGATGACCACCGCGACTCACCAGTTGGCTTTGGTGTGAAGGTTAGTTTGACGAAAAAAACCTATGTAATCCAGCGAAGAGTATCTTCTGGTGATCGTAGTGTGAGTGAAGGTAAGAAACCAAGTTCTGTGCTTAAAGTAAAAGTTGGGAATGTTTCTGATTTTCCGAGTATCGATCAAGCTCGTGAAGCAGCCCGACAGTTGGTTCAGACGATGATCGCAACAAAGAGGAATCCTAATAGGATTAAGCGAGAAACAGAAGCTTCAGAACTCACTATCAGTGAAATGTTCGCTCAATACCGTCAACACCTACTTGGAAGGTCTAAACCAGCAAAGCCGAATACACTTAATGTGCTGAACAAAGCAGAAAATCGTCTGAAAGAGTGGGAAGCTTTACGAGTGAAGGATCTCACTGGTAATGACATCCTTCGTAAGTTTGATGAAATTGCCTCAAGAGCCAGAACAGCAGCGGAGCAGACATTCAGGTGGGCCAACGTTGCGGTCAAACACGCAATCGAGATTGAAGCAGGGAATGCGCAGACACAGCAACGGCAGCCTTCACTATCCTACAACCCTTTTAGTATTTTAAAGGTACAGAAAAAATTCAGGACTCGTTCTGAGCTTGAAGATAGCTACAAAGCGAAAGGTGTTCGAAACCCACTTTCTCCAAAAGACAGCTTAGGTAGATTTCTGACTGCACTACACAACAAGAGAAGCTTTAACCGTTTGGGTTGTGATTACCTACTGTTGACGGTTCTTCTTGGTGCTCGTAAAGAAGAAACAGCTTCTCTGTGCTGGCGAGTGATCTCTTCCCTTTGTTCAGTACCGGCGTAAAGTAGAGTTTTCGGCCTTTCTTCTCCTGAAAAAAGAGGTCATCTGATATGAAAAAGACCCGTTATACCGAAGAACAGATCGCGTTTGCCCTGAAA
>NZ_JAMYWQ010000052.1 GCF_024160145.1 Serratia nevei
CCATGCCGAACTCAGAAGTGAAACGCCGTAGCGCCGATGGTAGTGTGGGGTCTCCCCATGCGAGAGTAGGACACTGCCAGGCATCAAATAAAACAACAAGCCTCATGCGAAAGCATGGGGCTTTTTGTTTTGTCTGTTATCTGGCGTTCTGCACGAGCATGGGCATGCGAAAGGCCCGTCGGGAACGGGCCTTAACGCCGCGTGCGGCGGCCCCGGAGGGGAGAGTCTCAGGATGAGACGAATTGTGTAGGACAAATCCGCCGGGAGCGGATTTGAACGTTGCGAAGCAACGGCCCGAAGGGGGGCGGGCAGGACGCCCGCCATAAACTGCCAGGCATCAAATAAAGCCGAAAGCCCTGAACGTCGGTTCAGGGTTTTTTGCTATGCGTAAAACGCAAAAAGCGCAGCTACGCTGCGCCCTTCAACCACTCGACAATAAAGTCGGCGATGCTTTCCGGTTGATTAAGATCCAAATGCTTAGCCGCGATGGATAGCGGCCGGTCGCTGGCTACCGCCACGACAAACTGATCCAGCATGTCTTCTAGCGGCCTGCCGATCTCGGCCCGATAAAGCAGGATCTTGCTGACCGGCTCATGTTTGAACCCTTCCACCAGAATCACATCGACCTTCTCTGCATCAAAACGTTCTGCCAGGTAGCGCAGGTCCAAAGGCTGTTGTTCCGGCGTTTCGGTCATTAACGCCCAGCGGCGATCGCTGGCGACCAGCGTTTGGTCGGCACCCGCTTTGCGGAGCTCATAGCTGTCTTTACCCGGCGTATCCACATCCATCTCATGATGCGTATGCTTTATCAGCCCAACCCTTACCTGGCGCTGTTTCAGCATCGGGATCAGCTGTTTGAGCAGGGTGGTTTTTCCCGTTCCGCTATAGGCACCGATGGCCAGCAAGGGGGGCAATGAACGATTCATTTCTTTAGCTCGCGTGCTTGCTGCCAATTCCGGCAGTCTTCCGGCGTATTCAGATTATGAAATGCCGCTTGTTGCCCGCTGAACACCACGCGTTGTGCGTTAATCTGATGCAAGAACAGCATTAGCTTGCGTTCACCCCGCGCCAGATAGTCAGCCAGCTGCGGCGCTGTTTGGGTATGCAATAACGCCAGCGTAGGGTGATCCCGTTCGCCATCGCTGGCAAAGGCGGCCGGCGCCGCGCCTTTTCGCCGCCAGAGTTGCGCGACTAAGTCGGTGGGAAAGTCGGGGACGTCACAAGGGACGAAGGCTACCCACTCGTTGGGAGATTGCTTGAGTCCGGCGAGCATGCCGGCCAACGGCCCGGCGAAATCGGGCGTCAGATCGCCAATCACCGGCAGCCCGCTCGCCTGGTAGCGTGCCTGATGGCGATTGGCGCTGATGGCGACGGAAGCCACCTGCGGCCGTAATCGTGCCAGAACATGCTGATAGAGTGCGATACCGCCAATCGACACCAGGCCTTTGTCCTCACCGCCCATACGTGTGGCTCGCCCGCCGGCCAAAATTACGCCGCTGATTTCTTTATGCATCTCGTTTATCTCGCCTTGTCGATGCGCTGATTGTAGCGCTAAAGCCGGCGTGACATCAGGATTTACCTTTATTGACAAGCCGGTTCTTTCACTGAGTGGGTAAGCCTGTTACTTTGTGAGTTTATTCATGCTATTGGACGATATTGAGATGAAAACGCATCGCGTAAACGAGTTGATCGAGCTGTTGCACCCGGCCTGGCAGGAAGATCCCGATCTCAATTTGATGCAGTTTTTGCAAAAGCTGGCGCAGGAAGCGGGTTTTCAGGGCGAGTTGTCCGAGCTGAGCGACGACATTCTTATTTACCACCTGAAAATGCGCGGTAGCGCCGGCACGGATCAGATCCCGGGCCTGAAGAAAGATTACGAAGAAGATTTTAAAACGGCGCTGTTGCGCGCTCGTGGCGTTATCAAGGATTGACTCTCGTGCGGTGCGAGAAAGCATAGCTCGTGAAACGCGCCATTAATGCTACTATTTCTCATTCCCGGCACCGTGCTGTCAGCAAACAAACGTTATGAATAACTCTGCTTTTAATTTCGAAACCCTATCGCCCGATTTGATTATGGACGCGCTGGAAGGGGTTGGCCTGCGCGTCGATTCCGGCCTGACGGCGCTGAACAGCTACGAGAACCGCGTCTATCAGTTTATGGACGAAGATCGCCGGCGCTACGTGGTGAAGTTTTACCGCCCGGAGCGCTGGAGCGCCGCGCAGATCGGTGAGGAGCACCAGTTCGCTCTGGATCTGGCCAATGCGGAGATCCCGGCGGTGGCACCGCTGGCGCTGCAAGGCGCTACGCTGCATACGCACGCTGGTTTCTTCTTTGCGCTGTTTCCCAGCGTGGGCGGGCGGCAGTACGAGATAGACAACCTGGATCAGTTGGAATGGGTAGGCCGTTTCCTGGGGCGCATCCATCAGGTCGGCGGTGAGCGTTTGTTCGCCGAGCGGCCGACGATGGGGGTTGAAGAGTATCTCACCGCCCCGCGTCAGGCGCTGGCCGATTGCGAGCTGTTGCCGGCGGCGCAGCGCGATGCGTTTCTGCAGGCGACGGATAAACTGATTGCGGCGATCAAGCCGCACTGGCATCTGAACTGGCAGCCGCGCCGTTTGCACGGTGATTGCCATCCGGGCAATATTCTGTGGCGCGACGGCCCGCTGTTTGTCGATCTTGACGATGCGCGTAATGGCCCGGCAGTGCAGGACTTGTGGATGCTGCTGCACGGCGAACGGCGCGATCAGTTGATGCAGCTGGACGTCTTGCTGGAGGCGTACGGCGAATTTGCCGAGTTCGATCAGCGTGAGTTGGCGTTGATTGAGCCGCTGCGGGCGATGCGCATGGTGTATTACCTGGCCTGGGTCGCCCGCCGTTGGCAGGATCCGGCCTTCCCTAAGAGTTTTCCGTGGATGGCGGAGTCTGATTTCTGGTTGTCTCAGACTGCGGCCTTCACCGAACAGGTTAAGCTGTTACAGGAGCCCCCTCTGCAGCTGACGCCAATGTATTGAAGCTTTAACACAA
Source organism: Serratia nevei (assembly GCF_024160145.1). GTDB lineage: Bacteria > Pseudomonadota > Gammaproteobacteria > Enterobacterales > Enterobacteriaceae > Serratia > Serratia nevei_A. The sequence goes on from NZ_JAMYWQ010000052.1 coordinate 3,026, forward strand.
TGGAGAGTTTAGTCTTATGAAAAAAATATGGTTGGCGCTCGTTGGCATGGTGATGGCATTCAGTGCCTCGGCGGCACAGTTTAGCGATGGCGCTCAGTATGTCACCCTGGACAAGCCGGTGACCGGTGAGCCGCAGGTGCTGGAGTTCTTCTCTTTCTACTGCCCGCACTGCTACCAGTTCGAGCAGGTTTATCACGTGTCCGAGAACGTGAAAAAGGCGCTGCCTGCCGGCACCAAAATGACCAAGTACCACGTTGAGTTCCTGGGGCCGCTGGGCAAACAGCTGACTCAGGCTTGGGCGGTGGCGATGGCGCTGGGCGTGGAAGACAAGGTGAGCCCGCTGATGTTTGAAGCGGTGCAGAAAACCCAGACCGTGCAAACGCCGGACGATATCCGTAACGTCTTCGTGAAAGCGGGCGTGAGCGCCGCTGATTATGATGCGGCCTGGAACAGCTTCGTGGTGAAATCCCTGGTGGTTCAGCAGGAGAAAGCCGCGGAAGATCTGCAGCTGCGCGGCGTGCCGGCGGTATTTGTGAACGGTAAATACATGGTGAAAAACGATGGCCTGGACACCAGCTCGATGGATGCTTACGTGAAGCAGTTCGCCGACGTGGTTAAATTCCTCAGCCAGCAGAAATAAGCCTGACGCAATATGAAAAACGCCGGCATCGCCGGCGTTTTTTTATCCGTATTGCCGCTTCAATTTATCCAGTAAGCGGTCTTTTTCCTGCCATAGCGTATTCAGCCATAGCTGGAAGCGCCGCTTGAACTGTTTGTCGTTGAAGTAGTCCCCGTGCAGGGTTTCATCGATCGGCAGCGTTTCTATTCTCACCACGATACGCGTCAGCCGGCCACACAGCATATCCATAAAGGGATGCTGGTTATTTTCCGGATAGAGCAGGGTCACGTTCAACACTTTGTCGAACTGATTGCCCAGCGCGCTGAGCGTAAACGCAATGCCGGCGGCTTTGGGTGCCAGCAAATTGCGATACGGCGAATTGCTTTTAATTTTCTTGGCTTCCGTGAAGCGCGAACCCTCGACAAAATTGACGATGGTGGTCGGGCGCTGGCGAAATTTTTCGCAGGAACGGCGTGTCGTTTCGATATCCTTGCCGCGCTTCTCCGGGTGCTTGAGCAAATAGGCGCGGGAGTAACGCTTCATGAAAGGCATATCCAGTGCCCAGCAGGCCAGGCCGACAAAAGGCACCCAGGCTAGCTGTTGCTTGAGGAAATACTTATTCATCGGAATATGATTTCTGAACAGCACGCACAATACGACAATGTCCGACCAACTTTCGTGGTTGCTGATCAGCAGATACCAGTTTTTACGATCCAGCCCTTCCAGCCCTTCAATATCCCAACGCAATTGCCCGTTAATGCGCAATAACAGCGCCAGCCCCTGACACCAACACCACATCATGAAATCGGCGAAGGCCGAGATATATCGCCAGACGGCGGGAATGGGCACCAGGAGTTTCACGATGCCGGCCAGCGTAATCGGGATGGAGCACAACACCGTCACCAGAATGGTGAGTATGACGGAAATGATAAAGATAACAGGCGTTAACAATCTTGGCATGGTTATGGGCTGACGGTTGTTGAGAACATCGTTGCATGCCGAAGCGCATGAACAAAAACATATTTTAACAGAAATCGCCGGGGTAAAGCGCCGCTAAAAATGACTGTTTTTCGTCTCATTGGATAACCATTTGCCGAGTTTTTGTGCAACTTGTCCAGCTTGTGCTATGGTAATTGAGGCGTCGAATTTGATTAATAGTGCGATTAAAATCCGGCGAAAGTTATATCCACAAATCCAATAAAAGCCAGTAATAAAGCGTCGCCGGAATTCGTTCTTTTAACGCGGTGATTTAAATAGGAATTTTATTCGCCGTTATAACGATAATCGCAGCGTTATAATTCGGTCTCTTTTCTATGCACAAAGTTATCCACAGGTAAGATCTTGCGGATCCTCGCACACAATCTCATCATTTTCGCCCGCAATGCACGCTAAGGTTCGTCTCCGGCGGCCAGCTATGGCATGCTTAGCCCTATGTCCGATCACGATAAAGAAACGCTATGGCCCAGATTGCAGAAAACCCACTAATCCTGGTTGACGGTTCCTCCTACCTCTACCGCGCTTATCACGCCTTCCCGCCGCTGACCAATTCGGCGGGCGAGCCGACCGGCGCGATGTATGGCGTGCTGAATATGCTGCGCAGTCTGCTGCTGCAGTATCAACCGAGCCACGTTGCCGTGGTGTTTGATGCCAAAGGGAAGACCTTCCGCGATGAGCTGTTCGCCGAATACAAGTCGCACCGGCCGCCGATGCCGGACGATCTGCGCGCGCAGATCGAGCCGCTGCACAGTATGGTCAAGGCGATGGGCCTGCCGCTGCTGGTGACGCCCGGCGTTGAGGCGGACGATGTCATCGGTACGCTGGCGCTGGAGGCCGAAAAGGCCGGCCACGCGGTGCTGATCAGCACCGGCGACAAAGACATGGCGCAGCTGGTGACGCCGAATGTCACCCTGATCAACACCATGAACAACACGATCCTCGGCCCGCAGGAAGTGTGCGACAAATACGGCATTCCGCCGGCGCTGATCATCGATTTCCTGGCGCTGATGGGCGATTCATCGGACAACATCCCCGGCGTGCCGGGCGTGGGCGAGAAAACTGCCCAGGCGTTGCTGCAGGGCATCGGCGGGCTGGATGCGCTGTACGGCAATCTGGATAGCATCGCCACGCTGAGCTTCCGCGGCGCCAAAACCATGGCGGCCAAGTTGGAGCAGAATAAAGACGTCGCGTACCTCTCCTATAAGCTGGCGACGATCAAAACCGACGTCGAGCTGGATCTGACCTGTGCGGAGCTGACGGTGTCCGAGCCGGATGTCGATGCGCTGCAACAGCTGTTCAAACAGTACGAGTTCAAACGCTGGCTGGCGGACGTGGAAGCTGGCGTATGGCTGGAAAACAAGAAAGGCGCGGGCGCGAAAGCTGCCGGCGCCGCCAAACCGGCCGTCGTCGCGGATGCGCCGAAAGCGCTGGCGGAGGCCAGGCTGTCGCAGGAGGGGTATGTCACCATCCTGGATGAAGCGACCTTTACCGACTGGCTGGCACGGCTGAAAAAGGCCGAGGTGTTTGCTTTCGATACCGAAACCGACGGCCTGGATACCCTGACCGCCAACCTGATCGGCCTGTCCTTCGCGATCGCGCCGGGTGAAGCGGCTTATTTGCCGGTGGCGCACGATTATCTGGATGCCCCGCCACAGCTGGATCGCACCTACGTGCTGGAAGCGCTCAAGCCGCTGCTGGAGGACGATAAAGCGCTGAAGGTCGGGCAAAACCTGAAGTTCGACATGAGCCTGCTGGCGCGCTACGGCATCGAGATGCGCGGTATCGCCTATGACACCATGCTGGAGTCCTATGTGCTGGACAGCGTAGGCGGCCGTCATGATATGGACAGCCTGGCCGATCGTTATCTGGGCCACAAAACCATCACCTTCGAAGAGATCGCCGGCAAGGGCAAAAATCAGCTGACGTTCAACCAGATCGCGCTGGAGCAGGCGGCGCCTTACGCTGCCGAAGACGCCGACGTTACGCTGCAGCTGCACCTGGCGATGTGGCCGCAGCTGCAACAGAGCGCGGAGCTGCTGACGGTGTTCAACGAGATTGAAATGCCGCTGCTGCCGGTGCTGTCGCATATCGAGCGCACGGGGGTGCTGATCGATCCGGCCATTTTGTCGGCCCACTCCCAGGAGCTGGCCAAGCGTCTGGCCGAGCTGGAGGCGCAGGCCCACGAGCTGGCGGAAGAGCCGTTCAACCTGGCGTCGACCAAGCAGCTGCAGGCTATCTTGTACGAAAAACAAAAGCTGCCGGTGCTGAAGAAAACCCCGGGCGGGGCGCCTTCTACCAATGAAGAGGTGCTGGCCGAGCTGGCGCTGGACTATCCGCTGCCGAAGGTGATCCTGGAATACCGCGGCCTGGCGAAGCTAAAGACCACCTATACCGACAAGCTGCCGCTGATGATCAATCCGGTCAGCGGCCGGGTGCATACCTCGTACCATCAGGCGGTGACCGCCACCGGCCGTCTCTCCTCGAGCGATCCGAACCTGCAGAACATCCCGGTGCGCAACGAAGAAGGGCGGCGCATCCGCCAGGCCTTTATTGCACCGGAAGGTTACCGCATCGTCGCCGCCGACTACTCGCAGATCGAGCTGCGCATTATGGCGCATCTGTCACAGGATGAGGGGCTGCTGAAGGCCTTCGCCGAAGGGAAAGACATTCACCGCGCCACGGCGTCGGAAGTCTTCGGCGTGCCGTTGGATAAAGTGACCGGCGAGCAGCGCCGCAGCGCCAAGGCGATTAACTTCGGCCTGATTTACGGCATGAGCGCCTTCGGCCTGGCGCGCCAGCTGGGGATCCCGCGTGGGGAGGCCCAACGCTATATGGATCTGTACTTCGAGCGTTACCCGGGCGTGCTGGACTACATGGAGCGCACCCGCCAGCAGGCTTCCGAGCAGGGCTATGTCAGCACGCTGGACGGGCGCCGCCTGTACCTGCCGGACGTCCGCTCCAGCAACGCCATGCGCCGCAAGGCGGCCGAACGTGCCGCCATCAACGCCCCGATGCAGGGTACGGCGGCCGATATCATCAAGCGTGCGATGATCGAGGTCGACGCCTGGCTGCAAGGGCAGGAGAAGCCGCTGGTGCGCGCGATCATGCAGGTGCACGATGAATTGGTGTTTGAGGTGCACGAGTCGGTGATCGAAGAAGCCAGCCAACGTATCCGCCAACTGATGGAAGGCAGTATGACGCTGGCGGTGCCGCTGAAGGTCGATGTGGGCGTCGGCATGAACTGGGATGAGGCGCACTGATCGCCTTTTTATCGCCGGATGCGCTAACTGGCTAGAACCTAAGCACTTTTCGTAATTAAGCTACAAGATGCGGCGATAGTTTCCCCAACTTCGCCGTTCTTGCGCCGCAAATTGTGTAAGTAAACTACAAAAAATTCTTTTGCCCTGCGAAAAAATGAGGTAGAGTTACAGGCGTAGGGTACAGAGGTAAGATGTTCTATCTTTCAGACCTTTTACTTCACGTAATCGGATTTGGCTGAATATTTAGCCGCCCCAGTCAGTATTGACTGGGGCGTTTTTTATTGTAAAAACAGCAACAAACCATACGTTTTTCCTATCGCTCCGCACCGCTTTCCGTTCCCGCTTCCGCTCCTTCAACGCCCTAATCCGGCGAGATAAGCCTGCCTTGGCGATAAGTTTTTATGATGGCTTTATTTCAAAACTGTAATTAGATAACGAAAAATCCCGCCTTCAGCCGATCGGCGAGCATAAAAAAGCCGATGCGGTGAGGCATCGGCTCGGGCGTTCGGCCGGGGCTTATTCGCCGGCTTCGTCTTCCGGCAGCACTTCCGGCGGGATCTCGTTAAACCAGGTGTCCAGCTTCTGGCGCAGTTTGTCGACGCCGATCTTTTTCAGCGACGAGAAGGCTTCTACCTGGATATCACCCATAAACGGCAGCACTGCTTCACGCACCATATTGAGCTGCGCCTTGCGAGCGCCGGAGGCCAGCTTGTCGGCCTTGGTCAGCAGCAGCAGCACCGGCGTGCCGACGTCGACCGCCCACTGGATCATCTGCTGGTCGAGATCTTTCAGCGGATGGCGAATATCCATCAGCACCACCAGGCCTTTCAGGCTATTGCGCATCTGCAGGTATTCGCCCAGCGCGCGCTGCCATTTGCGCTTCATCTCTTCCGGCACTTCGGCGTAGCCGTAACCCGGCAGGTCGACCAAGCGGATGCCGTCTTCCACTTCGAACAGGTTGATCAGCTGGGTGCGCCCCGGTGTCTTACTGGTGCGCGCCAGGCTTTTTTGGTTGGTCAGGGTATTCAGCGCGCTGGATTTCCCGGCGTTGGAACGGCCGGCAAAGGCGACTTCAATTCCTGCATCCCCCGGCAGATGGCGAATATCGGGTGCGCTGGTGACGAAATGGGTCACATGATAGTTGTAGTTCTTGCTGGTCAAAATTTTTCGTCTCCGTGAGGATGGCTAACTGGTTGGCGATTATAACTGCATCAGCGGTAAAAATGGCGTGTTTCTCGGTTTTTAAGCGGCGAGACGCGATAAAACGACAGTTATGCCGAGCGTGCGTTGTGAGACATTTGCCATTCGAATCGCGGGTAATGTCGCTTTATTCGAAAGTGATATTTCTGTTTTTATTTTAAAAACAACATGTTGTTTTTTCGTTGTGTGGAAATCTCGCCCAAATCGGTGTCAGGTGCCTTGAGCCTGCGCAACAATAACGTAAAGTAGTCGTTAACGCAGGGTTGCGCAGGATTAGGGAACATCCGGGAAGGGTGACAAATCTCAGGGAATGCACAGGGCGTGCAATGAGTGCCAGGACGAACGCAAAAGGAAGTGACCCTTTCGCAGCGGAATAGGCGGTGGGCACATCGGATGGTGAAGTAGCGGCAGTGTGGATGCCAGCAGGAGGCGCGCTCGGGAAGAGCGGATGCGAATGGATTGCGCCATGGACGATTTTTCTTTCAGGATGAAGGACCTAGTGGCAGGGAATGCGGTTATAGCAGAGGGAAAAACCGGGATGTTGCATGTGCGCAAGGAGCGCGTAACAGGAATACCCTTCGCGAGAAGGTGCGAAATAGGCGGCAGGTTTAACCTGCCGCCTTTTTTCTTTGCCCGCTTTCTGCTAGATTCCGCCGCAATTCTATACTGAATCTACATACCTAAGAGCACACGCTATGAACCAGCCATCAAAAGCACCTCGCGGCAGCGCGGCGAAGTCAAAAACGAAAAAGAAAAGCCGTATGGAGCTCGATCAGGAAGCGCGCGAGCGTAAACGCCTGAAAAAGCGCCGTGGCCTCGCTTCCGGTTCGCGCACCCAGGTTGAGTCCGGCAGCCAGAAAAACAAAGCGGCGGCAGCAGCCAAAGATCCGCGTATCGGCAGTAAAGTGCCGGTGGCGCTGGTGGTCGACGAAACCAACGTGAAGGCCAAACCGCAGCCGAAGCCAAAGGCCGAAGCGAAACCGCGCCTGTCGCCGGAAGAGGAGCTGGCGAAGCTGGAAAATGACGAGCGTCTGAACGCGCTGCTGGATCGCATCGACGACGGCGAAACGCTGAACGCGCAAGAGCAGGCGTATGTCGACAAGACGCTGGATCGCATCGATGTGTTGATGGACGTGCTGGGCATCGAACTGGGCGAAGACGACGACGAAGAAGAAGAAAAGCAGGAAGATATTCTGAAGCTGCTGAAAGGCGGCAATCCGAAAGACGCCTTTTAACGCGCTATGTGGCTAATCCCGACAATAGCCCTACTCTTGATGTGTTATCTGCTGTGGTTATTCGGTAAACTATGGCGGCTGTCTAGGCGCAAAGCGCGTTTTCGCAGCGCTTCCGTGGCCAGACAGCGCAGACAACCGCCCCTCTCCCGGCCCGGTAGAAAAAGATATCGGAAGGAGTGAGCATGTCAGAGCAGACGATTGTCTGGGATTTGGCCCTGATCCAAAAATATAACTACTCAGGGCCGCGTTATACTTCATACCCCACGGCGCTGGAGTTTAACCAGCGCTACGACGAAGCGGCGTTTCAACGCGCCGCTGCGCGTTACCCTGAGCGGCCGCTGTCGCTGTATGTGCATATCCCTTTCTGTCATAAGCTGTGCTACTTCTGCGGCTGCAACAAGCTGGTGACGCGCCAGACGCACAAGGCCGACGAATACCTGAACGTTTTGGCGCAAGAGATCGCCAGCCGTGCACCGCTGTTCGCCGGCCGTAAGGTCGGCCAGATGCACTGGGGCGGCGGTACGCCGACCTACCTGGATAAAGCGCAAATCAGCCGGCTGGTGGCGCTGCTGCGCGAACATTTTGATTTCCTGCCCGATGCGGAGATGTCGATCGAGATCGATCCGCGCGAGATAGAGCTGGATGTGCTCGATCATTTACGCGCCGAAGGCTTTAACCGCCTGAGCATGGGGGTGCAGGATTTCAACAAGCAGGTGCAGCAGCTGGTCAACCGTGAGCAGGACGAGGCCTTTATCTTCGCCCTGATAGAGCGGGCCAAAGCGCTGGGCTTCCGTTCGACCAATATCGATCTGATCTACGGCCTGCCGAAACAGACGCCGGAAAGCTTCGCTTTTACGCTGCAGCGGGTGGCTGAGCTGAATCCCGATCGCCTCAGCGTGTTCAACTACGCGCATATGCCGAACTTGTTCGCCGCCCAGCGCAAAATCAAAGACGCCGACCTGCCGGGCGCGCAGCAGAAGCTGGATATCCTGCAGCAGAGCATCGCTTTCCTGACCGATGCCGGCTATCAGTTTATCGGCATGGATCACTTTGCGCGCCCGGACGACGAGCTGGCCATCGCCCAACGCGCAGGCAAGCTGCATCGCAATTTCCAGGGCTATACCACCCAGGGCGACAGCGATCTGCTGGGGCTGGGCGTGTCGGCCATCAGCATGCTCGGCGACAGCTATGCGCAGAACCAGAAAGAGCTGAAGCATTACTATGGCAGCGTACAGACGCGGGGTAACGCGCTGTGGCGCGGGCTGGCGCTGACGGACGACGATTGCCTGCGGCGCGATCTGATCAAAACCCTGATCTGCAACTTCCGCTTGGCGTATCCGCCGCTCGAACGGCAATACGGCATCGATTTCACCGCTTACTTCGCCGAAGACCTGCAGCTGCTGGCGCCGTTTGAACGCGATGGGCTGGTGGAGCGCGACGAGCAGGGCATTCGCGTCACGCCGCGCGGGCGCTTGCTGATCCGCAATATCTGCATGTGTTTCGACCGCTATCTGCGGCAACAGGCGCGCAGCCAGCAATTCTCACGGGTGATCTGAGGATGAAAAAACAGCCGCTGATGCGGCTGTTTTTTTAACTGAAGAAGTTAATCAGCGCGGCGCACAACACCGCGGCAACCGCCGCCTGCGGGGTGTGGCTGGCAGCGGAGCCCAGCTCCGCGCCCTGAGAAATGAACACGATGAATGAGTCCAGCATCGTCAACCTCCAGAGTGTGCGACACGATCATACTGCGCCTGCACCGGCTGTAAAGCCTGCGGTTGGCGTTTTTTTGTGCGCCGGACTGCGTTTTTCATCATCCACCTCGCTCCTATTCCATGCCCAGCTCTTTGAGCTTGCGGGTCAGGGTATTGCGCCCCCAGCCCAGCAGGCGCGCGGCTTCCTGTTTGTGCCCCTGGGTGTGGCGCAGCGCGGTGGTGAGCAGCGTGCGCTCCATTTCCGGCTGCGCTTCCGACAGCAGGTTTTGATGACCGGAACGCAGCGCGCGATCGGCCCACTGCGCCAGCAGCGTGGCCCAGCTGTCCGGCAGACTGTGGCTGGGGCTTTCCGGCGCGGTGGTTTCAAACAGCTCACCCGGCAGATCCTGGATCAGCACTTCCTGCCCGGCGGCCATCACCGTCAGCCAGCGGCAGGTGTTCTCCAGCTGGCGCACGTTGCCCGGCCAGGGCAGGCGGGTCAGCGCGGTTTCGGTTTCCGGGTGCAGGTTCTTGGCCTCGACGCCTAACTCTTTGGCGGCGATCTGCAGGAAGTGGCGCGCCAGCCGCGGGATGTCTTCACGGCGCTCGCGCAGCGGCGGCAGGTGTACGCGGATCACGTTCAGGCGGTGGAACAGATCCTCGCGGAACTTGCCTTCCTGTACCCGCAGCTCCAGGTTCTGGTGCGTGGCGGCGATGATGCGCACGTCAACCTTCACCGGCGCATAGCCGCCGACCCGGTAGAACTGGCCGTCCGCCAGCACCCGCAGCAGGCGCGTTTGCACGTCGAGCGGCATATCGCCGATCTCGTCGAGGAACAGCGTGCCGCCGTCGGCCTGTTCAAAACGGCCCTGACGAATTTGGTTCGCGCCGGTGAAGGCGCCTTTCTCGTGGCCGAACAGCTCGGACTCGATCAAATCCTTGGGGATGGCGGCCATGTTCAGGGCGATGAACGGCGACTTGGCGCGCGGGCTGTGGCGGTGCAGCGCATGTGCCACCAGCTCCTTGCCGGTGCCGGATTCGCCGTTGATCAACACGCTGATCGACGAACGCGACAACCGGCCGATGATGCGAAACACGTCCTGCATCGCCGGCGCTTCGCCGATGATGTCCGCCGCCGGATCGCTGGCCGGCTGGCTGCGCACCGGCTGTTGCTGCTCCTGATAATGGCTGATGGCGCGCTCGACCAGCGCTACCGCTTCGTCGATGTCGAACGGCTTCGGCAGGTAGTCGAAGGCCCCTTGCTGATAGGCGCTGACGGCGGCGTCCAAATCCGAATGCGCGGTCATGATGATCACCGGCAGCATCGGATGGCGCTGTTTGATCTGCTTGAGCAGCGCCAGGCCGTCTATACCCGGCATGCGGATATCGGACAGCAGCACGTCGGGGGTTTGCGTGGCCAAGGCTTCCAGCACGTCATTGCCGCCTTCGAAGGTGGCGCAGCTCAGGCCCGCGCCGGTGAGCGCGCGCTCAAGCACCCAGCGGATGGAGCTATCGTCATCGACGATCCAGACTATCCCTCGTTGCATAGCAAACCTCACTGGCGAATGGGCAGGTAGACCGAGAATTCGGTATGACCTGGCCAACTGTTGAATTCAATTTTTCCGCAATGCTGATCGATAAGATTGCGGGCGATGGATAATCCCAGGCCGGTACCGCCTTCACGGCCGCTGACCATCGGGTAGAACAGCGTGTCCTGCAGCTGCGCCGGTACGCCGGGGCCGTCGTCTTCGACGTCGATGCGCGCCGCCAGGCGGTAGCGGGTGCCGTGCAACGTAATCTGAAACGCGGTGCGGGTGCGCAGCGTGATGGTGCCGCCCGCCTCGCCCAGCGCCTGCAGCGCGTTGCGGGTGATGTTCAGCAGCACCTGTTCAATCTGATCCGGGTCGTGGGCCATTTCCGGCAGGCTCGGATCGTAGTCGCGCACCAGCGTGACGTTATCCGGCATTTCCAGCGACACCAGCTGGCAGACGCGCTCCGCGACCTGATGAATGCTCTGGGTAATGTGCTGGCCGGGCCGCTGTGGGCCGAGCAGGCGATCCACCAGATTGCGCAGCCGATCGGCCTGCTCGATGATCACCTTGGTGTATTCGGTCAGCGCCGGATCGGGCAGCGCCTTGGCCAGCAGCTGCGCCGCGCCGCGCAGGCCGCCCAGCGGGTTCTTAATCTCGTGTGCCAAACCGCGTACCAGATCGCGGGCGGCTACCTGTTGGGCATGCTGCAGCTGTTCCTGGCTCAGGCGGCGCTGATTGTCCATCGGCGCCAGCTCGACCAGGATATAGCCTTCCGGCAGCGCCTGAGCGGTCAGGGAAAGGATGTGCGCACGGCCGTCGACCACCAGGGTCACTTCGTTGTCGGTGAAGCCCTGACCGGCGCGCAGGCTTTCGCGCATCAAAGAGACGTTCAGCGAAAAATAACCGAGCAAATCGGGCAGCGGCGTGCCGAACAGCTTGCGGGAGCTTTGCGCCAGCAGCTGCTGTGCCGCCGGGTTGGCGTAGTGAACCGCCAGTGAGTCATCCAACAGCAGGATGCTGTTGATGAGTGAATTGAGGATCTGCCCAGCATCGGGCAGCTTGCCAGTTGCCATACAGCAGACTCCTGCACCTTTTTAGTGCATCTATCCTACTCCATCCGGGATCGGCGCGGTATGGAATAGTTTTGCAGAAAATACGGTGGAGAAAAAAACCCATCCGAAGATGGGCTGAAAGTTTCCACGGCAACAAAAAAGCGATAACAAAAATGTGGGCGCCGTCCGCCTGTGCAGACGGCGCGGGTAGGGCTTAGACGCTGTAGTACAGTTCGAACTCAACCGGGTGTGGCGTCATGCGAACGCGGTCCATTTCTTCTTTGCGCAGTTCGATGTAGGCATCGATCGCATCGTCGGTGAACACGCCGCCGCGGGTCAGGAACTCGCGGTCTTCGTTCAGTGCGGCCATCGCCTCGTCCAGCGAACCGGCCACTTTTGGGATCTCGGCTTCTTCTTCCGGCGGCAGGTCGTACAGGTTTTTGTCCATGGCGTCGCCAGGGTGGATCTTGTTGATGATGCCGTCCAGGCCGGCCATCAGCAGCGCGGCGAAGCACAGGTAGGGGTTAGCCGCCGGATCCGGGAAGCGGGCTTCGATGCGGCGCGCTTTCGGGCTGGAGACCACCGGGATGCGGATGGACGCGGAGCGGTTACGGGCGGAGTAAGCCAGCATCACCGGCGCTTCGTAGCCTGGCACCAGACGTTTGTACGAGTTGGTGGTCGGGTTGGCCAGGGCGTTGATCGCTTTGGCGTGCTTGATGATGCCGCCGATGTAGAACAGCGCGGTTTCAGACAGGCCGCCGTATTTGTCGCCGGCGAACAGGTTGGTGCCGTTCTTGGACAGCGACATGTGGCAGTGCATGCCGGAACCGTTGTCGCCGAACATAGGCTTCGGCATGAAGGTCGCGGTTTTGCCGAAGGCGTGCGCCACGTTGTGCACCACGTATTTGTAGATCTGAATTTCGTCGGCTTTCTTGGTCATGGTGTTGAAGCGGGTTGCCACTTCGTTCTGACCGGCGGTTGCCACTTCGTGGTGGTGCGCTTCAACCACCAGGCCCATCTCTTCCATGGTCAGACACATGGTGGAACGCAGATCCTGCGAAGAGTCGACCGGCGGAACCGGGAAGTAACCGCCTTTCACCGCCGGACGGTGGCCTTTGTTGCCGCCGTCGTATTTTGTACCGGAGTTCCAGGCGCCTTCGATGTCGTCGATGGCCACGTGGGAACCGCGGATGCTGCTGCCGAAGCGGATGTCGTCGAACAGGAAGAACTCAGGCTCTGGCCCGAACAGCACGGTATCCGCGATGCCGGAGGAGCGCAGGAAGTCTTCGGCACGCTTGGAGATGGAGCGCGGGTCGCGATCGTAGCCTTGCATGGTGCCCGGCTCGAGAATGTCGCAGCGAATGATCAGCGTAGGTTCTTCGAAGAACGGATCCAGAACCGCTGTGCTGGCGTCCGGCATCAGCACCATGTCAGATTCGTTGATGCCCTTCCAACCACCGATAGAGGAGCCGTCAAACATTTTACCTTCTTCGAAGAAGTCGGCGTTTACTTGGTGAGCCGGGATAGTCACGTGCTGTTCCTTACCCTTGGTGTCAGTGAAACGCAGGTCTACGAATTTCACTTCATGCTCATTCAGCATCGTCAAAACGTGTTCAGCGGACATACTTAACTCTCCCGGTTTATCATTGTCGTCGTCGTGGAACGAATCTGTGGAACTGGCTTTTTTTCGCCTTGAAAAGACTAAAGCGAAAAGCGTGCCAACTTTTAGAAAAGGCTTTTATCGCCTCTCTGCGCGGGTTTTACCCAGCCACAGTATGCACCATCAACGATAAATTGCACTGTTATGGTGCAATAAGGGTGGGCGTGGGCACCGAAATGGTGCAAAAGTGCAACGATTGCGGCTTTTTGCACCGTGAAAGGGATCACAAACTGACCGGTACGCGGTTGTTTATAAGAGATGGTTGTGATCTTGTTTAGTCCCTCGCTTAATACGTGTACAATAGCGCGCTATTTCTAATGCCCGAGGCAAAGCTGTGATCGAAAATTTGCGTAACATCGCCATTATTGCCCACGTTGACCATGGTAAAACCACCCTGGTTGATAAGCTGCTGCAACAATCCGGTACTTTCGGAGAGCGTGCGGAAGCCACCGAACGCGTAATGGACTCCAACGATTTGGAGAAAGAGCGTGGGATTACCATCCTCGCAAAAAACACCGCCATTAATTGGAACGGTTACCGTATCAACATCGTGGATACCCCGGGACACGCCGACTTCGGCGGCGAGGTAGAGCGTGTGATGTCGATGGTTGACTCGGTGCTGCTGGTTGTGGATGCAATGGATGGCCCTATGCCGCAAACCCGCTTCGTGACCAAGAAGGCCTTCGCCAACGGTCTGAAGCCGATCGTGGTCATCAACAAGGTTGACCGTCCTGGCGCGCGCCCTGACTGGGTTGTGGATCAGGTGTTCGACCTGTTCGTGAACCTCGACGCGACCGACGAGCAGCTCGACTTCCCGATCATCTACGCTTCTGCGCTGAACGGCATCGCCGGCGTCGACCACACCGACATGGCGGAAGACATGACCCCGCTGTATCAGGCGATCGTCGACCACGTGTCTGCGCCACAGGTTGAGCTGGAAGCGCCATTCCAGATGCAGATCTCCCAGTTGGACTACAACAACTACCTGGGCGTTATCGGCATCGGCCGCATCAAGCGCGGTAAAGTGAAGCCGAACCAGCAGGTCACCATCATCGACAGCGAAGGTAAAACTCGCAACGGTAAAGTGGGCAAAGTGCTGGGCCACCTGGGTCTGGAGCGTATCGACAGCACCCTGGCGGAAGCGGGCGACATCATCGCCATCACCGGCCTGGGCGAGCTGAACATCTCCGACACCATCTGCGACACCAACGCCGTAGAAGCGCTGCCGGCGCTGTCCGTCGACGAACCGACCGTAACCATGTTCTTCAACGTCAACACCTCGCCGTTCTGCGGTAAAGAAGGCAAGTACGTGACGTCGCGTCAGATCCTTGATCGTCTGAACAAAGAGCTGGTACACAACGTAGCGCTGCGCGTTGAAGAAACCGACGATGCGGACGCCTTCCGCGTATCCGGCCGTGGCGAACTGCACCTGTCGGTGCTGATCGAAAACATGCGTCGCGAAGGTTTCGAGCTGGCGGTTTCCCGTCCGAAAGTTATCTTCCGTGAAATCGATGGCCGCAAGCAGGAGCCATTCGAGAACGTAACGCTGGATATCGAAGAGCAGCATCAGGGTTCCGTGATGCAGGCGATGGGTGAGCGTAAAGCCGACCTGAAAAACATGGATCCGGACGGTAAGGGCCGCGTGCGTCTCGACTACGTGATCCCAAGCCGCGGTCTGATCGGCTTCCGTAACGAATTCATGACCATGACTTCGGGTACCGGCCTGCTGTACTCCACCTTCAGCCACTACGACGACGTGCGTCCGGGCGAAGTGGGCCAGCGTCAGAACGGCGTGCTGATCTCCAACGGCCAGGGCAAAGCGGTCGCGTTCGCGCTGTTCGGCCTGCAGGATCGCGGCAAGCTGTTCCTGGGCCACGGTGCGGAAGTGTATGAAGGCCAGATCATCGGTATTCACTCACGCTCTAACGACCTGACCGTAAACTGCCTGACCGGTAAGAAGCTGACCAACATGCGTGCTTCCGGTACTGACGAAGCGACTACCCTGGTTCCGGCCATCAAAATGACCCTGGAGCAAGCTCTGGAGTTCATCGATGACGACGAACTGGTAGAAGTGACGCCAACCTCGATCCGTATCCGTAAGCGTCACCTGACGGAAAACGATCGTAAGCGTGCCAGCCGCGGTCCTAAAGACGCTTAATCGCTGATTGAGTGTCCCATGCTTAGGGCGCGGTTCTCGCGCCCTGAGTTTTTTCCTCTGTTGTTCCCCGTTTGTGCGGCGCGCTCTGCGCTTTTCCGTTCGCTCCCTGTTCAGCTGTTCTTTTTCCCGCTACAGTGAAATCTCACCGGCCCATCAGGAGAGGACTATGCTGTATATCTTTGATTTAGGTAATGTGATCGTCGATATCGATTTCAAGCGTGTGCTGGGCGTGTGGAGCAATTTGAGCGGCACGCCGTTGGCGGTGCTGTCCGATCGTTTCGCGATGGGTGAGGTGTTCCAGCAACATGAGCGCGGTGAAATCAGCGATGAAGACTTCGCCGGCAAACTGTGCGATGAAATGGGCATCGCGCTCAGCTTCGAGCAGTTCGCCACCGGCTGGCAAGCGGTATTCGTGGCGCTGCGCCCGGAAGTGATCGACATCATGCAGCGTCTGCGCAACGAAGGCCACCGGGTGGTGGTGCTGTCGAACACCAACCGTTTGCACTGCAACTACTGGCCGCAACACTATCCTGAAGTGGCCGCCGCCGCCGATCATCTCTATCTGTCGCAAGATCTCGGCATGCGCAAGCCGGAAGCAGACATCTACCAACACGTGTTGGCCGTGGAAAACGTCGACGCCGCCGATGCGGTGTTCTTCGACGATCACCCGGCGAACGTCGCCGCTGCGCAGGCGCTGGGGATCAAGGCGGTGCACGTCATCGATCGCGACGTGGTGCCGGCCTACTTTGCTCAATGAGCGCAGGGCGCGTTAAGCTTAAGGCGTATCAACTGACATCAAGGAGTGACCATGTCGTTTTTCCGCCGCAAGAAGCTGCCCTCTGCGATTAAGCCCGGCGTCACCTTCGGACGGCTGCTGTACCAGCGTATCGATCATGATGGCCTGACGATGTTGGCGGGCCATCTCGCCTATGTTTCCCTGCTGTCGCTGGTGCCGCTGGTCACCGTGGTGTTCGCCCTGTTCGCCGCTTTCCCGATGTTCTCCGACATCAGCGAGCAGCTGAAGAGCTTTATTTTTTCCAACTTCGTGCCGGCCGCCGGCAACGTGATCCAGAATTACCTGGAACAGTTCGTCGCCAACTCCAACAAGATGACCGCCGTCGGCACCTGCGGGCTGATCGTCACCGCGCTGCTGTTGATCTCCTCGGTGGACAGCGTGCTGAACACCATCTGGCGCAGCAAGAACAAGCGGCCGATCGTCTTCTCCTTCGCCGTGTACTGGATGGTGCTGACGCTGGGGCCGCTGCTGGTGGGGGCCAGCATGGCCATCAGCTCTTACCTGCTGTCGCTCAACTGGTTGGCGCAGACCGGTGTCAACGGCTTGGTGGATCAGGTGCTGCGCATCTTCCCGCTGATTTTGTCGTGCATCTCCTTCTGGCTGCTGTATTGCATCGTACCGACGGTGCGGGTGCCGCCCAAAGACGCGCTGATTGGCGCAGTGGTGGCCGGGTTGCTGTTTGAGCTGGGCAAGAAGGGATTTGCGCTGTACGTCACCATGTTCCCCTCCTATCAGCTGATTTACGGCGTGCTGGCGGTGATCCCGATTTTATTCCTGTGGGTCTACTGGAGCTGGTGTATCGTGTTACTCGGCGCGGAAATCACCGTGACCATCGGCGAATACCGCGACTACCGCCGGCAGAAGGCGGAGCAACAGGAACAGAAACCAGAAGGGCAGCAGGAATGATTGCGTTGATTCAACGGGTGTTAAACGCCAGCGTCACGGTGGGTGGCGAGACGGTAGGTAAGATTGGCCCCGGTTTGTTAGTGTTATTGGGCGTAGAGCAGGGCGATAACGAGCAAAAAGCGCAGCGCCTGTGCGAACGCGTGTTGGGATACCGCATTTTCGGCGACGAGAACGACAAGATGAATCTCAACGTCCAGCAGGCCGGGGGCAGCGTGCTGGTCGTTTCCCAGTTCACCCTGGCGGCGGATACCCAGAAGGGCATGCGGCCCAGCTTCTCGCGCGGCGCTGCGCCGCAGGAAGCCGATCGGTTGTATCAATATTTTGTTGGTCAGTGCCGCGAACGCGGCGTAGAGACCCAGACCGGCGAGTTCGCCGCCGACATGCAGGTGGCGCTGGTCAACGATGGTCCGGTGACATTCTGGCTACAGGTCTAAGCATTCGGAGAACAGGCGTCTATGTATCACCTACGAGTACCCGTAACAGAGCAAGAACTGCAGGAGTATTATCAGTTTCGCTGGGAAATGCTGCGTAAGCCGCTGCATCAGCCGGTGGGTTCGGAAAAGGATGCCTATGACGCCATGGCCCATCACCAAATGGTGGTGGACGAAGCCGGTAAAATCGTCGCCGTTGGGCGGCTGTACATCAATGCCGACAACGAGGCGGCGATCCGTTTTATGGCGGTAGACCCGACGCTGCAGGATAAAGGTCTGGGGACGCTGGTGGCGATGACGCTGGAGTCCGTTGCGCGGCAGGAAGGCGTGAAGCGGGTGGTGTGCAGCGCCCGTGAGGACGCGGTGGATTTCTTCGCCAAGCTGGGATTCGTCAATCAGGGGGAGATCACCGCGCCGCAGACCACGCCGATCCGACACTTTTTGATGATCAAACCGGTGGCGACGCTGGACGATATCCTGCATCGCCCCGACTGGTGCGGCCAATTGCAGCAGGCATGGTATGAACACATCCCGCTGAGCGAAAAGATGGGCGTGCGCATCAGCCAATACACCGGCCAGCGCTTCGTCACCACCATGCCGGAAATCGGCAACCAGAATCCACACCATACGCTGTTCGCCGGCAGCCTGTTCTCGCTGGCGACGCTGACCGCCTGGGGGCTGATTTGGCTGCTGCTGCGCGAGCGCCATCTCGGCGGCACCATCATTCTGGCGGACGCGCACATTCGCTACAGCAAACCGATCACCGGCAGGCCGCGGGCGGTGGCGGATCTCGGCTCGCTGAGCGGCGATTTGGCGCGTCTGGCGCGCGGCCGCCGCGCGCGCGTACACGCCGAAGTGCATCTGTTCGGCGACGAGGATAAAGGCGCGGTGTTCGAAGGCACCTACATGGTGTTGCCGGCCGAGCCGGATGTGCCGCTGGATCAGGGCGGCTCTGAAGCGTTGGAAGAGTAAGACGGCGGCCCTGCCCTGAGGGCGGGCCGCGCAGTGCATTACGGCAGTTGTTGGTTCACCGCCTGGCCCTCGCCGGCGGTGGCCTGCAGAGTGCCCTTCAACGAGGCTTTGAACGGCCCGTCGCTGTTCAGCAGCCCTTTCAACTGCAGCTCAAGGTTGCCGTCGCCCGTCAGCGGCACCGGCTGCCATCCCCATTGCTGCAAGGTGTTGATCGGCACCGAACGGCCGTGCAGCGTTAGCTGGAACGGCTTGCCCGGCAGCTGATCGACGGTCGCTTTGGCTTCCAGCAACCCATTAGGCATGAAGGCGCTGAGCTCGGTGACGGCGATCTGGTTGGCATCGGCGTTCAGCGCCAGCGAAGGGCGCCGCACGTCTATCTTGTTGAAAGTGGCTTCGCTGCCGTTCAGGTTCAGCGAGCCGGACCAGATGCCCCACTGGTGGTCGCGTGCCAGCAGCAGGTTGCTGCCGTAGCCGTCCAGCGCGGTGATCTGGAACGGGAACGCCGGGTTGATATCGATGATCAGATTGCGGTTGGTGGTCAGTTTGGTGATGTACACCTCCGCCAGCCAGTCCGGCAGCGGTTTCAGCCACAGCTCACGCCAGTCGATCGGCAGGGTATACTCCAGCGCCGCCATGGCCACTTCATCCAGCTGCAAGCGTTTGCCGGCGCGCAGCCAGTTGCCGGAGGTGCGCAGCAGGCCACCTTCCCAGCGGGTGGTGAATTGCTGAATGGCGATGCCGGCGGAAGAGAGCCGCAGGGTGGCGATCGGATCGATCAGGTGGAAACCGCCGTTGATCACGTCGCCGGCGTTGACGTTGAGCGAACCGTCTTCGCTGCGCCAGTCGCCTTTTTCGACGCTGACGTTCTGCAGCGACAGATCGAGATCGTTAAACGCCCATGTCTTGCCTTCCAGGCGCGCATCGATCAGATCGAAACGCTTGAGGGTGACCGGCGGCAGCGTGGTAAAGCGCTGCATGAATTCCGCCAGCGTCAACGGGGTTTGCATACGCACGCCGCTCAGCCGCAGGCGATCCACCTGCCAGCTGCCGTCGGCGGCGCGGCTGGCCACGCCGGTCAGGTCGCCCTGCGCCAGATCGGCACCGAAGTTGTTCAACAGCAGCTGGCCCTGTTTCTGCTCCCCCTGCACCAACACCTTCGAGGCGGGGATGCCGTTCAGCGTCATCGAGCCGGCGCTGAACTGGAACTGGTTGTTGTCCCCCAGCAGATGGCCGGCCAGCGGGTGCCACGGCGTGATGCCGGCAGTGACCTGCTGCGCGTTGAGCTGCCACTCGTTATCGTTGGACTGCAGCGCCATGTTGCTCAGCTGCAGCACGTCGGCCTGTACGGGCAGCGCCGCCGCCTGCGGCTGCACGTTCAGCGTGCCGTCGCGCAGCGTAACGCTGTGGAAATAGCGCGGTTCGGTGATTTGGCGCAGGCTGAGGCCGAGATCGACGCGTTTGGCGACCAGCGCCTGCGGCTGGCCGTTGCGCGCCAGCTGCACGTCTTCCAGAGCGATCTGGTCCGGCTGGCTCCACGAATGGGTGATTTTTCCTATCGACAGGCGGTATTCGCTGTTGTCGCTGATCCAGGCGCTCAGGCGGCCTGCCGCCCAGCGGGTTTGCCCCACCAGGTACAGCACCACCACCGCCAACACGATCAGCAGCAGCAACGTCAGCAACAGCTTTCCGATAAATTTCATCGTCTACATCCGCATCGGTCAAAAAAGATACCCTGTTTATGCCGCAATTGGCCGGGCATCTCAAGGGCAATGGTCTGATAGACAATAAAAAACGGCCGCAAGCGGCCGTTTGAACGTCAATGGACGGGTTACTTTTTCTCGTGTTCCTGCGGGAACACCAGATTCAGCACGATGGCGGTAATGCCGCCGGCGGCGATGCCGGAAGAGAGCAGGGTTTTCAGCCAGTCCGGCGCGAACTGCAGGATCAGCGGCTGCTGGGAGACGCCCATGCCGACGGCCAGCGACAGCGCCATGATCATGATGGCGCGGCGGTTCAGACGCTCGCGCGACACGATGCGCACGCCGGAGGCGGCGATGGTGCCGAACATCACGATGGTTGCGCCGCCCAGGACCGGCTCGGGAATGTGCTGTACGAAGCCGGCCACCGCCGGGAACAGCCCCAGCGCGATCAGCATCAGCGCCACCACGAAGCCGACGTAGCGGCTGGCGACGCCGGTCAGCTGGATCACGCCGTTGTTCTGGCCGAAGCAGGAGTTGGGGAAGGTGTTGAACACCGCCGACAGCATCGAGTTCAGGCCGTTGGCCAGCACGCCGCCCTTCAGGCGCTTCATGTACAGCGGCCCGCTGACCGGCTGTTCGGAGACGTCGGAGGTGGCGGTGATGTCACCGATGGTTTCCAGCGAGGTGACCATAAAGATCAGCATCAGCGGCAGCAGCAGGTTCCAGTCGAAGCCCAGGCCGTAATAGAGCGGCGTGGGGATGGTGATCGCCGCCGTGGGGGCCGCCGGTGCGTCGGCGGGCAGCATGTCCATCGCCCAGGCCAACAGATAGCCGACCGCCATGGCGATCACCAGCGAAGCCACGCGCAGGTAAGGGTTGCGCTGGCGGTTCAGCAGGATGATCACCGCCAACACTGCGCCGGCCAGCAGCAGGTTTTTCGGCGAGCCGAAGCTGTGATCGTTCATCGCGGCGTAGCCGCCGCCGATCGAGGTCAGGCCGACCTGAATCAGCGACAGGCCGATGATCATCACCACGATGCCGGAAACCAGCGGGGTGATGATGCGGCGCGCCAGATGCAGCACGCGCGACAGCAAAATTTCGGTGCAGGAAGCGACCATCAGGGTGCCGAACAGCGCGGCCATCATGGTCGGCACGTCGGCGCCGCCGTTTTTCAGCGCCAGACCGCCCATGATCAGTGGCGAAACGAAGTTGAAGCTGGTGCCCTGAATCGACAGCAGCCCGGAACCCACCGGCCCCCAGGTTTTGATTTGCAGAATGGAAGCCAGACCGGAGGCGAACAGCGACATGCTGATAATGTGCTGGGTATCCTGTGCCGGCAGACCCAGCGCCTGGCAGATCAGCAGGGCCGGAGTGATCACCGCGACGAACATCGCCAGCAGATGCTGGCCGGCGGCAAACAGCGTTTGTGGCAGCGGCGGGCGATCTTCCAGGCGATAAATCAGTTCACTGGCGCGGGGTTCTGAGGCGGCTTGGCGCGCGGCATCAAGCTCGGAGGATGACATGCTCATGGTGTGGCGTTTCCAGATACGGCAAAGCAGGCATTTTAATGCGCCGCCCCGCAAAAGCAAACGGTTGCGCGTAAATATTATGTTGCCGACTTTCTCGTTTATGTCGCATTTTCATTCATTTTTTCTTGTCATCTCAGCGTTTTTTACTTCTAATCCTGCACTCATCAAGTTTAAAAACTCAGTGGTTTTCTATAACTTATTATTTTTATTTGGATCTTTTTCCTTACATGGAGTACCTGGATGTTTCATCTTGATACTTATGGCACGTTAGTCGCGGCGACGCTGGTTTTGCTCCTCGGGGGCAAGTGCGTCAGAACCATTCCTCTGCTGCGAAAATATACCATTCCTGCTCCCGTCGCCGGCGGTTTGCTGGTGGCCCTCCTGCTGTTAGCCCTGAAAAAGCTCGTCAACTGGGAAATCAGTTTTGACATGTCGCTGAAGGACCCGCTGATGCTGGCCTTCTTCGCCACCATCGGCCTGAACGCCAACCTGGCGCGTTTGCGCGCCGGCGGCAAGGTGCTGGTGGTGTTCCTGTTCGTGGTGCTGGGGTTGCTTATCGTGCAGAACGCCATCGGCATCGGCATGGCGAAAATGCTGGGGCTGGATCCGCTGATGGGCCTGATCGCCGGGTCGATCACCCTGTCGGGCGGGCATGGTACCGGGGCGGCCTGGAGCAAGCTGTTCATCGAGCGCTACGGTTTTGAAAACGCGACGGAAGTCGCCATGGCCTGCGCCACCTTCGGGCTGGTGCTGGGCGGCCTGATCGGCGGCCCGGTGGCGCGCTATCTGGTCAAGCACTCCTCCACGCCGGAAGGCACCCCGGAAGACAGCGTGCAGCCGAGCGGCTTCGAGAAGCCGGAAAGCGGCCGCCTGATCACCTCGCTGGTAATGATCGAAACCATCGCCATGATCGCCATCTGCCTAAGCCTGGGGCAGCTGATTGCCGGCCTGCTGAGCGGTACGGTGTTTGAACTGCCGAACTTCGTTTGCGTGCTGTTCGTCGGGGTGATCCTCAGCAACACGCTGGCCTTCACCGGTTTCTATACCGTGTTCGAGCGGGCGGTATCGGTGCTGGGCAACGTCAGCCTGTCGCTGTTCCTGGCGATGGCACTGATGAGCCTGCGTCTGTGGGAGCTGGCCTCGCTGGCGCTGCCGATGCTGGCGATCCTGGCGGTGCAGACGCTGGTCATGGCGCTGTATGCGATCTTCGTTACCTACCGGGTGATGGGTAAAAACTACGACGCGGCGGTGCTGGCCGCCGGCCACTGCGGCTTCGGCATGGGCGCCACGCCGACGGCGATCGCCAACATGCAGGCGATCACCGATCGCTTCGGCCCTTCGCACGTGGCGTTTTTGGTGGTGCCGATGGTGGGGGCGTTCTTTATCGATATCGCCAATGCCATCGTCATCAAGCTGTATCTGCTGCTGCCGGTGTTCCCGGCGGTGGGGTGATATCGCGAGTCATCACGAAAAGGGCGCCTGCGGCCTGTCTCTTGATCAGATCTCTTGCTCGAGAGACTTGGCCAGCAGATAACCCTCAAGGATGGTTTGCAGTTTGAACCATCCTTCCCATAATCTCTCCCATCCCACTCGACCCGTGCGTTTACTGTC
>NZ_JAMYWQ010000169.1 GCF_024160145.1 Serratia nevei
CGCATCATTCACAAGCCGCGGTTGCTTGTGATCGATGAGATCGGCTACCTGCCGTTTGGTAAGGAAGAGGCCAACTTGTTCTTCCAGGTTGTCGCCAGACGTTATGAGTCAGGCAGCCTGGTGTTGACCAGTAATCTGCCGTTTACGCAGTGGTCCGGTACGTTTGGAGATGATGAGACGCTAACAGCAGCGATGCTGGATCGTTTGTTACATCATGCACATATCGTGCAGATCAGCGGCCAGAGTTACCGGCTGAAGGACAAATTAAAAAGTGGCCAACTTAAGAAACAGGCGCAAGCCGAAGTTTCTGAGTAACCACGATCAGGGGTGGGTCCGTTTTACTTTGGCAGGGTGGGTCACAATTCGATCGGTATTGACA
>NZ_JAMYWQ010000170.1 GCF_024160145.1 Serratia nevei
TTAGGCGGAAGTAAAAGTCGTAACAAGGTTTCCGTAGGTGAACCTGCGGAAGGATCATTGTCGAAGCCTGCAAAGCAGAACGACCCGTGAACATGTTATAACAACCATGCCAGGATGGGTCGGACGTCAGTTCGATTCTCATGGCACACCGTTGATGTGCGGCCTCGATGGCCTTTTGGGTCTTCTTGGTCGTTGCTTTGACGTAACAAAACCCCGGCACGGGATGTGCCAAGGAAATTTAAATTGAAGAATTGCCTGTTCCATGATGTCCCGTTTGCGGTGTGCTCATGGGGCGTGGCTTCTTTGTAATCATAAACGACTCTCGGCAACGGATATCTCGGCTCTCGCATCGATGAAGAACGCAGCTACAAGAGATCG
>NZ_JAMYWQ010000053.1 GCF_024160145.1 Serratia nevei
GAGGTGGCGTATATTACGCTTTCCTCTTTCAGAGTCAACCCTAATTTTCAGGATTTTTTCTCTTTCTTCCCGGCCGCTGCGTGAAGTGAATCACTTGCGCCGTGTCGATGGAGGCGCATTATAGGGATCCGAGTTTTTTGCACAACCCCTTTTTTGATCTTTTCTTTCTGTTTGCACACTTTTCAGCCCTTCCGGGTGGATCTTGTGCGATCAGGGCCATTTTCCGCAGGATCCGGCGCTGCCGTTGGTTGTAATTCCATCGCCAGAGTCTAGTATTGCCGGTAAATATGATCCCGACGTGAGGCAGCATTATGTCCAATGCAGTGCGTTCTTATCTTCAATACACCCCCAAACTCGGTCAGCGCGTCCTGATCGATCCTTCCAGCGTGGTGATCGGTGACGTCGATCTGGCGGATGACGTCAGCATCTGGCCGCTGGTCGCCATCCGCGGCGACGTCAATGCGGTAAAGATTGGCGCGCGCAGCAATATTCAGGACGGTAGCGTGCTGCATGTGACTCACCGTTCCGAACACAACCCCGACGGTTATCCCCTGCTGATTGGAGAAGACGTGACCGTAGGCCATAAAGCGATGCTGCACGGCTGCGCCATCGGCAACCGGGTGCTGGTCGGTATGGGTTCGATCCTGTTGGACGGCGTAGTCGTAGAAGACGACGTGATGATTGGCGCCGGCAGTTTGGTGGCGCCGGGCAAACGCTTGGCCAGCGGCTATCTCTATATGGGTAGCCCGGCACGCCAGGTTCGGCCCTTGACCCCCGCCGAGTTGGAAGGATTGCTTTATTCTTCGAACAACTATGTGCGTTGGAAAGATGAATACCTGTCGGAAGACATCTGACGGGTGCCCCGTTCCCTATAAAGAGAACGGGGTTGAATTTATGCCGCCAGTTCGCTGCGCAGCTGGCGCAAGACCGGCTCGATTTCTGGCATCACACCGTGCCAAAGCAGGAAAGCGTGCGCCGCCTGCCCCACCAGCATGCCCAGCCCATCGGCATATTCCGTTGCCCCCTGCCGCTGCGCCCAGGCCAGGAATGGCGTGACGCCCTGCTGATAGAACATGTCATAGCAACGGGTTTGCGCATTCACTACGCCTGCAGGCAACGCAGGGATCTCCCCGCTGATGCCGGACGCCGTCGCGTTGATCACCAGATCGAACGCTTGCTGATCCCATTGATCCATCGGCGCCGCCGAGATCTCGCCCAGATGCCGGAAAGCGTCAGCCAACTGCTGGGCCCGGCTGAAAGTGCGGTTGGTGATCGTGAGCCGGCCGCCGAAAGACAGCAGCGGCAGGATCACGCCGCGCGCCGCGCCGCCGGCGCCCACCAGCAGAATGCGATCCTGCGGCCGGATCAATTGCTGACGCTGCAGGTCGGTCAGCAAACCGATACCGTCGGTGTTGTCCCCCAGCAGATCGCCATTCGGCAACACCTTGAGGGTATTGACCGCACCGGCCATCGCTGCGCGCTCACTCAATTCAGAGGCGATCTCATAAGCGCGCTCCTTGAAGGGCACCGTGACGTTCGCCCCTTGCCCCCCGGCGCGGATAAACGCCTGCAGGCTGGTTTCAAAGCCGTCCAGCGGCGCCAATACCGCTCCATAAGGATGCTCAATGCCGGTCTGGGCAGCGAACAACGCATGAATTCGCGGCGACTTGCTGTGGCCGATGGGGTTGCCAAATACCGCAAATTTTTCCATGCCCATTACCTCTAGCCCTGACGGATCTGTTCGCCGGTCAGCGCATCTCTGATTTCAGAAGGATTAAGGCGGCCGCCTACCTTGCCGGCCAATACCGGGAAAGCTTCGCCGAATTGCCGTGTGACTTCATCCGCACTGCGGCACGGCTCCAGCCCACTGAGATTGGCACTGGTCGACACCAGCGGCTTGCCGTACTGCCGGCACAGCAGCTGCACCAAAGGATGATCGCTGACGCGCACCGCCAGCGAGCTGAAACGTCCAGTCAGCAAACGTGGTGTCTCTGGCCGGGCGGGCAACACCCAGGTTACCGGCCCAGGCCAGCTGGCGAACATCGTCGCGCGCTGCGGTTCGCTGAGTGCGCTGTCGTCAATATAAGGGGTAAGCTGCGCATAGTCGGCGGCGATCAGAATCAGTCCTTTTTCCCAAGGCCGCTGTTTCAACGCCAGCAGCGCATTGACCGCCTGTTCGCTGTCGGGATCGCACCCCAGGCCGAATACCGCTTCGGTGGGATAGGCAATCACCTGCTGTTGATGCAAAGCATCGATGATCGATAAAAGGTTCGGGCTTAATTCTGAGTTCATGATGTGATTATTCTGTAGTCGCGACGGGTTTCCCGCACAGCTTGCTGGCACAGCACAGGACCGGGCCTTTTGCCGTGCGCTTTTCCATCAGCAGCGGGTAATGGCAATAGGCGCATTCACCGGCGACGGGTTTAACATTGAGGGCGAATTGGCATTCCGGGTAACGATCGCAGGAATGGAAAACCTTGCCGTAGCGCGATTTACGCTGCAGCAGCTTGCCCTGGCCGCACTGCGGGCAGGTAATCGCGGTTTCATCAGGCTTATCGATCACTTCAGTGTGATCGCACTGCGGGTAATCGCTGCAGCCGATAAACATGCCATAGCGCCCCTGGCGCAGCACCAACGTCGCCTGGCACTTCGGGCACGGTTGCCCATCCAGCACCTTGACGATATGCCCGTCGGCCTGTGCTTTCAGCGGGCGAATATACTGGCATCCAGGGTACTGGGAACAGCCGAGGAAGGGGCCGTGGCGACCACTACGGATCACCAGCTCGGCCCCGCATTCCGGACAGGGTTCATTTTGCCTGGCGGCAAAAATCGCGTTTTTTGTCATAACATCTTCTATGCGCGTTATCGGCTCAATGCAGATAACCTTCGTTCACTTCAAACAACAGTTCTTCCATTTGCTGATAGGCACTTTCATATCCAGGGATATTAAACAGCACCATCAACACGACCCATTTCAGATCTTCGAGATCGAATTCCGCATTATCCAAAGCCATAACGCGGTCGATAACCATTTCACGGGTTTCGAGGTTCAATACCTGAATCTGTTCCAGGAACAGGAGAAAACCACGGCAGCCGGCGTCCAAACGCGCGCCTTCCTCTTCGGTGTAGATCCGCATCGCCAGCGGATCGGCATTCATAAAGTAAGGGGCATTTTGACCTTCTTGCAGGTCAGCCAACTTTTCAAGCCAATTCAACGCGTTATAGATATCATCCCGATGAAACCCCGCCTGAGCGAGATCATCGGTCAATTGATCCTGATCGACGCGCATCTCTGGTTCATTGTGGATATAGGTTTCAAATAAGTACATGAGTACGTCGAACATGGCTTGCCCTCCTTATTCGGACATAGCCGCCGGGTACAGCTGCGATCCACCCTGCTAACTCCAGCTCGAGTAACTTGATTACCACCGCTGGCACAGGTTGGCCGGCACGTGCAGCGACGACGTCAACAGGTGTCACCTCATCTCCTACGTTAGCCAACACATCGGCAAATGGCAATTCAACTTCAGCCTGCGACGCACAAATAGTTGTATTTTCGTTCAGTGGCAGCCACTGAAGGCCGCTTCTCAGTAATTCGGCGATATCTTGCGGCCCGGTGACCAGGTGCGCGCCCTGTTGGATCAGCCAATGCGTGCCTTCACTCATCGGGTTGCCTAACGGCCCAGGCAGGGCGAACACTTCACGCCCCTGCTCCAGCGCATAGCGGGCAGTTACCAACGTGCCGCTGCGCAACGAGGCCTCTATCACCAGAACGCCCATGCTCAACCCGCTGATGATGCGGTTACGGCGCGGGAAATGGTCGGCCAGCGGCAAATCGGTAACCAAATGATCGGAAATCACCGCGCCACCCTGCTCGACAATCTGCTCCGCGAGCCGACGATGCCGGTGCGGATAGACATTGGCCAGACCGCTGCCCAACACCGCTATCGTGCAACCGTCGGCCGCCAACGCTGCGCGATGGCAAATGCCATCGATGCCGATCGCCAGGCCGCTGGTGATGGTGAAACCGCAGCGCGCCAACTCCTCGGCGAAATGGTTCGCCCAGCGCTCGCCATAGTGACTGAACTGCCGGCTGCCGACCATGGCAAGCTGCGGTTGCAACAGCGCCAGCGGATCGCCCTCGATCAGCAAAAACAGCGGCGCATCGTCGATCTGGGCCAGGCGTTCCGGATAGCCCGCCGCTCCGTAGTTCAGCATCCGGTGCGCCGGCTCCTCCAGCCAACGCAGGGTCGTGGCCAGATAACCGGGATCCACCTGGTTGAACTGCGTCTGCTGCCGTTGGTCCAACCCCAGCTCATGCAGCACGCGGCGAGGCTCGCACCCCATTTGCGATAGCTGCCGCACGATCCGGCTGGCCACAACGGTCTGCAGCCCCGTTACCCCTCGCATCCGTAAAGCGATCTCTTCCGGCCGCATCGTCTGTTCCCTCAGCAAAAACGGTGGTATTACCAATCTGAGCAATTGGTGCGCAATGCTGTCAATCAGGCCGGGAAATGTCTAGAATGGAGGTTAAACCTCGTTCATTACTCGGATACAGATCTAAAGATATATGTCAGTCTTGCAGGTATTACATTTCCCAGACGAGCGTCTGCGCAAAGTCGCGGCGCCGGTAAAAGAAGTCAATGCAGATATCCAGCGCATCGTGGATGATATGTTTGAAACCATGTACGCAGAGGAAGGCATTGGCCTGGCTGCGACCCAGGTGGATATCCATCAGCGCATTATCGTGATCGACGTCTCCGAGAATCGCGATCAGCGCCTGGTGCTGATCAACCCGGAGCTGCTGGAAAAAAGCGGCGAAACCGGCATCGAGGAAGGCTGCCTTTCCATTCCAGAGCAGCGTGCGTTAGTGCCGCGCGCCGCGCAGGTGAAGATCCGCGCGCTGGATCGCGACGGTAAACCTTTCGAGCTGGAAGCAGACGATCTGCTGGCGATCTGTATCCAGCACGAGATGGACCACCTGGTGGGCAAGCTGTTCGTCGATTACCTGTCGCCGCTCAAGCGTCAGCGCATTCGTCAGAAACTGGAAAAATTGGCCAAGCTTCAAGCCCGCGCCTAACCGATCAGGAAATCAACGTGTCTGACTCTTTACGGATTATTTTCGCCGGAACGCCAGACTTCGCAGCGCGTCATCTTGACGCGCTGTTGTCATCTGAGCACCAGATTGTCGGCGTTTTTACCCAGCCCGATCGCCCGGCAGGGCGCGGCAACAAGCTGACGCCAAGCCCGGTCAAAGTGCTGGCCGAACAACACCAACTGCCGGTATTCCAGCCCAAATCGCTGCGCCCCGAAGAGAATCAGCGCCTGGTGGCCGATCTCAACGCTGACGTGATGGTGGTGGTCGCCTACGGGCTGATCCTGCCGCAGGCGGTGCTGGATATGCCCCGCCTCGGCTGCATCAACGTACACGGCTCTCTGCTGCCACGCTGGCGCGGCGCCGCGCCGATCCAGCGCTCGCTCTGGGCCGGCGACAGCGAAACCGGCGTGACCATCATGCAGATGGACGTCGGTCTCGACACCGGCGACATGATGCACAAGATTGCCTGCCCGATTGAGAGCAGCGATACCAGCGCCAGTCTCTACGACAAGCTGGCACAGCTCGGCCCGCAGGGCATGCTGACTACGCTGCGCCAAATGGCCGACGGCAGCGCCACCCGCGAAGTGCAGGACGAAGCGCTGGTCACCTACGCAGAGAAGCTGAGCAAAGAAGAAGCTCGCCTGGACTGGAACCTGTCTGCCACCCAATTGGAGCGCTGCATCCGCGCCTTCAACCCTTGGCCGATCAGCTACTTCACCATCGACGATCAACCGGTGAAAGTGTGGCAGGCCAGCGTGCTGGCGCAAAGCGCCAACGCAGAACCGGGCACCGTTGTCCACGCCGACAAGCACGGCATTCAGGTGGCGACCGCCGACGGTATCCTCAATCTGATCCAGTTGCAGCCCGCCGGCAAGAAACCGATGTCGGCGCAAGACCTTTTAAATTCACGTCGTGAATGGTTTACCCCGGGCAACCGACTGTAAGTCACCCCACTGCCCGGCGGTTCATCGCCGGGCCGTTATTTTCTTAATGCCGATCGTTATCAGCTTCAGCCTATGAAAAATAATTACAATCTCCGCAGCATCGCTGCCAAAGCCATCGGCCAGGTGCTGGATCAAGGGCAGTCGCTCAGCACTGTCCTGCCGGCGCTGCAAACCTCCATCAGCGACAAAGATCGCGGGTTGCTGCAGGAACTGTGCTTCGGCACGTTACGCGTGCTGCCGCAGCTCGAATGGTGCATTCAGCAATTGATGGCCAAACCACTGACCGGCAAGCAACGCACGCTGCATTATTTGCTGATGGTCGGCTTGTATCAGCTGCTGTATACCCGTATCCCGGCGCACGCTGTACTGGCGGAAACCGTGGAAGGCGCAGTGGCGCTGAAACGCCCGCAGTTGAAAGGGCTGATTAACGGCGTCTTGCGGCAATTCCA
This sequence comes from Serratia nevei, assembly GCF_024160145.1. Lineage (GTDB taxonomy): Bacteria > Pseudomonadota > Gammaproteobacteria > Enterobacterales > Enterobacteriaceae > Serratia > Serratia nevei_A. The sequence continues at coordinate 6,492 of NZ_JAMYWQ010000053.1, forward strand.
GCGCCAGCAGGAAGAGCTGCTGCAGCGTGCCGCCAACAATGACAGCCGCTATCTGCACCCGAGCTGGCTGCTCAAACGCATTCAACAGGCTTATCCCGCCAACTGGGAACAGATCGTCGACGCCAATAACCAGAAACCGCCGATGTGGTTGCGCGTCAACCGTCTGCATCACACTCGCGAAGCTTATCTGCAGCTGCTGACCGAGGCCGGTATCGCCGCGGAACCGCATGCAGACTATGCGGACGCGGTGCGGTTGCTGGCGCCTTGCGCCGTGACCGATCTGCCAGGCTTCGCCGACGGCTGGGTCACGGTACAAGATGCCTCCGCCCAGGGCTGTGTCGACCTGTTGGATCCGCAAGACGGCGAACAGATCCTCGATTTGTGCGCCGCGCCCGGCGGCAAAACCACGCATATTCTGGAAGCGGCGCCGAAAGCGCACGTCATGGCGGTCGATATCGACGAGCAGCGTCTGGCGCGGGTGAAAGAGAACCTGCAGCGCCTGCGTTTTCACGCGGAAGTTAAACTGGGCGATGGCCGCACGCCGCAACAATGGTGCGGTGACAAGCAGTTCGACCGGATCCTGCTGGACGCGCCTTGTTCCGCCACCGGCGTGATCCGCCGTCACCCCGACATCAAATGGCTGCGCCGCGATCGCGATATCGCCGAACTCGCCGCGCTGCAGGCCGAGATCCTGGAAGCCGTCTGGCCGCATCTGAAATCGGGCGGCGTGATGGTTTACGCCACCTGCTCTATCCTGCCGGATGAAAACAGCAGCCAGATCGCCGCATTCTTGCAGCGCCACGCCAATGCCAAACTGGTGGAAACCGGCGATGCACAGCGTCCTGGGCGGCAGAATATCCCGCATCCCGAGGACGGCGATGGCTTCTTTTACGCTAAGCTGATTAAAATGTAATGCTTCGGGGCGTGCGCGCGCGCCCTAAGTCTTTCAGTGTGAAGCAGAGAACACGATGAAAATAATTATTCTTGGTGCCGGTCAGGTTGGCGGGACGCTGGCGGAAAACCTGGTGGGTGAAAACAACGATATCACCGTCGTCGATACCGATTCTGGTCGTCTGCGTCAGCTGCAGGATAAATTCGATCTGCGGGTGGTTCAGGGACACGGCTCTCACCCACGAGTACTACGCGAAGCCGGCGCGGAAGACGCCGACATGCTGGTCGCCGTCACCAACTCCGACGAAACCAACATGATCGCCTGCCAGATCGCCTATTCTCTGTTTAATACCCCCAACCGCATCGCCCGTATCCGCGCGCCGGAATATATCCGCGAGTCAGAGAAACTGTTCCTGCCGGAAGCGGTGCCGATCGACCATCTGATTTCACCGGAGCAGCTGGTCATAGACTACATCTACAAGCTGATTGAATACCCCGGCGCACTGCAGGTGGTTAATTTCGCCGAAGGCAAGGTCAGCATCGCCGCGGTGAAAGCCTATTACGGCGGCCCATTGGTCGGCAATGCGCTCTCTTCGATGCGCGAACACATGCCGCATATCGACACCCGCGTCGCCGCCATTTTCCGCCAGGATCGGCCGATCCGTCCGCAAGGCTCGACCATCATCGAAGCCGGTGATGAAGTCTTCTTCGTCGCCGCCTCACAGCATATCCGCGCGGTAATGAGCGAACTGCAGCGGCTGGAAAAACCCTATAAACGCATCATGATCGTCGGCGGCGGCAACGTTGGCGCCGGCCTGGCCGCCAAGCTGGAAAAAGACTACAACGTCAAACTGATCGAGCGTAATCAGCAGCGCGCCGCCGAACTGGCCGAGCAGTTGCACGATACCATCGTGTTCTATGGCGACGCCTCCGACCAGGAGCTGCTGGCCGAAGAGCACGTCGAGCAGGTGGATGTCTTCATCGCCATCACCAACGACGATGAAGCCAACATCATGTCGGCCATGCTGGCCAAGCGCATGGGCGCCAAGAAAGTGATGGTCTTGATCCAGCGCCGCGCCTATGTCGACCTGGTGCAAGGCAGCGTGATCGACATTGCCATTTCCCCCCAGCAGGCGACCATCTCCGCCCTGCTGGGGCACGTGCGCAAAGCGGATATCGTTAGCGTATCGTCGCTGCGCCGCGGCGTGGCAGAAGCGATCGAAGCGATTGCCCATGGCGATGAAAGCACCTCCAAAGTGGTCGGGCGCATCGTCGAAGACATCAAACTGCCGCCGGGCACCACCATCGGTGCGATCGTGCGCGGCGACGACGTGATCATCGCCAACGGCAACAGCAAAATCGAACAGGGCGATCACGTCATCATGTTTATTACCGACAAGAAATTCGTGCCGGACGTTGAACGCCTGTTCCAACCGAGCCCATTCTTCTTGTAGAACGAATTTATTTGGCGGTGGTCTATAATCGCGTGGTTGTTCTCTGCCTTGAGAGGAGATAAAACTTCTCTCCTTTTGTGGCAAAGGGAAATTGCTTTGTTAAACTTGAGTTATTAATTCTGCAAGGGGTGCGTTCTATGAGTATGTTGAAAGAGTTTCGCGAATTTGCCATGCGTGGCAACGTGGTCGATCTGGCCGTCGGTGTGATTATCGGTGCTGCATTCGGCAAAATCGTTTCGTCCTTCGTGGCCGATATCATCATGCCACCGCTGGGCTTGCTGATCGGCGGCGTCGACTTTAAACAGTTCCATCTGGTATTACGTGAAGCTCAGGGTGCCGTACCGGCGGTGGTCATGAACTACGGTTCATTCATTCAAACCGTATTCGACTTCGTGATTGTCGCTTTCGCTATCTTCCTGGCGATTAAATTGATGAACAAAATGCGCCGCAAGCAGGAAGAAGCCCCGGCAGCGCCGCCAGCACCTACCGCAGAAGAGAAACTGCTGACGGAAATCCGTGATTTGCTGAGCCAGCAACAGCAGCCAAAACTGTAAAACAGCGTTTGGTTATGCCAATAAGAAGCCACCTGATGAAGGTGGCTTTTTTAATGCCTTAAAACCAGAAGGCCAGTGGTAAATTATCGTTTGATAGTTTGCCACTGGCCTCCCAATTACCACCTTTGTTGTGTTTTTCTTTACGCCGGTAGCTGCCTTTGCCTTTCACATTCTTTTCTACCCGCTGACGGAATAGCGGATCATGCAGCAGCGCCTCAATGGCGTTATCTTGGATCTGGCCTTTAGTGTGACGATATTTCGTCATGATAATGCTCCTGTAAAAGGTAGGGTAATAAAACGGGGCGATAATACTGCCGGCGGTATAAAAATTAAAGTGCCGTCAGCAACCTTTTTTGCCTTTGTCATCGCTTGCGCCCTGCTCCAGGGCCTCCAGAATAGAACAATAATTACTGGTATGGGCGGTGCCACAGCAGGCGTCACTCAGCCGCTTAAGGGATTCACGCATGCGGGTCAGCTCCGCCAACTTGCTTTCCACTTCGCTAAGGCGTGCATCGACGATCGACTTCGATTCCTGGCAGGTATGGTGTTCAGGATCGACGCGGATCGACAGCAACTCGGCGATCGTTTCCAGAGTAAAACCCAGCTGCTTGGCATAGCGAATAAAGCGCAGCCGCTGCAGATCCTGCTCGGTGTAAAGCCGATAGCCGCCTTCGGTGCGGACATTGTGATCCATCATGCCCTGCTTTTCATAGTAACGCACGGTATCCGGCGTCACTTCGGCGAGCTTGGCCAACTGACCTATCTTGAACATGACTTCTCCTCTCGGGTGAATTTGCCGTCCAGCGCACGCTGATATTCACCATGCAAAAAATCGGTACTCATCCCAACCTGACGCAGACGGTGTTCCAGCAGCGCCATGCGTTTGCTGAGTTCGACATAGTCCGGATGCTCACTGTCGATCCCTTGCAATAAACGAGCAACGGTCAACGCCTCTTTGCGATCTTCCAGCTCCGGCGGCAGGTAACCGGCATTTTTCAGCAAACGGTAACCGGCGCGTAGCTCGGGCGGCACCGCGCTGTCGTCTTCCAGCGCCAGCGGTTGCCCCTGGCCAGGCAAGTCGTCGAACTCACCTTTCTCCTGGGCATCAAGGATATGACGCTCCGCCCATTGGTCGAACAGCCACATGACAGACAGCCTCGCGTAGCCTAATGAATAAGCCTTAGCATAGCGGATAGGGGCGGGGATCTTAAGCGCGGCGGGGGAATTGCGCACATTTGGCTGGATTTGGACGTAAAAAAACCGGGCAAGCCCGGTTTTTTTACGCGTCTACAGATTACTCTGCAGTTGCTACTTCTGCTTGAGACTCAGCACGATCAACCAGCTCGATGTATGCCATCGGCGCGTTGTCGCCTGCGCGGAAGCCACACTTCAGAATGCGAGTGTAACCACCGGCACGGCTCGCGAAACGCGGGCCCAGCTCGTTAAACAGTTTTGCCACGATCTCGTTATCACGAGTACGGGCGAATGCCAGACGACGATTAGCTACGCTGTCGGTCTTGGCAAGAGTAATCAGCGGCTCAACAACGCGACGCAGCTCTTTTGCTTTTGGCAGGGTCGTCTTGATGATCTCATGACGAACCAAAGAGCCGGCCATGTTACGGAACATAGCCTGGCGATGGCTGCTGTTACGGTTCAGTTGACGACCACTCTTACGATGGCGCATGACCTTATCCTTCTCAGTAAAACCTTAACCTGTGATCCGGTTACTCGTCAGCAATGCTTGCCGGCGGCCAGTTTTCCAGGCGCATGCCCAGAGACAGACCACGTGAGGCCAGCACGTCTTTAATCTCGGTAAGAGATTTTTTACCCAGGTTTGGCGTTTTCAGCAACTCAACCTCGGTACGCTGTACCAGATCACCGATGTAGTGGATAGCTTCTGCCTTGAGGCAGTTAGCAGAGCGGACAGTCAATTCCAGATCGTCAACAGGGCGCAGCAAGATCGGATCGAACTCTGGTTTCTCTTCTTTAACTTCCGGCTGACGTACATCACGCAGGTCAACGAAAGCTTCAAGTTGTTCAGCCAGAATGGTGGCCGCACGGCGGATCGCCTCTTCAGGATCGATCGTGCCATTGGTCTCCATCTCGATGACCAGCTTATCCAAGTCAGTACGCTGTTCTACACGCGCAGCTTCAACATTGTAGGCGATACGCTCTACAGGGCTGTAGCAGGCGTCAACCAACAGACGACCGATTGGGCGCTCATCTTCTTCCGAATGAATTCGGGCAGAAGCCGGCACATAACCGCGACCGCGCTGAACTTTGATACGCATGCTGATAGCCGCGTTCTCATCAGTCAGGTGGCAAATCACGTGCTGAGGCTTGACGATTTCGACATCACCATCATGGGTGATGTCGGCAGCGGTCACAGGGCCAATGCCAGATTTATTCAGGGTAAGAATAACTTCGTCTTTGCCTTGAACTCTCACCGCCAGCCCTTTCAGGTTGAGCAGGATCTCCAGGATATCTTCCTGTACGCCTTCTTTGGTGCTGTACTCATGCAGTACACCATCAATCTCAACCTCGGTCACCGCGCAACCCGGCATAGATGAAAGCAGAATACGGCGCAGTGCGTTGCCAAGAGTATGGCCAAAGCCACGCTCTAAAGGCTCAAGGGTCACCTTGGCGTGCGTCGAACTGACTTGCTCGATATCTACCAGGCGCGGTTTTAGAAACTCTGTCACAGAACCCTGCATTGTGTCCTCTCTTTGGTACTAAGCTTTACTTGGAGTAAAGCTCGACGATCAGGTGTTCGTTAATGTCCGCAGACAGATCGGTACGTTCAGGCATACGCTTGAACACGCCTTCCATCTTAGCAGCATCAACTTCCAGCCAAGTCGGCTTTTCACGCTGCTCAGCCAGCTCCAGAGAAGCTTTAACACGAGACTGCTTTTTAGCTTTCTCGCGGATGCTGACTACGTCATTCGGAGATACCTGATAAGAAGCGATGTTAACAACGTGACCGTTTACCATAACTGCTTTGTGGCTAACCAGCTGACGTGACTCTGCACGAGTAGCGCCGAAGCCCATACGGTAAACAACGTTGTCCAGACGACCTTCCAGCAGCTGCAACAGGTTTTCACCGGTGTTGCCCTTCAGGCGGGTTGCTTCTTTGTAATAGTTACGGAATTGACGCTCCAGAATGCCGTACATACGGCGAACTTTCTGCTTCTCACGCAACTGAACACCGTAATCAGACAGACGCGGTTTACGCGCACCGTGCTGACCAGGTGCTTGTTCAATTTTACACTTGGAATCGATCGCGCGAACGCCAGACTTAAGGAACAGGTCTGTGCCCTCACGACGGCTCAGCTTGAGCTTAGGACCCAAATATCTTGCCATTTTCTTTCTCCAACAATCCTAAAAGCTGCGTTACACGCGGCGCTTTTTCGGCGGACGACAACCGTTATGAGGGATCGGAGTCACATCAGTAATGTTAGTGATGCGGAAACCAGCCGCGTTCAGAGCGCGGATAGTAGACTCACGACCAGGACCAGGTCCTTTAACCATAACTTCCAGGTTCTTGATACCGTATTCTTTTACTGCGTCAGCACAACGTTCTGCTGCAACCTGTGCTGCGAACGGAGTGGACTTACGAGAACCACGGAAACCGGAACCACCGGCTGTTGCCCAACCCAAAGCATTACCCTGACGATCAGTGATGGTAACGATGGTGTTGTTGAAAGAAGCATGGATATGAGCCACGCCGTCAGAGACTTGCTTTCTTACACGCTTACGTGTACGAACAGGTGCCTTTGCCATTATTCAATAACCCCGATTATTTCTTGATCGGCTTGCGCGGACCCTTACGGGTACGAGCGTTGGTCTTGGTGCGCTGACCGCGTACCGGCAGACCACGACGATGACGCAAACCACGATAGCAACCAAGGTCCATAAGACGCTTGATGCTCAGGGTAATTTCACGACGCAAATCACCCTCAACGGTGTATTTGGCAACTGCATCACGAAGCTTTTCGATTTGCTCTTCAGACAGCTCACTGATCTTAACATTTTCAGCAATACCCGTGGATGCACAGATAGCCTGTGAACGGGTTTTACCGATACCGAAGATCGACGTTAAGGCGATAACGGTATGTTTATGATCAGGAATGTTAATGCCTGCTATACGGGCCACTATGCACTCCTACTATTTTATACAGCAACACCATTCTGAAAAGCCCGTTTTCAGGATACTCAAATAGTGTTGCAGTGCGACATACAAAAGATTGGCTGGCTAATCTAGCCAGCTCAACCCAACTTTGCAAGAAAAATATGCGAGATAATCAGCCTTGACGCTGTTTATGCTTCGGCTCGGCGCTGCAAATCACACGAACGACACCGTTACGCTTAACGATTTTGCAGTTACGACATAATTTCTTGACGGAAGCACGAACTTTCATTTTTACTCTCCGTAACTTCTCAAACGAATCTGACTAGCGGTTATAGCCTTTCAGATTTGCTTTCTTCAATGCAGACTCGTACTGACTTGACATCATCAGAGTTTGCACTTGAGCCATAAAGTCCATGATGACGACAACCACGATCAGTAGCGAGGTACCACCAAAGTAGAATGGTACTTTCATTGCATCACGCATGAACTCCGGGATCAGGCAGATGAAAGTAATGTACATCGCGCCCACCAGGGTTAAACGCGTCATTACTTTATCGATATACTTCGCCGTTTGCTCTCCCGGACGAATTCCTGGTACGAAGGCACCGGACTTCTTCAGGTTATCTGCTGTCTCACGCGGGTTGAAGACCAACGCCGTGTAGAAGAAACAGAAGAAGATGATTGCAGACGCATAGAGTAACACATAAAGCGGTTGCCCTGGCTGCAAATACAGCGAAATCGTAGTCAGCCAGTTCCAACCGGTACCGCCCCCAAACCATGATGCAATCGTGGCCGGGAACAGAATAATGCTGGAAGCGAAAATCGCCGGGATAACACCCGCCATGTTCACTTTCAACGGTAAGTGTGTACTCTGTGCTGCATAAACACGACGACCTTGTTGACGCTTCGCATAGTTAACGACGATACGACGTTGACCACGCTCGATGAAAACAACGAAGAAGGTTACTGCAAACACCAATACTGCAACCAACAGCAGCAGGAGGAAGTGCAGGTCGCCTTGCCGCGCTTGCTCGATAGTATGGGCCACTGCCGGCGGGAGCCCCGCTACAATACCCGCGAAGATAATGATCGAGATACCGTTGCCGATACCGCGCTCAGTAATCTGCTCACCCAGCCACATCAGGAACATTGTCCCGGTTACCAGGCTCACAACCGCAGTAAAGTAGAATGCAAAGCCTGGGTTTAACACCAGGCCCTGCATACCAGGCATATTCGGCAGACCGGTAGCAATACCGATCGACTGGAATATGGCCAATACCAGCGTACCGTAACGGGTGTACTGGCTAATCTTGCGACGGCCAGCCTCCCCTTCTTTCTTGATTTCCGCCAACGCTGGATGAACCACCGTCAGCAGCTGGATAATGATCGACGCCGAGATATACGGCATGATCCCCAGAGCAAAGATAGAAGCACGGCTGAGGGCACCACCAGAGAACATGTTAAACATTTCAATGATAGTGCCTCTCTGCTGCTCAAGCAATTTGGCAAGCACAGTGGCATCGATACCAGGAATCGGAATGAAAGAGCCGATACGGAAGACAATCAGCGCGCCGATTACAAACAAAAGTCTGCGCTTCAGCTCGCCGAGCCCGCCTTTAGCACTTTGAAAATCTAATCCTGGTTGCTTAGCCATCTGCTACTTATTCCTCAATTTTACCGCCAGCAGCCTCGATAGCAGCACGAGCGCCTTTGGTGACACGCAGACCACGCAGGGTTACCGGACGAGCGACTTCGCCAGAAAGTACAACTTTCGCGAATTCGATCTGGACACCAACTACGTTAGCGGCTTTCAGCGCGTTCAGGTCGATAACATCGCCTTCAACCAGAGCCAGTTCAGACAGACGAACTTCTGCCGTGATCATCGCTTTGCGTGAAGTGAAGCCGAATTTCGGCAGACGACGGTACAGAGGCATCTGACCACCTTCGAAACCACGACGTACGCCACCGCCAGAACGAGACTTCTGACCTTTGTGACCACGGCCGCCGGTTTTACCCAGGCCAGAACCAATACCACGACCTACACGCTTAGGCGCATGCTTGGCACCTTCAGCCGGAGACAGAGTATTTAAACGCATCTGTTACTCCTCAACTTTAACCATGTAGGAAACCAGGTTGATCATACCGCGAACAGCAGGAGTATCCTCGCGCTCTACGGTGTGACCAATACGACGCAGACCCAGACCGAGCAGAGTAGCTTTATGCTTCGGCAGACGGCCAATTGAGCTGCGAGTTTGTGTAACTTTAATAGTCTTAGCCATGGTCAATTACCCCAGAATGTCGGCAACGGATTTACCACGCTTAGCAGCGACCATTTCAGGAGACTTCATATTCGCCAGAGCGTCGATAGTTGCACGAACCACGTTGATCGGGTTGGTGGAACCATAAGCTTTAGCCAATACGTTGTGCACCCCAGCAACTTCGAGAACGGCGCGCATTGCACCACCCGCGATGATACCGGTACCTTCATGAGCAGGCTGCATGAACACGCGAGAACCCGTGTGAGCGCCCTTAACAGGGTGCTGCAGGGTGCCGCTGTTCAGCGCGACGTTCATCATGTTGCGACGGGCTTTTTCCATCGCTTTCTGGATCGCTGCCGGAACTTCGCGTGCTTTGCCGTAGCCAAAACCAACGCGACCGTTACCATCACCAACTACAGTCAGTGCGGTAAAGCTGAAAATACGGCCACCTTTTACGGTTTTAGATACGCGGTTTACCGCGATCAGCTTTTCCTGCAGTTCGCCAGCTTGTTTTTCGATGTGAGCCATCTTAAACCTCTTCCTTAGAACTGAAGGCCAGCTTCACGGGCAGCATCTGCCAGTGCCTGGACTCGACCATGATATTGGAAACCGGAACGGTCAAAGGATACTTTCGCAATCCCTTTTTCCAACGCGCGCTCAGCCAGAGCTTTACCTACGGCTGCTGCTGCGTCTTTGTTACCGGAATACTTCAGTTGCTCCGCGATAGCTTTTTCTAAAGTAGAAGCGGCTACCAGTACTTCAGAACCGTTTGGAGCAATCACCTGTGCGTAAATGTGACGCGGGGTACGATGTACCACCAGGCGGGTTGCACCCAGCTCTTGGAGCTTGCGGCGTGCGCGGGTCGCACGACGGATACGAGCAGATTTCTTATCCATAGTGTTACCTTACTTCTTCTTAGCCTCTTTGGTACGCACGACTTCGTCGGCGTAACGAACACCTTTGCCTTTGTAAGGCTCAGGACGACGGTAAGCGCGCAGATCTGCTGCTACCTGGCCAATAACCTGCTTATCAGCGCCTTTCAGCACGATTTCAGTTTGGCTTGGGCATTCAGCAGTGATACCTGCCGGCAGCTGGTGATCGATAGGGTGAGAGAAGCCCAGGGCCAAATTCACCACGTTGCCTTTAACGGCAGCACGATAACCAACACCTACCAGTTGAAGCTTTTTGGTGAAGCCTTCGGTAACACCAACAACCATTGCGTTCAGCAGAGCGCGCGTGGTACCCGCTTGAGCCCATGCGTTAGCAAAACCTTCGCGCGGAGCGAAAGTCAGTGCGTTAGCTTCTTGCTTCACTTCAACGGCGTCGTGGATAGTACGAGTCAACTCGCCGTTTTTACCCTTAATCGAAATAACCTGACCGTTGAGTTTTACCTCTACGCCGGCAGGAATGACGACGGGTGCTTTTGCAACACGAGACATTCTTTCCTCCCGAATTAAGCTACGTAGCAGATAATCTCGCCACCCAGACCAGCCTGGCGAGCTGCACGATCGGTCATAACACCTTTAGAGGTAGAAACAACAGCGATACCCAAACCGGCCATAACTTTTGGCAGCTCATCTTTTTTCTTGTAGATGCGCAGACCAGGACGGCTGATACGTTGAATGCTTTCTACCACAGCTTTGCCCTGGAAGTACTTCAGTACCAGTTCCAGAACAGGCTTGGCGTCGCCTTCGATTTTGAAATCTTCAATAAAACCTTCTTCCTTCAGCACGTTGGCAATTGCCACTTTCAGCTTGGAGGAAGGCATGGTGACCGCAACTTTGTTCGCGGCTTGACCGTTACGGATACGGGTCAGCATATCCGCGATCGGATCTTGCATGCTCATCTGTCTTTACTCCCGTGATTCAATTGGTAATTACCAGCTAGCCTTTTTCAAGCCTGGTACTTCACCGCGCATAGCGGCTTCACGAAGCTTAATACGGCTCAACCCGAATTTGCCCACATAACCATGTGGACGGCCAGTTTGGCGGCAGCGTTTACGCTGACGAGACGGGCTGGAATCACGCGGCAGAGTTTGCAGCTTGAGAACGGCATTCCAACGATCTTCATCGGATGCGTTCACATCAGAGATAATAGCTTTCAGTTCAACGCGTTTTGCAAAGAACTTGTCAGCTAATTTCACGCGCTTGACTTCGCGTGCTTTCATTGATTGCTTAGCCATCAGTAACCCTGCCTTACTTGCGGAACGGGAAGTTAAAAGCAGCCAGCAGCGCGCGGCCTTCATCATCAGATTTCGCAGTAGTGGTAATGGTAATATCCAAACCACGAACGCGATCGACTTTGTCGTAGTCGATTTCTGGGAAGATGATTTGCTCACGCACGCCCATGCTGTAGTTGCCACGGCCATCGAATGACTTGGCGGACAGGCCACGGAAGTCACGGATACGTGGAACAGCAATGGAGATCAGACGCTCAAAGAACTCCCACATGCGTTCGCCACGCAGAGTTACTTTACAGCCGATCGGATAGCCCTGACGGATTTTGAAGCCTGCAACAGATTTGCGGGCTTTGGTGATCAACGGTTTTTGACCGGAGATGGCTGCCAGGTCCGCTGCGGCGTTATCCAGCAGTTTCTTGTCAGCAATCGCTTCACCAACACCCATGTTCAGGGTGATCTTCTCGACCCGAGGGACTTGCATGACAGAGTTGTAATCAAACTGAGACATCAGTTGTTTGACTACCTCGTCTTTGTAGTAATCATGCAGTTTCGCCATCGTATTACTCCAAATTACTTGATAGTTTCGCTGTTAGACTTGAAGAAACGGACTTTTTTGCCGTCTTCGAATCTAAAGCCTACACGGTCAGCCTTGCCGGTAGCCGCGTTGAAGATAGCAATGTTAGAAACCTGGATTGCAGCTTCTTTTTCAACAATGCCGCCTGGTTGGTTCAGAGCCGGAACCGGCTTCTGGTGTTTCTTAACCAGGTTGATGCCTTCAACAATGACCTTGCCAGCAGACAGGACATTTTTTACTTTACCGCGCTTACCTTTGTCTTTCCCGGTAATCACGATAACTTCGTCATCACGACGGATCTTCGCTGCCATGTTCGCTCCTTAGAGTACTTCTGGTGCCAGAGAGATAATTTTCATGAACTTCTCATTACGCAGTTCACGAGTTACCGGCCCAAAAATACGCGTACCGATTGGCTGCTCGCTGTTATTGTTCAAAATAACGCATGCATTGCCATCGAAGCGAATGACAGAACCGTCCGGGCGACGTACACCCTTCTTGGTGCGCACCACTACCGCCTTCAGAACATCGCCTTTCTTCACCTTACCGCGAGGAATTGCTTCCTTGATGGTAATTTTGATGATGTCGCCGACGCCTGCGTAGCGACGGTGCGAGCCACCTAGAACCTTGATACACATTACGCGACGTGCACCGGAGTTGTCGGCGACGTTCAGCATAGTCTGTTCTTGGATCATTTTAGTGCTCCGCTAATGTCAACTACTACTTTAAAGACCCAAGTAAAAATTAGGCCGTTGAAAAGCCCCATAACCGAGGGCGCAGCATTATAACACCGCTTACTTGGTATGGGTAGAAAAAATAAACGGCTCATTTTCTGAGCCGTTTATTAAGTGAGAGCCAGCTACTCTATTACAGAATCGCTTTCTCTACAACGCGAACCAACGTCCAGGACTTAGTCTTGGACAGTGGGCGGCATTCGCGGATTTCTACCACGTCGCCGGTACCACATTCGTTGTTCTCGTCATGTACGTGCAGCTTGGTCGTACGTTTGATGAATTTCCCGTAGATTGGGTGCTTCACAGTACGCTCGATAGCAACAACGATGGATTTCTCCATTTTATCGCTAACAACACGACCCTGCAGGGTACGGATAACTTCAGTCATTTACACACCCGCCTTTTGAGTCAGTAAAGTCTTAACGCGTGCGACGTCACGACGCACTTGTTTCAACAGGTGAGTTTGTTGCAGCTGGCCACTGGCCGCCTGCATGCGCAAGTTGAATTGCTCACGCAGCAGGTTGAGCAGCTCGGCATTCAGCTCTTCAACGCTTTTTTCACGCAGCTCTTGTGCTTTCATTACATCACCGTCTTAGTTACAAAGGTGGTTTTGATCGGCAGTTTCGCTGCTGCCAGTTTGAATGCCTCGCGGGCAACCTCTTCTGGCACGCCGTCCATTTCGTACAGGACCTTACCAGGCTGGATCAGGGCAACCCAATACTCCACGTTACCCTTACCTTTACCCATACGCACTTCCAGCGGCTTCTCGGTGATCGGTTTGTCCGGGAATACACGGATCCAGATCTTGCCTTGACGCTTAACTGCACGAGTCATTGCACGACGAGCTGCTTCGATTTGACGAGCAGTCAGACGGCCACGGCCAACAGCTTTCAGACCGAAAGTGCCGAAGCTAACATCCGTACCTTGCGCCAGACCACGGTTGCGGCCCTTGTGCACCTTACGGAATTTTGTACGCTTTGGTTGTAACATCAGCGACTCTCCTTACTTGCGGCCTTTACGCTGCTGCTTTTTAGGTTGAGCAGCCGGTTCCGGTTGTTCAACTGCAGCCATACCACCCAGGATCTCACCTTTGAAGATCCATACCTTAACGCCGATTACACCATAAGTGGTGTGCGCTTCAGATGTGTTGTAGTCGATGTCCGCACGCAGAGTGTGCAATGGAACACGACCTTCGCGGTACCATTCGGTACGTGCGATTTCAGCGCCGCCAAGACGGCCGCTTACTTCAACTTTGATACCTTTAGCGCCAAGACGCATTGCGTTCTGTACTGCACGCTTCATAGCACGACGGAACATAACGCGACGTTCCAGCTGAGAAGTGATGCTGTCAGCAACCAATTTAGCGTCGAGTTCCGGTTTACGGACTTCGGCGATGTTGATCTGTGCAGGAACGCCAGCGATGTCCGCTACGACCTTGCGCAGTTTTTCGACGTCTTCACCTTTCTTGCCGATAACGATGCCTGGGCGAGCAGTGTGAATGGTCACACGGATGCTCTTCGCAGGACGCTCGATAACGATGCGAGAAACGGAAGCTTTCGACAGTTCCTTAGTCAGGAATTGACGAACTTTAAAGTCGCTGTCCAGGTTGTCAGCGAATTCTTTGGTATTCGCATACCAAGTAGAGTTCCAAGGTTTGACAATACCCAGGCGAATACCATTAGGATGTACTTTCTGACCCATTGCTAGTCTCCAGAGTCTCAGCGATCGGACACAACCACAGTAATGTGGCTGGTGCGCTTCAGGATGCGATCTGCACGACCTTTTGCACGCGGCATAATGCGCTTCATGCTTGGGCCTTCGTCTACGAAGATTTTCGTAACTTTCAGATCATCGATGTCAGCGCCATCGTTGTGTTCTGCGTTAGCAATGGCAGACTCCAGCACTTTCTTAACCAGACCAGCAGCTTTCTTGTTGGTGTAGGTCAGAGTTTCCAGAGCTTGCGACACTTTCTTACCGCGAATCAGGTCAGCAACAAGGCGAACCTTCTGAGCAGAAGAACGAGCGTGGCGATGTTTAGCGATAGTTTCCATCTCTTCCTCCTACCTTAGCGCTTTTTAGCTTTTTTATCAGCCGCATGGCCGCGATAAGTACGAGTCGGCGCGAATTCACCCAGTTTGTGACCGACCATTTCATCGGAAACGAACACTGGTACGTGCTGACGACCATTATGGACAGCGATGGTCAAACCGATCATGTTAGGAAAGATCGTTGAACGACGGGACCAAGTGCGCAAAGGCTTCTTGTCACCGCTTTCCACCGCTTTCTCTACCTTCTTCAGCAAGTGCAGGTCAATAAAAGGACCTTTCTTGAGAGAACGTGGCATGGCTTATCCTCTAATTATTTTTTGCTACGGCGACGTACGATGAACTTATCAGTACGCTTGTTGCTACGGGTCTTCTTACCTTTGGTCTGAACGCCCCACGGAGTTACCGGGTGCTTACCAAAGTTACGACCTTCACCACCACCGTGCGGGTGATCTACCGGGTTCATCGCCGTACCGCGAACGGTAGGACGAACACCACGCCAACGTGCAGCACCTGCTTTACCCAGAACGCGAAGCATGTGTTCAGCGTTACCGACTTCACCCAGGGTGGCGCGGCAATCAGCTGGAACTTTACGCATTTCGCCGGAGCGCAGACGCAGAGTTACGTAGGAACCATCACGAGCAACGATCTGAACGTAGGCACCAGCGGAGCGAGCCATCTGGCCGCCTTTACCTGGTTTCATTTCTACGTTGTGAACCGTTGAACCAACTGGAATGTTGCGCATCGGCAGGGTGTTACCCGCTTTGATTGCAGCATCAACGCCAGATTGAATCTGGTCACCAGCTTTCAGGCCTTTCGGCGCCAGGATGTAACGGCGTTCGCCGTCTTTGTACAGAACCAGCGCGATGTTCGCGGAACGGTTCGGATCGTACTCCAGACGCTCAACCACAGCAGGGATACCGTCTTTGTTGCGTTTGAAGTCAACCAGACGATAGTGTTGCTTGTGGCCACCACCGATATGACGGGTGGTGATACGGCCATTGTTGTTACGACCACCGCTTTTGCTCAGTTTTTCCAGCAGCGGGGCATAAGGTTTACCCTTGTGCAGCTCAGGGTTAACCACTTTAACAACGTGGCGACGACCCGGAGATGTAGGTTTACATTTAACAATTGCCATTGTTCTTACTCCTCCGACTTACTCTGCGCCGCCGATGAAGTCCAGATTCTGGCCTTCTTTCAGGGTGACGTAAGCTTTTTTCCAGTCGCTACGACGACCAACACGCTGACCGTGACGCTTCACTTTCCCTTTAACTACCAGGGTGTTCACGTCTTTGACTTCGACTTCAAACAGTTTCTGCACTGCAGCTTTGATTTCTGCTTTGGTCGCGTCTTTGGCAACTTTGAGAACGATGGTGTTGCTTTTTTCCATCGCAGCGGATGCTTTTTCAGATACGTGCGGTGCACGCAGCACTTTCAGCAAACGTTCTTCACGGATCATGCCAGCATCTCCTCAACTTGCTTCACAGCATCAGCAGTCATAACCACTTTGTCGAAGGCGATCAGGCTAACCGGATCGATACCTGCTACATCGCGCACGTCAACCTTGTACAGGTTGCGAGCTGCCAGGAACAGATTCTCATCCAGTTCACCGGTCACGATCAGCACGTCTTCCAGAGCCATATCTTTCAGTTTCTGTGCCAGCAGCTTAGTTTTAGGCGCTTCAACAGAGAACTTCTCGACAACGATCAGACGATCTTGACGTACCAGCTCGGACAGGATGCTTTTCAGCGCGCCGCGGTACATCTTTTTGTTTACTTTCTGACTGTGGTCCTGTGGCTTAGCAGCAAAGGTCACGCCGCCTGAACGCCAGATCGGGCTCTTTACAGAACCTGAACGCGCACGGCCGGTGCCTTTCTGACGCCATGGCTTTTTGCCGGAACCAGTTACTTCAGCACGGGTCTTCTGAGCACGGGTACCTTGACGGGCACCTGCTGCATAAGCAACAACAACCTGGTGTACCAGCGCTTCGTTGAAATCACGACCGAAGGTAGTTTCGGAAACAGTCAGCGCGCTTTGCGCGTCTTTCAATACTAATTCCATTGCTATCCCCTTACGCCTTCACAGCTGGTTTAACGATCAGGTTGCCACCGGTTGCGCCCGGTACAGCACCCTTAACCAGCAGCAGGTTGCGCTCAGCGTCAACACGTACTACGTCCAGGCTCTGAACGGTTACGCGCTCATCACCCAGGTGGCCAGCCATTTTCTTGCCTTTGAACACTTTGCCCGGAGTCTGGTTCTGACCGATAGAACCCGGAACGCGGTGAGACAAGGAGTTACCGTGGGTAGCGTCTTGGGTACGGAAGTTCCAGCGCTTAACAGTGCCAGCAAAACCTTTACCTTTAGAAGTACCGGTAACATCGACTTTTTTAACGTCAGCGAAGATTTCTACGCTAATTTCCTGACCTGCAGCGAATTCTTGACCTTCTTCCAGGCGGAATTCCCACAGACCACGGCCAGCTTCAACGCCAGCTTTAGCGAAATGGCCCGCTTCCGGTTTGGTTACACGGTTAGCTTTTTTGCTACCAGTGGTAACCTGAACGGCACGGTAACCGTCGGTGTCCAGGCTTTTAACCTGAGTCACGCGGTTCGCTTCAATTTCAATTACGGTTACTGGGATAGAAACGCCATCTTCAGTGAAGATACGGGTCATACCCACTTTTTTACCGACTAAACCAATCATTGTTTCAACCTCTCAATCGCTCAATGACCTGATTAACCCAGGCTGATCTGCACGTCTACACCGGCAGCCAGATCCAGACGCATCAGAGCATCAACGGTTTTCTCGGTTGGCTCAACGATGTCAACCAGACGCTTGTGAGTGCGAATCTCGTACTGATCGCGCGCGTCTTTGTTGACGTGCGGAGAGATCAGAACGGTAAAGCGCTCTTTGCGAGTTGGCAGCGGGATCGGACCACGGACTTGCGCACCAGTGCGCTTTGCAGTCTCGACGATTTCCGCGGTTGATTGATCGATCAGACGATGATCAAACGCTTTCAGGCGGATACGGATTCTTTGGTTCTGCATGAGACCAGAGCTCCAATTATTTATAAACGTAAATAATTACTCCTCACACCCATTTCGATTGATGGGGGAGTGTAATCGTCAACATATAACCCCCATATCGGGAGTATTGTTCGAAGGGCAAAAAGGCCTGCCTATCGACTGATTCGCTAAAATCAGGCTTACCAAGATTAGGTAAGCCCGCGCATTATACGCAAAATGGCCGAGGAAGCAAGCCGCAGTTGGAAATATGCTCAGGAAATCGTCATTTTTGCGCGTTCAGCGGCAGTCGCGAGATGAGGATGGCTAACAGGGTATGAATTATGCTTGGCGGGGAAGCTCCCCTGCCCCACCGTAAAAGCGGTCGCCGGCAGGAGAGACGATGACGAACGGAAGACAGGCTTACTCTTTGCGCTCGAGAACCTGGGCCTGGGCATAGTTTTGAATACCGAGGCGAGCGATCAGGTCCAGCTCGGTTTCCAGCCAGTCGATATGCTCTTCTTCATCAGCCAGGATATCGATCATCAAATCGCGGCTGACGTAATCATGAATCGAGTCGGCATAGGCGATACCTTCGCGCAGGTTTTTGGCGCCCGCTAGCTCCAGCGCCAGATCGGAACGCAGCATCTCTTCAATGTCTTCGCCGATATTCAGCTTGCCGAGGTCTTGCAGGTTCGGGATCCCTTCCAGGAACAGGATACGCTCGATGTAGCGATCGGCATGCTTCATTTCGTCGATCGACTCGTGGTATTCCTTGTCGTTGAGGCGCATTAAGCCCCAATTCTTGAACATGCGGGCGTGCAGGAAATATTGATTGATGGCAACCAGCTCGTTGCCGAGCAGCTTGTTGAGGTGAGCAATGATTTTTTTATCGCCTTTCATAGGTAAATCCTCCTGGCCAGTTCTAAAAGTGTAGAACCTGTAAGCCAAGAGTCAAAAAATAACCTTACCCTTTGTTAGGCAACTTCATGCATTGGAATAATAGTTCCGCGTTCCTCCACCATGATTTGTCTTGCCTGACGAATGCACTTTCCACAATCGGTACCAATCGGCACAAGTTCACGCAGCTGCTTCATGGTATGGGGGTTGTGCTGACGCACCGCATTACGGATCGCTTTGTCAGTCACCGCATTACACAGACAAACATACATAGAAAGACTCACTTCTTAACCAATGTATTGAGTCTAAATAAGAATGGTTTTTATTTCAATTAAGATCTGTACAAATTGCATAAAAAAAGGGCACCGAAGTGCCCTTTTTTGTGTCGAAAAATTATTCGCGATTAAGCGATAACTTTAGCAACAACACCTGCGCCAACGGTACGGCCGCCTTCACGGATTGCGAAACGCAGACCGTCGTCCATCGCGATTGGGTGGATCAGGGTGACAACCATGTTCACGTTGTC
>NZ_JAMYWQ010000171.1 GCF_024160145.1 Serratia nevei
GCCAGCGTGCCTTCTCCCGAAGTTACGGCACCATTTTGCCTAGTTCCTTCACCCGAGTTCTCTCAAGCGCCTTGGTATTCTCTACCTGACCACCTGTGTCGGTTTGGGGTACGATTCAATGTTACCTAGAGCTTAGAGGCTTTTCCTGGAAGCAGGGCATCAACTACTTCTGCACCGTAGTGCATCGTCATCACGCCTCAGGGTTAGTATGTAACCGGATTTACCAGGTCACACCCCCTACACGCTTAAACCGGGACAACCGTCGCCCGGCTAGCCTAGCCTTCTCCGTCCCCCCTTCGCAGTAACACCAAGTACAGGAATATTAACCTGTTTCCCATC
>NZ_JAMYWQ010000172.1 GCF_024160145.1 Serratia nevei
GCTCGAGCGCTACAGCGACTATGACATGCTGATTGAGATGCCGGTGTCTCCACAGGCACGTAAAGCAGCACCGCACCTTCCGGCTGTCTGGAGGGCAAGAATGGTGAGTTATGCCAGCAAGGATAATAAGGGGAAAATCAGTGGGTTCCTAACATCCATGACCGATCCTGTTGCCTTTCCCGTGGAGGATTTGTTGCGTATTTACTGGACCCGCTGGGAGATTGAGCTGGGCTACGGTGAACTGAAACGGCGGCAGTTAAAGGGGGAAGTCACATTGAGAAGCCGCTTCCCCGAGGGGGTTAAACAGGAGCTGTGGGGCATTCTGGTGGGCTATA
>NZ_JAMYWQ010000173.1 GCF_024160145.1 Serratia nevei
TGCAGGACTTTAATTTCCATACGAATCTCAAAAGTGATCATAAGCTCCCCTGTATTCAGAGGAGCAGATTAACCCCTGGATCAATTTTCAACCGCTGGGGTGGATCAGTTTTGCACCGTTGGTAACACTCGTTGAAGGCCAGCAATTCGTAGACACCTGCCGGGGCACGGTGACTCAACTGGTAATAGGTGTCAATACCGATCGAATTGTGACCCACCCTGCCAAAGTAAAACGGACCCACCCCTGATCGTGGTTACTCAGAAACTTCGGCTTGCGCCTGTTTCTTAAGTTGGCCACTTTTTAATTTGTCC
>NZ_JAMYWQ010000174.1 GCF_024160145.1 Serratia nevei
TTTCCCTCATCCCTCTCAGATGCTTAGGTATATTGCCCGGCGCTCCTCTGTCGCTGACCCTCACCTGAGATACCAACAGATTCAGGGCTGCCACAAAGCTTATCCGACGCGGCAAAACACCCGCCTCATCCGCAATGTCTGTTATTTCCTTCCTTAACAGGTTATAGCCCACCAGAATGCCCCACAGCTCCTGTTTAACCCCCTCGGGGAAGCGGCTTCTCAATGTGACTTCCCCCTTTAACTGCCGCCGTTTCAGTTCACCGTAGCCCAGCTCAATCTCCCAGCGGGT
>NZ_JAMYWQ010000054.1 GCF_024160145.1 Serratia nevei
GCACGCAGGGCGAGATCGCCGGGCTGAAGGCGCAGAAAGACCCGGCGGCGCAGGCGCAGGCCCGGGAGCAGCTTGAGCAGGGCGGCAAACCGTTCCGCGAGGCGGACGTGTTGCAGCGGGCGTATGATAACGCGATGCGGCAGTACGGCACGGGCAGCGATTTGCAGAAGGCGGCGCAGGCGGTGACGGGTGCGCTGACGGCGCTGGCGGGGAACAACCTGGCGGGTGCGCTGGCGAGCGGTGCCTCGCCGTATCTGGCGACGGAAATCAAAAAGCGGGTCGGTGAAGACAACATTGCGGCCAATGCGATGGCGCACGCGGTGCTGGGGGGCGATAACGGCCCAGCCTCTTAGCATACTGCTCAAGAGGCCGGCCGTTTCTCCTAACGGCGAGACTCAGCCGCGGCCGGTCTCTTCTCTCAGCACGGCGCCGTTCTCGTGCGCCGTGGGGTGATCGGCCCGCAGCGCCCGGCGGATGGCGAAGAAGGCGGCGATCAGCATGGTCACCGCCACCAGCATAAAGAACCCGCACAGCGCGGCGTTGATCTGGTTGCTGAATACGATGGTTTCCATGTCTTTCAGCGACTTGGCCGGCGCTATGATCGTGCCTTGCTCGATGCCGGCGGAGAATTTCTTCGCCTGCGCCAGGAAACCGATGCTCGGTTTTTCATGGAAGATCTTCTGCCAGCCGGCGGTCATCGAGGTAACGAACAGCCAGGCGGTCGGCAGAATAGTGACCCAGGCGTAGCGCTGTTTTTTCATCTTGAACAGCACCACGGTGCCGAGGATCAGTGCCATCGACGCCAGCATCTGGTTGCCGATGCCGAACAGCGGCCACAGGGTATTGATGCCACCGAGCGGATCGACCACGCCCTGATACACGAAGAAGCCCCAGCCGGCCACCGCCACCGTGGTACCTGCCAGATTGCCGAACCAAGAACGGTTGTTGGCCAGCTGCGGCACCGCCACGCCCACCAGATCCTGCACCATAAAGCGGCAGGCGCGGGTACCGGCGTCGACGGCGGTCAGGATGAACAGCGCTTCGAACAGAATGGCGAAGTGGTACCAGAAGGCCATCATCGCCCGGCTGTTGAACACCTCGCTGATGATGTGCGCCATGCCCACGGCGAAGGTCGGGGCGCCGCCGGCGCGCGACAGGATGGAGTTCTCACCCACCTCTTTGGCGATCAGCGCCAGCGTCTCCGGTGTAACGATAAAGCCCCAGCTGTTAATGACCTGCGAAGCATTTTCCACCGTGGTGCCGATCAGCGCCGCCGGCGAGTTCATGGCGAAGTAAACGCCCGGATCCAGCACCGAGGCGCAAATCAGCGCCATGATGGCGACGAAAGACTCCATCAGCATGGCGCCGTAACCGATAAAGCGAATGTGGCTTTCACGCTCCACCAGCTTGGGCGTGGTGCCGCTGGAGACCAGCGCGTGGAAGCCGGAAATGGCGCCGCAGGCGATGGTGATGAACAGGAACGGGAACAGGGCGCCGGCGAACACCGGGCCGCTGCCGTCAATGAAGCGCGAGACCGCCGGCATTTTCATCTCCGGCATGGCGAAGACGATGCCGATGGCCAGGCCGATGATGACGCCGATTTTCATAAAGGTGGAAAGGTAGTCGCGCGGTGCCAGCAGCAGCCACACCGGCAGCACCGAGGCGACGAAGCCGTAGATCACCAGCACCCAGGTCAAGGTGGTGCCGTGCAGCGTGAAGAACGGCCCCCAGTAAGGATCTTGCGCCACGTTGCCGCCGTAAATGATCGCCAGCAGCATCAGCACGAAGCCGATCACCGAGATTTCAGCGATCTTGCCCGGCCGGATAAAACGCATGTAGATGCCCATAAACAGGGCGATCGGGATGGTGGCGGCGATGGTGAACAGCCCCCACGGGCTGTCGGCCAAGGCTTTTACCACCACCAGCGCCAGCGCCGACAGGATGATGATCATCACCCCCAGCGCGCCGAGCATGGTGATCACCCCGGCGAATGCGCCCAGCTCTTGCTTGGCCATTTCCCCGAGTGAACGCCCGTCGCGGCGGGTGGAGATGAACAGCACCAGGAAATCCTGCACCGCGCCGGCCAGCATGACGCCGACCAGGATCCAGATGGTCCCCGGCAGGAAGCCCATCTGCGCGGCCAGAATCGGCCCCACCAGCGGCCCGGCGCCGGCGATGGCGGCGAAGTGGTGGCCGAACAGCACCCATTTGTTGGTGGGCACGTAGTCCAGGCCGTCGTTATGGCGTTCGGCCGGGGTCAGGCGGCGGTCGTCCAGTTCAAAGACCTTGTCGGCAATGAACCGGCTGTAGAAGCGGTAGGCGATGCTGTAGCAGGCGACGGCGGCGACCACCAGCCAGACGGCGTTGACGTGTTCGCCGCGGCTCAGCGCCAGCATGGCGAAGGCGAAGGCGCCAACCAACGCCACCAGCAGCCAGATAAGTCCGGACCTGATGTTTTTCATGAAACAACTCCTTGGCGTGCAGAGGTAAAAATCGACGTTGTTATTAGGAATGACGTTTTAACAGTAGAAGTTTTGCCGCCGAACCGGGGCAGGTCGGATGAGAAATGTGAAGCAGGTGGGGTTTTAGTGTAAAAACAAGGTGATGAAACCGCGTTGGCGCAGGCTGCCGCCCGCGCCATGCCGGGCAGTTATTCATTCTGCATTTTCACGGCGCGTACAGCGAATCATCGTCGTTTTTTATCTGCGCACGGCGTCTGGCAGCTTATTATTTTATCTGGCGAGGTGTGCCGAAATAAAATCATCCGTGCCGTGTTATACCTTTATTTTCATCCGCAGGTTTAATTATTCATCAAATAAATAATAAAACCACGATAGGGATTTAATTATGATAAATAAAATCATCGAAGGGTATTTACCGCAGCTCACGGCCATTCGGCACGATATTCATCAGCACCCAGAGTTGGGTTTCGAAGAGTTCCGCACCAGCGATCTGGTGGCGGATTATCTGAATTCGTGGGGCTATGAGGTGCATCGCGGATTGGCGGGCACCGGCGTGGTGGGCACGCTGCGGGTGGGTGACGGCATTAAACGCCTCGGGCTGCGCGCCGATATGGACGCCTTGCCGATCGAGGAGAACAACGGCAAGCCCTGGAGCAGCAGCGTGGTCAACCGCATGCACGCCTGTGGCCATGACGGCCATACCACCATGCTGCTCGGTGCCGCACGCTACCTGGCGCAAACGCGCAACTTCAACGGCACGCTGCACCTGATTTTCCAGCCGGCGGAAGAGATGCTGAACGGCGGTGCGCGCATGGTGGAACAGGGGCTGTTCGAGCGCTTCCCCTGCGACGCCATCTTCGCCATGCACAACATGCCGGGCATGCCGCTCGGCGAGTTCTTCTTCCAGCACGGCCCGTTTATGGCCTCGATGGATCAGTTCAACGTGCGGGTGCAGGGGCGCGGTGGCCACGGCGCTATCCCGCAGCTGACGGTCGATCCGGTGCTGGTGGCCTCGCATATCACCGTCGCGTTGCAGAGCATCGTTTCGCGCAATATCGATCCGCTGGAGGCGGCGGTGATCACCGTCGGCAGCATCAAGGCCGGCGAGGCGGCCAACGTGATCCCGGACAGTGCGGAGATGAAGCTCAGCGTGCGCTCGCTGGATCGTCAGGCGCGCGCCACCTTGCTGGCGCGCATCCCGGCGCTGATCGAGGCGCAGGCGGCAAGCTTCGGCGCTCACGCGGTGGTGGAACACGTTAACGGTACGCCGGTGCTGGTCAACGACGAAGCGATGACCCGCTTTGCCCACCGCGTGGCGCAGCAGCAGTTCGGCGCCGCGCGCGCGCACTACGGCGCCAGGCCGCTGATGGGCAGCGAAGATTTCGCCTTCATGCTCGATGCGCATCCGCAGGGCTGCTACCTGATCGTTGGCAACGGCGATGGCGAAGGCAGCTGCATGGTGCATAACCCGGGATATGACTTTAACGACGGCTGCCTGGCGGCCGGCAGCCAGTATTGGGGAGCGCTGGCGGAAGCCTATTTAAAATAAACTCGAAAATAATAACAGGGAAGGTAATGATGAGTGAAAATACGGCTGAAACCCAGGCGGCAATAATATCGGCTCCGAAGGCCGGCGGCAAAAAGGTTATATTCGCTGCCTCCTTCGGCAATGCGCTGGAGTTTTTCGATTTCGGTATTTATAACTTCTTCGTTATTTACATCAGCGTCTTGTTCTTTCCGCCGTCCAGCGATCCGCATCTGGCGCTGCTGTTGGCGTTTGCCACGTTCGGCGTCAGCTTTTTCATGCGGCCGCTGGGCGGCATTCTGATCGGCGCCTATGCCGATCGCCATGGCCGCAAGCCGGCGATGATCCTGACGATTTCCTTGATGAGCCTGGGCACGGCGATGATCGGTTTTGCGCCGACCTACGCCAGCGCCGGCTATTGGGGAACCGTCACGCTGGTGGCGGCGCGCCTGATCCAGGGCGTGGCGGCGGGCGGCGAGGTGGGGGCATCGATGTCGTTGCTGGTGGAGTCGGCACCGCCAAACCGGCGCGGCTTCTATTCCAGCTGGTCGCTGGCGACGCAGGGCATCGCCACCGTGGTTGGCGGCGTCACCGCGCTGGCGCTCAGCGCGGCCTTGCCGGTGCTTTCCGGCGAGCCGAACGCCATGGCCGAGTGGGGATGGCGCATTCCTTTCTTTATCGGCGTGGCGCTGGCGCCGCTCGGTTGCTGGCTGCGCCTCGGGTTGGAGAGCGATCGGCCGCCGGTATCGCGGGCTCACGAGCCGCCTGTGCAGTTGCGCAAGCACTCGCGGGCGGTGGTGCTCGGCGTGATGTTGACCATCGGCGCCACCGTCGCCACTTACATCTCGATGTATTATCTCGGCACCTACGCGGTGAAATACCTGGGGATGGCGCAGGCCTACGGCTATGCCGCGATGCTGCTGGCGGGGCTGGTGACCTTCGGCGGCAGCCTGCTGGTCGGGCACTGGTGCGATCGTTACGCTCGCCTGAAGCTTATCCGCGGGTCGCGGATCGCGATTCTGATCGTGGCCCTGCCGGCGTTTTGGTGGCTGAGCGCGGTGCCGCATCCGGCGGTGCTGCTGCTGATTGTCGCGGTGCTGGTCGGGTTGACCACGCTCGGTTCGGTGCCGACCATGCTGATGATTTCGGAGCTGTTCCCGCAGCGCATTCGCGCGCTGGGGTTCGCCTTGGTCTACAGCCTCGGGGTGGCGATCTTCGGCGGCTTCGCCCAGTACATCGCTTCGCAGTCGATCGCGCTGAGCGGTTCGCTGCTGGCGCCCGCCGTCTATCTGATGCTGGCGACGCTGGCTTCGCTGGCGGTGCTGCCGTTGCTGCGTGAAACCGGCGGCGAGCCGCTGCGCTAGCCGAAAAAAACGCCGGCGGTTTTCACCGTCGGCGCTTTGCGTTGCGGCCGTTTCAGGCGGGCGTTCAGGCCGCCGGACGGGCGATCACGCTGCGGGTTTCCATGCGTACTTCGGCGATGGTGACCTGCAAGGTGTCGCTCTGGCGGTAAACCACTTCACCTTTGATTTGCACGGTGCCGGTTTCCTGGCTGCACTGCATCTCGTCGCGCACCGCGTGAATAAACGGTGCCGGGATGAAGGCAACGGCGCCGTTGTCCAGCAGGCGCACGCGCAGGCCGCCGCGGGTCACGTCGATGATCTCGGCGTTGAAGCGGGTATCGGTACCGGCCTTGTCCTGCAGGAAGCGAGCGTACAGCCAGTCGCCGACGTCGCGCTCCGCCATGCGGTTCAGGCGGCGGCGTTCCGCCAGCTGCACCGTCACCTCATCCTGCGGTTTTTCTGCCGGCTGCTGGTTGATGATCGCCTTCAGCAGACGATGGTTGACCATATCGCCGTATTTACGGATCGGCGAGGTCCAGGTGGCGTAAGCCTCCAGCCCCAGACCGAAGTGTGGCCCCGGCGTAGTGCTGATCTCGGCGAAGGTCTGGAAGCGGCGGATGCGGCTGTCGAGGAACTGGGTCGGCTGCGCATCCAGGTGGCGGCGCAGTTCGCAGAAACCGTCGAGGGTCAGCAGCTTGTCGGCTTCGGCTTCCACGCCGTTGGCCTGCAATACGGTGACCGCTTGCTCGACGAGAGCAGGATCGAAACCGGTGTGCACGTTGTACACGCCGAACCCCAGGCGATCGCGCAGCACGATGGCGGCGCAGACGTTGGCGGCGATCATGCACTCTTCAACGATGCGGTTGGCGCTGCGGCGCTGCTCGGTAACGATCTCGAGCACGTCGCCTTTTTCACCCAGCACGAAGCGGTAGTCCGGGCGATCTTTGAACACCAGCGCATGCTGGTGGCGCCAGGCGTTGCGCGCGTCGCAAACGCGCTTCAGCAGGGTGATTTGCTGTGCGATGGCGTCGCTCGGCGGCTGCCAGCCGGCAATGCCTTCCAGCCAGTCGGAGACTTCGTCGTATACCAGTTTGGCTTTGGATTCGATCTCGGCGGCGAAGAACTGAATATCCTCGCCCAGCGCGCCGTCGGCGGCGATGGTGACGCGGCAAGCCAGCACCTGGCGGCGCTCGTTAGGGCGCAGCGAGCACAGGTTGTCCGACAGATCGCGCGGCAGCATCGGGATATTGAAGCCCGGCAGATAGTTGGTGAAGGCGCGCACGCGGGCGATATCGTCCAGCTTGCTGCCTTGCTCGACGTAGGCGGTCGGATCGGCGATGGCGATGGTCAACTGCAGCGAACCGTCGCCGTTGTCGGTCACATACAGCGCATCGTCCATGTCTTCGGTGCTGGCGCTGTCGATGGTGACGAATTCGAGCGCGGTCAGGTCTTCACGCACCAGCGCAGCGGCCGGCTCGCTGAGGGCCTGCATCTCCGGCGCCTCTTTTTCCAGGTTGTGACGCGCCAGCGTCACCCACCACGGAGCGAAATGGTCTTCACCTTCGGTGATGAAGTGGGTCAGATCGGCGTTGAAGCCGCGATCGCCTTTCAGCGGGTGACGGCGCATTTCCGCCACCGCCCAGTCGCCGGCCTGGAAGTTGTGGGTCAATTCACGCACCGGGCGGCACGGAATCGCATCTTTCAGCAACGGATGATCGGGCACGATGGACAAACGATCGTCGCGCTTTTGCACGCGGCCGACAAAGCGCGACAGGAACGGCTCGACCAGGGTTTCCGGCTCGGCGATTTCGCGCTCTTTTTCAGTGTGCAGGGTGGCGATAATGCGATCCCCGTGCATGACTTTCTTCATGTACGGCGGCGGAATGAAGTAACTTTTTTGACCGTCTACTTCAAGAAAGCCAAAGCCTTTCTCAGTCCCTTTCACGACGCCTTCAACGCGCGGGGTCTGAGAGTGAAGTTGCTGTTTAAGCTGCGCCAGCAGCGGGTTATCTTGAAACATATCGTCCAGTGAATGGGTTGTGAGTGGCAAGATTTGCGGCTGACAGTTTTACGCGAATCACCCGCTGCGAGCAAGCCTAACGTCACGGAACCCCGCGTTGCCACGCGATTTTGCGCAAGAATGGTCAATCGGAATGCTATCGATGGAAAACCCCGGCGCGCAGGCCGGGGTGAAGGGCGGGTGGCGATCAGTCCTGCAGCGGCGTCGGCTGCAGGATTTCAATCCAGTAATCGTCCGGATCGCGAATGAACGCCACGTAGTTCATGCGGCCTTCATGCAGGCGCTTTTGGAAGGTGACGCCGAGGCGCTCAAACCGCTCGCAGGCGGCGCGCACGTCCGGCACCGTGACGCACAGGTGGCCAAAGCCGCGCGGCTCGCCGTTGCCGTTGTGGTAGTGGAAATCCGCCTGATTTTCGCTGCCGTGGTTATGGGTAAGCTCGAGAATGCCCGGCTGGCTCAGCGCCCAGCGTTTGCGCTCGTCGTCGTCCTGCGGGATCTGTTCACGCGGGCTGCGCGTCAGGTAGCAGATGGTAAAAGCGGCTTCTTCGAACCTTTCCAGATAGACCGGGG
Organism: Serratia nevei; assembly: GCF_024160145.1. Taxonomy (GTDB): domain Bacteria; phylum Pseudomonadota; class Gammaproteobacteria; order Enterobacterales; family Enterobacteriaceae; genus Serratia; species Serratia nevei_A. The sequence goes on from NZ_JAMYWQ010000054.1 coordinate 7,921, forward strand.
TAAAACCCAGCACGCGGGTGTAGAAATCCAGCGCTTTGGTCAGATCCTTCACGCGGATCATGGTGTGGTTGAACACGTAACCGTCGGTTACCGCGTCCGGTTGGGCCGCCACGCCGGGCAGCGTCAGTAGATCATTCAGTGGCATCAGAGATCCTCCTCAGGGTGTCGGCAGACTGTAGGTGAAATCGATGCTAATCTAAAGTGATTGTTTTTAACTAAAACACTAACTAAAAGTGAATGATAGATGAAGCTGAGCCAGCTGAAGTTTTTCTGTACCGTGGTGGAGCATAAAACCATCGCCGCAGCCGCGCGCGAGCTGCACTGCGTGCCTTCCAACGTCACGCTGCGGCTGCGCGAACTGGAGGAGTCGCTGGGCGGCGCGCTGTTTTTCCGCGACAAGAACCGGGTGTACGTCAATCCCAAAGGGCGGTTGTTCTACCAGCAGGCGCGCGACATTGTGGCGCAGGCAGAGCGCAGCAAGCAGCTGTTCGCCGGCGAGCAGCAGCATGGGCTGCTGAACCTCGGGGCGCTGGATTTCTCGCTGGTCAGCCATTTGCCGGCGCGCATTGCCCGGCTGCGCCGTTTACAGCCTCATCTGCACATCAACGTGCTGAGCCGCGATTCATTGGTGCTGGAGCGCATGCTGATCGACAGCGATCTCGACCTGGCGATCACCGATGGCCCGATTGAACATCCGCTGCTGGCCAGCCAAAAGGCATTCGACGAACGGCTGGTGCTGCTGATGCCGGCCGATGCCGGGCAACCCGACGCCGCCACGCTGGCGACGCTGGAGTTTTACACGTTCAGCCGCGAATGTTCGTTTCGCCTGAAGGTGGATCACTGGCTGTCCGCGCGCGGGCTGAAACCGCGCATGACGCTGGAAATGGAGTCTTATGCCGCCATGGCGGCCTGCGTGCAGGCCGGTTGCGGCGTCGCCTGCGTCCCCGGTTCCTTGCTGCCGCTGATCTTGCCGGCGGCGGGGCTGAAGGTGGTGGAAATGGGCGAGGAGGGGCGGAGCGACCTGTATTTCGTCTGGCGACGGCATCAGCTGTCGGACGAGTTGCAGACCATCCTGGCGATATTGGCGCACCCGGCGTGAACCGGGCGCGCATTTTCAGGCGATGCGCAGCGAAGGTTGCTGTTCGCTGCGGCGGATCACCACCGGAATCGACTTCGAGGTCGGGGTACCGGTGCCGTCGCCGAAGCTGGCCAGCGGTACCAGCGGGTTGGTTTCCGGGTAGTAGGCCGCCAGGTTGCCACGCGGAATGTCGTAACTCACCAGCTTGAACCCGTCCACTTTACGCACCACGCCGTCGTTCCACAGGGTTTCTATCTCTACCCGTTCACCATCCTGCAGGCCCAGCGCCGCCAGATCCTCCGGATGGATGAACAACACTTCACGCTGACCGTAAACGCCGCGGTAGCGGTCATCCAGACCATAGATGGTGGTGTTGTACTGATCGTGCGAGCGCAGCGTTTGCAGGGTGAACGGCGCTTTCTCGCTGCCCAGCTGTGGGAATAGGGTGGTCGGCAGCGCGGCAGCGCTGAATTCCGCCTTGCCGCTCGGCGTGGCGAAGCGCAGTTCGGCGGCGGCATTGCCGAGGTAGAAACCGCCGGGCTGGTCGCAGCGCCGGTTGAAATCTTCGAAGCCGGGAATGGTGGCGGCGATGTGATCGCGGATCAGCGAATAGTCGTCGGCCAATTCCAGCCAATCCAGCTGCTGGGTGCCCAGCACCGCGTCGGCGATGCCGCAGACGATCGCCGTCTCCGAACGTTGGGTCTCCGCCAGCGGTTTACCGACGCCTTCCGAGGCGTGCACCATGCTGAACGAATCCTCGACCGTGATGTACTGCGAGCCGCTGGCCTGCATGTCCAGTTCGGTGCGGCCGAGCGTTGGCAGGATCAGCGCGTCTTTGCCGGTCACCAGGTGGCTGCGGTTAAGCTTGGTGCTGATATGCACCGTCAAATCGCAGCAGCGCAGGGCGCGGGCGGTGCGCTCGGTGTCCGGCGCCGCGGCGGCCAGGTTGCCGCCCAGCGCGATCAGCACCTTCACTTCGCCGCGCAGCATCGCTTCGAGCGCCTCCACCGTGTTGTGGCCCAGCGCGCGGTTGGCGGTGAAGTTAAAGTGGCGCTCCAGGCTGTCGAGCAGCGCCTTGGGCGACTTTTCGTCGATCCCCATGGTGCGGTTACCCTGAACGTTGCTGTGGCCGCGTACCGGGCACAGGCCGGCGCCCGGTTTGCCCAACTGCCCGAACAACAGCTGCAGGTTGGTAATTTCGCGCACCGTCGCCACGGAATGCTTATGCTGGGTCACGCCCATCGCCCAGGTGCAGATCACCCGTTCGGCGCCCTGATAGGTGGCCGCCGCCTGGCGCAGCTGCGCTTCGCTCAGGCCCGACTGCGCGGTAATGGTCTGCCACTCGGTGGCGTCTACCTGTGCCAGGTAAGCCTCCACGCCGACGCTGTGCCGCTCGATAAACGCCAGGTCGAACAGGGCGGGCTCGCCGGCGGCCAGGCGCTGACGGTGGGTTTCCAGCAGGGCTTTCACCATGCCGCGCACCGCCGCCATATCGCCGCCCAGATTCGGCTGGTAATAGGAAGAGCTGATCGGCGAGGATTTTGGCGTCAGCATCTGAATCGGATCCTGCGGATCGGCAAAGCGTTCCAAACCGCGCTCGCGCAGGGTGTTGAAGCTGACGATACGCGCGCCGCGTCGGGCGGCGTTTTTCAGGCTGTGCAGCATGCGCGGGTGGTTGGTGCCGGGGTTTTGCCCAAACACGAAGATGGCGTCGGCCTTTTCGAAGTCATCGATACGGATGGTGCCCTTGCCGACGCCGATGCTCTGCTTCAGCCCAACGCCGCTCGCCTCGTGACACATGTTGGAACAGTCGGGGAAGTTGCTGGTGCCGAGCATGCGGCCAAACAGCTGATAAAGGTACGACGCTTCGTTGCTGGCGCGGCCCGAGGTATACAGCTCGATCTGGTTCGGGTTGTCCATGCCGTTGATGTGTTTGGCGATCAGCGCCAGCGCGTCCGGCCAATGGATAGGTTCATAGTGGTCGGTTTCGGCGTTGTAGCGCATCGGATGGGTGAGGCGACCCTGATACTCGAGGAAATAGTCGCTCTGCTGCTGCAGCGTGCTGACGCTGTGGGCGGCGAAGAACTCGGGCTCCACGGCGTTGCGCGTCGCTTCCCAACTGACGGCTTTGGCGCCGTTTTCACAGAAGCTGAAGGTGCTGTGGTTGTCGTCGCCCCAGGCGCAGCCGGGGCAGTCGAAACCGCGTGCCTTGTTGACGCGCATCAGGTTGCGCAGGTTTTTTAGCGTTTGTTTACTGTCGAGGACAAAGCGGGTGGTGGCTTCAAGCGAACCCCAGCCGCCCGCCGGGCCGGTATAAGGCTTGATTGACGGTTTGAATTTCATGGTGACACTTCGCAGGTGGTTGTAGCTAAAAAGTAAACGCTTTTTTATGCGTCTTGCGTATTTATGTCACAAGTTTAGGGGCGCTGCGGGGTGGCGTCTAATCGAATGGGGCAATGGCGGCATAGAGCGCATCTATCGCCGGCGGGCGGTGCCGTAAACAAATGGTTGCATAAAGACACCCGCTGCAAAAGAGTAATGGTTTCGCCTAAAAGTGAATTCATGCAGTCTATCTCGCGGATTATATTGGTATTTTATTTAGCCTGCGGGCCTGAGGAACACAGCGTGAAGCGTTCAGTATCAGTGGTAATCGGCGGTATATTGCTGCCTTTAGCGGCGCAGGCGACGGAAATAGCGCCCAATTTTCCTACCATGACCCCGCCGGCGATAGACGCCGCCTCTTACGTTTTGATGGATTACACCACCGGCCAGGTGTTGGCCGCCGGCAATGCCGACGAACGGCGCAACCCGGCCAGCCTGACCAAACTCATGACCGGGTTGGTGATCGACCACGCGCTCGATCAGCACAAGATTGGCCTCGACGATGTCGTCACCGTGGGGAAAGACGCCTGGGCGCAGGGCAACCCGGTGTTCAAAGGATCGTCGTTGATGTTCCTGAAGCCAGGTGACAGGGTCACGGTGCGCGATCTCAGCCGCGGTATCATCATCGATTCCGGCAACGACGCCTGCGTAGCGATGGCGGATTATGTGGCGGGCAGCCAGGCCAACTTCGTCAAGCTGATGAACGAGAAGAGCGCGCAGCTGGGCCTGCAGAACACCTATTTCGAAACGGTACACGGGCTGGATGCGCCGGGGCAGTTCACCACCGCCGGCGATCTGGCGGTGATTGCGCGCGCCATCATTATGAGTGAACCGGCGGAATACCCTATGTACAGCGAGAAGTCGCTGACCTGGAATGGCATCACCCAGCAGAACCGCAATGGCCTGCTGTGGGATAAAACCCTGCATGTGGACGGCCTGAAAACCGGGCACACCGCCTCGGCCGGTTTCAACATCATCGCCTCCGCCACCGAAGGGGATCGCCGTTTGATCGCCGTGGTGATGGGCGGCAAAAGCGCCAAAGGCCGCGAGGAGCAGGCGCGTAAACTGTTGACTTGGGGGCTGCGCGACTTTGCCACCGTACATCTGTTCAGCGCCGGCCAGAGCCTGGGGGAAGAGCCGGTCTGGTACGGCGAGCATCACCGGTTACCGGTCGGTAGCGCGCAAGCGCAGTCGCTCAGCCTGCCGAAAAGCGAGGCGGACAAGCTGAAGGCGCAGTACGTGATCAATACCGCGCGGCTGGAAGCGCCGATTGGCAAAGGGCAGACCGTTGGCGAGATCCGCATCAGCGACAATGGCCAGGTGGTGAAAACCCTGCCGCTGGTGGCGCTGCAGGCGGTGCCGCAGGGCGGCGTGTTCTCGCGCCTGGTGGATTACGTGAAGCTGAAGCTCTGACTCACCGGGCGAGCGACGGCGCCCGGTGGTATACTGAGCGCGAATGCCGATCATTGAGCCGCGCTATGGATATTAAACAACTGATTTATTTGTGTAATTTGGAACGGGAACGCCACTTCGGCCGGGCGGCGGAGGCCAGCTTCGTCAGCCAGCCAACGCTGTCCATGCGATTGAAAAATCTGGAAAAAGAGCTGGGTGTTTCGCTGATTAACCGCGGCAACCATTTTGGCGGCTTTACCGCCGAAGGCGAGCGGGTGCTGGCGTGGGCGCGTGAGATCGTCTCGGTTTACCAGGGGCTGAAGCTGGAGGTAGAGTCGCTCAAGCACGGCTTGCACGGCACGCTGCGCCTCGGCGTGGTGCCGCAGTGCAGCATCTCGGTGGCGGAAATGCTCAAGGCGGTCAGCGAACGCTACCCGCATCTCGATTACCGTCTGGCGGTGCTGAGTGCCGATCAGCTGCTGGAGGCGCTGACGGCGCATACCGTTGACATCGGCATCGGCTTTTTCGAGCTGTCGACCTTGAAGGAGCTGCATTTTCAATCGCAGCCGCTGGTGGAAACCGGCGTCGAGCTGGTGTTTCACCCGCAACACTTCCCGAAGCTGGTGGGGGATACGCCGTTGCCGCTGGAGGCGGTGGCCGCCTTGCCGCTGTGCCTGGCCGAGCCGACGCGTTACTTCCGCCGCTATCTCGATCAGCACTTCCGCGACGCCGGGTTAACGCTGCATACGCGGCTGGAAACGACCTCAATCTTCCAACTGTTGGAGGGGATTTTCGTCGGCCTGGGCTGCGGGCTGTTCCCGCGTGGTCAGCTGCAATCGCCGCTGATGCCGGCGTTGCAGCGGCGTGCGGTGGCTATCGGCGCCATGCCGCGTCATGCGGCGGTGGTGGTTGATATGTCCGAGCGCGCCACGCCGTTGGCGCAAAAGTTCTTCGACGCCGCCAGCGAATGGCTGCGTCAGCAGAATGTCTAAAACGCGACGTATTGCGGCCGGTAATCAGGCCGCGTAGCGATCTTCAGTCGGCGGCGATGAAAGATTCCGCATCGCCCAGCGTTTGGCGCAGGCGGTTTTCCCAGGCGTAGAGCGCGGCGGTGAGGATCACTTCCAGCGCCTGCGCCTGATTCAGGCCGCTGTTGAACAACGGCTGCACACTCTGCGGGGTGAATTTCTCCGGTGCGCGCGTCAGCTCGGCGGCGGTGTGGATCACCGCGCGTTTGACCGTATCCTCGGTAGACGCCAATCCCTGAGGCAGCCCGGCGAACAGCGCCTGAACCAGCCCGTCATCCTGTAATTCTTGTGCCACCGTCGCCGCGCAGTAGCGGCTGCCGTTGATGCGCGAGACCGCCAGCGTCGCCAGCGCCTTCAGGCGGCTCGACAGCCCGTATCCCTCGGCGTTGATGCCGTTGAACACCCCGTTGCGCTCGCGCAGTGCGGCGGCATCGTGCGCCAACAGCAGATAATACGACTCGGTGCGTGCCTGCGGGTGGCTCTGATCCAGCACGTCAAGTTGTTCGGCGGCGGCGGTTTCCACGTCGATCGGCGGCAGGCGCGCGGCCCAGCTCAGCGCCTCAGCGCTGAAGGCTAAGCCATCGGCGTCTTCGACGCTCGGGAAGCCGGGCACCACCACCGCCGGCCGGCCGGCCAAGGCCGCCACACCCGCGACCACGCGCGCTTGGTAGCTGACAAAACCGATGACCTGCGAGAAGGTCACGATATCCGCCGGGCTGAGCCCGACGTCGCCAAGCTGTTGCAGCGCCTTGCGGCAAATCAGCGTGGGTTGGCTGGCGAGCTGGCGGGCGTATTGGGTGATCTGGGCGAGGCGGATATTGCTTTCCCGGGAGGCGTCCGGGCTGTGCAGCGGGGCGAGGCGGGCGGCGTAGTGGCTACAGAGCGACTGTACCCCCGTTACCTGCGCGACGGTCAGCGCGGTGCTGAGACGATCGTAGAGTGACAATGTCACGCTTCGTGATAACGGCACCTGGTCGGGGAACAGGGCGTGGTAGCCGGCCTGCGAGGCGTTGAACACCCCGGCGTGGGCGCTTAGCGCAGCGTTTAACGCCTCATCGGCGAAGGCGCCCAGCCCCAGCAAAAATCGATCTCGGTGGATGGCCGCCTGCGGCTCCAGCGGTGCATCGCCCCGCACGCTGCTTTGGGTTTCGTGGTACCACTGGGCATTATGTTGTCGACGGAGTCGTTCCATAGGGTCAATCCTTAATCGTGATCAACAGCCGCCGCTGCGCACGGCAGCGGCGGCTGGGCAAAGAGGCAACATGCCCGCAGGCGGGGCGAAAGGCGGATTTAGCGCAGCTCATCGCAGCACAGCGCGTGGCCGTAAACAGAGAAACCGGCGGCCAGCGTGAGCAGAAACTGCGTGAGGCGGCGATGGCGAAGGCTGTTCATCAGTGCGATATCCTGTCGTATGAGAGGCTCAACGTAGGGGATATCCTCACCGATCGCCCTGGCGAGATAAAATAATGTTACGGACTAATCAATAACTGAAAGGAATAAAATATAAGGATATATAACAAGAATGTAATTTGTATTTGCGTTTTCTGGCGTAGCCCGGCCGCGCTTCGTTTAACGAGATGCGGGGGGCGAAAGGGTAAAACGCTGCTGATAAGCGCGCGGCGATAATCCGGTTTTACGTTTGAAAAGCTGTCTGAAGGTGCTGAGATCATGGTAACCGATGCGTTGCCCGATGGCCGCGAGCGAAAGGTGGCCCGATTCCAGCAGGCGTTTGGCGACCTCCACGCGCAGCGTCTGCAGGTAACCAAGGGGAGACAAACCGGTCGCCTGCTTGAAATGCCGGTTTAACGTTCTTTCACTGACGGCGAGATGGGCGGCGAGCTCCGGCAAGCTAAAGCGTTGTGGCAGCGTGTTCTGCATGCGCTGTTGCGCCCGGGCCACCAGACGATCGGCATGTTCGTTTTCTGCCACCAGCGTGGCATAGGCGCTCTGGCCGACCCGTTGGGTGTCGATCAGGAGCAGCCTGGCGGTTTTCGCCGCACGCGCCGTACCTAAGCAATGTTCAACCAGCCGTACGGCGAGCGTCAGGCAAGACGTCACCGCACCGCCGCACAGAATGCCGTCTTGTTCCGTCAACACTTCATTGGCCCGCAGTTCTACTCGGGGATAGCGGCGGGCGAAATCCGCCGCTTTGTTCCAATGGGTGGTGGCGATCCGCCCGTCGAGCAAGCCGGCTTCGGCGAGCAAGTAGCTGCCGGTGCAATAGGCTGCCAGCAGCGCGCCGTCGGCGTGGCGGCATTGCAGCGCGCGGGAGATCGCCAGAATTCGTTCGCGCTGGGCGATAAACGCTTCCATATCGCCGACGAAGGGCGCAGTGAGCAGAATGATGTCACCGCGTCCGCGTGCGGCGATCTTGCCGTCCACCGCGATCGTTTGGCCGGATGCGGCGCGCACCGGTTGGCCGTCGAGGGACTCTACGCGCCAATGCAGCTGTGTGCCGTCGCTGCCTTCGAGCTTGACGCTATTGGCCGCATGGAATACGTCAATCGCCCCGGCGACGCCGGAGGCCAGCACGCCATCGTAGACCCAAATCCGAATCATCATCTTGTCCGATTCTCCTCTGATAATGGCGATACTGCCACTTTCAGCGCCGGCTGTTAAGGCTGATGATGCGCCTGTCGATAAACTGAATCTGACAGGAGATGAACGATGCCGATGATAGATGCCTATATTCCGGAAGGCGCATTGCAACCGGAGGCGGAAGCGATGTTGTGCAAATCGCTGACGGATATTCTGTTACGGGCGGAAGGTTTCGACCCCTCTAATCCGATCGCCCAGAGCGTCTCCGTGATTTTTCTCCATCGCCCGGCGGCAATTTTCGTCGGGGGCGTCCGCGCCAATGTGCCTTTTTACCGAATCGTTCCTTCGGTGCCGGAAGGACAATACGACGATCTTGCACGGCAGACGCTGGTGAAAGCCGTGACCGCGGCGGTTGCTCAGGCTGAAGGCTGCGCCTTCGAGGCGGTGGCGGCGCGTGTCTGGGTGTTCCCGACGGAAGTCACGGACGGCGAGTGGGGTAGCCGCGGCGTGATCCGCCACCTGCCCGATATTCAGGCGTTTATCGCCGGTGAGCACCAGCGGCAGGTGGGTAACGAAAGGCTGGCTAAACGGCGCCGCAATAAAGCCTTGCTGCTGTTGGCGGCGATGCTGGACGCTGCGCGGTGCGCAGGCGGGCAATGAACGGCGCCCGGCATCGGCGGGGCGGCATTCAGAAACGGCCGCCGTCGCGCCGCCAGGCATCGGCGGTCAGCGCCTCGCCGAAGTGGCTGGCGATCAGACGTTTGGTCAATTCATGCAGCGGCGCCGCCAATACCTCGGCGGTGCTGCCGCGTTCGACGATTTCCCCTTCGTGCATCACCAGCACCTGGTCGCTGATATGCTTCATCATGCCGAGGTGCTGGGTGACATAGATATAGGAAATACCGTGTTTTTCCTGCAGTTCCAGCATCAGGTTGATGATTTGCGAGCGCATCGACATGTCCAGCGAGGCCAGCGCTTCATCGGCGACGATCACCTTCGGCTGCAGGATCAGCGCACGCGCCAGCGCGACACGCTGCTTCTGCCCGGACGCCAGCATGTGCGGGTAGTAGTAGGCGTGATCCGGCAGCATGCCGACCTGGCGCAGCGTCTGGTTGATGCGCTGCTCGCGCTCGGCGGGCTCCAGGCTGGTGTTCAGCCGCAGCGGCGCGTCCAGCAGCTGGCCGATGCGCTGGCGCGGGTTGAGCGAGGTGCTCGGATCCTGAAAAATCATGCGAATGCGCTGGCTGCGGTAGCGATAGTCGCCGAATTCCAGTGGATGATCGTCGATCAGCAGTTCGCCGGCGGACGGTTCCACCATGCCGGAGAGCATCTTCGCCAGCGTGGATTTGCCGGAGCCGTTCTCGCCGATCACCGCCAGCGTCTGGCCTTCACGCAGGGTAAAGCTGACCGATTTCACCGCCTCGACGTGCTGGCGGCGGAACAGCCCGGTGCGGTAGCGGTAGGTTTTGCTCAGGTTGCGCACTTCCAACAGCGTTTCCATGTTATTGCTCCTCCATGTTCAGCGGGAAGTGGCAGGCGAAGAAGTGGTTTTTGACCGGACGCAGGCGCGGCGTTTCGATGCACTTTTTCTGTGCGTAAGGGCAGCGCGGCCCCAGACGGCAGCCGATCGGCAGGTGTTCCAGCGAAGGAATGGCGCCCGGCAGCGTGTTCAACCGGCTCTTGTGCGGCAGCGAACGGCCGAAGTCCGGCATGGCGCGGATCAGCGCCTGGGTGTAAGGGTGGTGCGGCGCCGCCAGCAGCTCTTCGCACTGGGCGCTTTCCACCGTTTGCCCGCAGTACAGCACGTTCACCCGGTCGGCCCACTTGCTCATCATCTGCAAATCGTGGCTGATCAGCAAAATGGTGGTGTTGTTGTTCTGGTTGAGGCGCGCCAACAGGCGGAAAATCTGCGCCTGGGTGGTCGGCTCCATGGCGTTGGTCGGCTCATCGGCGATCAGCAGGCGCGGCTGGTTGGCCAGCGCGATGGCGATCATCACTTTCTGGCACTCGCCTTCGGTCAGCTCGTACGGGAAGCTGCCCATGATGTCGTCGTGATCCTTGATGCCGACGCGGTGCAGCAGTTCGATGGCGCGGCGTTTGCGCCAGTTGAAGCGCTGCCACCAGCGGCCCTTGTAGGTCCAGCCCGGGATGGCCTGAGCCAGCTGGCGGCCGATGCTTTCGGAAGGATCGAGACAGGACTGCGGCTCCTGGAAAATCATCGAGACGTTGTGGCCCACCAGCCTGCGCCGCTCGCGCGGGCTCAGCTGCAGCAGATCGATGTCGTCGAAACGGAAACGGTCGGCGGTGACGCGCCAGTTGTCTTTGGTCACGCCGCAGATGGCCTTGGCGATCAGGCTCTTGCCGGAGCCCGATTCCCCCACCAGGCCGCGCACCTCGCCTTCGCTCAGCGTCATGCTGACGCGATCGACCGCCTTGACCGGCCCTTCGGCGGTCATAAATTCAATCGTCAGATTGCGGATATCGAGTAACGGCATTATTCCACCCCGGCATTGATTGCGCGGCGCATACCGTCGCCTAACAGGTTAACCAGCAGCACGCTGACGAAGATGGCCGCGCCGGGCAGCATCACCGTCCAGGGCGCGACGTACACCAGCTCGAGCGAATCGCCGAGCATCGCTCCCCATTCCGGCGAAGGCAGCTGCGCACCGAGATCGAGGAAGCCGAGCGCGGCGATATCCAGAATTGCCATCGACAGCGCGCGGGTGAACTCGGTCACCAGCACCGCCGCAATGTTCGGCATCACTGCGTACCACAGGATCTGCAGCGTAGAAGCGCCGTCGAGCCGCGCCGCCACCACGTACTCTTTCTCCAGTTCGTCATGCACCGCGCTGTAGATGGTGCGCACCATGCGCGGCAACAAGGCGAGCCATACCGCCAGCATGGCGTGTTCGAGTTTGGGGCCGATAAACGCCACCACCACGATCGCCAGCAGCAGCGAGGGGATAGACAGCAGGGTATCGAGGATGTGGTTAAGCACCGCCGAGCGCAGCCCGTGGGTGACGCCGGCGAACACGCCGAGGATCACCCCGCAAAAAGCCGCCGCCAGCGTCACCGCCAGCGCCGAGCCGAAGGTGGCGGCGGTGCCGGTCAACAGCCGGCTGAGGATGTCGCGGCCGAGATCGTCAGTGCCGAGAAAGAACGACACGTTGCCGTAGCGCGACCAGGAAGGCGGCAGCAGCTGATAGCCGAGGAACTGCTGATCCAGCGCGTAGGGCGCCAGCAGGCTGCCGAACAGCGACAGCAGCAGCAGGGCGATCACGCCGTAAAACCCGATCATCGCCAGCGCGTCGCCGTAAAAAATCCGCCAGGTGTAGCGCAGCGGGCTCGGCATCTTTTTCTCGCGGTATACGTTATCGAAGGGCATACCATTCCTTATGTTTCAGCGGGTTGGTTGCCGCGCCCAGTATGTCGGCCAGAACGTTAATGGTGATCACCAGCGTGCCGACCACCATGACGCCGGCGGAGATCGCCGCATAGTCCTGCTGGCGAATGGCGTTGATCAGCCACCGGCCGAGGCCCGGCCAGCTGAACACCACTTCGGTGATCATCGCCAGCGTGAGCATGGTGGAGAACTGCAGCCCCAGTTTGGGTACGATCGGCGGCAGCGCATTGTGCAGCACGTGGCGGCGAATGATGGTGAAGCGCGACAGGCCGCGGGTGGCGGCGGCCTTGATGTAGTTGTGGTTCAGCACGTCGTCGGTGCTGATGCGCATCAGGCGCACCACTTCGGTGGTGGGCGCCACCGCCAGCGCGGCGATCGGCAGGATCATGTGGCGCAGGGCGCTGCCGATCATCTCATTGCGATACGGCGAGTCCGACAGCCAGGCGTCGAGCAGGGCGAAACCGGTGATCGGTTTCACCTGGTACAGCAGATCGAAACGGCCGGAAACCGGCAGCCAGCCCAGGTGCAGCGAGAAGAACAGCATCAGCAGCAGCGCCAGCCAGAACACCGGCATCGAGAAGCCCAGTAGCGCGAAGGTGCTGATGGCGGTGTCCTGCCACTTGCCGCGCAGCACGCCGGCGATGATGCCCAGCGGAATGCCGATGAACAGCGCCAGGGTGAAGGCCAGCAGGCACAGTTCCATGGTGGCCGGGAACACTTCGCGCAGCTGTTCGCTGATCGCCTGGCCGTTGATGCTGGAGACGCCGAAGTCTCCGTGCAGCAGGCTGGCGAAGTAGAACTGATAGGCGTCCAACAGGGCGGCGCCGTTCAGCGGCGCACGCGGCGTGAAATAGCTCAGGCTGAAGCTGACCAGCGTCAGGAAGAACAGCGTGATCAGCAGCAGCAGAATGCGGCGCAGGGTAAAGATAATCACTTTTTCACCTCCGGCGCGGATTCACGGTACACCCCGGCGAACGAGGCGTTGCCGAACGGGCTCAGCACCAATCCCTTGATATCGTAGCGGTAGGCCTGCAGCCGCAGGGAAGAGGCCAGCGGCAGCACCGGCAGTTGCTGCTCGAGGATCTTCTGCGCCTTGCGATAGTGGTCGATGCGCTGAGACAGCTGCTGCGACAACAGCGCGTTCTGCAACACCTCGTCGAAGCCCGGGTCACACCAGTGAGCATAGTTGGTTTGCGAACGGATTGCCGCGCAGCTCAGCAGCGGCCGGAAGAAGCTGTCCGGGTCGTTGCTGTCGGTGGCCCAGCCGGTCAGGGTCAGATCGTGGTTCATCTCCATCAGGCGCGCCTCCTGGAAGCGGCCCTCTACCGGCACGATGGTGACGTTGATGCCCACCTGGCCGAGATCGGCCTGGATCAGCTCGGCGGTCTTCAGTGGGCTCGGGTTGTAAGATTGCGAGGCGGTCGGTACCCACAGCTTCAGGTTCAGCTGGCCGACGCCGGCCTGCCGCAGCATTTCGCGCGATTTGGCCGGATCGTACTCGGTGACGTGCGCGTCGTTGTCATAGGCCCAGGAGGCGCGCGGCAGGATTGAGGCGGCGGTTTCCGCCGTGCCGTAATAGATCGACTGCATCAACCGCTGGTTGTTGATCGCCAGCGAGATAGCCTGGCGCACGTTGAGGTTGTCGAGCGGCGGTTTGCGGGTGTTGAACGCCAGGTAGGCGATGTTCATCCCCGGGCGCAGCGTCAGGCGCAGGCGCGGATCGTCGCGCAGGATAGACAGCTGGCTGGCCGCCGGATAGGCCAGCACGTCGCACTCGCCGGTCAGCAGCTTGGAGAGGCGGCCGGTACCGCCGGCACCCAGATCGATCACCACCTGCGGCATGCGCGGCAGGCCTTTCCAATAGGCGGCGTTGCGCGCCAGGCGAATATATTGCCCCGAGCGGTATTCGTTGAGCAGGAACGGGCCGCTGCCGACCGGCTCGCGGTCGATCAGTTCCTGATGGCCTGCGCGCGTCAGCACATCGGCGTATTCGGCGGACAGCACCGGCGCGTAGTGGGTTGCCAGGTGCCAGAGGAAAGAGGCGTCCGGCGACTGCAGGCGGATCTCCACCGTGTAGTCGTCGAGCTTTCTCACGCTCTGCACCGAATCGCCGAACTGCAGGCTGTCGAAATAGGGGTATTCGCCGCCGTTGACGTCGTGATACGTGTGTTTTTGGTCAAATACGCGCGCGAAGCTGAACACCACGTCGTCGGCGTTCATCTTGCGGGTGGGCGTGAACCAGGCGGTGGTCTGGAACGGCACGTCCTTGCGCAGATGGAAGCGGTAGGTAGCACCGTTGTCCAGCACTTCCCAGCTTTGCGCCAGCTCGGGGATCAGCCGGTAGGTGTAGGGATCGACATCCAACAGGCGATCGTACAGCTGGGCGGCCAGGGTATCCACCGTCAGGCCGCTGCTGGCCATTTGCGGGTTGAAGGTATTCAGTATGCCGCTGACGCAATAGACAAAGCCGCTCTGGCGAATGTCCGGCAGCGGCGCCGCGGCGGGCGCGGGCGGTGTTGTTGCGGCCAGGGCGGAGCCGGCAAAGCACAGCGACACTAGCCAAAGGGGTAAACCACGCATAGAGGCTCATGGGTTAATCAGCAATAGCGTTAGTGTATCGCACTCTGACCGGCAGCCCAATCCATTGAGCAAAATCGCTGAGTTTTCTGCTACTTGATTAATCAGGTCGCCCAACGGCGTGAAAAAAATCTTTTTTGATATGTTATAACATAACAAAATCATGATACCGTTCCCCGGCAAAGTCACAATAACGCAAGGGGATGTATGAACGAAGTTGCACTTCCACCACGCCGTTCGCTGCCGGACGCTCAGGCCTGGCGCGGCGAAATGAGTGATGTCGGGCTCGATTGGATCGGGATGCAAGGGATCGCGCTGCCGCTGGAGCTGGCCGGCAAGCCACTGATGGCCAACGTCGACGCCGGCATCAACCTGCGCGCTGAAGCGACGGGCGAACGCGGCATTCACATGTCGCGGTTGTATCTGGCGCTGGACGAATTGACGCAGGGCGAGCTGACGCCGCAGCGCATCGGCCGAACGCTGCAGGCCTTTCTGGATTCGCAGCCGGAACACAGCGATCGCGCCAAACTGGCGATCGGCGGTGAGCTGCTGCTGTCGCGCCCGGCGCTGCTGTCGCCACAGCGCGGCTGGAAGGCTTACCCGCTGCGCATCGAGGCGACCCTGGCGAACACGCTGACGCTGGCGCTCACCGTTGGTGTGCCTTACTCCTCGACCTGCCCGAGTTCGGCGGCGCTTAGCCGCCAACTGGCGCAGCAACAGTTTCAGTTTGATTTTGAGCAGGCGGCGGAGCGGGTCAGCCAACGGCAGGTGAGCGAGTGGCTGCTGGAACAGGGGATGCCGGCCACCCCTCACAGCCAGCGCAGCTGGGCCTGGGTCACCGTGACGCCAGAGAATGAACGGGCGTTCGAACCGGTGAAATTGATCGACCGCATCGAACACGCGCTGGGCACGCCGGTGCAAACGCTGGTGAAACGCCGCGACGAGCAGGCCTTCGCGCTGGCCAACGGTCAGAACCTGATGTTTTGCGAAGACGCGGCGCGCCGTCTGTATCGCATGCTGCGCAGCCAGTGTGATTACCGCGCCTTCTCGCTGCGCGTCGAGCATCAGGAGAGCCTGCATGCCCACAATGCGGTGGCGGAGCTGAGCTGGCGGGGAGAACATCATGCTGCGTAAAAATCCCAGCGGCCATCTGCCGCAGGTCTCGCCGCTGGCCTACATCGACCCCACCGCCATTATTTGCGGCCGGGTGATCGTCGAAGATTTCGTCTACGTCGGCCCTTATGCGGTGATCCGCGCCGACGAGTTGAACGCCGCCGGCGACATGGAGCCGATCGTCATCGGCTCGCACTCCAATATTCAGGACGGCGTGGTGATCCACTCCAAGAGCGGGGCGGCGGTCACCATTGGCCGTTACAGCTCGATCGCCCACCGGGCCATCGTCCACGGCCCGTGTCGCATCGACGATCGGGTGTTTATCGGCTTCAACAGCGTGTTGTTCAACTGCCACATCCAGTCCGGCTGTGTGGTGCGTTACAACGCGGTGGTGGACGGCGTGACGCTGCCGGAAAACCGCTATATCCCGTCGACCGAGCGCGTAGGGCCGGACAGCGACCTGTCGCGCTATCGCCAGGTCGATCGCGGCGCGCTGCAATTTTCCGAAGAAGTGGCCGCCACCAACGTCGAGCTGGTGCGCGGTTACCAAGCATTACGCAATGAATTTTAATGAGGCTCCCATGAAACAACTTCCCGTGACCGTGCTTTCCGGCTTTCTCGGCGCCGGCAAAACCACGGTGCTGAACCACATCCTGAACAACCGGCAGGGCATGCGCGTGGCGGTGATCGTCAACGACATGAGCGAAGTGAACATCGACGCCGCGCTGGTGGAAAATGCCGTGCATCTCGATCGTCAGGAAGAGAAGCTGGTGGAGATGAGCAACGGCTGCATTTGCTGCACGCTGCGCGAAGACCTGCTGGTATCGGTGCGTGAGCTGGCGCAGGACGGGCGTTACGATTACCTGCTGATCGAATCGAGCGGCATCTCCGAGCCGCTGCCGGTGGCGGAAACCTTTACCTTTGAGGACGAAAAGGGCGAAAGCCTGTCGCAGTTCGCCCGGCTGGATACCCTGGTGACGGTGGTCGACGGGGTGAATTTCATCCAGCAGTACCAGCAGGCGCAAAGCCTGCAGGAGGCCGGTCAAAGCCTGGGCGAGGACGATCTGCGCAGCGTGGCGGATCTGCTGATTGAGCAAATTGAATTCTGCGACGTGATGCTGGTCAGCAAGACCGATCTGTTGACGCCATCCCAGCAGGGCGAAGTGATGGCGCTGCTGGCCAGCCTGAACCCCGATGCCCGCATTGTGCCGATCGCGCCGGGCAAACTGCCGCTGGAGGCGGTGCTGAATACCGGCAGCTTCAGCTTTGAAAAGGCGCAGCAGGCGCCCGGCTGGCTGAAAGAGCTGCGCGGCGAACACCTGCCGGAAACGGAAAACTACGGTATCAGCAGCTTCGTCTATCAGGCGCGGCGGCCGTTTGCGCCGGACAAGTTTTACCGCGTGATCAACGGCGACTGGGGCGGCGGCAAGCTGCTGCGCTCGAAAGGCTTTTTCTGGTTGGCGACGCGGCCGCGGCAGGCCGGGCAGTGGAGCCAGGCCGGGGGCATCGCCCATTACGGCCTCGCGGGCACCTTTTGGCGGGCTATCCCGCAAGATAATTGGCCGCAGGATCCCGAAGCGCGGGCGCACATTCAGGAAAAATGGGTAGAGCCGTTCGGCGACATGCGCCAGGAGCTGGTGTTTATCGGCCAGCATCTGCAGCAAGCGACGATCGCGCGTCTGCTGGACGAGTGCCTGCTGAGCGACGAGGAAATGGCCGCCGGCGTGGACTATTGGCTGGACATGGCAGACCCGTTCCCTGAGTGGTAATTGCGCAATCTTCGTGTGGTAATGAGAAAAATTCTCAACAAAGTGCTTTACAGACGATACTGATAACTATTATCATCGCCTGGCAGTTCACGGAAGGCCACAGTTTGCGGCTCTGATGTGGAAGGCACGACATTGCTCACATTGCTTCCAGTGTTTTTTAAGCCAGCTCGGGTGCTGGCTTTTTTTTGGTTCATCGCGTTTTACCGGGGAACGCTGCTTTGATTTTCAGGAAGAAGTAAGCGTTATCCCGGTATCCATAAGCCATCCGCTTCATCACCTTTATCTTATTGTTCATCCCTTCCAG
>NZ_JAMYWQ010000175.1 GCF_024160145.1 Serratia nevei
CTTCACGCTTCCTTCAGACCCCGTCTCGCAACGACGCCCTTGCGCTTCACTAGCCCTTCGCCACCATCAGGCTGGACAGGGGACTTTCACCCCCGAGCTGCTGAGCATGCCCGGCACACAAAGAAAAGGGCTCCTTGCGGAGCCCTTTCTGTTACTGCTGACCCGTCCTAAATAGCGTTGACACATTTTACTCACGCACAGAGGAAAATGTGATGAACCAGTATGTTAAACGCACACAACGCGATTATTCTCTATCCTTTAAATTAGCCGTTGTCGAACAGGT
>NZ_JAMYWQ010000176.1 GCF_024160145.1 Serratia nevei
CAGTATCTGCCGGGCTTCCTCAGCACTCGTGACCGGCTCTGATGTCAACAGATGCCAGCACAGACCGTCCGTTTTTCCCTTTTCCTCACAGTTTACATAATACAACGGAACAGATGTGCCCTGTTTGTTGGCCGGGATTTTCACCGTAACAGGGGCATACCGGATTTCACACAGGGCCTCCCGGCCTTTTCGCCCCCCTCTTTGCTGGATTGATACACACCGTTCCCCGGCTGGTTGCAACGTTTTCCCGTAGCTATAGAGCTTGCTTCCCTCTTCTTCAA
>NZ_JAMYWQ010000177.1 GCF_024160145.1 Serratia nevei
GGGCTTTCTGGCAGGCATTCTCCAGCCTGACGGCTCCGTACTCGCGGGAGAGATTCAGCAACCCCAGGCAGGTTCGGTATGCCTGCTCCGGATGCGTACGATGATGCAGATGCCAGGCCACCACTGCGCGGGTGGCACTGCCTGTTAGTACCGATGTAAAAATGACCCACATGCCAATGTAATTCGGACCCACCTGGGGTAAAACTGGCAGTTTTAAGCGAGCTGCCGATGCTAACATTGGAGTTAAGAGTGGAGATTGCTGTTCTTC
>NZ_JAMYWQ010000178.1 GCF_024160145.1 Serratia nevei
GGGCTTTCTGGCAGGCATTCTCCAGCCTGACGGCTCCGTACTCGCGGGAGAGATTCAGCAACCCCAGGCAGGTTCGGTATGCCTGCTCCGGATGCGTACGATGATGCAGATGCCAGGCCACCACTGCACGGGTGGCACTGCCGATACTTTCACCCCATGACAGCAGCCTGTCCGGGCTCCAGCGTTGCTGGCGATGGGCATCGGGCATGTGCTCCGCCTGCGTCGTGAAGCCACCCTGCTGCCCGGAGCGCGGGTGTTGGGCA
>NZ_JAMYWQ010000179.1 GCF_024160145.1 Serratia nevei
TCTCTACCTGACCACCTGTGTCGGTTTGGGGTACGATTCAATGTTACCTGGAGCTTAGAGGCTTTTCCTGGAAGCAGGGCATCAACTACTTCTGCACCGTAGTGCATCGTCATCACGCCTCAGGGTTGATATGCAACCGGATTTACCAGGTCACACCCCCTACACGCTTAAACCGGGACAACCGTCGCCCGGCTAGCCTAGCCTTCTCCGTCCCCCCTTCGCAGTAACACCAAGTACAGGAATATTAACCTGTTTC
>NZ_JAMYWQ010000180.1 GCF_024160145.1 Serratia nevei
GCATACCGGATTTCACACAGGGCCTCCCGGCCTTTTCGCCCCCCTCTTTGCTGGATTGATACACACCGTTCCCCGGCTGGTTGCAACGTTTTCCCGTAGCTATAGAGCTTGCTTCCCTCTTCTTCAATGCACCGGCTTTGCATTGAGCGCACGATAAATCGCTGTTTCTCCGACACTTTGTAGGCCAGATATTCAATCAGGTCTGCCTCCCGGTCACAGACAGAAATAACCTTGCTCATCTGTGCGCCAAGGCGC
>NZ_JAMYWQ010000181.1 GCF_024160145.1 Serratia nevei
AGCAACTTCTGAAGCTCGAAGTTGACAGTCGGGACGAACGACGGCGTCAGACGCTGCTTCGCCTTTCCGGTTTGCCTGCGGTCAAGACGCTGGAGCAGTTCGACTTTAAGTTTGCCAGCGGTGCACCGCGAGCGCAGATCCAGGAGCTGGGTGGCCTGGCGTTCATAGAACGTCAGGAGAACATCGTGTTGCTGGGGCCATCGGGCGTGGGCAAGAGTCATATTGCTGCCGCTCTGGCCTATAAGTGCGCGATGG
>NZ_JAMYWQ010000182.1 GCF_024160145.1 Serratia nevei
CAAACAGGGCACATCTGTTCCGTTGTATTATGTAAACTGTGAGGAAAAGGGAAAAACGGACGGTCTGTGCTGGCATCTGTTGACATCAGAGCCGGTCACGAGTGCTGAGGAAGCCCGGCAGATACTGGATTATTATGAAAGGCGCTGGCTGATAGAAGACTTTCATAAAGCCTGGAAAAGCGGCGGGGCACAGGTGGAAAGCCTGCGGATGCAGAGCCGTGGTAATCTGGAACGTATGGTTGTGGTGCTGGCTTTTATCGCTGTGCGCATCCAGCAACTGCGTTATCTGGGCTTT
>NZ_JAMYWQ010000183.1 GCF_024160145.1 Serratia nevei
CAAACAGGGCACATCTGTTCCGTTGTATTATGTAAACTGTGAGGAAAAGGGAAAAACGGACGGTCTGTGCTGGCATCTGTTGACATCAGAGCCGGTCACGAGTGCTGAGGAAGCCCGGCAGATACTGAATTATTATGAAAGGCGCTGGCTGATAGAAGACTTTCATAAAGCCTGGAAAAGCGGCGGGGCACAGGTGGAAAGCCTGCGGATGCAGAGCCGTGGTAATCTGGAACGTATGGTTGTGGTGCTGGCTTT
>NZ_JAMYWQ010000184.1 GCF_024160145.1 Serratia nevei
TCAACACCAGGCTGCCTGACTCATAACGTCTGGCGACAACCTGGAAGAACAAGTTGGCCTCTTCCTTACCAAACGGCAGGTAGCCGATCTCATCGATCACAAGCAACCGCGGCTTGTGAATGATGCGACTCAGATAGCCTTTAAGTTCCCCCTGGCGGTGAGCGGCGACCAGTTGCAGCATCATGTCTGCGGCGGTAATAAATCGGACGCTTAGCCCGGCCATCGCGCACTTATAGGCCAGAGCGGCAGCAATAT
>NZ_JAMYWQ010000055.1 GCF_024160145.1 Serratia nevei
TACATTGATTACTACAACCATGACCGCCTCAGAGAGAAACTAAAAGGCCTGAGTCCGGTAGAGTATCGAACTCAGGCCACGAAGGCCGCCTGAATTTACATCGTCCAACTTATGGGGGGCAGTTCATGACTGCGCCCTGCTCTGCTGCGGTTTAGAAACGTACCTCCCCGCCGAAGATATAGGTGCGCCCACGGGCGGTGTTGGTCGGCGTGAAATCTTGTGACTGCGACGGCAGTGAGTTCATCTTGTTCAGCGCGTCCGAGTAGTCTTTGTCCATCAGGTTTTGCACGCTGAGCTTCAGCAGCAGATTGCGATTCACCTGATAGGTGCCGTACAGATCGATAATGGTCGGAATATGCGGCGCCGGCTCCTTCATCAACTGTTCGTTTTCATCGGGAGTGGAATTAGGCGACAGGCGCACCGCTTTGCCGGTGTATTTCACCACCCCGCCCAGCGTCAACGTCTCGTCCAACAGGCGCACCCCGCTGTCCAGCGTGAAGTAGAACTCCGGCAGTTCGCTGACATCGCCCGCGCCGAATTCGTTGCTGGCCTGGTTGGTCGGCTGGGAAGTATGCTCCTTGCTTAACGACAGTTTGGTGAAGGCGAAACCGGCGTCGTACAGCGCTTCAAGCTCCACCCCGCGCATTTTGACCGGTTCGGGGGCGTTGCTGTACATGGTCATTTTGACGTTGGCGTCCGCGTTATCCCACTCTTCCTGCGTCGCCTGCGAGCGATTGCACTTCTGGCGATTCTTACACACCAGGTAGGATTGGCTGGAAATGTAGTTTTTGATCCTGGTTTCGAAATAGACCGCTTTCAGCTGGAAACTGTCCTGCTTGAACAACAGATCGTGAGCGTTGGCGTTGAAACCACCCTGCCAGGTCTCCGCTTTTTCTCCCTTGAGGAATGGGTTCATCGATTGCCCTTCGCTGTTGGCGAAGAACACCTCCTGGATATTCGGCCCGCGCATCGACTTGCTGTAGCTGACGAACGGCTGCAGCCACGGCGTCACCTGCGCCGACAGCATCACTGACGGATTGAAGCCGTGTTCGTTGCGGGTGATATTGCTGGCGCCCTGCGGGAAACACTCTACGCGCTCGTCACAGGCCGGCTTATAACCGGAGAGGCGATAGGCGGTGTAGTTCAGATCGAAATTCCCCTGCCAGATGCCGTAGTTAGCTTGCAACCCGCTGTACAGGCTGGAGATATCTTGTTTGCCGGCAATGCCCACCGGCATGCTTTCCGCCTGATTGTCATCCGTCACCAAACCGGAGGCCTTTTTCTTATACTCGTTGCGCACCAGCTTGCCGCCGTAGCTGAAGGCGAAATCGACGTCCTGCAGGCTGAAACGGCTGGTGTTGTTGATATCCAGCGCATCGGAGATGTTTTTCGCCGTGCTGTCGCTGAACCCCGCCATGTTGTCGGACATGAACTTTTGCTCGCCGCGGCTGGTGCTGGCGGTCAGGTTGAAATCGATCAGCTCGGAGAACGGCGCGTAGTGGTATTTGAGGTAGAAATCGTCGCTGTCGATGTGGCGGCGGGTGATTTTATTCTGGTAGCTGCGCGCCGACAGTTCGATGCTGTTGAAGGCATCCGGCTTGATGTCCACCTTGAACAACTGGGATTTCGGGTTCTGGCGGTAGGTTTTATCGACGTTGAACATCTCGCTGTCGAAACCGGCGCCATTTTTGTAGTTGGAGGTGATGGAGCTGCCGCTGATCGCCGCCATCGCCCCCAGGCTGCCGCCGTCGGCAAAGGCGGCGGTTTTGGCGCCCACGGCGATCATGCCGCTGCGGCCGATGCCGTTATTGCCCACCGAGAATTTGGTACGCACGCCGAACGGGTTATCGGAAAACACCACGTCGTCCACGCCGATAGTGCGGAAGTTGGCGCTGCCCGCCAGGGCGTTAACCCCAGCGGAGCCGGTGGCGTTGCCGCGCGCCACGTCGACGCCGACGATAAAGTTAGGATCGATCAGCGCCCCGAACTGGCTGGTGGGCAATCCCCCGTGCGCTGCGTCGCTCGGCGAGTTGCCGTAGTAGTTTTGCGTGATGCCATCGACCATGGTGTTGACCCGGCCAAAGCCGCTCAGGCCGCGGATATTGACGCTGACCGAGCCCTGGCCGGGATCGATCTGGGTATAGGTGCCCGGCATACTGCGCAGAATACTGTCCACCGACTCCAGATTCTTGTTTTCGTCGCGCGAGCTGAACGCACCTGGCCTCGCCAACGCGTCTTTTTCGCTGCTTTTGCCGCTGTCGGCGGCCGAGACGTTGAGCGGGCTGAACGCCACGCTGCCTTTATTATTTTCCGCCTGTTCCTGCGCGGCCGCAGCCGGCCCGTGCAGCGCCAGTCCCGCGCCGATCAGGCTCGCTATCATTTTGATTTTCATATATCCCCAGAAATAGCCAATAAGGTTTGATGGCCGACAATGCCCAGCAAAAAGCCCGCCGAAACGCGCGGTAAAAGGTTGTTATTGTTTTATTGCGCCGCAGCGTGCTGCGGCGCTAAAGGTTATTTCTGCGCCTGCCGGTCCGCCGCCAAAATAAAGGCGTACTCCAGCGCGCCGTTTTCCAGCCGCGCCAGGCGGCCCGATTTGCCGCCGTGGCCGGCGGTCATGTCGGTGGAGAGCAGCAGCAGCGAATCGCCCTGCTTGAAGCGCCGCAGCTTCGCCACCCATTTGGCCGGCTCCCAATACTGCACCTGCGAGTCGTACAAGCCGCTGGTAACCAGCAGGTTCGGGTAACGCTGCTTGCGCACGTTGTCGTACGGGCTGTAGGACTTCATCAGCGCATAGGCGGCCGGCTGGTGCGGGTTGCCCCACTCCTCGTATTCCCCGGTGGTGAGCGGAATGCTGTCGTCCAGCATGGTGGTCACCACGTCGACGAACGGCACCTGCGCCACCACCGCGTTGTACAGCTGCGGCGCCTGATTGATCACCGCCCCCATCAGCAAGCCGCCGGCGCTGCCGCCCATGGCGTAGATGCGCCCCGGTTGGCCGTAGCCGTCTTTGATCAGCGCCTGGGTGGCATCGATGAAGTCGTTGAAGCTGTTCGGTTTGTGCGTCAGCTTGCCCTGCTTGTACCAGCTCTGCCCCAGCTCGCCGCCGCCGCGCACGTGGATCAGCGCATAGACGAAGCCGCGATCCAGCAGGCTGATGCGGTTGGCGCTGAACGCCGGATCCATGCTCATGCCGTAAGCGCCGTAGCCGTACACCAGCAGCGGGTTATGCCCGTTTTTGAACAGCGATGTGCGGTACACCAGCGAGACCGGCACCTTCACGCCGTCGCGCGCCGTGACCCAGATGCGCTCGCTGTGATACAGGCTCGGATCGACGCCTTTCACCTCCTGCTGCTTGAGCAGGGTGCGCTCGCCCTTGTTCAGATCCCACTCATAGGTGCGGGTTGGCGTGGTCATCGCCGAATAGCCGTAGCGCAAGCGATCGCTGTCCGGCTCGGGGTTATAGCCCAGCCAGGCCATGTAGCTGGCGTCGTCGAACGGGATGGCGCGCTCGGTTTTACCGTCCCAGCTGATTTGCCGCAGCTGCACCAGCCCGTTGGCGCGCTCCTGCACCACCAGCCAGTCGCGGAACAGACTGAAGCTCTCCACCTCGTGCTGCGCCTGCGGCGCGATCAGCGTCTGCCAGGGTTTGCCCACCGCCGCCGTGCGGTACAGGCCAAAGTTCGGATCCTGATGGTTGGAGCGCAGGTAGAACTCGCCGCGGTAGTGATCGAGATAATACTCGCGGCCGTTCTGCCGGGCGGCGAACAGCTGCGGCTCGCGCTGCGGCTGGTTGGCGTCGATCAGGCGCACCTCAGAGGTGGTGTTACCGCTGATGGTCAGCATCAGGTAATCACGCGAGGATGAGCGGCCGAGGCTGAGGTAGAACGCCGAATCGTTTTCCTGGTACACCAGCTCATCTTCCGCCGTCGGCGTACCGTACTGATGGCGATAAACCTGGTATGGCAACAGCGTTTGCGGATGGTTGCGCACGTAGAACAGGGTTTGGTTGTCGTTGGCCCACACCATGTTGCCGGAGGTGTTTTCCAGCGTTTCCGGCGCCCAGCGTTCGCTGCCTATCTCGCGCAGGGAGATGCGGTATTGGCGGCGGCCCTGCAGATCTTCGGCCACCGCCAGGCGGCGGTTGTCTTGGCTGACGTCCATCGCCCCCAGGCGATAGTAGGCGTGGCCGGTCGCGCGCTGATTGGCGTCCAGCAAGGTTTGCCACGGCGCGTCGGCGGTGAGCGCCTGGCGCTGATACAGCGCGAAATCTTTACCGGCAGCGTAGCTTTCCTGATAGCGATAGCCGTTGAGCTGATACGGCACCGAACGATCGTCAGGGTTCATGCGGCCCAGCATCTCCTGATACAGCGTGGCGCGCAGCTTCTGGTACGGCGCCATCATCTGCTCGGTGTAGCGGT
Source organism: Serratia nevei (assembly GCF_024160145.1). GTDB lineage: Bacteria > Pseudomonadota > Gammaproteobacteria > Enterobacterales > Enterobacteriaceae > Serratia > Serratia nevei_A. Next base: position 4,422 of record NZ_JAMYWQ010000055.1, read on the forward strand.
TCTCCGCCTTCAGGTAGTCCAGCACCTTCGGCTCTTTTCGGCCGTCGTCGCGCAGCCAGTAGTAATCGTCGCTGCGAGTCTCGCCGTGCGCCGTCAGCGCTTTCGGCGCGCGCTCCGCCAACGGCGGCTGCGGTTGCGCCAGCGCGGCGCCGGCGATGCCTAAAGAGAGCCAGAGCGCGGCCGCGATGCGACGGCGCGGGGTGAATAACAGCGGATTCATAATCCCTCACGAAGTTTGAAGAGGCGCACGACGGCGATGCGGCGCCTGCGGGCATTAACGGCGGGCATTCAGCTCCGCCAGATTGAAATCGATCGGCATCGTCACCTTGACGGCCCCCTGCTGCAGCATCTCCGGCGGCGGCGGCGGCAACGGCTGGGCGCGCGATACCACCGCCACCGCTTCCCGATCCAGCGACGCGGTGCCGGAACGCACCTGCAGCATGACGTTCGAGACCCGCCCCTGCGCGTCGACGCTGAAACTGACCTGCGGCATGCCGCTACGCCGGCGGCTGCGGGCATCCAAAGGGTAATCCTTGATGCGGTTCAGTTTGCCTTTCACCAGGCTCTCCCACGACAGGTTGGCCTGCGCGTTGCTGTTGGCGTCGCTGTTGATCGGTGCGGCGGTCTGGTGGGAGAGCGTCTGCGCCTGCGGCGCGGCGGCGCTGGACGCGGCGGCATTGCGCGTCTCTTTGGCCTGTTCCTGCGGCTTCGGCTGCGATTTTTGCGGGGGGCGGTGTTCGGCGCGCTTCTTCTGCGCCGTCACGATTTTCGCTTTCTCGGCGCGCGCCAGCTTGGGCAGATCCGGCTGTTGCTGCTGCTCCGCAGGCTGCGCCGCGGCGGATTCCGCCTGCTGCACGCCCAGCGGCAGCGGCTTGCTTTCCGGCGCTTCAATCTGCGCCGCCCAGCTCATCATCACCGCCGGCGGTGGCAGTACCACCGGCTCCAGCGCCGTCTGCGGCCAGTAAAACAGCAGCACCAACGCTGCGTGCGCCGCCAGGGCGAGCAGCAGGCCGCGCGCCCAGCGCGGCTGCGGCAGTTCAAAGGCCGGAAGGGGATAAGACTGACTTAACATAGGGGCATTAGCTTGCTTAATTGCGAATGATTGCAGATCACATTTACTAATGATAATCATTTGCAACTATAATTAACACCCCTTTTCACTGTCTTAACGTATTCATTTCACTGATGGTGTGATCCACAGGTAGTCTGCGGTGTTCGCATCGACCTGTACGCCCGGCTCCGCCAGCATCAGCACCGTCGGTGCCGCCGCCGGTTGCAGATCGCGCACGTGCAGCGGCACCCCCACCGATTTGGCGGCGTGATAGCCGCCGGCGATCAGCAGCGCGGGCGTCGGCGCCGCCAGCAGGCGTTCCGCCATGCGCCGGTCGCGCTGCTGCTGGATCGCCAACATCGCATGCAGCTGGTCGGCCTCAATCTTACCGCCGTGCGAAGTGCGGATGGTCTCTTCCAGCGCCTTGCGCACCGCCGGCTGCGCCGATAGCTGCCCCACCGGGAATTGCGGCTGCTGATAGAATGCCGTAATCTCGCTGCGATCCAGGTTGGCCGACCACAGCGGGTAAGGCGCGCGCATCGCCGCCATCGTCACCCCGCCATACAGCTCCCACTTCCAGCCCGGCTGCCAGGCGATCAGCTCCGCTACGCGGCCGTCACGCACGGTGGGATCGCTCTGCAACCACTGCTTGACCTTGTCGACCTGCGCCTGTTGGTTCGGGTTGATCATCTCCATCAGTACGCTGCCCTGCGGCCGCCGCAGCGGCAGCTGCTCTACCAGCCATTGCTCAATCTTGTGGTGGTAAGGATTGTCATGCTTCTCCCCGACGATCACCCGCGGCTGCTGCGCCAGTCGCACCAACAGCTGATCCGGCGTCAGGGTCGCGCCGCTGTGCAGATCGGTGATGCTCCCCAAACTCGCGACGTCGTTGGTGGGCGCCTTCACCGGCGTTTGGCTACAGGCACCGAGCGCCAACGCCGCCAATAAAATCATGTATCTCATCATGTTGCCCCATTATCGAAAATGGCGACATTATAGATAATAATTATCATTTGCATATAGATCCGGCTTAACGATTTTTTTACGCGGCGATCGCCGGCGGCGCATTGCGTTGAAAAAGCATTGCGGGTATAACCAATAGCCATTCAGATATTTAGACGTCTATACGGATAGATTATTATGCAACCATCGGCACCCGCCGCAGGACAGTTCAAACGCAGCATGAAGGCCCGGCACCTGGTGATGCTGTCGCTGGGCGGCGTGATCGGCACCGGGCTGTTTTTCAACACCGGCTACATCATCTCCACCACCGGGGCGCTCGGCACGCTGCTGGCCTACCTGATCGGCGCGCTGGTGGTGTATCTGGTGATGCTGTGCCTGGGCGAACTGTCGGTGGCGATGCCGGAAACCGGCGCTTTTCACGTCTATGCTTCGCGCTATCTGGGGCCGGCCACCGGCTATGCCGTCGCCTGGCTGTATTGGCTCACCTGGACGGTGGCGCTCGGCTCCAGCCTGACCGCCGCCGGATTCTGCATGCAGTACTGGTTCCCACAGTCGCCGGTATGGCTGTGGTGCCTGATCTTCTGCGCGGCCATTTTCCTGCTCAACGTGGTGACCACCCGCTTTTTCGCCGAAAGCGAATTCTGGTTTTCGCTGATCAAAGTGGTGACCATTCTGGCTTTCATCATTCTGGGCGGCGCCGCCATGTTCGGCCTGCTGCCGATGAAAGACGGCACGCCGGCGCCGTTCCTGCATAACCTGACCGCTTCCGGCTGGCTGCCGCACGGTACGCTGCCGATCCTGATGACCATGGTGGCAGTGAACTTCGCCTTCTCCGGCACGGAGCTGATCGGCATCGCCGCCGGTGAAACCGAGAACCCGGAAAAAGTCGTGCCGCTGGCGATCCGCACCACGGTGATCCGCCTGATGCTGTTCTTTATCGGCACGGTCTTCGTGCTGGCAGCGTTGATCCCGATGGATCAGGCGGGGATCGTCAAAAGCCCGTTCGTGCTGGTGTTTGAACGCATCGGCGTGCCTTACGCCGCCGATATCTTCAACTTCGTGATCCTGACCGCCATCCTGTCGGCGGCCAACTCCGGCCTGTACGCCGCAGGGCGCATGCTGTGGTCGCTGGCCCACCAGCGCACCCTGCCGGCCTACTTTGCGCGCGTCAATGCGCGCGGCATTCCGATCAACGCCCTGACCTTCAGCATGCTCGGCGGCGTGCTGGCGCTGCTGACCAGCGTGATCGCGCCGGACACGGTGTTCGTCGCCCTGTCGGCGATCTCCGGTTTTGCGGTGGTGGCGGTGTGGCTGAGCATCTGCGCGGCCCACTTTGCTTTCCGCCGCGCCTACCTGCGCAGCGGCCAGCCAATAAGCGGCCTGAAATACCGCGCGCCCGGCTACCCGCTGACGCCGATCCTCGGCTTTGCGCTGTGCCTGCTGGCCTGCATCGGGCTGGCGTTCGATCCGGAGCAGCGCATTGCGCTCTACTGCGGGCTGCCGTTCGTCGCCCTGTGCTACCTCATCTATTTCCTGACCCGGCGCGCCGGGCAAAAAACCGCTTTGGGAGAACAACATGTCGGTTAACAACCCCGTCGCACGCCTGCTGGCCGCACACCCCACGCTGATCCTGGACGGCGCGCTGGCTACCGAACTGGAAGCGCGCGGCTGCGATCTGACCGATCCGCTGTGGTCAGCCAAGGTGCTGATTGAAAATCCCGAGCTTATCTATCAGGTGCATCTCGATTATTTCAACGCCGGCGCCCAATGTGCCATCACCGCCAGCTATCAGGCCACGCCGCAGGGCTTCTTGCGCCGCGGCCTGGATCAGGAGCAATCGCTGGCGTTGATCGCCAAAAGCGTGCACCTGGCGCAACGCGCGCGCCGCGATTATCTGGCCGCGCACCCGCAGGCCGCGCCGCTGCTGATCGCCGGCTCGGTGGGCCCGTACGGCGCCTATCTGGCCGACGGCTCGGAATACCGCGGCGACTACCGGCTGGCGCAGGATGACATGATTGCCTTCCACCGCCCGCGCATCGCAGCCCTGGCCGCCGCCGGCGTCGATCTGCTGGCCTGCGAAACGCTGCCGTCGTTCGCCGAACTGCAGGCGCTGCTGACGCTGCTGCAGGAATTCCCGACGCTCGGCGCCTGGTTCGCCTTCACCCTGCGCGACAGCCAACACCTCAGCGACGGCACGCCGCTGACGGAGGTCCTGTCCGCGCTGCGCGGCAACCCGCAGGTGTTGGCCATCGGCATCAACTGCATCGCGCTGGACAAGGTCGCCCCGGCGCTGCGCCAACTGGGCGCGCTGGCCGACAAACCGCTGCTGGTTTACCCCAACTCCGGCGAGCACTACGACGCGGTGAGCAAAACCTGGCACGCCTGCGGCAGTGAGCACGGCAGCCTGGCGGATCAGGCGACGGAGTGGCGCACGCTCGGCGCACAATTGATCGGCGGCTGTTGCCGCACCACCCCGCAGGATATCCGCACCATCGCCGCGCGCTGTAAGAAATGAGCAGGGGGGTTATTCGGTTAGCCGGCGTAAGTGTTCAGCGGCTTGTTCAATGTTGAGGCGGCCTTGAGCTGCTTCAACCGAGTTCTGCGTCTTCCCGCAGTGCAATGCCATTAATACCGAGAAATAGCGCCATGCTTTGGAAGGCCGTACGTTTGTTGCCATCAAGAAAAATGTGACCGTGGCTGATGGCGATGAGATAGAGCGCGGCCAAGCGGTAAACGTCTGTGACGTTCTCGTAGTGGTAAGCATTGAGCACGCGGTTGGCTACGGCCTCAACTTTGCTGCCATCCTGGCGGCCGTGAGGCACAATTTCAGCATTGAATTCCGCAATATCCTCTGCGGTCAAAAAGATCATCTATTCGCCAGCGCCTTAATCGTATCCGCGTGTTTAGCCTGAATGCGCGCTTTCACCTTGGCTTTGACCAAGACCTCATAGTCGGCCTTACTGATGATGTAAACCTCATCGTGTCCGCGGCGCGTCACTTCCACCGGCTGTTTTTGCGCTTCCAAAAGCACCTCGGCCAAATTGTTTCTCGCCGCCGTGTAGCTAATCGTAGTCATTTTCTTTACCTGTACATGTACATGTTTGGCGATTATTTGTACCACATCCGCTGGAAATAAAAAAGCCCCCGGCGCCAACGGCGCAGGGGGCCAGTCACTCAACCCGGGCTTACAGCGGTTCGGTCTGGGCTTCCACCACCGCCAGCGCCACCATGTTGACGATGCGGCGCACCGAGGCGATCGGCGTCAGGATGTGCACCGGCTTGGCGACCCCCATCAGCACCGGCCCGACGGTCACCCCTTCCGAACAGGAAACGCGCAGCAGGTTGTAGCTGATGCGCGCCGCTTCCATGTTCGGCATGATCAGCAGGTTGGCCGAGCCTTTCAGCGGGCTGTCCGGCATCAGATCGTGACGGATGCTTTCCACCAGCGCGGCGTCGCCGTGCATTTCGCCGTCGATCTCCAGCTCCGGCGCCAGCTCGTTCACCAGCTCCAGCGTTTTGCGCATCTTGCGCGCCGCCGGGCAGTCGGAAGAGCCGAAGCTGGAGTGAGACAGCAGCGCCACCTTCGGCTCGATGCCGAAGCGGCGCACGGTTTCCGCCGCCATCAGGGTGATCTCCGCCAGCTGTTCCGGCGTCGGATCGTCGTTGACGTAGGTGTCGGCGATAAAGGTGTTGCCGCTCGGCAGCAGCAGCGCGTTCATCGCGCCGGCGACGTGCGCGCCTTCACGGAAGCCGAACACGTTCTTCACCACGTCGTAATGCTCGTGGTAGCTGCCGATGGTGCCGCAGATCATCGCATCCGCTTCGCCGCGGTGGAGCATGATGGCGGCGATCAACGTCGGGTTGCCAATCACCGCACGGCGCGCCTGTTCCTGCGAGACGCCGCGACGCTTCATGATCTGGTAGTACTCGCCCCAGTATTCGTTAAAGCGCGGATCCGACTCGTTGTTCACCACTTCGAAATCCTTGCCCGGCGTCAGCTGCAGGCCCAGCTTTTTCAGGCGCATCTCGATCACGCTCGGGCGGCCGACCAGGATCGGGAAGGCCAGCCCCTGCGACACCAGCTCCTGCGTGGCGTGCAGCACGCGCTCTTCCTCGCCTTCCGCCAGCACCACCCGCTTCACCTCTTTGCGCGCCTGCGAGAAGATCGGCTTCATGAACAGGTTGGTTTTGTAGACGAACTCCGCCAGCTTCTCGACGTAGGCGTCGAAGTCTTCGATCGGGCGCGTCGCCACGCCAGAATCCATCGCTGCCTTGGCCACCGCCGGCGCGATCTTGACGATCAGGCGCGGATCGAACGGTTTCGGAATGATGTATTCCGGCCCGAAGGAGAGATCCTGGTCGTCATAGGCGGAAGCCACCACGTCGCTCTGCTCCGCCAGCGCCAGATCGGCGATGGCATGCACGCAGGCCAGCTTCATCTCTTCGTTGATGGTGGTGGCACCCACGTCCAGCGCGCCGCGGAAGATGAACGGGAAGCACAGGACGTTGTTCACCTGGTTCGGGTAATCAGAGCGGCCGGTGCAGATGATGGCGTCCGGGCGCACCGCTTTGGCCAGCGGCGGCAAAATTTCCGGCTCCGGGTTGGCCAGCGCCATGATCAGCGGATCGCGCGCCATGGTTTTCACCATATCCTGCGTCAGGACGCCTGGGCCGGAGCAGCCGAGGAAAATGTCGGCGTTCGGGATGGCGTCGCCCAGCGTACGCTGGCCGTTATCCTCGATGGCGTAGGCGGCTTTGGTCTGCTCCATATTGACGTCGCGGCCTTTATAGATGACGCCCTTGGAATCGCAAACGGTGATATTCTGTTGCCGCAGCCCCAGCGCTACCAGCAGGTTCAGGCAGGCGATGGAGGCCGCGCCGGCGCCGGACACCACCAGGCGTACGTCGGAGATATTCTTCTTCACCACGCGCAGGCCGTTGAGCACCGCCGCAGTGGTGATGATCGCCGTGCCGTGCTGGTCGTCGTGGAACACCGGGATCTTCATGCGCTCGCGCAGTTTCTGTTCGATGTAGAAACACTCCGGCGCCTTGATGTCTTCCAGGTTGATGCCGCCGAAGGTCGGTTCCAGCGCGGCGATAATGTCGATTAATTTGTCAGGGTTATGCTCATCCACTTCGATATCAAACACATCGATACCGGAAAACTTCTTGAACAAAACGCCCTTGCCTTCCATCACCGGCTTACCGGCCAACGCACCGATATTGCCCAGACCCAGTACCGCCGTGCCGTTGGAAATCACCGCCACCAGGTTGCCGCGCGCGGTGTATTTGTAGGCCGCCAACGGATCTTCGGCGATCTCGAGGCAAGGCGCGGCGACGCCCGGCGAATAGGCCAACGCCAGATCGCGCTGGGTCGCCAACGGTTTGGTGGGGGAAACCTGGATCTTCCCTGGGACAGGAAACTGATGGAAATCAAGGGCACTCTGTTTGAGCTGTTCGTCCATTATGGATTCCTTTGTTTTTTGCTTTTATGTTGAGGTAAGGCTTTGAGGCTGCGCCCTGCCGTGGGCCGTGGCGCCCAAGTACAATGACAGGGCGCAGCCTTGAAGTATAGTGAGAGAAACATCACAAACTTTGAAGCGGGCCATAACCTTGGCCGAAAGACCGTTTTAAAAGTAAAAAAAGGATCGCGAGACGAGCCGGAGAAACGCCGCCGTCAGCGCGACGGCAGCGTGGCGCGCCAGGCGTTGAGCGTCGCCACCTGCCCGGCGCAAATGTGTAACGAGGTTTGTAACGCCAGGGTATAGCTTACCGCATCGCCCCAGGTCTCCCCCTGCAGCTGCGGTTGCTCGCAGGGCGCGAATACCGACTCAGGGGGCAACAGCGGCACGGCCTGCGGTGCCGGCGGCCGGGCGCAGGAGCTCAAGCACAGCGCCAGGCAGAGGCTGAGCGGCGCAGGGATCGTTTTTAATCGCTTCACGGTATTTCCTCTGATAGGCCTCGTGTTGTTGGCGCAGCTGCCGTTCCTGCCGCTGCTGCGCCGCCATCAGCGCACGGTTTTGCGCGTCCTGGGTCTGCAGGGTGGCGATCAGCCCGGCCTGCTGCGCCAGGCTTTTCTGCTGCTCTGCCGCCTGTTGCCGCGCGGACGCCAACTGGTGCGACAGCAGCGAGCTGTAGCCGCCGAGGCAGATGGCCGCCAGCAACAGCAGCAGCAACCCGCCCTGCATCAGGTTTTGCAACCAACCGCTCATGCCGGGTAATCCCGAAACGTCAGTTGGAAGTGCGGGCCATCCTTGAGGGTTTTCCACTCGCCGCCCCATTCGACGTTGACCCCGCATTCGCGCGCCGCGCGCCGCACCGCCACCGCGATCTGCGCGTAGTAATCCCACTCCCAGGAGACCACCCCGGCCGGCATCGCCACCACGTCCACCGCGTGGCCGGTCAGGTGGCGGCTGCGCAGCGTCTGGCTGCTGCCGGCGCGCACCATTTCCCGCTGGCGCGCCATGCTGCGCAGCCCCTCGCTGACGGAGAACGGCACCAGCGAATAACGCAGCGCCAAACGAATAACGCGCACCAGATCCGGGTGTACGCCGCGCAAGTTCTCTTCGCTGCGGGCGGTAAAACGAATATCTTCGATGTCATTTAACATTTTTAAACCCCGTTTTTTTGCCAATGAATTTCTTAATTAAGGCGTTGATGTAATCCGCCCCCATAAAGCCAATCAGCACGCTGGCTAAATTCGCCCACTTTAATTCCAGGCCCATCAGCGCCAGCGCATCGCGCACCGTCCAGGCCAATAACGCACACATCGCCGCATTCAATAAACGGCGCCGAATGCCCACGTTGCGATAGGCGCCGTGCAATAGCGCCATTACGCCGGCCAAAATGGCGTTCAATACCGGCTGAAGATATTCACATACTCGCTGGACTATTAAGCCAACAGCGTCAGGCTCTATGCTGGACATAGCTCATCTCCTTTTTTATTTTTAATTAAATGCCAATCACGGCCGGTGGGACATCGGATAATCAGAATCTAGTTAAGGATGCTATTACAAAGCAAATGAATAAATACAGGCCCTATGGTCGAATTCATTCATGCTGAACGCTGGCACAACACATCAACGCCAATGCAGGCGGCAGTGAACAAAAATTCATTGTTATCGTGATTTATTTCGACTTTTGTTTTCACCAAAAATAAACATTAATAGCTGCGGGAAATAATTCCCCATCATAAAAGCATCCACTCTGGAGAAATACCATGTCCACACGCAAAGCCGTTATTGGGTATTATTTTATTCCAACCAACCAAATCAATAATTACACCGAGTCCGATACCTCCGTCGTGCCGTTCCCGGTTTCCAACATCACGCCGGCCAAAGCCAGACAGCTGACGCACATCAACTTCTCGTTCCTGGACATCAACAGCAGCCTGGAATGCGCCTGGGATCCGGCCACCAACGATGCCAAGGCGCGCGATGTGGTCAATCGCCTGACCGCGCTCAAGGCGCATAACCCCAACCTGCGCATCATGTTCTCCATCGGCGGCTGGTACTACTCCAACGATCTGGGCGTGTCGCACGCCAACTACGTCAACGCGGTGAAAACCCCGGCGTCGCGCACCAAGTTTGCCCAATCCTGCGTGCGCATCATGAAGGATTACGGCTTCGACGGCGTAGACATCGACTGGGAGTACCCGCAGGCGTCGGAGGTGGATGGTTTCATCGCTGCGCTGCAAGAGATCCGCACCCTGCTGAATCAGCAAACCGTCGCCGACGGCCGCCAGGCGCTGCCGTATCAGTTGACCATCGCCGGCGCCGGCGGCGCCTTCTTCCTGTCGCGTTATTACAGCAAGCTGGCGCAGATCGTCGCACCGCTCGATTACATTAACCTGATGACCTACGATCTGGCCGGCCCCTGGGAGAAGATCACCAACCACCAGGCGGCGCTGTTCGGCGACGCGGCTGGGCCGACCTTCTACAATGCGCTGCGCGAAGCCAATCTGGGCTGGAGCTGGGAAGAGCTGACCCGCGCCTTCCCCAGCCCGTTCAGCCTGACGGTCGACGCCGCGGTGCAGCAACACCTGATGATGGAAGGCGTGCCGAGCGCCAAGATCGTGATGGGCGTTCCCTTCTACGGCCGTGCCTTCAAGGGCGTCAGCGGTGGCAACGGCGGCCAGTACAGCAGCCACAGCACGCCGGGCGAAGATCCGTATCCAAGCACCGATTACTGGCTGGTGGGCTGCGAAGAGTGCGTGCGCGACAAGGATCCGCGCATCGCCTCCTATCGCCAGCTGGAACAGATGCTGCTGGGCAACTACGGCTATCAGCGCTTGTGGAACGACAAGACCAAAACCCCTTACCTGTATCATGCGCAAAAAGGGCTGTTCGTCACCTATGACGATGTCGAAAGCTTCAAATACAAAGCGAAGTACATCAAGCAGCAGCAGCTGGGCGGCGTGATGTTCTGGCACCTGGGGCAAGACAACCGCAACGGCGACCTGCTGGCCGCGCTGGATCGCTATTTTAACGCCGCAGACTACGACGACAGCCAGCTGGATATGGGCACCGGCCTGCGCTACACCGGCGTCGGCCCCGGCAACCTGCCGATCATGACCGCGCCGGCCTACGTGCCGGGCACCATTTACGCGCAGGGCGCGCTGGTGTCCTATCAGGGTTACGTCTGGCAGACCAAGTGGGGCTATATCACCTCGGCGCCCGGCTCCGACAGCGCCTGGCTGAAGGTAGGCCGCGTGGCGTAAGCCATAAAAAAACCCCGTAGCCGAACGCTGCGGGGTTTTCATTGAGTTAACCGTTTGATTTTCGCGTCCCTTCGTCTCTATTCCTTCAGTTGTGGCACCAAGGATAACCGCCATCCCGCACCACTTCCCGGCCCATCAGGCTGTAAACATCGCTTTTGCGCGTCAGCCGCTCATGCCACCAGCTAAACCCGGCGCCCTTGCTGGCCGGATGCCACGCCAGCCAAATCATTTCGTCGCCCTTTTGCATCTCCACCGGCACCGTCACCAGTTCGCCGCTGGCCAATTCCTTTTCGATCAGCGCAGGCGGCAGAAAAGCGTGGCCGATGCCGCGCTTGAGCAGCGCCAGGTTGCTTTCCACGTCGCACACCACCAGCTGGCGCTGCAAAGGCAGCGTGCCGTGATTGCGTTTGGGCAGTTCGTGACTGCTGTCGGCGATCACCACCACGATGTCGTTCAAGCGCTGCTTCTTGCACACCGGTTTTCTCTGCGCCGCGAACGGGTGCGAAGGCGACACGCACAGCACGAAGTTGAGCTTGCCGAGCATCAGGGTTTTGGCCTGTACACTGTCGGGAATTTGGCCGATGGCGATGATCAGATCCGCCCGGTTGTTCTTCAGCGCATCCCAGGTGCCGTTCAGCGCTTCCCGCTGCACCGAGATATTGGCGTTCGGGCAATGCTGAATATAGTCGCGGATATCCTGCGTCAGGGTTTCCAGCGGGAAGAAGGTATCCACCGCCAGACGGATATTATTGTCCAGCTTGGGGATGTTTCTTACCCGACTTTCCAGATCCTGCACCGCATTCAATATCCAGCTGCCTTCCTGCAGCAAAAATTCCCCTTCATCCGTCAGGGTAATCATCGGGCCATTGCGATGAAAAAGTTTCACGCAGAGTTTGCTCTCAATATTGGAAACCCGGTAAGAGATCGCCGAAGGCGTTTTATGCAAGGCCTCCGCCGCCATAGAGAAAGAGCCGGTACTCTTGATGGTGCTGATTATTTTAATCGCGTCCAGGGATAATCTAGTCATACATATTCCTCTTTAAAATAAAATAAGAAAAATGACACTAAATTCCCAAGGTGGTGGCGCACAAAAATCGATCAAGTCGAACAAGGGCACTCAAAGCAACAAGCAATATACTTCATAAATGAGAGCGCTATCTTAAATACTATTCATCAAGGCCTGACAGAAAATTCATCATAACGCCGTGCTTTTACACTGTGACAGTTAAATAAATTCAGCCTAACGATCAAAGTTCGTCATCATAATATTTTTCGTTAATAGCCGTTAAAACATTCCGCCCTGCTGCTCAGCCAGAATGATAAAAATAAAACAAGCCGACAAACAGGGTTATTTCTAATTGCGTTATTAGCCTCTCATTTTGTCGGTGAAATACGCTCAACTTACAACATCATTTCAGTCAGGAGTGACTTATGAACAAAACTTCCCGTACCCTGCTCTCTCTGGGCCTGCTGAGCGCGGCCATGTTCGGCGTTTCGCAACAGGCGAATGCCCACGGTTATGTCGAGTCGCCGGCCAGCCGCGCCTATCAGTGCAAACTGCAGCTCAATACGCAGTGCGGCAGCGTGCAGTATGAACCGCAGAGCGTCGAAGGCCTGAAAGGCTTCCCGCAGGCAGGCCCGGCTGACGGCCACATCGCCAGCGCCGACAAGTCCACCTTCTTCGAACTGGATCAGCAAACGCCGACGCGCTGGAACAAGCTCAACCTGAAAACCGGCCCGAACGCGTTCACCTGGAGACTGACCGCGCGTCACAGCACCACCAGCTGGCGTTATTTCATCACCAAGCCGAACTGGGATGCTTCGCAGCCGCTGACCCGCGCTTCCTTTGACCTGACGCCGTTCTGCCAGTTCAACGACGGCGGCGCCATCCCTGCCGCGCAGGTCACCCACCAGTGCAACATACCGGCAGACCGCAGCGGTTCGCACGTGATCCTTGCCGTGTGGGATATAGCCGACACCGCCAACGCCTTCTATCAGGCGATCGACGTCAACCTGAGCAAATAATCGGCCAAACGAGGCGATCTTTGAGGGTTCAGCCTGGCGCTGAACCCTTCTTTTTTTTTGCAGGTGCCGCTATTGCGACATATTGAGGAGGGTACGCACATTGAGCGCGCTGGTGGCGATAATGTCGATGGCGCCGGTCCGCAAAGCGCCCAAAATCGCCAACGCCTTGGTGTTCTCAGAAGCAATGGCGATCACGCAAGGGATTTTGCGCAGCTCATCGATGCTTAGCCCGATCACTCTGTCGTTCATCACCGTGTCGACGTGCTGCCCCTGAGCATTGAAAAAGTCATAGCCGGCGATATCGCCGATCACGCCCTGATTAAGGCTGGCGTCGATAATCTCGTGCGGCGTGAACCATCCCAATTTCACCATATAGCTGTTTTCATTCATGTCGCCAATGCCGACCAGCGCCACATCGGCCTTACGCGCGCGATCCAGGGTTTCCTTAATCGTGCCGTTCTGCATGAATGCCTCTTTCAGCGCGCGATTTTCGACGTAGGCCGGCGCATAGAGCGTCTCGCTGCTACCACCGAATTTCTTGGCCAAGCGCCGACTGATATGGTCGGCATTGATCGCATCCCCCGGACGGTGAGTGCCGCCGATGCCGCAGATGAACTTGCAGTTGCGTTCCGTCACGTTGCCGACGTGGTCGGCAATCGCCGCCACGTTGCGCCCCTGACCGACCGCCAACACCATATCGTCTTTCAACGACGTCGCCAGATAGTTAGACACCAGCGCCGCCACCTGCCGACGCTGCTCTTCTTCGTCCTGGTGATCGAGCGCGATCAGCGCACGGCTGATGGGAAATCGATCCATCATCTGCTGTTCCAGCCGGGTACTGAATACCGGATGATAACGCACGTTGATCTCGACGATGCCTTCTTCCTTGGCGCGTTTGAGCAAGCGACCGACTTTGATCCGCGAGATGCCGAACTTCTTGGCGATCTCTTCCTGCGTGATCTCATCCTGATAATAAGCAACGGCGATTTCGGTCAGCAGTTCGTTATCCTGGGACACAGTTTGTTTTTCCATCCGTTAGACGTTTCCCCACGGCAGGCCGGTTGATGATGAGGGAAGACCGGCGAACCGGCCCTCCGACAACGCTGAATGCCCGCTAGTATAACGCGTTCAGGCGGCAACGGTATTCAGTCGTTGTTCCACCTCGTCCGCCAATCGGGTCAAGAGCAAACAACAAGATACCGCGCCGGCATCCAACACGCCGCGCGAGCGCTCGCCCAGACGACTGGCGCGGCCGATTTTCGCCACCAGCTCGCGAGTGGAATCCCTTCCGCGCACTGCGGCGATCCTCATTTGCGCCAGCGCAGCGGCAAAATCGTCCCTCCGCCCCGCCGCCAGTTCAAACGCCGCTACCGCCGGTATCAGCGTATCCATCAGGCACTTGTCACCCACGCCCGCACTGCTGATGCCCTGCAGTTCGCTCAGTCCGCCGTGCAACATCGCCAAAAATGCCTGCTTATCCAGTTCGTTTCGCTCACGGACGCTCTCCGCCATGCCCATGAACAGGCTGCCATACAGCGGCCCCATCGAGCCGCCAATACCCTCCATCAACGCATCCGAAACAGCATCGAACGCCTGCGCCAGCGTGAGCTCGCGGCCGTGAATGGCGTCGCCGCACATCGTGAATCCCTTCGACATATTGATGCCATGGTCGCCGTCGCCGATGGCGCCGTCGATTTCGCTCAGGTATTCGCGGTTGCTGACAATGGTGTCTATCAGCCCCGCCACGATCTCACTGCCGTACCGGGTTGAAATTTGTTCCGTCATCGTTCACTCCCCCTGGGTTAAACCTAAGGATTGCGCCGGCATATCCAGCAGCATTTTCAGTTCGTCATCCAACTTCATCAGCGTCAACGTCACGCCCATCATTTCCAGCGACGTAAAGTAATTGCCGACGTAGCGCCGATGCACCCGCATGCCCTTCGCCATTAACCGACGCTCTATTTCGGCATAATAGATATACAGCTCCATCACCGGCGTGGCACCAAGCCCGGAGATCAGCAACGCCACCTCCTGGCCTGGTTCCAGAGGCATATCATTGAGCACGAAATCAAGCATGGTGCCGGCCATTGCCGACGCCGACTGGATCGGCGACACCTCAATGCCCGGTTCGCCGTGATGGCCGATGCCGATCTCCATCTTGCCGTCTTCGATATGAAAATTGGGTTTGCCGACCGCGGGAATGGTGCAGGAACTGAGACCGACGCCGATCGAACGGCAATGGTCGATGGCCTTTTGCGCCGCACCGATCACGCCGTCCAGATCGTATCCCTTCGCCGCCGCCGCGGCGCCGATTTTCCACATCAGAATTTCGCCGGCCACGCCGCGCCTTTTATCGATTTCACTGGCCGGCGCCGAGGCGACATCATCGTTGGCCACCACGGTTTTTACCCGTATACCAGCCGCCGTCGCCTTCTTGATCGCCATCTTAACGTTCATGTTGTCGCCCGCGTAATTGCCGTACAGGCAAGCCACGCCCACGCCGCTGTCCGCCGCCTTGAAGGCGTCGAGAAAAGCGCCCGCCGTGGGGGAGGAAAAAATTTCGCCAATCGCGACGGCATCCAGCATATTTTTACCGACATAGCCCAGGAACGCTGGCTCATGACCGGAACCGCCGCCGGTGACGATACCCACTTTACCGGCGATCGGTGCCGGTGGATATTTCAATACCCGCGCATTATCGGTAGTGGCGTAATAGTCCGGGTGGGCCAGCCTGTAGCCCTGAATAGCGTCTTCCACTACATGATCGGGATCGTTAATGATTCTGTTCATCGCGGCCTCTCTGTCGCCTGAATAAAAATTATTGAATGGTGTAACCGCCATCGACCACCAGGTTGGCGCCGGTGATCATCGTCGCTGCGTCACCGGCCAAAAACAGGGCGCTGGCGGCGATATCTTGCGGCTCGGCGAAGCGCCTCAGCGGGATTTTCTGCTTCATTTGTTCCGCCACCTCGCCTGACCAGGCCTTACGGCCCAGCTCCGTCAAAACCACGGTGGGTGAAATGGCGTTGACCCGCACGTTGTGCGGCCCCCACTCCAGCGCCAACACCTGGGTCAGACCGAGCACGCCCGCTTTACTGGCGCAATAGGCCAGGTGATTAGGCAAAGCCACCACGCCGGCCTGCGAAGCGAGATTGATGATGCTACCGCCGCGCTGGCGAATGAAACGGCGTCCCACCGCCTGGCAGGTGAGAAACACGCCTTTCAGATTGACCGCCAGAGTCGCGTCCCACGCCGCTTCCGGCAGTTCCTCCGCCGGATGCAGCGCGACGATGCCGGCGCCTCGGCGTCCAGCTGTCGCGCCACTTCCGCAACCTGCGGCGCACGATCGAGCAGCGCCACGCGCGCGCCGTTTTGCAGATAGCGCTCGGCGATAGCGAGACCGATGCCCGCAGCGCCGCCGGTAATCAGCGCCACTTTGCCCTGCAGCGAGAGTTCGCGCGGCGCCGTAGTTTGATGATTAATCATATATTTCCCCTTAAAACGGTGAACTTCACGAGCGGTCAGGATATTTTCGCCAAACTCGCGCCGCGTTCTTCCTGCGCCGTCGCGCTTTCTTTCGGCAGCGTGACAAATTTCATCAGCACGCCGCTGAACAGGTACAAACCGGTAAAGATCCAGATCACGCCAACGGTGCCAAGACTGCCGATAAACAGCCCTACGACCGCCGGGCCGACAAAGGTGCTCAGGCCTGCGCCCAGATTGAGAATCGACATCGCCGCGCCCTTATTGTCCGGCGCCAGCGACGGCATAATGGCCGACAACGGCACAAACGCCGCCAGGCAGGCGCCGAACAACCCGGCGGCGCAAACGGTCAGCAGGTAGTTGGCGCCGAAGAATTGCGGCACGTAGTAGAACATCAGCGTGGTCAAGGCACAGCCGACGCAGCCAAACCACATCACCACATTGCGCCAGCCGAGCCCGTCGCTGATCACGCCGAAAATCAGGTTGAAAATGATGTTGACCGTCCACAGCGCCGCGTACATCTGCAACCAATGCGTGCGGGTGAACCCCATATCCATCATGTACATGGGCATGAATACGACGAAGCCGTAAGCCGCAGAAGTATTAATGGTACGCACGATGCCGCCCAGGCCGATCTTCGGGTTTTCAAACGCGATGGTGATGCCTTTCAAGACGTAACCCAGCGACGCTTTTTCCCGATCGCCGCGCTCCGCAGCGCCTTCGCTGCGATTAAGCATCAGCGCAATCACCGCGCCCAGCACGACGAAAATAAGCGCGCTCCACAGCGTGTGGATCTCGCCGAGATAAGGCAGCATGATGCTTGAATACAGCACGCCCAACACACTGAGCCCGCCGCTGTAGACGAACCAGAAAATCCCCACCGCCGAACCCAACCTTTCCGGCGGCGCCTCATACGCCACCCACACCAGAAAACCGTAGGCAAACAACGGATAGCCCAAGCCACGCAGCGCATAAGTTGGCACCATGATCGACAGGTTGTTGCTCGGCAGGCCGAACGTCAAAAAACACACCGAACCGAACAAGAACAGCAACAGGCCGGCCAACATCACTCGCCGCGCGGTAAAGATTTCCGCCAACACGCCGGAAAACCAGGCGGCGATCGCGGCAGCAAAACCATAAACGCTGAACAACAGCGCCGATTCCTGAATGCTCAGACCCTTGCCGATCAAATAAGGCGACAACCAGCCCTGTTCCAGCCCTTCGCCCATCATGAACACCAACACGCCGGCATAGCCCAGCAGCAGTTTCGGTGACAGACCAATGCGATGAATCAGTCCATGCAACATAGAACACCCCAGCACATGTGATTATGGAGGTGCAGGCTCGCCCGCACCCGAGGAACGACGCAGGCTTCAGAGGTTTGGATTAAGCACCACTTTGATCGAACCGACGCCACGCTTCATCAGCTCGAAACCTTCGGCGAACTGTTCCAGCGGCAGCGTATGCGTCACCACGCCTTCGGTCGGCAGATCGCCATTGGCGATGCCTTCGATCACCAGCGGATAGCAATAAGGGCCGAGGTGCGAACCGAGCACGTCCAGTTCCTTGCGGTCGCTGATGATGCTCCAGTCAACGGTCACCGAATCTTTGAACACGGAAAATTCGACGAAGGTGCCGAGCTTGCGGATCAGCGTCAGGCCCTGTTCCACGGACTTTTGTGCACCGGTCGCCTCGATGTAGATGTCGCAGCCATAGCCGTCGGTCATTGCTTTAACTGCGGCGGGCACGTCGTCACGGGTTGGATTCAGCGTCACATCCGCGCCGAAGCGCTTCGCCAACGCCAAACGATCGTCGGACAGATCCAGCACCACCAGCTTCGAGGGCCCGGATTTCTTGATGGCACCGATCATGCCCAACCCCAGGGTGCCGGCCCCGGCCAGCACCACGACGTCCCCCAGTTTGATATTGGCGCGTTGCACCGCATGGAAGGAACAGGCGTAAGGTTCGATGAGGATGGCTTTTTCGATCGGCAGATCGGCCGGCACGTGATAGTTAATCGCCTCTTTGGTGAACTTCATGTACTCGGCCATGCCGCCATTGACGTTTTTCTGGAAACCGTACAAGTCATGCTTTTCGCACATCCAATACTGACCGCGGTTGCAGAAGCGGCATTGCCAGCAGGGAACGATCTGTTCTGATATCACGCGATCGCCGAGATTGAAGCCCTCGACGCCTTCACCGTACCCCACGACATGGCCGATAAATTCATGGCCGGGGATCATCGGCGCCTTGATGTACGCCGGTTGTTTTTCATCGCCCCAGAAGCTGGGGGCCCCCTCGAACGCTTTGACATCGCCGGCGCAGATGCCGCAGGCCTCGATCTTCACCAGGATCTCTTTCGGACCGATCTTCGGTACCGGCACCTGTTCCAGGCGGTAATCTTTTGGGGCGTAGGCTACGACCGCTTTCATGATCTCGGGGATACCGTCCGCCATTTTCGCCTCTGTTATGCAGGTCTGACACATAGCACTCTCCTCTGGTAGGGTTACTTTTTTGATCATTAATACAAACAAAGAACAAATGAACACTAACCCCAAGCGTTAGATTTGCCCACAGAGAACTTATCAAAGTGTGATATCGCTCAAAAACACGTCTAAATGAGGATATGCAACGATTAAAGCCCCTTTTTTAGTGACTTAAGTCACCTTTTACAATGATGGATAAAAAATACGGCAAAAAACAAAAGAACATCAATTGAACATTTGAATAAACAGGGATACGGTAATGAACGTGGCGCCACCGAGGATCGCTGCCCTTTTCGTTACCAACCAGGAGACCGCTATGCTGCCTATCGCCATCGGCGCCGATGATGCCGCCATTGAACTGAAGGATCTGATCGTCGCCCACCTGCAACAACGAGACATCCCCGTCATTGACTACACGACGGATCGCGCCGCAGAAGCGGGGATCTATCCCGATATCGCCTATCGCGTCGCGCAGGCGATACGGGTTGAAAAACACCGGCGGGGGATCCTGCTGTGCGGCACCGGCATTGGCATGAGCATCGTGGCCAATAAAGTGCCCGGCATTCGCGCGGCGCAATGTCACGATACCTACTCCGCCCAACGGGCGCGCAAAAGCAATGACGCTCAGATCATCACGCTGGGCGCGCGGGTTATCGGTGCCGAGCTGGCGAAAGCTATCGTCGATGCCTGGCTGGAATCGGAGTTTGAAGGGGGAGGATCGGCACCGAAAGTCGAGCGAATCGGCTATTACGAAAACGCGGTCAGACGGCGTTAAACCGTCCGCCGTCTCGATGGCGGTCGCGCGCAAGCCGCGCCCCGCCTGGGTTTATTCGGCATTCATTGTTATTATCCATCGCAACAATCAGAAAAAGCGCATTTTCATTCCCAACCCGATGATGCAGTGTGTTCCCCCTATGATGAAAAAGGTTCTCATTTCCCTACGTTGAGCTTGGTCAAGGAGCTTATTAATGAATCAATTAGACGCACTCAAGCAGCTGACCACGGTGGTCGCCGACAGCGGCGATATCGAATCCATCCGCCAGTTCGAACCCCAGGACGCCACCACCAACCCTTCGCTGATCCTGAAAGCCGCCGCACTGCCGCAGTACAAGGCGCTGATCGCCGAAGCGCTGGAATATGCCCGTCGCCAGGGCGGCAGCAAGGAAACTCAGCTGATCAACGCCAGCGATAAACTGGCGGTCAATATCGGCGTCGAGATCCTGAAAAGCGTGCCGGGCCGCATCTCCACCGAAGTGGACGCTCGCCTGTCGTTCAATCGCGGCATGTGCGTCGCCAAAGCGCGCAAGCTGATCGCCATGTATCAAGAACAGGGCATCGACAAATCGCGCATCCTGATCAAGCTGGCTTCCACCTGGGAAGGCATCAAAGCCGCCGAAGAGCTGGAAAAAGAAGGCATCAACACCAACCTGACGCTGCTGTTCTCCTTTGCCCAGGCCCGTGCCTGCGCCGAAGCCGGCGTATATCTGATCTCGCCGTTCGTCGGCCGCATCTATGACTGGTACCAGGCCAAACAGCCTGCCGCCGACTACGACGCCGATCGGGATCCAGGCGTCAAATCGGTGCGCACCATCTACGAATACTACAAGCGTCATCGTTACCAGACGGTGATCATGGGCGCCAGCTTCCGTAAGGTTGAGCAGATCCTGGCGCTGGCCGGCTGCGATCGCCTGACCATCGCGCCGAACCTGCTGGAACAGCTGAAAAACAGCGACCAGCCGGTCGAGCGCAAGCTGACCCCGTCTACCGAAGGCTTCCACCAACCTGCCCCGCTGGCCGAAGCGGAGTTCCGCTGGCTGCACAACCAGGACGCCATGGCGGTGGAGAAACTCGCCGAAGGCATTCGCCTGTTCGCCGTCGACCAGCAGAAGCTGGAAGACATGCTGGCCGCTCAACTGTAACCGTACTGGAGTTTCGTTATGTCTTCTCGTAAAGCGCTTGCCAACGCCATCCGCGCACTCAGCATGGACGCCGTACAAAAAGCCAATTCCGGCCACCCGGGTGCCCCTATGGGCATGGCGGACATCGCCGAAGTCCTGTGGCGTGACTACCTCAACCACAAC
>NZ_JAMYWQ010000185.1 GCF_024160145.1 Serratia nevei
ACTTAACAAACCGCCTGCGTGCGCTTTACGCCCAGTAATTCCGATTAACGCTTGCACCCTCCGTATTACCGCGGCTGCTGGCACGGAGTTAGCCGGTGCTTCTTCTGCGAGTAACGTCAATTGATGAGCGTATTAAGCTCACCACCTTCCTCCTCGCTGAAAGTGCTTTACAACCCGAAGGCCTTCTTCACACACGCGGCATGGCTGCATCAGGCTTGCGCCCATTGTGCAATATTCCCCACTGCTGCCTCCCGT
>NZ_JAMYWQ010000186.1 GCF_024160145.1 Serratia nevei
GATACGGCGAGGCACCGCTCGCCAGCGCACCCGCCAGGTTGTTCCCCGCCAGCGCCGTCAGCGCACCCGTCACCGCCTGCGCCGCCTTCTGCAAATCGCTGCCCGTGCCGTACTGCCGCATCGCGTTGTCATACGCCCGCTGCAACACGTCCGCCTCGCGGAACGGTTTGCCGCCCTGCTCAAGCTGCTCCCGGGCCTGCGCCTGCGCCGCCGGGTCTTTCTGCGCCTTCAGCCCGGCGATCTCGCCCTGCGTGC
>NZ_JAMYWQ010000187.1 GCF_024160145.1 Serratia nevei
CCAGACTCCTACGGGAGGCAGCAGTGGGGAATATTGCACAATGGGCGCAAGCCTGATGCAGCCATGCCGCGTGTGTGAAGAAGGCCTTCGGGTTGTAAAGCACTTTCAGCGAGGAGGAAGGTGGTGAACTTAATACGTTCATCAATTGACGTTACTCGCAGAAGAAGCACCGGCTAACTCCGTGCCAGCAGCCGCGGTAATACGGAGGGTGCAAGCGTTAATCGGAATTACTGGGCGTAAAGCGCACGCAGGCGG
>NZ_JAMYWQ010000188.1 GCF_024160145.1 Serratia nevei
CCCAGCGATGCTGTTCAATCAGACCGACAACCTGTTGTTCATGAGGAGCAAACAGCAACACAGAGTGGGCATGCAGGCCACGGGAGGTTTTATGGGAGGTGGTATGGCCGAGGTCGTCAGCCACCGATGTCAACAACGGGTAAAAAGTGATCCACTTACCGTCACCACCAACGGTTTAATATTGATCCACCTTGTTTACTCAGGATTAGCTTCCGCTATAACCCCGGCCTTTCGTTTCTGTTTCAGCCGATAGCTCTCTCCTTTTATCTGGACTACGTGTGAGTGATGTAAGATAGC
>NZ_JAMYWQ010000189.1 GCF_024160145.1 Serratia nevei
TAGCTATAGAGCTTGCTTCCCTCTTCTTCAAGGCACCGGCTTTGCATTGAGCGCACGATAAATCGCTGTTTCTCCGACACTTTGTAGGCCAGATATTCAATCAGGTCTGCCTCCCGGTCACAGACAGTGTCAACAACGGGTAAAAAGTGATCCACTTACCGTCACCACCAACGGTTTAATATTGATCCACCTTGTTTACTCAGGATTAGCTTCCGCTATAACCCCGGCCTTTCGTTTCTGTTTCAGCCGATAGC
>NZ_JAMYWQ010000190.1 GCF_024160145.1 Serratia nevei
GTGCACATTCCAGCCTGAACTCAGGGGTAAAAGTACGCTTAGTTCTCTTGTTCATTAAGTCACCTATTTTATGTTGAGGTGAGAATATCACCTTTAATCAGGTGGCCAAATTCACTGTGCCACTACAGCTCGAGCGCTACAGCGACTATGACATGCTGATTGAGATGCCGGTGTCTCCACAGGCACGTAAAGCAGCACCGCACCTTCCGGCTGTCTGGAGGGCAAGAATGGTGAGTTATGCCAGCAAGGATAATAAGGGGAAAATCAGTGGGATAAT
>NZ_JAMYWQ010000191.1 GCF_024160145.1 Serratia nevei
TGGTCAGGGAGTCGGTGAACATCTACAACACACAGCGGCCGCACCTGTCGCTGAAATACAAAACGCCCGATGAGGTTCATCGGGCGTTATCCGGCTGAAAAGTGTCAACCTATATCAGGACTAGTCAACGATGTAAATTCAGGCGGCCTTCGTGGCCTGAGTTCGATACTCTACCGGACTCAGGCCTTTTAGTTTCTCTCTGAGGCGGTCATGGTTGTAGTAATCAATGTAGTGCTCTATTTCTTTTGCCAGGT
>NZ_JAMYWQ010000192.1 GCF_024160145.1 Serratia nevei
CGGACCATACTCTGACGCTGTTTGATCGCTGTTATTTCAGTGCGGCTTTTTTACTTGAGTGGCAACAGGCCGGGAAGCAGACACACTGGCTGACGCCTGTAAAAAGTCATCTCCGTTATCAGGTGCTTGTAGTGGTCAAGTAATATTGGCCACGGTTTTACAGTAAGAACGGTACCTGTTCTCTGATTCTTCCGGCGTCAGCCCTCCGTTATAGTGGTGTGGTCTGACGCTATTGTAGTAATTCAATATATAGC
>NZ_JAMYWQ010000193.1 GCF_024160145.1 Serratia nevei
CCAGGATCACCGATTCCGAAGAGTGGTAAAAGTTGGCCGGTTTAAATCGGAAACCATGATCGAATTAAATCGTAAAGTGCGATCGGCTTATATCGGAATTGATGATCGGTTTGGGTCGGAATATGCATTTCCCTCATCCCTCTCAGATGCTTAGGTATATTGCCCGGCGCTCCTCTGTCGCTGACCCTCACCTGAGATACCAACAGATTCAGGGCTGCCACAAAGCTTATCCGACGCGGCAAAACACCCGCCTC
>NZ_JAMYWQ010000194.1 GCF_024160145.1 Serratia nevei
TGCAGGACTTTAATTTCCATACGAATCTCAAAAGTGATCATAAGCTCCCCTGTATTCAGAGGAGCAGATTAACCCCTGGATCAATTTTCAACCGCTGGGGTGGATCAGTTTTGCACCGTTGGTAACAACCGAGGCATGGTCAAAGTTGAGAGAGGTGGTATCTTCCAGGGCCAAAAGCGTTTCAAAAGCCTGCGCGTGTTGCGCAGTTGCGGCAAAACCGGCCTGAGCTATTGCCTCAGGTTCAATAGAGTCGT
>NZ_JAMYWQ010000056.1 GCF_024160145.1 Serratia nevei
TGGTCAGGGAGTCGGTGAACATCTACAACACACAGCGGCCGCACCTGTCGCTGAAATACAAAACGCCCGATGAGGTTCATCGGGCGTTATCCGGCTGAAAAGTGTCAACCTATATCAGGACTAGTCATGCGTTTTGTAGGGGTAGAGCAGAGTCCGCCAGAGACAGGGGGTTGCTTCGGCAACACGAATTTTGGTTGTCTCTCACGGTGATGAAATCGGTCGCATCACTGCATCGACAAACATCCTAACAGCCCCGTCCGGCAAAAAACACGCTTTATGTGCCACAGCGCGCGGCAAAACTGCCAAGCTGTGATCGCGGCCGCATTAGCGGGGCGGCAAGTTGTGCAAGTTTCATCGTGACTGACTGATTATTCAGCAAAAATCAGTAGCGCCTGGCCTGTGGTTTCTGCATCGAACGGTAAATCCATACCCCGACGACCGCCAAAATCAGCCACGGCAGCAGCTTGATGACCACCGCGAACAACCCGCCCAACAGCATGAACGCCGCCGCCACCAACAGCGCGGCGAAGATCCCCAGCAGCGAGATGCCGGTCACCATCAGCATCACCACAAAGCCAATGAGAAAGAAGATTTCCAACATGATTGCTCCTTTGCAATACAACGTATCTGCTGAGGGAATTACAAGAAGCGTGCCAGAACGGCGGAAGGGCTAACCTATTGAAAAGATGGGGAAGGCATCCGGCAACGCGCCGAATGCCTGGCGAAAAAGACTAACTGTTAGTCAAAATTTTTGTGGGTTACGCCATTTCCACACGCGGCTGACGCACCAACGCCAGCGCCTGCTCCACCACCCGCGCATCGGCGCCCGGCTTGTGGGCGTTCTCGCTCAGGTGGCGACGCCACTGGCGCGCGCCCGGCACGCCCTGGAACAAACCGAGGATGTGGCGGGTGATGTGGCCGAGATAGGTGCCGTTGGACAGCTCGCGCTCGATATACGGATACAGCGCTTCGACGATCGCCACGCTGTCCGGCACTGCGGTCTGCGCGCCGAACAGTTCGCTGTCGACCCGCCCCAGGATGCCCGGATTCTGGTACGCCTCGCGCCCCATCATCACGCCGTCCAGATGCTGCAGATGCTGCTGCGCCTCTTCCAGCGTTTTCACCCCGCCGTTGATGGCGATGGTCAGCGCCGGGAAATCCCGCTTCAGCTGATAAACGCGCGGGTAGTCCAGCGGCGGCACTTCGCGGTTCTCTTTCGGGCTGAGGCCGGAGAGCCAGGCCTTGCGCGCGTGGATGGTGAACATGTCGCACTCGCCGCGCCCGGCGACGGTTTGGATAAAGTCGCACAGGAAGGCGTAGCTGTCCTGATCGTCGATGCCGATGCGGGTCTTCACCGTCACCGGGATCGACACCACGTCGCGCATCGCCTTGACGCAGTCGGCGACCAGCGTCGCCTGCCCCATCAAACAGGCGCCGAACATGCCGTTTTGCACGCGATCGGACGGGCAGCCGACGTTGAGGTTAATCTCGTCGTAACCGCGCTGCTCCGCCAGCTTGGCGCAGTGCGCCAGCGCGGCCGGATCGCTGCCGCCCAGCTGCAGCGCCACCGGATGCTCTTCTTCGCTGTAGGCCAGGTAGTCGCCCTTGCCGTGAATGATCGCGCCGGTGGTCACCATTTCGGTGTACAGCAGCGTTTCCTTGGTCAGCAGGCGGTGGAAGTAACGGCAATGACGATCGGTCCAGTCGAGCATCGGCGCGATGGAGAAACGATTGGCGGCGTAGGTTGGGGCGTGGTTGTCTTTCGTCATGCTGAGTTACTGGCTACCTGAGTCTGTCTGGGTTTAACGAACGGCGCGCGGCCGCAAACGGCTATTATAACGACAATCGGCGCCGTTGGGAAAACCGCCTTCGCTTCCCCCCTATTCCAACGTGCGGATCACCCGGCACGGCTGCCCCAGCGCCAGCACGTTGGCCGGGATATCGCCGGTCACGATGCTGCCCGCGCCGATAGTCGTGCCGTCGCCGATGGTCACGCCCGGCAAGATCACCACGTTACCGCCGATCCATACGTTGCTGCCGATGGACACCGGCTGCGCCGAGGTGCGGAAAGGAAAGGCCGGGTCGCCGGTAAAGCGTTCGCCGGCCTTCAGCGGGTGGCTCGGCGTGTAGATTTGCACGTTGGGGCCGATCAGCGTGTTGTCGCCGATAGTGATGGTATTGCAGTCGAGGAACACCGCGTTGACGTTGATAAAACAGTTTTTACCGATGCGGACATGCTGCCCGTAGTCGCACCAGAACGGCGTTTCAATCCAGCTCGCCTCGCCCCAGGCGCCAAACAGCTCGCCGAGCAGGCAGTTTTTCTCGTCCGCCTGATGCGAATCCAGCTCGCCCAGCCGTTTGGTTAATGCCCTGGCCCGATGGTACATGGCAATCAGTTCTTCATCGCGGCTGTTGTACACCTGGCCGCTTAACAGCTTCTCTCTTTCCGTCATCACACAAGGCTCCTGCTCATCACGTGGGTGAAGCGCGTTATACCGCTCTCGGCCTTCGCTCTCCAGCGCTAAAATCGGCGACGTTGATTTGCCGCCCGACGGCGGGAAAAAGTTGTGATGCATCTCTCTTTTAGCGTACTCAGCGCGCCTTTCCCTGCGCAATCCTCAGGGGAAAAGGGGGCAACTCTCGGCGATTCGCCGTAATCATGGTAAAATCGGCTTTTTTACGTACCGGGATACTTGCGATGAACTCAACCACCCAGGAAAAGCTGTTGGCACAGGCGGAACGCCTCTGCCAGCAACGCAATGTGCGATTGACGCCGCAACGGCTGGAAGTGCTGCGTCTGATGACTCAGCAACCCGGTGCAATCAGCGCTTATGACCTGCTCGATCTGCTGCGCGTCGCCGAACCACAGGCCAAGCCACCGACGGTCTATCGCGCGCTGGATTTTCTGCTGGAGCAAGGCTTTATCCATAGAGTGGAGTCCGCCAACAGCTACGTGCTGTGCCACCACTTCGAACAGCCGATGCACACGTCCGCACTGTTTATCTGCGACCGCTGCGGCCAGGTGACCGAACGCACCACCGAAGGCGTAGAGGAAACGCTGCAAAAGCTGGCGCAGGAAGCCGGATTTGCGCTGCGGCACAGCGTGGTGGAAGCGCACGGTCTGTGCGCCGGCTGCGTGGAGGTTGAGGCGTGCGACAGCAAGCATGACTGCGCCGAACACGATCACAGTATCGCCATCAAGAAGAAGTAATACGAAGTCAGGTACCTCCCTGTACCTGCGGCCGGGGCGCCAGAGGATGAGAGCGACGCCGGCCTGCACTGGGTAAGCCGCCTTCAATGGCGGCCCTGCAAATTACCAGCGGTGTTTGGTGTGATCTTCCCAGGCTTTTACCTCTTTCTCGGCCGCCTCTTTCTGGTAACCGTAGCGCTCCTGGATTTTGCCGACCAGCTGTTCGCGTTTCCCTTCGATGACCGTCAGATCGTCATCGGTCAGCTTGCCCCATTTTTCCTTCACTTTGCCTTTCAGCTGCTTCCAGTTACCGTCGGCTTGATCTTTATTCATCGTCTCTCCGTTAACCTGTGGTGAATCAGTGATCCCTGTCGCCGGCCGGGGTTAACCAGAAATTTTTCTGGCCGATATTCCCTTCACCTTAAGGAATGCCGTTCCCCTCCATTCACCAGCCACATGATTCATTCTAGTTAAACATAAAAACAAAACCGCCGGAATCCAGAATAAAAAACCATTAAGAAACAAAATAAAAACCAAAAACGCCAAAAAACAACGTGCTAACGGGAACGAGACGGGACTGAAAACATGTAAGCAAACATGAATAAAAACATAAGAAAAGCTAACAAATAACCCAACAAAGCGTCCGGTCTAACGTGCAGCAAACCAGCTGCCACGCACCTGATGACGGTGCCAAATCCAGCCCAGCGCCAGGCCACGCAGCGCCAGAAATACCGCCAGCGCCAGCCAAAGCCCGTGGTTACCAAGCAGTGGCACGCTGAACAGCGCCAGGCCATATCCCGCCGCGGCCACCGCCATGCTGTTGCGCATCTCGGCACCGCGCGTGGCGCCGATAAACATGCCGTCCAGCAAATAGCACCACACCCCGACCAGCGGCAGGATGACCTGCCACGGTAAATAGTGGGCGGCCAACGCACGCAGCTCCGTTAAGGAGGTCAACGCCGCCACGATCTGCTGGCCGCTAACGGCATACGCCAGGGCGAAGGCCAGCGCAACCAGCCCCGCCTGCCGGCAAGCGGCGTGCCACACCTTGCGCAGTTGGCTGTCGTCCCGGGCACCGTAGGCATGGCCCGAATGGGCCTCCACCGCATAAGCGAAGCCGTCGAGCGCATAGGCGGTGAACGTCAGCAGATTCATCAATACCGCGTTGACCGCCACCACGTCGCTCCCCAGGCGAGCGCCGAAGAAGGTCAGCGATGCAAAGCACAGTTGCAGCAGCAGTGAACGCAGCATGATGTCGCGATTAAGCGCCAGCAAGCGGCGCAGATCGCCACGCCAGGCCTGGCGCAGCATCGGCAGGGTAATACCGCGCAAACGCATCACCCGCCATGCCAGCCCCAGGCCGAGCAACAGCGTGGCGTATTCGGCGATGGCGGTTGCCGCCGCCGCACCCCGCACATTCCAGCCCAGGCCCATCACCAGCCAGATATCCAGCACGATGTTCAGCAGGTTGCCGACGATCAGCAGGATCACCGGCGCGCGCACGTACTGCACGCCGAGCAGCCAACCCAGCAGCACCAGATTAGCCAGCGCCGCCGGGGCGCTCAGCCAGCGGATCTCAAGAAAACGCCGCGCCTGTTCCAACACCTCACCATCGCCGCCGACGATCCGTAGCGCCAGTTCAATCAGCGGATAGCGCAGTAGAACAATCGCCGCGCCGGCCAACAGCGCCAGCAGCAGCGGCTGCATAAAGGCGCGCGCCAGCGCCTGCGGATCCTTTGCGCCCAGCGCCTGCGCCGCCAGGCCGGTGGTGCTCATGCGCAAGAACAGCAGAAGCATGAACAGGAAACTGGTCGCCACCGCGCCGATCGCCACGCCGCCCAGATAGATAGGGCTGTCGAGGTGGCCAATCACCGCGGTATCTACCAGCCCGAGCAACGGCACGGTGATGTTGGAGAAAATCATCGGCAGGGCCAGGCGCCACAGAGCCTTATCGGTGTCGCTGGTGAAAGCGGAAATCAGACGCATGATGAGATGTTCCCGTAGCAGTGGCGAAGGGCAAAGTCAGAAACAAAAACGCCCCAGAACAGGGGCGATTGAAACAGGGAGCGGCGGCGATGGTACGGCGATTAAATCCAGTCGCCGTTGCGGATCACGCCAACCGCCAGCCCTTCGATGGTGAAATTCTGCTGACGCAGATCGACCACGATCGGTTGGAATTCATTGTTTTCCGGCAGCAGCTCCACCACGTTGCCGTGTTTTTTCAGGCGCTTGACCGTCACTTCGTCTTCGATGCGCGCCACCACCACCTGGCCGTTGCGCACGTCTTGCGTTTTGTGCACCGCCAGCAGATCGCCGTCCAGAATGCCGATGTCGCGCATCGACATGCCGTTCACCCGCAGCAGGAAATCGGCGCTCGGTTTAAACAGGGAAGGATCCACCTGGTAGTGCCCTTCGATGTGCTGCTGCGCCAGCAGTGGCTCACCGGCGGCGACGCGGCCGATCAGCGGCAGCCCTTCTTCTTCTTCCATCAGCAGGCGGATACCGCGCGAGGCACCGGAGACGATTTCGATCACGCCTTTGCGTGCCAGCGCCTTCAGGTGTTCTTCGGCGGCGTTAGGCGAACGGAACCCCAGACGCATCGCGATCTCGGCACGCGTTGGCGGCATGCCCGTTTGCGAAATATGATCGCGAATCAGATCGTAGACCTCTTGCTGTCTGGTAGTTAGTGCTTTCATTCCGCCCCCTGTTTGTTTATACAGTCTTGCTGTGAGTATATACAGGTAAGCGCGAATTGGGAACCGAAGAATAAATAAAAATCAGACAGTAGGCGCCTTTCGTCAGCCAAAATGCTGCCATAAGATTGTGCCCCAAACGAACAGCGCCAGCACGATCGCCAGCGACACCGCCGCCGATCCCATGTCCTTGGCCCTGCCGGACAGTTCGTGATGCTCGCTGCCGATGCGATCCACCACCGCCTCGATCGCACTGTTCAGGATCTCGACGATCATCACCAGCGCTACCGATCCGATCAATAAAATGCGCGCTATCGCACCCACATCCAGCCAGACAGCCAGTATGATAGCCAGGACGGTTGCCACCAGCTCCTGGCGGAACGCCGCCTCGTGCTGCCAGGCGGCGGAAAGCCCTTTACAGGAATAGCCGGCGGCCTTGATGATGCGGGTCAGTCCGGTTGCTTGGTTTGCCATGTTTTCGTGCCTTTCTCAGAGGTCGGTCATAATAAAATAGAGTCTAGAACAGTCCGCGCTGACGGCTCGCGGTTTTCGAACACCACAGATCTGCTACCCGGTTTCTGGTATGCTTGCGGCGCATTGCTAACAAGAGGCTTCACGTTGTTATGTCAGGTTGGCGTAAAATTTATTATAAACTATTGAATTTACCACTCAAATTGTTGGTAAGAAGTAAGGTCATTCCTTCAGACCCGGTTACCGAGCTAGGGTTGGATCCCTCGCGGCCGATTCTGTATGTTTTGCCTTACAATTCCAAGGCGGATTTGCTGACGCTGCGCACCCAGTGCCTGGCGCAGGATCTGCCCGATCCGCTCGACTCGCTGGAGATCGACGGCACCGTGCTGCCGAGCTACGTGTTCATTCACGACGGCCCGCGCGTGTTCCGCTACTACACCCCGAAAGAAGAGTCGGTAAAGCTGTTCCACGACTATCTGGACCTGCACCGCAGCAATCCGGATCTCGACATTCAGATGCTGCCGGTGTCGGTGATGTTCGGCCGCTCGCCGGGCCGCGAAGGCCACGGCACGCCGCACCTGCGTCTGTTGAACGGCGTACAGAAATTCTTCGCCGTGCTGTGGCTCGGCCGCGACAGCTTCGTGCGTTTCTCCAACACCGTTTCGCTGCGCCGCATGGCCACCGAACACGGCACGGATAAAACCATCGCGCAGAAGCTGGCGCGCGTGGCGCGCATGCACTTCTCGCGTCAGCGCCTGGCTGCGGTAGGCCCGAGCCTGCCGGCCCGTCAGGATCTGTTCAACAAGCTGTTGGCGTCCAAAGCGATCGAAAAAGCGGTCGAGGACGAAGCGCGCAGCAAGAAGATCTCACACGAGAAAGCCCAGCAGAACGCCATCGCGCTGATGGAAGAGATCGCCGCCGATTTCTCCTATGAAACCGTGCGTCTGTCCGACCGCGTGCTGGGCTGGACCTGGAACCGGCTGTATCAGGGCATCAACGTCACCAACGCCGAGCGCGTGCGCCAGCTGGCGCAGGACGGCCACGAGATCGTCTACGTGCCCTGCCACCGCAGCCACATGGACTACCTGCTGCTGTCCTACGTGCTGTATCACCAGGGCCTGGTGCCGCCGCACATCGCTGCGGGCATCAACCTCAACTTCTGGCCGGCCGGCCCGATCTTCCGCCGCCTGGGCGCGTTCTTCATCCGCCGCACCTTCAAGGGCAACAAGCTTTACTCGACGGTGTTCCGCGAATACCTCGGCGAGCTGTTCACCCGCGGTTACTCGGTGGAATACTTCGTGGAAGGCGGCCGCTCACGCACCGGGCGTCTGCTGGAACCGAAGACCGGGACCCTGTCGATGACCATCCAGGCGATGCTGCGCGGCGGCGCCCGTCCGATCACGCTGGTGCCGATCTACATCGGTTACGAGCACGTGATGGAGGTGGGCACCTATGCCAAAGAGCTGCGCGGCGCCACCAAGGAAAAAGAGAGCCTGCCGCAAATGCTGCGCGGCCTGCGCAAACTGCGCAACCTGGGCCAGGGTTATGTCAACTTCGGCGAACCGCTGCCATTGACGGCTTACCTCAACCAGCACGTGCCGCAGTGGCGCGAGTCTATTGATCCGATCGAAGCCCAGCGCCCAAGCTGGCTGACGCCGACGGTCAACGATCTGGCCGGCCAGATCATGGTACGCATCAACAATGCCGCCGCGGCCAACGCCATGAACCTGTGTTGCACCGCGCTGCTGGCCTCGCGCCAGCGTTCGCTGACCCGCGAACAGCTGGTCGAACAGCTCGAGTGCTACCTGCAGCTGATGCGCAACGCGCCTTACGCGCGTGACGTCACCGTGCCGACACAAACGCCGGACGAGCTGCTGGATCACGCCCTGAACATGAACAAGTTCGAGGTGGAGAAGGACAGCATCGGCGACATCATCATCCTGCCGCGCGAGCAGGCGGTGCTGATGACCTATTACCGCAACAACATCCACCACCTGTTGGTGCTGCCGTCGCTGATCGCCAGCATCGTGATGCATCACCGCCGGGTATCGCGCGCCGAGCTGCTGCGCCAGATCGGCATGATCTATCCGATGCTGAAAGCCGAGCTGTTCCTGCATAACGACAAGGAACAGCTGCCGGAGGTACTGCAGCCGGTGATCGACGAGCTGATCCGCCAGCAGCTGATCTGCGACAAAGGCGACGATCTGGTGCTGAACCCGGCGCGCATTCGCCCGCTGCAGCTGCTGGCCGCCGGGGTGCGCGAAACCCTGCAGCGCTACGCCATCACCATGTCGATCCTCAGCGCCAACCCGAGCATCAACCGCGGCGCGCTGGAGAAAGAGAGCCGCATCATGGCGCAGCGTCTGTCGGTGCTGCACGGCATCAACGCGCCGGAGTTCTTCGACAAGGCGGTGTTCTCCACCCTGGTGGCGACGCTGCGCGAAGAAGGCTATATCAACGACAGCGGCGACGCGATCCGCGAGCACACCCTCGAGGTGTACAACATGCTGAGCGATCTGATCACGCCGGAAATCAAGCTGACCATCGAAAGCGTCAACATGCCGGCAGAGACCAACGCCCTGCCGCCGGCCGACGCGGAAGAAGAGCAAGACGAGTGATTTCACCCGCCGCGCAAAAACCAAAGGCACCCCGTGGGGTGCCTTTTTTCTTGATCTGGGGAGCCGTTACACCGGCAGATAACTCAGCGCGATGCCGATAAATATCACCAGCCCGACATAGTTGTTCTGCAGGAAGGCCTTGAAGCAGGCTTCGCGCTCGCGCCCGGCGATCTGCTTCTGCTGGTGAATGAACAGCGCGCCCGCCAGCAGCAGCGACCAGTAAAACGCCCCGCCGAGCTGCGCCAGATAACCGACCCACAGCAGCAGCAGCAGTGTCGCGAACTGCAGCAACCCGACGATCAGCTTGTCATAACGGCCGAACAGGATAGCGGTGGATTTGATGCCGATCTTCAGGTCATCGTCGCGGTCGACCATCGCATACAGCGTGTCGTAGGCCACCGTCCAGCAGATGTTGGCCAGCAGCAGCAGCCAGCAGCTGAGCGGCAGCGATTCGCTGACCGCCGCATAACCCATCGGAATACCCCAGCCGAACGCGGCACCCAGCACGAACTGCGGCAGGTTGGTCACCCGCTTCATGAACGGATACACCCAGGCCAGCGCCAGCGCCGCCAGCGACAGCCAGATGGTCATCGCATTGAGCGTCAACACCAGGCAGAACGAGATCAGCACCAGCACCGCGAACAGCACCTTGGCCTCTTTCGCGCTCACCCGGCCGCTCGGCATCGGCCGCCCGGCGGTGCGTTTCACGTAGCCGTCCACCGCGCGATCGGCGTAGTCATTCACCACGCAGCCGGCGGCGCGCATCAGGAACACGCCGAGCACGAACACCAGCAAAATCGACAGCGGCGGCACGCCTTTCCCGGCCAGCCACAGCGCCCACAGCGTCGGCCACAGCAGCAACAGCGTGCCGATCGGTTTATCAATGCGCATCAAATGGCTGTAAGCCCGCCATTTACTTTGGGTCACGCTTCCCTCCAAGGTCTTGCTCTCCTCTCTTATGCAGGAACCGCTGAATACAGCGGCGAAGCCGGTAAAAACAGTTCGGTCAGCAGCAGCGGTTTGCCCGCCAGCCGCAGCCGTGAACGGCGCGCCCACAGCGCGTCCTGCCGGCCGATATGGATATAGTCGCGGGTCAGATCGCCGCTGCTGAACAGGTAGCGCCCCAGCGGCAGCGTGCCCAGATCCACCAGCGCCTGGTCGGGGCCGGTCAGCGTATTCTCCGGGATCACCGTGCGCCCCAGCAGCCAGGGACGATCGTCACCCAACAGGACGACTTCGCGCAGCCAGTAGCGCGGGCTGTCGGGCAGGTGGTTCGCCTCGTCGCCCAGCGCCTCGCGCGTAACGAAGCATTCGCGCTGCGGTTCGACGCGCACCTGGGCGCAATGGCGTTCAAATCGGCGGGTCATGGAGCCTAACTCCATCAGCCAGTCGCTGACGGCGGCGGGCGCCGGAGGATCCTGTTCGGACAACCACTCCAGCGGCGGCAGGATGGAATCCCTGATGCCAGACATTGCTTTACTCCTCGCCTGAACCGCAGCCGATATGGCGCGCCAGACGATACAAACTGTTAACAGGCCCCCATTGTAGCGCAGAAATACGAAAGCGGCAGGCTGATTCGTGGCGAAAACGGCGGTAGCGTCGGCCGGAAAAACCGGCTTCCTGTCATCTTTTTGCCATCCGCGTTCTCTATCTTCGTTCCCCGGCACGATGGCGATTCTGTGATCGCCTGCAAAATTTCATCTCTGTCGCGTTGTTTTATCTACGCGCGTAGATACTCTGACACCGCAGCGTTGAATCGCCATGCGTCCGACACATTTGTCGGCACACCTTTGTTGCCGGCACCAGGGAAACCATCTTTAACCGCGCCCGTCAGGGCGCAGAACAAAAGAGGATAGCACCGTCATGAGCGAAACAACGCTTGCCCCTTCACAGACCGCCGACGCCGCGCTGGCGGCCGATGAACGCCTGGCAACCAAAGAGGGGCGCAGCCAATTTTGGCGCGCCACCTTCTCCTGCTGGCTCGGCACCGCCATGGAATACGTCGATTTCGCGCTGTACGGCCTGGCGGCCGGCATGGTATTCGGCGACGTGTTCTTCCCCGAAGCCACGCCGCTGGTCGCCCTGCTGGCCAGCTTCGCCACCTACTCCGTCGGCTTCGTCGCGCGGCCGATCGGCGCGCTGGTGTTCGGCTGGATCGGCGATCGCAAAGGCCGCCGCGTGGTGCTGATCACCACCGTGGCGCTGATGGGTATTTCCACCACGCTGATCGGCCTGATCCCGTCCTATGCGCAAATCGGCGTTTGGGCACCCACCTGCCTGGTGATCCTGCGCTTCGCGCAGGGGTTCGGCGCCGGTGCCGAGTTGTCCGGCGGCGCAGTGATGCTGGCGGAATACGCGCCGGCCAAACGGCGCGGGCTGGTGGCGTCGATCATCGCCATCGGCTCCAACAGCGGCACTCTGCTGGCGTCGCTGGTGTGGCTACTGGTGCTGCAGCTGGACAAGGAAGACCTGATGAGCTGGGGCTGGCGCATTCCGTTCCTCGCCAGCATTCTGATCGCCGGCGTGGCGCTCTACCTGCGCCGCCACGTGCGGGAAACGCCGGTCTTTGAACGCGAGCTGCAGCAAAACCACCAGCGCATGCTGGACGCCGCCAACGCCGCGCCGGACTCGCGCAGCTACCTGCAACGCACCAAAGCATTCTGGGTGATGCTCGGCCTGCGCATCGGCGAAAACGGCCCCTCCTATCTGTGTCAGGGCTTTATCGTCGGCTATGTCGCCAAGGTGCTGATGGTCGATAAATCGGTGCCGGCGCTGGCGGTGCTGATCGCCTCGCTGTGCGGTTTTCTGGTGATCCCGCTGGCCGGCTGGCTGTCCGATCGCTTCGGCCGCCGCGTCACCTACCGGTGGTTCTGCCTGCTGCTGGTGCTGTACGCCTTCCCGGCGTTCTGGCTGCTCGACAGCCGTGAACCGGCGATCGTCATCTCGGTGATCGTGGTCGGCATGTGCATCGCATCGTTGGGGATCTTCGGCGTGCAGGCGGCTTACGGCGTCGAACTGTTCGGCGTGAAGAACCGCTACTCCAAGATGGCGTTCGCCAAGGAGCTCGGCTCGATCCTCTCCGGCGGCACCGCGCCGCTGATCGCCACCGCGCTGCTGTCCGGCTTCGGTCACTGGTGGCCTGTCGCCGCCTATTTTGTTGTAATGGCGGGCATCGGCTTAATCACCACCTTCTTTGCCCCCGAAACCCGCGGCCGCGATCTTAACCTGCCGCAGGATGCCGCATAGCGAGAAGGCGAACAGGATCCCAATTTGGATAATCACTCCGCGCGACGCGTTACCCGCGCCGACGTGGCCCGCGTAGCGGGCACCTCCGTCGCCGTGGTCAGCTATGTGATCAACAACGGCCCGCGCCCGGTGGCGGAAGCCACCCGGCTGCGCGTGCTGGCGGCGATCGAGCAGACCGGCTACCGGCCGAACGATATCGCGCGGGCGCTGGCCTCCGGCAGCACGCAAACCTACGGGCTGGTGGTGCCGGATATTTCCAACCCGTTCTTCGCCACCCTGGCGCGGGCGCTGCAGCAAGAGGCTTTCAGCCGCGGCCGCGTGCTGCTGCTGGGCGACGCCGGCGATGACCGGCAGCGCGAATATGAGCTTATCAACAACCTGCTGCGCCGCCAGGTCGACGGCCTGCTGTACACCAGCGTCGATCGCCACCCGTGGTTCGATCTGATCCGCGCCTCCGGCACGCCCTGCGTGATGATAGACACCATCGACAGCCAGGCCGGCGTCTGCGCCATTCGCGTCGACGAGCGCGACGCCGCCTGCCAGGCGACCCGCCATCTGCTGCAGCACGGTTATCGCGACATCGGCATTTTTATCGGCCCGCTGACCATGCTCAACGCACAGGATCGCCTGAACGGCTGGCGCGATGCGCTGCTGGAGGCGGGCATCGAGCCGCGCGACGAGTGGATTTTCGAGGCGCCCTACACCCGCCAGGGCGGCTATCAGGCCACCCAGCGCCTGGTGCAAGGCCCGCGCCCGCGTGCCGTTTTCACCTCCAACGAGCAGCAGGCGCTCGGCTGCCTGTCGGCGCTGGCGGAACATGGGCTGCGCGCGCCGGACGATCTGGCGCTGATCTGTTTTAACGGCACGCAGCAATCCGAATTCAGCGTGCCGCCGCTCAGCGCGGTCGAGCAACCGATCGACGCCATGGCCAAGCGGGCCATCGCCATGCTGGCCACCGGTGCCGCGCCCGCCGAGCTGCATGAATTCGCTTTTCAACTGCGCATCCGCCGCTCCTGCGGCTGTTAGCGGTTTTTCAGGACACCTTATATATATGCGTTTAATCATTGATTGCGATCCCGGCAACGGCGTGCCCGGCGCCAACGTCGACGACGGCCTGGCGCTGGCCCTGGCGCTGGCGGCCAAACCGCAGCTGCAGCTGGAGCTGATCAGCATCGTGGCCGGCAACACCCCGCGTGAAGTGGGCTTCGCCGTCGCCACCGAGCTGCTGGCGCAGAGCGGTTATCGGGTGCCTGTCGCCCTCGGCGCGGCGCGCGCCCTGAGCGAGCCGCCGGAGCCGTGGCGCGCCCATCTGGATCGCCCGATCGCCGATCCGAAACTGGCGGCGCTGTGGCGTGACCTGCCCGCCCCCACGCTGGCCAACGCGCCCGTACCGGACGCCGCCATCGCCATCGGCGAACTGATCTGCCGGCATCCCGGCGAGATCACGCTGGCGGCGATCGGCCCGCTGACCAACGTTGCGCACGCCATGCAGCTTTACCCGCAGATGGCGCAGGCGGTGAAAGAGATCGTGATCATGGGCGGCGTGTTCAACGTCGACGGGTACATCAAGGACACCAATTTCGGTTTGGATCCCGAAGCGGCGCAGCTGGTGTTGAACAGCGGCGCGGCCATCACGCTGGCGCCGCTGGATGTCACCACCCAGACCATGCTGACCCAGGCGGATCTGGCCGCGTTGACCCAGCCGGATACCCCGCTGTGCCGCTATTTACGCGCCACCACGCGGCCGTGGATCGACTATTCTCGCCATACGCGGCACCTGCCGGGCTGCTGGATCCATGATGCGCTGGTGATCGCCTGGCTGCTGGCGCCGCAGCTGGTCACGACCGAGATGTTCCATGTGGATGTGGCGCTGGAAGGGGCGTTGACGCGCGGCAGCTCACGCCGCTGGCGGCCAGACAGCCTGCGCCTGACGGTCGGCATGCCGCCGCCGCAGGGCAAGCCGGTGCGCGTCATGCAGCAGGTGGACAACGCCCGTCTGCTGGCGTTGATCGGCGCAACGCTGGCCCGCGGATGAAAAAAGGTGCGCCAAGGCGCACCAATCATCGAGCCAGCATCGGCAGCGCCGGGTGTTACCCCTTGCCTTTAACGCTGCTGATAAACGTTTTACGCGCGGTGGTCGAGCCCAGCTTCTCGGCCTCATTCATCAGCTTCAGCGCCTTATCGATATCGCCCGCCTTCACCGCCTGTTTGATGCCGTTATTAAAGTAGCTTTCGGTATCGTTGAGCATCGGCTCCGCCGGTTTCTCCGGCGCCGGTGCCGGTGCAGCCACGGCGGCAGGGGCGGTCGAGCCCACCACCACCGGCGCCACGGTCGGCGCAGGCTGCAGCATGCCGATCATCACGTTGCCGGTGCCCTGTTCAGCGGTGACCTTAAGCTTCAGCGTGCCGGTCGTCGCGTGGCCGGCGATCGGATCCGGGATATCCGGCACCGCGTTGCCCACGCCCTGCGCATAGGCCTTGGCCGGGTTAGTCAGCTGCGTGGTTTTCGCCAAATCCTGGCGGGTGGTGTACACCAGCAGGTAAATCTGTTTTTGACCGAGCGCCGGCGTCAGCTTCAGCGTGCCTTCGAGGCGATCGGAAGACATCGCCCCCGGCGGCTGGTAAGGGAAGTAGCTGCTCGGGTAATACGCCGCCGGGCGCAGATGCTCGTCCAGCACCAGCACGCTCGGCGCATAAAGCGAATTGTTTTTGGCGAGGCTGCTCAGCGTCACTTCCAGCGAACCGCGATCGGCCGGCAACGTATAGGCGGCGATCGCCCCCCGGATCTCGCCCTGATTGAGCTGTGGGCTGACGGCGTCGAGCTTCACCTCTTGCGACACCGGCGGCTGCAGCGGCTGCCACGGCAGGCTTTGCAGCGTGGCGGCGCTGATGGCCGGCGCGACGGAAACGTTGGCCGGCGTCTCGGCGTTGGCCGCCAAAGGCGCGCCGACGGTCAGCGCCAGCGACAGGCAGAGTGACAGCAGATTCTTTTTCATCGTTATATCCTCTTTCAGCACCGCGGCAGTTCAGGCAAGAGATCCGGCCGCGGCGAATGCGGTTGGGGGAGAGCCTTCGGCCCTCCCCGTCCGGTCGTTACCACCAAATTTCCATCTGGGCGCCGAAGGTGACTTCGTCATCCTTGCCGCGGCTGAAGGTGTGCAGGCTGGTGTCGTTGTAAGCAGTGCCGGCGGTATACCCGGTGTCGTCACCGGTGGCGTAGCCCCACTTCTCATCCCACTTGGCGTAGGTGGCGAACAGACGGATGGCCGGGCGCGACCAGATACTGTTGCCCGCCTGCCACTGCTGCGCCAGAGTCACTTTATACTGGCCATTGCGATCGCCGGTACGCTGGGATTTGACGTTGTCGTAGCCGGCTTCCAGCAGGGTGCTCATGATCGGCGTCCATTTGTACATCGGGCGCACGCCCACGGTGTACCAGGTGGTGCCGTTGTTGTTGTCGCGGTCGATGTCCTGGAACATGGCGACGTACATCATGGCCCATTGGTCGTTGAAGTCGATGGCGCCGTGATCCAGCACGCGGATCATCTTGCCGTTGTTATCGATGGTGGCCCCCTGGCTGCGGCCGTTGTTTTGTGAGGTCATCGAGTCGGTGGCGTACTGCACTACGAACTTGTTGTAGCCGCTCAGGATGCTCTGGGTGTGTTCCGCGGTGAACATCCAGCCGTCTTTGCTGGCGCCGTCGGCCAGGTGATAGTGGTCCTGCGCGTTGGCGCGACCGTAGTCCACGCCCAGCTCCAGGGTGCCGCCCGGGTTCAGCTCCAGGCCGGCCAGGCGCAGGTCGAAGGTGTCGTTGACGGTCGGGCGCTGCTTCCATTCGTTATCCAGGTAGCCGTAAGAGCCGCCGGATTCCGAGTTGCGGGTCACGGCGGCGGACAGCTTGCCGAAGCCCAGATCGATGTTTTCCAGACCGGCGCCCGGGCCGGAGATATCCCAGTAGTAGAAGTCGATCATATGAACGTCATGACGCTGATAGAAGCGCTTACCGGCCCACAGCGTGGAGCCCGGCAGCCAATCGATCAGGTTTTTACCCTGCACGTTGACTTCGCGGAAGCCCGGCGTCACGTCTTCCCAATCGGAGCGTTGCGAAACCGAATAGGCCAGGTTGGTGTCGAAATAGAAGCTCTTGTCGCCTTCTTTCCACACTTCCTGCCCCAGCTTCAATTCAGCGTAGGTTTCACATTCGTTGCCGAGACGGTACTTGCTCGCGGCGCCGGTGGCCTTGAAGCACTGTTGCTCACCGCCGCTGCCGGTCCAGCCGATGCCGGAACGGGCGTAACCGTGAAAATCCACGGCCAGCGCCTGGGTGGAAAGAACACCGGCGGCGACAGCCAGTGCCAGAGGAAGTTTGCGCAGAGTTGTCATCATTATTCTCCTGTTATACCGACTTTGATGCTTTAAACGCCCGGCTCCTGGTGCAGCCGTTTACATGCCGTACCGTCTTCACGGAACAGGTGGCAACGGTGAGGCGGCAGGCCGATGGCGAATGTGGCACCTTCTTCTACCAGCACCACGTCGTTCTGGCGGTACACCAGGTTTTGACGGATGGCCGGGATTTGGATGTGGATTTGCGTCTCGTTGCCGAGCTGCTCCACCACCTGTACGTCGCCGGTAAGCCGCACTTCAGAGGCTTCGCCGGGCAGCAGATGTTCAGGGCGAATGCCCAGTGACAGATTGGCGCCGGGCTGAACGCCCGCGCCTTCCACCGGCAGCCAGACCAGCTGGCGGTTGGGCAGTTCGACCTGCACCTGTTGCGGCTGCGCCGCGGTCACCTTGACCGGCAGGAAGTTCATCTTCGGCGAGCCGATAAAGCCGGCGACGAAGCGGTTGGCGGGGTAGTGGTACAGTTCCAGCGGCTTGCCGACCTGCGCCACGCGACCGGCGTCGAGCACCACGATCTTGTCGGCCAACGTCATCGCTTCGACCTGATCGTGGGTGACGTAAATCATGGTGCGCTGCAGGCGCTTGTGCAGACGGGAGATCTCGATGCGCATCTGTACCCGCAGTGCGGCGTCGAGGTTGGACAGCGGTTCGTCGAGCAGGAATACGTCCGGCTCGGCCACCAGCGTGCGGCCGATCGCCACGCGCTGACGCTGCCCGCCGGACAGCGCCTTCGGCCGCCGGTCGAGCAGGTGCGCCAGTTGCAGCACTTCGGAGACCTGGTTCACCCGTTGATTGATGTCCGCTTTCCTGGCGCCGGCCAGCTTCAGGCCGAACGACATGTTGTCCGCCACCGACAGGTGCGGATACAGCGCGTAAGACTGGAACACCATGCCGATGCCGCGCTCGGAAGGCGGCACCTCATTCATACGTTTCTCGCCGATCAGCAGTTCGCCGGAGGTGATGTCCTCCAGCCCGGCGATCATGCGCAGCAGCGTCGATTTACCGCAGCCCGACGGCCCGACAAACACCACAAACTCGCCGTCTTCGATGGTCAGATTGACGTCTTTGGAAATCACGGCCTCACCGAAGGCCTTATAAACGCTGCGCAGTGTGACGCTAGCCATGCGTTACTCCCCTGCTTTCGCAGTTAACATGTCGTGTGAAAATGGCAGAGGCAAAGCCCGCCAAAACCCATTGATGACCCTCTTGCTGCGCGCCGTGCTGCCATGCCAACGGCAAGGTCGCCTCAGACGGCGCGGCCGCCTGAGTATAAGGCTGCAGGTTTATCAGCGCTTCAAGGCATTGATCCTGATGGGTAATAAGTAAGCGCACCACGCCGTCCCGCTGGCTGACCGCGCTCAGCTCGCCGTGCTGGATAAGCGGCGAATGGCGCAGGGCCAACAGCGCCTGGCAGTAACGTAAGGTGGAGTGGCTGTCGTGCTGTTGGCGGCTGATGGCCAGCGCGCGGTGTTCGATCGCCACCTGCTGATACCAGCTGATTTCGCCGGCGGTGACCTGTTCGGGGGCTTCATGCCACGGCATCGGCGTTTGCGCGCCACGCGGATCCTGCAGGCCGGCGGCGTGCGGCAGCCCCAGCTCTTCGCCCTGATACAGGCAGATCGGCGCCGGCAACATCGCCAGCAGCGTCAGAAAGGCGACGGCGGAGCGCAGGTCGCCCTGCCCCCAGCGGCTGACCACTCGGGGCTGCTCGGCGTCGCCGGTGCTCCACAGGCTGTCCGCCAGCGTGGCGCGGCGGGCGTGCAGCACCGCCACCAGCTTCTCCGCGCTGAACGGCATCACGTCCAGCGCCAGCGCCCCCTGGGCGAAACGCTGCGGTGCGGCCGCATTGCGAACGCGGTTGGCTTCATCGGCGTACCACAGCGTCAGCCCTTCGCCCGTCACCGCCGCCTCGGCCTCCGGCGCCAGCGTCTGCGGCAGCAACAGGCCATCGATCGACAGCGCTTTCAGGTACGGCAATGCCGCCAGCATGCCGTGCGCGTCGCCCACGCCGTCCCCGTTTCCGTCGCGGAAACTGGCCGGATGGATCCGGTACAGGGTGGGCTGAGTGGCGATAGGCATTGACGACATAAATCCGGTATCCCTGCTGCGCGTGGCGTTGAAAATCAATGGGCCGATAGTGCGGGAGTCGCGGGAAAGGGTAATCATCCGTAACAGGATTTTTCATGGGGGAGGAGACGGGAGGATGAGAGAACGACCGCGGCGATGAGAAGTTCCGCGCTTAAGGCAAATCTGTGATCCGGCTGGCAAAAATCGCCCCCCTATTTTGTGCCTGACGCCACAGAATAGAGCGCAACGTTAACTGGATCACACTCCTCATCTCAGGGGCGTAGAGGGGGGGAGGATGAGAATATGTCGCGTTGTGACCCACTATTACCGCGAAACGTCTCTCCTTGATTTATGTGCCCACAAAAAGAAGGACTGGATTATGACTCGCAGCATTACCCTCGCCCGCACGCTGGCGCTCTCGGCACTGGCCACCCTGGTGCTCTCTTCTTCCGCCTTCGCCAAGATCGAGGAAGGCAAACTGGTTATCTGGATCAACGGCGACAAGGGCTATAACGGCCTGGCCGAAGTCGGCAAGAAATTCGAAAAAGACACCGGCATCAAAGTCACCGTCGAGCACCCGGACAAGCTGGAAGAAAAATACCCGCAGGTAGCCGCCACCGGCGACGGCCCGGACATCATCTTCTGGGCCCACGATCGCTTCGGCGGCTATGCGCAGTCCGGCCTGCTGGCCGAAATCCATCCGTCCAAAGCCTTCCAGGACAAGCTGTTCCCGTTCACCTGGGACGCCGTGCGCTATGACGGCAAGCTGATCGGCTACCCGATCGCCGTCGAAGCGCTGTCGCTGATTTACAACAAAGACCTGGTCAAACAGCCGCCGAAGACCTGGGAAGAGATCCCGGCGCTGGACAAGCAGCTGCGCGCCAACGGCAAGAGCGCCATCATGTGGAACCTGCAGGAGCCCTACTTCACCTGGCCTATCATCGCCGCCGACGGCGGTTATGCCTTCAAGTATGAAAACGGCAAATACAACATCAAGGATGTCGGCGTCGCCAACGCCGGTTCGCAGGCCGGTCTGCAGTTCATCGTCGATCTGGTGAAAAACAAACACATCAACGCCGATACCGACTACTCAATCGCCGAAGCCGCGTTCAACAAAGGCCAGACCGCGATGACCATCAACGGACCCTGGGCCTGGAACAACATTGAGCAAAGCAAAATCAACTACGGCGTGACGCTGCTGCCGACCTTCAAAGGCAAGCCGTCCAAGCCGTTCGTCGGCGTGCTGACCGCCGGCATCAACGCCGCCAGCCCGAATAAAGAGCTGGCGACCGAGTTCCTCGAGAACTACCTGCTGACCAACGAAGGGCTGGCGGACGTCAACAAAGACAAGCCGCTGGGCGCGGTGGCGCTGAAGTCCTATCAGG
Organism: Serratia nevei; assembly: GCF_024160145.1. GTDB lineage: Bacteria > Pseudomonadota > Gammaproteobacteria > Enterobacterales > Enterobacteriaceae > Serratia > Serratia nevei_A. The sequence continues at coordinate 20,072 of NZ_JAMYWQ010000056.1, forward strand.
AAGCGCTGGCCAAAGATCCGAAGATCGCCGCCACCATGCAGAACTCGCAAAACGGGGAAATCATGCCGAACATCCCGCAGATGAGCGCCTTCTGGTACGCCGAACGCAGCGCGGTGATCAACGCCGTCAGCGGCCGTCAGACGGTGAAAGCCGCGCTGGACGACGTGCAGACCCGTATCACCAAGTAACGACGTCGTGCGGGGTGCCACGGTGCCCCGCCGTTGCTTCACAGAAAGGAACGCCCTATGCAATTCGCTCACGCCGGGACGCCCGCGCGTAAAAAATCGAAGTGGTGGCAAAGCGACGTGCTGAAATGGCTGGTGGTCGGCCTGTTCAGCCTGGTGACCTGCTACCTGATTGTGTTGATGTATGCACAGGGTGAATACCTGTTCGCCATCCTGACGCTGATCCTGGTCAGCGCCGGGCTTTACGTCTTCGCCAATCGCCGCGCCTACGCCTGGCGCTATGTGTATCCCGGTATCGCCGGTATGGGGCTGTTCGTTCTGTTCCCGCTGATCTGTACCATCGCCATCGCCTTTACCAACTACAGCAGCACCAACCAGCTGACCTTCGAGCGCGCGCAATCGGTGCTGATGCAGCGCCAGTTCCAAAGCGGCAAAACCTTTACCTTCGGCCTCTATCCGGCGGAAAACCAGCAGTGGCGCCTGCAGCTGACGCCACCGGACAGTGAACAGCCGCTGATCTCCGGGCCTTTCCGCCTCGACGCCGCCGCGCCGCAAACCCTGAAACTGACGGCGCAGGGCGCTGAGCCGCAGGGCGAACGCGCCACGCTGCGGGTGATCACCCAGAACCGGCAGGCGCTGAGCCAGCTGGTGGCGCAGCTGCCCGACGGCGGTGAATTGCGCATGAGCTCCCTGCGCCAGTTCTCCGGCACCCGCCCGCTGTATGCGCTGGACAAAGACGGCAGCACGCTGACTAATAATCAGACCCAGGTGCGCTACCGGCCGAATGGCGACATCGGCTTCTATCAGGCGATCAACGCCGACGGCGGTTGGGCGCAGGAAACCCTGAGCCCGGGCTATACCGTCACCACCGGCTGGAAAAACTTCCTGCGGGTGCTGCAGGACGAGGGCATCAAAAAACCGTTCGTGTCGATCTTCATCTGGACCATCGTGTTCTCGGTGATGACGGTGATCCTCACCGTGGCGGTCGGCATGGTGCTGGCCTGCGTGGTGCAGTGGGAGGCGCTGAAAGGCAAGGCGGTATACCGCGTGCTGCTGATCCTGCCCTATGCGGTGCCGTCGTTCATTTCGATCCTGATCTTCAAGGGTTTGTTCAACCAGAGCTTCGGCGAGATCAACATGATGCTCAGCCACCTGTTCGGTATCAAACCGGCCTGGTTCAGCGATCCGCTCACCGCCAAGAGCATGATCCTGATCGTCAACACCTGGCTCGGCTACCCGTACATGATGATCCTGTGCATGGGGCTGCTGAAAGCGATCCCGGACGATCTGTACGAGGCCTCGGCGATGGACGGCGCCAACCCGTGGCAAAACTTCTTCCGCATCACCTTGCCGCTGCTGATCAAGCCGCTGACGCCGCTGATGATCGCCAGCTTCGCCTTCAACTTTAACAACTTCGTGCTGATCCAGCTGCTGACCAACGGCGGCCCGGACATGATTGGCACCACCACCCCGGCCGGCTATACCGATCTGCTGGTCAGCTACACCTACCGCATCGCCTTCGAAGGCGGCGGCGGGCAAGACTTCGGCCTGGCGGCCGCCATCGCCACGCTGATCTTCCTGCTGGTGGGCGCGCTGGCGATCCTGAATTTGAAAGCCAGCAAGATGAACTTCGATTAGGGAGAAAAACGATGGCCATGGTTCAACCCAAATCCCAGCGCCTGCGCCTGTGGATCACCCATATTCTGATGCTGTGCTTTATCGCCCTGATCATGTTCCCGCTGCTGATGGTGGTCGCCATCTCGCTGCGCTCCGGCAACTTCGCCACCGGCAGCCTGATACCGGAAACCCTCTCCTGGGATCACTGGCGGCTGGCGCTCGGCTTCAGCGTCACCCACGCCGACGGCAGCGTAACGCCGCCGCCGTTCCCGGTGCTGCTGTGGCTGTGGAACTCAGTCAAGATCGCGGCGATCACCGCCATTGGCATCGTGACGCTCTCCACCACCTGCGCCTACGCCTTTGCCCGCATGCGTTTTCGCGGCAAGAGCACGCTGCTGAAAAGCATGCTGATCTTCCAGATGTTCCCGGCAGTGTTGTCGCTGGTGGCGCTGTACGCCCTGTTCGATCGCCTGGGCCAGTACATTCCGTTTATCGGCCTGAATACCCACGGCGGCGTGATCTTCGCCTATATGGGCGGCATCGCGCTGCACGTCTGGACCATCAAGGGCTATTTCGAAACCATCGACAATTCGCTGGAAGAGGCGGCGGCGCTGGACGGCGCCACGCCGTGGCAGGCGTTCCGCCTGGTGCTGCTGCCGCTGTCGGTGCCGATTCTGGCGGTGGTGTTCATTCTGTCGTTTATCGCCGCCATCACCGAGGTGCCGGTGGCGTCGCTGCTGCTGCGCGACGTGAACAGCTATACGCTGGCGGTCGGCATGCAGCAATATCTCAACCCGCAGAACTACCTGTGGGGCGACTTCGCCGCCGCCGCGGTGCTGTCGGCGATACCGATCACCGCCGTGTTCCTGCTGGCGCAGCGCTGGCTGGTGGGCGGCCTGACGGCCGGTGGAGTAAAGGGGTAATTTGTGCCACTGCAGTGCGTTTGATGTCTTTCCGCAATAGCGGTAAACCTGTGTCTTTGGCGGCCTCTGGCCGCCATTTTTATCTCCGCTATTCCCGTTTCAGCCGATCGGTATTGGCCAGATAGAGCGTCACCACCAGCACCAATATCGCCGCAGCGTAGATCAGGGTGTCGATAGGATTCTTGTGGTCCACGATAATCAAACGAATAATCGCGGTAATGCCGATATAAATAAAATAGCGCAGCGGAAAATGATAACCCGACTCAAAATACTTGACGATCAAGGCGATAAATTCAAAGTACAAGAAATAAATCACGATGCCTTCAATCAACAGGTAAGAGGACGACTCTTCGCTGTTGATAAAGAGTACCTTCGCCAGGTGAATGGTCTCCTTGACCAGAAACACCACCAGAATTGCCGCCAGCAGCAGCAGGCCCACGTTCAGTACCCGCTGCAGCCCTTTCGCTATCATTATCGAACGCGACGTTTTTGCCATAAAACCTCTCTCTGAATACCACTCATATTATTCAACTGTGCCAACCTAGGCATTGTCTTAAAAATTACGCCCCGCGCAAAATCGTTTTAAATCCCATTTAATTCATAGCGTTATAATAAGATGTTTCTAAGTTATAGATTTGTAGCAAATCGAAATGTCAACTATCATGGGACACAGAAAGCTTTACATAAAACCAATAACCTCGAATTAACAAGGGAATTCTTTTATGCGCGCTAAACTGAACGGACTGGTCGCCGCAGGCCTGTTTACCTGTGCCTTGTCAGGGCACGCCGCCGGCCTGGTAACCCCTGACACCGATCTGCGTAACGATCTCGCCTGGTTGTCGGATCGCGGCGTCATCAACGTCAGCCTGTCCACCTGGCCGCTGAGCCAGGAAGAGATCAGCTCCGTTATCGCGCAGGCCAAGCCGGTCACCAATACCGAGAAAAACGTCATTGACCGCGTGCAGCGCCGCGTCGATGCCTTGAAAGCCAACATCCGCGTCAGCGGTTACGCCTCGACCGACAAACCCGGCACCCCGCAAGGCTTCGGCCAAAACGAGTATGCCGACGATCGCCTGACCATCGGCGCCGGCGCCAACGGCGAGTTCTGGGACGTGCGTCTGCAGGGCTCGGTGGAAGGCGATCAGCGCGTCAGCGACGGCTCCAAATTCAATATGAACGGCTCCTATGGCGCGGTGAAAATCTGGAACCAGTGGCTCTCCTTCGGCGAGGTTTCCCAGTGGTGGGGCCCCGGCTACGACGGCAGCCTGATCCGCTCCGACGCCGCGCGTCCGGTGGCCGGCTTTATGCTGCAGCGTGCCGACCAATCGCCGTTTGAAACGCCGTGGCTGTCGTGGATCGGCCGTTGGCAATACCAGCTGACCGCCGGCCAGCTGTCGCAATACAGTTCTGTTCCGCATACCAAATTGATCGGTGGCCGCTTCACCATGATGCCGACCGATTTCCTGGAATTAGGCGCTTCGCGCATCATGCAATGGGGCGGTGAAGGCCGTCCGCAGTCCTGGAGTTCTTTCTGGAAGGGCGTTAGCGGCCGCGACAACGATGATTCCGGCCAGGGCAACGATCCAGGCAACCAGCTCGCCGGTTTTGACTTCAAGCTGAAAATGCAGCCGTTAATTGGCCTGCCGGTCAGCCTGTACGGCCAGTTGGTGGGTGAAGATGAGGCAGGCTATCTGCCGTCGCAAAATACCTATCTGCTCGGCCTGGAAGGGCACCCTGAATGGGGCCCGACGACCATCAACTGGTCTATCGAAGGGGCGGATACCCGCTCGGATATGAGCCGGGAACGTTATGTCTACACTCACTACATCTACAAGGGTGGGTATTATCAGCAAGGTTATCCGCTGGGCCACGCGATGGGCGGCGACGGCCAGATGCTGTCCGGCCGTGTCGAGCTGGTGCTGGACGACAGCCAGCGCTGGAGCACCCGTCTGGTGTATGCCAAGGTGAACCCGAATAACCAGACGATCAACAAGGCGTTCCCGAAATCCGATACGCTGAAGGGCATCCAGGTCGGTTGGGGTTACACCTTCCCGTCACAGGTTAAATTCGACACCAGCCTGTGGTACACCGACAGCAAGCACAGCACCGCCGACGACGTGGGCGCGGGCGTCAGCTTCGAAGTGCCGATCAACCTGTAATGTTTACCGACGTAAAAAAACCCGCCGCGGCGTAATGCCGATCGTTTAAGGATCAATTGACCGATCCTGTGGTTGCTGTACAAAGGGTCCATGGCATCGTCATGGACCCTTAAAATGGAACTTTCCCAGGCTCTTGGCATTATCAATTTCACCACA
>NZ_JAMYWQ010000195.1 GCF_024160145.1 Serratia nevei
TGAAGGACAAATTAAAAAGTGGCCAACTTAAGAAACAGGCGCAAGCCGAAGTTTCTGAGTAACCACGATCAGGGGTGGGTCCGTTTTACTTTGGCAGGGTGGGTCACAATTCGATCGGTATTGACAGTTATCGACCGGGTGCGCGTCGACCAGGCCAATCAGCTTCGCGATAACCCAAAATCGCGTCAGGTCATCAAACGCAGCCGCTGGCTGTTGCTGCGCAACCCGGAAAATCTCCCCGAAGGGCATGAGG
>NZ_JAMYWQ010000196.1 GCF_024160145.1 Serratia nevei
CGCTATCCAGTCTGTCGCCATGGATATGAATACGGCGTTAGACCTGGAAGTCAGGCATCACTGCCCGCAGGCGGAAGTGGTGTATGACTTGTTCCACGTGGTGGCAAAGTATGGCCGGGAGGTTATCTGTTAGTACCGATGTAAAAATGACCCACATGCCAATGTAATTCGGACCCACCTGGGGTAAAACTGGCAGTTTTAAGCGAGCTGCCGATGCTAACATTGGAGTTAAGAGTGGAGATTGCTGTTCTTC
>NZ_JAMYWQ010000197.1 GCF_024160145.1 Serratia nevei
TGAAGGACAAATTAAAAAGTGGCCAACTTAAGAAACAGGCGCAAGCCGAAGTTTCTGAGTAACCACGATCAGGGGTGGGTCCGTTTTACTTTGGCAGGGTGGGTCACAATTCGATCGGTATTGACAACTGCCGATACTTTCACCCCATGACAGCAGCCTGTCCGGGCTCCAGCGTTGCTGGCGATGGGCATCGGGCATGTGCTCCGCCTGCGTCGTGAAGCCACCCTGCTGCCCGGAGCGCGGGTGTTGGGCA
>NZ_JAMYWQ010000198.1 GCF_024160145.1 Serratia nevei
AGTCGGCGCCGGCGGAGCAGCTGTTCGCCGAGTTCGGCTTCACCGTGGACAACGTGGTGGCCAAGGCGCAGGCGCTGCTGAAGTAAGCAGCCTGGCGCCAGCCGATAAAAAAGCCGGTCATCGTGACTAATGCTGGTCACTTAAGGGTGACCAGCAACTTTTTTATCTGGATATTTCCTGCTTCTGGCCCGGAGTTCTCTAGGATAACTTCGCTCTCTGCGCCCTGGTAGTACCAGCCATTTCGCCTGTTCAT
>NZ_JAMYWQ010000199.1 GCF_024160145.1 Serratia nevei
GGTCAGGGAGTCGGTGAACATCTACAACACACAGCGGCCGCACCTGTCGCTGAAATACAAAACGCCCGATGAGGTTCATCGGGCGTTATCCGGCTGAAAAGTGTCAACCTATATCAGGACTAGTCATTCATCGCGTTTTACCGGGGAATGCTGCTTTGATTTTCAGGAAGAAGTAAGCGTTATCCCGGTATCCATAAGCCATCCGCTTCATCACCTTTATCTTATTGTTCATCCCTTCCAGCACGCTGGTATT
>NZ_JAMYWQ010000200.1 GCF_024160145.1 Serratia nevei
AATGCCGTTCACTTAAGCCTCACGTGACTTATAGCTGAATGGATATTTAGGCGGAACATAAAGCACCGAACGATCATATCTTCGGTGCTTTCTTTTTTCCGGCAGAATGAAGGCCTTTACGTTTTCCTGTGTATTCCGATGATTTCGATCAGTGATTCCGGCGATTCCGATCGCTCTTCTCGCGCTGTTTATTTCTTACTCTTGTTTTTAACTCGTCTGATCGGTTTGCGCCAGTTTACGCATCGACTCACCCTTCACCC
>NZ_JAMYWQ010000201.1 GCF_024160145.1 Serratia nevei
TGAAGGACAAATTAAAAAGTGGCCAACTTAAGAAACAGGCGCAAGCCGAAGTTTCTGAGTAACCACGATCAGGGGTGGGTCCGTTTTACTTTGGCAGGGTGGGTCACAATTCGATCGGTATTGACAATCAAGGCTCTCAACTTTTTTATGTAGTCATTCTGCGCACGCAGGAACGCGATTTCCTCCCGCATCTCTTCCGGGGTCAGTTCATCGGGCGATTTATCGGCATAGGGAGTTTTGGGATGTTGAGACA
>NZ_JAMYWQ010000202.1 GCF_024160145.1 Serratia nevei
AGTCGGCGCCGGCGGAGCAGCTGTTCGCCGAGTTCGGCTTCACCGTGGACAACGTGGTGGCCAAGGCGCAGGCGCTGCTGAAGTAAGCAGCCTGGCGCCAGCCGATAAAAAAGCCGGTCATCGTGACCTAATGCCGTTCACTTAAGCCTCACGTGACTTATAGCTGAATGGATATTTAGGCGGAACATAAAGCACCGAACGATCATATCTTCGGTGCTTTCTTTTTTCCGGCAGAATGAAGGCCTTTACGTT
>NZ_JAMYWQ010000203.1 GCF_024160145.1 Serratia nevei
CAGCGCCTTGCCCCGCAGCACCTATTATTATTGCTGCAAAAACAGCAAGAGGCCGGACAAATACCGGGAGATGAAACAGCGGGTAGAGGCCATCTTCCACGCCCATAAAGGCCGTTACGGCTATCGCTGTTAGTACCGATGTAAAAATGACCCACATGCCAATGTAATTCGGACCCACCTGGGGTAAAACTGGCAGTTTTAAGCGAGCTGCCGATGCTAACATTGGAGTTAAGAGTGGAGATTGCTGTTCTT
>NZ_JAMYWQ010000204.1 GCF_024160145.1 Serratia nevei
GCTCCTCTGTCGCTGACCCTCACCTGAGATACCAACAGATTCAGGGCTGCCACAAAGCTTATCCGACGCGGCAAAACACCCGCCTCATCCGCAATGTCTGTTATTTCCTTCCTTAACAGGTTATAGCTGTTAGTACCGATGTAAAAATGACCCACATGCCAATGTAATTCGGACCCACCTGGGGTAAAACTGGCAGTTTTAAGCGAGCTGCCGATGCTAACATTGGAGTTAAGAGTGGAGATTGCTGTTCTT
>NZ_JAMYWQ010000057.1 GCF_024160145.1 Serratia nevei
ACCTGTTCGACAACGGCTAATTTAAAGGATAGAGAATAATCGCGTTGTGTGCGTTTAACATACTGGTTCATCACATTTTCCTCTGTGCGTGAGTAAAATGTGTCAACGCTATTTAGGACGGGTCACGCCAAAAACAAAGGGTCGCCGAGGCGACCCTTTTTGCATTTGCGGTATAGCCGCCGGCTTATTCTTCGAAGCCGACGCGGAAATTCATTTTACCCTCAGGCAGCGCGCGCGAGTTGCCTTCCGCATCGACCGCCACATAGGTGAATACCGCTTCGGTCGCCCGGTAGCGCTGGCCGATCGGCGCGGAGGAGACTTTCTTGACCCACACTTCGATATTGATGGTGATCGAGCTGCGTCCGGTGCGGATGCAGTGCGCATAGCAGCAAACCACGTCGCCTACCGCTACCGGTTTCAGGAAGGTCATGCCGTCCACGCGCACGGTCACTACGCGCCCTTCGGCGATCTCTTTCGCCTGGATGGCGCCGCCGATATCCATTTGCGACATCAGCCAGCCGCCGAAGATATCGCCGTTGGCATTGGTATCGGCCGGCATCGCCAGCGTGCGCAGCACCAGCTCGCCGCTGGGTAAAGGTCGTTGTTGTGTCATGGCAGTCTGCTTTTAAAAGGAGGGAATAACATCATACTGCCCGCGGCAAGCGCCGCAGGCATTAACAATTTTGTAACTATTTTTTCTGTTCTTCCGGCATGTGCCGGTAAATATAGACGCCGCTAAGCAGGGTAAACACCAGCGTCAGCACCGTCAGGCCAAAGACTTTGAAATTGACCCAGACGCTTTGCGGCAGCCAGAAGGCCACATAGATGTTCGCCAGGCCGCAGGCCAGGAAGAACACCGCCCAGGCCAGGTTGAGGTTGCTCCACACTTTGTCCGGCAGCGTCAGCTCTTTGCCCAGCATGCGCTGAACCAGCGGCTTTTTGAGCACCCACTGGCTGATCAGCAGCGCCAGCGCGAACAGCGCGTAAATCACCGTGACCTTCCACTTGATGAACAAATCGTTGTGGAACACCAGCGTCAGGGTGCCGAACACCAGCACCATCAGGAAGGTGATCAGCGTCATCTTCTCGACCTTGCGGTATTTCACCCAGGTGAACACCAGCGCCAGCGCGGTGGCGACAATCAACGCGCCGGAAGCGACGTAAATATCGTACAGCTTGTAAAAAGCGAAAAAGACAATTAGCGGGAGGAAATCAAGAAACTGCTTCATAAATCAATCCATCATCTGTTCATCGGCCGACTATACCGGATTCGGCGAGCTCTGTGTACCGCCGGGCGTTGCCGATTATCGGCGTTTGGCCGGCGGATTTCTGCCGCGAAAGCGGGAATTTGCATAAACTTACGCAAGAAAACGCGGGTGCATTGCCAGCGCCGGCCGCAGGCCGCATAGTAAGCGCCATAATAACCAGATAATTTAGCGCGGAAAACAGCATGCAGTGGAAATCTCTCCAGGCCCTGACGCCTGGTTTGACGCATTTATTGGGGTATCAACGCAGTTGGCTCAAGCCGGATATGCGAGCCGGTCTTTCCGTCGCCGCCGTCGCCTTGCCGGTGGCCATCGCCTACGCCGAGCTGGCCGGGGTCAGCCCGGTGGTGGGGCTCTATTCCTGTATCTTGCCGATGGTGGCTTACGCGCTGTTCGGCTCGTCGCGCCAGCTGATCGTCGGGCCCGACGCCGCCACCTGCGCGGTGATCGCCGCAGTGGTGACGCCGCTGGCAGCGGGCAATATGGAACGCCATTGGCAGCTGACCATCATGATGACCGCCATGATGGGCGGCTGGTGCCTGCTGGCCAGCCGGTTCAAGCTGGGGGCGTTGGCGGATCTGCTGTCGCGGCCGATCCTGAGTGGGCTGCTGAACGGGGTAGCGATCACCATTATCGTCGACCAGATCGGTAAGGTGCTGGGGTTTACGGTGCGCCCGGCGCAGCTGATCGAGCGTATCTACGCGCTGCCGGGCAACCTGCTGCACAGCGACTGGCTGACGATGGCGGTGTCGTTGCTGACGCTGGTGACGCTGCTTGGCGTGAAAAAATGGCGGCCTAACTGGCCGGCACCGCTGTTCGCCATCGTGCTGGCGGCGTTCGTCACCTGGGCGGGCGGCCTGCAGCAACATGGCGTGGTGACGGTGGGCGGCTTTAGCGGCGTGTTGCCGCTCGTCCAGTGGCCGGACTTCCAGCCAGGGCTGCTGCGCGACATGGTGATCCCGGCACTCAACCTGGCGGTGGTGAGCTTTGTCAGCATGATGCTCACCGCCCGCAGCTTCGCCGCCAAAAACGGCTATGAGGTGAACGCCGACGCCGAGTTTCGCGCGCTGGGGCTGGTGAATATCGTCTCCGCGCTGTCGCAAGGTTTCGCCATCAGCGGGGCGGATTCGCGCACTGCGGTGAACGACGCCAACGGCGGCAAGAGTCAACTGGTGTCGATCATCGCCGCCGCGGTAATTGCCTTCGTGTTGCTGTTCCTGATGGCGCCGCTGCAGTTTATTCCGGTGGCGGGATTGGGCGTGGTGCTGATGTACGCGGCCTGGTCGCTGCTGGACATCCGCGGCATCTGGGTTTTGCGCCGCCGTAACGCACAGGCTTTCCGCCTGGCGATGTTCACCTTCCTCAGCGTGCTGCTGGTGGGGGTGATCGGCGGCATCGGGCTGGCGGTCTTGTTGGGGCTGATGCAGTTCCTGCGCACCGTTTTTCGGCCGACGGAACAGCTGCTGGGCGTCAATGACGAAGGGATGATCCATTCCATGGGCAACAACAATGGAGTGCAGGCGGTGCCCGGCGTGATGATGTATCGCTTCAACTCGCCGCTGACCTATTTCAACGTGGCGTATTTCAAACGCCGTATCCTCAATTTGGTCGACGGCACGCCGTTCCAACCGCGCTGGGTGGTGGTGGACGCGGTGGCCAGTTTTACCCATGCCGATATCAGCGTGCTGGCGGCCATCGACGAGCTGAAACGCGATCTGTTACAGCGTAACGTGAAGCTGGTGCTGGCGGGGCGCCGCACCGAGTTGACGCGCTGGTTCCGCATCAACCGGCTGGGGCGCGACAAAGAGCTGATTTTGGTGCCGGACCTGTATCTGGCGCTGAAGCTGATTCAAAGCAAGGAGCAGGCGGAAGCTGCCACGGCGGGGTAAACAAAAAGGGGCGCGCCGAAGCGTGCCCCTGAGTTTTGGGGCGTCGGCGTTAGCCGCGCAGCAGCATATACAGGCGGAACAGGTAGATCAGCAGCAGGGCGGACACCAGGTTGCTCAACGCGGTCAGCACCACGCTGGCGACGTTCGGTGTCAGCACCGACAGATGGCTCACCAAAAACAGTACCAGCAGCTTGGCCGCCAGCCACAGCATCATCGCCGGCACAATCACGCGCGCATTGGCGTAGGCCAACTTGCTGCTCAGCTTGAGCGAAGCGAATACGCCTTTCTTGTCGACGGAAGCGATCACCGGCGCCAGCGCGAAGGCGATCGCCAGAGCCACGCCCGGCACTACGAACAGCGTCAGGCCCAGTTGGATCAGCAAGGTGCAGATAAACAGCAGCAGCAGCAGGCGCGGCAGATCGGGCGCCGAAGCGCCCAGTGCGCGCAGGGCACTGGTGCTTTGCCCTTGCGACACCAGGCGGATCAGCGTCAGCATCCCGCCAACCAGCAGCACGTTGCCGACCAGCGCGGAAAACGTGGCGGCCGCCGACACTTTCAGCAACACCATCTGCTGTTCCGGGGTCATCTGCTGGATCACTTCCTGAATGCCCATACCGGTAGACGAAGCGAAATCGCTGGTGGTCGCAGCGAGCGTCGCCAGCTGTTCGGCATCGGGGCTGAAGGCCTGATTCAGCAGCACGGAGATAAACGCCGTCAACAGCGCCAGCATCAGGATGCTGGCCAGTTGGTTGCGTAAAAAGTTAAAACTGTCACGGTACAAAGCGTTGGCCGTGATAGGCATGCAGACTCCTTGGCGTCGGGAAAACAGAGATAAATCAGTGGGTGATTGTACCCTGTTCCACGCCGCTGTGGCACCCCGCGAATTGCACTACGCCTATTTCTTCAGCGATCGTCGTCTCAGGCAGCGAGAGCGGCAGGGGCACCGGCAAGGGCGGCAGGCCGTAGCGTTCGCGGGCGCGATCGCAGGCTTCGTTGCGCAGGCCGTTTTCACCGGACTGATCGAACTCTCTGCACGGGCTGGGCCGATTGAGGTAGATCGAACAGGACACGGCGTTGCCGATCTCGCCGTCCAGCGCGCTGCAACGCGGGGACTTGCTGTTGGTCCCCTGCATACAGCGCAAGAACGGCGTCAAAGGCTCCGTTAGGGAAAGGGGGACTGTGCCGCCGCCGTCTTCGGCTTCGGCCCAATAGAATGACACTCGAAAATAACCGCAGCACGCGCCGCAGCTGACACAGGGATTAAGGATTTCGCTCATCTTGATTGCCCACCGACTCCTCACGGCACCAACCAAAACCAACACGGAAAATGAAATTACCTCAGCCGCATTTTTCTCCGCAACTGAAATTTGAACATGTAGATAATTTGCAACAAAATCGAATTTTTGATGCAGATCAATCCTTGATTTATTAAGCGGTTAGGTAACCTTGTTTTTAGTGGGATTTTAAATTTTTACACATAAGATGTGATCTCGATGGGATCACAAATACCCGAAAGTAGGTATATTCCCCCCTCGAGAGATTAACCACACAAATGGAATGGATAATGAAAAAGACAACTCTGGTGGTATTGGCGACGATGATGGCGCCTATGTTGGCAAGTGCGCATCAGGCCGGTGATTTCCTGTTCCGCGCGGGAACCGCGACGGTGCGTCCAAATGCGGGTTCGGACAACGTATTGGGGTTGGGTTCGCTGGATGCGAAAAACAACACCCAACTCGGTCTGACCTTCGGTTACATGGTGACGGACAACATCGGCGTCGAGTTGTTGGCCGCAACGCCATTCCGCCACAAGGTGACGCTGGGCGGCACCGATCTGGCGACCGTTCATCAATTGCCGCCTACGCTGATGGCGCAATACTACTTCGGCGATAAGCAGGACAAACTGCGTCCTTACCTGGGCGTCGGCGTTAACTACACCACCTTCTTCGACGAGAAGTTCAACGACTACGGCAAAAGCGCCGGCTTGAGCAACCTCGATCTGAAAGACTCCTGGGGCGTGGCGGCGCAGGCCGGCCTGGATTACAACCTGGATGAGCACTGGATGCTGAACATGTCGGTGTGGTGGATGAACATCGAAACCAAAACGCGCTTCAACGATGCGAATGGTGGGCACCACAGCTTCGATACGCGTCTGGATCCGTGGGTGTTCATGTTCGGGGCGGGTTACCGCTTCTGATGATGGCCACAAACAGGGAGGCGTTGCGCCTCCCTGTGTCGGTATTATTTCAGCTGCATTACGTTTTCAACCGATTTCACGCCGGCAACGCCGCGCGTGACCTGTACCGCACGGTTGGCGTCGTCGCTGGACGTCACGAAGCCGCTCAACTGAACGCGTCCTTTAAAGGTTTCCACGCTGATCTCGCGTGACTTGATGTTTTTATCCGCCAGCAGTGCCGATTTCACTTTGGTGGTGATCACCGTGTCATCGATATAACCGCCCGTTCCCTCAGATTTTGCCGTCGGCGCGCAAGCGCTCACCGCGACCGCCACAACGGCTGCCATGCACAAGGCCGAAAGGGTTTTAAAAAGCTTCATAAATTACTCTCCATGCAATGTTATGGTTGAAACTCGTTACGGTTTTTCGCCGCAGCGAGCGCATTCCCCAAATCAAACGAAGAAATGCATAGCGAACAAAGTTCATTGTGAGACAAGACTAGGGTTTGTTCAAATTTTTGCTGTAAATAAAAGGAATAAACCTTGGGGGAAACAAGCTGTTAAAGCGAGCGCCGGCAGGGCGCTCGCGCAAGAGGATCACGCCCGGGTGGCGCGTTTCATATCGCTGACGAAGGCCGCCAGCCTGGTCAGCATCTCCGCCGGGTTGGCATGGTGCTGTTCGATGATTTTGACGATTGCCGAGCCGGAGATCGCGCCGGCGGCTCCGGCCTGCAGCGCGGCCTTTACCTGCCCGGGTTCGGAGATGCCGAAGCCCTGCAGCGGCGGCGCGGCGTGATACTCGCGCAGCTTGTTCACCAGGTGATGCAGCGGCAGCTGCGCCCGGCTTTCGGTGCCAGTCACCCCGGCGCGCGACAGCAAATAGGTGTAGCCGCGGCCGTGCGAAGCGATTTCACGCAGCAGATCGTCATCGGCGTTCGGTGGGCAGATGAAGATCGGTGCGATACCGTGGCGCGCGGCGGCGGCACGGAACGGCGCAGACTCCTCAAACGGTACGTCGGCGACCAGCACCGAATCCACGCCCACTTCGGCGCAGCGTTGGTAAAACGCATCGATGCCGTTATGGAACACCAGGTTGGCGTACATCAGCAGGCCGATGGGAATGGTCGGGTGCTTCTGGCGGATGGCCGCCAGCATCTCGAAGCACCGGGTCGGCGTGACGCCGGCGGCGAAGGCGCGCAGCGTCGCGCTCTGGATGGTCGGGCCATCCGCCAGCGGATCGGAGAAGGGGATCCCCAGCTCCAGTGCGTCCGCGCCGGCTTCGATCAGGGTGTCGATAATCTGCAGCGACAGCGCCGGGTTGGGATCGCCCAGCGTCACGAACGGGACGAAGGCGCCTTCCTTGCTGCTTTCCAGACGCGTGAACAGTTGCTGATAACGTTCCATCAGATTTCTCCCCGTGCTTTCAAAATGTCGTGAACGGTAAATATGTCTTTGTCGCCGCGGCCGGACAGGTTGACCACCAGGATCTGCTCTTTCTGCGGCGTTTCACGGATCATTTTCAGCGCGTGCGCCAGGGCGTGCGAGGATTCCAGCGCCGGGATGATGCCTTCATGGCGCGACAGCGCCTTGAACGCCTCCAGCGCTTCGTCGTCGGTGATCGACACGTATTCGGCGCGGCCGATGCTGTTCAGGTAGGCGTGCTGCGGCCCGACGGACGGGAAGTCCAGCCCGGCGGAGATCGAATAGGATTCTTCGATCTGGCCTTCGGCGGTCTGCATCATCGGCGCCTTCATGCCGAAGTAAATGCCGACGTGGCCGTGCTTGAGCGGTGCGCCGTGCTGACCGGTTTCAATGCCCAGACCGGCAGGCTCCACGCCGATCAGCCCGACGTCGGTGTCATCGATAAAATCGGCGAACATACCAATGGCGTTGGAGCCGCCGCCGACGCAGGCGATGACCGCATCCGGCAGACGGCCTTCGCGCTCCAGCACCTGCGCTTTGGTTTCTTCGCCGATCATGCGCTGGAATTCACGCACGATGGTGGGGTACGGGTGCGGGCCGGCGGCGGTACCGAGCATATAGTGCGCGGTTTCATAGCTGCCGGACCAGTCGCGCAACGCTTCGTTGCAGGCGTCTTTCAGGGTAGCGGAGCCGCTGTGCACCGGGATCACTTCCGCGCCCATCAACCGCATGCGGAACACGTTCGGCGACTGGCGCTCGACGTCTTTGGCCCCCATATAGATGCGGCATTTCAGGCCGAGCAGCGCGCAGGCCAGCGCCGACGCGACGCCGTGTTGGCCGGCGCCGGTTTCCGCGATGATCTCGGTTTTGCCCATGCGTTTGGCCAGCAAGGCCTGGCCCAGCACCTGGTTGGTCTTGTGCGCGCCGCCGTGCAGCAGGTCTTCACGCTTCAGATAGAGCTTGGTGTTGCTGCCGGCGGTGAGGTTCTTGCACAGCGTCAGCGCCGTCGGGCGGCCCGCGTAGTTTTTCAACAGATCGATAAATTCCGCCTGAAAGGCCGGGTCGCGCTGGGCGCTGACAAAGGCTTCTTCCAGTTGTTTCAGGGCCGGCATCAGAATTTGCGGCACATACTGGCCACCAAATTCGCCGAAGTAGGGGTTAAGCAGCGTCATGAGAGTTCCCGTTATTATCCGTTATTAATGTAGAGCCGTATTCAGTAGGCGCGCAGGGTCTGGAAGACCGAGGCCAGGCGCGCGGGATCTTTGATGCCCGGTTCGCTTTCCACGCCGGAGTTGAAGTCCAGCCCGGCGCAGCCGAGCTTGGCTGCTTCGACGCAGTTGTCGGCGCGCAGGCCGCCCGCCAGCATCACGTTCGTCAGATCTTCGCCTTGCAATACCGACCAGTCGAAGCGTTGGCCGGTGCCGCCGGCGCCGTTGTCGAGCAGATAACGGTCAACATGCTGCAGATCGCGCGCCGGCAGCCGATCTTTCACGCTCAGCGCTTTCCAGATGCGGCAATCGGCCGGCAAGCGGGCGCGCAGGGCGCTGATATAGGCCTGGTCTTCCGCGCCGTGCAGCTGTACCGCATGCAGACCGAGGCGCTCAACGGTCAGTGCCACGGTATCGACCTGGGCGTCGCAGAACACGCCGACGTACTTCAGCGGCGCGCCGGAAATGACTTCGCGGGCGCGGGTGATGTCCACATAGCGCGGCGAACGGCCGACGAAAATCAGCCCGCCGTAGATGGCGCCGGCCTGATAGGCGGCGGCGGCGTCCTGCGGACGGGTCAGGCCGCACACTTTGTTGTCGCCCAGGATCACACGGCGCACGGCGGCGTGCAGATCGGCTTCCGACATCAGCGCGCTGCCGATCAGGAAACCGTTGGCATAGTGGCTCAGCTCGCGGATCTGCCCGTAATTGTTGATGCCCGACTCGCTGATCACCGTCACGCCATGCGGCACGCGCGGCGCCAGCTGACGGGTGCGGTTCAGGTCGATGCTCAGATCGCGCAGATCGCGGTTGTTGATGCCGACCACGCGCGCTTCCAGCGCGATCGCACGCTGCAGCTCTTCTTCACTGATCACTTCGGTCAGCACGCCCATGTTCAGGCTGTGGGCCACCGCCGCCAGCTGGCGGTACTGCTCGTCGGTCAACACCGACAGCATCAGCAGGATGGCGTCGGCCTGATAGTAGCGCGCCAGGTAAATCTGATACGGGTCGATGATAAAGTCTTTGCACAACACCGGTTGGCTGACGGTTTTACTGACCAGCGGCAGGAAATCGAAGCTGCCCTGGAAGTATTTCTCGTCGGTCAGCACCGAGATCGCCGAGGCGAAATCTTTATAGACCGTGGCGATCTCCACCGGATCAAAGTTCTCGCGAATCAGTCCCTTGGAAGGCGAGGCCTTCTTGCATTCGAGAATGAAAGCCGTCCGGGTGCCCTGCAGCGCGTGATAGAAGCTGCGTTCGCTCGGTACGATGTCATTCTGAAAGCCGGCCAGGGGCTGTTGCTGTTGTCGCGCCGCGATCCATTGCGCTTTGTCGCGGACAATCTTGTGTAGCACGGTTTCCTGCATCATTTATCCTCTTGCCGCCAGTGCGATGACACGCTCATAGGCCTGCCCGCTGTTGATCATATCCAGTGCCTGCCGCGCATTTTGGCGCAGGTCTTCATGTCCGAATAACTTCAGAAGCAACGCGACGTTGGCCGCGACCGCCGCGGCGTGCGCCGGCTCGCCTTTACCTTGTAACAGCCGCGCCAAAATGTCACGGTTTTCTTCCGGCGTGCCGCCCAGCAAGGCTTCCAGCGGATAGGTCTCCAATCCGAAGGACTGCGGCGTGAGCGGGTAGCTGCTGATTTCGCCGTTGTTCAATTCCGCTACGTGCGTCGTGGCGTGGATCGCCACCTCGTCCATGCCGCCGCCGTGGACCACCGCCGCACGCTGATAGCCCAGCACGCGCAGGGTTTCGGCAATCGGCAGCACCAGTTCCGGGCTGTATACGCCGATCAGCGCCAGCGGCGGACGCGCCGGGTTGATCAGCGGGCCCAGCACGTTGAACAGCGTGCGGGTTTTCAGCTGCTGGCGCACCGGCATGGCGTGACGAAAACCGGTGTGGTACTGCGGCGCGAACAGGAAACACACGCCGAGATCGTCCAGCGCCTTGCGTGCTTCTTCCGCCGGCAGATCCAGACGGATGCCGAACGCCGCCAGCAGATCCGAAGAGCCGGAGCGGCTGGAGACGCTGCGGTTGCCGTGTTTGGCGATCTTCGCGCCGCACGCCGCCGCCACGAAGGCGCTGGCGGTGGAAATATTGATGCTGTTGGTGCCGTCGCCGCCGGTGCCGACGATATCGGCGAACGGGTAGTCAGGGCGCGGGAACGGCTGAGCGTCGTCCAGCAGCGCTTTGGCGGCGCCGGCGATCTCTTCCGGGCGCTCGCCGCGGACTTTCATGCTGATCAACGCCGCCGCCAGTTGGCTCGGCTCCAGTTCGCCGCGCACGATGGCGCTGAACAGCTGTTGGCTTTCCTGCTGGCTCATCGACTCGGCGCGGTACAGTTTCTCAAGAATAGGTTGCATCGTCGTGTTCCTTCTATTGCTTCGCCAGCGCCCAGGCCAGGGTCTGCTCAAGCAGGCGCGCGCCGTGGGTGGTCAGAATCGATTCCGGGTGGAACTGGAAGCCGCACACGCGGCGACGGTCGTCGCGCACCGCCATCACCATCTCGCCGAAACGGGCGTTGACGGTGAGATCGGCCGGGATATTGCTGCCGACCAGCGAGTGGTAGCGCGCTACCGGCAGCGGATTGGCCATGCCGGCGAACATGCCTGCGCCATCGTGAACGATCGCCGAGGCTTTGCCGTGCAGGATCTCACCCGCCTGGCCGACCTGGCCGCCATAGGCTTCGACGATCGCCTGGTGGCCGAG
The DNA here is from genome assembly GCF_024160145.1 of Serratia nevei. Taxonomy (GTDB): domain Bacteria; phylum Pseudomonadota; class Gammaproteobacteria; order Enterobacterales; family Enterobacteriaceae; genus Serratia; species Serratia nevei_A. The sequence goes on from NZ_JAMYWQ010000057.1 coordinate 10,675, forward strand.
GCAGATGCCGATGATCGGCAACCGGCCGCGCAGGCGTTGCAGCAGTTCCGGCATGCAGCCCGCTTCGGACGGCGTGCCGGGGCCGGGCGACAGCATCAGCACCGGCTGGGTCATGTGCGCCAGGCGCTCGATGATCACCTCGGCGGCGATCTGGTTACGGTAAATCACCACCTGGTGGCCGCTGGCGCGCAGCTGATCGACCAGGTTGTAGGTAAAGGAGTCGACGTTGTCGAGCAGCAGGATATCGGCCATCAGAACACCTCCTTGGCATGGTGCGCAGTGGCGATGGCGCGCAGCACGGCACGGGCTTTATTACGGGTTTCGTCGGCTTCCGCCTGCGGGATGGAATCCAGCACCACGCCGGCGCCGGCCTGCACGGTGGCGATGCCGTCTTCAACATAGGCGGAACGAATGACGATGCAGGTGTCCAGATCGCCGGTGGCGGTGAAGTAGCCCACCGCGCCGCCGTAGCTGCCGCGGCGCGTACCTTCGGAGGCGGCGATCAGCTGCATCGCGCGCACTTTCGGCGCGCCGCTCAGGGTGCCCATGTTCATGCAGGCCTGGTAGGCGTGCAGCACGTCGAGATCGGCGCGCAGGGTGCCCACCACCCGGGAAACCAGATGCATGACGAACGAATAGCGGTCTACCTTGGTCAGGTCGGCCACGTAGCGGCTGCCGGCCTGGCAGATGCGCGCCAGATCGTTGCGCGCCAGATCGACCAGCATCAGGTGCTCGGCCAGCTCTTTGTGGTCGGTGCGCATTTCCAGCTCGATACGGCTGTCGAGATCCAGATCCAGCGAACCGTCGGCGCGGCGGCCGCGCGGGCGGGTGCCGGCGATCGGGTAGATTTCGATTTGGCGATTGCCCGCGTCGTATTTCAGCGCGCTCTCCGGCGAAGCGCCGAACAGGGTGAAGTCATCATCCTGCATGAAGAACATGTACGGGCTGGGGTTGTTGTCTTTCAAGGTCTGGTAGGCCGCCAGCGGCGCCGGACACGGCAGGGAGAAGCGGCGCGACGGCACCACCTGGAAAATCTCGCCCTGGCGGATCGCTTCCTGCAGCTCGCTGACTACCGCGCCGTACTCTTCGTCGCTCTGGTTGCAGCTCAGCTGCATGTTTTCCAGCGTTTGGTGCGGGATCGGCTGCGGGGTTTGTTGCAACTCGGCCTGCAGCTGTGCCAGGCGCTGCTGCAAACGCTGTGCTTCGCTCGTCTGCTCGCTGAAGACGCTGGCCTGCAGACGGGCCGTACCGCGTTGGTGATCCAGCACCAGCAGGGTTTCCGCCAGATAGAAGCAGAAGTCCGGGCAGCGCTGATCCTGGCGCAGCGCCGGCAGGTCTTCGAAACCGGCGACCAAATCGTAGGCGAACAGGCCGCCCAGCATCACGGCTTCGCGCTCGTCCGCCGGGGAGTCCACCAGGGTCAGCAGCGTGCGCAGCGCGTCGAACACCGACAGTGAGCGCAGGCGGGCGTCTTCGTCCTGCACCGCGTCGATCGCCGGGAAGGTCAGTTCGCGGCCGTTGGGATGCGCCTGATTGCGCACCTCGGGCGGCAGCGCTTCGTCCAGCAGCGGCAGCAGCGCCGCGCCGTTGGCGCTCAGCGCCTGCACGCTGACGGTATGGCCCAGTGCGGTTATGCGCAGCGCGCTGTCGATCACCAACAGGCTCTGCAGATTCTGTTTGCTGTTGATTTCCGCCGATTCCAGCAGCAGGGTGGCCGGCCGCGCGCCGCACAGCTGGTGGAAAATGGTGGTGGGGTCGCCCCGGTAGCTGGCTTGCGCCTTTAGCAATGTCAGTTGTGGTTTAGTGTTCATCATCGGTGGTTCCAGTGAATTCTGTCCATAAAAAAGCCCGCATCAGGTGCGGGCTCAGGAAATCTGCATTGTCAGATGACAGCTATGCGCGATTACACCGCCCGCAAGAGGGAGGTACGCCACCAACCGTGAAGAGAAATGTAGTTGTTCATTTGCCGACTCTCTCTGTTAACGCTCATCTGACACGGCCACTGCCGTGAACTTGTGTACTAGTTAACTGGTTCGGGAGGGCAAAGTCAACCCTCTTTTTGCACAATGTTTTAGCGGTCAGCGTGAATTCTATTCATCATCCGCCCGGCGCCTGCGGCCAGGGCAGAATAGATTTCCGTCCGGCCGCCGATCGCGGGTATGATAGAAATCCAAGCCATTGCCGGATAGCCGTTTTGACAGACAGTAACCCCCAATCCACCGCTTTTACTCTGTACGACCTCCACAGCCACACGACCGCCTCCGACGGCTACCTGACGCCGACGCAGCTGGTGCAGCGGGCGGTAGAGATGCGCGTGGGCGTGTTGGCGATCACCGATCACGATACCACCGCCGGGCTGGCCGAAGCCGCCGCCGCCATCGCGGAGCAGGCATTGCCGCTGCGGCTGGTCAACGGGGTGGAGATCTCGACGCTGTGGGAAAATCATGAGATCCATATCGTTGGGCTGGGCATGGATGTGGCACACCCGGCGCTGGTGGCGCTGTTGGCAGAACAAACCGAACGCCGCCATCGCCGTGCGCAGGAGATCGGCGTGCGCCTGGCTAAGGCGCGCATCCCCGACGCCTATGCCGGCGCCCAGCGGTTGGCGGGGGCCGGTGCGGTGACGCGCGGCCATTTCGCCCGTTATCTGGTGGAGATTGGCGTGGCGGACAACATGGCGCAGGTGTTCAAGAAATACCTGGCCAAGGGCAAAACCGGCTACGTGCCGCCGCAGTGGTGTACAATAGAACAAGCCATTGATGCGATTCATCAATCGGGCGGTCAGGCGGTGATGGCGCATCCCGGCCGTTACGATCTGACCGCGAAGTGGTTGAAACGCTTGCTGGCGCATTTCGCCGAACACGGCGGCGACGCCATGGAAGTGGCACAGTGTCAGCAGGCGCCGCATGAGCGCTCGCAATTGGCGAAATACGCCCAGGACTACCGCCTGTTGGCCTCGCAAGGCTCTGATTTTCATCAGCCTTGTTCGTGGATCGAACTGGGCCGCAAACTGTGGCTGCCGGGCGGCGTCGAGCCGGTGTGGCGCGATTGGCCGCAGCCGGGCGAGGCGGTCTGATTTTACGCGCGTGGCAACGCGCGCGGGCATCATTTTAGGAGCAAGTCATGAGTCAGCTTTTTTATATTCACCCGGACAACCCGCAGCCGCGTTTGATAAACCAGGCGGTCGAGGCGCTGCGCAAGGGCGGGGTGATCGTTTATCCCACCGATTCCGGCTATGCGCTGGGTTGCATGCTGGAAGAGAAGGCGGCGATGGAGCGCATTTGCCGCATCCGTCAGCTGGACGGCAACCACAACTTTACCCTGATGTGTCGCGATCTGTCCGAGTTGTCGACCTATGCGCACGTCGATAATACGGCGTTCCGCCTGATCAAAAACAATACGCCGGGCAACTACACCTTCATTCTGAAAGCGACCAAAGAAGTGCCGCGCCGCCTGATGAATGACAAGCGCAAAACCATCGGCCTGCGCGTGCCGTCGAACCCGATCGCGCTGGCGCTGCTGGAGGCGCTGAACGAACCGATGATGTCCACCACCCTGATGCTGCCGGGCAATGATTTTGCCGAGTCCGACCCGGAAGAGATCAACGATCACCTGGGCAAGGTGGTCGATCTGGTGATCCACGGCGGCTTCCTCGGGCAACAGCCGACCACGGTTATCGATTTGACCGAATCCTCGCCGGAAGTGGTGCGTGAAGGGGCGGGCGACGCGGCGCCTTTCCGCTGATGTAAATAATTGCCACCTTGCCCATTGTCTGAAAATCGGCGGAAGCGACGCGAATTCGCATCAAAACCGCTATTCTTGAATACTTCAGAATTGATAATGGGCAGGATGCGCAGCAATGATTAAACCTGTTTCTTTTTTAGCGGCCTTATTATTTGCTTCAATGGCAAACGCGGGGTTTTATTCGGGCAGCGCCTTGCTGTCGGAATCCGGCGGTTACGTAAAAAATAAAAGCGGTGAAGCCACCGTGGCCGAAGCGCTGAATGGCGGCATGTTTATGGGATACGTCGCCGGCGTATTCGACACCTATTCCATGCAGGGTAACCGCAATATTTGCCCGGCGGCCGGGATGAGCATCGGCGTAGCGGCCGACGCGGTGATGCAGTATTTGAACGAGCACCCTGAGCAACTGCACTATTCCGCACCGTCGGTGATCATGCTGGCGCTAACCGCTGCCTATCCCTGCGTGCGCCATTAAATTCTCATGTCGATGAGTGCGCATTTTTTCATAAGGTGCGCTCTGGCTCTTTCCGCACGAACTGCAATAGATCAATGCCTGCTGCACTGCCACCTTATCCCTGGCGGTATGTCCCGAACGGATCGGGGAGAGACGCGCAGGAGGTAATAGGGCCGTATTTCACAGCGCCAACATGGCGCTCGACTATCAGGATAGCGGCTCAGGGCCGCTCACGTTGGTGCTGCTACCCGGCTGGTGCGAGCCGAAAACTGTATTTGAGCCGTTCATCGCTCTGGCCGCCGAACGCTATCGGGTGATCGGCATCGACTGGCGCGGCCACGGCCGGTCGTCAAAAGCGGCGGGGATGTCGCTGGCGGCGGACGATTTGCTGGAAGACGTGTGCCAACTGCTGACGGCGCTGCGTTTGGACAAGGTAATCACCCTGTCGGTGGCGCACGCCAGCTGGCTGGCGGTGGCGTTGGCCGAAGCGTTGCCGCAGCGGGTACGGGGAATGGTGTTTCTCGACTGGATCATGACGCCGCCGGAGCCGGCGTTCTTTACGGCGGTGAGCCGCATGCAGCAGCCGCAGCAGCCGTTTTTCTCCGTGATGCGTTTAGGCGAGGCTCGCACTCACCTCGGCATTCTGGAGCGGCCCGATGCGGTACTGTGGGCAGTGGAGGCTTTTTTGGCGCTGTGAACGCCGCCGAGGGGGACGCTGCCGATAAAGTGGGTTTCAACACCTTAGAAAGCCTGTATAATACGCGGTTCGATCCTGATAAACGTATTATTACCGTGGTGGCGCTTGGCCGCGGCGGTTATCCCCCCGACGCCTGTGAAGGCGACATTAGAGGTTGCTCAATGAGCGAAAAGTTACAGAAAGTTTTAGCGCGCGCCGGGCATGGCTCGCGTCGTGAAATCGAAACCATGATTGAAGCCGGGCGCGTCAGCGTCGACGGCAAGGTCGCCAAGCTGGGCGATCGCGTTGAAGTGACCCCGGCGATGAAAATTCGTCTGGATGGCCATGTCCTGTCGATCAAAGAATCCGAAGAGGTGGTTTGCCGGGTGCTGGCTTACTACAAACCGGAAGGCGAGCTGTGTACCCGCAGCGATCCTGAAGGCCGCCCGACGGTGTTCGATCGCTTACCGAAGCTGCGCGGTTCGCGCTGGGTGGCGGTAGGGCGTCTGGACGTCAACACCTCCGGTCTGCTGCTGTTCACCACCGACGGTGAACTGGCGAACCGTCTGATGCACCCAAGCCGTGAAGTGGAACGTGAGTACGCGGTACGCGTGTTCGGCCAGGTCGACGATGCGAAAGTGAAGCAGCTGAGCAAAGGCGTGCAACTGGAAGACGGCCCGGCCGCGTTCCGCACTATTAGCTTCCAGGGCGGCGAAGGCCTCAACCAGTGGTACAACGTGACCCTGACCGAAGGCCGCAACCGTGAAGTGCGTCGCCTGTGGGAAGCGGTAGGCGTGCAGGTGAGCCGCCTGATCCGCGTGCGCTACGGCGACATCGATCTGCCGAAAGGCCTGCCGCGCGGCGGCTGGGCCGAGCTGGATCTGCCGGCGATCAACTACCTGCGCGAGCTGGTGGAATTGAAACCGGAAACGGTCAGCAAAATGCCGGTGGAGCGTGAACGCCGCCGCGTGAAGGCCAACCAGATCCGCCGTGCGGTCAAGCGCCACTCGCAGGTAGCCGGCAGCGGCCGCCGCAGTGCGCCTGGCAGCAAGCCGGGTAAACCGGGCAAGCCAAGCAAACGCAGCTAATCCCTCATTCTGGCCCCGTTCGGGGCCAGAACTTCTGGTTACCAATCGATCCCTTGTTGCGCCTTCACGCCTGCATCGAACGCGTGTTTCACCGGCCGCATCTCCGTGACCGTATCCGCCAGCTCCAGCAGATCGCGATGGCAACCGCGCCCGGTCAGGATCACCGTTTGGTGCGCAGGGCGCTGCAGTAGCGCTGCCTTCAGCTCTTCCAGTTCCAGATAGCCGTAGGTCAGCATGTAGGTCACTTCGTCAAGCAGCACCAGGTCCAGGCTGCCGTCGGCCAGCATGCGCTTGCCGTGCTGCCACACTGCCTGGCAGGCGGCGGTATCGCCGGCCTTGTTCTGCGTCTCCCAGGTAAAACCGGTGGCCATCACCTGAAATTCAACCCCGTGTTGCTGCAGCAGGTTCTTTTCGCCATTGGGCCACTCGCCTTTGATAAACTGGATCACCCCGGCGCGCATGCCGTGGCCAACCGCCCGGGTGACGGTGCCAAAGGCGGCGGTGGTTTTACCCTTGCCGTTGCCGGTAAACACCAGCAGCAGGCCGCGCGTGTCCTGCGCGGCGGCGATGCGCGCATCGACCTGTTCTTTCAGGCGCTGCTGACGCTGTTGATGACGATCTTCCGCCATGAAACGCTCCTGATTATTCGGCCGCGCCGGGTTTACGGTTCGGCTGCGCGTCGAAGCTCATGCCGGTTTTGCGGCGGCTGTCTTCGCCCATCAGATACAGGTACAGCGGCATGATATCGGCCGGGGTTTTCAGCTTGTTCTTGTCTTCGTGCGGGAAGGCAGATGCGCGCATTTTGGTGCGAGTCCCTCCCGGATTGATGCAGTTCACCCGCAGATTGCGATTTTTGTACTCATCGGCCAACACCTGCATCATGCCCTCGGTGGCGAATTTCGACACCGCATAGGCACCCCAGTCTGCGCGGCCGGTACGCCCGACGCTGGAACTGGTGAACACCAGTGAACCGGCGTGGGATTTCAGCAGCAGCGGCAGCAGCGCCTGAGTCAGCATAAAGGTGGCGTTGACGTTAACCTGCATCACCTCTTGCCACATGCTCATCGACAGATCGGCCATCGGCGCGATGTCGCCGAGCAGGCCGGCATTGTGCAGCACGCCGTCAAGGCGCGGGATCTGGCGCGCCAGACAGTCGGCTATCTGCCGGCAGCGCTCCGGCGTGGCGTGCAGCAAGTCCAGCGTTACCACCAGGGCCGGGGCGCCGCCCTGGGCCGCGATCTCTTGTTGTACCGCCAGCAGTTTGCTCTCTGTGCGCCCCAGCAGCACCAACTGGGCGCCGAAGCGTGCGTAGGTCAGCGCCGCTTCGCGGCCGATGCCGTCGCCGGCGCCGGTGACCAAAATGATACGTTGTTCGAGCAGATCTTGTTTGGGTTGGTAATGCACGATAAATCCTCGCCTGGGTGGCTGTTCTCCCGCGAATTCGGGGAGCAAGGGTGAAACGCGCGGCCGGGGCGGGAGCGAAGGCTCAACCGTCTGCGGGTCGCGCAGCGAATCCGTCTCATCATATTGATGAATAATGGGTGTTATATGCCTTAATCCGTGAGCATTTTCAATGCGTAGCCGGCTGAAATGGCATTCTTTTGTAACAAAAGCAGGGCGGCGGCGGCTTGGTTCGGCTGCAAATCGCCCCCATAGTGAGGTTCCGTGCGCAATGAATTTTCATTTAGCCGCGACAGCAGCCGCTGCGGTTGGCTAAAATGGAAATAAGAATACTAACAACCTGTAAATAAAGGCGGAATCTGTGGAGTTTATATCTGTTTATGGCCTGTTTCTGGCCAAGGTCGCCACGGTGGTGCTCGCCATCGCCGCGCTGGCCATACTGGCGGTCAGTCTGGGGCAACGCAAGAGCCGTCAGAAAGGGGAGTTGCAGCTGACCGATCTCGGGGAACAGTATCGCGAGATGCAGCGCGATATGCGCCTGGCGCGCATGGACGCTGCCGAACAAAAGGTCTGGCTGAAACAGTTCAAGAAGCAGACCAAGGCCGATGACAAACTCAAGAAGCAGCGCGCCAAGTCCGGCGCAGTCGAAGTGACCAAGCCGTGCCTGTATGTGCTGGACTTCAAGGGCAGTATGGACGCACACGAAGTGACGTCGCTGCGCGAAGAGATCTCGGCGGTGCTGGCGGTGGCGTCGGCGCAGGATGAAGTCCTGCTGCGCCTGGAAAGCCCGGGCGGGGTGGTGCACGGTTACGGTCTGGCGGCCTCGCAGCTGGAGCGCCTGCGCAAAGGCGGCATTCGCCTGACGGTGGCGGTGGATAAAGTAGCGGCCAGCGGCGGCTACATGATGGCCTGCGTCGCGGATCGCATCGTGGCGGCGCCGTTCGCCATCATCGGTTCCATCGGCGTGGTGGCGCAGATCCCTAACTTCCACCGCCTGCTGAAAAAGAACGACATCGACGTGGAGCTGCACACCGCCGGGCAGTTCAAACGCACGCTGACGCTGTTCGGTGAAAACACCGAGCAGGGGCGTGAGAAGTTCCGCGAAGATCTGAACGAAACCCACGAGCTGTTCAAACGCTTTGTGCATGAGCAGCGCCCGTCGCTGGACATCGACAGCGTCGCCACCGGCGAGCACTGGTTCGGTTCTCAGGCGAAAGAGAAAGGCCTGATCGACGCCATCGGCACCAGCGACGATTTGCTGATCGCCGAGCTGGATAACCACGAAGTGATCGCGGTGCGCTATACGCGCCGCAAACGCCTGATGGATCGTTTCACCGGCAGCGCAGCGGAAAGCGTCGATCGCTTGCTGTTGCGCTGGTGGCAGCGTGGGGAAAAGCCGCTGCTGTAACGGCGGCGATAGGGTGAATCAACGGGGGCCTGGCGCCCCCGTTTTCTTTGTGTGCCGGGCATGCTCAGCAGCTCGGGGGTGAAAGTCCCCTGTCCAGCCTGATGGTGGCGAAGGGCTAGTGAAGCGCAAGGGCGTCGTTGCGAGACGGGGTCTGAAGGAAGCGTGAAG
>NZ_JAMYWQ010000205.1 GCF_024160145.1 Serratia nevei
TTGGTGACGCTGAAAACCAGTCCGCAGGCCCGAAAGCAGTGGCCGGAACTTCCTACGACGCTGACGGCAAGACTGCTGACCCGGAGAGTGGATGGGAAAGAGCGCCAGGTGCTGACGTCGCTGGCGGCTGTCTCTTCTACACAAATCCCCAGGTCAGTTGTCTGGGGATTTTTTTGAATCTTTTCACCTGTTCCCGATCTGATATGAAAATTATCGGCGGGAGATAGCTATGTTTTTATCCAATACTGCACAATGCACA
>NZ_JAMYWQ010000206.1 GCF_024160145.1 Serratia nevei
CGGACCATACTCTGACGCTGTTTGATCGCTGTTATTTCAGTGCGGCTTTTTTACTTGAGTGGCAACAGGCCGGGAAGCAGACACACTGGCTGACGCCTGTAAAAAGTCATCTCCGTTATCAGGTGCTCGAGCGCTACAGCGACTATGACATGCTGATTGAGATGCCGGTGTCTCCACAGGCACGTAAAGCAGCACCGCACCTTCCGGCTGTCTGGAGGGCAAGAATGGTGAGTTATGCCAGCAAGGATAATAAGGGGAAAATCAGTGGGTTCCTAACATCCATGACCGATAAT
>NZ_JAMYWQ010000207.1 GCF_024160145.1 Serratia nevei
ACAGTAAACGCACGGGTCGAGTGGGATGGGAGAGATTATGGGAAGGATGGTTCAAACTGCAAACCATCCTTGAGGGTTATCTGCTGGCCAAGTCTCTCGAGCAAGAGATCTGATCAAGAGACAGGCTGGCGGACCCCTTCCGCTACCCTGGTAACGATATCAGCGAGTTATATAGAAACCGATGGGAAATAGAGCTGGGTTACCGGGAAGTGAAACAAGGGATGCTGGACAGCCGTTGGACGCTGAGAAGT
>NZ_JAMYWQ010000208.1 GCF_024160145.1 Serratia nevei
CCTTATAAGACCGGTACTTCTTACTGCGTACTGGTGACTTCAACTGCAGCGCCGTCATCAGCTTCCGGACGGTTTTATGATTTAACCGATGCCCTTCCTTACGCAGAACACAGGCCACGCGGCGATATGTCAATACCGATCGAATTGTGACCCACCCTGCCAAAGTAAAACGGACCCACCCCTGATCGTGGTTACTCAGAAACTTCGGCTTGCGCCTGTTTCTTAAGTTGGCCACTTTTTAATTTGTCCTT
>NZ_JAMYWQ010000209.1 GCF_024160145.1 Serratia nevei
ACCCGCTGGGAGATTGAGCTGGGCTACGGTGAACTGAAACGGCGGCAGTTAAAGGGGGAAGTCACATTGAGAAGCCGCTTCCCCGAGGGGGTTAAACAGGAGCTGTGGGGCATTCTGGTGGGCTATATGTCAATACCGATCGAATTGTGACCCACCCTGCCAAAGTAAAACGGACCCACCCCTGATCGTGGTTACTCAGAAACTTCGGCTTGCGCCTGTTTCTTAAGTTGGCCACTTTTTAATTTGTCCTT
>NZ_JAMYWQ010000210.1 GCF_024160145.1 Serratia nevei
CCTGACCACCTGTGTCGGTTTGGGGTACGATTCAATGTTACCTAGAGCTTAGAGGCTTTTCCTGGAAGCAGGGCATCAACTACTTCTGCACCGTAGTGCATCGTCATCACGCCTCAGGGTTAGTATGCAACCGGATTTACCAGGTCACACCCCCTACACGCTTAAACCGGGACAACCGTCGCCCGGCTAGCCTAGCCTTCTCCGTCCCCCCTTCGCAGTAACACCAAGTACAGGAATATTAACCTGTTTC
>NZ_JAMYWQ010000211.1 GCF_024160145.1 Serratia nevei
GAGGCGGGTGTTTTGCCGCGTCGGATAAGCTTTGTGGCAGCCCTGAATCTGTTGGTATCTCAGGTGAGGGTCAGCGACAGAGGAGCGCCGGGCAATATACCTAAGCATCTGAGAGGGATGAGGGAAAACGTAAAGGCCTTCATTCTGCCGGAAAAAAGAAAGCACCGAAGATATGATCGTTCGGTGCTTTATGTTCCGCCTAAATATCCATTCAGCTATAAGTCACGTGAGGCTTAAGTGAACGGCATT
>NZ_JAMYWQ010000212.1 GCF_024160145.1 Serratia nevei
TGTCTCAACATCCCAAAACTCCCTATGCCGATAAATCGCCCGATGAACTGACCCCGGAAGAGATGCGGGAGGAAATCGCGTTCCTGCGTGCGCAGAATGACTACATAAAAAAGTTGAGAGCCTTGATGCAGGAGAACGATGCCAGAGCGCGTCGGAAAGGGCAAAAATCGTCACGGCATTGAGGCAGAAACACGGACTGGGCCTGTTAGTGCAGGTCAGCGCCTTGCCCCGCAGCACCTATTATTATT
>NZ_JAMYWQ010000213.1 GCF_024160145.1 Serratia nevei
CGCTATCCAGTCTGTCGCCATGGATATGAATACGGCGTTAGACCTGGAAGTCAGGCATCACTGCCCGCAGGCGGAAGTGGTGTATGACTTGTTCCACGTGGTGGCAAAGTATGGCCGGGAGGTTATCGACCGGGTGCGCGTCGACCAGGCCAATCAGCTTCGCGATAACCCAAAATCGCGTCAGGTCATCAAACGCAGCCGCTGGCTGTTGCTGCGCAACCCGGAAAATCTCCCCGAAGGGCATGAGG
>NZ_JAMYWQ010000214.1 GCF_024160145.1 Serratia nevei
CGGTTCATATCACCTTACCGACGCTTTTCGCAGATTAGCACGCCCTTCATCGCCTCTGACTGCCTAGGCATCCACCGTGTACGCTTAGTCACTTAACCTCACAACCCGAAGATGTTTCCATCGTTCGCGCTGCAAACATTTGAGAGACTCTATGACAGGTTACTCTTTATCCCAATACATCTACGGAGGGATAAATTTCAGCCGTCATGTTTCAATTTTCAGCTTGTTCCAGATTGTTAAAGAGCAA
>NZ_JAMYWQ010000058.1 GCF_024160145.1 Serratia nevei
TGGTCAGGGAGTCGGTGAACATCTACAACACACAGCGGCCGCACCTGTCGCTGAAATACAAAACGCCCGATGAGGTTCATCGGGCGTTATCCGGCTGAAAAGTGTCAACCTATATCAGGACTAGTCAGCGTGACCGAACTCAGTTGACTTCGGTCGTACCGTTCAGCTTGAAACGGATATTAACGATGCGATCCTTCGCCTCTTTGGCCTCATAACGCCATTTACGCAGTGCCTGTTTCACTTCGCGCTCGAACATGTTGCGCGGCTCAGCCGACAGGATACGCACGTTAGTCACGCGACCGTCGCTGTCGATATCGAACTGCACCCGCACATTACCTTCGATTTGCAAAGCCTGAGCTCGCGGCGGATAGAGCGGATTGGCGCGGCTTATCGGTCTTGGCCCGACCTCGCGCGAGTTGCCCTGCACCGGTGCGGCAGGCGCCTGTTTCACCGGCGCTTTATCGATCGGTTTGGCCGGCGAATCGTTGTTGAACGGCGACGGCTCGCGCGGCTCAACCTTCTTCGGCTCCGGTTTGACCTGTTTTTCTACCTTCGGCTTTGGCTTGGGCTTCGGTTTTGGCTTGACCGGCTCCGGCTTCACAATCGCCTTCGGCGGCGGTTCCACAATAGGTTCTGGTTCTGGCTCCGGCTCAACCTGCGGCGGCTCCGGCTCGGCCGGCGCCGGCGGTGGCGGCTCGGCCATCGCGGCGGTGTTGACCATCATGACGCTGATCGGCGCGTCCTCTGGCTTCGGCAGCTCCACCACTTCTTTTACCGAAGCGTAAAGCAATCCCGCCACCAGGGCGCTGTGCAGGCCTACGGACAAGACGAAAGGCACGGATATACGGCGATTAAGGAACATCTTTTTTAGCGGCATAATGATTCTGTTTCCTCTGGTTCGCCAAGTTTAAATGCAAATAGCAATCATATTCAATAACGAAAGGCAAACTATCGCTTTAATCGTCAGTATGCGCGGCTAAAACCAGCAAACTCATAAGGATATTAACCTGGCCGTTGCTTTTTTGCCGCCGGATCAACACGCTTCATTAACGTTTGGCCGGGCGTCAAAAAATAAAAAACCCGCCGTAGCGGGTTGATTGCGGTGATTAAGCGTTATTCTTCATCGCCATAGTAAAGCACGCCCAGCTTGATCAGCGGCCGCCCTTGCGCCTTGCGGTGCAGGTTGGTGTCGCGCAGCGAATAGACGCAGCCGCAGTATTCCTGCTGATAGAAGCGTTCACGCTTGCTGATCTCTATCATGCGCGACGAACCGCCCTTCTTACGCCAGTTGTAATCCCAGTACACCAAATCGGGATATTTTTCCGCCGCCCGAATGCCGCAGTCGGTGATCTGCTGCATGTTCTTCCAGCGCGAGATGCCGAGCGAACTGGAGATAGTGTCGTAACCGTGCTCATGCGCATACAGCGCCGTGCGTTCGAAACGCATGTCAAAACACATGGTGCAGCGGATACCGCGCTCCGGCTCATTCTCCATCCCCTTGGCGCGGGCGAACCAGTTGTCGGTATCGTAATCGGCATCGATGATCGGCACCCCGTGCTTTTCGGCGAAGCGGATGTTCTCTTCTTTACGCAGCAGATACTCTTTCTGCGGGTGAATGTTGGGGTTATAGAAGAAAATGGCGTACTCGATGCCGGATGCCTGGATCGCTTCCATCACTTCGCCGGAGCAAGGTGCGCAGCACGAATGCAGCAGCAGTCTGCTTTTGCCCGCCGGCAAATCGAGTTTATCCCTCACCAGTTCCGTCATTTTCTTTCTCACCTCTGTAGCATGTTTGTTAAGCGCGCCGCACTATACGAATAAAAAGTAGCGGCTTCAAGCCATAAGCGCCAATCCGCCGGGAAATTCGCCGCGCGCCGTTCCCCTGCCGCGCCTTTTGCGCTACTTTGGTAGTACCGTTTTATAGCCATGATTTTACAGGTGAAACATGCTTTATCTGATCTACGCGCAAGACGTCCCCAACTCACTGGAAAACCGTCTGGCAGTGCGCCCGGCGCACCTGGCGCGCCTGCAGGCACTGCGCGACGCCGGCCGCCTGGTGGTCGCCGGCCCTAACCCGGCCATCGACAGCAACGATCCCGGTGCCGCCGGCTTTACCGGTTCAACGGTGATCGCCGAATTCGCCTCACTGGCGCAAGCCCAGGCCTGGGCGCAGCAGGATCCCTATATCGCCGCCGGCGTCTATGCCGAGGTGACGGTGAAACCGTTCAAGCAGGTGTTCTGACCCTCAGCCCTCACCATACCGGGAACGCCCGTTCGCGCGCCGTTCCCGGATCAATGCGTGCTCTCAGCCTAACCCGTCGGTAGAAAAAATGCTCTCTCGCCAGGGGGCGTAACGCCGCCCGCCTATACTCTCCTGAACCTGCGGCATCGCCGCGAACTCGGGAGATCGACCGATGCGACTCGACGTACACGCCCACCTGTGGAGCACAGAGTATCTGGATCTTTTGCAAGCGCATGGCGTGCATGAAGTTGCCGCCTATCGGCACCTGGGCGCCGGCCGCACCGAGCGCGAGCTCGACGCGCGTTTCGCCCTGCTGGATAAGGCCGGCATCGACATGCAAATCCTGTCGGCGACGCCGCTGTCGCCGCATCTGGAAGACGAGCAGGCGGCCGTTGATGCCGCTCGCCGGATCAATGATGAATATGCTGAGCTGGTAGCGCGTTATCCCACCCGCTTTCGGGCTATCGCTTCTTTGCCGCTGCCGCATATCGACGCTGCGTTACGCGAGCTTGAAAGGGCCTTTACCCAGCTCAATATGCTGGGCGCCTGCATCACCACCTCGGTGCTCGGGCTGTCTATCGCCAACCCGCTGTTCGAGCCGCTCTATCAGGAACTCAACCGCCGCCGCAGCGTGCTGGCCATTCACCCCGCCGGGCGCGGCGCGCACTCGCCGCTCATCGCCGACTACGCCTTGACCTGGTCGATCGGCGCGCCGATCGAAGACACGGTCGCCGCCATGCACTTTATCCTCAACGGCATCCCTCAACGCTTTCCACAGATGAAAATCATTGTGCCGCATCTGGGCGGCCTGCTGCCGATGACGCTGAAACGCCTCGACCAAACCGTCGCGTGGGAAGCGCCGAATACGCCGGAACCCCCGAGCCGCGCCGCCCTGCGCATGTGGTACGACACGGTAGGCCACGATCAGGTGCCCGGGCTGCAAGCGGCGGCAGCGACGTTCGGCACACAGCGGCTGCTGTTCGGCACCGATTTCCCGTTCCAACTGGGCGACCTGTTTCAAACCACGGTGGACTACATCCGGCGAGCGGGTTTGCCGGAGGAAGAGGTGAACGCCATTTTGGATCGCAATGCGGCAGCGCTGTTTGGGCTGGGTACAAACTGACACGTCAATGCTCAGTGAGCCCCTGTGCCGCCCATCAGGTGACGTGCGCCGTTATATAACCAGTTTTCCCCGCACCACCACTTTGCCCGGCTTGATGTCAGGATCGGCGATCCGGCGGATCGCCAGATTCAACGCTTGCCAGGCGATCTCTTGCAAATCATGCGATACGCAGGGGAAATGAAAACCGTAGATTTCGGCATGCGAAACCTCATCGATGCTGAACAGCGACACGTCCTGCATCAACGGCAGTCGATGTTCGATGCAGGCCTTGATAATACCCAGGGAGATCTGGTTATTGCAGCCAACGAAAAAGTCCGGCGCGCGGTTATTGGCCAGCCAACGGCTCGTCTCTTGCCAGGCGACATCCATAAAGAAATCGGCATACAGCACTTCAAGCGACGCCACCTTGCCTTGTAATGCCGCTTGCAAGCCAGTGACCCTGTCACGCGCTACGTTGGAGTTTTCCGGCCCGGAGACCACCACCACCCGCTGCGCCTTCTGTTCCAGCAGCCAGCGCCCCGCCTGGAGGCCGCAGTCCAGGTTATCGATATACACCCCGCTGCAGTGGCGATTGTCCAGCTCCCGGTCGATCAGCACCACCGGAATATTCAAGGTTTCCAACCGTTTTAGGTAGGAAGGCTGGTACAAATGATCGTTGGAAATGACCGAGAGAATGATCGCATCGACGTTGTAGCCAATCAGTTTGTCGATGATTCTGTCTTCGCTTTCCTGAGACTCATAGGAATCGAACACCAGGGTGTCGTATCCCATTTTTTGCGCTTCAAGCGTCATCAGCCTCGTCAGGCCGCCAAAGAACGGGTTGGCCATATCAGGGTTGACGATGCCGATGGTTCTGCTGCTTTTCGCCCGCAGGTTGCGCGCCGCGGCGTTGACCACATAGCCGAGCTCGGCAGCGGTCTCCCGAATGCGGCGCAGCGTTTCCGGATGAACCTTGTCCGGCTGAGAAAATGCCCGCGACGCGGTGATTTTACTGACGTTTGCCTGTGCGGCGACGCTAGCCAGCGTCGCTTTCCGTCCTCGCTCCCCTGCCAAATGCAGCTCCTTAGCCTGAAGATATCATTTTGTATCATTTTTAGCATCATGACAGAACTTGGTTCATGGCGCTAATGGTTTACGCCGGCAAGACGATTAATCCGGGGATCGGTAAAAACATCCAGCTCATCACGGCTCTCGGAAGAGAACTCGGACACCACTGCGCCCTGCTCGCCAGCCTGGAACCAGTGCCGGGTATTGGGCGCGATGGTATATTGCTCGCCGGGCCGCAAAAGGATATAGCGATTGCAGGTATACCACGGCTCCGCCCCTTCGGGTACTCGGCATACCGGTTCGCCGCCGGCGTCATTAAGCGTCAGGTTTTCATCATCGACAAACAGGAACACCGCGCCCCAACGGCAGCGGAAAGTCTCTTGTTTGCCGGGCGTGCCGGCGAAAGGAGGATGCAAATGTTCCGGGCAGGTTTGCCCCGGAAACAGCACCAACTCTTTCGCACAATACCGAGGTGAGTTGACGTAGGTCAGCAGCTGCAGCCCTGACGCGGGATAGTCAGCCAGGCCAAACGTTGCAATTTCAATACGTTGCTGCTCTTCTTCGGTCAGGATAATGTCCGCCTGGCGCAAATATTCCAGCGTAGCGGCTCGGGCGCTTTGGTGTATCTTCATCATTTTCCCCTGCAAAGTAACGGTATCGATATCAACGCGCTGATATTAAAACCGTCATTGCCCCGCCGATTTTGTGATCGCCACCCCCATATTGAATAACAACCCACCAGCAAAATTAACCCCCGTCGAGTAATTCCAACATTGATCACAGTTTAACCACTCGCTTTGGCCCAATATCGCCCCACTAAAATGATACCGTTACCATAAAAATGATTCACCAGGAGGCCGTATGAAAGCATTAGTGTTGGCGAAGGCGGGAGAAATCGCTATCGAGGACGTCCAGCTTGCCGAAGCGTTGGGGCCCGATGATGTACAGATAAAAATTCATTCCGTAGGCATCTGCGGCAGCGATGTGCACTATTACCAGCATGGCCGCATTGGCCCTTTCGTGGTTAACGCCCCGATGGTGCTTGGCCATGAAGCCTCCGGCGTGGTGCTCGCGACAGGCAAAAATGTCACCCACCTCAGCGCTGGCGATCGCGTTTGCATGGAGCCCGGCATTCCCGATCTCAACTCTGCCCAGACGCGCGCCGGTATTTACAACCTTGACCCGGCCGTTCGCTTCTGGGCTACGCCGCCGGTGCACGGCTGCCTGCGCGAAACCGTCATCCACCCTGCCGCCTTCACGTTCAAATTGCCGGACAACGTCAGTTTCGCTGAAGGCGCCATGGTTGAACCCTTAGCCATCGGCATGCAAGCGGCCACCAAAGCCGGGATCAAACCCGGCGATATCGCCCTGGTGATCGGCGCCGGGCCGATCGGCGTGGTCACCGCCCTCGCGGCGCTGGCGGGCGGCTGCTCGGACGTCATTATTTGCGACCTGTTTGACGAGAAACTCGCCGTGGCGGCCAGCTACGAGGGGCTGCACGCCGTCAATATCAAAACCGGCGACCTGGCGAGGAAAGTGGCCGCGCTCACCAGCGGCAATGGCGCCGATGTCGTGTTTGAATGCAGCGGCGCAAAACCGGCTATCGCCACGTTGGCCGAACATGCGGCACCAGGGGCGACCGCAGTGCTGGTCGGCATGCCGATCGATGCCGCGCCGCTGGATATCGTCGCCGCGCAGGCCAAGGAAATCACCTTCAAGACCATTTTCCGCTACGCCAACATGTACCCGCGCACGCTGCGGCTGTTGAGCAGCGGCAAGTTGCGCGTCCAGCCGTTGATAAGCCAAACCTACAAGTTCTCCGACAGCGTGGCCGCCTTCGAGCGCGCGGCGGCGGGACATGCCTCAGACATCAAAATCATGCTGGAGATGGAGTAATCCGATGACGCTCTATGCTGGCATAGACTGCGGTACGCAAGGCACGAAAGTCGTGATTGTCGACAGCACACAGGGCGCGATCCTCGGTGAGGGCAATGCCCCTCACCGTCTCATCAGCCAAGCCAATGGCCGGCGCGAACAAGAGGCCGACTGGTGGATTGAGGCGTTAGTCATCGCTTTTCGCCAAGCCGTGACTAACGCCGGCGTTGATGCACGGGAGATTCATGCTCTGGGGGTCTCTGGCCAACAACATGGTTTTGTGCCGCTGGACGTAGACGGCAACGTACTGCACAGCGTCAAGCTGTGGTGCGATACCGAAACCGCGGAAGAAAACGAACGGCTCCTGCAACAGCTCGGCGGCGCCAACGGCTCACAGGAAACACTCGGTCTGCGGCTCGCCACCGGCTATACCGCGTCAAAAATCCTTTGGTTCAAGACGCACCATCCGGCGCTGTGGGCAACACTGCACACCGTGCTGCTGCCCCATGATTATTTGAACTTCTGGCTGACCGGGGAGCGCGTAGCAGAATATGGCGACGCTTCCGGCAGTGGGTTGTTCGATGTGCGCACCCGTCGCTGGAGCAAAACCGCCGTCGAGCTCATCGATGACAGCGGCCGCCTGTGGCAAGCCCTGCCGCCGCTCACAAGCGCGGAGTGCTGCATCGGCACGGTGCGCCCCGCCGCGGCGGAAAAACTCGGCCTCGGCCCCGCGGTGCGGGTATCGACCGGCGGCGGCGACAATATGATGGCGGCCATCGGTTCCGGCAACATCGAGGCCGGCACCCTCACCCTGAGCCTGGGCACCTCCGGCACGCTGTTCGCCTGGTCTGCCGCCCCCGTCGCGGCGGAATCGGACATGATTGCCGGCTTCTGCTCCAGCACCAACGGGTGGCTGCCCTTGATTTGCACCATGAATGTCACCTCGGCCACCACTGCCGTGCAAACGCTGCTGGACGAAGACCTTGCCGGCTTTAACGCTTTGTTGGCGCAGGCCTCGCCCGGCGCAGGCGGTATCGAGATGCTGCCGTTCTTCAACGGCGAACGCGTTCCGCCGCTGCCCCATGCGCGCGCCAGCCTGCATAACCTCGATAGCGACAACTTTACCCGCGCCAATCTCTGCCTGGCGGTAGTCGAAAGCGCCACGTATGGACTGCGCTATGGCATCGAGCTGTTTCGCCGTCAGGGCATCGAAGCGCGCGAAATCCGCCTTACCGGCGGCGGCGCCCGCAGCGCCGCCTGGCGACAAATCGTCGCGGACGTGATGGGGTGCCCGGTGGTCTGCCTGAAAGCCAAAGAGACCGCCGCGCTGGGCGGCGCCATCCAGGCGATGTGGGCGACGATGTTGGCCGACGATCCGCGCCGGAACGCCGGCGCGTTGCTGGCCGAACTGTGCCAACGCTTCGTTGCGCTGGATGAGGCCACGCGCACACGGCCAAACGCCGGCAGACAGGCGCAATACGAGACGCTTTATCAACGGTACCTGCAACGCTTGCAGCAGACCTACCCGGAGGTGCAACTGTGACGCGAGATCCCCATACGCCAGCGCCCGCCTACCTGCTGGAAGTCAGCGGCGTCAGAAAAGCCTTTGGCCCGGTCGTGGCGCTCAAGAATGCGGAGTTTTGTCTGCGGCGCGGCTCCATCCATGCCTTGTGCGGCGGCAACGGCGCGGGTAAATCCACCTTTCTCAGCATTCTGATGGGCTTTATTCAACCCGATGGCGGCGACATTTTTATCAATGGCCAACGCTGTGAATTTCATCATCCTCGGGAAGCCCTCAACGCCGGCATCGCCATCGTGCAACAGGAACTGAGCGCGATCCCGGATCTGACGGTGGCCGAAAACATTTGGCTGGGCCGCGAGCCGAGACGCTTAGGGTTCGTCGACTTCGCAACGCTCAACCAGCGCACGACCCGCCTGCTCAAAGAACTCGATTTCAAGATCGACGCCCGAGAAAAAATGCGCAACCTGAGCGTCGCCGAGCAACAGCTGGTCGAGATCGCCAAGGCGCTGTCGCATGCCAATGCCGACATCATCATCATGGATGAACCCACCTCGGCGATTGGCGAAGAGGATGCGCAGAAAATCTTTCAGACGCTTCAGCAACTGGCGGCGAAAGGTAAAGGCATTATTTACGTCTCCCACCGTTTGTCAGAGATATTCCAAATCGCGGACAGCTACACCATTTTCCGCGATGGCGCCTACATCCATGAAGGCTATATCGCCGACATCACCCGTGAACAGCTGATCGAACACATTATTGGCGGCGAGTACGACAGCGAGTTCGCCAAATTCAATCAGCCTGGCGAAGAGGTCTTGCTGGAGGTCAACAACCTGTGTTGGCGCAGCAAGATAAAAGATATCAGCCTGCAGCTTAAGCACGGTGAGATCCTGGGCATCTATGGGCTGGTGGGCTCGGGCCGCAGCGAGTTTCTCGATCTTATCTTCGGCATTCAGCATGCCGACAGCGGCACGATTCGCTTGGGTGACAAGACGTTGAACCGCCACTCTCCGCGCAAGGCCATCGATAGCGGCATTGCCTACGTGACGGAAGACCGTAAGGAAACCGGCCTGGTGCTGTGCCGCTCCGTCAGTGAAAACATCAATATCGCCTCTTTTGCCGCCATCAGCCGGATGGGGTTTGTCAGCGAGAAACGGGAGCAGGTGCGGACCCGCGACATGATCCAGCGCTTCAACGTTAAAACCCATGACGGCGAACAGCCGGTGGGCAACCTGAGCGGCGGCAACCAGCAAAAGGTCGTGCTGGGCCGTTGGGCGCTGCTGGATCCGGAGGTTTTGCTGCTCGACGAGCCAACGCGCGGTATCGACGTCGGGGCCAAGAAAGAGATCTATCGATTTATGTCGGAGTTCGCCTTGCAAAACAAAGGGATCGTCATGGTTTCCTCCGAGCTTTCGGAAATTATCGGCATGAGCGATCGCATATTGGTGTTTCGTGACGGGCAGTTGGCCGGCGAGCTTTCGGCAGCCGATGCGACCCAGGCAGCACTGATGAAACTTGCGGTTTAACAGAGAGAGAAAAAAAATGAGCAGCGCCCACTCCTTATCACCAGGAATTTCATTTTTCACCCGCAATAAGCGCCGTATGCACAAATACGGCATCATCATCGCCTTTTTCGCCCTGTGCCTGATCGTGGCGCTGATTGGCGAATATCAGGTCGCTCAGGGGGCCTGGAGCAGCAACTATTTTCTCAGCAATGAAAACACCCTGATCGTCCTGCGCCAGGTCTCGATCAACGGCATTCTGGCCATCGGCATGACCTTCGTCATTATCACGGCCGGCGTCGATCTCTCCGTGGGATCGGTGCTGGCGCTAAGCGGGATCGTCGCCGCCCGCTTCGCGACCAACAACAGCGGATTGGCTATCGGCGATACCGCGACCGCCGTCATGGCGCCGCTGATTGTGGCGCTGGGCATCGGCATCGTTTGCGGCCTGGTGAACGGCACCGTGTTGGCACGCTACCGCCTGCAGCCGTTTATCGTCACCATGGGCATGCTCTCCGCGGCGCGCGGTTTAACCATGTTGACCACCAACGGCAATCCGGTATCGCAATTGAACAGCGATTTCCGCTGGTTGGGCAATGGCTATGTCGGCGGCGTTCCGGTGCCCGTCATCATCTTCATCGTGCTGTTCACCCTCGCCTGGCTCGTGCTGAATAAAACCCTCTTCGGGCGCTACATCTACGCCGTCGGCGGCAACCCGAAAAGCGCGCGCACCTCGGGGATTAACGTCACCCGCATCAAAATACTGGTGTATACGCTGTGCGGCGCGCTGGCCGGCATCGCCGGCCTGATCCTCACGGCGCGCACCGGCTCGGCGCAGACCAACGCCGGCGCAGGGTATGAGCTGGACGCCATCGCGGCGGTGGTGATCGGCGGCACCAGCATGGCCGGCGGCGTCGGTACACTGGTCGGCACCTTCTTCGGCGTGCTGATTATCGGGGTGATGAATAACGGCCTCGATCTGCTCGGCGTGCAATCGTATTACCAACAGATTATCAAAGGCGCATTGATCGTCCTTGCCGTCTTGCTCGACCCCTCGCGTAAGCAACAGCGCGATTAATAACATCAGACCCAACTCTACCAGGAGAAAACCATGAATAAGACCAAGATAGCGTTGTTTGCCTCAGCCATGATGCTGGGCAGCCTGTCGGCTGCTCAGGCCGCCCCGGTTAAAATCGCGGTATTGATGTACGGCAACAAAGCCGAGTTCGTGCAATTGATGGAAAGGTTCGGGAAGGAACACCCGGCGGTGAAAAGCGGCGAAGCCGTGCTGACCTTCTACGATGGGCGTTATGATGCATCGGTGCAAAACGATCAGGCCGCCACCGCTATCCAGACGCGCGCCGATGCCATTATCGTCAACCCTATGGATTTTGAGGCCAATATCGATATCGTCACTCATGCCAACGAAGCCAAAATCCCGGTGGTGGTCACCAACGCGCGTCTGAACACGGACGCGATGACCTCTGAAGTGGTGTCTAATGACGAGTTGGGGGGGTATCTGGAGGCCAAAGCCGTACTGGATAAACTCGACTGCAAGAACCACAAGGTGAACGTGGTGATTATCGAAGGCCCGAAAGGCGGCAGCGGCGAGATCCAGCGCGGCAAGGGCAACGATAAAGCGATTGCCGAGTGCGGCGCCGGTCAAGTCACGGTACTTGAGCGCAAAACGGCCAACTGGTCACGCGCGGAAGCGCAACCGCTGATGGAAAACTGGCTGCAGAAGCACCGGGGTAAAATCAACGGCGTGATCGGCCAAAACGACGAGATGGCGCTGGGTGCTATCGAGGCGATCAAAGGCGCCGGCCTGAATGTGAAAGACTTCGCGATTGCCGGCGTTGACGGCGTTTCCGACGCGATTCATGCGGTGCAGGCCGGTGAAATGGTCTCTATCCTGCAAGATGCCAAAGGCCAGATGCAGGGGTCCATCGACGTCGCGCTGCGCGCCGTGAAAGGTGAAGGCTATCAACCTCAGTCGGATATCTGGAAGCAGTACGCCAAGGAGCTGAAATGGGAGGGCGGCACGCAGAAGCATTACTACATTCCGTGGACCGTCGTTACCGCGGAGAACGCCCAAGCGCTGTTGGATGCCCGCAAATAATCTCCCCGCCCCCTGGATCAAGGGGGCCCCGCCGGGCACTTGCCTGCAAAAAAAAAGCCAGCACGGAGTGGCTGGCTAAAAAGTTCTTCGAGGGAATATCTTGTTCGATAAACATACGCCTTTCGCCGCCCCCTTGACTAACTATCAGTGTGATAGGCGCCACCGTCTGAGACTATTTTTTGCCGCTGCATGGTAAACCGCTGCAGCTTGCCTACACTTGAGCCGTAGTCAAGATGCAGTTACGGGTCGTTTTTATCTTCCAAAAGGAATAATTATGAAGGCAACTAAATATCTCTTGGCACTGCTGGCGTTCACCTCATTCTCTTCCCTGGCGGCGATTGAAATCACACGGGAAGAGGCGGCGAAGCATACCGAGATTGGTCCGGTGACCATTTCGCAAGATGGCGACGACACCGTGGGGATCGACCATGCGCGCCTGTCGAAAGCGGTGGACGAAAAAGGCGGTAAGTACTACGTCATTATCGGCCGCGAGGGGAAAACCACCTTCGAGACCATCAACGCGATCGCCTATAAATAATCGGGCTTTTGCTGCGGCAGGCTGCGCCCTGCCGCTTGTCCCTGCGCTTACTTATCACCGCCTGCCAGTATCAACGCCTGCATATCGGCGAACATCGTTTCCCATTCCGCCTGGTCGATATCCATCAAACCAAAGTAACGCAGCATAAAGGCGCCTTCGGTGGCGAGAAACGCCAGGCGCGCGCGCTTGCCTTCTTCGCTCGTCAAATCCAAACCGGCGATGCGGCTGCGATACCACTCGCGCGTGCTCACCAGATGCTCCGGCGTTTGAATCAGCGTCGCCATCAGCCCGGCGGCCTTGGCGCTGGAAGTCTGATCCGAACTGTGGGTGGCCAGCATATGCGCCCGCACGGCGGTCTGCGGCGAAGGCTCGTCGCCGGCGATCGCCGTGAACAGCGTCTCGTAGGCACTCCCCCAGCGATCGAACATGGCATCGATAAGGGCGTCTTTGCTGCCGAAACAATACTGCACCCCGCCCTTGGAGATCCCCATCGCTTTGGCGACGGCGTCGATGGTCAAGCCGGCGGCGCCCTGGGTGGCGACGATCTCTTCGGCGGTGTCCAAAACCTTGTCGCGATCGATGCTGCGTTGACGTCCCATTAAGAAACCCTTCTTTTCAATACGAACGTATGGATATATATTATCATCAGTATACCACCCGGCATCGCCGGTGGGTTACCCCAATGGCGGCGCCTCCGCGCCGCCCACGTTAACTGGATATGAATTATGTACGCCAAGAACCGCTGGTTGATCCTGACGATGGTCGCCAGCGCCCTTTTCCTGATCGTCATCGATATGACGGTGTTATATACCGCCCTGCCGCGCTTAACCCAGGCGCTGGACGCCAGCGCCTCGCAAAAACTCTGGATCGTCAACGCCTACCCGCTGGTGGTGGCCGGCCTGCTGCCCGGCGCCGGCATGCTGAGCGACCGCATTGGCCATAAGCGGCTGTTTCTCGCCGGGCTGCCGGTGTTTGCCGTCGCGTCACTGTGCGCCGCGTTCTCACCCACCGCCGAGTGGCTGATTGCCGCCCGGGTATTCCTCGCCGTTGGTGCGGCCATGATGATGCCCGCCACGCTGTCCATCGTGCGCCACGTCTTTACCGACGAACGCGAACGCGCCCTGGCAATCGGCATCTGGGCCTCGGTGGCCTCCGGCGGCGCGGCCATCGGCCCGGTGGTTGGCGGCCTGTTGCTGGAGTATTTCTGGTGGGGGTCGGTGTTCCTGATCAATGTGCCGGTCGTGCTGCTGGTCTGGCCGCTGGCGTGGAAACTGATCCCGCGCTGCGGTGGCGATAACCCGCGCCCTTCGGACATCGTCGGCTCGGTGCAGATCATGATGGGTCTGGTCGGCGCCATCTATGCGCTGAAGGAGCTGAGCAAGTCGACGCCTGATATGAGCGCCTTGCTTGTGGCAGCCCTGATCGGCGTGTTGTTCCTGGTGCTGTTCGTGCGTCGTCAGCAGCGCAGCGCCCACCCGATGATCGATTTTTCCCTGTTCCGCAACCGGCTGTTCGCCGGCGGCATCGGCGTGGCCCTGCTGTCGATGGTGGCGCTGATCGGCGTCGAGCTGGTGCTCAGCCAACGCCTACAGCTGGTGCTCGGCCTCAGCCCGCTGCAGGCGGCGCTGTTTATTTTGCCGATCCCGCTGGCCTCGGCGCTGGCGGGGCCCGTAGCCGGCCTGCTGCTGCCGCGCTACGGCGAACGCAGCATCATCCTCGGCGGTTTTGTCCTGACTACCCTCGGCATCGCCGGTCTTGCCGTGTGGTACCAGAGCGGCATGGCGCCGCAATTGGTCAGCCTGGCGCTGGTGGGCTTTGGCCTCGGCGGGGTGATCACCGCCGCTTCTACCGCCATCATGCTGAACGCGCCGGAGGAGAAATCCGGCATGGCGGCGTCTATCGAAGACGTCTCCTACGAACTGGGTGGCGTGCTGGGCGTGACGCTGCTCGGCGGGTTGATGACGGCGGTTTACAGCCACAGCCTGGCGCTGCCGGCGGAGCTGCCGGTCAGCGATTTGGCCTACGACAGCATCGACGAAGCCCTGCGGCTGGCAGCCGGGCTGGCGGCCGATCGCGCGCAGCAGCTGACGCAGCTGGCGCGTCTGGCCTTTGATCGCGCCTTTATTTCGGTGCTGATCGCCGCCGCGCTGCTGATGGCGCTGGGCGCCGGCGCGGTAAAACTGGCGCTGCGCAAGTAACCGATAAAAGCGGCTTTTTTCGCCTGCGGATCCTGCGTAAACTGGTTCGGCAATTTGCTCGTCGGATTTATCGTCATCGGTTTGAGCGATGGCAATAATGCCTGTTATCGTGTTTAACCCTGCGATAAATCCGGTTACTGTAACAGCTATGGAAATTGATTCTGTCTACCCTTGGAACGAATAATCAGGAGAAGATTATTATGGCAACGGCGAAGAAAGCAGCGAAAACCCATATCGGCCTCGACAGTAAACAATCGGCAAAACTCGCCGAAGCGTTGAATGCGCTGTTGGCGAACTATCAGGTGCTGTATATGAACGTGCGCGGCTATCATTGGAACATTACCGGCCCGCAGTTCTTTGAACTGCACGCGAAATTCGAAGAGACGTATAACGACCTGCTGACCAAGGTGGATGAGCTGGCGGAACGTATTCTGACGCTGGGCTCACAGCCGCGTCACGCTTTCAGCGACTATCTGAAAACCGCCGACATCAAGGAACACACCAACGTGACCGATGATAAAGGCACGCTGCGCGGCCTGTTGGAAGGATATTCAATCTTGCTGCAACAGCAGCGTGAGCTGCTGGCGGTAGCGGCGGAAGCCGGTGACGAAGGCACCGCATCGCTGATGAGCGATTACATCAAAGAGCAGGAAAAACAGGTCTGGATGCTCAACGCCTATCTGGGCAAATAACCCAGACGCCATAACAAAACAGTCCCGCAAGGGACTGTTTTCGTTTTACCACTCGCAGGATACTGCAAACAGCAGCGCGCGCCGATGCTGATCGTCCAGGCGGCGCCGCACCCGGATAATATGGCGATTGCTGCACGACTGGCGTTCCAGCCAGCGATGCCGGCGGCGTTGGCTCTGCCGCAACATGCGCCAGCGGCCCACTTCATTTCTACTGCGTCTCATAATTCCGTCACTCGTTCGTCTAATGCCAACCGCGGGCATTATAGCCCTTTCCGCCCGTGATCCAAGCCGCAGTTATCGGCGGCACAGCGGGCGCCACGCGGGCAAAAGCCGCCCTTTCATTTTCAGCAAGTGCCTTAACTTCATCATATTTATGCAACATAAGCGCCGATAAAAGGTTTCCCCTTTACCGATCTGTGCGTACACTCATCATTGGTGGTTTGCGAACGGGATTTTTCGCCTTTATGACAACATTTTATACCGTAATCAGTTGGCTCATGGTGTTCGGCTACTGGCTGCTGATCGCCGGCGTGACGATGCGCATTTTGATGAAACGCCGCGCGGTTCCCTCTGCCATGGCCTGGCTGCTGGTTATCTACATTCTGCCGCTGTTCGGCATCGTGGCCTATTTATCGTTCGGCGAGCTGCACCTGGGCAAGCGCCGGGCCGAGCGCGCCAAGGCCATGTGGCCGTCGACCGCCCGCTGGCTGAAGGAGCTGAAAGAGAGCCGCCGCATCTTCGCCACCGAGTACAGCGAGGTCGCTGAACCGCTGTTCCAGCTGTGCAACCGCCGCCAGGGCATCGACGGCGTCAAGGGCAACCAGCTACAGCTGCTCACCACCACCGACGACACGCTGAAAGCGCTGATCCGCGACATCGAGCTGGCACGCCACAACATCGAGATGGTGTTCTATATCTGGCAGCCCGGCGGCCTGGTCGATCAGGTGGCCGAATCGCTGATGGCTGCCGCCCGGCGCGGCGTACACTGCCGCCTGATGCTCGACTCCGCCGGCAGCCTGCAATTTTTCCGCAGCCCCTACCCGGCGATGATGCGCAACGCCGGCATCGAAGTGGTCGAAGCGCTGAAGGTCAACCTGCTGCGCGTATTTCTGCGCCGCATGGACCTGCGCCAGCACCGCAAGGTGGTGCTGATCGACAACTACATCGCCTATACCGGCAGCATGAACATGGTCGACCCGCGCTACTTCAAGCAGGATGCGGGCGTCGGCCAATGGATCGATCTGATGGCGCGCATGGAAGGCCCGGTGGCCACCACCATGGGCATCGTCTATGCCTGCGACTGGGAGATTGAAACCGGCAAGCGCATTCTGCCGCCACCGCCGGACGTCAACATCATGCCGTTCGAGCAGGAAAGCGGCCATACCATTCAGGTGATCGCCTCCGGCCCCGGCTTCCCCGAGGAGATGATCCACCAGGCGCTGCTGACCGCGGTCTATTCCGCCCGCGAGCAGCTGATCATGACCACGCCGTACTTCGTGCCGAGCGACGATCTGCTGCATGCCATCTGCACCGCCGCCCTGCGCGGCGTCGAGGTCAGCATCATCGTGCCGCGCGACAACGATTCGATGATGGTGCGCTGGGCCAGCCGCGCGTTCTTCTCCGAGCTGCTGGAGGCCGGGGTTAAGATCTATCAGTTCGAAGGCGGCCTGCTGCATACCAAGAGCGTGCTGGTGGACGGCCAGCTCAGCCTGGTCGGCACCGTCAATCTGGACATGCGCAGCCTGTGGCTGAATTTCGAAATCACGCTGGTGATCGACGATGACGGCTTCGGCAGCGATTTGGCCTGCGTGCAGGAAGATTACATCGCCCGTTCCCAGCTGCTGAACGCCAAAGAGTGGCTGAAGCGGCCGTTCTGGCATCGCCTGGTCGAGCGCCTGTTCTACTTTTTCAGCCCGCTGCTGTAAAAGCCGCGACGAGCGTGCTTTAATAGCGCCAAATCATTTGTTATCAGGATTTTTTTATGGATTTGAATAACCGCCTTACCGAAGACGAAACGCTGGAACAGGCCTACGACATCTTCCTCGAATTGGCCGGCGACAATCTGGATCCGGCGGATATTCTGCTGTTCAACCTGCAGTTTGAAGAGCGCGGCGGCGCCGAACTGTACGATCCGGCCGAAGACTGGAGCGAGCACGTGGATTACGATCTGAACCCGGACTTCTTCGCCGAGGTGGTGATCGGTCTGGCGGACAGCGACGGCGAGCCGATCAACGACGTGTTCGCCCGCGTGCTGATCTGCCGCGAGAAAGACCACAAGCTGTGCCACATTCTGTGGAAAGAGTGATTCGCCGTTAGCGCATCGGATAAAAAAAGCCCCGCTCATTCAGCGTAATGCCGATCGTTTAAGAACACTTGAACGATCCACTCAGTAAGAGACAATCCGGATTCAGCCCTCTGATTCCGGATTTTTTTATGTCTGAACACGATATGGATTTCGTTGTTGATGTTTGCCCTT
>NZ_JAMYWQ010000215.1 GCF_024160145.1 Serratia nevei
TTGGTGACGCTGAAAACCAGTCCGCAGGCCCGAAAGCAGTGGCCGGAACTTCCTACGACGCTGACGGCAAGACTGCTGACCCGGAGAGTGGATGGGAAAGAGCGCCAGGTGCTGACGTCGCTGGCGGACCCCTTCCGCTACCCTGGTAACGATATCAGCGAGTTATATAGAAACCGATGGGAAATAGAGCTGGGTTACCGGGAAGTGAAACAAGGGATGCTGGACAGCCGTTGGACGCTGAGAAGT
>NZ_JAMYWQ010000216.1 GCF_024160145.1 Serratia nevei
CCGCCTGCGTGCGCTTTACGCCCAGTAATTCCGATTAACGCTTGCACCCTCCGTATTACCGCGGCTGCTGGCACGGAGTTAGCCGGTGCTTCTTCTGCGAGTAACGTCAATTGATGAACGTATTAAGCTCACCACCTTCCTCCTCGCTGAAAGTGCTTTACAACCCGAAGGCCTTCTTCACACACGCGGCATGGCTGCATCAGGCTTGCGCCCATTGTGCAATATTCCCCACTGCTGCCTCCCGT
>NZ_JAMYWQ010000217.1 GCF_024160145.1 Serratia nevei
GAGCATCGCTTCTCGAGTGGAAGCAAATCAAGCTTTTAATTGAAGAGTTTGATCATGGCTCAGATTGAACGCTGGCGGCAGGCTTAACACATGCAAGTCGAGCGGTAGCACAAGGGAGCTTGCTCCCTGGGTGACGAGCGGCGGACGGGTGAGTAATGTCTGGGAAACTGCCTGATGGAGGGGGATAACTACTGGAAACGGTAGCTAATACCGCATAACGTCGCAAGACCAAAGAGGGGG
>NZ_JAMYWQ010000218.1 GCF_024160145.1 Serratia nevei
GCATACCGGATTTCACACAGGGCCTCCCGGCCTTTTCGCCCCCCTCTTTGCTGGATTGATACACACCGTTCCCCGGCTGGTTGCAACGTTTTCCCGTAGCTATAGAGCTTGCTTCCCTCTTCTTCAAGGCACCGGCTTTGCATTGAGCGCACGATAAATCGCTGTTTCTCCGACACTTTGTAGGCCAGATATTCAATCAGGTCTGCCTCCCGGTCACAGACAG
>NZ_JAMYWQ010000219.1 GCF_024160145.1 Serratia nevei
CTTACCACTTTGTGATTCATGACTGGGGTGAAGTCGTAACAAGGTAACCGTAGGGGAACCTGCGGTTGGATCACCTCCTTACCTAAAGATATTGATTCGAGTGGCGTGCTCACACAGATTGTCTGATAGAAAGTAACGAGCAGAAATACCTTTATAGGCTTGTAGCTCAGGTGGTTAGAGCGCACCCCTGATAAGGGTGAGGTCGGTGGTTCAAGTCCACTC
>NZ_JAMYWQ010000220.1 GCF_024160145.1 Serratia nevei
TTATGGTCAGAGTGTTCGGTATGCCCGGCGCCCGTATGAGGGTAAAGAAAGCTTTAAATGGGAACGTGCTTCCCGGGCAATGACGGAGCGCCTTGGCGCACAGATGAGCAAGGTTATTTCTGTCTGTGACCGGGAGGCAGACCTGATTGAATATCTGGCCTACAAAGTGTCGGAGAAACAGCGATTTATCGTGCGCTCAATGCAAAGCCGGTGC
>NZ_JAMYWQ010000059.1 GCF_024160145.1 Serratia nevei
GACAGTAAACGCACGGGTCGAGTGGGATGGGAGAGATTATGGGAAGGATGGTTCAAACTGCAAACCATCCTTGAGGGTTATCTGCTGGCCAAGTCTCTCGAGCAAGAGATCTGATCAAGAGACAGGCGTCGCGCCCCTTTGCTTGCCGGTAAATCAGGCGCCTTGCGGCACCGCGTGCGCGGTATTTTTCAATACCGGCCCCCGATACTTCTCGATCTGCAGCTGCGCCATCTGCCCGCAGTTGCCCTGCGCCAGGCTGGAGGAGCCGATATCGAAGGTCAGGCAGTTGACGTTGCCGTTCTTGCACAGCGAGCCGGGCTGCGCCGGATCGGCCGGATCGAACCAGGCGCCTTCGCTGATGCGCACCACGCCGGGCCGCACATCTTCGCTGACCACCGCGCCCACCAGGATCTGGCCGCGATCGTTGAACGCCCGCACCAGATCGCCGCCGCTGATGCCGCGCGGCTGCGCGTCCTGCGGATGGATCAGGATAGCTTCACGATCCGCTACCGCGTATTTCTCGCGCAGCGGCGTGTTGTCGAGCTGAGAGTGCAGTCGGTTGGTCGGGTGCGCGGTATTGAGCGACAGCGGATATTTGGCCGCTTCCGGCCCGCGATACCACTCGTGCGGCGGCATCCAGGTCGGGATGCCGGGGCAATCCTCGTAATGCATTTTGGCGATGGCGTCGGAGTAGATCTCGATCTTGCCCGACGGCGTGCCCAGCGGGTTCAGCAGCGGGTTGTCGCGATAGTCGGCGAAGCGTACCCACTGCGTGTTGGCCTCCGGCACCGGGAAGCGCACGTAGTTGTTGGATTGCCAGAACATGTCGAACGGCGGCAGCGCCACCCGGGCGGCGCGCGCCTGGTTCTTCATGTCGTCGTACATGCCTTTCAGCCACTGGGTTTCGTCCTTGCCCTCGGTAAAGGCCTCCTGCACGCCCAGCCTGGCCGCCATCGCCGAGAAGATGTCGAAGTCGCTGCGCGACTCGTGCTGCGGCGGCACGCATTGATGCATCGGGAACACGTAGAGCTGCGAATAGTCGCCGCCCATTTCCAGATCGTTGCGCTCGTAGCTGGTGGTGGCCGGCAGCACGATGTCGGCATGCTTGGCGGTGGCGGTCCAGTAAGGCTCGTTGACCACGATGGTGTCCGGCCGCTGCCAGGCTTTGACCAGGTTATTGGTGTCCTGATGCTGGTGGAAGGTGTTGCCGCCCGCCACATACACCATTTTCACCTCGGGGTAGGTGACCTTGGCACCGTTGAAGTCGATGGTTTTGCCCGGGTTGCTCAGGCATTCGGCGATGCGCGCCACCGGGATCGGCGCCGGCGAGTTCTTCGGCGCGTTGCCGGCGGAGATGCCGGCGATGATGCCGCCCTTGGCGGTCGGGCTACCGCCGGAAGAATAGTGGTAGCTGAAGCCGAAGCCGCCGCCCGGCAGGCCGATCTGGCCGAGCATCGCCGCCACCGTCACCAGCAGCCAGTGCTGCTGTTCGCCGTGGTGCTGGCGCTGAATGCCCCAGCCGCCCATGATCATGGTGCGGTGTTTTGCCATCTCGCGCGCCAGCCCGCGCAGCGTGTCGGCATCGACGCCGCTGATGTCGGCCGCCCATTCGGCGGTTTTCGCCACGCCGTCGCTCTCGCCCAGCAGATAGGCCTGGAACTTGTCGAAACCGACGGTGTAGGTTTTCAGGAAGTCCGGGTTATGCAGCTTCTCGGTCAGCAGCGTGTGGGCGATGCCGATCAGCATGGCACCGTCGGTATAAGGGCGCGGAGCGATCCACTGCGCATTGACAAACTTGGCGCTGTCGCTGTGTACCGGATCGATGCTGATCACCCGGGTGCCTTTCTGCTTCAGCGCCTCGAAGCCGGTCTGCCCGACGTGATCCGGCACGTTCCAGCTGTTTTTCAGCGTGACCATCGGGTTGCAGCCCCACAGGATCACCAGCTCGCTGTTCTCGATCACGTTCGGCCAGGCGGTCTGCTGTTCGTAGACCTCCATCGAACCGACCACGTGCGACATGATCACCTGCGCCGCGCCGGTGGAGTAGTCGCCGGCGTAGCCGAGGAAACCGCCGGTCAGGTTCATCAGGCGTTGCAGCAGCGTGCGGCTGTTGTGCAGCATGCCGACGCTTTTCCAGCCGTAGGAACCGGCGTAGATCGACTGCGGCCCGTGATCTTTTTGCAGGCGAACGATCTCATTGCACACCAACTCGGTCGCTTTGTCCCAGCTGACGCGTACCCACTCGTCGCGGCCGCGCAGTTCGGTGCGGCTGCCGGGGCCGCCCTCCAGCCAGCTTTTACGCACCATCGGGTATTTGATGCGGTTTTCGGCGTGCACCTGATAAGGCGCCATGGTGATCAGCTCATTCGGATACGGATCGTCCTGCACCGGCTGCACGCCGACCATCTTGCCGTCTTGCACGATGGCCTCGAACGCGCCCCAGTGGGCGCCGGTCAGGATGCCTTTTTGCGCCTGACGCAAGACGATGAACTGCGGCAGCGCTTCGCTGATGGCCTGCGCCAGCGCCGCTTTGGGCCATAAGCCCGCCAGCAGCGGGGCGGCGGCCAGCGCGGCGGCGCCGGTCAGGAAGCGGCGGCGGCTCATGGTTAACGGTTGTTGATTGCTCATTGCGCTTCTCCCTTTAAAGCTTGGCCGGTGCGGCAGGTGGCATGTCGCTGGCGTGTTTTTGTACGTATTGCGTCAGCACGCGCAGCTGTTCCTGCGTCAGCGAGGTGCGCGGCGCCATGCCTTTGATGACGCCGATCCATTGGTTGGCGTTGAAGCGATCGAGCGCGGTCAGCCCGTGGCAGCCGGTGCAGTTGGCCGACATCATGTCCGCAGCGTAACGCCAGATTTTTTGCTGATCGTCGATCAACTGTTTGCGCGGCAGCCACACCTGCAGAGAAACCTGATGCCAGACCAGGCCGGTTTCCGCATCGGTCTGGGTGGAGGCGGTCTTCAGCCGTTGGCGCGCGTCTTCACCCAGCAGCACGCTGAGGATGCGTTTGCCCTGCGCGGCGTAGAACACTTCGCTGACGCCGTCCTGCTGCCAGCCGCTCACGGTGGCCAGCACCTTGTCGCCATCCTGTTTCACCACCTGCACTTCGGTGGACGGCATCAGGTTGCCGGCGTTATGGCTGTCGTCCGCATTGAGGAAGAACGGTTCGGTGGCGATGGTGTAGAGGGTGGTGGCGCCCGGCGCGGTCAGCGCCGCAGCCTTCGCCAGTTCGGCGGCGCCGGCCTGGGTTTCGCCGCTCATGTCCGGCAGGATGTGGGCCACGCCCTTATGGCAATCGATGCAGGTCTCGCCCTGTTTGATCGCCACCGGGTGCTGCAGGCGTGCCTCAGGGCGCTGGGCGGTGATGTCCATGGCGTCGAAGCTGTGGCAGGAGCGGCAGGTGGCCGAGTCATTCTCTTTCAGCGTCTTCCAGACCGACTGCGCCATCGCCAGCTTGTGCGCTTCATATTTTTCCGGCGTATCGATGGTGCCGACCATCTCGCCGTAAATGTCTTTCACCGCGCGGATTTTGGTCCACAGGTAATCGATCGGCTGGTGCGGCACGTGGCAGTCGGCGCATTCGGCACGGATGCCCTTGGTGTTTTGGAAGTGGACGCTGCCCTGATATTCGGCCAGGGGCTGTTGCATGGTGTGGCAGGAAACGCAGAAGGCGGTATCGCTGGTTTTATGGAAAACGGTGGCGGTCCCGGCCAACAGCGCCGCGCCGAGGATAATCCCCAGCAGCAAAAGCCATAGCCATCCCCACCGGCGCTTTTTTTCAAAGCCAGTCAGTTTTTTGCTCATGGTAAACCCGCTTATAATTATGAATTTAAAATAAAATCTTGCCAAAAGGCCGCCGACCGGAGGTCAGAATGCCACGTCGATTGCAGGGGTAATAATAGAAGAGGGTTAACCCCATAGGGTTATCCGTAGTCAAAAAAATGGCATATATCGCAAAAAATAGCGTTATATTCTAATTTATATAGAGATAGGGCGGTACGGCAGGGGAAGCGAGCGCAGCACGCGCTCGCGATGGGTCAGGCCGTGGGCTGATAGGCCTGGCCGCTCAGCCACAGGCGGATGGCGGTGCGGCTGGCTTCGAAATGCGGTTCCGGCAGGGCGTCGGGCGCACACCAGCGCCACTCGGCGCATTTCTCGGGCTCTCTCAGCTCCGCGTTGCCGCCGGGGTGATCCACCTGCAGGCAGACAGACACCGTGTGTTTGCCTTCGGCGCGCCAGGTTTGCAGATTGTTGCTGACGCCCACGAAGCGCGGCGGATCGATGAGCAACCCGGTCTCTTCGGCGACTTCGCGCCGGGCGCATTGCTCGAAGGTTTCCCCGGCATCCAGATGCCCGCCGGGGATCGACCAAAAGGGCGCGTGCGGGCCGCAGCGTTTGCCCAACAAAATCTCGCCTTGCGGGTTGACGATGATCACCCCGATGCCGGTCACTACGTTCATGCTTTTCTCCGTCAGCAAAGTTTCAGCACCAGTATGTCATTTTGCCCCGGCGCTGACCAATATGCCGGTGAAAGTGTGCGTAAGCTCAAAAATCTGCAATGGCGAAAGGGAGAAAGCTTGCTTTCGCCTTGCGCTGCTTACACACTACTTGAAACGTTTCAGCGTTATCCGACCGCTTGTGGCGAGCGGGTAGCGCTCCTTTTTCTCAATGAAGCTGAAACGATTCAATTCAGCAGGAGAGGAGAATCATGTTCCAGTTGTCACCGCAAGACATTCATCTGGGCGCCGCTGCTGCCGGTAAGCAGGAGGCCATCCGCCAGGTGGCCGCCGCCCTGACCGAAGCCGGCTGCGTCAGCGCCGGTTATGTGGACGGCATGCTGCAGCGCGAGCTGCAGACGTCCACCTACCTGGGCAACGGCATCGCCATTCCGCACGGCACCACCGATACCCGCGATCTGGTGCTGAAAACCGGCGTGCAGGTGTTCCAGTTCCCGCAGGGCATCGCCTGGGGCGAAGGCCAGACCGCCTATGTGGCGATCGGCATTGCCGCCCGCTCCGACGAGCATTTGGCGCTGCTGCGCCAGCTCACTCACGTGCTGAGCGATGACGGCGTGGCGGAGCGGCTGGCGAAAACCACCTCCGCGGAAGAGCTGCGCAGCCTGCTGATGGGCGAGCAGCAGAGCGCCGAATTTCAGTTCGACGTTTCGCTGATTGCGCTTGACGTCGCGGCCGACAGCCTGATGACGCTGCAGGCGCTGAACGCCGGCCGGCTGCAAAAGGCCGGCGCGGTCAACGCGCAGTTCGTTAGCGGCGTCATTACCCGCAAGCCGCTGAACCTGGGGCAGGGCATCTGGCTGAGCGACAGCGTCGAAGGCAACCTGGCCAGCGCGGCCACCGTCAGCCGCCCGGCGCAGGCTTTCGTGGAAGACGGCGAGCCGGTGGCGCTGCTGCTGACGGTGTCGGTCGCCGATGCGCAGCCGCTGGCGGTGCTCAACTACCTCAGCGATCTGCTGCTGGCCAACAAAGCTGAACGCCTGCTGAAGGCGGATGCCGCCGGGATGCTGGCGCTGCTGACCAGCGAAGTGGCCGAGGAGAGCAGCGTGCTGAGCGCCGAGTTCGTGATCCGCAACGAGCACGGCCTGCACGCACGGCCGGGCACGGCGCTGGTCAACGTGATCAAAAGTTTCAACAGTGACATCACCGTCACCAACCTGGACGGCAGCGGCAAGCCGGCCAACGGGCGCAGCCTGATGAAGGTGGTGGCGCTGGGCGTGAAGAAAGGGCATCACCTGCGCTTTACCGCCAATGGAGAAGATGCTGAAGCCGCGCTGAAGGCGATTGGCGAAGCGATTAATGAAGGACTGGGCGAGGGCGCAGCATGAGCAGAAGAGTAGCAACAATCACCTTGAACCCGGCGTACGATCTGGTGGGCTTCTGCCCGCAGATCGAGCGCGGGGAAGTCAACCGGGTAAAAACCGCCGGCCTGCACGCCGCCGGTAAAGGCATCAACGTCGCCAAAGTGTTGAAGGATTTGGGCATCGACGTCACCGTCGGCGGTTTCCTGGGCAAAGACAATCAGGACGGTTTCCAGCTGCTGTTCAGCGATCTGGGGATCGCCAACCGCTTCCAGGTGGTGCCGGGCCGCACCCGCATCAACGTCAAGCTGACGGAAAAAGACGGTGAAGTGACCGACTTCAACTTCTCCGGTTTTGAAGTCACGCCGCAGGACTGGGATCGCTTCGTCAGCGACTCGCTGAGCTGGCTGGGCCAGTTCGACATGGTGGCGGTGAGCGGCAGCCTGCCGGCCGGCGTCGATCCCGATGCTTTTACCGACTGGATGACCCAGCTGCGCGCCAAGTGCCCGTGCATCATTTTCGACAGCAGCCGCGAAGCGCTGGTCGCCGGGCTGAAAGCCTCGCCGTGGCTGGTGAAACCGAATCGCCGCGAGCTGGAAATCTGGGCCGGCCGCCCGCTGCCGACGCTGGCGGACGTGGTGGAAGCCGCGCATGCGCTGCGCGAGCAGGGCATCGCCCACGTGGTGATCTCCCTCGGCGCGGAAGGCGCGCTGTGGGTCAACGCGTCCGGCGCCTGGATCGCCAAGCCGCCGTCCTGTGAAGTGGTCAGCACCGTGGGTGCCGGCGATTCGATGGTCGGCGGCCTGATTTACGGCCTGTTGATGCGCGAATCCAGCGAACACACCCTGCGTCTGGCCACGGCGGTGGCGGCGCTGGCGGTCAGCCAGAGCAACGTCGGCGTGACCGATCGTCCCCAGTTGGCCGCGATGATGGCGCGCGTCGATCTGAAACCTTTCAACTCATAGCAGGAGGCAGAATGAAAACGCTGCTGATGATAGACAGTTCGCTGGGGCAGGCCCGTGGCCACCTGGCGAAACGCATGCTGGAGGCTGCCGCGGCCAAAACCGGCCTGACGCTGGTCGAGTCGCTGCAGGACGCCGAACTGGTGGTGGTGGCGGGGCAGGCTGCGCCTGCTGACGCCGCGCTGAACGGCAAGCGGGTATATGTGGGCGACGTAGAGCACGCGGTGCGTGAACCGGACGCGTTTCTGGCGCGCGCCAACGCCGAGGCTGAAACCTATCAGGCGCCGCTGGCGGCGGCGCCGGTAAAAGCCGCCGGGCAAAAACGCATTGTGGCGATCACCGCTTGCCCAACCGG
The DNA here is from genome assembly GCF_024160145.1 of Serratia nevei. Taxonomy (GTDB): domain Bacteria; phylum Pseudomonadota; class Gammaproteobacteria; order Enterobacterales; family Enterobacteriaceae; genus Serratia; species Serratia nevei_A. The sequence continues at coordinate 7,131 of NZ_JAMYWQ010000059.1, forward strand.
CGTGGCACACACCTTTATGGCGGCAGAAGCCATTGAAAGCGAAGCAAAAAAACGTGGCTGGTGGGTGAAGGTGGAAACGCGCGGCTCCGTCGGCGCCGGCAACGCCATTACCCCGGAAGAAGTGGCGGCGGCGGATCTGGTGATCGTCGCGGCGGATATCGAGGTGGATCTGGATAAGTTTGCCGGTAAGCCGATGTACCGCACTTCCACCGGCCTGGCGCTGAAGAAAACCGCCCAGGAACTGGACAAGGCGCTGGCCGAGGCCGAGGTGTTCCAGCCGCAGCAGCGCGGTAGCGCGGCGCCGGCGGGTAAAAAGAAAGAGGGCAACGGCCCGTATCGCCACCTGCTGACCGGCGTGTCCTACATGCTGCCGATGGTGGTGGCCGGCGGTCTGTGCATCGCGCTGTCGTTCGTGTTCGGTATCAAGGCGTTTGAAGTCAAAGGTACGCTGGCGGCGGCGCTGATGCAGATCGGCGGCGGCTCCGCCTTTGCGCTGATGGTGCCGGTATTGGCCGGTTTCATCGCCTTCTCCATCGCGGATCGCCCGGGCCTGACGCCGGGCCTGATCGGCGGCATGCTGGCCGTGAGCACTGGTGCCGGGTTCCTCGGCGGTATCATCGCCGGTTTCCTGGCGGGTTACGTCGCCAGGGCGATCAGCAGCAAGCTGCGCCTGCCGCAGAGCATGGAAGCGCTGAAGCCAATCTTGATCATTCCGCTGGTGGCCAGCCTGATCACCGGCCTTATCATGATTTACGTGGTCGGCACGCCGGTGGCGAAAATCATGGAAGGCCTGACCCATTGGCTACAGTCGCTGGGCACCGCCAACGCCGTACTGCTGGGGGCGATTCTCGGCGCGATGATGTGTACCGACATGGGCGGCCCGGTGAACAAAGCGGCCTACGCCTTCGGCGTGGCGCTGCTCAGCTCCTCGGTGTATGCGCCAATGGCGGCGATCATGGCCGCCGGCATGGTGCCGCCGCTGGCGATGGGGCTGGCGACGCTGCTGGCGCGCCACAAGTTCGAGAAATCCGAACGGGAAGGCGGTAAAGCGGCGCTGGTGCTGGGCCTGTGCTTTATCTCTGAAGGGGCGATCCCGTTCGCCGCCCGCGATCCGATGCGCGTGCTGCCGTGTTGCATCGCCGGCGGTGCGCTGACCGGTGCGCTGTCGATGGCGTTTGGTGCCAAACTGATGGCGCCGCACGGCGGGCTATTCGTGCTGCTGATCCCGGGCGCAATCACGCCGGTGCTGCTGTATCTGGTGGCGATCGCCGCCGGTACCCTGCTGGCGGGCGTGGCTTACGCCCTGCTGAAGCGTGCTGAAGTGCCGGCCACCCGCGCGGCGTAATAGCGATTCAGCCATAAAAAACCGGAGCCTGGGCTCCGGTTTTGTCGTTTTGGCGCTGCGTTACTGCTGCGCCTTCAGCCAGGCGATTTCTTCCGCCCAGATATCCGGATTTACCGTTTCCAGAATCAGCGGGATATTGTCGAAACGCGGATCGCGCATGATGTAGCTGAACACCGTTTTGCCGATGTTGCCTTCTCCCAGGCTGTGGTGGCGGTCGACGCGGCTGTTGAACTCGCTCTTGGCGTCGTTCAGGTGCATGCCGCGCAGGTAGTTGAAACCGACGATGTCGCCAAGCTGCTTAAAAGTGCGCTCGCACTCTTCTTCGGTACGCAGATCGTACCCGGCGGCGAAGGCGTGGCAGGTGTCGATGCAAACGCCGACGCGGCTCTTGTCTTCCACGCCGTCGATGATCGCCGCCAGATGTTCGAATTTGAAGCCCAGGTTGCTGCCCTGGCCGGCGGTGTTTTCGATCACCGCCGTTACGCCGGCGGTTTTGTCCAACGCGATGTTGATAGACTCGGCGATGCGCGCCAGGCACTTGTCTTCATCGATTTGCAGCAGGTGGCTGCCCGGGTGGAAGTTCAGCAGCGTCAGCCCCAGCTGTTCGCAGCGCTGCAGCTCGTCGATAAACGCCTCGCGCGATTTTTCCAACGCCTCGGCCACCGGGTGGCCCAGGTTGATCAGGTAGCTGTCGTGCGGCAGGATTTGCCCCGGCCCGAAACCGTACTGGGCGCAGGCGCTCTTGAACTTATCGATCACGTCGGCGGCCAGCGGCGCGGCCTTCCATTGACGCTGATTTTTGGTGAACAGGGCGAACGCGGTCGCCTCCAATTCGTGCGCGCGGATAACCGCCTGATCCACGCCGCCTGACGCGCTGACATGTGCACCGACAAACTTCATCTTCATTCTCCTGTGTTATCGGTGACATTATGGCATTGATGGCGGGCGGAATAAATGTGGCCCGCCGGAGCGGGCCACAGAAGAGAGTGATTAGAGCCAGTGTTGCACCAGCTGATTTATCGCGCCGCCGCCGACCAGCAGCCAGACGAACAGCAGCGTGGCCAACAGAATCGGTTTCATCCCGGCCTGGCGCACGGCGCTGATGTGGGTGGTCAGCCCCAGCGCCGCCATCGCCATCGCCAGCATCCAGGTGTCGGCGGTGATCAGATGGTGCACCAGCGTGGCCGGCAGCAGGTTGAAGGAGTTCAGCCCGGCAACGGCGATAAACAGCACGGCAAACCACGGAATGGTGATAGCGGATTTTTCCGCCTTGCCTGCGCCGCCGCGGCTGATGTAGCCCGACAGCAGCAGCAGGAACGGCGCCAGCATCATCACGCGGATCATCTTGGCGATCACCGCCGCATTTTCGGCGTCCGGCCCGATGGCGTGCCCGGCGGCAACCACCTGAGCCACTTCGTGGATGGTGGAGCCGGCGTAGATGCCGAAGGTTTCCTGGCTGAACGGCAGCCACTGGAAGTGTTCGTTCAGCTGATACAGCCATGGGTAGGCAAAGATCGCCAGGGTGCCGAACACCACCACGGTCGAGACCGCCACCGCCACTTTGCTGGAGTCGGCCTTCAGCACCGGCTCGGTGGCCATCACCGCCGCCGCGCCGCAGATGCTGCTGCCGGCGCCGATCAGCATCGCGGTTTGGCCGTCGATGCCGAACACTTTCTTGCCGAGCCAGCAGGCCAGCAGGAAGGTGGTGGTCAGGGTCAGCGCATCGATGATGATGCCGCTGGCGCCCACGTCGGCGATTTGCTGAAAGGTCAGCCGGAAGCCGTAAAGGATAATGCCAAGGCGCAGCAGGCGCTGTTTGGCCAGCTGTACGCCGCCGTGACAAACGGTTTGCCAGCGGGGATACAGCGTGTTGCCCACCAGAATGCCGAACAGGATCGCCAGCGTCAGCGCCCCCAGGCCCAGCTCCGCCACCCAGGGAATGTCGCCGGCCCAGACGGCCAGCGCGGTGAGCGCGCCGGTGAGCGCCAGCCCCGGCACCAGGCGCGGCAGGCCGAACAGCGGAAAGCGTCGCTCGGGATAAGTGTGAGTGGTATCAGTCGCCATAAAAGTCAGTCCTTCAGTCTGTTTCTTGCTGCTAAGAGTACGTTTGGGCTGAATAAAAGAGAAATTGATTATATATTTATAACCTATCTGAATAAGTGGTATGGCGTCAGGCATTGGCATAAAGCCGCATTGCGGCTAGGGTGAGGAGGAGCGGCGAGCCGCCGTCAACTTTCCAACTGAACAGGAGCAGGCGATGGATACCGACGATCAACGCAGAGAGCAGATAGACCAGGAAGTGGGGCGCGCGGTGCGGCGTTTGATTGAAGAAAACAAGGTGGTCGATCGCGATCGCCTGGTGGCGATGCTGCAATTACTACAGCGGGACGAAGCCGGCACGCCGCGCGAGGCGGTGCTGGCCGCGGCGGCGCAGCTGGTCGCCTTGGGCAAGTAACGCGCCGAATTGGCCGTAAACCGGGTAGCCTCATCGGGCTACCCACATCATGTTGACATCATTTTGCGGTTCTCTGGCAGAACCCTTTTTCACTACCGGGACGGCTATGCATATCACGTTGCGTCAACTGGAAGTCTTCACCGAAGTGCTGAAAAGCGGTTCGACCACTCAGGCCTCGGTGGTGCTGGCGCTGTCGCAGTCGGCGGTCAGCGCCGCACTGGCGGATCTGGAGGGGCAACTGGGCGTGCAGCTGTTCGATCGCGTCGGCAAACGGCTGGTGATCAACGAGCATGGCCGGTTGTTGTATCCCAAGGCGCTGGCGCTGCTGGAGCAGGCGGGGGAGATAGAGCAGCTGTTTCGTCATGACGGCGGGGCGCTGCGCATCGCCGCCAGCAGTACCATCGGCAACTACATGCTGCCGGAGATGATCGCCCGCTACCGCCGGGACTTTCCGGCCACGCCGCTGGAGCTGAACGTCGGCAACAGCCAGGACGTGATCGTGGCGGTGGCGGATTTCCGCGTCGATCTGGGGCTGATCGAAGGGCCTTGCCATATGCCGGAGCTGGTGACGCAGCCGTGGCTGGAGGATGAGCTGGTGGTGTTCGCCGCGCCGGACAACCCGCTGACCCGTCAACCGCCGACGCTGGAGGCGTTGGCCGATGCGCCGTGGATCTTGCGCGAGCGCGGTTCGGGCACCCGCGAGGTGCTGGATCATCTGCTGTTGGCGCACCTGCCGCATTTCCAACTGGTGATGGAGCTCGGCAACTCGGAGGCGATCAAGCACGCGGTGCGGCACGGCATCGGCATCAGCTGCCTGTCGCGGCGGGTGGTGGCGGAACAGCTGGCCAGCGGTGCGCTGGTGGAACTGCCGGTGCCGCTGCCGCCGCTGCGGCGCACCCTGTACCTGATCCGCCATCGGCAAAAGCACATTTCCAACGCGCTGCAGCGTTTTCTCAGCTATTGCGCGCTGTAATCGGCAGCGCGTCACGCCTGCCGTCGCTGCGCGGGCCGGAAAAAGCATAAAAACCTGCGCGCGCTCACATTAATGAGAGTAAGTAAGGCCATAAGGGCTGCGGCTAATAATTGCCTCTGAATTATGAAGCTATCTTATATCGGTGCAATGTTGCTAGTTCACCGGCGGGTATTTGTTACAATCCGCCCTCATTTTTCAAAGAGCAGATAGATAGGGAACGAATGGCTCAGCAGGATATAAAAACATCGGGGCAGCAAGCACCCGCATTGCGCCGTGAGCTGAAAGCCCGGCATTTGACCATGATCGCCATCGGTGGCTCCATCGGCACCGGCCTGTTCGTCGCCTCGGGCGCCACGGTTTCTCAGGCAGGCCCCGGCGGCGCGCTGCTGTCTTACGCTCTGATCGGTTTGATGGTGTACTTCCTGATGACCAGCCTGGGCGAACTGGCGGCCTTTATGCCGGTCTCCGGTTCATTCTCCACTTACGGCGCCAAATACGTGGAAGAAGGCTTCGGCTTCGCGCTGGGCTGGAACTACTGGTACAACTGGGCGGTGACCATCGCCGTTGACCTGGTGGCCTCGCAGTTGGTGATGAACTACTGGTTCCCTGACACCCCCGGTTGGATCTGGAGCGCACTGTTCCTCGGCCTGATGTTCCTGCTGAACTACATTTCGGTGAAAGGGTTCGGCGAAGCGGAATACTGGTTCGCGCTGATCAAGGTCAGCACCGTGATTATCTTCATCGCCGTCGGCGTGCTGATGATCGTCGGCATTTTGAAGGGCGGCGAGCACGCCGGCTGGCAGAACTGGACGGTAGGAGACGCGCCGTTCGCCGGCGGCTTCTCGGCGATGATCGGCGTGGCGATGATCGTCGGCTTCTCGTTCCAGGGCACCGAGCTCATCGGCATCGCGGCCGGCGAATCGGAGAATCCGGGTAAAAACATCCCGCGCGCGGTGCGTCAGGTGTTCTGGCGTATCCTGCTGTTCTATATCTTCGCCATTCTGATCATCAGCCTGATCATTCCGTATACCGATCCGAGCCTGCTGCGCAACGACGTGAAGGACATCAGCGTCAGCCCGTTCACCCTGGTGTTCCAGCATGCCGGGCTGTTGTCGGCGGCGGCGGTGATGAACGCGGTGATCCTGACGGCGGTGCTGTCGGCCGGTAACTCGGGCATGTACGCCTCTACCCGCATGTTGTACACCCTGGCGTCGGAAGGCAAGGCACCGCGCATCTTCGCCAAGCTCTCGAAAGGCGGCGTGCCGCGTAACGCGCTGTATGCGACCTGCGTGGTGGCCGGCCTGTGTTTCCTGACTTCGATGTTCGGCAACCAGTCGGTTTACCTGTGGCTGCTGAATACCTCGGGCATGACCGGCTTCATCGCCTGGTTGGGCATCGCCATCAGCCACTATCGTTTCCGTCGCGGTTACATGCTGCAGGGGCGCGATCTGAACGATCTGCCATACCGTTCCGGGTTCTTCCCGCTGGGGCCGATCTTCGCCTTCGTGCTGTGCCTGATCATTACCCTGGGCCAGAACTATCAGGCCTTCCTGCAAGACAAGATCGACTGGTATGGCGTGACCGCGACCTACATCGGCATTCCGCTGTTCCTGCTGATCTGGTTCGGTTACAAGCTGTCGCGCGGCACCCGCGTCGTGAAGTACAGCGAAATGGAATTCCCGAAGATGGACGTGAAGTAATTTTCGGTGAGTGAGACGCGGCGGGGGGCCCGCCGCGTTTTGCGTTACTTTTTCCCGCCTTTCGCTTCTGCCAGCGCCTGCTGCGCCGAGCGCATCAAACTGTCCACCGTCGCGTAATCCTGCGTCAATGCCAGAATGCCGGCGTTAAGCTGCATGCTCACCTCGCCGAACGCGCAAAAATCGTAGGGCGCCTCCAGCGGCGGCATGATGCGCGCCAGGAACTCGCTTTCCGCGCCGTACGGCAGATCGTGCACCAGTATCAAAAACAGGCCGCCGGTATAGCGGCAGACGAAGTCGCTGGGGCGGATCAGCGTTTTGAGGCGCTCGCCGACGGTGCGCAGCACGTCATCGCCGATCTGGACGCCGTGGCTTTGGTAGAGCGCCGCCAGCGGGCCGAATTCAAGAATGAACAGGTGGGAAATCGATCGCGTTGTCGCCTCCGGGCGGCAAATGTCGCGCATTACCGCCTCGCCGCCCGCGCGGTTGAGGAAACCCGTCAGGCGATCGCGGTGTGACGCCAGCTGCTTTTCCCAGGCCAGCGTGACGTGCTGCACTCGCTGGCGGTGGTAGCGCGCGATCAGGCCATGGGCCAGCACCAGCCACAACGGCGCGAGGTCAGCCAGCACAAACAGGTTTTGCACGCGCGACAGCGGCGCCGTCAGCAGGTAGGGCAGCGTCAGTGCGATCACCTCAAGCAGCGCGAAGCGCGGCGCGGCGGCGTGGCGCTGCATCAGCCAGCAGGCCAGGGCGGTGATCGTCAGACCGGCGAACAGGATTAAAACGAAGCGGCCTGACAGCATCGCCAGCGCGGCGCTGGCGCCGACCAGCCCCATCCACAGCAACACCGTCACCAGCATGGCGTTCGGCCAGGCAGATTGATGCCGACGCGCCAGCCAGGCGCGTCCGGCGGTCAATAACAGCAACAGCAGCAATAGACCGATGCCGATCGACGGTTGGTTCAGCCAGGCGTAACCCGCCAGCAGCGCCGCCGGCCCTGCGGCATTCAGCCAGGGGGTGAGGGAAGAGGGCGTCAGCGTCAGCCGCAGCTGGCGTTGAAACAGCTTGTCATCGGCATGCAGCGGGCTGTGCAACAGCCAGTTCAGCAGCGCCGGGCGTTTGGGCGTTACCGCCGGAGATGGACTTCTCATTACAGCCTCGTCAATAAAGGCCGCTCTTGCGGCGGCCTGAAAATTTTCGCACGCGTGGTGCTGCGCTCTTGGATTCTATGTGGTTTTTCCATCATTTGTCAGAGTCTGGTCGGATCAGGAATCACTTTCAGAATAATGAACCTCGCGGCGTGGCGGAAGCAGGCGATAGCTTGTTGATAAATTACTATAAAAAACAAATTATTACATTTTGTGTGTCGTTGCTTTCAGCGATAGTTATGATTGATAAGTATTCGCGTTTGCTTTATTGTTGAGGGCTGCGCGCAGGCGGTTGCCGCGCGCTTTCTGGTTCACGGCGGACGCTTTCGCGCCGCTGTCATGATGGTTGCAACAGGTATCCTAACTAATGAGCGTATCCACCGATCCCATGACCGAAGCCAAGGGCCAGCCCGGCGCCGGCGTGATGGGGCGCTATCAACATATTCTTCGCCATCGCCTGTTGATGATGGGCGTGTTGGCACTGGCGATCCTGGGATCGCTGCTGCTGGATTTCACCATGGGGCCGTCCGGCCTGTCGCTATCGTCCTTGTGGCAAACGCTGCTCGATCCCGCTGCGGCCGATGCCGGCACGCGGGTGATCGTCTGGGACATCCGCTTGCCTTACGCGCTGATGGCGGTGGTGGTGGGCTTTGCGCTCGGCCTGGCCGGGGCGGAAATGCAGACCATCCTGAATAACCCGCTGGCCAGCCCTTTTACCCTCGGCGTGTCTTCCGCCGCGGCCTTTGGCGCCGCGCTGGCGATCGTGCTCGGCATCGGCATTCCGGGCATTCCCGATCAGTGGTTCATCTCCGCCAACGCCTTTATCTTTGCGCTGTTCGCCGCGCTGATGCTCGACGGCATCACGCGCTGGACGCGGGTCGCCACCTCCGGCGTGGTGCTGTTCGGCATCGCGCTGGTGTTTACCTTCAACGCGCTGGTCTCGATGATGCAGTTCATCGCCAGCGAAGACACGCTGCAGGGGCTGGTGTTCTGGACCATGGGCAGCCTGGCGCGCGCCTCGTGGGACAAGCTGGGTATCCTGTTCGGGGTGTTTGCCGTGCTGCTGCCGCTGTCGATGATGAGCTCGTGGAAACTGACCGCGCTGCGCCTGGGTGAAGACCGGGCGGTGAGCTTCGGCATCGACGTGCGCCGTCTGCGGCTGACCACGCTGCTGCGCATCAGCATTCTCTCGGCGCTGGCGGTGGCCTTCGTCGGGCCGATCGGCTTTATCGGCCTGGTGGCGCCGCACATCGCCCGCATGATCTTCGGCGAAGATCACCGCTTCTATCTGCCGGCCAGTGCGCTGATCGGTGCGCTGGTGCTGTCGATGGCCTCGGTGGCGTCGAAAAATCTGGTGCCCGGCGTGATCATCCCGGTGGGCATTGTCACGTCGCTGGTTGGGGTGCCGTTCTTCCTGAGCATTATTCTGCGCCACCGGGGGAACGTATGAGCCAGGGATTGCGGATAGAAAACTTCTCGGCGGGTTACCCGAAACGCCCGGTGATCGACGATCTCTCGGTGCCGATGCTGCCGCGCGGGCAAATCACCGTGCTGCTGGGGCCGAACGGCAGCGGCAAATCGACGCTGCTGCGCTCGCTGGCCGGGCTGAACCCGGCGCAGGGCAAGCTGTGGCTGGACGACGGCGATCTGATGCAGATGCCGTTTGCCCGTCGGGCGGAGAAAGTGGTGTATCTGCCGCAGTCGCTGCCCGCCGGGGTGCACCTGCACGTGCTGGAGTCGATCATCGTGGCGCAGCGCGCCTCGGGCGGCCGCAGCAACGCCGGCAGCGAGGCGGAGGTGATGGCTCTGCTGGAGCAGCTGGGCATCGCCCATTTGGCGCTGAGCTATCTCGATCAGCTGTCCGGCGGCCAGAAACAGCTGGTGGGGTTGGCGCAGTCGCTGATCCGTCAGCCCTCGCTGCTGTTGCTGGATGAGCCGCTGAGCGCGCTCGATCTCAACTATCAGTTCCACGTGATGGATTTGGTGCGCCGTGAAACCCGCAAGCGCAATATCGTGACGGTGGTGGTGGTGCACGATATCAACATCGCGCTGCGCCACGGCGACCACGTGCTGATGCTGCAGGATGGCGATCTGATCGCCGACGGTGTGCCGGAGCAGGTGATTACGCCGCAGAGCCTGGCGCGGGTCTACGGCGTGCGCGGGCGCATCGAACGCTGCTCGCAGGGTACGCCGCAGGTGCTGATAGACGGCCTGGTAAACCAGCCGACGATTTAACCCAAGAAAAAGCCCGGCATCGCCTAATGCCGATCGTTTAAGGATCAATTGACCGATCCTGTGGTTGCTGTACAAAGGGTCCATGGCATCGTCATGGACCCTTAAAATGGAACTTTCCCAGGCTCTTGGCATTATCAATTTCACCA
>NZ_JAMYWQ010000221.1 GCF_024160145.1 Serratia nevei
GCAGATCCAGGAGCTGGGTGGCCTGGCGTTCATAGAACGTCAGGAGAACATCGTGTTGCTGGGGCCATCGGGCGTGGGCAAGAGTCATATTGCTGCCGCTCTGGCCTATAAGTGCGCGATGGCCGGGCTAAGCGTCCGATTTATTACCGCCGCAGACATGATGCTGCAACTGGTCGCCGCTCACCGCCAGGGGGAACTTAAAGGCTATCTGAG
>NZ_JAMYWQ010000006.1 GCF_024160145.1 Serratia nevei
TCGCGAGTGCCAGACACCGGTTGAATACCAGCGTGCTGGAAGGGATGAACAATAAGATAAAGGTGATGAAGCGGATGGCTTATGGATACCGGGATAACGCTTACTTCTTCCTGAAAATCAAAGCAGCATTCCCCGGTAAAACGCGATGAACCAAAAAAAAGCGCCCCGGAGGGCGCTTTGGCATCCATATCAAACCGCGAGATTAGAAGCGGTAGTTGAAGTTGGCGCCGTACAGCCAGGCTTTACCTTCGGATCTGAAGGTGTATGGGCCTTCGTTGATGGTCACTTTCTGGCCGTGCATGTAGGAAACACCGACGTCAACCGAGGCGTCTTTGTTGAACGCGTAGGAAGTACCGGCGCTCAGCCACAGACGATCCTGATCCGGGATGGAGATCGAGCGGTTCTGGGCCGGTACCGGGCTGTCATCGAAGGCGATACCGCCGCGGAAGGTCCAGTTGTCGTCATAGAAGTAGGTGGTGCCCAGTGCGATGCGGTAAGCGTCACGGAAGCCTTCATGCTTCTCGAACAGGGTTTTACCGTTGCTGCCGGTCGCTTTCAGCTGTTGGAACTGGCTCCAGGTCGTGTAGGCCAGGCTGTAGTGAATGGCCCATTTTGGCGCAACCTTGTTGTAACCCGACAGTTCCCACATTTCCGGCAGGTTCAGGTCCAAAGAACCTGGGATGGTGTTACCGTTGGTGCCTAAAGGCAGACCGTAGGAACCCAGCAAGTCGTTGTAGGCCGATGGCAGGCTGCTTTTGTAATCGCCGTCAAACTTGATTTTGACTTCGGAGCGATAGGTGAAGCCGTAACGGTTGTTTTCGTCCACTTCATACAGGATGCCGGCGTTCCAGCCGTAACCCCATTTGTCGCCTTTCAGATGCGAAATCTGGGTATCGGCCGGGATCTGTGAAACCGGGCCGACCAACGGCGTCGGCAGCTTACCTGAACCGGCAAGCAGCTGCGGCAATTCGCCAGCGTAGCGTTCCAGTTTGGCTTTGGCGTACACCGCATCGAAGCCCAGACCGAAGCTAAAGTGCTGATTCAGGCGGTAAGCGCCGCTCAGGTTCAGGTTCACCGTTTGCAGATCGGTTTTACCGCCATAAGCGCCGGCGGTGTAACCGTCGTTGAATTCGGTCGCCAGACCGAAGTTGCTGGTGACCGAGGCGCCAACGGCGAATTGGTCGTTAAGAGGTTGCACATAATGCAGGTTCGGCACCCAGGCGGTCGGCGCGATGTTTTTCGCATCCAGGCTGGCCCCCGAAGGGGATTTGCCGGAAATGTCTACGTCCGGATCGATAAAGACCGCCCCGATCGAGAGTTCCGGGCGGGTATACATCGTCAGGAGGGCTGGGTTGCGGCTGGCGGAAGCCGCCGTATCCGCCATGGCGCCTTCGCCAGAATACGCACGCCCTAAACCAGCTGATGAAAACTCATTCAGCTGGAATCCTGCGGCAGACACGTTTGAAGAAATAATTGCCACTGCAGCTGCGAGAGCTGATTTAGTGAATAGGTTTTTCTGGCTCATGACCAAAACCTCATTATGTGTTTATTATTTAAACTATGTTACGCAAAGTAACAAGGAGCGCGGGATTGTAGGGTCCGTTATCATTCAGACAAATCAGACCAGTGGCTGAAGTATAGGTCTGACCTGTGAAAATGTTGCAAGTTTGTTTTTGAAATATTTCCGCTCTGATATCAAAAAAGAGATCTGCTTAACAAAAAGCCGACGGAGAATAACAAAATTCTGACTGTTTCTTAGCAGGCGCACATTTTTATTTGTGATTTCCATCACTTAAAGTACCCATTAAAAGTAAGTGCTAGTGATCGCCGGTGCGGCAGAGTAAAATACCCGCAGAATTTTGTGGCTTTGTGCCGGTGAGTAAAACGGCAATCTGGGCTGATAACCGAGGCCCTTGAGGAGAACTAATCATGTCAGATGCAATTAATAAATGCAGTGCCCAGGAAACGGCCGCGTGCTGTTGCGTGGATGTCGGCACCGTGATGGATAACACCGATTGCACCGCGTCCTACAGCCAGGTGTTCAGCAATCAACAAGATGCGCAAGCGATGCTGGCGGCCCTGAGCGAAAAGGCGCGTGCGGTAGAATCCGATCCCTGTGACATCAGCAGTAGCATTAAACCGGTTGACGGCGGCGTGCAATTGGAGGCCGATTTCACCTTCGCTTGTCAGGCGGAAACTCTGATCTTCCAGCTCGGCCTGCGTTAACTCCCCGTTTTATCCCCCGGCGCCGCCTGCCGCGCGCCGGGGATGACCTTCCCCACACCGCCTCCGATAGAAAGTGCGCCTGCTCGCAGTTTTGATCTCTGCCGGTTTGCCAAATGTAACCGTTTGGTTAACAATGACCTCATCAGGTCAGACCTCTTTCTGCCCATTGCGCTGACGTTATTTTCTTCAGGAGCATTTATGAGTAAGGCACTGCCGTTGGTGACCCGTCATGGTGACCGCATTGCGATTGTGAATGGACTGCGTACCCCCTTTGCCAAACAGGCGACTGCCTACCACGGCATTCCGGCGGTGGATTTAGGGAAAACGGCGGTGAGCGAGCTGTTGGCGCGCAGCGGCATCGATCCACAGCTTATCGAACAGCTGGTGTTCGGCCAGGTGGTGCAAATGCCCGAGGCGCCGAACATCGCGCGTGAAATCGTGCTCGGCACCGGCATGAGCGTCCATACCGACGCCTACAGCGTATCGCGCGCCTGCGCCACCAGCTTCCAGGCGATCGCCAACGTGGCGGAGAGCATCATGGCCGGCAGCATCAGCGTCGGCATCGCCGGCGGCGCGGACTCTTCTTCCGTCTTGCCGATCGGCGTCAGCAAGGCGCTGGCGCGCACGTTGGTGGACGTCAACAAGGCGCGCACGCTGTCGCAGCGTCTCAAACTGTTCAGCCGGCTGAAGTTCCGCGATCTGATGCCGGTGCCGCCGGCGGTAGCGGAGTATTCCACTGGCCTGCGCATGGGCGATACCGCCGAACAGATGGCGAAGAGCCACGGCATCACCCGCGAGGCGCAGGATGCGCTGGCGCACCGTTCCCATGAGCTGGCGGCCAAGGCCTGGCAGCAGGGGTGGTTGCGCGATGAGGTGATGACCGCCTACGTGCCGCCTTATCGCGCGCAGCTTTCTGAAGACAACAACATTCGCAAAGACTCCAGCCTGGCTTCCTACGCCAAGCTGAAACCAGCGTTCGATCGCAAGCACGGCAGCGTTACCGCAGCCAACAGCACGCCGCTGACCGACGGCGCGGCGGCGGTATTGATGATGAGCGAATCGCGCGCCAAAGAGCTGGGGCTGCAGCCGCTGGGCTATTTGCGCAGCTTCGCCTTCGCCGCCATCGACGTATGGGAAGACATGCTGCTGGGGCCATCTTACGCCACGCCGCTGGCGCTGGATCGTGCCGGCATCGGCCTGGCCGATCTGACGCTCATCGACATGCATGAAGCCTTCGCCGCGCAAACGCTGGCCAACCTGAAGATGTTCGCCAGCGAAGAGTTCGCCCGCGAGAAGCTCGGCCGCAGCCAGGCGATCGGCGAAGTGGACATGGACAAATTCAACGTCCTGGGCGGTTCTATCGCCTATGGCCACCCGTTCGCCGCCACCGGCGCGCGCATGATCACTCAGACGCTGCATGAGCTGAAACGGCGTGGCGGCGGGCTGGGCCTGACCACCGCCTGCGCCGCCGGCGGATTAGGGGCCGCGATGATCGTGGAGGTGGAATGATGAGCTTTGAAAACGCATTGCATGAACAGCGCGCCAAACCGTCGGCCTTTCAACTGACGATTCGCCCCGACAACATCGGCGTGATCACCATCGACGTACCGGGCGACAAGGTGAATACGCTCAAGGCCGAGTTCGTCGAACAGGTGAACGACGTGCTGATCCGGGCGCAGCAGCATACTGCGCTGGAAGGGGTGGTGATCGTCTCCGGCAAGCCGGACTCGTTTATCGCCGGCGCCGACATCACCATGATCGCTGCCTGCACCAGCGCCAAAGAGGCGGAAACGCTGGCCAAAAAAGGGCAGAGCACGCTGGCGCAGATCGCCGCTTTCCCGGTGCCCGTGGTGGCGGCCATTCACGGCGCCTGCCTGGGCGGTGGCCTGGAACTGGCGCTGGCCTGCCACGGCCGCGTCTGTTCGCTGGATGACAAAACCGCGCTCGGCCTGCCGGAAGTGCAGCTGGGCCTGCTGCCGGGCTCCGGCGGCACGCAGCGCCTGCCGCGTCTGATCGGCGCCGCCAAGGCGCTGGACATGATCCTGACCGGCAAGCACATTCGCGCCCGCCAGGCGCTGCGCATGGGGTTGGTGGACGACGCCGTGCCGCAGTCGATTTTGTTGCAGACCGCCATCGAGCGGGTGAAACAGGGCTGGAAACACCAACGCGTGCTGCCGTGGCAGGATCGCCTGCTCAACGGCCCGCTGGGCAGAAATCTGCTGTTCAGCATCGTGCGCAAGAAAACGTTGGCGAAAACCCACGGCAACTACCCGGCGGCGGAGCGCATCATTCAGGTGGTGCGCTCCGGGCTGGATCACGGCAGCGCCAGCGGTTATGAGGCTGAAGCGCGCGCCTTCGGCGAACTGGCTATGACGCCGCAGTCGGCGGCGCTGCGCAGTCTGTTCTTCGCCTCCACCGCGCTGAAAAAAGAGCGGGGCGGCAATGCGCAGCCGCGCGCCCTGCATCGCGTCGGCATTCTCGGCGGCGGCCTGATGGGCGGCGGTATCGCCTGCGTCACCGCCACCCGCGGCGGTTTACCGGTTCGTATCAAAGACATCAATGAAACCGGCATCAATCACGCGCTGAAATACAGCTGGGACGTGCTCGGCAAGCGGGTACGCAGCAAGCGCATGAGCCCGGCGGAGCGGCAAAAACAGATGATGCTGATCTCCGGCTCTACCGATTACACCGGCTTTGAACAGGTGGATATCGTGGTCGAGGCGGTGTTCGAGGATCTGGCGCTGAAGCAGCAGATGGTGGCCGAGGTCGAAGCGAACTGCGCGGCGCATACCGTGTTCGCCTCCAACACCTCCTCGCTGCCTATCGGCCGCATCGCCGAAAAGGCCCAGCGGCCGCAGCAGGTGATCGGCCTGCACTACTTCAGCCCGGTGGACAAAATGCCGTTGGTGGAAGTGATCCCGCATGCCGGCACCAGCGAAGAGACCGTTGCCACCACCGTGGCGCTGGCGCACAAGCAGGGCAAGACCGCCATTGTGGTGGGCGACAGCGCCGGTTTTTACGTCAACCGCATCCTGGCGCCTTACATCAACGAAGCGGCGCGCTGCCTGCTGGAAGGCGAGCCGATTGAGTCGCTGGACAAGGCGCTGGTGGACTTCGGTTTCCCGGTCGGCCCGATCGCCCTGCTGGATGAAGTGGGCATCGACGTCGGCACCAAGATCATTCCGGTTCTGGTCGAGGCGCTGGGGCCGCGTTTCGCCGCGCCGGCCGCGTTCGATGCGGTGCTGAAAGACGGGCGCAAAGGGCGCAAGAACGGCCGCGGCTTCTATCTCTACCCGAGCGAGGGGCAGCAGCGGCAGCGGCGCAAACGTGCGGACACTTCATTGTATACGCTGCTCGGCGTTACGCCGAAGGCGCACATGCTGCCGGCGACCATCGCCCAGCGCTGCGTGATGATGATGCTGAACGAAGCGGCCCGCTGCCTGGATGAAGGTGTGATCCGCAGTGCGCGCGACGGCGATATCGGCGCGGTGTTCGGTATCGGCTTCCCGCCGTTCCTCGGCGGCCCGTTCCGCTATATGGACGAGCTCGGTGCCGAGAAAGTAGTGAAGACGCTGGAATACCTGCGCCAGCAGCACGGCGAGCACTTCGCGCCGTGCGAACGCCTGCAGCGCATGGCGCGGCAGGGCGAACGTTTTTACCCGCTGGGGAGCTGAACGCAGGGCGGCCCGATTTGCACTATAGTTGCAACAGGGCCGCGTTGTGATCGCCATCACTCCTTGCAACAGCTTCAGCCGGTGAGGCTGTACAGCGAGGCAGCGGCAGCGGTAAGTTAGCTTGACCGTCATCAATAAATTTCATGGCGGCAAGGTTAAAATTTAACCCGTTGAATTGCTTGTTCTGTGAGCAATCGAGGTTTGCGTGGGGAGGATTGCTGTAAAAAACAGCGTTTTCTTTAGGTAAACTTTCAGGCAAAATGCCCGGCCGCCATAAAGAGACGGCGCGTTATCGTTTTAAAGCTTTGGCTTTGGGTTGTAAAACTCGGCGGTACAGCACGCACGGCGTTTCTGTATAGCGTTACTTTGTCAACAACAGCGGTGCAATATGCAAGTTTTGATTATGCGTCACGGAGAGGCGGCGCTCGAGGCAGCCAGCGATGCGGTAAGGCCCCTTACCCTGTGCGGGCGCGACGAGTCCCGTCAGATGGCGGCCTGGTTGAACACCAAGTCTGTGGATATTGAACGCGTGCTGGTCAGCCCCTATCTGCGGGCTGAACAGACGCTGGCGACGGTGCGTGAAGCCTTGACGCTGCCGGAGGGCGAAGAAGTGCTGCCCGAGCTGACGCCGGGCGGCAACGCCGAACAGGTCGGCAGCTATCTGCAGGCGCTGGCGATGCAAGGGGTGAGCTCGGTGCTGATCGTGTCGCACCTGCCGCTGGTGGGGTATCTGGTGGCCGAACTGTGTCCGGGCGAGTGCCCGCCGATGTTCGCGACCTCAGCGATTGCCAACGTCGATCTGCCGGCGGACGGCAGCTACGGCAAGTTTGAATGGCAGGTCAGCCCGTCGCAGGTGATGGCCAAAGTGTGAACCGCAGATTCGCTGCGGAATAAACTCAGGGCGATGTCTGACATCGCCCTGAGTCGTTTCTGCGACGGCTATTCGGCCAGCTCTACCAACAGCAGGATGGCGGCGTTGCCGCCCCATTCCTTCGGCGCCTGGTGGAACGCCAGCACGTCGGGATGCTGCGCCAGCCACAGCGGCGTTTGCTGTTTGAGGATGTGCTTGCCGTGCCCGTGCATCACGCAGGCGCAGTGCACGTGTTCGCGTTTGCAGGCGGCGATCAGCGCCCCCAGTTCCTGCTTGGCCTGCAGCTGGGTCAGGCCGTGCAAATCGAGAAACAGCTCCGGCGAATAATCGCCGCGCCGCAGCTTCTTCAGCTCATAAGGGCTGCTGCCGGGGCGTATGTAGCGCGTCGGGCCTTCCTCTTCCAGCTGCGGCTGGTATTCATCTGAAAAATAATAGCTGGCATCGACCTGCTCCTGCAGCAGCCGCTGCGGGGCAATCTGTTTGACCTTGGGCTTCGGCGGGCGGTGGACGATGGTGTCCTGGCGCAGTTTTTTCGCGCCCGCCACCGACTCTCTGAAGAGCTGTTGTTCGTCTTTGCTCAGAGGGGGCTTGTTCTTCATGCTGCATTCACCGGAAATCGTTTATTTCGCTAGTTTACCTTGTGAATGCGCGCTGTCGACGCAAAACTCGGGCCAGAGTGAAAAGCGCGAGGGGCAAGCGTGATTTGTCGCGGGCTTCATGGCAAACTAGGCGGCTAAATCATGAAACACAGCGCCTGCCGGAGGGCAAATTGGACAAAATTTTCGTCGACGAAGCAGTGAATGAACTGCACACCATTCAAGATATGCTGCGCTGGACGGTAAGCCGCTTCAACGCCGCCAATATCTATTATGGTCACGGAACCGACAATCCGTGGGACGAAGCGGTGCAATTGGTGCTGCCAAGCCTGTTCCTGCCGTTGGACATTCCGGAGGACATGCACACCGCCCGTCTGACCTCCAGCGAGCGTCATCGCATCGTTGAACGCGTGATCCGCCGCGTCAACGAGCGCATCCCGGTCGCCTATCTGACCAATAAGGCCTGGTTCTGCGGCATGGAATTCTACGTCGACGAGCGCGTGCTGGTGCCGCGTTCGCCGATCGGCGAGTTGATCAACGATCGCTTCAGCGCGCTGATCCCGCATCCGCCGCGTCATATCCTCGACATGTGCACCGGCAGCGGTTGCATCGCCATCGCCTGCGGCTACGCTTTCCCGGAAGCGGAAGTGGACGCGGTGGACATCTCCAGCGAGGTGCTGGCGGTGACCGAGCGCAACATTCAGGCGCATGGCGTCGAACACCAGGTGATCCCGATCCGTTCCGATCTGTTCCGCGACGTTCCCGCGATCCAGTACGATCTGATCGTCACCAACCCGCCGTACGTCGATGCGGAAGACATGTCCGATCTGCCGCAGGAGTTCCGCTTCGAGCCGGAACTGGGCCTGGCAGCAGGCAGTGACGGCCTGAAACTGGTGCGCCGCATCCTGGCCTGCGCGCCGGATTACCTGACCGACGACGGCGTGCTGATTTGTGA
The DNA here is from genome assembly GCF_024160145.1 of Serratia nevei. Lineage (GTDB taxonomy): Bacteria > Pseudomonadota > Gammaproteobacteria > Enterobacterales > Enterobacteriaceae > Serratia > Serratia nevei_A. Next base: position 8,323 of record NZ_JAMYWQ010000006.1, read on the forward strand.
GGTGGGCAACAGCATGGTGCATCTGATGGAGCAATATCCGGACATTCCGTTCACCTGGCTGGAGTTCGAAAACGGCGGCGACGGCGTGTTCATGCTGACCAAACAGCAGTTGGTGGATTGCAAGGATCACTTCAGCCTCTATCGCAGCTAAACCGCATTTCCAGGGCCCGCACGGCGGGCCTGATAACGATAAAAGACTAACGGTAAGGAGCCGTGATGGCAGGAAACAGTATTGGGCAGATTTTCCGCGTCACCACCTTCGGTGAATCTCACGGGGTGGCGCTGGGTTGTATCGTCGACGGCGTGCCGCCCGGCATCCCGCTCACCGAAGCCGACTTGCAACACGATCTGGACCGCCGTCGTCCGGGCACCTCGCGCTACACCACCCAGCGTCGCGAACCGGATCAGGTGCGCATTCTCTCCGGCGTATTCGAAGGCGTGACCACCGGCACCAGCATCGGGTTGATCATCGAAAACACCGATCAGCGCTCACAAGACTACAGCGCCATCAAAGACGTGTTCCGTCCGGGGCATGCCGACTACACCTACGAACAAAAATACGGCCTGCGCGACTATCGCGGCGGCGGCCGCTCTTCGGCGCGTGAAACCGCCATGCGCGTCGCGGCGGGCGCTATCGCCAAGAAATACCTGCAGCAGAAGTTCGGCGTGCAGGTGCGCGGCTATCTGGCGCAGATCGGCGACGTGACCTGCGAGCTGAAAGACTGGGATCAGGTCGAGCAAAACCCGTTCTTCTGCCCGGACCCGGACAAGCTGGAAGCGCTGGACGAACTGATGCGCGCGCTGAAAAAAGAGGGCGACTCCATCGGCGCCAAGGTCAGCGTGATCGCTGAAAACGTGCCGGTTGGCCTGGGCGAGCCGGTGTTTGACCGCCTCGACGCCGATCTGGCGCACGCGCTGATGAGCATCAACGCGGTAAAAGGCGTGGAGATCGGCGACGGGTTCGCCGTGGTGACCAAACGCGGCAGCGAAAACCGCGATGAAATCACCCCGGAAGGCTTCCAGAGCAACCATGCCGGCGGCATTCTCGGTGGTATCAGCAGTGGCCAACCGGTGGTGGCGCATCTGGCGCTGAAGCCGACCTCCAGTATCATGGTGCCGGGCCGCACCATCAATCGCCAGGGCGAAGCGGTGGAAATGGTCACCCGCGGCCGCCACGATCCGTGCGTGGGCATCCGTGCCGTGCCGATCGCCGAAGCGATGATGGCGATCGTGCTGATGGATCACCTGCTGCGCCAGCGTGCGCAAAACGGTGATGTGGTTTCCGACGTGCCGCGCTGGTAATCGCCATGAAAAACTGGATGTTGGGCCTGGTGGCCCTGACGGCTTCGGCCTCCGCCATGGCGCTGACGCCGTGGCAGAAAATCGATCACCCGGTGGCCGGCGCGCCGCAGGCGGTGGGCGGCTTCGCCAACGGCTGCATCATCGGCGCGCAGCCGTTGCCGCTGAACTCACCGAACTACCAGGTGATGCGTACCGACCAGCGCCGCTATTTTGGCCACCCGGATCTGCTGGCGTTCATTCAGCGTCTCAGCAGCCAGGCGAACCAGAAAGCGCTGGGCACGGTGCTGATCGGCGACATGGCGATGCCGGCCGGTGGGCGCTTCAGCAGCGGCCACGCCAGCCACCAGTCAGGGCTCGACGTCGATATCTGGCTGCAGCTGCCGCGCCAACGCTGGAGCGCGCAGCAATTGCTGAAGCCGCAGCCGATCGACCTGGTGTCAGGGGACGGCAAGCAGGTGGTGGCCAGCCAATGGCAGCCGCAGATTGAGTCGCTGATCAAGCTGGCGGCGCAGGATGCGGAAGTGACGCGCATCTTCGTCAATCCGGCGATCAAGCAGCGGTTGTGCCTGGATGCCGGTGCCGATCGCGCCTGGCTGCACAAGGTGCGTCCGTGGTTCGGCCACCGGGCGCACATGCACGTGCGCCTGCGTTGCCCGGCCGGCAGCCTGGAGTGCCAGGAGCAGGATACGCCGCCGCCGGGCGACGGCTGCGGCGCTGAGCTGGCGAGCTGGTTCGTGCCGCATCAACCGAACGCCAAGCCGGGCAAATCCGTGCCGCCGCCGTTACCGCCGACCTGTCAGGCATTGCTGGATCACCATTTCTCCGCGGAATAACACATGGACTGGTTCGTCATCGGCCCCGAGATGCTCGGGGTGTTGTTTGCGGTAGCGCTGTTGGCGGGGTTTATCGACTCCATCGCCGGCGGCGGCGGCTTGTTGACGGTGCCGGCCTTACTGGCGGCGGGAGTTCCCCCCGCGCAGGCGCTGGCGACCAACAAACTGCAGTCGGTCGGCGGCTCCTTTTCCGCCAGCCTGTACTTTATTCGCCGGCGCGCGGTGAACCTCAACGATCAGAAGCTGACGATATTTCTGACGCTGATCGGTTCGATCGTCGGGGCCATACTGGTGCAGCACATGCGCGCCGATTTGCTGCGGCAGATGCTGCCGCTGCTGGTGATCGGCATCGGCCTCTATTTCCTGCTGATGCCGCGGCTGGGTGAGGAAGATCGTCAACGCCGCCTCGGTGCCTTGCCGTTCGGGCTGGTGGCCGGCGGCTGCGTCGGATTTTACGACGGTTTCTTCGGCCCCGGTGCCGGGTCGTTCTACGCGTTGGCCTATGTGACGCTGTGCGGCTTCAACCTCGCCAAGTCCACGGCGCACGCCAAGGTGCTGAACTTCACCTCCAACGTCGGCGGGCTGGCGCTGTTCATCATCGGTGGCAAAGTGGTGTGGAGCATCGGTCTGGTGATGCTGGTGGGGCAAGTGCTGGGGGCGCGTCTGGGGGCGCACATGGTGCTGACCCGCGGGCAGAAGCTGATTCGGCCGATGATCGTGATCGTCTCGCTGGTGATGAGCCTCAAGCTGCTGTACGACAACCACGGCGCGGAAATTCAGCAGTGGTTGAGCGCTCTGGTGCACGGTTAAAGGTGAAGAGGGGGTGCCGCTTACGCGCCCCTGTCTCCTCATCGGTTATCGGGTATAATGGCCTCTTTATTTTTGTGGTTATCGAGTTTTTATGTCAGACATGCAGACCCGTCATCGCTATGAACAGCTGATCGAGATCTTCAATCAGTGCTTCAGCGATGACTACAACACCCGCCTGGTGAAAGGCGACGACGAGCCGATCTACCTGCCGGCCGACGACGAGCTGCCGTATCACCGCATCGTGTTCGCCCACGGCTTTTACGCCAGCGGCCTGCACGAAATCTCGCACTGGTGCATCGCCGGCGAAGCGCGACGCCAGCTGGTGGACTTCGGTTATTGGTATTGCCCGGATGGGCGCGACGCGCAAACCCAGAGTGAATTCGAAGCGGTAGAGATCAAACCGCAGGCGCTGGAGTGGATGTTCTGCGTGGCGGCCGGTTTCCCGTTTAACGTCAGCTGCGACAACCTGAACGGCGACTGCGAGCCGGATCGCATCGCGTTCCAGCGCAAGGTGCGCGCCCGGGTATTGGCGCTGCTGGAGCAGGGAATACCCACACGGCCTGCGCGCTTTATTCAGGCGTTGCAATCGTTCTACAATACGCCACCGTTGGCGGCCGAGCATTTTCCGTACCCGGAAGATCTCAACTGACGCCACAGCCCGTTATTTAATGAGGAAATTTGATGATCGCAGAATTCGAAGCGCGCATTTTGGCGCTGATTGATGACATGGTAGAGCACGCCAGCGATGATGAACTGTTTGCCGGTGGCTACCTGCGCGGTCATCTGACGCTGGCGGTGGCCGAAGCGGAAGAGCAGGGTGAGCACACTGCCGAAGCGCTGAAAGCGCGGGTGGAAGAAAGCCTGCACAAGGCGATCGCCGCCGGGGAACTCTCGCCGCCGGATCAGATCCTGGTGCGCGGCATGTGGGAAAACCTCTATCAGGCTGCCATCCCAGCCGCCTGACCGCCATGCCGGGGCGCATCGCGGCGCCCCTCATCCATGAATTAAACCGCACGTCCTTTCAGCAGTTTCCGCACCCACATCCGATTCGGATTCAGCGCCGCCAGCAGGCGCGCATCGCCCGGCAACGGTTCGCCGAACAGCTGCGCCGCCAGAATTTCCGCTGCCAGCGGCGCCGAGCACAGCCCGCGCGATCCCAACCCGCCGATAGCGAACAGACCGGGATAGACCGGTGCATCGGCGACGGTTTCACCGCGCTGGTTCTGCCGCTGCAAATCCTGATACTGCGTCACCGTGGCCTGATAATCCGGCAGCGCGCCGACCATCGGCAAATGATCGCGGGTGGCGCTGCGCACGCCGCAGCGCGCCAGGTGAGCGCTGACGTCCACCTGCTGCGGCCAGGCCTGTTCCGGCAGGCAGCGCAGCAGGCGCTCGCGGTTCTCCTGTTGCTCCTGCTCGCGGTAGTCGGTGGCGGTGTCGCCGCGCTGGTAGCTGGCGCCGATGCAGTGCTGGCCGTTGTTGGTGTTGACCGGCGTCAGGTAGCCGTCGTAGCACAACACTTGCTTCAGTTGGCCGAGCGCCGGTGAGGTCGGGATATGCGACACCTGCCCACGCACCGAGTACAGCGGCAGGGCTTGCGTCGGCGCCAGCTCGGCCAGCCGGTGGCCGTTGGCCAGGATCACCGTCGCATGGCGGCGGCTTTCACCGTGGGCGAAGTCGATGCGCCAGCCGTTTTCTTCACGCGTCAACGCCTGCGCCTCGTGGCGGTAGCGGCAGACCAGACCCTGGCGCTGCGCCAGCGCGATAGCGCCACGCGTCAGCTCGGCCGGGCAGAGCCAGCCGCCCTGCGGGTAGGTGATGCCGCCAAAGCCGGTATCGACGCCGCACAGTTCGCTGAGCGTCTCGCGGTCGGCCGCCATCGCCAGCGCCGGCGGCCAGTCGGTTTTCAGCATATTGGCGATCTTGGCGCCGCTCTTGTCGTCATAGGCCAGTTGGCTGACGCCGCACCACTGGTGATCAAAGGCGACGCCTTGCTGCAACAGGGCGTCGTAGTGGCGACGGGCGAAGGGAAACGCGGCGCTGAAGAAACTTTCCAGTGCGTCGCCGCTGCCGTTCAGTAGGGGATAAATCGCCCCCTGACGGTTGCCGGAAGCCCCTTCAGCCGCCTGCTCGTCGGCGCAGTAGAGCGTGACGGTAGCGCCGCGCCGCAGCAGGGCCAAGGCGGTGAGCGCGCTGGCGACGCCGCCGCCGATCAGCGCGATGTCGGCGGTGTTGTCCGCTGCCGGACGCCGGTACCAGGGCGCCGGGTGGGGCGTGGGTTGCGCATCGCCCGGCAGACCGCCGGCGAGCATCTCACGCTTTTGGCCGAAACCTTTGCAACGGTTGACCTGGAAACCGGCCTGTTGTAAGCCACGGCGCACGAAGCCGGCGGCGGTAAAGGTGGCGAAGCTGCCTTCCGGGCGGGCGAAACGCGCCATGGCGGCGAACAGTTGCTCGGTCCACATGTCGGGGTTTTTGGCCGGTGCGAAGCCGTCGAGGAACCAGGCATCGACCTGGTTATTCATGCTGGCGTCGAACTGAGGCAGCAGTTCGTTGACGTCGCCGAACCACAGATCGAGCGTAATGCGGCCTGCGGCCAACAGCAGGCGGTGGCAGCCCGGCAGCGGCAGCGGCCATTGGGCGCGCAGCTCGTCGGCATAGGGCGCCAGCTCCGGCCAGCGCGCATGCGCCGCCGCCAGATCGGCCTGCTGCAGGGGGAATTTTTCAAAGCTGATAAAGTGCAGGCGTTGCAGCGCGGCGTTCGGCTCGGCCTGGCGGAAGCCCGCGAAGGCCTGCCACAGCGTAAGGAAATTGAGCCCGGTGCCGAATCCGGTTTCCGCCACCACCAACAGCGGGCGTGAATGAGTGGCGAAACGCTGCGGCAGCCGGTTGCCGTGCAGGAAGACGTAGCGGGTTTCTTCCAGCCCATCCTGATTGGAAAAATAGACGTCATCAAACTGTTTCGAAACAGGTGTACCCTGTTCGTTCCAGGTTAGCGTTGCGGTTTGGATGGGGGCGTGGTTCACGGTCAATAGCTCGAAATTCAAGGGATGCCGCGAATTCTAACGGCGCTGGCGTCCTGGCGCAAACTGGACAACAATAAAGCTGAAAAACGCTGATCGGACTTGTTCGGCTTACATCTGTACGCTAAAGTGCGATGCAAAATCCCGTAGGTAAATAGTGGAAGAGGTATTGAATGAAACGTGCAGTGATTACTGGCCTGGGAGTTGTCTCCAGCATTGGTAATAACCAGCAGGAGGTCCTGGCGAGCCTGCAGGAAGGACGTTCTGGGATCACTTTCTCCCAGGAACTGAAAGATTCCGGCATGCGTAGTCACGTATGGGGGCAAGTTAAGCTCGACACTACCGGCCTGATCGACCGCAAGGCGGTGCGTTTCATGAGCGATGCTTCCATCTATGCCTTCCTGGCGATGCAAGAAGCGATCGCTTCTTCCGGCCTGAAGGAAGAAGAGTATCAAAACAACCCGCGCGTGGGCCTGATCGCCGGTTCCGGCGGCGGTTCTCCGCGCTTCCAGGTATTCGGCGCCGATGCGATGCGCAGCCCGCGCGGCCTGAAAGCGGTTGGCCCGTACGTGGTCACCAAGGCTATGGCTTCCGGCGTTTCCGCCTGCCTGGCCACGCCGTTCAAAATCCACGGCGTGAACTACTCCATCAGCTCTGCTTGCGCGACCTCCGCACACTGCATCGGTAACGCGGTTGAGCAAATCCAGCTGGGCAAACAGGACATCGTATTCGCCGGCGGCGGCGAAGAGCTGTGCTGGGAAATGGCCTGCGAGTTCGACGCGATGGGCGCGCTGTCCACCAAGTACAACGACACGCCGGAAAAAGCCTCCCGCACCTACGACGCCGATCGTGACGGTTTCGTCATCGCCGGCGGCGGCGGCATGGTGGTGGTTGAAGAGCTGGAGCACGCGCTGGCGCGCGGTGCGCACATCTACGCAGAGATCGTTGGCTATGGCGCCACGTCTGACGGCGCCGACATGGTTGCGCCATCGGGCGAAGGCGCGGTGCGCTGCATGAAAATGGCGATGCAGGATCTGGATACGCCTATCGACTACATCAACGTGCACGGCACCTCCACGCCAGTAGGTGACGTGAAAGAGCTGGGTGCCATTCGCGAAGTGTTCGGCGACAATACCCCGGCTATCTCTTCCACCAAGGCGATGACCGGCCACTCGCTGGGCGCCGCGGGCGTGCAGGAAGCGATCTACAGCCTGCTGATGCTGGAGCACGGTTTTATCGCGCCGAGCATCAACATCGAAACCCTGGATGAGCAGGCGGCCGGCATGAACATCGTGACTCAGCCGACGCAGCGCGAGCTGACCACCGTGATGTCCAACAGCTTCGGCTTCGGCGGCACCAACGCCACCCTGGTGATGCGCAAACTGGCGAAATAATTCCGCCTGAGCTTCACCAAGCTATCAAGCCCGCGTTTTCGCGGGCTTTTTACTGCCCGAAGGCCCGCCGCCGATGGCGCTCGGAGTTTTCCTAAATCACATCCCCTGACACATCATTACCGCGTCATTACATACTTTGGGCATACAATACTCATGTAGCGTAGTTATCGCTCGGCGTAGCTTCCCAAAGTGATAGAACATCGAGGCAAGAAGTATGAAAAAGTTAATTGCGGTTGGGTTACTGTCGGCCGTGTTGGCAGGATGCGCCACCGATTCCCCCTGCGTTCCGGTCTATGATGACCAGGGGCGCCTGGTGCACACCAACACCTGCATGAAGGGCACCACTCAGGATAACTGGGAAACTGCCGGCGCCATCGCCGGCGGCGCGGCGGCGCTCGCCGGTCTGACCCTCGGCATCATCGCGTTGACTAAATGATCGGCGCGGCGCCTGCGGGCGCACGAAACAAGCCCGGCCGTTAAACGCCGGGCTTTTTTGCGTTATTGCACCAAAAACGCCTTGAACTGCGGCGTCATCACGGCGCTAAAGCCGTCGTCGGTTTTACTGATCAGGTAGACCGCCAGCCCTTTTTCTTCCGCCAGCTTCAGCGCCTTCTCGGTGCCCAGCACCATCAGGCCGGTATCCCAGCCGTCGGCTTCGAGCGCGGTCGGGGCGATCACCGTGGCGGAAACCAGCCGGTGGTTGATCGGCCGGCCGGTGGCCGGATCGATCACATGGGAGTAACGCTGGCCGTTCTGTTCGAAGTAGTTGCGATAGCTGCCAGAGGTGCTGATGCCGTAACCGTGCAGGTCTACCAGCGCCTGTACGGCGTTTTCACGGTCGGTCGGCTTCTGGATCGCCACCCGCCAAGGCTTGCCCTGGCCGTTGACGCCGCGCGAAGAGACCGCGCCGCCGACCGAGACCAGATAGTTGGTGATACCGTTACGGTTCATCAGGCGTACCAGCTCATCGGCGCCATAGCCTTCACCCAGCGTCGAGAGATCGACATACATGTCCGGCAGATCTTTCTGCAGCCATTCGCCTCGATTGTCGCTGATCAGCTTCAGGTGCTGCAGGCCGATGCGCTGCTTCGCCGCGTCGATCTGCGCCTGTTCCGGTACCTTGACCGGGTGTTTGTCGGGGCCGAATCCCCACAGGTTCACCAGTGGGCCGACGGTGATGTCCATTGCGCCGCCGGTATCGCGGCCGATGCGCTGGGCCATCAGCACGATGTCCGCCATGCCGCGCGGGATTGGCTGAGGTTCGAGGCTGGCGTTGCGGTTAAATCGCGACAACACCGAATCGGCGCGGTAGGTAGAGATATCGTCGTTGGCCCGTTCGAGCACCGCGTCGATCTGCCGCTGCAGTTCTTGTTTGCCGACAGCGACGTCCCCGCTGACTTTAACGCTGTAGAAGGTGCCCATCGTTTTGCCGTCGATATCGATTTGCGGGCGGGAGGAGGCGTCGTCGCAGGCAGCGAGCAGGGTACACAGGGCGCTCAACAACGCCCCTTTGGCGAACAGGGAAGCCATAATATGTCCTTTGAAACCGAGAAAGCCGCTACAAATAAAGTAAAGCGCGGCAAATGAAAAGCGGATAAAGGTAAAATAGCATTTTGCTGGCGTTGCGGCGGGGCCTGCGCTAACGTCTCGCTCATGCTTTTCGCTGAGGTTTCAAGCTGCCACCATGAGTGCAACCGCCCTTTCCCGGCTTATCCATCCCTTTGTCAAAGACCGTTTCCTGCATGCGTTGCTGCTGGCCGGCGCGGCGATGTTCGCCTTGTACCCGCAGCCGCTGGCAGCGCTGGGCGGTTTTATCGACGGCCGCACCCTCATCATCCTGTTGGGGCTGATGCTGCTGACCAAAGGCGTTGAGGTCAGCGGCTACTTCGACTTTGTCGGCCGCAAGATCATCAACCGGCTGCACAGCGAACGGCGGCTGGCGTTGTTCCTGGTGTTTTCCGCCGCGCTGCTGTCGTCGTTTCTGACCAACGACGTGGCGCTGTTTATCGTCATTCCGCTCACCATCACGCTGAAAAAGCTGTCGGCGCTGCCGGTTGGCCGTTTGATCATCTTTCAGGCGCTGGCGGTGAACGCCGGTTCGCTGCTGACGCCGATCGGCAACCCGCAAAATATCCTGCTGTGGAGCCGCTCCGGTCTTTCTTTCCTCGGTTTCATCGGCCAGATGGCGCCGTTTGGCGCCGCGATGATGCTGAGCCTGTTGGCGTTGACCTGGTTCAGCTTCCCGGCGCGCGATATCGTGAAAACGCCGAATACCGAGGGCTACCCCTATCAACGGCCGCTGTTGCTGAGCTGCGCAGGGCTGTATGCGATCTTCCTGCTGTGCCTGGATATCGGTCTGCCGCTGTATGGGCTGTTGGCGGTGTTCGCCGGCTTTTTGTTGCTGGCGCGCCGGGTGCTGTTGCAGATCGACTGGAGCCTGATTTTCGTGTTCGCCGCCATGTTTATCGATGTCGGCCTGTTTACCCGCCTGCCGCCGCTTCAGCCGGCGTTTGCCGCTATCGCCGGGCTGAGCGACGGTGGGGTGTATGCGCTGGGCGTCGGGTTGTCGCAGATCGTCAGCAACGTGCCGGCCACTATTTTGCTGCTCAACTATGTGCCCGCCAGCGCACAGTTGGCCTATGCGGTCAATGCCGGTGGCTTCGGGTTGGCGATCGGCTCGCTCGCCAACCTGATTGCGCTGCGCATGGCGGGGGAGCGCAAAATCTGGCTGCGCTTCCACTGTTACTCGCTGCCGCTGCTGGCGTGGGCCGCGCTGGTCGGCTGGCTGTTGAGCTAACCCTGATTACCGCTCTGCCGGGCGGCCAGCAGGCAAATGCTGCGGGTCACCTGGTAGGATTTCACGAAGGCGCTGACGGGTAAAAACTCGAAGCGCGAGTGGAAGTTATGCGCGCCGGTAAAGTAATTGGGCGTCAGGATGCCGCGGCTGGAGAGCGCCGCGCCGTCGGTGCCGCCGCGCATCGGGATCACCTTTGGCGGGATGCCGTGGGCGGCAAGGGCGCCGAAGATCAGATCGATGGCGCGCCGATCTTCGCCGATGGCGTTGCTGATGTTGCTGTAGATGTCGCTGACGCGGCAGCTGACGTTAGCACGCGGATAGTTGGCCGCCACCTGACGCACCGTTTCCTCCAGGCGGGTTTTGCGCGCTTCGAATGCCGCCCGATCGAAGTCGCGAATCGACACCTTCAACGTCGCCTGATTGGCGTTGGCGGCCAGATCCGTGAACCAGAAATAGCCCTCGCGCCCGTCGGTGTGTTCCGGGGTATCCTGCACGTCGAAGCGGTTGATGATGTCGTTGGCGATGCGTATCGGGTTGATTAACACGTTTTTCGCCGACATAGGGTGCGCGGTCACTCCCTCGATGCGGATCTCCGCCGCCGCCGCGTTGAAATTTTCATACACCACTTCACCCAGCTCGCAGCAGTCGATGGTGTAGGCGAAATCGACGGCGAAACGCTGTAAATCCAGCGCCTTGGCGCCGCGCAGGCCGATCTCTTCATCCGGCACGAACGCCACCACGATATCGCCGTGGCGATCGGCGGCGGTCAGGTTGGCCAGCAGCGTCATCACCACGGTGACCGCCGCCTTATTGTCGGCGCCCAGCACGCTGGTGCCGTCGCTGAACAGGATCTCTTCGTTCCGGTAGGGCAGGATCTCCGGGTGCTCGGCGGTGCGCAGCCAGATGTCCTGCTCGGCGTTCAGGCATAAATCTTCGCCGGTGAAGCGCAGGCGCTGCGGGCGAATCTCGGGCGACAGGCCGACGTCCACGGTGTCGATATGGGTGATGAAGCCGATGCGCGGCGCGCCGGGCTGGGTGCCGGGCTTGCGGGCAGTGACGGTGGCGTGGTCGTCTATCAGCACGTCGGCCAGGCCGAGCCGGCGCAGCTCTTCCGCCAGCAGCTGCGCCATCTCATGCTGCCCCGGCGTGCTGGGCAGGGCGGTTGCGGCGGGATCGCTCTGGCTGGTCACCGCCAGGTAGCGGAAGAAACGTTCGGTGAGCTGTTCGGCAATCGGGCTGGTCATCGGCACTCCTCGCGGTTGGCAATCTTCCGGTTTTAAAACGAAATCAGCCGTTTGTCCAACGCTGCAATATGCAAACCGCCAGAATGCGAAGCATCGCGCAGAAACGAAAAATAGCGGAGCAACCAGGCAATCGTCGCAGGTTTCTGCGGCAAAATCGGTGTTAGCCGTGGGCCGGGAAGCGCCCGCCTAACACTTATCTGTCCCTCAAGGAGAATTCATGCACACCGGTCACGCTCTGCTTATCACCTTACTGTCCCTTGGCCTCTCTCACAGCGCCTGGGCCTCCGCCGATACCGGGCATGCCAACAGCAACGCCAACAGCCGCGAAGTGGCCAGCGCGCTGGGCGGCCTGAAAAACAAAACCTACGAACTGGAACAGGCGCCGAAGATCCGCGTTGCCAGCTTCAATATCGCCGCCGGCAAGGTCAGCGACATGACCGCCATCGCCAAGGCGATTCGCGCGATGAACGTCGATGTGGTGGCGCTGCAAGAGGTGGATAAGCTCACCGCCCGCAGCGGCCGCGTCGATCAGGCGGCGGAGCTGGCGAAGCTGACCGGCATGCAGGCGGTGTTCGGCCGGGCGATCGATTACGACGGCGGCGAATATGGCCTGGCGTTTCTCTCAAAATATCCGTTGCGCGATGCCGTGATCTATCCGCTGCCATCCGGCCAGCGCGAACAGCGCATCGCCTTCAGCGCCAAGGTCGACGTGCCGGCGTTCCCGGCGCCGATCACCCTGTTCAACACCCACCTCGATACCAAGGAAGATCCGACGATGCGCCTGGATCAGGTGCGGGAGCTGAACGATCGCACCATCGAAGTGCGCGGTATCAAGCTGCTGTTCGGCGACATGAACGATGTGCCGGGCAGCGTGACCTGGCTGGAGCTGAGCCGCTATTGGAACGACATCATGCCTAACGGGCAGGATGGCCGCAGCTGGCCGGCGGAAAACGCCGAGATCAAGGTGGATTACCTCTTCACCGGCAACGCGCAGCGCTGGCATCTGGACAGCCTGACGGTACCGAACGCCAGCGGTGACTGGAACGGCGTGCATTGGCCGGCGGTGAGCGACCACCTGCCGCTGGTGGCGGAAATGCGCCTGACCGAGCAATAAGCCAGGCCTGCGTTTGTTGTGTTTTTGTCCCGGCTGCGCGACGGCCATCCGTTGGCCATCGGCGAGCAGCCGGGATCGCTGCGCGATCGGGCGGCTGCTGAGGACTGCGGCTGCGCCTGAGGCGTTAAAACACCAGCGCCAGTACCACCGCCAGCGCTAGCAGCAGCAGGATCAGCGCAACGGCGGATTTGCTGAGCGCTTTTTGCAGCGGCAGCGGCAGGGCGGCGATCAGCGGGTTGAGCAGCGGCTGCGGATCGACAGGATGGCTGACGATAGGCTGGGCCTGGCCGGCTTTTTCCAGGCGGCGGGCAAACAGCTGATGAATGGCATCGCTCATTTGCGGATGCGTCAGCGGCGCATTGGCGCCGCAGTTGAAGCGGGCCTGGCAGTAGTCGTTCATCTGCTGTAGCTCTTGCTCGTCTGCCGGCTGCTTGAGCGCCGCCAGCAGATTGTTCAGCGTCGGCGCGCTCTGCGGGCTGAGTGCCACCTTCACCTGCAAAAACTGGTTCAGCAGCTGGAAGTGGCGCGCCGGGAGCGGATCGTTGGTTTTCACGCCCGCCAGATCAAACAGCGTTTGCCAGATTTTAGCCGGCGCTTCGCCGGTGGCCGCGCTAAGTTTGGTGACCTGCTGCTGCAGGCTTTGATGCTCTGCGGGCAGCAGCGGGCGATCGCTGGTGGCGGTTTGCTGCGGCTGAGGAATGGTCAGGCCGCCGGTCTGCAACAGATTCAGCACCTGCTGCAGCTGCGGTGGGCTCAGCTGGCTCAGTACCGTGTGGCCGAACTGCTGGCGAATAAAGTCGCTCACCGCCTGGCGGTTGTTGCCCTGCGGCAGTAATTCGGCCAGCTGTTGCAACAGCTGACGGCCGGCGTGGTTTTGCTGCGCCTGCGTCAGGCGCGTTTGCAGCAGCTGTTCCGCCGGTTGAAAATGACGCGCCAGCAGTTCACCGCCGGTGTCGGCGCCGAGATCGTGGCGCAGAGTCGCCCAGATCTCCGCCGATTTTGCCGGGCTGAGCGTCATGATTTTCACGATCAGCTTCTCCAGCGTCGTGCGCTGTGCCGGAGAAAGGGGTTGATCGTCAGTGGCCGCCGTTTTGCCCGGGGAGGGAGGGCGCTCGCCGGCGATTGGGGTGCCCGGCCCACTCAAAGGTTGCATATCACCAGTCCTTCGCTGTGTATCCCCGCAGTGTGCCTGGAGGAGAGAATCATCATCGTACCCGGCGAAAAGCGCAGGCTTACCCTCTATGATACCTGTAAATTGCCGCCATCAATACCGCCGCTCAGACATTTCTTTACCGACAAAACGTTGCTAATCGCGCCTGCGCCGCTAAGATAACCCCAGACCCGAACATGAGGATGGCATGGTTAAACGGCAGCGGATTGCAAAATGGTTTTTATGCCTGGCTTGCCTGGTGGTGCTGACGTGCATGACCCAGCGCATGGCGGGCCTGCATGCGCTGCAGCAAACGCTGGGGATCCCGGCCGCCACCGCCGTTCAGTCCAGTGACACCGCCGCCGAAGCGCAGCCGACGCCCTGTGAACTGAGCGCCAAGTCATTGCTGGCCGCACCGCCGGTGATGTTCGAAACCGTACTGTTCGGGCTGGGCCTGCTGCTGGCGCTGTTGGCGCCGACCATCGCCGCGCGCCTGCGTATTCCTCCTCCTCGCGCCATTTCACCGCCCACCCTCAGGGTGCACCTTCGATTATGCGTTTTCCGTGAATGAGTTAATCGCCCGTTTTTCGCGGTGAATTAATCATTTATGGAGAATTAACATGTTGAAAATTATCAGGCTGGCCTGCGCTTGCCTGTTTATGCTGTGGCAGCCTGTCCTGCAGGCGGCGGACAGCGGCTGGCTGCAAAATCCGGCCAACGATCATGCCAAGGTGCGGCTGCGTGCCGACACGTCGCAGCCGGGGGAGACCCGCCTGTTGCTGTCGGTCGAGCTGCAAAAGGGCTGGAAAACTTACTGGCGTTCCCCAGGCGAAGGTGGCATCGCGCCGGCTATCGTCTGGCAGGGCAACCCGCCACCCGCCACCTGGCACTGGCCGACGCCGCAGCGTTTCGAGGTGGCCGGCATTTCCACCCAGGGCTATCACGATCGGGTCACGCTGCCGATCGTGATGTCAGGCCAGGTATCCGGCCCGCTGGCGGGGACCCTGACGCTATCCACCTGCAGCAACGTCTGCATTCTGACCGACTACCCGTTCAGCCTGGATCTGACGACGCCGAACGATCCGCAGTTTAACCACGACTTCGCGCAGGCGATGGGGCAGGTGCCGATCGCCGCCGGAGTGGCGGAGAGCGTCAAGGCCGGTTACCGCAACGGCGAGCTACAGATCGCCGCCGAACGCGCCGCCGGCTGGCAGCAGCCTGCGCTGTTCTTCGATACGCTGGCGGATGCCGATCTCGGCAAGCCGCAGGTCGAGACCGACGGCGCGCAGCTGTTGGCGCGAGTGCCGGTCAGCGACGGCTGGGGCGATGCGGCGCCGGATCTGCGCGGCAAAACGCTGACGCTGGTGATCGACGACGGCGGCATGGCGCAGCAGATTACGCTGCCGATTGGCGATCCGTTGGCCGCGCCCGCCGGTGTGGCGTTCCCGTTATGGCAGGCGGTATTGATGGCGCTGGCGGGCGGGTTGATCCTCAACCTGATGCCGTGCGTGCTGCCGGTGCTGGGCATCAAGCTCGGCGCCATCCTGCAGGTGGAGCGGCGCGATCGGCGCAGCGTGCGTTTGCAGTTCCTGGCATCGTCGTTGGGTATCGTCGCCTCGTTTATGGCGTTGGCCTTGCTGATGACGCTGCTGCGGCTCGTCAACCATGCGCTCGGCTGGGGCATTCAGTTCCAGAATCCGTGGTTTATCGGCTTTATGGTGCTGGTGACGCTGCTGTTCAGCGCCAACCTGTTTGGCCTGTTCCATCTGCGCCTCTCGTCCGATCTGAATACGTCGCTTGCCACCCATAACGGGCACGGTCTGAGCGGCCATTTCTGGCAGGGCGCGTTCGCCACGCTGCTGGCGACGCCGTGCTCGGCGCCGTTTCTCGGCACGGCGGTGGCCTTCGCGCTGGCGGCGTCGCTGCCGGTGCTGTGGGGCATGTTCATCGCGCTCGGTATCGGCATGAGCCTGCCGTGGCTACTGATCGCCGCCTGGCCATCGCTGGCGCTGCGCTTGCCGCGCCCCGGCCGCTGGATGAATACCGTCAAGCTGGCGATGGGGCTGCTGATGCTGGCGTCGTCGCTGTGGCTGCTGAGCCTGCTGAGCAATCATATCGGCGTGCAGGCCACGCTGTGGCTGGGGGCGTTGGCGCTGCTGGCGTTGCTGCTGGCGGTGTGGCGTCAGCAGGGCGCACGCTTGGCGGCCAAGCTGGCGGCGGGCACGTTGGTGCTGGCGGGCGTGGCCTTGCTGGCCGGATCGCTGACCGCCGGCCTGTGGCGCCAGCCGTTGCAGGATCGGGTGCAGTGGCAACCGCTGAGCGAACAGGCGATTACCGAGGCGCTGGCCCAGCATAAGCGGGTGTTCGTCGACGTGACCGCAGACTGGTGTGTGACCTGTAAAGCCAACAAATTCAATGTGCTGCTGCGCGATGACGTACAGCGCGCGCTGAGCGCCGACGACGTGGTGGCGCTGCGCGGCGACTGGAGCCGCCCGTCGGCCGACATCAGCGCCTTCCTGCAAAAGCGCGGCAGCGTCGCCGTGCCTTTCAACCAAATCTATGGCCCCGGCAGCCCGGACGGCGAGGTGTTATCCCCGCTGTTGACCCGTGACGCCGTGCTGCAAACGCTTTCCCATGCCAAAGGAACCGAATAATGAAAAAGCTACTGATGTTACTGATGATCATCGCCGCCCCGGTGTGGGCCGCCGAGCCTTTCACCCCGGCACAAGAGGCGCGTATCAAAGAGATGATCCGCGAAACGCTGGTATCCAACCCGGACATTCTGGCGCAGGCGGTGGACGCCTGGCAGCAGCAAACCGCCGGCCAGCAAATCAGCCAGGCTATCAAGCAGAACGCCAAAACGCTGTACCAGGATCCGGCCAGCCCGCGCCTCGGCGCCGCCAACGCCAAACTGACGCTGGTGACCTTTACCGACTATAACTGCCCGTACTGCAAGCGTTTTGATCCGATGCTGGAGAAGATCGTCAAGCAATACCCGGACGTGGCG
Source organism: Serratia nevei (assembly GCF_024160145.1). Classification (GTDB taxonomy): domain Bacteria; phylum Pseudomonadota; class Gammaproteobacteria; order Enterobacterales; family Enterobacteriaceae; genus Serratia; species Serratia nevei_A. Next base: position 24,997 of record NZ_JAMYWQ010000006.1, read on the forward strand.
CTGGTGGTGAAACTGCTGCCGTTCAAGGGCGAAAGCTCGGTCAGTTCGGCGCGCGTGGCGCTCACCACCTGGCAACAGCACCCGGATCAATTCTGGGCCCTGCACCAGCGGCTGATGGCGAAAAAGGGCTTCCACGACAACGCCAGCATCGCCGCTGCGCAAGAGAAAACCGGCGTCAAGGCGGTGGCGCCCAGCGAACAGAGCATGACCACGCTGCGCACCAATATGGAACTGGCGGAGCAACTGGGCGTGCAGGGAACACCGGCGACGCTGATCGGCGATCGGATGCTGCCGGGGGCGGTGTCGTATGAAGAGCTGGAAGCGATGGTGAAACAGCAGCTGGCGAAGGCCAACAATGGCTAAGCTCAAGCGCTGGGGGCGCGAGCTGCTGCTGCTGGCGCTGATCGCGCTGGCGGTGGTGACGGTGATGGATTGGCTGAACGCGCCGCAGGCGCCGCCGGCCTTCGATGCTCAGACGCTGACCACGCTGGACGGCGAACGCGTGTCGTTGGCGCAGCTCAGCCATGAGCGGCCGCTGCTGGTTTACTTCTGGGCCAACTGGTGCGGCGTCTGCCGCTTCACCACGCCGGATGTCGCCCGTTTGCAGGCGGCGGGCGGCAACGTGCTGACCGTCGCGCTGCGCTCGGGCGATGATACCCAGGTGAAGCAATGGCTGGCGCGCAAACGGCTGGCGCTGCCGGTGGTCAACGATCCGGCCGGTATGCTCTCGGCGCAGTGGCAGATTGGCGTGACGCCGACCTTCGTGGTGGTCTCGCAGGGCAAGGTGGTGCAGAGCACCACCGGCTGGACCAGCTACTGGGGGATGAAGCTGCGGCTGTGGTGGGCCGCCGTCTAACCGGCGTTTTTCTCCGTTATCACCTGCTCAATCGCCCGGCACAGCCGGGCGATACCTTCTTCAATCTGCGGCGGCGAGTTGGCGGCGAAGTTCAGCCGCAGGCCGTGCGCGCCCAGCTGTTCCTGCGCATAAAAGCATTCGCCGCGCGCGAAGGTCACTCCGTATCGCCAGGCGATCGGCATCAGCTCGGCGGTGGTTACCGCCGCCGGCAGCGTCAGCCAGATAAACAAGCCTCCCTGCGGCGTTTCGAAGCGGCACCCCGGCGGCAGCCGCCGTTGCAACGCGTCGGTCATCACCTCCAGATGGCGGCGGTAGACGCGCCCGGCGCGCCGCAGTTGCTTGTCGTAACGGCCGACGGTGACGAACGCGTCCAGCGCCCGCTGGATCAGGCTGGAGCTGGTGAAGCTGTCGACGTGTTTCAGCCGCGCGAAGCGCTGATAGTGTTCGCTGTCCGCCACCAGATAACCGATGCGCATGCTGGGCAGCAGCATCTTGGAGAAGGTGCTGACGTAGATCACCGCGCCCGGCTGCGCCAGCGCGCGTAGCGACGGCAGCTGTTTGCCCTGGTAACGCAGATCGCCGACGAAGTCGTCTTCCAGGATCACCACGCCGGCCTGTTGGGCGACAGTCAGCAGGCGTCGCCGCCGCGCTTCGCTCAGGCAGCGGCCGGTCGGGTTGTGGAAATTGGGGATGGTGTAGATCAGTTTAGGGCGGTGGCGCGCCAGCAGTTCAGGCAGGCGTTCGACCAGCATGCCGTGGCGGTCGCCCGGTACGGTGACGATATTGATGTGGTGCTGGCGCAGCAAACCCAGCGCTTCGGCGTAGGTCGGCTCTTCGACGATCACCGTATCCCCCGGCGCCAGCAGGCTTTGCACCACCAGGCTGATGGCGTGCTGCGAGCCGTTGGTGATAAGCACCTGCTCCGCCTGCGTAGGGATGCCCTGGGCGCTGAGGATGCGGCTCAGCGTATCGCGCAGCGGGTAGTAGCCGCAGTATTCGCCGTAGCTGAAGGCCTCTTCCGCGTGGCGGCTGAGCACCGACAGCAGCACTTTGCGAAACGCCTCCAGCGGAAACACCTTAGGGCTGCCGACGCCGGCGGCAAAGTTGATCAGCCCCTCCGGCAGCGGGGCGTCGGCGTAGCCGTCCAGCCGCGAGGTGAGGGTGGTGAAGCTCTCCAGCGGGAATGGGGCATCGCTGCTCGGCCGGGCCGGGCGCGCCTGCGCTTGCGGGTGCGCGACATAGGCGCCGCTGCCGCGGCGCTGGTGCAAAAAGCCCTTGGCCGCCAGTTCGGCGTAGGCGTTATCCACCGTTAAACGGCTGACCGCCAGTTCGGCCGCCAGCGTGCGCGTCGAGGGCAGTTTGTCGCCCTCGACGAACACGCCGGTGAGGATGGCGCGCCGCAGCGCTTCTTCGATCTGTAAATAGAGCGGAACGTCCTGCTCGCGATCCAACGGGATGTGCATGCGAAATTGGCCCGGTTAAGGAGAGGGGGTTTTTACTATACCCCATGTAAACAGGGCTTCAAGCGCAGAAAAGTGGCCTGCATGACAACGCCGTAAAGTGGCTATAGTGAGAAAAAATGGCCGCGTTACACTGTGTGCCTGAGCATTCATGTCGCCATTTTTCCGAGGATCTCATGTCATTACCGTCAGGCGTTTCCGCCCGGCCGGCGCTGCCCGGCGCGCGCCTCTTTCAGGGCAGCAGCCAGGGTTACGTCATCGCCATTATCAGTGCCATGCTGCTGGCCTTTACCGCCATCATCATCCGCGCGCTGACCGAATACTATCACCTGCCGACCTTCGTGCTGGCGTTCTGGCGCGCGGCGCTGGTGGCGCTGGTGCTGTTGCCGCTGCTGTTGCTGGTGAAACCGCAGTGGGCGCGCCTGCGCCGTGAACAGGTGGTGTTCTACGCGCTTTACGGGCTGCTGCTGGCGCTGTTCAACAGCCTGTGGACGCTGTCGGTGGCGCTGAACGGCGCGTCGGTGGCGACCATTCTGACCTACTGCTCGGTGGGCTTTACCGTGTTCCTCGGCTGGGTGATGTACAGCGAACGCCTGACGCTGCGCCAATTGCTGGTGATCGCCATCAGCCTGGGCGGTTGCTTCCTGGTCAGCAACGGCGACAGCATGGGAAACAGCCACTTCGATCTGCTGGGGCTGCTGGTAGGGATGCTGTCGGGCATCGGTTATACCCTGTACACCCTCGGCGGGCGGGTGGCCAGCGAACGCGGCTATCCGGTGTGGAACACCATCCTGTACGTGTTCGGCTTTTCGGCGCTGTACCAGCTGGCGTTCAACGCGGCGTTGACGGCGTTCCCGCTGGCGGCGTTCCACGGTATGGCCGGCTCTCTGTGGTTCCTGTCGCACGGCGCGCAGGGCATCCAGTGGAGCGGCTGGCTGTTGCTGCTGGCGCTGGCCGCCGGGCCGACATTGCTGGGCTTCGGGCTGTACAATATCAGCCTGAAAACGCTGCCGCTGGCGGTGGCCAACCTGATCCTGTCGCTGGAGCTGGTGTTCACCGCGGTGATCGCCTATTTCCTGCTGGGGGAAAGCATGAATCAGTTGCAACTGCTGGGCAGCGCGCTGGTGATGGGCGGGGTGTTGCTGTTGAAAAGCAAGACCACCGAGGCGTGATCGGCTACCATTATGCCTCGCAAGAGAGGCCGTAATGATGAATAACCCGAGATTGAAACGAGCGCTTATCGCTTGAATGGCCGTGTTGAGTGAACGACAACACGGCCACAGACATTCCGTTCCGTGGCTTTTATTCCCGTAACCAGAGAATACGCCATGTCCGAAAAACACTGGTCCAAAACCGAGCTGCTGCATCAGACGGTGACCAACCCGAATATTATCGTCAAAGGCACCCACAGCTACTACAGCGACTGCTGGGATAACGGCTTCGAGCGTTCGGTAGTGCGCTATCTGCACGGCGACGCGGTCAGCCGGCAATGGCAGCCGCTGGGCGAAATAGACCGCCTGCTGATCGGCGATTACGTGTGCATCGCGGCCGAAGCGGTGATCCTGATGGGCGGCAACCATACCCATCGCATCGACTGGCTGAGCCTGTATCCGTTTATGGCAACCATCAAGCGGGCGTACCGCCCCAAAGGCGATACCCGGCTGGGCGACGGTTGCTGGATCGGCATGCGGGCGATGCTGATGCCGGGGATCTCGATAGGTGAGGGGGCGATCGTCGCCGCTGGCAGCGTGGTGGCCGGCGATGTTGAGCCTTATGCCATCGTCGGCGGTAATCCCGCGCGGTTTATCCGTTGGCGGTTTGCGCCGGAGGTCATCGCGCGTTTGCTTGCCTTGCGTATCTATGACTTGTCCGAAGCGGACGTTGCGGTGATCCAGCCCCTGCTGGTTGATGACGATATCGGAGCGCTGGAAAGGGGAGTGGCGGCGCTACGCCGTTAAACACAACGGGCGGGGGATCCCCGCCCGTTTTGCGTTACTCGGCTTTGGCCTCGGCCGCCGGTTGGCGGCGTTTGCGCATCAGGCGCAGCAGCGGCGGCAGCGCCAGTACCGCCACCGCCAGCACCAGCAGCGTTTGCGCGATGCTGCTGCTCCACAGAATGCCGAACTCGCCGTTGCTGATAGACAGCGCGCGACGCAGATTCTGCTCCAGCATCTCACCCAGCACGAAGCCCAGAATCAGCGGCGACATCGGGAAGTGCATTTTGCGCAGGATGTAGCCGAACACGCCCAACCCGACCATCAGCAGCAGGTCGAAGGTGGTGCTGTGCACCGCATAAACCCCCACCGCCGAAACCGCGGCGATCGCCGGCACCAGGAACCACAGCGGGATGGTCAGCATGCGGGTGAACAGGCCGACCAGCGGCAGGTTCATGATCAGCAAAATAACGTTGGCGATCAGCAGCGCGGCGATCAGCCCCCAGACGATATCCGGCTGTTCGGTGAACATCGCCGGGCCGGGGGTGATGTTGTACAGCGTCAGCGCCCCCATCATCACCGCCGTGGTGCCGGAACCCGGCACCCCCAGCGTCAGCATCGGAATGAACGAACCGCAGGCCGAGGCGTTGTTGGCCGCTTCCGGCGCCGCGACGCCGCGGATGTCGCCCTTGCCGAAGGTGTCGCTGTTGCCGCTGATTTTTTTCTCCGTCATGTAGGTCAGCGCACTGGCGATAGTGGCGCCGGCGCCCGGCAGAATACCGACGAAGAAGCCGATCACCGACGAGCGCAGGGTAGGGCCTGCGCACTGCGCCGCCTCTTTGCGGTTGAACAGCAACCGGCCGGTTTTACGCACCAGCTTTTGCCCGGTGCTGGTGCTTTCCAGCATCAGCAGGATTTCGCTGACCGAGAACAGGCCGATCACCACCACGATAAACTGCACGCCGTCGGAGAGGTGCACGCTGTCGAAGGTAAAGCGGTAAACGCCGGTGTTGGCGTCGACGCCCACCGTCGCCAGCCCCAGGCCGATCAGCGCCGCCAGCAGCGATTTCAGCGGGTTCTGGCTCATCATGCTGCCGAGGCAGGCAATGGCGAACACCATCAGGGCGAAATACTCTGCCGGGCCGAAGGCCAGCGACCAGCGGGCCAGCAGCGGCGCGAACAGGATGATGCCGCCGATGGCGATCATCGATCCGACGAACGAACTGACCGCCGAGATGGATAGCGCTACGCCGGCGCGCCCCTGCTGCGCCATTGGGTAGCCGTCCAGCGCGGTCATGATCGCCGCCGCGTCGCCCGGTACGTTGAGCAGAATCGACGAGATGCGCCCGCCGTACTCGCAGCCGATATACACCGTCGCCAGCAGGATCAGCGCCGATTCGGCCGGCAGCTTGAGGGCAAACGCCAGCGGCAGCAGGATCGCCACGCCGTTGATCGGCCCGAGGCCCGGCAGCAGGCCGACGATGGTGCCGACGAAGCAGCCGATCAGGGCGATAATCAGGTTCTGCGGCACCAGCGCCACTTCGAACCCTTGGGTCAAATACATCCAGGTATCCATCATCGCTCCCGTTAGCTCAGCCAGGCGCCGAGCGGCAGTGTGACATCGAGAAGACGGTCAAAGGCGTAATACAGCGCCGCGCCCATGACCACGCCGGAGATAGCCGCCGCCGGCAGGCTGGCCTGAAACAGCAGGCCGATGCTGAACGTCAGCAGCGCGGTCGCCAGCGGGAAGCCCAGCCATTCAAAGCCCCAGGCATACAGCACCAGGGTGATCACCAGCACCAGCAGCCGCTGCAGCACCTTATTGTGCGGCCACTCCACCGCCTGCGGGCGGCGCAGCAACAGCAGGGCCGCGCACAGCGCCATCAGGCTGAGGATCGCCAGCGGGAACGGGCGCGGCCCCAGCGGTTCATAGCTGTATTCGCTTTGGATGCCCCAGCCGATGAACAGCCCGCCGATACACAGCAGCAGCCAGAAGCCGGCAAAAATACGATCGCTCATGGTTTTCCCCTGCGGTTATTTGGCCAGGCCGAACACTTTTGCCTGCTCACGGTATTGGGCAACCTGATTTTTCACGTAGGCATCCAGCTCTTTGCCGGTCATGTTGAATTCGAACAGGCCGCGCAGATCGCGCTGCTGCTTGAATTCGTCGGTCGCCATCATTTTCTGGAAGGTGTCGATCCACCACTGATACTCTTCATCGCTGACTTTCGGCCCGACGTAGAAGCCGCGAATGATCGGCCACACCAGGCTGTATCCCTGCTCTTTGGCGGTCGGAATGTCGGCCAACTGGCCCGGCAGGCGCTGTTCGGAGTACACCGCCAGCACGCGGATCTTGTCGCCCTGCAGGTAAGGCACCATCTCGCTCAGGTCGCCGGAGACCGCCTGGATGTGGTTGCCCAGCAGCGCGGTGACCGGTTCGCCGCCGCCTTCGAACGCCACGTAGCGCATCTTGCGCGGATCCACGCCGACTTCGCGCGCCAGCAGCGCGGTTTTCATCCAGTCCTGGCTGCCGATGGAGGCGCCGGCGCCGAACACCACGCTATTGGGATCCTTTTGGAAGGCGTCCATCAGCTCTTTCAGGGTTTTGTATGGCGAGTCGGCGCGCACCGCGATCATGCCGTAGTCGGTACCGACCGCCGCCAGCCATTTCACGTCGTCCACGTTATAGCGGCCGAACTTGCCCTGGGAGAGGTTGAGCAGTGAGCCGCCGGAGAAGGCCACCACGGTGCCGAACTCCGCCGGGCGCTGCGCGACGATGGCGTTGTAGGCCACCGCGCCGACGCCGCCGGGCATATAGGTGACGCGCATCGGTTTATCGATGGCTTTGGTGTCCTGCAGCGACACCTGAATCAGCTTGCAGGTCAGATCGAAACCGCCGCCGGGTTTGGCCGGCGCGATGCATTCGGTGCGTTTGGGTGCTTCCACGGCAAAGGCCTGAGTGGCCGCCAGCAGCAGGGCGGCGGCGGTAAAGGTGCGGGTCATTATTTTTTTCATTGTGGCTTGCCCTCGGTATTGTTCTGGTTGTGGATCCCGCCGGGTGCGGTTGCATGATTGTTAAAACAACAACCTTTCATTTACCTTTCAGCGGCCGGAAAAGTTTCCAGTCTGTGATAGGGGTCTCTCGATCAAGCTGAAACAGCGGGGGCCGCGCGCGGTACACCACATAATTGTGTGCCAGCTCCCAAAACTGGCGGCGCGGCGCTCTTTTATCCCCTTATTTTCCATGCCATCCTCTGTTATCGGCCTGTTAACCGGCGCCGCATCGGCGCCAGGTTGTTCAGGTAAATCAATGGAATGGGAACATGCGACTGTTATTGGTTGAAGATCACCCCGAGCTGTCTCACTGGTTGCAAAAGGCGCTGACCGGCGCCGGGTTTGCCGTCGACGTTGCCCCGGATGGCCTGGCGGCGGATCACCTGCTGCTCAACGAACGTTATGCGCTGGCGGTGCTGGACGTGGCGCTGCCGCGTTTGAACGGCCTGGATTTGCTGGCGCGCCTGCGCAAGCGCGGGCAGGATCTGCCGGTGCTGCTGCTGACGGCGCGCACCGACGTGAGCGATCGGGTGAAAGGCTTGAATCTGGGGGCGGACGATTACCTCACCAAGCCGTTCGAGCTGGACGAGCTGGAGGCGCGCATTCGGGCGCTGCTGCGCCGCAGCGTCGGCGCCGCGCAGCCGGCGTTGCAGTACGGCGTGCTGACCTATCACGACGAGGGCTATTTCCTGCTGGAAGGCAAGCCGCTGGGGCTGACGCCGCGTGAGTTGGCGGTGCTGACCGCGCTGATGCACCGGCGTGGGCGCCCGGTGGCCAAGCAGCAGCTGTTTGAGCAGGTGTTTACGCTGTCCGATGAGGCCAATCCGGAGAGCATCGAGCTTTATGTCCACCGCTTGCGGAAAAAGCTGCAGGGCAGCGATGTGGCGATCGTCACGCTGCGCGGTCTGGGTTACAGCCTGGAGCTGTGCAATGCGGTGGTTTAACGCGCCGCGGTCATTGTTTTATCAACTGCTGCTGTTTTTTGGCCTGCCGCTGCTGGCGTTGGGCGGCATCTCTATCTACACCCACTATTTTAGCGCCATGAGCGCCGCCACCCTGGCTTACGACCGCACGCTGCTGGCGTCGGCGCGCACCGTAGCGGAGCGGCTGGTGGTGCGCGAAGGCAAGCTGGCGGTCGATGTGCCCTATGTGGTGCTCGACAGCTTCGAGCGCAACATGAACGATCAACTCTATTACGAGGTGATCTCGCCGCAGGGGAAAAGCATCTCGGGCTATGATGATTTGCCGCCTTTGCCGCCCCATATCCCGCGCTCCACGCTCTACCCGGCGCTGGTGCATTTCTACGATGCGGAATACCTCGGCCGGCCGATCCGCGTGGCAGCGCTGTTTCAACCGGTCAACGAGTCGGGCGTGAGCGGCATGGCGACCATTCTGGTGGCGGAAACCCTGGAATCACGCCGCTATCTGGCGCGGCAAATGATGCTCGCGGCGCTGTTGAGCCAGGGTACGGTGGTGGTGTTGACGTTGATCCTGGCGTTCGTGCTGCTCAAACGGGTGTTGAAGCCGATGCGTAAACTCTCCGGCATCATGCTGCGGCGCGATCCCGGTGAGCTGACGCCTTTACCGCCGGTTCTGCCGTGGTCGGAGATGCAGCCGCTGCTGGTGGCCTTCAATCGCTATATCGAACGGCTGCGGCTGATGGTAGCGCGTCAGGAACGTTTCAGCGCCGACGCCTCGCACCAGCTGCGCACGCCGCTGGCGGTGTTGAAGACCCAGGCCGGGGTGGCGCTGGCCAGCGACCAGCCGCAGCAGTGGCGCGAAAGCCTGTTGGCGATGAGCGCCACGCTGGACAGCACCGTAGCGCTGACCGACCGCCTGCTGCATCTCTCACGCCTGAAGGCCAGCGAGCACCAGGCCGATCGCAAGCTGCAGCCGGTCGATCTGGCGCAGGTGCTGCGCGATGCCTGTTTTTCACGCCTGCCGCAGGCGCGCAGCAAGCAGATCGATCTGGGCTTTGAAGGCGAAGCGGCGTGTCAGGTGGCGGGCGAACCGCTGCTGTTGGCCGAACTGTGCGCCAACCTGCTGGACAACGCGCTGAAATACACGCCGCGCCAGGGCATGGTCACCGCCCGATTAATGCGGGACAAGGCGGCGGGCGAGGGCGTGCTGGAGATTGAGGACAGCGGCCCCGGTATCGCCCTGCAGGACAAGGCGCTGGCGCTGCAGCCGTTTCATCGGCTGGACAACGTGGGCGATCAGCCGGGGGCCGGTCTGGGATTGGCGCTGGTGAAGGATATTACCGTTTATCACGGCACCCGCCCGGAGCTGCTGAGCTCCGCCGCGCTGGGCGGCCTGTTGGTACGGGTGCGTTTCAGGCTGCTGCCCTAAGCCTGTTCTTTGCAGGACTCGGCGTGGGCCGCCGGGGTTTTGGCTTTACGCGTCAGCGGCGTGCGCAGCCGCTGCGACAGGATCACCCCCAGCAGGGTGATGCCACCGCCGATCAGGTGGTAACCGTGCAGCTGTTCGTGCAGGAACAGCACGGCGATGGCGGCGGTAAACACCGGCGACAGGTTCATGAAGATGGACGTGGTGTTGGCGCCCAGCCGCATTACGCCCTGGATCCACAGGAACGGCGCGATGATCGAGGCCGGGATGCCGGCGAACAGCACCAGCGGCAGGTTGTGGCCGTTCAGCGTCACATCCTGCGCCATCAGAAAGTTAGGCAGCAGCAACAGCACGCCGAACAGGATCTGCATATACAGAGATTGCCAATTCGGCAGCGCGATGGCCCAGCGTTTGGTCAGCACGCCATACAGCGCGTAAGAAGCGGCTGCGGCCAACATCATCAATTCCCCCTTGCCGATGCCGTGCTCCAGCAGTGACCCCGGCTGCCCGCCGCTGACCAGCCAGATTAAGCCGCCGAGGGATAAAACGCTGCCGAGGGCGATGCCGACGGTGGGTGCGACGCGCAACAGCACGATGCTGATCAGAATGGTCAACAGCGGGATCAGGGAGCCGATAATGCCCATAAACAGCGCGCTGACGCTGTGCGCGGCGTAATAGGCCAGGCTTTGGTACATCACCATGCCCAACAGGCCGAGAATGATCAGCCGCCACCAATTGGCGCGCACCTGCGCCCGGTTGCGGATCACCGCAGGCAGCACGAACGGCGTCAGGACGATCAGCGCGATCAGCCAGCGGTAGAGCGAAATGGCCGCCGGATCGATGGCGGTGGCGGAGAGTTTGCTGACGACGGCGTTAATCGACCAAATCAGCACGGCCAACAGCGGGAAGAGCATATTCATGATAATTATTCTCAATAACGTCCAACATGCTGGCTAGTCTACGCGTGTCCGGTTTATCATATATAACGATATCCAGACAAAAAACGGCGTAAACAAGACAAATCACGGGACGAAACCATGCCAGAAATCCGCCATTTCCCCGAGTCGCTGATCCCGGCGCCGAATCCGGTGCAGTTCCGCTGCGAGGAGTTTAACGCCCGCACTGAATTCCAGCCGCACAGCCATACCTGGGGCCAGTTGATGTGGGTAAAAGCCGGGGTGATGGTGCTGCGCATCGGCGGGCAGCGCTTTCTGGCGCCGCCGGAGTTCGTGCTGTGGGCGCCGGCGGGCATCGAACACTCCTGTTACAACCAGCGGTTGGCGCAGTGCCGCATGGTGGACATCACGCCGGCGCTGTGCGCCGGCATGCCGGCCGACCCTTGCCTGGTGAGCGTGACGCCGATATTCCGTGCCATCGCCGAGGATTTCTATGCGCGCAAGCAGTACATTCCGCAGGCGGAGACGGATTTGCGCCTGTGCCAGGTGCTGATCGATCAGCTGCGCCTGTCGCCGCGTCAGCAAACCTATCTGCCGTCGTCGGACGACAAATTTTTGGCGCCGGTGCTGGAAGCGCTGGAGCACTGCCCGGCGGACAACACCTCGCTGGCGGCGTGGGCCGGCCGGGTCTACACCACCGAGCGCACCTTGTCGCGCCGCTGTCAGCAGGATCTGGGCATGTCGTTCAGCGAATGGCGCCAGCGCCTGCGCTTCCTGCACGCCGTGTCGCTGCTCGAGCAGGGCAAAACCGTGCAGGAAGTGGCGCTGGACGTCGGCTACAGCTCTGCGTCGGCCTTTATCGTCATGTTCCAGCAGATCGCCGGCACCACCCCTGAGCGCTTTCGCCGTGCCTGATTCAGTGGCACACTATTTCGCAGACAAATAGCCGTAAACCCTCGGAGAACGCAGTGAAAATTCTGGTTGATGAAAATATGCCGTACGCGGCCGAACTGTTCAGCCGCCTGGGCGACGTGCAGGCGGTGCCGGGCCGTCCGATCCCGCGCGAGGCGCTGGTGGATGCCGACGCGCTGATGGTGCGTTCGGTCACCCGGGTCAATGAAGAATTATTGACCGGCAGCCGCATCGGTTTTGTCGGCACCGCCACCGCCGGCACCGATCATGTCGATGACGACTGGCTGCAACGGCAGGGCATCGGGTTTTCCGCCGCGCCGGGTTGCAACGCCATCGCGGTGGTCGAGTATGTGTTCTCCGCGTTGATGCTGCTGGCCGAACGCGACGGCTTCCACCTGCGGGATAAAACCGTCGGCATTATCGGCGTGGGCAACGTCGGTTCGCGTCTGGACGCGCGCCTCAACGCGCTGGGCGTGCGCACGCTGCTGTGCGATCCGCCGCGCGCCGATCGCGGCGACGCCGGAGAGTTTTGGCCGCTGGAGAAGCTGGTTGCCGAGGCTGACGTGCTGACCTTCCATACGCCGCTGAATAAATCCGGCCCATACCATTCGCTGCATCTGGCGGATGCCGACCTGTTGGCGGCGTTGCCGGACAACCGCATTCTGATCAACGCCTGCCGCGGGCCGGTGGTGGATAACGCCGCGTTGTTGCAGGCGCTGGAAAAGGGCAAAAAGCTGAGCACGGTGCTGGACGTGTGGGAACCGGAGCCGGATCTCTCCTTGCCGCTGCTGGCGCGGGTGGATATCGGCACCGCGCACATCGCCGGCTATACGCTGGAAGGCAAGGCGCGCGGCACCACTCAGGTGTTCGAAGCGTTCAGCCGCCATCTGGGGCAGCCGCAGCAGGTGGCGCTGGCCTCGCTGCTGCCGGTGCCGGAGTTCAGCCAGATCCGCCTCAACGGGCCGCTGGATGAAGCGCGGTTAAAACGATTGATGCACTTGGTGTATGATGTGCGCCGCGATGATGCGCCGCTGCGCAAAGTCGCCGGGCAACCGGGCGAATTCGATCGCCTGCGCAAGCACTACCAGGAACGCCGCGAGTGGTCTTCGCTGAGCGTGCAATGCGATGACAGCGCCAGCGCCGAGCTGCTCGGCAAGCTGGGCTTCAGCGTGGCATAGCGCGTAAGGTTGCCTTAAGCCAACGCCGCTACGGTGAGCGGCAAAGATTATCGGGCGGTGGCTGCACTGCCCGTCTGCTTTTATGAATCAAATACTCTGGAGAAAACCCGATGTCTGACGGCTGGAATATCGCGCTGCTCGGCGCCACTGGCGCGGTAGGTGAAGCGTTGCTGGAATTGTTGCAGGAACGCCAGTTCCCGGTGGGTGAGCTCTATCCTCTGGCAAGCGAACGCAGCGCGGGCGCCAACGTGCGCTTCAACGGCAAGTCTCTTCTGGTGCAAAACGCCGCAGAGTTCGACTGGTCGCAGGCGCAGCTGGCCTTCTTCGTCGCCGGCAGCGAGGCTTCCGCGCGCTATGCCGAAGAAGCCGGCAACATGGGCTGCCTGGTGATTGACACCAGCGGCCTGTTCGCCATGGAGCCGGATGTGCCGCTGGTGGTGCCGGGCGTTAACCCGCAGGTGCTGGCGGATTACCGCAACCGCAATATCGTGGCGGTGGCCGACAGCATGGTCAGCCAGCTGCTGACGGCGATCAAGCCGCTGACCGAACAGGCGGGGCTGTCGCGTCTGCACGTTACCACGCTGATGTCGGTATCGTCGCGCGGCAAGGTGGCGGTGGACGACTTGGCCGGCCAGAGCGCGCGTTTGCTGAACGGCATCCCGGCCGAGGAAGGCGTTTTCGGCAAACAGCTGGCGTTCAACCTGCTGCCGCTGATTGCCGACGAGCAGGGCAGCGTGCGCGAAGAACGCCTGATCGTCGATCAGGTGCGCAAGGTGCTGCAGGACGAAGGGCTGCCGATTTCGGTGAGCTGCGTTCAGTCGCCGGTATTTTACGGCCACGCGCAGGTGGTGCACCTGGAAGCGCTGCGCCCGCTGTCTGCCGAAGAGGCGCGCAGCGAGCTCGAAGAGGTCGAGGACGTTCAGCTGAGCGAGGAAGACGATTACCCGACTCAGGTCACCGATGCCTCCGGCAGCGATGCGCTCAGCATTGGGTGTCTGCGTAACGATTACGGTATCCCCGAGCTGCTGCAGTTCTGGACGGTGGCGGACAACGTGCGCTTCGGCGGCGCGTTGATGGCTATCGAAACCGCCGAGCGTCTGGTGCAGGAGCAGATGTACTGATGTCTGAGGTGGTCTCGCCCGCTCAGCCGACGCTGAAAATTGCGCTGGGCATCGAATATGACGGCAGCCGGTACTACGGCTGGCAGCGGCAGCAGGAAGTGGCTAGCGTGCAGGCGCGCCTGGAGCAGGCGTTGAGCAAGGTGGCGGATGCGCCGATTACCGTGCTGTGTGCGGGGCGTACCGACGCCGGGGTGCACGCCACCGGGCAGGTGGTGCATTTCGAAACCACCGCGCACCGTAAGGACGCCGCCTGGACGATGGGGGTGAATACTCATCTGCCGCCGGACATCGCGGTGCGTTGGGTCAGCCCCGTCGCCGACGATTTTCACGCGCGTTTCAGCGCCACCGCGCGCCGCTACCGCTATATTATTTTCAACCATCGCTACCGGCCGGCGGTGCTGCAACAGGGGGTGACGCATTTTTATCACCCGCTGGACGCCGAGCGCATGCACCGGGCGGCGCAGGCGCTGCTGGGCGAAAACGACTTTACCTCGTTCCGCGCGGTGCAATGCCAGTCGCGCACCCCGTGGCGCTGCGTAAAACACGTTAAGGTTACGCGCTACGGCGAATATATTGTGGTAGATATCAAGGCGAATGCGTTCGTGCATCACATGGTTCGCAATATCGTCGGCAGCCTGATGGAGATCGGCTGCGGCAATCAGGATGAGAACTGGATGGCCGAGTTGCTGGCGCTGAAAGATCGCAATTTGGCGGCGGCGACGGCGCGGGCAGAGGGGCTGTATCTGGTTGCCGTGGATTATCCCGATCGCTTTGGCCTACCGCGGCCGCCGATGGGGCCGCTGTTTTTGCCCGACGATTAAACGCCGGCACGCCTGAAAGCGTCGCTCCCTTGTGCTTCTGCCGGGTGACTGAAACACCCGGCATCAATGAGAGAATTTATGGACATCATCAAGTTTATTATTGATTTCATTCTGCATATTGATGTGCATTTGGCCGAACTGGTCGCGCAATACGGCATGTGGGTCTACGCTATTCTGTTCCTGATCCTGTTTTGCGAAACCGGTCTGGTGGTGACGCCGTTCCTGCCGGGGGATTCTTTGCTGTTTGTCGCCGGCGCGCTGGCGGCGTTGCCGACCAACGATCTGAACGTGCATACCATGGTGGCGTTGATGGTGGTGGCGGCGATCCTCGGCGATGCGGTGAATTATACGATCGGGCGGCTGTTCGGCGAGAAGCTGTTCAGCAACCCGAATTCGAAAATTTTCCGTCGCAGCTATCTGGACAAGACGCACCAGTTCTATGAGAAACACGGTGGGAAAACGATTATTCTGGCGCGATTCGTGCCGATCGTGCGTACTTTTGCGCCGTTCGTCGCCGGTATGGGGCATATGTCCTATCGCCACTTCGCTGCCTACAACGTGATTGGCGCACTGGTTTGGGTGCTGCTCTTCACTTATGCTGGCTACCTGTTCGGCGATCTGCCGGTGGTGCAGGAGAACCTGAAACTGCTGATCGTCGGGATCATCATCGTTTCGATTCTGCCGGGCGTGATTGAAATTTGGCGTCACAGGCGCGCGGCCGCCCGCCAGCAAAAACAGTAAAAACATCGCTTAACCTGTCGGTTCGACCAGTTTTTTGTCCACAGCGTCGGGCCGATATGGTTTAATGAGCGACATTATGGTCTGTTCCTGCGAACAACCCTGAAGCCGATGCCTCAGTCGCCGCGCTTGCCGCGCCGCGAACGGGCATTTTTTCATTGGGGTGTTTTCGGGGGGATTGTTAAAGCATGAACAGCGGACTGGCGTGTGCCAGGTTCAAACAGAAAGGTCATCGATGAGCTGGATTGAACGAATTCTTAACAAGAGCAATATCACACAAACCCGTAAGGCGAGCATTCCTGAAGGGGTCTGGACCAAATGCGACAGCTGCGGCCAGGTTCTCTACCGCGCCGAGCTGGAGCGTAATCTGGAAGTGTGTCCGAAGTGCGACCACCACATGCGTATGGGCGCGCGCGCGCGTCTGCATACCCTGCTGGACGAAGGCAGCGAAGTGGAGTTGGGCAGCGATCTGGAGCCGAAAGACGTTCTGAAATTCAAGGATTCCAAGCGCTATAAAGATCGCTTGGTCGCCGCACAGAAAGCGACCGGCGAGAAAGACGCGCTGGTGGTGATGAAGGGCACGCTGTACGGCATGCCGATCGTCGCTGCGTCCTTCGAATTCGCCTTCATCGGCGGCTCGATGTCTTCCGTGGTCGGCGCGCGTTTCGTGCGTGCGGTTGAGCAGGCGCTGGAGGACAACTGTCCGCTGGTGTGCTTCTCCGCCAGCGGCGGCGCGCGCATGCAGGAAGCGCTGATGTCGCTGATGCAGATGGCGAAAACCAGCGCGGCGTTGGCCAAAATGCAGGAGCGCGGCTTGCCGTATATCTCCGTGCTGACCGACCCGACCATGGGCGGCGTTTCCGCCAGCCTGGCGATGCTGGGCGACATCAATATCGCCGAGCCGAAAGCGCTGATCGGTTTTGCCGGCCCGCGCGTCATCGAGCAGACCGTGCGCGAGAAATTGCCGCCGGGCTTCCAGCGCAGCGAGTTCCTGATCGAAAAAGGCGCGATCGATATGATCGTTCGCCGTCCGCAAATGCGCCAGACGTTGGCGAGCATTCTGTCCAAGCTGACCAACCAGCCGCAGCCGCATTTCGATGAGGCCGCGCCGGTCATTGAGCCGGAGCAGCAGGCCGACGCCTGAGGCAAAGACAGATCCCGCCCGGGTTCAGCCGCCACTTTGTGGCTAAGTGACGGCTGATGCCCGTTCCCTGCCGGCCGCAGCCCATCTCGCTGCGGTTTGCAGGCTGGCGGCAGTCACGAAGCGCATCGCCTTTACCGCGGTGAGGGTGGTGCCCTGATGGATTAATGAACCCAAGTTCAGTGATGGGACTCATGCAAAACCACCAAATTCCCCAAGCCACGTCGCCATTGAGCTCGTGGCTTTATTATCTGGAACGTCTGCATAGCCAGGCGATCGAACTCGGCCTTGAGCGCGTACAGCGCGTCGCGGCACATCTGGATTTACTGACCCCCGCTCCCACGGTGTTCACCGTTGCCGGCACCAACGGCAAAGGCACCACCTGTCGCACCCTTGAAGCCATTCTGCTGGCCGCCGGCCTGCGCGTCGGCGTCTACAGTTCGCCGCATCTGGTGCGCTATACCGAACGCGTGCGCATTCAGGGGGAAGAGCTGAGCGAAGCGGAGCACAGCCGCTCGTTCGCCGCCATTGAAGCCGGCCGCGGCGAAACGTCGCTGACCTATTTCGAATTCGGCACCCTGTCGGCGCTGCAGCTGTTCAAACAGGCGCGGCTCGACGTGGTGATCCTGGAAGTGGGCCTGGGCGGGCGTCTCGACGCCACCAACATCGTCGATCCGAGCGTGGCGGTGATCACCAGCATTGCGCTCGATCACACTGACTGGCTGGGCAACGATCGCGAAAGCATCGGCCGCGAGAAGGCCGGTATCTTCCGCAGCGGCAAGCCGGCGGTGGTGGGCGAACCCGACATGCCGGACAGCATTCGTCAGGTTGCCGAAACGCTGGGCGCGCCGCTGTATCGCCGCGACGAAGCCTGGAGCTTCAGCGAGCAGGGCGATCGCTGGCAGTGGCAGGGCGGCGACACGCTGCTGACCGATCTGCCGACGCCGAACGTACCGCTGGCCAACGCCGCTACCGCGCTGGCGGCGCTGAACTGTTCCTCGCTGGAAATCGACGAGCGCGCGATCTTTACCGGGCTGCAGCAGGCGACGCTGCCGGGGCGTTTCCAGATCGTGCGGCGCGAGCCGACGCTGATCCTCGACGTGGCGCACAACCCGCACGCCGCCGGCTATCTGGCCGGGCGCCTGGCCAGGCTGCCGCGCGACGGCGGCAAGGTGCGCGCGGTGGTGGGCATGCTGTCGGACAAAGACATCGCCGGTACGCTGGCCTGCCTCAGTGAGCAGGTGGATGAATGGTACTGCGCGCCGCTCGACGGGCCGCGTGGCGCCGGCGTCGAACAGCTGGCGCAACATCTGACGGAACCGCGCCGCTTTAATGATGTCGAAACTGCCTGGCGGCAGGCTATGCAGGATGCTGATAAACAGGATATTGTGATCGTCTGTGGATCGTTCCACACCGTGGCGCAGGTGATGGCGGCGTTAGACGAGATGCGGGGAGTGTGAGTGGCGAGTAAATTTCAGAACCGACTGGTCGGAACCGTGATTCTGGTGGCGCTGGGGGTAATCATCCTGCCAGGGTTGCTGGACGGCAAAAAGAAGCATTACGAGGATGAATTCGCGGCCATTCCGTTGGTGCCGAAGGCGGGCGACGTCGAGGAGAACGATGTGCTGCCGCCGGTGACGCAACCGCTGCCGGCACAGCCGCCGGAAGGGGCGGGCGCGCTGGTCGAGCAGCAGGCGGCCAACGAAGCGGCGGCGCAACAGGCGGCGCGGCAGAGCGCTCAGCAGCCGACGCAGGTGGCACCGCCGCCGGTCGAGACGCGCCCTCAGCCGGTGCCGCAGCCCAAGCCGAAACCGGTAGAAACCAAACCGGTGGAAGTGAAACCGAAACCGGCGCCGCAACCGAAGCCGGTGGAAGTGAAGCCGGCGCCGAAGCCGGAACCGAAACCGGTGGAAGTGAAGCCGGTGCCGAAGCCGGAACCGAAACCTGAACCGGCGGAAGAAAAAGCGCCGGCCGGGCAGGCTTATGTCGTGCAGCTCGGGGCGCTGAAGAACGCCGCCAAGGCGAACGAGATTGTCGCCTCGCTGCGCCTTTCGGGCTATCGCGCCTTTACCGTGCCGTCAACGCCGGTGCAGGGGCAGATCACCCGCATCTACGTCGGCCCGGACGCCTCCAGGCAGAAACTGCAGGCAGCGCTGCCGTCGCTGAACTCGATCAGCGGGCTGAGCGGGCAGGTGAAGCCGTACGGCCGTTAAACCCCGCGGGGGCGCAGCACGATGCGCCCCTGAATTAAGGAATGGTGGCGAGAAAGCGAGAAAAACCGCGCCTTTTACAGGCGAAATCACCTATGTAGGCGCGGCGATTGGGAATTTTTTGATCGCCGCTTTTTATTTGTAACGTGGTAGGAAATCCCCTACGCAAACGTTTTCTTTTTCTGTTAGAATTCGCCGCGAATTGGATGCAGGGGCGATTCATCATTGGAATAGTTCATGGTCTGGATTGATTACGTCATTATAGCGGTGATTGGATTTTCGGCTCTGGTGAGCCTGATCCGAGGGTTTGTTCGCGAAGCATTGTCACTTGTGACATGGGGATGTGCGTTTTTTGTTGCCAGCCATTTCTACTCTTACCTTGCGGTCTATTTCACTCGTTTTGAAGATGAACTGGTGCGAAACGGCATCGCGATCGCGATTTTGTTCATCGCGACCTTGATCGTAGGGGCTATTGTTAACTATGTGATTAGCTCACTGGTAGAGAAAACCGGGTTGTCGGGCACCGACCGCGTGTTAGGCATCTGCTTCGGCGCGCTGCGCGGAGTGTTGATCGTCGCGGCGATCCTGTTCTTCCTGGATACCTTTACCGGCTTCTCACAAAGCGCCGACTGGAAACAGTCGCAGCTCATTCCCCAGTTCAGTTACGTCATCAGGTGGTTCTTTGACTACCTGCAGAGCACGTCGAGTTTCTTGCCGACCCAATTGCCGGGGCGGTAGCGCTGATGAGGAAAAGACAACATGTGCGGTATTGTCGGTATCGCCGGTTTTATGCCGGTAAACCAGTCGATTTATGATGCGCTGACGGTGCTTCAGCACCGTGGCCAGGATGCCGCAGGCATCGTCACCATTGACGCCCACAACGGGTTCCGTTTGCGTAAAGCCAACGGCCTGGTGAAAGATGTGTTTGAGGCGCGCCATATGCAACGCTTGCAGGGAAACATGGGCATTGGCCATGTGCGTTACCCGACGGCCGGCAGCTCGAGCGCCTCTGAGGCCCAGCCTTTCTACGTCAATTCGCCGTTCGGCATTACGCTGGCCCACAACGGCAACCTGACCAACGCCCATGAGCTGCGCCAAAAGCTGTTCGAAAGCGGCCGCCGCCATGTCAACACCACTTCCGATTCGGAAATCCTGCTGAACGTGCTGGCCAGCGAGCTGGACCGTTTCCCGCACTACCCGCTGGAGGCCGACAACATCTTTACCGCTGTCGCCGCCATGCATCAGCAACTGCGCGGCGCCTACGCTTGCGTGGCGATGATCATCGGCCACGGCCTGCTGGCGTTCCGCGACCCGAACGGCATTCGCCCGCTGGTGATCGGCAAGCGCACGCTGGAGGATGGCCGCAGCGAGTACATGGTGGCCTCCGAGAGCGTGGCGCTGGATACCCTGGGCTTTGAGTTCCTGCGCGACGTAGCGCCGGGCGAAGCGGTGTACATCACCACCAAGGGCCAGCTGTTCACGCGCCAGTGCGCTGAGAACCCGAAAACCAACCCGTGCCTGTTCGAATACGTCTATTTCGCGCGCCCGGACTCCTTTATGGACAAGATCTCGGTCTACAGCGCCCGCGTGCGCATGGGCCAGAAGCTGGGTGAGAAGATCGCCCGCGAGTGGGAAGATCTGGACATCGACGTGGTGATCCCGATCCCGGAAACCTCCTGCGACATCGCGCTGGAGATCGCGCGCATTCTCGAGAAGCCATACCGCCAGGGCTTTGTGAAGAACCGCTACGTCGGCCGCACCTTCATCATGCCGGGCCAGCAGGCGCGCCGTCAGTCGGTGCGCCGCAAGCTGAACGCCAACCGCGCCGAGTTCCGCGACAAGAACGTGCTGCTGGTGGATGACTCCATCGTGCGCGGCACCACGTCGGAACAGATCGTCGAGATGGCGCGCGAAGCGGGTGCCAAGCGCGTGTACCTGGCTTCCGCCGCGCCGGAAGTGCGTTTCCCGAACGTCTATGGCATCGACATGCCGAGCGCCAACGAACTGATCGCCCACGGGCGTGAAGTGGATGAAATCCGCCAGATCATCGGTGCCGACGGGCTGATCTTCCAGGACCTGGACGATCTGATCGAGGCGGTGCGCGAAGAGAACCCGGACATCACCCAGTTCGAATGCTCGGTATTCAACGGCATCTACGTGACCAAAGACGTCGACCAAAGCTATCTGGAATACCTGGAGTCGCTGCGCAGCGACGACGCCAAGGCGCTGCGGGTGCAAACCGAAGCGGAAAATCTGGAACTGCACAACGAAGGCTAACCGCCCTGCGTTGCTCCCTCAAGGTGCATCGCCGCGTCTGCGGCGGTGCGCCTTGCTCCTGTGACTTGCTTATCCCTCGCCGTTGCGGCAAAGTCTGCCTGATCTTACTTTTTACGGCAGAGGCCATTTCCCATGAAACGACTCATCATCGGCATTTCCGGTGCCAGCGGCGCCATCTACGGCGTGCGCCTGTTGCAGGTTTTGCGCGACGTCGCCGAGGTGGAAACCCATTTGGTGATGAGCAACGCGGCAAGACAGACGCTGGCGCTGGAAACGCCGTACAGCCTGCGTGAAGTGCAGGCGCTGGCCGACGTGGTGCACGATGCGCGCGACATTGCCGCCGGTATCTCCTCCGGCTCCTTCAAAACCCTGGGTATGGCGATCCTGCCATGCTCGATCAAGACCCTGTCCGGCATCGTCAACAGCTACAGCGACGGGCTGCTGACCCGCGCCGCCGACGTGGTGCTCAAAGAGCGCCGCCGTTTGGTGCTGTGCGTGCGGGAAACGCCGCTGCATCTGGGGCACCTGCGGCTGATGACCCAGGCGGCGGAGATGGGGGCGGTGATCATGCCGCCGGTGCCGGCGTTTTACCACCAGCCGAAAAGCGTGCAAGACATCATCGATCAGACCGTCAATCGAGTGACTGACCAGTTTGATATCGAACTGCCGACCGACCTGTTCACCCGCTGGCAGGGTGCTAGTTAACAGTTTTATCCCTAAATTGGTACATTTGTGCAACACCGCACTGAATTGGGGCGGCGTATGCACCATAATGATCCCACTTCATCACGCTCACTGTTTCATGGCGCCGCCTCGTCGCGGCTGCCAGTGGCGCGGCCCCGACCGGCCGATTTAATTTTGCGGTTATCGTCCCAGGAAACAGTATTGTGAAGGCCGGAGCCGTTCCCTCCGTCCGTAGCACCTAATGTGGCACGATTACTGCAAATTGATTTGGTGGGGAAAGTAATGCCCGTAGTGGCATCAAAAAAATCAATTTGAGGGTAATTTATGAAAAAGCGGGTTTTGATTTTGCCGTTAGTTCTGGCTTTGAGCGCCGCCAGCAGCGCCTTGGCCGCCATTCCTTCCACGCTGAAGATTGGCACCGATCCGACTTACGCACCGTTTGAATCCAAAAACGCCAAAGGCGAATTGGTCGGCTTTGACATCGATTTGGCCAAAGAGCTGTGCAAACGCATCAATACCCAATGCACCTTCGTGGAGAGCGACTTCGACGCGCTGATCCCATCCCTCAAGGCGAAGAAAATCGACGCCATCATCTCTTCGCTGTCCATCACTGAAAAACGCCAGCAGGAAATCGCCTTTACCGACAAGCTGTATGCCGCCAACGCGCGTCTGATCGCGCCGAAGGGCTCCAAACTGCTGCCGACCGCAGAATCGCTGAAAGGCAAGAGCGTGGGCGTGCTGCAGGGCACCACCCAGGAAGCTTACGCCAACGCCATGTGGCAGCCGAAAGGGGTGACCGTGGTGCCTTACCAGAACCAGGATCTGGCTTATGCCGACCTGGCCTCCGGCCGTATCGACGCCGCCTTCCAGGATGAAGTGGCGGGCAGCGACGGCTTCCTGAAACAGCCGCCGGGCAAAGACTATGCGTTCGCCGGCGAATCGGTGAAGGATGACAAGTTCTTCGGCGTTGGTACCGGCATGGGGCTGCGCAAGGACGATACCGAGCTGAAAGCGGCGCTGGACAAGGCCTTCGCCGAGATGCGTAAAGACGGCACCTACGACAAATACGCGAAAAAGTACTTCGACTTTGACGTCTACGGCGGCTAATCCGCTTCCCGTTCCATGCTGTGACTGCGGGGCCGGTGCGCCGGCCCCGATGGTTCGGATCCTAGACCACAGGGTGAAGTAGATGCTGCAAGGCTATTCCCAACTGATTTTCGAGGGGGCTCTGGTGACGCTGGAGCTGGCCCTCAGTTCCGTGGTGCTGGCGGTGGCGATCGGTCTGATCGGCGCCGGCGGCAAACTGTCTCATAACCCCTTTATCTCCGGTCTGTTCGGCGCCTATACCACGCTGATCCGCGGTGTGCCCGATCTGGTGCTGATGCTGCTGATCTTTTACGGTTTGCAGATCGCGTTGAACAACATCACTACGCTGCTGGGCTTCGCGCAGATCGATATCGATCCGCTCGGCGCCGGCATTATTACCCTCGGCTTTATCTACGGCGCTTATTTTACCGAGACCTTCCGCGGCGCCTATCTGGCGGTGCCGAAAGGGCAGATCGAGGCGGCGACGGCCTACGGCTTCAGCGGTGCGCAGATCTTCCGGCGCATTCTGTTCCCGGCGATGATGCGTTTCGCGCTGCCGGGCATCGGCAATAACTGGCAGGTGATCCTGAAGGCGACGGCGCTGGTGTCGATCCTCGGCCTGAACGACGTGGTGAAAGCCACACAGCTGGCGGGGAAAGGCACCTATCAGCCGTTCTTCTTCGCCATCGTGGCCGGCGTGGTATACCTGATCTTCACGACCGTTTCCAACGGCGTGCTGCTGTGGCTTGAACGGCGTTACTCACTGGGCGTCAAGAGGGCCGAACTATGATAGATATCCTGCAACAGTATTGGCAGTCGCTGCTGTGGAGCGACGGTTACCGCTTCACCGGCGTGGCGATCACGCTGTGGTTGCTGATCGCTTCGGTGGTGATGGGCGGGCTGCTGGCGATCCCGATGGCGGTGGCGCGCGTCTCCTCGATTCGCTGGGTGCGTTTCCCGGTGTGGCTCTACACCTATGTGTTTCGCGGCACGCCACTGTACGTGCAGCTGCTGGTGTTCTACTCCGGCATGTACAGCCTCGAGATCGTGCGCGGCAGCGAGTTTCTCAATGCGTTTTTCCGCAGCGGGCTCAATTGCACCATCCTGGCGCTGACGCTCAACACCTGCGCCTATACCACCGAGATCTTCGCCGGGGCGATCCGCTCGGTGCCGCACGGTGAAATCGAAGCCGCCAACGCCTATGGTTTTTCGCGCTTCAAGATGTATCGCTGCATCATTTTGCCTTCGGCGCTGCGCACCGCACTGCCGGCTTACAGCAACGAAGTGATCCTGATGCTGCACTCTACCGCACTGGCGTTTACCGCCACCGTGCCGGATCTGCTGAAGATCGCGCGCGACATCAACGCCGCGACCTATCAGCCGTTCTACGCCTTCGGCATTGCGGCGGTGCTGTACCTGATCATCTCCTACGTGTTAATCAGCCTGTTCCGCAAAGCTGAAAGACGCTGGATGGCACACGTTAGTCACTGATAAATGACGGGAAGAAAAACCATGCCTGAAAATAAATTAGCCGTCACGGAACTGCATAAACGCTATGGCGACCACGAAGTGCTGAAGGGCGTCTCGCTGGCGGCCAACGCCGGGGATGTGATCAGCATCATCGGCTCCTCCGGCTCCGGCAAAAGCACCTTTCTGCGCTGCATCAACTTCCTCGAGAAGCCGAGCGAAGGCTCGATCAGCCTGAACAACGAAGACATTCGCATGGTGCGCGACAAAGACGGCCAGCTGAAGGTGTTCGACAAGAAGCAGCTGCAACTGCTGCGCACCCGCCTGACCATGGTGTTCCAGCATTTCAATCTGTGGAGCCACATGACGGTGCTCGAGAACGTGATGGAGGCGCCGGTGCAGGTGCTGGGGCTGAGCAAGGCCGAAGCGCACGAGCGCGCGGTGCGCTATCTGGACAAAGTGGGCATCGATGAGCGGGCGCGTGGCAAATACCCGGTGCATCTGTCGGGCGGCCAGCAGCAGCGCGTTTCTATCGCCCGCGCGTTGGCGATGGAGCCGGAAGTGTTGCTGTTTGACGAACCGACGTCGGCGCTGGATCCCGAGCTGGTGGGCGAGGTGCTGCGCATCATGCAGAAGCTGGCGGAGGAGGGGAAAACCATGGTGGTGGTGACGCATGAAATGGAGTTTGCACGCCACGTTTCCAACCACGTGATCTTCCTGCACAAAGGGTTGATTGAAGAGCAGGGGCCGCCGGCCGAGCTGTTCGGCAACCCCAAAAGCCCGCGCCTGCAGCAGTTCCTGTCCGGTGCGTTGAAGTAACTGCAGATCAGCGGGCTGCGGCCCGCTGATTGAGAACGTCATCCAACGCCTGTTCCAGTTCCAGATAGCGGAAGTGGAAGCCAGCCTGCTCCAGCCGCTTCGGCACCGCCCGCTGGCCGCCGAGCACCAGCACCGCCGCTTCCCCCATCAACAAACGCATCACGAACGCCGGCACCCGCAGAAACGCCGGGCGATCGAGCACGTTGGCCAATTGGGCGGCGAACTGCTCGTTATGCACCGGATAGGGAGCGACCATGTTGAACGGGCCGGTCAGAGTGGTGTGATCCAGCAGATAAATAATGCCGTTGACCATGTCTTCGAGATGGATCCACGGCAGGTATTGGCGGCCGTCGCCGATCGGGCCGCCCAGGCCGAAACGGAACGGCGGCAGCATTTTGGCCAGCGCGCCACCCTGTGGCGCCAGCACCACGCCGGTGCGCAGCAGGCAGACGCGGGTGGCGTCGCTCTGCGCCTGCAGCGCCAGCGCTTCCCAGCGTTGGCACAGCCGGTGGGTGAATTCGTCGTGTGGCGGCTCCTCTTCGGTCACCACCGCCTGGCCCTGATCGCCGTAGTAACCGACGGCGGAACCGGAAATCAGCACGCCGGGCGGCGCGTTGCCGGCCTTGATAAGCTGCGCCAGCCGTTCGGTCAGATCCCAGCGGCTGCGGCACAGCCGCTCTTTCTGCTGCGTGCTCCAGCGCTTGTCGGCGATAGGTTCGCCGGCCAGGTTGATCACCGCGTCGAATTCGTCCAGCGATTGCCGGTCGTCCAGCGTTTGCCAATAGCTCGGGCGGTCGCCCAGCCTGGCTCGGGCTCGCCGCTCGTCGCGGGTCAGCACTGTAATGTGGTGAGAAAGTTCCAGCAGCTTCTCCGTCAGGCTGCTGCCTATCAATCCCGTTGCGCCGGTGATCAGGATCCGCATGGTCGACCTCCCTGAGTTAGTCCCGGCGGTAGCTCATGGTCATGGAAACCGAATCGGCGTAGCGCAGGGCCAGAAGTTTATCTATCTCCACTTCAGCATAGGTCACCCAGGCGTGTTCTTTTACGATATCGAGCACATCCTGCGTTAATTTTTCCAGCAGCGCGAAACGGTTATCTTCCACATGGCGGATGATCGCTTTGGTGATGGTGCGGTAGTTGAGCGCGTCGGCGATGTCTTCGCTGTTGCGCGCCTTGTCCGCCGGGTAGTGGATCACCACGTTGATCAGGACGTCCTGCCGGTTGTTGATTTCCTCTTCCTTGATACCGATGAACGTGCGCAACCGCAGATTTTTAATGCGAATAACGGCGTCGGGTTGACTGAAAGACATCAGAGATTCTCCATAGGTCTGATTATTGGCGTTCAGAATACACGGAAAGTAGGGAAATGATAACGCAGGGACGATGTGACTCCCCGGCCGGCGGGGAGTCGGGGGACGCGCTTAACCCTGTTCGGCCAGCTTGTAGGCGCGCTCGGTCGCCGGGCGGTTGCTGATGCGCTCGAACCAGTTGCGCACCGCCGGGTAATCCGCCAGATCGATGCGCTGGCGCGGATGCGACACCACCCACGGGTAAGTGGCGATATCGGCGATGCTGTAGTTGTCGCCGCCCAGGTAGGGGTGTTTTTGCAGTTCGGCTTCCAGCACGCCGTACAGCCGTTTGGTTTCCAGCTGGTAGCGCTCGATGGCGTAAGGCACCGGCTGCGGCGCGTAGTGGTTGAAGTGGTGATTCTGCCCGAGCATTGGCCCGAACCCGGCCACCTGCCAGAACAGCCACTGCAGGGTGGCGGCGCGTTCGCGCAGGCCCTTGCTCAGCAGCTTGCCGGTTTTCTCCGCCAGATACAGCAGGATTTCCCCGGACTCGAACAGGCTGATTGGCGTGCCGCCGTCCACCGGTTGCTGATCGACGATCGCCGGGATTTTGTTGTTGGGAGAAATGCTCAGAAAGTCCGGTTTGAACTGCTCGCCGGCGCTGATGTTTACGCGATGGATACGGTAGGGTAAGCCGACCTCTTCCAAAAACAAGGTGATCTTGTGACCATTGGGAGTAGGCGCGTAATACAGGTCAATCATATTGCCTCCTGCGGTAAGGTGATCTGTAATTCATTACACGTTGCTGCGGTCTTCGCCGCGCACAAAGGTATATCAAAGATCCAACAATAGCAGCTAAGGATAGCAGGCTATGTGGGATTCGTCCGATGCTATCTGCGCGGCGGAGGTCACAATTATTCATCTGTGCGGGCGGCGGTTTGCCGCACGGCGCCGGCGCGGTAAAATGGCGCTTATTTCCCTAGATAGGACAAGGTTATGAAGCTGATGTTCGCCTCGGATATCCACGGATCGCTGCCGGCAACCGAACGCGTGCTGGAAAGGTTCGAACAAAACGGCGCCGACTGGTTGATTCTTCTGGGCGATTTGCTGAATCACGGCCCGCGCAACGCGCTGCCGGCCGGCTATCAGCCCGCCCGGGTTGCCGAACGATTGAACCGCTATAGCGACAAGATCATCGCCGTTCGCGGCAATTGCGACAGTGAGGTCGATCAGATGCTGCTGACGTTTCCCATCGAAGTGCCCTGGCAACAGGTTTTACTGCAAAAAAGACGATTGTTTTTGACCCACGGTCACCTTTATCATCCCTCGGCACTGCCGCCGTTATCCCGCGGTGACGTCCTGGCCTACGGCCATACGCATCTGCCGCAGGCAGAGCGGCAGGGGGAGATCTATTGCTTCAATCCAGGCTCGGTCAGCATCCCGAAAGGGGGCTTTCCGGCCAGCTACGGCATGTTGGATCGGGACACTTTGCGCGTGCTGACGCTCGACGCCGGCAAGGTCGTCGTGGAGGTGGCGTTAACACGCTAAACGCACTAATTTATACACACACAATAAAAATCTTTGAAAAACACTCATTGATTAACCAGCGCGCGGGATGCATCGCGCCAAAATAGAAGGTTTTAGAGGATGGCGGAACAGGGTCAGGCTGCAGATACCGAATGGGTTGATATCGTCGACGAGCAAAACGAGGTGATCGCGCAATCCAGTCGTCAACAGATGCGGGCGGAGCGGCTGCGCCATCGTGCTACCTATATTGTGGTGCATGATGGGATGGGAAAAATTCTGGTGCAGCGTCGCACCGAGATCAAGGACTTCTACCCGGGCTGGTTGGACGCGACGGCAGGTGGCGTAGTGCAAAGCGGTGAAAACGTGCTGGATTCGGCGCGCCGTGAGGCGGAAGAAGAGCTGGGCATTGCCGGCGTGCCTTTCGCCGAACACGGTCTGTTCTACTTCGAAGAAGAGCAGTGCCGGGTGTGGGGCGCGCTGTTCAGCTGCGTATCGCACGGCCCGTTCGCGCTGCAGGAAGAAGAAGTGGTGGAAGTGTGCTGGCTGACGCCGGAAGAGATCACCGCCCGCTGCGACGAGTTTACCCCGGATTCGCTGAAGGCGCTGTCGCTGTGGCTGACGCGTAACAACGAACAGGATTACGGTAAGCCGCTCGACAGCCAGTGAGACGTCAACGCGTGAGAAAGCCGGTCATCGACCGGCTTTTTTTATGGCGCGGATTCAGCAGCTGTCGCGGCGGCACAGCGTGGCGGGCAGGGAGCCTGCCGGCAGCCAGGGCTGCTCGTTCAGCCGCGCCAGCAGCGCCTGGCCGGCCTGAATGCCGATATCGCGATGCGGGATGGTCATGGTGGTCAGCGGCGGCTGGCACACCCGGCTGAACTCGCTGTTGCCGAACCCCACCACCGCCAGATTGTCCGGCACCTTGATGCGCCGCCGCTGGCATTCATACAGCGCGCCGCCGGCCAGTTCGTCCGAGGCGCACACCAATGCGTCCAGCTCCGGCCAGGCCAGCAGGAATTCCGGCAGCTGCTGCGCGCCGGTGCTGAAGCTGGCGGGCTGCGCGGCGTTGATCACCCGATGCGGCGACATATGGTTGCGCAGCAGCGCCTTGTGCCAGCCCTGCAGGTGCTGCTGGAAAATCCACTGTTCCTGGTTGGCGCACAGCAGCCCGATGTTCTGATAGCCGCTGGCGATCACCGTTTGCGTCAGTTGATACATGGCCGCCACGTAGTCAATGCCGATGCTCATGTCGATCGGATCGGCGCGCACGGCGCCGATCTCCACCACCGGAATGTTGGCGGCGATCAGCGCGTTGCGGGTGTTTTGTGAATGCTCGACGCTGAGCAGCACCGCCGCCGCCAGGTTGTAAGAGAGCAGGGTCTCCAGCAGCTTTTCTTCGCGTTCCAGATGGTGCTGCGACTCCGCCAGCATGATGTGATAGCCGGCCGGTTGCAGCACTTTCTGCAGGCCGGCGAACATCTCGGCGCAGCCGGATTCGGACAGGCTGGGCACCACCATGGCGATAGTGTAGGACGAGGCCGACGCCAGCGAACTGGCGGCCAGGTTGGGCAGATACCCCAGCTCGCTTACCGCGGCTTCAATCTTCTCGCGCAGTTTGTCTGAAACCTGCTCCGGCGTGCGCAGCGCGCGCGACACCGTCATGGTGCCGACGCCCGCCAGCTGCGCTACGTCAGCCAACGTCACCCTGCCCGTGCTGCGGCGTTTTTTACCGATCGACATGCCTAATCCCGACTGAAATGCGCGCGCGGCGCATAAAAATGGTGAGGGCGGGAAGCCGGCGGCGCGGCTTCGACGATCCCCGTATGCGGCACATTCTACCCCGTTAGCCGAAAGAGCGAGAAAAAATTGTGGTTAACGCCATGCCGCGGCGCGTCGTTTTGATAGCGCTATCACAGATCTGCATGATAGCGTTTTGGTAGCGCTATCTTTGTGATATCCATCACTGTGTGGGCAGGAGGGGTTGATTAAAGTTTTAGCGTCGTCGGTGAATTAATCATCGGCCGAAACCATCAACGTTTGGGAGGGTAACGTGCTGAAAGAGTGGCTGACCGCCGATCATATACAGCTGTGCGAACGGGTGGAGGACTGGCGCCAGGCGGTAACGCTGAGCGCGCAGCCGCTGCTGCAAGACGGCGTGATCACGCCGAATTACCTGACGGCCATCTTTCATCAGCAGGAGAAGCTCGGCCCTTACTTTGTCCTGGCGCCGGGCATCGCCATGCCACACGCCCGGCCCGAAGAGGGTGCCAACGCGTTGGGATTATCGCTGTTGAAGATCCATCAGGGGGTGAATTTTCACTCCGCGGATAACGATCCGGTACAGGTGGTGGTGATGCTTTCGGCACCCGACGGCGACAGCCACATCGAATTGATTTCGCAACTGGCTGAATTATTTTCAGACCATCAGGCCATGGAGGCGTTATTTCACGCCAAAGATAAACGGCAAATCGAGGATATTATCGCCCGCTACTAACGCTTAATCACCAGGAACACTATTAACACTATTAATGCAAACAACGCCGGGAATATGACCGGCGGCGCTACCCTACACGCTAAATTCAACAGGTGGATATTATGAAAATCATGGCGATTTGCGGTTCCGGTCTCGGCAGCAGTTTTATGGTGGAAATGAACATTAAAAAGGTGCTGAAAAAGATGGGCGTGGAGGCCGAGGTCGAACACTCCGATCTGTCGTCCGCCACCCCCGGCGCCGCCGACGTGTTCGTGATGGCGAAAGACATCGCCGACAGCGCCAGCGTACCGGCCGAGCAGCTGGTGGTGATCAGCAACATCATCGACATTAATGAGCTGGAAGCCAAGCTGCGCGCTTACTTCGAAGCCCACTCAATCATCTGAATAAAACGATTGGCGAGGTGGATATGTTTATCCAGGAAACGCTTAAGTTTGTGGTGGATATATTAAAGGTGCCTTCGGTACTGGTCGGCCTTATTGCGCTGATCGGTTTGCTGGCGCAAAAAAAATCGTTTTCCGACGTGGTGAAAGGCACGGTAAAAACCATTCTCGGCTTTATCGTGTTGGGCGGCGGCGCCACGGTATTGGTCGGATCGCTCAATCCGCTGGGCGGCATGTTCGAACACGCGTTCAATATTCAGGGCATCATTCCGAATAATGAAGCCATTGTCTCCATCGCGCTGGAGAAATACGGCGCCTCCACCGCGCTGATCATGGCGTTCGGCATGGTGGCGAATATCGTGGTGGCACGTTTCACCCGGCTGAAATACATCTTCCTGACCGGCCACCACACCTTCTACATGGCCTGCATGATCGGCATCATCCTGACGGTGGCGGGCTTCGAGGGGGTGCAGCTGGTGTTTACCGGCGCGCTGACCCTGGGGCTGGTGATGGCGTTCTTCCCGGCGATCGCCCAGCGCTATATGCGCCGCATCACCGGCAATGACGATATCGCCTTCGGCCACTTCGGCACCCTGGGCTACGTGCTGTCCGGCTGGATCGGCTCGAAGGTGGGCAAAAGTTCGCGCTCGACCGAGGAGATGAACCTGCCGAAAAACCTCAGCTTCCTGCGCGACAGCTCCATTTCGATCTCGATGACCATGATCGTCATCTACCTGATCCTGGCGATCTGCGCCGGGCGGGCCTATGTGGAAAGCGAGCTCAGCGGCGGCCAGAACTACCTGGTGTATTCGATCATTCAGGCCATCACCTTCGCCGCCGGGGTGTTCATCATCCTGCAGGGCGTGCGTTTGATTCTGGCGGAAATCGTGCCGGCATTCACCGGCTTCTCGGAAAAGCTGGTGCCGAATGCGCGGCCGGCGCTGGATTGCCCGGTGGTCTATCCCTATGCCCCCAACGCGGTGCTGATCGGCTTCCTGTTCAGCTTCCTTGGCGGATTGGCCGGGCTGTTCCTGCTGGGGCAGCTGAAGATGGTGCTGATCCTGCCCGGCGTGGTGCCGCACTTCTTCACCGGCGCTACCGCCGGGGTGTTCGGCAACGCCACCGGCGGGCGGCGCGGCGCGATGCTGGGCGCTTTCGCCAACGGGTTGCTGATCACCTTCCTGCCGGTATTGCTGCTACCGGTGCTGGGGGCGCTTGGCTTTGCCAACACCACTTTCTCCGACGCCGACTTCGGCGTGGTCGGCATCCTGCTGGGCAATATGGCGCGCTTTATGTCGAAAGAGATGATCATGCTGGCGATCGTCGCCGTGTTTGCGCTGTTGGTGGCGCATAACTTCCTGGGAAAACGCAAAGGCGCGCCGGCCGCTGACCGCGTCGAGAAATAACGAGGGCAGACTGATGAACGACACAACGAGCAAGACGGAAATTGAAGAGCTGCATACCCTGGCGCGGGCGATCCGCCTGGAAACGCTGAAAGCGCTGACCGGGCTGGGTTTTGGCCACTACGGCGGCTGCATGTCGGTGGTGGAGACGCTGGCGGTGCTGTACGGCAGCGTGATGCGCCTGGATCCGGCGGATCCGGACTGGCCGGAGCGCGATGACTTTGTGCTGTCGAAAGGCCATGCCGGCCCGGCGCTGTACAGCACGCTGGCGATCAAGGGTTACTTCCCGCTGGCGGAGCTGAAGACCCTCAACCAGAACGGCACGCGTCTGCCGAGCCACCCGGACCGGCTGCGCACGCGCGGCGTGGACGCCACCACCGGTTCGCTGGGGCAGGGCGTGTCGATCGCCGCCGGCATGGCGTTATCCCATCGGCTGGCAGGGCGCCGCAATCGGGTGTTCAGCATCCTCGGTGATGGGGAACTGAACGAAGGGCAGTGCTGGGAGGCGTTCCAGTTTATCGCCCACCACAATCTGAACAACCTGACGCTGTTCATCGATTACAACAAGCAACAGCTGGACGGCGCGCTGGACGAGGTGATCCAACCCTTCGATCTGGCCGCCAAGTTCCGTGCCTTCGGCTTTGAGGTGCAGACCATCAAGGGCGACGACATCGCGGCGCTGCTGGCGGCGGTGGCGCCGGCGCGCGGCGGCGAACAGCGGCCGCTGGCGATCGTGCTCGACAGCATTAAGGGGCAGGGCGTGGCCTATCTGGAAAACCTGTCGAACTCGCACCACCTGCGCCTGACGCCGGACGTCCAGCAGGAGATCGAAAAAGCCATCGCCGAACTGGAGGCCGCCCATGTTTAACGTAGTGACGCAGTTGGAAAACGACGCCGTCGAAATGCGCAAAGTCTACGCTGGCGCGGTGCGTCGGCAGATTGAGGCGGGCGCGCCGATCATCGCGCTGGAGGCGGATCTGATGAGCTCGATGGCGATGGACGGCGTGCACAAGGATCATCCGCAGCACGTGATCAACTGCGGCATCATGGAGGCCAACGTGATCGGCGTCGCCGCCGGGCTGTCGCTCACCGGTCGGGTGCCGTTCGTGCACACCTTTACCGCCTTCGCCAGCCGCCGCTGTTTCGATCAGCTGTTCATGTCGCTGGATTACCAGCGCAACAACGTCAAGGTGATCGCCTCTGACGCCGGGGTGAGCGCCTGCCACAACGGCGGCACCCATATGTCGTTCGAGGACATGGGCATCGTGCGCGGGCTGGCGCATTCGGTGGTGCTGGAGGTGACCGACGCCACCATGTTCGCCGACATTCTGCGCCAGCTTATGGAGTTGCGCGGCTTCTACTGGGTGCGCACCATTCGCAAGCAGGCGACGCGCATCTATCAGGAGGGCTCGCGCTTTACCATCGGCAAGGGCAATCTGCTGCGCGACGGCGACGACATCACGCTGATCGCCAACGGCATCATGGTGGCGGAGGCGCTGAAGGCGGCGCAGATGCTGGCGCAGCAGGGCGTCAGCGCGGCGGTGATCGATATGTTCACCCTCAAGCCTATCGACCGTGAACTGATCAACACCTACGCGGCCAAGACCGGGCGCATCGTCACCTGTGAAAACCACAGCATTCATAACGGGCTGGGATCGGCGGTGGCGGAGGTGCTGGCGGAAGAGTGCCCGACGCCGATGCGGCGCGTGGGGGTGAAGGAGCGTTACGGCCAGGTGGGCACCCAGGCATTTTTACAGCAGGAGTACGGCCTGACCGCCGAGCATATTCTGGAGGCCGCCGGGCAGTTGTTGGCGCGTTAGAGGAAGTAAAAAGAAAAACGCCGGTCAATGACCGGCGTTTTTTTATCACCTAACCCGAAGGGTATCAGGCCTTGGCGGCGGCAGCGTCAGCCTGGGAAGACTGGATCGCCGTCAGCGCAACGGTGTAGACGATATCGTCAACCAGTGCGCCGCGCGACAGGTCGTTGACCGGCTTGCGCATGCCTTGCAGCATCGGCCCGATGGAGACCAGGTCAGCGGAACGCTGTACCGCTTTGTAGGTGGTGTTGCCGGTGTTCAGATCCGGGAAGATGAACACGGTCGCCTGGCCGGCTACCGGTGAGTTCGGCGCCTTGGACTTGGCAACGTCGGCCATGATGGCGGCGTCGTACTGCAGCGGGCCGTCGATGATCAGGTCCGGACGTTTTTCCTGCGCCAGGCGGGTTGCTTCGCGCACTTTCTCGACGTCGCTGCCCGCACCGGAGTTGCCGGTGGAGTAGGAGATCATCGCTACGCGCGGCTCAATGCCGAAGGCCGCGGCGGAATCCGCAGACTGGATCGCGATTTCAGACAGCTGCTCGGCGGTCGGATCCGGGTTGATCGCGCAGTCGCCGTAGACCAGTACCTGGTCAGGCAGCAGCATGAAGAACACGGAGGACACCAGCGAGCTGCCCGGTGCGGTTTTGATCAGCTGCAACGGCGGACGGATGGTGTTGGCGGTGGTGTGAACCGCGCCGGAGACCAGACCGTCGACTTCGCCTTGTTCCAGCATCAGGGTGCCGAGCACCACGTTGTCTTCCAGCTGCTCGCGCGCGACCACTTCGGTCATGCCCTTGCTCTTGCGCAGCTCAACCAGACGCGGCACGTAGTTTTCACGCACGGCGACCGGATCGACGATGTCGATGCCTTTGCCCAGCTCAACGCCTTGCGCTGCCGCGACGCGCTGGATCTCGTCCGGGTTGCCGAGCAGCACGCATTCCGCGATGCCGCGTTCGGCGCAGATGGCCGCCGCTTTCACGGTGCGCGGCTCGTCGCCTTCCGGCAGCACGATGCGTTTGCCGGCTTTACGCGCCAGCTCGGTCAGCTCGTAACGGAACGCCGGTGGAGACAGGCGGCGCGAACGCTCGGAGGTGGCGGTCAGCGAATCGATCCACTCGGCGTTGATGTGGCTGGCCACGTAGTTCTGCACTTTCTCGATGCGCTGGTGGTCGTCCGCCGGCACTTCGAGGTTGAAGCTCTGCAGGCTCAGCGAGGTCTGCCAGGTGTTGGTGTCGACCATAAACACCGGCAGGCCGGTCTGGAAGGCGCGTTCGCACAGCTTCTTGATCGGCTCGTCGATGGCGTAGCCGCCGGTCAGCAAAATGGCGCCGATTTCCACGCCGTTCATCGCCGCCAGGCAGGCGGAGACCAGCACGTCAGGACGGTCTGCGGAGGTCACCAGCAGAGAGCCTGGGCGGAAGTGTTCCAGCATGTGCGGGATGCTGCGCGCACAGAAGGTCACGGACTTCACGCGGCGGGTCATGATGTCGCCTTCGTTGACCACGCGGGCCTTCAGGTGGCGAGCCATGTCGATGGCGCGGGTGGCGATCAGATCGAAGCTCCACGGCACGCAGCCCAGAACCGGCAGCGGGCTGTTGGCGAACAGCTGCGCAGGATCGACGTGGGCGATGCTGGCTTTGGTGGAGTCGTCGAAGATTTCGGACAGGTCAGGACGGGTGCGGCCCTGATCGTCGACCGGTGCGTTCAGCTTGTTGATGATCACGCCGGTGATGTTTTTGTTCTTGCTGCCGCCGAAGCTGGTGCGCGCCAGTTCGATGCGCTCTTTCAGCTGAGCCGGGGAGTCGTTGCCCAGCGCCAGCACGAAGACGATCTCGGCGTTCAGGGTTTTGGCGATCTCGTAGTTCAGCGCGCTGGCGAACTGGTGCTTGCGGGTCGGCACCAGGCCTTCGATCAGCACCACTTCCGCGTCTTTGGTGTTCTCGTGGTAGCGCGCCACGATCTCTTCCATCAGCACGTCTTGCTGGTTGGAGCTCAGCAGGCCCTCAACGTAGTCCATGCGCAGCGGTTCGGCCGCCGGGATGGTGGAGTTGCTGCGGATGATGGTGGTGGTCTGGTCGAGTGCGTTGTCGCCGGTGCGCGGTTGAGCGATAGGTTTGAACACGCTCAGACGAACGCCTTTTCGCTCCATGGAGCGGATGACACCCAGGCTGACGCTGGTCAGGCCGACGCTGGTGCCGGTGGGGATCAACATAATAGTACGTGACACAGAATAGTCCTCTTCACGATTAACATGAGGCTAAAACAACACCGTCAGCCTGAGCTGACGGTGTTTTGCGAGCATTACGCGGTCAGGCGGGATGCGTCCTGCGCGATGACCAACTCTTCGTTGGTCGGGATCACCAGCGCCAGGCGGCTGCCGTCTTTGGTGATGGCGCCGGATTTGCCGAAGCGAGCGGCCATATTGCGGTCGTGGTCGATTTCGAAGCCCAGCAGGCCCAGTTTGTTCAGGGTCAGCTCACGCACCATGCCGGCGTTCTCGCCGATGCCGCCGGTGAAGATCACCGCGTCCAGACGGCCTTCCATCAGGGCGCTGTATGCACCGACGTATTTGGCCAGGCGGTGGCAGAACACGTCCATGGCGCGTTTGGCGTCGGCTTTGCTGTCGTAGTTGTCTTCAACGTAACGGCAGTCGCTGGTGACTTCGGTCAGGCCCAGCAGGCCGGATTCTTTGGTCAGCATCTTGTTGATCTGGTCAACGCTCATGCCCAGAGAATCGTGCAGGTGGAAGATGATGGCCGGATCGATGTCACCGCTGCGGGTGCCCATCACCAGGCCTTCCAGCGGGGTCAGACCCATGGAGGTGTCAACGCACTGGCCGTTGCGCACTGCGGTAACGGAACCGCCGTTGCCCAGGTGGCAGGTGATCACGTTCACTTCTTCCACCGGCTTGTTCAGCATCTTCGCGGCTTCCTGAGTCACGTAGAAGTGGCTGGTGCCGTGCGCGCCGTAGCGGCGAACGCCGTGGTCGCGGTACAGGCTGTACGGCAGGGCGTACAGGTAAGATTCTTCCGGCATGGTCTGGTGGAACGCGGTGTCGAATACGGCAACGTTCTTGTCAGCCAGGTGAGGGAAGGATTTCAGCGCTTCCGCGATGCCGATCAGGTGAGCCGGGTTGTGCAGTGGTGCAAACGGCACGGAATCTTTGATACCCTGCAGAACGTCGTCGTTGATCACGGCGGAAGCGGTAAACTTCTCGCCGCCGTGCACGATGCGGTGGCCGATAGCGGTCAGCTGCGCGGAAAGCTCTGGTTTTTGTGCCAGAATAGTATTAACAATGTAGTTCAGCGCTTCGCTGTGTGCCGCGCCGGCCCCCAGGGCAGCTTCGTGTTTGGCGCCGTCCATTTTCCACTTGATGCGAGCTTCAGGCAGGTGGAAACACTCGGCCAAACCGGAGAGGAATTCGTCGCCGTTAACGGCATCGATGATGGCGAATTTCAGAGAAGAACTGCCGCAGTTAAGAACCAGTACTAGCTTACTCGACATGGAAGTACCTACTTAAATAGTCGTGTTGTTAAAAGAAAATCGAAAACACGTGGTGAATTAATCGTCAATCAGACAACAAGCGTAGCGCATAGTGCCGATGACATTTATGATTAACATCATGTGAAGTGCACAAATCACAGGATGATGGAAAAACCGATGATTTCTCTGCGGTTTAAATAATCTTGATTTTTATAGGGCTAAAAGTTGACAAAAATTACGTCATCTTCTACCGGCCACAAGGCCGGCTTAGGATACCGATAGCCCAGCGCAAACACAAAATAAATTTAAAGCTTCAAATTTTTTAGTATTGTGTGCTGACAGCACGCTTTTAGTCTCATTACGTGAAGTTGAGGTACGCGATGACGAGCAAACCGTCCGGTTCCGTAAGCTGGTTTCAGGTCTTCCAGCGCGGGCAGCATTATATGAAAACCTGGCCGTCAGACAAACGTCTGGCACCGGTCTTTCCGGAGAACCGCGTTGCGCGTGCCACCCGTTTCGCTATCCGCTTCATGCCGCCGTTGGCGATTTTCACGCTGACCTGGCAGATCGCGCTTGGCGGCCAGCTCGGCCCGGCGATCGCCACCGCGCTGTTCGCCTGCAGCCTGCCGATGCAGGGGCTGTGGTGGCTGGGGCGCCGTTCGGTCACGCCGCTGCCGCCGACGCTGCTGCAATGGTTCCATGAGGTGCGCAACAAGCTGACGGAGGCCGGGCAGGCGGTGGCGCCGCTCGAAGGCACGCCGACCTATCAGACGTTGGCCGATTTGCTCAAGCGCGCTTTCAAGCAGCTGGACAAAACCTTCCTCGACGATCTGTAACTGAAAAAAGGCCGCGTTGTGCGGCCTTTCTCGTCTAAACGCCAATAACCCCGGTTTAAATCAAAGAACGGTCGAGTTGTGATTTCCTGCGTTCTTGCGCTGTGCGATGCTCCCGCCATCACACAGAAATGAGGAAATCCTGATGGAAATGACCAACGCCCAGCGGCTGATCCTGTCGAACCAGTACAAGATGATGACCCTGCTCGATCCGGACAACGGCGACCGCTATCGCCGGTTGCAAACCATTGTCGAACGCGGCTTCGGTTTGCAAATGCGCGAACTGGATCGCGACTTCGGCGAACTGAGCGAAGAGGTGTGCCGCACCATCATCAACGTGATGGAGATGCACCATGCGCTGCAGGTTTCCTGGGGCAACCTGAAAGAGAAGCAGGATCTGGACGAGCGCCGCCTGGCGTTTCTCGGCTTCGATGCCGCCACCGAGGCGCGCTACCTGAGCTACGTGCGTTTCCTGGTCAGCACCGAGGGGCGCTATACTCACTTCGATTCCGGCAGCCACGGTTTCAACGCCCAGACCAAAATGTGGGAAAAATACCAGCGTATGCTGGCGATCTGGCTGGCCTGCCCACGTCAGTATCACCTGAGCGCCGTTGAGATAGCGCAAATCATCAATGCTTGATTAAAAAGAGGTTTTCTGTGGAGTGTAAGGGTTTTCTGTTCGATCTTGATGGCACCCTGGTGGATTCATTGCCGGCGGTAGAGCGCGCCTGGACGCACTGGGCCGAGCGCCGCGGCGTCAACCCGCACGCGGTGCTGGACTTCATTCACGGTAAACAGGCCATTACTTCTCTGCGCCACTTTATGCCGGGCGAAAGCGAGGCGGAAATTCAGCGCGAGTTCCAGCTGCTGGAGCAGGTGGAAGCGCAGGATACCGACGGCGTTCGCGCGCTGCCGGGCGCGATTGCGCTGCTGGAGCGCCTGAACGCGCTCGGCATCCCTTGGGCGATCGTCACCTCCGGTTCGGTGCCGGTGGCCGGCGCGCGCCGCCTGGCCGGCGGTTTGCCGCAGCCGGCGGTGTTCATCACCGCCGAGCAGGTTAAACACGGTAAGCCGCAGCCCGACGCCTATCTGCTGGGCGCCGAGCGCCTGGGGCTTGCGCCGCACGAGTGCGTGGTGGTTGAAGACGCGCCGGCCGGCATTCTCTCCGGCCTGGCGGCGGGCTGCCAGGTGATTGCGGTCAACGCGCCGGCGGAGGCGCCGAAGCTGGAGCAGGTCGACCTGCGGCTGGATTCGCTGGCGCAGATCGCCGTCGATAAAACGGCGCAGGGCGCGATCGTTCGCCGGCTGGCCTGAGCGGCATTATCTTCACCCTAATTGATTAGACCCCGCTTCGGCGGGGTTTTTTTATGCTATTTTTTAGACCCTTGGACATTTGCCGGATGAGACCGTTTTGAACAGCGAATTACTGTGGGTGCTGAGTTTACTGCTGATTGCCATCGTGCTGTTTACCACCAACAAGCTGCGCATGGACGTGGTGGCGCTGTTGGTGATCATCGCCTTCGTGCTGAGCGGCACGCTCAGCCTGCAGGAGGCGACGGTCGGTTTCAGCGATCCCAACGTGATTCTGATCGCCGCGCTGTTCGTGATCGGCGAAGGGCTGGTGCGCACCGGCGTGGCCTATCAGGTGGGGGACTGGCTGGTGAAAGTGGCCGGCAGCAGCGAAACCAAAATGTTGATGCTGCTGATGGTGACGGTCGCCGGGCTGGGTGCGTTCATGAGCTCGACCGGCGTGGTGGCGATCTTTATCCCGGTAGTGCTCAGCGTGACGGCCAGAATGAAGATCGCGCCGGGGCGGCTGATGATGCCGCTCAGCTTCGCAGGGCTTATCAGCGGCATGATGACGCTGGTGGCCACGCCGCCCAACATGGTGGTCAACAGCGAGCTGGTGCGCGAAGGCATCCAGGGGTTCGGCTTCTTCAGCGTGACGCCCATTGGCCTGGCGGTGCTGGCACTGGGCGTCGGTTATATGCTGATTGCCCGGCGTTGGCTGGGCAGCGGTGACACGGGCAAAGCCGGCGATGACTGGCAGCGCCGCACCTTCCGCGATCTGATCCGCGACTACAAGCTGACCGGCCGCGCGCGGCGGCTGGCTGTCCGCAGCGCTTCGCCGCTGATCGGACGTTCGCTGGATGAACTGCACCTTCGTGCGCGCTATGGCGCCAACGTGGTGGGCATCGAGCGCTGGAAACGCTTCCGGCGGGTGATGGTCAGCGCCTCCGGCAGCACCGAGTTGCGCGAGGGGGACGTCCTGTTGATCGACATGTCGGACAGCCAGGTCGATCTGCGTGAATTCTGCGGCGAGCAGCGGCTGGAGCCGATGGTGCTGCGCGGCGACTACTTCTCTGAACAGTCGCGCAACGTCGGCATGGCGGAAGTGTCGCTGATCCCGGACTCGGCGCTGCTGGGCAAAAGCCTGCGCGAAGCGGCGTTCCGCAGCCGCTACGATCTCAACGTGGTGGGCATTCGCCGCCACGGCGAGACGCTGGGCGGCAAGCTGGTGGACGAGCCGCTGGAGCTGGGCGACATTTTGCTGGTGATCGGCGACTGGAAGGCGATCCGCCAGCTGCAGGCCAAAACCCACGACTTTATCGTGCTCAACCTGCCGGCCGAGGTGGACGAAGTGGCGCCGGCGATCACGCAGGCGCCGCACGCGCTGTTTTGCCTGGCGTTGATGGTGGCGATGATGCTGACCGACGAAATCCCTAACCCGATCGCTGCGCTGATCGCTTGCCTGCTGATGGGCAAGTTCCGCTGTATCGACATGGAGAGCGCCTACAAATCGATCCATTGGCCGAGCATCATTTTGATCGTCGGGATGATGCCGTTCGCGCAGGCGTTGCAAAAGACCGGCGGGGTGGATCTGATCGTCAGCGGGCTGATGGACGTCGCCGGCGGCGCGGGGCCGCGGGTGATGCTGCTGTGCCTGTTCGTCTTGTGCGCCAGCATCGGGCTGTTTATTTCCAATACCGCGACGGCGGTGCTGATGGCACCGATCGCCATCGCCGCCGCGCGCGAAATGGGCGTCTCGCCATACCCGTTTGCGATGATTATCGCCATCGCCGCGTCCGCCGCCTTTATGACGCCGGTCTCTTCACCGGTCAATACGCTGGTGCTGGGGCCGGGCAATTACAAATTCAGCGATTTCGTGCGTCTCGGCGTGCCGTTCACCCTGTTGGTGATGGCGGTCAGCGTGATTGTGGTGCCGTGGCTCTACGGTTTTTAACGGCGCAGCGAGGCCGCGCCGGCGGGGTTACAGCGAACTGTCGAGGCTGATTTCGTCCAGCGACAGGCTGAAGCTGGGAATGAACACCTCCATAAAGTAGTTCATTTCCGGGCTGCGGCGCTGTTCCAGGGTTTTATCCAGCCGCGCCTTGGCCAGGGTGAATTCGTTGTTGCCGGCAGACAGCTCTTCCAGGCATTTCAGGTAGGCGCACAGCGCGTCCGCCTGCTTCACCACCAGCTTTTCATCTTCGCTGTAGTAGTGCTCATCGAGAATGGTGCGAAAATCGTTGCGCAGCTCTGCCGGGATCATATCCAGCAGCTTTTGCTGGGCGATCTTTTCGATCTTCTTGTACTCGTGGGCGATCTGCGGGTTGTAGTATTTGATCGGCGTCGGCATGTCGCCGGTGATCACTTCGCTGGCGTCGTGGTACATCGCCAGCAGCGCAACGCGATCGGCGTTGAGGTTGCCGTTGAATTTGCGGTTCTTGATCACCGCCAATGCGTGGGCGACAAAGGCCACCTGCAAACTGTGTTCGGAGACGTTCTCGGTACGCACGTTGCGCATCAGCGGCCAGCGGTTGATCAGTTTCAGGCGGGACAGATGGGCGAAGAAATGGCTCTGGCTCATGGTGCTCTCTTTAACGGCAAGTGAGGGCCCCATTGTGAAGCAGTGACGGCGAATTTTGCAACCGAACTGTGAGGGAGGGCGCAGCAAGGCGCTGCGCCCCGGGCGATTACTGGTGGTAGCCTTCCAGGAAACGGCCCAGCTTGCCGACCGCCATTTCCAGTTCGTCTACGCGCGGCAGCGTGACGATACGCACGTGATCCGGGTACGGCCAGTTGAATGCGCTGCCCTGCACCAGCAGCACTTTTTCCTGCAGCAGCAGATCCAGCACCAGCTTCTGATCGTCGTAAATGTTGAAGCGCTTGGCGTCGATGCGCGGGAACATGTACAGCGCGCCCTGCGGCTTCACGCAGGAGACGCCCGGGATGTCGTTGAGCAGCTCCCAGGTGCGGTTGCGCTGTTCATACAGGCGGCCGCCGGGCTGAATGAACTCGCTGATGCTCTGGTAACCGCCCAGCGCGGTCTGAATGGCGTGCTGCATCGGCACGTTGGCGCACAGGCGCATCGAAGCCAGCATCTCCAGCCCTTCGATATAGCCTTTGGCGTGCTTCTTCGGCCCGTTCAGCACCATCCAGCCCTGGCGGAAGCCCGCCACGCGGTAGGTCTTCGACAGGCCGTTGAAGGTCACGGTCAGCAGATCCGGCGCCAGCGCGGCGATCGAATGGTGCTCGGCGTCGTCATACAGGATCTTGTCGTAGATCTCGTCGGCGAAGATGATCAGGTTGTGTTGACGGGCGATCTCGACGATCTGTTCCAGCAGCGCTTTGCTGTAAACCGCGCCGGTCGGGTTGTTCGGGTTGATGATCACGATGCCGCGGGTGCGCGGGGTGATTTTGCTGATGATGTCGTCCAAATCCGGGAACCAGCCGGCCTGCTCATCGCACAGGTAGTGTACGGCCTTGCCGCCGGACAGCGACACCGCGGCGGTCCACAGCGGGTAGTCCGGCGCCGGCACCAGCATTTCGTCGCCGCTGTTGAGCAGCGCCTGCATGGATTGGACGATCAGCTCCGAGACGCCGTTGCCAATGTAGATATCCTCAACGGTCACGTCACGCATGTTGCGCGCCTGGTAGTGCTGCATGATCGCTTTACGCGCCGAGAAGAGGCCTTTGGAATCGGAGTAGCCTTGCGCCGTGGGCAGATTGCGGATCACGTCGACCAGGATTTCGTCCGGGGCGTCGAAACCGAACGGGGCAGGGTTGCCGATGTTCAGTTTCAGAACTTTGTTGCCTTCTTCTTCAAGACGTTTAGCTTCTTTAAGCACCGGGCCGCGAATGTCATAGCAGACGTTGTCCAGTTTGCTGGATTTCTCAATGGGGGACATAAAAAGTTGAGCCTTTTGCTGGGATAGGGGCGCTCCTACCGTGGGACGCCGCAACCCGCCCAATGTACTCCTGGCGTAGTTGCTTTTGAAGGGTTTTGCACGCCTTTGGTGCAAATGCATGTCGTAACGGGGGATTTTAGTTATGATAAGCAAAGGTAAAGTTATTTTGTGGTTCATAATCTCATGAACTATAATTTTACTAGGGTTTTGTTCTGTGAAATCGCGGCTTGAGAAACGCGACGCGCTGGCGATTGTGGCCGGCGGCAGAGAACTGATAAGCCGGAAGGGAGGATGGCTTCCAATAAACTGTAAAGGAACGATAATACCGGAGTTGTCTGATGGCGGGTTGTCGGATGGCGCACCACACTAAGAAAAATGACATATTTACATTAGCTTTACTTTATATTTTAGCTTAAGCATTGTTTATGTGGTTATAAGATTATTATTTAAAGCGAAAATCTTACTGATTGAATTTATTAAATTCATCGAGAAGTAACACGAAGTGGATACCATTAATTATTTATCTTTTTTGCTCTGTAATGCGGTCAGAACGCCGGTTGATAAGGGTTATCAGTAGCACGAATGGAGTGGAAATTAGGCAGTGTGAATGAGTAAAATCCCAGGTTCGGTGAGAGTTTTCCCTTTTCACCGGTATTCAGTCCCCCGCGTTCTATAAGCACCATCGATAGATCGCATTTTAAAAAGCGATAGAGGTAACGAATCATAAGTAATTTTTTTGCCCTCCACTTATGAGTGGGGTACTGTCATAACAGGCGTCGCCCTTTTTCAACGGCGTCTGAGAAACACACCAGGGTAGTAGTTCGTAAATTAGAATTTAAAAAAGTGAAGAATACACTATGACAACTGCAAATCGTCCGATACTTAATCTCGACCTCGATCTGCTAAGAACCTTTGTTGCGGTTGCTGATTTGAATACCTTTGCAGCGGCGGCGGTCGCCGTTTGCCGTACTCAATCAGCCGTCAGCCAACAAATGCAGCGATTAGAGCAACTGGTCGGCAAAGAACTGTTTGCCCGCCATGGGCGCAACAAACTCCTGACTGAGCATGGTATTCAGCTTCTCGGTTATGCCAGAAAAATCCTGCGCTTTAACGACGAAGCCTGTACCTCTCTGATGTACAACAATATTAAAGGTGTTCTGACCATCGGCGCTTCCGACGACACCGCCGATACCATCCTGCCTTTCCTGTTGAACCGCGTAACCGCCATCTATCCGAAACTGGCCATTGATGTGCGCGTAAAGCGCAGCACGACGATGGTTGATCTGCTGGAAGAGGGCGAGATCGATCTGGCGGTGACCACGGCCGATCCGGCCGGCCATCCGCACATCGTGCTGCGCACCTCGCCGACGCTGTGGTACTGCGCCGCCGATTACCACTATCAGGTCGGCGAGCCGATCCCGCTGGTGGTGATG
The DNA here is from genome assembly GCF_024160145.1 of Serratia nevei. Classification (GTDB taxonomy): domain Bacteria; phylum Pseudomonadota; class Gammaproteobacteria; order Enterobacterales; family Enterobacteriaceae; genus Serratia; species Serratia nevei_A. The sequence continues at coordinate 69,848 of NZ_JAMYWQ010000006.1, forward strand.
GACGAGCCAAGCCCGTTCCGCGCGCTGGCGATCAAACAGTTGGACGAAGCCGGTATCCCGTGGCGCATCGCCTACGTCGCCTCCACGCTGTCCGCGGTGCGGGCGGCCTGTAAGGCCGGCCTGGGCGTGACCGCGCGGCCGATCGAGATGATGAGCCCCGATCTGCGGGTGCTGGGCGCGGTGGAAGGTTTACCGCCGCTGCCGGATACCCAGTACGCGCTGTGCAAAAATGCGCAGTGCAGCAGCGAACTGGCGATGGCCATCTTCAGCGCGATGCAGGGCGGCAACGACGGCTATGGCTTCAACGGCGCGGAAGCCGGTCGCCAGGGCGACCAGGATGACGCCAGCCTGGTGGACGAAGAAGAATAACGCCATGGCGTGAAATCTGATGAAAAACCTCTGCTTCGGCGGAGGTTTTTTTTGCCCGTTTTTTAGCTAAAACCGACCATTATAAGCAGTTGAGTATGTTTTTTTTATCAGTTGGCTATTTTGTTAACTTTTAAGCATTACTGAAAAGAGAGTTTGGCCGGGTTTAAGACGCGGAGTTCGTTTTTTGAACGATAAGATTGAATGGGTTAAAGGCGTGGTAATAGTAAGGTTATTTTGTTAGCTTATAGCGGCCGTTTTTGCGGCTTAATTTGAGGAAAATGGTTAAAGGCCCACACTTTTTTTGAGGATTTATGCTGAAAACGTGCCCTGGATCAAAAAAATACCCCTAGGTAGTGAGTGGAAGAACAGGGAATTCCTGAGACAATGGTATAGTAAAACTGAAATGTGCATGTTGGTTTATATCTATCTGTTTCTACACAAAAATTAACTGACACGATTTAGCCGTCCCCTGGCGCATCAAATGTTAATCAAATGATACGTATGTAAACTAGTGTGTAGATACTTTTGTCAAAGTTGACAAAAGGTTATAGAAAGGAGTAAAAAGCCCACAGAAAAACGCTGCCTAACTCGCTGTAAAAGCAGTTTGTTTGTGTGGTTATTTATCCTTCCCTTAAATCGATGTGGCGCACTAACTGCCGGTGACAAGAGCAGCGCGATCGACGCCACTTTTGATGAGTAAGCATAGAGTATGTCAACAACCACTGAAGTTATCGCTCATCACTGGGCGTTCGCCGTATTTCTCGTCGTGGCTATCGGGCTCTGCGGCTTAATGCTGCTGGGTGCGTTCTTCTTGGGCGGGAGAGCCCGGGCGCGCGCCAAACACACCCCGTTTGAATCAGGCATCGACTCGGTCGGCACGGCGCGCATGCGCTTGTCCGCCAAGTTCTACCTGGTGGCCATGTTCTTCGTTATTTTCGACGTTGAAGCCTTATACCTGTATGCCTGGTCGGTCTCGGTTCGCGAGAGTGGCTGGGTAGGCTTTATCGAAGCCGCCATTTTCATTTTGGTGCTATTGGCCGGTCTGGTTTATCTGGTGCGCATCGGCGCGTTGGATTGGACTCCGGCGCGTTCCCAACGCCGCAGCAAACCGAGCACGATCACTAACACCAACAGTCATCCGCAGTAACAGCGAGGCATTAAGATGGACTATACGCTCACCCGCATAGACCCGAACGGTGAGAACGACCGTTATCCCCTGCAAAAACAGGAGATCGTCGCCGATCCCCTGGAACAACAGGTCCACCGTACGGTTTACATGGGTAAACTCGAACATGCGCTGCATGACATGGTGAACTGGGGGCGTAAAAACTCTATTTGGCCGTATAACTTTGGCCTTTCGTGCTGTTACGTGGAGATGGTGACGTCGTTTACCGCCGTTCACGACGTGGCGCGTTTCGGTGCGGAAGTACTGCGCGCCTCCCCGCGACAGGCTGACCTGATGGTGGTGGCCGGCACCTGTTTCACCAAGATGGCGCCGGTCATTCAACGCCTGTACGAGCAGATGCTGGAACCGAAGTGGGTGATCTCGATGGGCGCCTGCGCCAACTCCGGCGGCATGTACGACATCTATTCCGTGGTGCAGGGCGTGGACAAGTTCCTGCCGGTCGACGTGTACATTCCCGGCTGCCCGCCGCGTCCGGAAGCCTACATGCAAGCGCTGATGCTGCTGCAGGAATCCATCGGCAAAGAACGTCGCCCGCTGTCGTGGGTTGTCGGCGATCAGGGCGTTTACCGCGCCAATATGCAGTCTGAAAGAGAGCGTAAACACGGCGAGCGCATCGCGGTGACCAACCTCCGGACGCCTGACGAGATTTAAGACGTTCATTTAACGTCCATCTTAGTGCGCTATTGGTTAACACAGCGAAAAGTGAAACTTGCGGCGAATAACCCTTTAGTGTGGTGAAAAAAAATTATGACAGATTTGACGACGCACGACGCCTTGCCTGCCTGGCAGACCCGAGATCACCTTGACGACCCGGTGATCGGCGAACTGCGCAACCGTTTTGGGCCGGAAGCCTTTACTGTTCAGGCCACCCGCACCGGCATGCCCGTGGTATGGGTTAAACCTGACCAGTTACTGGAAGTAATGACGTTCCTGAGAAAACAGCCGAAGCCGTATGTCATGCTGTTCGATCTGCATGGCGTGGACGAACGTCTTCGCACCCACCGCGACGGCCTGCCCGCTGCGGATTTCTCCGTTTTCTACCACCTGATTTCCATCGAGCGCAACCGCGACATCATGCTGAAGGTGGCGCTGTCTGAAAAAGATCTGCACGTGCCGACGGCGACCAAGGTGTTTCCGAACGCCAACTGGTACGAGCGCGAAACCTGGGAAATGTTCGGCATCACCTTCGACGGCCACCCGCACCTGTCGCGCATCATGATGCCGCAGACCTGGGAAGGGCACCCGCTGCGCAAGGACTACCCGGCGCGCGCCACCGAATTCGATCCTTTCGTGCTGACCAAGCAGAAAGAAGATCTGGAGATGGAAGCGCTGACCTTCAAGCCGGAAGACTGGGGCATGAAGCGCGGCACCGAGAACGAAGACTTCATGTTCCTCAACCTCGGCCCGAACCACCCGTCCGCGCACGGTGCGTTCCGCATCATTCTGCAGCTGGACGGCGAAGAGATCGTCGACTGCGTGCCGGATATCGGCTACCACCACCGCGGCGCCGAGAAAATGGGCGAGCGTCAATCCTGGCACAGCTACATTCCGTACACTGACCGCATCGAGTACCTCGGCGGCTGCGTGAACGAAATGCCTTACGTGCTGGCGGTCGAGAAGCTGGCCGGCATCAAGGTGCCTGAGCGCGTCGACACCATCCGCGTGATGCTGTCCGAGCTGTTCCGCATCAACAGCCACCTGCTGTACATCTCCACCTTCATTCAGGACGTCGGCGCGATGACCCCGGTGTTCTTCGCCTTTACCGACCGTCAGAAAATCTACGATCTGGTGGAAGCGATCACCGGTTTCCGTATGCACCCGGCCTGGTTCCGCATCGGCGGCGTCGCGCACGATCTGCCGCGCGGCTGGGATCGCCTGCTGCGTGAATTCCTCGACTGGATGCCGAAGCGTCTGGATTCCTACGTGAAAGCGGCGCTGAAGAACAGCATCCTGAAAGGCCGCTCCATCGGCGTAGCGTCTTACAACGCCAAAGAAGCGCTGGAGTGGGGCGTGACCGGCGCCGGCCTGCGTGCCACCGGCGTCGAGTTCGACGTGCGTAAATGGCGTCCGTACTCCGGCTACGAGAACTTCGACTTCGAAGTGCCGGTCGGCGACGGCACCAGCGACTGCTACACCCGCGTGATGTTGAAGGTGGAAGAGCTGCGCCAGAGCCTGCGCATCCTCGAACAGTGCCTGAACAACATGCCGGAAGGCCCGTTCAAGGCCGATCACCCGCTGACCACGCCGCCGCCGAAAGAGCGCACCTTGCAGCACATTGAAACGCTGATCACCCACTTCCTGCAGGTTTCCTGGGGCCCGGTGATGCCAGCCAACGAATCATTCCAGATGATTGAAGCCACCAAAGGGATCAACAGCTACTACCTGACCAGCGACGGCAGCACCATGAGCTACCGCACCCGGGTACGTACGCCGAGCTTTGCGCACCTGCAACAGATCCCATCGGTCATCCGTGGCAGCCTGGTTTCCGACCTGATCGTCTATCTGGGTAGTATCGATTTTGTAATGTCAGATGTGGACCGCTAACTATGCACTCTCAAAAAGACAATCACGCAGTCAATGATGCGCTCGAGCCCATCAACGCAGCCGCTCCTCAGAGCGGCGTTGATGCATTTGTACTGAGCGCGGAAGAACGTGATGCGATCGAGCACGAAAAGCACCATTACGAGGATCCGCGCGCCGCTTCCATCGAAGCACTGAAAATTGTGCAGAAGCAGCGCGGCTGGGTTCCGGACGGTGCGATTTACGCCATCGCGGAAGTGCTGGGCATCCCCGCCAGCGACGTAGAAGGCGTGGCCACGTTCTACAGCCAGATTTTCCGTCAGCCAGTAGGACGTCACGTGATCCGTTATTGTGACAGCGTTGTTTGTCACATCACCGGTTACCAGGGCATTCAGGCCGCTATCGAGAAGAAGCTGAACATCAAGCCGGGTCAAACCACCTTTGATGGCCGCTTCACGCTGTTGCCGACCTGCTGTCTGGGCAACTGCGATAAAGGGCCGACCATGATGATTGACGAGGACACTCACAGTCAGCTGAAGCCTGAAGATATCGAGACGCTACTGGAGCAGTATCAATGACCAAGCACATTGTACGCACTCCCGAAACGCACCCGCTGACCTGGCGGCTGCGCGATGACAAGCAGCCGCTGTGGCTGGACGAATACCGCAGCAAAAACGGCTATGCCGGCGCAGAAAAGGCCCTCAAAGGCCTGGCCCCGGACGAGATCGTCAGCCTGGTGAAAGACTCCGGGCTGAAGGGCCGCGGCGGTGCGGGCTTCTCCACCGGTTTGAAGTGGAGCCTGATGCCGAAGGACGAATCCATGAACATCCGTTACCTGCTGTGTAACGCCGATGAGATGGAGCCGGGCACCTACAAAGACCGCCTGCTGATGGAGCAACTGCCGCACCTGCTGGTGGAAGGCATGCTGATCTCCGCGTTCGCGCTGAAAGCCTACCGCGGCTACATCTTCCTGCGCGGTGAGTACATCGAAGCGGCGGCGCACTTGCGTCGCGCTATCGCGGAAGCCACCGAAGCCGGCTATCTGGGCAAGAACATTCTCGGTACCGGGTTCGATTTCGAGCTGATCGTGCACACCGGCGCCGGCCGTTACATCTGCGGCGAAGAAACTGCGCTGATCAACTCGCTGGAAGGCCGCCGCGCCAACCCGCGTTCCAAGCCGCCATTCCCGGCCAGCGCCGGCGTGTGGGGCAAGCCGACCTGCGTCAACAACGTCGAAACGCTGTGCAACGTGCCGGCCATTCTGGCGAACGGCGTGGAGTGGTACACCGGCATCTCCGGCAGTGAAGACAAAGGCACCAAGCTGATGGGCTTCTCCGGCCGGGTGAAAAATCCGGGCGTCTGGGAGCTGCCGTTCGGCACCACCGCGCGCGAGATCCTGGAAGACTACGCCGGCGGCATGCGCGACGGTCTGCGCTTCAAAGCCTGGCAGCCGGGCGGTGCGGGGACCGACTTCCTGACCGCCGATCACCTCGATTTGCCGATGGAATACGGCGCGATCGGCAAAGCCGGCAGCCGTCTCGGCACCGCGCTGGCGATGGCGGTGGACCACGAGATCGGCATGGTGCCGCTGGTGCGTAACCTGGAAGAGTTCTTCGCCCGCGAGTCCTGCGGCTGGTGTACGCCATGCCGCGACGGCCTGCCGTGGAGCGTGAAGATCCTGCGTGCGTTGGAAAACGGCGAAGGGCAGCCGGGGGATATCGAAACCCTCGAACAGCTGTGCCGTTCCCTCGGCCCGGGCAAAACCTTCTGCGCCCACGCGCCAGGTGCCGTAGAGCCACTGCAAAGCGCGATTAAATATTTCCGTGAAGAGTTCGAGGCGGGCATCGCCGTGCAGCACTTCGGCAACGCCCATGCGATTGGCGGCATTCAGCCGAACAATCTGCTGAAGCAGCGCTGGTAAGCCGACTCGCCCGAACACGGCCAGAATTTTTGATTAACGCCTGCCGCAAGGCAGGCCACTTGGAAGCATGCTGACTATGGCTACGATTCATGTAGACGGCAAAGAGTATGAGGTAGACGGAGCGGACAACCTGCTGCAGGCTTGTCTTTCCCTCGGCCTTGATATTCCTTACTTTTGCTGGCATCCGGCGCTGGGAAGCGTCGGCGCTTGCCGCCAATGTGCGGTAAAGCAATACCAAAACGCGGAAGATACGCGCGGCCGTTTGGTGATGTCCTGTATGACCCCGGCATCCGACGGCACCTTCATCTCCATCGATGACGGTGAAGCGAAGCAGTTCCGTGAAAGCGTGGTCGAGTGGTTGATGACCAACCACCCGCACGATTGCCCGGTGTGTGAAGAAGGCGGTAACTGTCACCTGCAGGATATGACGGTAATGACCGGCCACAGCTTCCGCCGCTACCGCTTCACCAAGCGCACCCACAACAACCAGGAGCTGGGGCCGTTTATCTCGCACGAGATGAACCGCTGCATCGCCTGCTACCGCTGCGTGCGTTACTACAAAGACTATGCGGACGGCACCGACTTCGGCGTATACGGCGCGCACGACAACGTCTACTTCGGTCGCCCGGAAAGCGGCACGCTGGAAAGCGAGTTCTCCGGCAACCTGGTGGAAGTGTGCCCGACCGGCGTATTCACCGACAAAACGCACTCCGAACGCTACAACCGTAAATGGGACATGCAGTTCGCGCCGAGCATTTGCCAGCAGTGCAGCATCGGCTGTAACACCAGCCCGGGCGAGCGCTATGGCGAGCTGCGCCGTATCGAAAACCGTTACAACGGCAGCGTGAACCACTACTTCCTGTGCGACCGCGGCCGTTTCGGTTACGGCTACGTCAACCAGAAAGATCGTCCGCGTCAACCGCAGCAACTGCGCGGCGACGACTGGATCACCCTGAACGCCGAGCAGGCGATGCAGGGCGCGGCGGACATCCTGCGTCAGGCGAAAAAAACCATCGGCATCGGCTCCCCGCGCGCCAGCCTGGAAAGCAACTTCGCGCTGCGCGAGCTGGTCGGCGCCGAAAACTACTACACCGGTATCGCTCAGGCGGAGCAATCACGCCTGGCGCTGATGCTGAACGTGCTGAAAAACGGCGGCGTCCATACGCCGGCGCTGCGTGAGATCGAGGATTACGACGCGGTGCTGGTGCTGGGCGAAGACCTGACGCAAACCGGTGCGCGCATCGCGCTGTCCGTGCGCCAGGCCGTCAAGGGGAAAGCTCGCGCGATGGCGGCGGCGCAACGCGTGGCCGACTGGCAGATCGCGGCGGTGCAGAACATCGGTCAGCACGCCAAGTACCCGCTGTTCACCACCAACGTCGACAACACCCGTCTGGACGACATCGCCGCCTGGAACTACCGCGCGCCGGTGGATGAGCAGGCGCGCTTCGGCTTCGCCATCGCTCACGCGCTGGACAGCGCGGCGCCGGCGGTGAACGATCTGGCTGAAGGCCTGAACAAGAAAGTCGATATCATCGTGCAGGCGCTGACCGGCGCACGCAAACCGCTGATCGTGACCGGCAGCAACGCCGGCAGCGAAGCCATCATCGAAGCGGCGGCCAACATCGCCAAAGCGTTGAAGGGCCGCGGTTCCGACGTCGGCATCACCTTCGTGGCGGGCGCGGCCAACAGCATGGGCCTGGCGATGATCGGCGGCGGTTCGCTCGATCAGGCGCTGGAACAGCTGGCGAGCGGCGCAGCCGACACCGCCATCGTGATGGAAAACGATCTCTATCGCCATGCGCCGGCGGCGCAGGTGGACGCGGCGTTGGCCAAGGTCAACAACCTGATCGTCGCCGACCACCAGCGCACCGCGATCATGGACAAAGCCAACCTGATCCTCTCCTCGGCCAGCTTCGCCGAGAGCGACGGTACGCTGATCAACCAGGAAGGCCGCGCGCAGCGCTTCTTCCAGGTATACGATCCGGCTTACTACGACGACGCCAGGAAAAATCAGTTCACCGTGATGCTGGAAAGCTGGCGCTGGATGCACTCGCTGCACTCCACCTACACCAGCCGCCACGTGGACTGGACCCAGCTCGATGACGTGATCGCCGCTTGCGTTGCCGCGTTGCCGCAGCTGCAGGGCATCGTCGACGCCGCGCCGGACGCGACTTTCCGCATTCGCGGTCAGAAGCTGGCGCGTTCGCCGCACCGTTCCAGCGGCCGTACCGCCATGCGCGCCAACATCAGCGTGCATGAGCCGCGTCAGCCGCAGGATAAAGACACCATGTTCGCCTTCTCGATGGAAGGGAACAACAGCCCGCTGGCCGATCGTCAGCAGATCCCGTTCGCCTGGGCGCCAGGCTGGAACTCACCGCAGGCATGGAACAAGTTCCAGGCCGAAGTGGGCGGCAAACTGCGCCACGGCGATCCGGGCGTGCGCCTGATCGAAGCGGGGGAGGGCAGCCTCGGTTACTTCGACCGCGTGCCTGCCGCGTTCAATCCGGCCGAAGGCTGGCGTGTCGCGCCTTACTACCACCTGTTCGGCAGCGACGAAATGTCGCAGCGCTCTCACGTGATCCAGCAGCGCATGCCGGAAGCCTACGTGATGGTCAACCCGGCCGACGCGGCGACGCTTGGCGTCAACGCGGGCAGCCTGGTGGAGTTCAGCTGTGCGGGCCAGACCCTGCGTCTGCCGGTGCGTCTGAGTGAAACCCTGACCCAGGGCCAGGTTGGTTTGCCGCTCGGCTTGCCAGGGATCCCGCCGATCTTGGTGGGTGCTAAGGTAGACAATCTGCGGGAGGCGGCACGATGAGCTGGTTTACCCCTGAGGTGATCGACATTCTGATCGCCATTCTTAAAGCGGTCGTGATCCTGTTGGTGGTCGTGGCGTGCGGGGCATTCATGAGCTTCGGCGAACGCCGCCTGCTCGGCCTGTTCCAGAACCGCTACGGACCGAACCGCGTAGGCTGGGGCGGCTCGCTGCAGCTGGTCGCCGACATGATCAAAATGTTCTTCAAGGAAGACTGGGTACCGAGATTCTCCGACCGGGTGATCTTCACCCTGGCGCCGATGATCGCCTTTACTTCCCTGTTGCTGGCATTTGCCATCGTTCCGGTCAGCCCGACCTGGGCGGTGTCCGATCTCAACATCGGTATTTTGTTCTTCCTGATGATGGCCGGCCTGGCGGTGTATGCCGTGCTGTTCGCCGGCTGGTCGAGCAACAACAAATACTCGCTGTTGGGCGCGATGCGTGCCTCCGCGCAAACCCTGAGCTACGAAGTGTTCATCGGCCTGTCGCTGATGGGCGTGGTGATGCAGGCCGGTTCGTTCAACATGCAGACCATCGTTGAATCCCAGGCGCACGTTTGGAACGTCATTCCGCAGTTCTTCGGCTTCGTGACCTTCGCGATCGCCGGCGTGGCGGTGTGCCACCGTCACCCGTTTGACCAGCCGGAAGCCGAGCAGGAACTGGCCGACGGTTACCACATCGAATATTCCGGCATGAAGTTCGGTCTGTTCTTCGTGGGGGAATACATCGGTATCGTCACCGTGTCCGCCCTGATTGTGACGTTGTTCTTCGGCGGCTGGCAGGGTCCGTTCCTGCCGCCATTCATCTGGTTCGCGTTGAAAACGGCCTTCTTCATGATGATGTTCATCCTGATCCGCGCTGCGCTGCCGCGCCCGCGTTATGACCAGGTGATGTCCTTCGGCTGGAAAGTGTGCCTGCCGCTGACGCTGCTGAACCTGCTGGCAACCGCCGCGGTCATTTTGTACAACGCTCAATAAGGGGTGAATAAACCATGACATTGAAAGAGTTAGTGGTTGGTTTCGGCACCCAGGTGCGCAGCATTTGGATGATTGGCATGCATGCCTTCGCCAAGCGCGAAACCCAGATGTATCCGGAAGAACCGGTTTACCTGCCGCCGCGCTACCGTGGCCGCATCGTGCTGACGCGCGATCCGGACGGCGAAGAGCGCTGCGTCGCCTGTAACCTGTGTGCGGTTGCCTGCCCGGTCGGCTGTATCTCGCTGCAAAAAGCGGAGCAGAAAGACGGCCGTTGGTATCCGGAGTTCTTCCGCATCAACTTCTCGCGCTGCATCTTCTGCGGCCTGTGCGAAGAGGCTTGCCCGACCACCGCTATCCAGCTGACGCCGGATTTCGAACTGGGCGAGTACAAACGTCAGGATCTGGTGTACGAAAAAGAAGATCTGTTGATCTCGGGGCCGGGTAAATATCCGGAATATAACTTCTACCGGATGGCCGGTATGGCGATTGACGGCAAAGCTAAGGGCGAAGCCGAAAACGAAGCCAAACCGATCGACGTCAAAGGTCTGTTGCCCTAAGGAGCCAGCAAGCATGGAAATTGCATTTTATCTGGCAGGTTTGATTGCGGTGGCCGCGACGATTCGCGTGATCACCCATACCAACCCTGTGCATGCGCTGCTGTATCTGATCGTCTCGTTATTGGCGATCTCGGCAGTCTTCTTCTCTCTCGGCGCCTACTTTGCCGCCGCGCTGGAGATCATCGTTTACGCGGGCGCCATCATGGTGCTGTTCGTGTTCGTGGTGATGATGCTGAACCTCGGCAACGTGCAGCAGCAAGAGCGCGACTGGATGAAGCCGACGGTGTGGATCGGGCCTGGCCTGATGTCGCTGGCGTTACTGGTGGTGCTGATTATCGCGATCCGCAGCGTATCCGATCAGGGTATCAGCGGCGAGATGGTCGATGCGAAGGCGGTGGGCATCAGCCTGTTTGGGCCTTACGTATTGGCGGTTGAGCTGGCTTCAATGCTGCTGTTGGCGGGGCTGGTTGTCGCCTTCCATATCGGCCGCGAGCACAAGCCTGGCGAAGTGCTGAGCAACGCGCCGGTGGGTGGCGAAATGGCGAGAAGAAAATCGGAGGAGCAAGCATGATCCCTCTTCAACACGGCCTGATCCTGGCGGCTATCCTGTTTGTGCTCGGGCTGACCGGGCTGCTGGTACGCCGCAACCTGCTGTTTATGCTGATCAGCCTGGAAGTGATGATCAACGCTGCGGCGTTGGCGTTTATCGTGGCGGGAAGCTACTGGGGCCAGGCGGACGGGCAGGTGATGTACATCCTGGCGATCAGCCTGGCGGCAGCCGAGGCCAGTATCGGCCTGGCGCTGCTGCTGCAGCTCTACCGTCGTCGTCATACCCTGAATATTGATACTGTCAGTGAGATGCGCGGATGAACCTATTATATTTAACAATTCTGCTACCGCTGATCGGGTTCCTGCTGTTGGCATTTTCCCGCGGTCGTTGGTCTGAGAACACGGCGGCCACCGTCGGCGTGGGCTCTATCGGCCTGGCTGCGCTGGTCACGGTGTATGTGGCGATGGATTTCTTCGCCCAGAAAGCCGCCGGCGTGCAGTTGTTCGAGCAAAGCCTGTGGACCTGGATGGCCGTCGGCAACTTCAATATCGGCGTGACCCTGGTGCTGGACGGCCTGTCGCTGACCATGCTGTCGGTGGTCACCGGCGTCGGCTTCTTCATCCACATGTTCGCCTCCTGGTACATGCGCGGTGAAGAGGGCTATTCGCGCTTCTTCGCTTACACCAACCTGTTTATCGCCAGTATGGTGGTCTTGGTGCTGGCGGACAACCTGCTGCTGATGTATCTGGGTTGGGAAGGCGTGGGCCTGTGCAGCTACCTGTTGATCGGCTTCTACTACAAAGATCCGGCCAACGGCGCGGCGGCGATGAAAGCCTTCATCGTGACCCGCGTGGGCGACGTGTTCCTGGCGTTCGCGCTGTTCATCCTCTACAACGAGCTGGGCACGCTGAATATCCGTGAGCTGATGATCCTGGCGCCGCAGAAATTGGCGGTGGGCGATACGGCCATCACCTGGGCGACCCTGATGCTGCTGGGCGGCGCGGTCGGTAAATCGGCGCAGCTGCCGTTGCAAACCTGGTTGGCGGACGCGATGGCGGGCCCAACCCCGGTTTCCGCACTGATCCACGCGGCGACCATGGTGACCGCGGGCGTCTATCTGATCGCCCGTACGCACGGCCTGTTCCTGATGGCGCCGGAAGTGCTGCACCTGGTGGGCATCGTCGGTGCGGTCACTCTGCTGCTGGCCGGCTTCGCCGCGCTGGTGCAGACCGACATCAAGCGCGTGCTCGCTTACTCCACCATGAGCCAGATCGGTTACATGTTCCTGGCGCTGGGCGTGCAGGCATGGGACGCGGCGATCTTCCACCTGATGACTCACGCGTTCTTCAAGGCGCTGCTGTTCCTGTCGTCCGGTTCGGTGATCCTGGCCTGCCACCACGAGCAAAACATCTTCAAGATGGGCGGCCTGCGCAAGAGCATCCCGCTGGTGTACGTCTGCTTCCTGGTGGGTGGCGCGGCGCTGTCTGCGTTGCCGCTGGTCACGGCCGGCTTCTTCAGTAAGGATGAGATCCTGGCGGGCGCGATGGCCAACGGCCACATCAACCTGATGGTGGCCGGTCTGGTCGGTGCGTTCATGACCTCGCTGTACACCTTCCGTATGATTTTCATCGTGTTCCACGGCGAAGAGAAAATCAAAGCGCATGCCGGTAAAGGCATCACTCACCACCTGCCGCTGCTGGTTCTGCTGGTGCTGTCCACCTTCGTCGGCGCGATGATCGTGCCGCCGTTGCAGGGCGTGCTGCCGGATACGACCGAGCTGGCGCACGGCAGCGTGCTGACGCTTGAAATCACCTCCGGCGTGGTGGCTATCGTCGGCATTCTGCTGGCGGCCGCGCTGTGGCTGGGCAAACGCAGCCTGGTCAACAGCATCGCCAACAGCGCGCCGGGGCGTTTCTTCTCGACCTGGTGGTTCCATGCCTGGGGCTTCGACTGGCTGTATGACAACGTGTTCGTCAAGCCGTACCTGGGCATTGCGAAGCTGCTGCAGCGCGATCCGCTGAACTCGCTGATGAACCTGCCGGCCGTCTTCTCCCGCTGGGGGAACCGCGGTCTGACGGTGAGCGAGAACGGTCAGGTGCGTTGGTATATCGCGTCAATGGGTGTGGGTGCAGTGGTCGTATTGGCTCTGTTGATTTTGGTTTAATTGAATAATTTAAACAGACGCATTTTTCGGGCGTAGCGCCGGGCAGGCGCTACGGACAAAGTTTGAAATTATTCGTATAAGGGACACAAAACGCCATGCTATTACCTTGGCTAATTCTTATCCCCTTTATCGGCGGTCTGCTGTGCTGGCAGCTTGAGCGCTTCGGTACTAAGGTGCCGCGCTGGATAGCGCTGATCGCAATGGGGCTGACGTTGGCGCTCTCTCTGCAGCTGTGGATGCAGGGCGGCTATACCTTGACCACGCCGAAAGGCATTCCGCAATGGCAGAGCGAATTCCTGCTGCCGTGGATCCCGCGCTTCGGCATCTCCATCCACCTGGCGCTGGACGGCCTGTCGCTGCTGATGGTGGTGTTGACCGGTCTGCTGGGCGTGCTGGCGATCCTCTGTTCCTGGCGTGAAATCCAGAAGTATCAGGGCTTCTTCCACCTCAACCTGCTGTGGATCCTGGGCGGCGTTATCGGCGTGTTCCTCGCCATCGACATGTTCCTGTTCTTCTTCTTCTGGGAAATGATGTTGGTGCCGATGTACTTCCTGATCGCGCTGTGGGGCCACAAGGCGTCGGACGGTAAAACCCGCATCACCGCGGCCACCAAGTTCTTCATCTACACCCAGGCCAGCGGTCTGGTGATGCTGATTGCGATCCTGGGCCTGGTGTTCGTGCACTACAACGCGACCGGCGTGTGGACCTTCGATTACGAAGACCTGTTGCAAACGCCGATGTCCCACAACGTGCAATATGTGTTGATGCTGGGCTTCTTCATCGCCTTTGCGGTGAAAATGCCGGTGGTGCCGCTGCACGGCTGGTTGCCGGACGCGCACAGCCAGGCGCCGACCGCCGGTTCCGTCGACCTGGCGGGCATCTTGCTGAAAACGGCGGCCTACGGCCTGCTGCGTTTCAGCCTGCCGCTGTTCCCTGAGGCTTCGCACGAGTTCGCGCCAATCGCCATGTGGCTGGGCGTGGTCGGTATCTTCTACGGCGCCTGGATGGCGTTCGCGCAGACCGACATCAAGCGTCTGATCGCCTACACCTCGGTTTCGCACATGGGCTTCGTGCTGATCGCCATCTACACCGGCAGCCAGCTGGCTTACCAGGGCGCGGTGATCCAGATGATCGCGCACGGTCTGTCCGCCGCCGGTATGTTTATCATCTGTGGCCAGCTGTATGAGCGTCTGCATACCCGCGACATGCGTCAGATGGGCGGCCTGTGGGGGCGGATCAAGTTCATCCCTGCGCTGTCGCTGTTCTTCGCCGTGGCTACGCTGGGGATGCCGGGTACCGGTAACTTCGTCGGCGAATTCATGATTCTGTTCGGCAGCTACCAGGTGGTGCCGGTGATCACCGTGATCTCCACCTTCGGGCTGGTGTTCGCTTCGGTTTACTCGCTGATCATGATGCAGCGCGCTTATTACGGTGCGCCTAAATCCGACCAGCCGCTGCAGGGCATGACCGCGCGCGAGCTGTTCATCATTCTGCTGCTGGTGGTGTTGCTGGTGCTGCTGGGGGTTTACCCGCAGCCGATTCTGGATACTTCCAACGCGGCGATGAGCAACGTGCAACACTGGTTTGGTTCGTCAGTTTCAGCAATTTCAACAACAAGGCCGTAATTCGCCATGACAATAACTCCTCAACAACTGATCGCACTGCTGCCGCTGTTGATCGTCGGATTGACGGTGGTGGTTGTGATGCTAGGCATTGCGTGGCGACGCGACCACTTTATCAACGCCACCCTGACCGTGATCGGTCTCAACCTGGCGCTGCTTTCGCTGTACTTTGTCGGCCAGGCAGGCCCAATGGACGTCACCCCGCTGCTGCGGGTTGACGGTTACTCGATGTTCTACACCGGGCTGGTGCTGCTGGCGAGTCTGGCGACCTGCACCTTCGCCTATCCGTGGCTGGTCGGCTATCCGGATAACCGCGAAGAGTTCTACCTGCTGGTGCTGATCGCCGCCATGGGCGGCATCCTGCTGGCGAGCGCCAACCATCTGGCTTCGCTGTTCATCGGTATCGAGCTGATCTCGCTGCCGCTGTTCGGCCTGGTGGGCTACGCCTACCGCCAGAAGCGCCCGCTGGAAGCCGCCATCAAGTACATGCTGCTGTCCGCCGCCGCGTCGTCGTTCCTGCTGTTCGGCATGGCGCTGCTGTATGCCGAATCCGGCGATCTGTCGCTGGCCGGCCTCGGCAAGAGCCTGCAGGAAAACATGATGCACCAGCCGCTGATCCTGGCCGGTATGGGCATGATGATCGTCGGCCTGGGCTTCAAGCTGTCGCTGGTGCCGTTCCAACTGTGGACGCCGGACGTGTATCAGGGCGCGCCTGCGCCGGTCTCGACCTTCCTGGCAACCGCCAGCAAGATCGCGATCTTCGCGGTCGTGATGCGTCTGTTCCTGTATGCCCCGGCCGCCGACAACGAAGCGCTGCGCATGGTGCTGTCGATCATCGCGTTCTGCTCTATCTTGTTCGGTAACCTGATGGCCATCAGCCAGACCAACATCAAGCGTCTGCTGGGCTACTCGTCGATCGCTCACCTGGGCTACCTGCTGGTGGCGCTGATTGCGGTGCAAACCCATCAGCTGTCGCTGGAAACCGCCGGCGTTTACCTGGCCGGTTACCTGTTCAGCAGCCTGGGTGCCTTCGGCGTGGTCAGCCTGATGTCCAGCCCGTACCGCGGCCCGGATGCGGATTCGCTGTTCTCTTACCGTGGTCTGTTCTGGCACAAGCCAATCTTGTCCGCGGTGATGACGGTGATGATGCTGTCGCTGGCCGGTATCCCGATGACGCTGGGCTTTATCGGTAAGTTCTTCGTGATCGCGATGGGCGTCAGCGCGCACCTGTGGTGGCTGACCGGTGCAGTTGTGGTCGGCAGCGCCATCGGCCTGTACTACTACCTGCGCGTGACCGTCAGCCTGTTCCTCAGCGCGCCGGAATCGCTGCAGCGCGATACCCCGAACAACTGGGCGTTGACCGCCGGTGGCGTCGTGGTGCTGATCTCCGCCGCGTTGGTGCTGCTGTTGGGTGTCTATCCGCAGCCGCTGATTTCGCTGGTGCAGATGGCGCAGCCGACGTTCTGATAACGCTTCAGACGGTAAAAAGGTCGCTTAGGCGACCTTTTTTTATGGGGAAACGGCACTCAGCCGTAATGGGCGCTAAACGAGGTTTCCAGCGCCTGCACCACCGCGCGCACGCGGGCGGCGCGTTGCAAATCGGGATGCAGCACCAGCCAGATATCCACCCAGTCTTTGTTCTCCGGGAACAGACGCACCAGCTCCGGGTCTTTGTCCGCCAAAAAAGCGGAAAGCAGGCCGATGCCCAGCCCGCTGCGGGTGGCGGAACGCAGCAGCAGCTGCGAATTGCATTGCAGCACCACGTTGGGCTCGTGCAGGGCCTCGCCGCAGAAATTGTTCCAGTGGCGCGGCACCAGCTCGCGCGGGAACATCAGCAGATCGTGGCCGCGCAGCTGCTCGCCCTTGACCGGCATGCCACGCCGCGCCAGATAGTGCTGGGTGGCATACAGGCCCATTTCGATGGTGGCTAAGCGTTTGATGATCAGCTTATCGTCATCGGGACGGGCGCCGCGGATCGCCAGATCTGCGCCGTGGTAAGAAATATCGGCGATGTTGACCGCCGTCAGCAGCGTGACGGTGATGGCCGGATAGCGTTCCCGCAGATCTTGCAGTGCCGGCATCACGAAGGCTTCGGCCAGGGTGTCGGTGGTGGCGATGCGCACGTTGCCGCACAGGCTTTCGTCACCGCTGGCGGCTTTACGGTTGATCGCCTGCACCGCATTTTCCATCTTCATCACGTCCGCCAGCATTTCCTCCCCCAGCGGGCTGAGGGCGAAGGATTTCGGCGTGCGGATAAACAGCTTGGAGCCGAGCGCATCTTCGAAAGCGGAGAGCCGTCGACCGACGGTCGCCTGATCGACATGCAGCTGGCTGGCGGCTTTGCGTAGCGTGCCGCAGCGCGCAACGGCCAAAAAGAAGCGCGCGTCGTCCCAATTCATCATGCCGGTTCCTCTCTGCGGGGTTGTCGGCTCTGCGGGGCGCAGGCCAGGCGAACGATAACGCTTTCTATCATAAAGCGTTGTTCAGCCTACGGGGAGAGAAAGACGGTGATTGGCCTGCACATCGGCGGTTATTTCTCCGGTGATGCAAGAATGCATCAGGGTGATTCATTCTTGACGGTACTTCGCCCGTCGCCGTAACGCTATGATAAGCGCCGTTTCCGGATAGACCGGGCGATGGCAGGCCGCCGCCTGCCTATTTTGGGAGTTGAAGCATGTCAGAAAATACCGTCATCCAGGACGTTGCGCCGAAACATGCACCGGCGTCGCGCATGGCTATTCTCTTGTTCCTGGCGCTGGCGTTGATGTCGGCATTGCTGAACAGCAGCGCGCCGACGCCGCTGTATCCATTGTACCAGCAGCAGCTTGCGCTGAGTTCCGTCAGCCTGACCGTCGTTTACGGCGCCTACGCCGCCGGCGTGCTGATCGCTTTGTTCGGCGTCGGCAATCTGGCCGGCAAAGTGAAGGATTTGCGCAGCATGATCGTGCCGGCATTGCTGGTGGTGTTGAGCGGTGCGCTGCTGTTCGCGCGGGCTGATACCTTTGCCATGATGCTCATGGCTCGACTGTTAGCCGGGGTGGGCACCGGGGCATTGACCGGTGCGGCAAACATCGCGTTGGTGCGTTTTGGGCCGCGGGACGGCGGTAAAAACGCCGCGCTGATCGCCACGTTGTCCTTTACCACAGGATTGGCGCTGGGCCCGATCTTCAGCGGCATCGCTTTGCAGACCGGTTTTCATCCCACGACGCTGCCGTTCGTTTTCATCATGGTCATTGCCGCCGTGGCTGCGTTGGGCGTGATGTTCTCGTGGCCGCGTGGCGTGGTTACGGCGCCGACCCATGCTGCGCCGGCTGCGACAGAAAAAAGCTCGCTGCTCGATGGCCTGCGCGCCACCGGCGGTAAATTCTATGTCTGTGCCGGGGCGCTGTTTATCTGTTGGGCCCTGGCCGCCAGCATTTTGGCTATCGGCCCCAGCGTGGCGGAAACGCTGTTAGGCCTGCACGCTCGAGGCGTCTTTGGCTATGCGATTGCGGTTTATCTGTTGATCGCCGGTATCAGCCAGATCCTGAGCCGCCGCCTTAACGCCCGCCATTCGCTGTTGTTCGGTTGCCTGGCGCAGGTGCTGGCGGCGGTGGTATTCGCCGTGGCGATCCAGTGGCATTCACTGTGGCTGGCGGCTGCGGGGCTGGTGGTGGCCGGCTATGCTTACGGCGCCATTTTCGTTGGCAGCGCGACCCTGGTAAACCTGATTTCGCCGCCGGCCAGCCATGCACGTTTGCTTTCGCTGTTTTACGTTATCGCTTATATCGCCAACTGGGTGCCTATCGTGCTGGGGATCGTGGTCGACCGTGTCGATCTACAGCAGGCAACCCATCTGCTGTTCCTGAGCAGCACCACGGTATGCCTGTTGTTGGCATGGATGACGGTACGTGCTGGGTTCCCACGTTAATAGTTTTGTGATTGAGGTCTCTTTTATTTAATTAATTATTCTTTAATTGCATTTATATTGTGATTTTAATCACATGAAATGACCGGCTTTCGGGTAAACTGCGCGCTTTCTTTTTGCCGCGGGTCACTTTATGAACGTTCTTTTCGCCATTGCCGTTACTACCGGGATCCTCTCCGGCGTGTGGGGCTGGGTTGCCGTCAGCCTGGGGCTGATCGGTTGGGCCGGTTTTCTCGGCTGCACGGCGTATTTCGCCTGCCCGCAGGGTGGGTTGAAAGGGCTGGTGATCGGCGCGTTGACCTGCTGCAGCGGCGTCTTCTGGGCAATGGCGATCATCCACGGCAGCGAACTGGCGCCGCAGTGGAATCTCTTGGGGTATCTGCTGACCGGCGTCGTGGCATTCCTGATGTGCATTCAGGCCAAACAGCAGTGGCTGGGGTTTGTGCCCGGCACCTTTATCGGCGCCTGCGCGACCTTCGCCGGCGGCGGCGACTGGCCGCTGGTGACGCTCTCTTTGCTGGTGGGCCTGCTGTTCGGCTATGCGATGAAAAACAGCGGTTTGTGGTGGGCGGCGCGCAGCGAAAAAGCCCGCGCTACGCCGCCGATGGGCTCGAATGCCGGCTCAAACGGTGCCGCCGAGTGAGAGGCGGTAATGCAGATCGTGGCGCTCGGCGCAAGGTTCGCCCGCGATCCGCAACAGCAGCATTTCGGCGGCGGTTTTCCCCATGTCAAAGCGCGGCGTGATCACGCTGGCGATGCTCGGCGTGGTCGCCTGGCCAATATCCAGGCCGTGAAACCCCGATAACGCCACCTCCTGCGGCACGCGCACGCCAAGACGCAGGCAGGCCTGCAACACGCCCACCGCCAGATCGTCGTTGGTGCACAGGATACCGTCGAGCTGCGGGTAGCGTTCGCGCGCCATCGCCAGCATGTCGGCACCGATCGAAACCGAAGAGACCCGATGCGGCACGATCTGACGCGGCGTTTGCCCCTGGGCCGCCATGGCGCGGCAGTACCCCCGATAGCGTTTATTGTCGCGGGCGTCCGACATGGCGCCAAAGTAAACGATATGCCGTTTGCCGCTGGCGAGCAGCGCTTCGGTCATGTCATACCCCGCCTGTTCATTATCGAACCCCACCGCAATCCGCCCCGGCGGCGCGTCGAGATCCATCACCTGCGCGAGGGGAATTTTGGCGGCGCCGAGGTAGGTCTCTGCGCGCAAGGTATGCGCAGAATCGGTGAGGATCAGCCCGGCAATCGGGTAGCTCAACAGCTGTGCGATCTGCTCTTCTTCCCGTTGCGGGCTGTAATCGTAGTTCATCACCAGCGTTTGGTAACCCCGCGCCTGGGTAACGGATTCGATGCCGGCCAGCAGATCGGCGAAGATCTGGTTGTTGAAGGAGGGGACCAGCACGCCGAGACGCGGTTTTCTGCCGGCCTGTGCGGCATCGGCGCCGGTGACGTTCAGCTCCCGCATGACCTGCGCAATGCGTTCGGCGGTGTCGGCCGCCACTTTTTCCGGCGTGCGCAGGAAACGGCTGACGGTCATTTTGGTCACGCCGGCCAATTGTGCGATGTCCTGTAGCGTAACGCGGGGGTGTTTCATTCGGTGGCCTTCACGGGCGGCGCGGCAAGGGCGGATAGCGGTATGTTAACAAATCGATTTGGCGATAACAATGAATGCACCTCTATTGAAAATGGCCATTTTTCAATTGGATAGCTGATTTTTACCCGCGTGCTGCCTGCGTGAGATCACGTTAAGGGTAACAGGGTTTCGTAACATGATTTTCAGTGATTTCCATCACGTTTTTACCGGTAACAATCGGCTGAGATAGAGGCCTGTCCGATTGGAGGCCTGATGGCCGGGAATCACCATGAACAATCTATTTTCACTGGATCAAAAAATCGTCTTGATCACCGGCGCCTCGCGCGGCATCGGTTTTCTGCTGGCGCGCGGCCTGGCGCAGCAAGGCGCACATATTCTGGTCAACGCCACCACCGAAGAACATGCCCGGCACGCCGCCGATCGCCTGCGCGAAGAGGGCCTGCGTGCCGATGCGGCGGCGTTCGACGTCACCGATTCCCAGGCGGTGCAGGCCGCCATCGACCGTATTGAAGCGGATATCGGCGCGATAGACGTCTTGATCAACAACGCCGGTATCCAGCGCCGCCACCCGTTCACCGAGTTTCCGGAGCAAGACTGGGACGACATCATCGCCGTCAACCAGAAGGCGGTCTTCATCGTGTCGCAAACCGTGGCGCGTTACATGGTGCCGCGCCGGCGCGGCAAGATAGTCAACATCGGCTCGATGCAAAGCGAGCTGGGGCGGGACACCATCACCCCCTATGCGGCGTCCAAAGGGGCGGTGAAAATGCTGACGCGCGGCATGTGCGTGGAGCTGGCACGCTACAACATTCAGGTCAACGGCATTGCCCCCGGCTACTTCAAAACCGAGATGACGCAGGCGCTGGCCGACGATCCGGCCTTCACCGCCTGGCTGACCCAACGCACGCCCGCCGCGCGCTGGGGCGATCCGCAGGAGCTGATCGGCGCGGCGGTGTTCCTGGCCGCCGACGCCTCCGCCTTCGTCAACGGGCAGCTGCTGTTTGTCGATGGCGGCATGTCGGCGGCGGTGTAATCTTTTTTCGTGGAGTCTTGAGATGAAAATGCAAACCCAGTCCTGCGTGGTCAACGGCAAACGAGACGTGGCGGTGATCGCGCAGGAGGTGGATTACCAGGGGCAGGGAACGCTGGTGAAAATCAGCCGCGGCGGCATCTGCGGCTCGGATCTGCATTACTTCCAGGAAGGCAAGGTTGGCAATTTTCAGGTGCGTCAGCCGATGGTGCTGGGCCATGAGGTGATCGGCGAGGTGGTCGCCAGCGATTCACCGCGGCTGCCGGTCGGGCAGAAGGTGGCGCTCAATCCCAGCAAACCCTGTGGGCAGTGCAAATACTGTCTGGCGCAGCAAAGCAATCAATGCGTCGAGATGCGTTTTTTCGGCAGCGCGATGTATTTTCCGCACGTTGACGGGGCTTTTACCCAATACAAAGTGGTGGATAGCGCGCAGTGTGTCCCTTACGGCGCCGATCGCGACGACCGGGTGATGGTGTTCGCCGAGCCGCTGGCGGTGGCGATCCACGCGGCGAAACAGCCCGGCGACGTGGCGGGGAAAAAGGTCTTCGTGTCCGGCGTCGGCCCGATCGGCTGTCTGCTGGTGGCGGCGCTGAAAGCGCTGGGCGCCGCCGAGATTGTCTGTGCCGATCTCAGCCCGCGCTGCCTGGTAATCGCCAGGCAAATGGGGGCCGATCGGTGCCTGCATGCCGCGGACGACGATGTCAGCGATTATCAGCAGGACAAGGGGTATTTCGACGTCGCCTTCGAAGTGGCGGGGCACCCGCAGTCGCTGCAGCGCTGCCTGGAGATCACCCGCGCCAAAGGCACCGTGGTGCAGGTGGGCATGGGCGGCAGCTTCCCCGATTTCCCGCTGATGGTGTTGATCGCCAAGGAGTTGAACCTGCTCGGATCGTTCCGTTTCGTGGCGGAGTTTGCGCTGGCGGTGGCGTGGCTGGCCGACGGCGTGGTCGATCCGCTGCCGTTGCTGTCGGCGGAGTTTGCCAGCGGGCAGCTGGCGCAGGCGCTGGAGTTTGCCGGCGATAAGCGCCAGGCGGCCAAGGTGCAATTGGTGTTTTAGGGGAAAAGTCCGATAGCAGCAGGCGGCGATCCTTGTCTATAGTGTAGGAACGCTTAATTTTTCAACCACGGAGATCTCACGATGGCAAGATATACGGATGCTGAGCAAACTACGCTGGATGACGATCTGAGAATGCTGACCGAGACGCTGGAAGAAGTGCTGCAATACACCGGCGATCGCGCGGATCAGGCTTACGTCGACATCAAGTCGCACGCCGAGCAGGCGCTGAGTGAGGTCAGGGCGCGTTGGGCAAACACCGGCGAATCCTACTACGCGCGCGCCAAAGAAGCGGTGCACCGCACCGACGACTACGTGCGGGATAAACCCTGGCACAGCGTGGGCATCGGCGCCACCGTCGGGCTGGTGCTGGGGCTGCTGTTGGCCCGCAAATAAATCACACATCGGGGCGGCGCAGGCCGCCTCGTGTTTTTCCACAGACTGTGTCCTTCATCCCGCTGTTTCCCCCCTGGCTTCCCTTTATCCCGCCTATACTTCCCGCTAGCCGTCGTCGAAGCGCCTCTATTTCCCTTGTTTTTGTATGGACGGATTGAGCCGGCGCCGCCGCAAGTGTAAAGTATTTGTGTTTTTATTGTTTGTTTTTTGTTCTAAATCAAATAATTATCTGGTGTAAACACCCAGGGATATACGGCGTTCTTGCGCTGGCGCAAAAGCCGTGAAAATAACACCTCATATAATACAGAGCGTAACTACAGGCGCGGCGTCCGTCGGCTGCGCCGGAGACGATCTCTGCTAACTGACTTGTGAGCGAACTATGTCGACAAGTGTTTTTAATCGCCGGTGGGCGGCTGTGCTGCTCGAGGCGCTGGCCCGCCATGGGGTGCGGCATGTTTGTATCGCTCCGGGATCGCGCTCCACGCCGCTGACGCTGGCCGCTGCGGCTAACCGATCGTTTATCTGTCATACCCATTTTGATGAGCGCGGGCTCGGCCATCTGGCGCTCGGGCTGGCGAAGGCGGCGCGTGAGCCGGTGGCGGTGATCGTCACGTCCGGCACCGCGGCGGCGAACCTTTATCCCGCCTTGATCGAAGCCGGCCTGACCGGTGAACGGCTGGTGTTTCTCACCGCCGATCGGCCGCCCGAACTGATCGACTGCGGCGCCAATCAGGCGATCCGTCAAAACGGCCTCTACAGTAGCCACCCAACGCTGGCGATCGATCTGCCGCGCCCAACGCCGGATATTCCTGCCGCGTGGCTGGCCTCCAGCGTAGACAGCGCGATGGCGCGCCTGCAGCACGGCGCTTTGCATATCAACTGCCCGTTCGCCGAGCCGCTGTACGGCGGCGACGAACGTCACTATGCCGATTGGTCCGCCGCGCTGGGCGACTGGTGGCAGAGCGATCGTCCGTGGCTGCAGGAAAGCGGGACGCATGCTGCGCCATTGCCGCAGCCGGACTGGTTCTTCTGGCGGCAGAAACGCGGCGTGGTGCTGGCCGGGCGCATGGGCGCGCAAGAGGGCGCTCAGGTGGCCGAATGGGCCGCAACGCTGGGCTGGCCGCTGATCGGCGACGTACTGTCGCAGACCGGGCAACCGCTGCCCTGCGCCGATTTGTGGCTCGCTCATCCGCAGGCGCAGCGCGTACTGCAAGATGCGCAGCTGGTGGTGCAGTTCGGCGGCAGCCTGACCGGCAAACGCCTGCTGCAGTGGCAGGCGCAGTGCCGGCCGGAAGAGTATTGGGTCATCGACGAGCTGCCGGGGCGGCTCGATCCGGCCCAGCACCGGGGGCGGCGCCTGCGCGCCGGCGTGGCGCAGTGGTTGGCGCAGCACCCGGCGCAGCCGCGCGCGCCGTGGGCCGCCGGGCTGGCCGCGCTGGCGGATAAGGCGTTAACGGCGGCGTCCACGCATCTGCACGATAACTTTGGCGAAGCGCAGCTGGCGCACCGCCTGCCGGAGCTGCTGCCGGAGAACGGCCAGCTGTTTCTCGGCAACAGTCTGGTGGTGCGGCTCATTGACGCGCTAACGCCATTGCCCGTCGCCTACCCGGTATTCAGCAACCGCGGCGCCAGCGGCATCGACGGCCTGATCTCCACCGCCGCCGGCGTGCAACGTGCCACCGCCAGGCCGACGTTGGCGGTGGTGGGCGATCTTTCCGCACTGTATGACCTCAATGCGCTGGCGCTGCTGCGCCAGAGCTTGGCGCCGACGGTGCTGATCGTCGTCAACAACAACGGCGGCCAAATTTTCTCGCTGCTGCCGACGCCGGAAGCGGATCGTCAGCGTTTTTACTGCATGCCGCAGAACGTCGAGTTCAGCCACGCGGCGGCGATGTTCCAGCTGGGTTACGCGCGGCCGGAGAACTGGAGCCAGCTGCAACAGGCGGTTGAACAAGGCTGGCGGCGCGGCGGCGCCACGCTGATCGAACTGCAGGTGCCGCCGAGCGCGGGGGCCGAAAGCCTGCAATACCTGGTGCAACAGATGGCGGTGCAATGATGCTGGCGACGCGAGTTTTGCAACAGGGCGAAGCGGGCCGCCCGTGGCTGGTGTGGCTGCATGGCCTGCTCGGCAACAACAATGAATGGCGGGTGATCGCCGCACGCTGCCCGGAATGGCCGTCGTTGGCCATCGATCTGCCCGGCCACGGCGATTCCGTGGCGGTGAGCTGCCGCGGCTTCGACGACATCAGCGCGCAGATCGCCGCCACGCTGCAACTGCGCAATATCGAACGCTATTGGCTGGTGGGCTACTCGCTCGGCGGGCGCATCGCCATGTATCACGCCTGCCACGGCCGCCATGCCGGCCTGCAGGGGGTGATCGTCGAGGGCGGCAACCCGGGGCTGGCGGACGAAGAACAGCGCCGCCGGCGCTGCGAACAGGATGCGTTCTGGGCGGCGCGCTTCCGCCGGGAGCCGATCGCCGAGGTTCTGGCGGACTGGTATCAGCAGCCGGTATTCCAGGAGCTCAGCCACGTGCACCGCCAGGCGCTGATCGCCGCGCGCTCGGTCAACAGCGGCCCGGCGATCGCCGACATGCTCGAAGCCACGTCGCTCGGGCGGCAGCCCTATCTGGCGCCGCAGCTGCGCCAACTGAGCGTGCCGCTGCAGGTGCTGTGCGGTGAGAACGACCCCAAATTTCAACGGCTGGCGCGCGACGCCGGGTTGCCGTTGCGCATCGTGCCGCAGGCCGGCCACAACGCGCATCTGGCCAATCCGCAGGATTTCGTCGCCGAGCTGCAGACCTTTCTCGTTAACCCTGGTTAAAGGAACCGAACATGCTTTATCCGAATGAAGAACAGCTGTATGCCGCCATCGCCTGGCAGGATTGCACCGGCGATTTCGAAGACATTCTGTATCACAAGTCCGCCGACGGCATCGCCAAAATCACCATTAACCGGCCGCAGGTGCGCAATGCGTTTCGCCCGCAAACGGTTAAAGAGATGATCGACGCGCTGGCCAATGCCCGTTACGACGACGGCATCGGCGTCATTATTCTGACCGGCGCCGGCGATAAGGCCTTCTGCTCCGGTGGCGATCAGAAAGTGCGCGGCGACTACGGCGGCTATCGCGACGACAGCGGCGTGCATCACCTCAACGTGCTGGACTTCCAGCGCCAGATCCGCACCTGCCCGAAACCGGTGGTGGCGATGGTGGCCGGTTATTCGATCGGCGGCGGCCACGTGCTGCACATGATGTGCGATCTGACCATCGCGGCGGATAACGCCATCTTCGGCCAGACCGGCCCGAAAGTGGGCTCGTTCGACGGCGGCTGGGGCGCGTCTTACATGGCGCGCATCGTCGGCCAGAAGAAGGCGCGCGAAATCTGGTTCCTGTGCCGCCAGTACGATGCCGCTGCCGCGTTGGACATGGGCCTGGTCAATACCGTGGTGCCGCTGGCCGATCTGGAAAAAGAGACGGTGCGCTGGTGCCGAGAAATGCTGCAGAACAGCCCGATGGCGCTGCGCTGCCTGAAGGCGGCGTTGAACGCCGACTGCGACGGCCAGGCCGGTTTGCAGGAGCTGGCGGGCAACGCCACCATGCTGTTCTACATGACCGACGAAGGGCAGGAAGGGCGCAACGCGTTCAACGAGAAGCGTCAGCCGGACTTCAGCAAATTCAAGCGTAACCCGTAATGAGCGGGGTGAACCGCAGCGCGGCGCTTTACCGTTACCGCCTGCCGATGGAGGCGGGCGTGGTGCTGCGCAATCAGCGGTTGAAAACGCGTGACGGATGGGTGGTGCAGCTGCGTCAGGGCGAGCGTGAAGGCTGGGGCGAGATCGCGCCGCTGCCGGAATTCAGCCGGGAAACGTTGGCGCAGGCCGAACAGGCCGCGTTGAACTGGCTGCAGGCCTGGTTGGCGGGCAACGAACCGGATGACAGCACGCTGCCCTCGGTGGCCTTTGGGCTCAGCTGCGCGCAGGCCGAGCTGGCGCAGCGTTTGCCGACGCAGGCGGATTTTCGCAAGGCGCCGCTGTGCACCGGCGATCCGGACGAGCTGTTCGAGATATTGAGCGCCTTGCCGGGCGAGAAAGTCGCGAAAGTGAAGGTGGGGCTGTATGAGGCGGTGCGCGACGGCATGATCGTCAACGTGCTGCTGGAGGCGCTGCCGGATCTGCGGCTGCGGCTGGATGCCAACCGCAGCTGGACCCGCGCCAAAGCCGACGGCTTTGCCAAATACGTCAACCCGGCGTGGCGCGATCGCATCGCCTTTTTGGAAGAGCCCTGCAAAACCCGTGACGAATCGCGCGATTTCGCCCGGGCGACCGGCATTGCCATCGCCTGGGATGAGAGCGTGCGTGAGGCGGACTTTGTGGTGCAGGCCGAGCCGGGCGTGGCGGCCATCGTGATCAAGCCGACGCTGGTCGGCAGCCTGGCGCGCTGCCAGGCGCTGGTGGCGCAGGCGCACGCGGCGGGCTTGACGGCGGTGATCAGTTCCAGCATCGAGTCCAGCCTGGGGTTGACCCAGCTGGCGCGCATCGCCCGCTGGCTGACGCCGGACACCGTGCCGGGGCTGGATACGCTGGGGTTGATGCAGGCGCAGGTGCTGCGGCCGTGGCCGGGCAGCGCATTGCCGCTGCTGGATATTTCGGCGCTGGAGTGCTTATGGCGCCGTTGAGCGATTGGCCGTGGCGACACTGGGCGCGCCTTCAGCCGCAGGCGACGGCCCTGCTGCTCGGCGAACGGCCGCTGAGCTGGCTGGCGTTGCAAGGCCAGGTGGATGAGCTGGCGGCGGATTTTCAGCACCAGGGCGTGGAGCCGGGCTGCGGCGTGGCGCTGTGTGGTAAAAACAGCTATCCGCTGCTGTTGGCCTATCTGGCACTGCTGCAATGCGGCGCGCGCCTGCTGCCGCTCAACCCCGCCTTGCCGACGCCGCTGCTGGCGCAGCTGTTGCCCGAATTGGACATCACTTTTGCCTTCGGCCCGGATCCGTTGCCGGCGCTGCCGGCAGAGGTGATTCGATTGACGCCGCCCTCGACCGAGCCGCGCTGGCCGAACCTGCCGGCGTGGGATGCGCAGCGTCTGGCGACGCTGACGCTGACCTCGGGCTCCAGCGGCCTGCCGAAGGCGGCGGCGCACAGCTACGCCAACCATCTGGCCAGCGCCGCCGGGGTGTTGCGGCTGATGGATTTTCAGCGCGAGGATTGCTGGCTGCTGTCATTGCCGCTGTATCACGTCTCCGGCCAGGGCATCGTCTGGCGCTGGCTGGCGGCAGGCGCGCAGCTGGCGGTGCGCGAAATGCATCCGCTGGCCGAGGCATTGGCAGGTTGCACCCACGCCTCGCTGGTGCCGACGCAGCTCTGGCGACTGCTGGCGCAACCGCTGATGGGCATGACGCTGAAAGCGGTGCTGCTCGGCGGCGCAATGATCCCGGTGGCGCTGACCGAACGGGCGGAGGCGGCGGGGATCCGCTGCTGGTGCGGCTACGGGCTGACCGAACTGGCCTCCACGGTCTGCGCCAAACGCGCCGATGCGCGGCCGGGCGTTGGCCTGCCGCTCGGCGGCCGCGAGGTAAAACTGGTGGACGAAGAGGTCTGGATCCGCGCCGACAGCCTGGCGCTCGGCTACTGGCGTCATGGCCATCTGCAGCCGCTGGCCGATGAACAGGGCTGGTTTGCGACCCGCGATCGCGGCGCGATGGCCGAGGGGGAGCTACGCATTCTCGGCCGGCTGGACAACCTGTTTTTCAGCGGCGGTGAAGGGGTGCAACCGGAGGATATCGAACGCGTGCTGGCGGCGCACCCGCAGATCACGCAGGCGTTTGTGGTGCCGGTGGCGGACGCCGAGTTCGGCCAGCGGCCGGTGGCGGTAATCGATGGCGATCCGTCGCTGTCGCTGGCGGCGTTACTTGCCTGGTCGCAGGACAAACTGGCCAATTTCCAACGCCCGGCGGCGTTGCTCCCGCTGCCTGACGAGCTGAAGAACGGCGGCATCAAGATTTCGCGCCGCCAGTTGCAGCAGTGGGTGGCGCAGCGTCTCTCTCAGGCATAAAAAAGCCGCCCGCAAGGGCGGCTGAGTGGATGACGGCAGAGGGGGGTTATTTCAGCCCCAACGCCTTGGCGACGCCGGCGCCGTAGTCCGGGTGCACCTTGGTGAACAGCTCGACCTGACGGCGCTGGATGTGTTCCGGCACCTGCGACAGTTCGCCGGCGATGCGGGTGAACATGCGCTGGTGCTCTTCGGCGCTCAGCAGGTTGAACAGCGCGCGCGGCTGGCTGTAGTAATCGTCGTCTTCACGATGATTCCAGTGGTCGGCCGCACCCTCAATGCTCAGCGGCGGCTCGCTGAAGTCCGGCTGCTCCTGGAACAGGCCGAAGCTGTTCGGTTCGTAGGTGGCGCCGTTGCCGCTGTTGCCGTCCACGCGCATCGCGCCGTCGCGATGGTAGTTGTGGAACGGGCATTTGGCGCCGTTCACCGGGATCTGGTGGTGGTTGACGCCCAGGCGGTAGCGGTGCGCATCGCCATAGGAGAACAGACGGCCCTGCAGCATTTTATCCGGCGAGAAACTGATGCCCGGCACCACGTTGGCGGGGTTCATCGCCACCTGCTCGACCTCTGAGAAGTAGTTGTCGGGGTTGCGGTTCAGCTCGAAATAGCCGACGTCGATCAGCGGATAGTCGCCGTGCGGCCACACCTTGGTCAGATCGAACGGGTTATATGGCGTCTGTGAGGCTTCGTGTTCCGGCATGATCTGAATTTGCAGCTTCCAGCGCGGGAAGTCGCCGCGTTTGATCGCGTCGAACAGATCGCGCTGTGAGCTTTCGCGATCCTTGGCGATGATCGCTTCCGCTTCTTCATCCATCAGGTTTTCAATGCCTTGCTCGCAGCGGAAATGGAATTTCACCCAGAAACGTTCGTTGGCGGCATTGATAAAGCTGAAGGTGTGGCTGCCGAAACCGTGCATGTGACGGTAAGACTTCGGAATGCCGCGATCGCTGAAGTCGATGGTCAACTGGTGCAGCGATTCCGGCAGGTGGGAGAAGAAGTCCCATTTGTAGACCGGGTTGCGCAGGTTGGTATGCGGATCGCGTTTCACCACGTGGTTGAGATCGGGGAATTTCAGCGGATCGCGCAGGTAGAACACCGGCGTATCGTTACCCACCAGATCCCAGTTGCCTTCTTCGGTATAGAACTTCATGGCGAAGCCGCGAATGTCGCGCTCGGCGTCGGCGGCGCCGCGTTCACCGGCGACGGTGGAGAAGCGGATGAACATGTCGGTCTGCTTGCCGACCTCAGAGAAGATCTTGGCGCGCGTATAACGGGTGATGTCGTGGGTAACGGTAAAGGTGCCGTAGGCGCCGGAACCCTTGGCGTGCATGCGGCGCTCGGGGATAACTTCACGGTCGAAGTGGGCCAGTTTTTCCAGGAACCACACGTCCTGCAACAGCATCGGGCCGCGTTTGCCTGCGGTGATCACGTTATTGTTATCGACAACCGGGGCGCCGGCTGCGGTGGTCAGTCCTTTCTTGCTCATCACTTGCTCCTTATCGTAGTGCAGTTAAGTAAAGACTCGGGCGGTTTAAGCGTTTATCAGCATAGTCCTTTGGCGGGGCTTCTTCCCCTGACCTTGGTCAAAGCCACTACTAGTTGTAGCCCTATTGCCGGGCGGCGGCAAATAGGCCTCGGTTATCGTTGGCATCGCCTTGACGAATATAGAATCTTGTTTGCAAATATTTACATTTATTTGATTATTGAAGAATTTTTTCGCTTTTATCCCTTAAATACTCATTGCGCTTTGGTATAGACTCGTGACGTGATTATTATGCGTTGATTCGATCATTCGGAACGGATGACAAACCAGAGGGAAAGATGATGAAAAAGACTTGGGTCGCGTGCGCGGCAGGATTGCTGTTTGTGACCGGCGCGGCGAACGCCATCAGCGTGTCGGGCGAAGCCGGGGAACACTACACCAACCTGGGCGTGGGCATGAGCACCGGCTCTTCCGGCCTGGGCCTGACCGGCAACTGGGTGCGCAGCGACCACGACGGCAACGTCGGCAGCCTTGGGTTGAATTTCGGCGTGCCGCTGGGGCCGTTGACGGCGACGGTGGGCGCCAAAGCGCTGTACCTCAGCCCGAAAGACGGGAAGAGCGGCGGGGCGGTGGCGCTGGGCGGCGGCCTGGAGTGGGAAATTAACCGCTACTTCAGCCTGCACGGCGAAGGCTACTTTGCCCCTGAATCCTTCACCAGCGGCGTGAAGGCCTATAACGAAGCCAGCGGCGGCCTGCGCTGGAAGTTCCGCCCGCTGAGCGTGGACGTGGGCTACCGTTACATGCAAATGGAAGGCAAAGACGGGCGTCGCGACAATACTCTGGCCGATGGCCCTTACGTCGGCGTTGGCCTGAGCTTCTAAGGCTGCGGCCCATCGCGTTCTTCGAATCCCTCGGTCATTGGCCGGGGGATTTTTATTTGTGCCATCAACGGGAAGTTCATCCGGGATCGTAACGGTAAAGATTAAATAATTTAAAGACTCGACGATCGGCATCGCCATATGCGAGTACATGCCGTAAAATGCGTAATATAAATAATTATATAACGATATGGACATCATGGCTTACCGAAATCCACTGGCGGCGTTGATGCCGCTGTTTGTCTCACTCTTTCCTTATACCGCTGCGGCGCAGGCCGATCGTGACGAGGTGTTGACCGTCACCGGCAGCGCGTTATCCCCCGCGACGGAAAGCGCATCCGGCGCCGGTTTTAAAACGCTGGATATTGAACTCGGGCCGCTGGGCACCAGGGCGTGGATTGATACGCCTTATTCTTCCACCACCGTGACCCAACCGATGATTAAAAATCAGCAGGTGAAAAGCGTCGCCGAATTGCTGAAATATTCCCCGAGCACGCAGATGCAGGCTCGCGGCGGCATGGACGTTGGGCGGCCGCAAAGCCGCGGCATGCAGGGCAGCGTGGTGGCGAACAGCCGCCTGGACGGGCTGAACATCGTCTCCACCACCGCATTCCCGGTGGAAATGCTGGCACGGCTGGACGTCCTCAACAGCCTGACCGGCGCCCTGTACGGCCCGGCGAGCCCGGCCGGGCAGTTCAATTTTGTGGCCAAACGCCCGACGCCGCAAACGCTCCGCGAGGTGACGCTCGGGTATCAGAGCCGCAGCGCATTCAGCGGCCACGTCGATCTCGGCGGCCATCTCGACGACGACAATACGTTTGGTTATCGCATCAATGCCCTCAACGAAGAGGGCGAAGGCAGCGTTGACGACAGCACGTTGCGCCGTCGGCTGTTGGCCATGGCGTTCGACTGGAATATCAAACCGGGCACGCAGCTGCAGCTGGACGCCAGCCATTACGAGTTCCTGCAAAAGGGCTATCCCGGCGGCTTCAGCTATGGGCCGAATGTTCCGTTGCCCTCCGCCCCTAATCCGCAGAATAAACACCTGGCGCTTGAGACGGCGGGCAACGATCTGAGCACCGACACCCTCAGCACGCGTCTGATTCATTACTTCAATGACGATTGGTCGGTGACGGGCGGCGTAGGATGGCAGCAAGCGGATCGCGCCATGCGATCGGTATCCAGCACGATTCTGAACGGCGATGGCGATATCAAACGCTCGATGAGCGACTCCAGCGCCTCGGGGCGATTCCGGGTGTTGAGCAATACGCTGGCGCTGAACGGCCATGTCGATACCGGTTCGGTGGGGCATGAGTTGGCGCTCGCCACGACGGGCTATCTCTGGTCTATCTACAGCGGCAAAGGGGCCAGCCGGCGTTACGATTTAGGCATCAGCAATATCTACCACCCGTCTGCGATGCGCGAGCCGGATGACGGAAAAATGCCGAAGAACGGCGCGCGCTATAAAGCCAGTGAGAACAGCCAGCAGAGCATAACGTTTGGCGATACGCTGACATTCAATCCACAGTGGTCGGCGATGCTCTATTTAAGCCAAAGCTGGCTGCAAACGCGGAATTACAGCGCTGACGGCAAGAAAATCGAAGAAGACAATCAGCAGGGGTTGAGCCCGAACGCGGCGTTGATGTACAAAATCACCCCGACGCTGATGGCCTATGTCAGCTATGCCGATTCTCTGGAACAGGGGGGGACGGCGCCGCTCGGCGAAGGCGTGAAGAACGAAGGGCAGACGCTTAAACCCTATCGCAGCCAACAGTATGAGATTGGCCTGAAAGCCGATGTGGGAGAGATGGCCCTGGGGGTAGCGCTGTTTCGCCTGAAACGGCCGTTCGCTTATGTCGACTCTGCAGACAGGATCTACAAGGAACAGGGCGAACAGGTGAACCATGGCCTGGAGCTGACGGCCGCCGGCCGCGTGGATGAAGGGCTGAGCCTTTATGGCGGCGTCACGTTGCTCGATCCGCGGCTGAAAGAGACGGTTTCCGACAGCACACGCGATAAACGCGTGGTCGGCGTGCCGAAGGTGCAGGCCAATATGCTGGTGGAATACAGCTTGCCGTCGATGCCGCAATGGGTATACAGCGCCAATGTGCACTATACCGGCAGGCGCGCGGCGAACGATACCAACAGCGCCTGGGCCAATGGTTACACCTCGCTGGATCTGGGCACGCGCTATGCCACCCGCATTCAGTCGGTGCCGGCGACCTTCCGTTTGGCCGTCAATAACGTCACCAATGAGCGCTACTGGGCGTCCCTTTTCCCTTCGGGCACGGATGGCAACGGCGGTTCGTCCAGCGCCTTCCTCGGCGGCGGCCGTGAAGTGCGCGCCTCCGTCACGTTTGACTTCTGAGAGGCGCTATGAGAGTCGTACGGTTTCCTGTACTGGCGCTGTTGGTTGGCGCTTTGTTGAGCGACGGGCTGCTGGCTGCGGCGCCCGCGAACGAAACGCGCATTGCCTCGCCGTGGCCCGCGCAAAACGCCGTCATTGCGATGTTGGGCTATGGCGACAGCATCGTCGGTACGTCGAACGTCGCGAAACAGATCCCGTTGTTCCGCCAAAGTCTGCCACATATCGATACCGTGCCTGTGGTGAGCGTGAACAGCGGGCAGGAGCTGAATCCGGAGCAGATCATTGCGCTCGGCACCCGGTTGCTGTTCGTGCCTGACGGTATGAAAGTGCCGCAGCCGGATGTGCTTGAACGGGCTGGGGTGCGCGTATTGGCGTTTAAAGCCAATTCGATGGCGGCTCTGCGCGCGCGGGTGCTGAAAACCGGCGCCGCGCTGGGGCCGGATGCGCAGGAAAAAGCGCAGGCGTACGATCGCTATTTTTCTCGCAATGTGGCGCGCGTCGCCGAGCGGCTGAAAGATTTGCCGCCTGCGCAGCGCGTCCGCGTTTATCACAGCATGGGCAGCCCGCTGTTCACCTCCGGGCGGCCTTCGCTTAACCAGGATTGGATGGATCTGGCCGGCGCCGTCAACGTGGCGGAAACGTGGTTTGGCCGGAAAAAAGAGGGGGCGGGTGAGGTGGCGCTGGAGCAAATTGTAGCCGCCAATCCGCAGGTGATAGTGGCGATGAACAGGCGCGATGCCGAAGAGATACGCACCTCCGCGCAATGGCGGGGCATCGATGCCGTTTTGCGGCATCGGGTGGTGGTCAATCCCAAGGGGATGTTCTGGTGGTGCCGCGAGACCAGCGAAGAGGCGCTGCAGTTTTTATGGTTGGCGAAGACGCTCTATCCAGCGCGTTTTGCCGACATTGACCTGCGCGAAGAGACGAGAAGTTTTTATCGGGACTTTTTCGGCCTGGCGCTCACTGCGGCGCAGATTGACGCTATTCTTAATCCCCCCGCTTGAGCGGACTCGGGGCCGTTTCGGCCCCCGAATACGTTACCCTACCGCCGGCAGCATGCCGCTGGCGATGCCCAGTTGAATGGCGATCACCGTCACCCCGCAGACAAACACCAGCGCCAGCGCAGGCGTACCGCCCCAGACGCGATACTGCGCCTGATGTTTTTGCCGCGTTTTCCACACCAGCAGCGAAGGCAACAGCAGCGCCAGCACCGACAGGGCGATGGCGGCGAATCCCAGCGCCAGCACGAAGCCGCGCGGATAGAACAGCGCGAAGGCCAGCGGCGGCAGGAAGGTGATGGCGCCGGTTTGCAGGCGGCCGCGCACGTTGTCTTGCCGCTTGAACAGGTCAGCCAGGAAATCGAACAGCCCAAGCGCCACGCCGAGGAACGAGGTCGCCAGCGCCAGATCGGCGAACAGGTGCACCGCCAGTTCGACGTGCGGCGAAGCCACCGCGTCTCGCACCGCCTGCAACAGGCCGTTCAGCCCGGCCTGCTGCGCCAGAATGCCGACGAAGGTGTCGGAGCTGATGCTGCCCAGCGTCGCCAGTTGCCAGAAGATATAGGCCAACAGCGGGATCGCGCTGCCGATGATAAACACCCAGCGCAGTTTGCGAATGTTGCCGCCCATGTAGTTGACGATGCTCGGCACGCTGCCGTGGAAGCCGAAGGAGGTGAAGATCACCGGAATCGCCGACAGCGCCAGGCCTTGCTCCAGCGGCAGCGTCATCAGGTTGGTCTGGTGGATATTCGGCAACATCAGGCCGAGCATTACCACCAGAAACACCACTTTGGCGCTGAACAGGATGCGGTTGAACAAATCGACCGAGTGGGTGCCGATGCATACCACGCCGCCGGCCACCAGGGTGAACAGCAGGACGCCGAGCGACACCGGGAAGTCTTGCGACGTCCATTGACTGATGCTGGTGGCGAGCAGTTCGCCGGCACCGCTGATGTAGGCGGCGGTCAGAGCGTACATCAGGAACATCATGCTGAAGCTGGTCAGCCATTGGCCGCCGCCGCCGAGATAACGTTTGGCGAGGGTACCCAGGCCGGTATCCGCTTGCTCGTGCTGGTAAACCTCCACCAGCAACAGCGCGGTGTAACACATCAACAGCCACAGCCCGACCAGTAAGGCCAGCGTGACGCCGAAGCCGACGCCGGCCGCCGCCAGCGGCATCGCCAGCATCCCGGCTCCAATGGTGGTGCCCGCCACGATAAAAACACTGCCAAGAGTGCGATTCTTCACGTTTTTTCTCTACCAGCCGAAAGATTTTGAAAATTATAGGTAACGATTTATGAGGATGGCAGGATAGTGGAAGCCCTAATTTGTGTCAAACCGACGTTACGCGATGTGTACAATAATGTTTACATTGCGCCGGCCGGCATGGCGCATGAGGAACGGGCCGATGGCTGAAATTATCCGCAGGCGGCTAGTGAAAAGTTATTTACGGGCTTCTATAGTGGAATGACCAAAAAATGTGGGAGAGATCAATGTTAAGGGTGGAGATGCTCAGCACCGGCGATGAGGTGCTGCACGGGCAAATTATTGATACCAACGCCGCCTGGCTGGCGGACTACCTGTTCCAGCAGGGGGTGCCGATGAGCGGGCGTGAAACGGTCGGGGACAGCCTCTCTGCGTTGATCGAGATCCTGCAGGAACGAAGCCATATCGCCGATGTGCTGATCGTCAACGGCGGCCTGGGGCCGACCAGCGACGATCTCAGCGCGCTGGCCGCCGCCAAAGCCTGTGGCGTAGAGCTGGTCGAACGGGCCGACTGGCTGGCGCGCATGGAAGCCTATTTTGCCGAGCGCGGGCGGCCGATGGCCCCTTCCAACCGCAAGCAGGCGCAGATCCCAGCCAACGCAGAAATGCTGGATAACCCGGTGGGTACCGCCTGTGGGTTCGCACTGCAGCTGAACCGATGCCAGATGTTCTTCACCCCCGGCGTGCCGTCGGAATTCAAAGTGATGGTTGAACAACAGATCGTGCCGCGTCTGCGCCAGCGTTTCACCTTGCCGTCGCCGCCGTTGTGCCTGCGCCTGACCACCTTCGGCACCTCCGAGAGCGATCTGGCCGCCGAGCTGGATGGCATGCCGCTGCCGCCGGAGGTGGTGCTGGGTTACCGTTCATCCAGCCCGATCATCGAGCTGAAGCTGACCGGGCCGGAAAGCCGGCGTGCGGAGATGGAGCAGGCCTGGCGGCGCGTGCGCGAGGTGGCGGGGGACAACTGCATCTTTGAAGGCACCGCCGGTTTGCCGGCGACGCTGACGCAGCGCCTGAATCAGCAAGGGCTGAAGCTGGCGTTGAGCGAGCAGTTCAGCGGCGGGTTGATCAATCTGCAGCTGCAGAGCGAAGGCGCGCCACTGGCGGGGGGAGAACTGCTGCCGGCGCACTGTATCGAAACGCTGGAAACGACGCTGGCGCGCGCCCGCTCGCTGGCGGAGTTGACCGGCGCACCGCTGGCGTTGGCGGTCAGCGCCATGCGCGACGAGCAGGTGAGCATTGCGCTGCACACGCCGCGCGGCGGCATTGGCCAAACCGTGCGTTATCGCGCGTCGCGCCACGGGCTGCGGCTGCGTCAGGAGTCGGTGGCGATGCTGGCGCTGGATATGCTGCGCCGCTGGCTGAATGGAGGCCAGGCGTGTGGCAAAAACGCCTGGCTGGAGGTGGTGGATATTATCGAATGACGGTTATTGGCGCTGAGCTGCCTCATCGGTTTCACTGCTTTGCAGCAACCGTTCGGACGCCAGGCGTGAAAGACGTATCGCCTCTGTTCCCCGCGCTTGCAGCTCTGCGCCATAGGCCCTGAGCGCCTGCGCGGCGCTGCCGGCCTGCGCCAGATGCGTCGCCAGGCTGGCGGCGTCAGCCAGTGCGGTATTGGCACCAAGCCCTCCCGCCGGACTCATGGCGTGCACGGCATCGCCGAGAAAGGCGATGCGCTCGCTGTGCCACACCGGCATCTCCACCGTGACCTGCACCGCCCGCACGCTGAGCGACAGCGGATCCGTCTGCGCCAACAAATCTCGCAGTGCAGGAGCCCACCCCTGCGAGAAATGCCGCACGCGCGCCTGCAGCGCGGCAACGTCTTCCATCCGCGCCGGCCCGCCGAGCCGTTCAGCCGAGCCGATGCAGGCCCAATAGAGGTAGTCGTCGACCGGTGTGAGTCGGCAATCCGGCGCGTAGTCGGCCGCCAGCTGCACCATGGGCGCCTGAAAGCGCATCGGTTCAACCACCAGCGATAGGCCGTCGGCGAAGACGACCGACACGCCGCGCAGCAGTTCGGGAGCCAATTGGGCCAGGGTGGCCGCATCGAGCGGCGTTTTGCCGTACAGGGTGACCGCGCCGCGATCTGCGGGCCCTGCCTCGGGCAGGCAGCGTCGCCGCACCAGCGAGTTGACACCGTCGGCGGCGACCAGCACATCGACCCGCGCTTGCTCGCCGTTGGCGAACTGCAGTTCCACGCCCTGCGGCGTTTGTGCAAATTCACGCAGGGTATAGCCGAAGCGCACCCGGTCTTGCAGACCCGCGAGCAGGATTTCGCGCAGCGTTTGCCGATGAACGCCGAGATCGCCGCTCGGCTCCCGCGCTTGCCGCTGGCTGGAGGGCAGCCAGTGCTCGGGGCGCCGGGCTTTGAGTGGAGCAAGCTGCGGATCCCACAGATTGCTCTCACCGCTGTTTTGCGCGCTGCCGGCGCAGAGCAACCGGTAATGCGCCGGCGGCAGGCAGGCGGCTAACGCCTGCTGCCCCGTCGGATCGATACGCAGCCGGTAGCCCTGATCGCGCGCCTGCGGCGTGGTGTCGCGTTCAAACACCGTGGCGTGGATGCCGAAGCGGCGCAGCCCCTGAGCCAGACACAGCCCGCCGGGCCCGGCGCCGATAATGCCAATGTTGAGTGTTGCCATTATGTTCCCTCTTGGGTCGGAGGCCACAAACGGTAGCGGCCGGAAGCATTTCATTATGTCGGCGCAGGAAAAGGTTGATATAACGGTATCTGGACTAAAAATAGTGATAAGTGGCCAAGATGAACGATGACTTTCACTCCGCCGACGCGGATTGCAGCGAATGGCGGGCGGGCCCCTGGCTGATCGCCCTTGGCGGCCGCGATACGGCAGGCCGGGAGTATCGGTTGGGCACGCGCGAATACGACTGGCATCAGCATGTGCGCGGGCAGCTGTTGTGCGTCGAAAGCGGGGTGCTGCATGTGCGGACGGCGCAGGGCGATTGGGTACTGCCGCCGCAGCGGGCGGGCTGGATCCCGCCGGCGACGGAACATCGGGTGCAGGTCTGCGGCGCGCTGAGCGGTTGGAGCTTGCTGCTGGCGCCGGCGGCCTGTGCCGGTCTGGCGAATAAACCCTGCGTTATCGGTATCAGCGCCGTGCTGCAGGCGCTGGCTCAGCGGGCGCAAGCCTGGGACAAGCGCAGTGCGCTCACCCCGGAGCAGGATCGCATGGCGCAGGTGATGCGGGATGAGATACGTTTGGCGCCGACGGAGCCGCTGCATTTGCCGATGTCGTCCCATCCGCGCCTGGCCGGTGTTCTGCAGGCCTTGCTGGCGCAGCCGGGGAGCGAACGTTCACTCGAGGCCTGGGCTGAATGGGGCGCGATGTCGCCACGCACGCTGCGGCGGCTGATGATCGGTGAAACGGGGCTGAGCTTTGCCCAATGGCGTCAGCAGGCCCGGTTGTCATATGCCTTGGCGAAGCTGGCCGAAGGTGAAACGGTGCTGCAGATCGCGGAAACGCTGGGGTATGCCTCGCCGAGCAATTTCATTGCCATGTTTCGCAAAGCCTTTGGCGATTCTCCGGCGCGTTATTTTTCCGCATCGGCAGGAAAGGGGCGCTAAGCGAAATACTTTGAGGATAGTTATATATCCCTGATTAATCATAATCTTATAGGGGATATTCGCGGCGAGGGAATGCTGTTACTCTTTTGGCGGGTGCTTGAGACTGTTCGTCTTGGGCATTGTGTGACAAGGCGGATAGATGAAAGCCCCAGACTGACTCTCAATCAGAATGGGGCTGCACATACCGCCTAGACACCGGTATGGTAGCCCCTTCACAGCAAGGAGGCAAGCATGCGCTTAAAGCATGTGTTTCACTCGCTAACCGTTGTATGTATTACGGTTTTGTTATTTATCTGGATGATAAGAGACTCGCTGTGCGAGCTGAAGATCTACCAGGAAAATATCACTATCCTGATCAGGTTGGCGTGTGAGGTGAAGCGGTAATCATAGGGCGGGGGCAACCCCGCCTTCTGGTCTCCAGGCGCGGTTTCCGGCACCCGACTTTACATTTCCAGCTCGATATCCGTCAGCGGCATACAGCAGCAGGGCAGGATCTCGCCGGCGTTGATAAACGCCAGCGGCTGTTGGCGGTAGGCCACTTCGCCTTTCACCAGCTTTAGGCGGCAGGCGCCGCAATAGCCGGAGCGGCATTGGTATTCCACCTGCACGTCGTGCAGTTCCAGCACGTCGAGCAGGCAGTTTTCACTGTTGGGGCAGGAGAGCTGCGTGCCGGCGGCGCGCAGCGTTACGATTGGCGTCGCCATCGCTTACAGTTCGAAGTCGCTCAGGTCGTCGGCGTTGATCTCCGAGTCGATCTGGCCAACCAGGTAGGAGCTCACTTCCACTTCCTGCGGCGCTACCTGTACGTTGTCGGACACCAACCAGGCGTTGATCCACGGGATCGGGTTGGAGCGGGTTTCGAACGGCAGACCGAGGCCGACCGCCTGCATGCGGATATTGGTGATGTATTCCACATACTGGCACAGGATGTCTTTGTTCAGGCCGATCATCGAGCCGTCGCGGAACAGGTATTCCGCCCACTCTTTTTCCTGCTGGGCAGCCAGCACGAACAGATCGTAGCACTGCTGTTGGCATTCCTCGGCGATCTCCGCCATTTCCGGATCGTCGGCGCCGGAACGCATCAGGTTCAGCATGTGCTGGGTGCCGGTCAGGTGCAGCGCTTCGTCGCGGGCGATCAGCTTGATGATTTTGGCGTTGCCTTCCATCAGTTCGCGCTCGGCGAACGCGAAGGAGCAGGCAAAGCTGACGTAGAAGCGGATCGCTTCCAGCGCGTTCACGCTCATCAGGCACAGGTACAGCTGCTTCTTCAGCGCGCGCAGATTGACGGTGACGGTTTTACCGTTCACCTGGTGGGTGCCTTCACCCAGCAGGTGATAGTAGCTGGTCATCTCGATCAGATCGTCGTAGTAACCGGAGATGTCT
The DNA here is from genome assembly GCF_024160145.1 of Serratia nevei. Lineage (GTDB taxonomy): Bacteria > Pseudomonadota > Gammaproteobacteria > Enterobacterales > Enterobacteriaceae > Serratia > Serratia nevei_A. Next base: position 110,520 of record NZ_JAMYWQ010000006.1, read on the forward strand.
TTCGCGCGTTTCTTGATCTCTTCGTTGGTGACGATGTCGTCGAACACCAGCGCCGGATCGTTGACGATGTTGCGGATGATGTGAGTGTAGGAACGGGAGTGGATGGTCTCGGAGAACGACCAGGTTTCCACCCAGGTTTCCAGCTCAGGGATCGAGATCAGCGGCAGCAGCGCGACGTTCGGGCTGCGGCCCTGGATGGAATCCAGCAGCGTCTGATACTTCAGGTTGCTGATGAAGATGTGCTTCTCGTGCTCCGGCAGCGCCTGGTAATCGATGCGATCGCGGGAGACGTCAACTTCTTCCGGGCGCCAGAAGAAGGAGAGCTGTTTTTCGATCAGCTTTTCGAAGATTTCATGCTTTTGCTGGTCGAAACGCGCAACGTTTACCGACTGGCCGAAGAACATCGGCTCTTGCAGCTGGTCGTTTTTGGTCTGAGAAAAAGTGGTGTAAGCCATAAGCCTGAATCCATCGTAACGTGGCTAAATGAAGGGGCCGGAAAATTCCGGCCCGCTAGGTCAAACCTTAGATCTTGCAGGCGCCGCTTTCGCAGTCGTCATCGCCGGCCTTGGCAGGCTGCAAATCTTCCTGGGCGTCTTCCGCACCGTCGCGGGTATTTTGGTAGTACAGCGTTTTCACGCCGAACTTGTAGGTGGTGAGCAGGTCTTTCAACAGCTGCTTCATCGGCACCTTGCCGCCCGGGAAACGGGTCGGATCGTAGTTGGTGTTGGCCGAGATCGACTGGTCGATGAATTTCTGCATCAGCCCTACCAGCTGCAGATAGCCGTCGTTGCTCGGCATTTCCCACAGCAGCTCGTAGTTGTCTTTCAGACGCTCATACTCCGGCACCACCTGGCGCAGGATGCCGTCTTTCGACGCCTTGATGCTGATGTGGCCGCGCGGCGGCTCGATGCCGTTGGTGGCGTTGGAAATCTGCGAGGAGGTTTCCGACGGCATCAGGGCGGACAGCGTCGAGTTGCGCAGGCCGGTTTCCTGGATGTCTTTACGCAGGGTTTCCCAGTCGTAGTGCAGCGGCTCGTTGCAGACCGCATCCAGGTCTTTCTTGTAGGTGTCGATCGGCAGGATGCCCTGCGAATAGGTGGTTTCTTTGAACCACGGGCAAGCGCCTTGCTCCTGAGCCAGACGGTTGGAGGCTTTCAGCAGGTAGTACTGAATGGCTTCGAACGTTTTGTGGGTCAGGTTGTTGGCGCTGCCGTCGGAGTAGCGCACGCCATTCTTGGCCAGGTAATAGGCGAAGTTGATGACGCCGATACCCAGGGTACGGCGGCCCATCGCGCCACGGTGTGCGGCCTTGATCGGATAATCCTGATAATCCAGCAGGGCGTCGAGTGAACGCACCGCCAGGGTCGCCAGCTCTTCCAGATCGTCCAGGCTGTCGATCGCACCCAGGTTGAAGGCGGACAGGGTGCACAGCGCGATCTCGCCGTTTTCGTCGTTGACGTCTTCCAGCGGCTTGGTCGGCAGGGCAATTTCCAGACACAGGTTGGACTGACGTACCGGTGCGATCTGCGGATCGAACGGGCTGTGGGTGTTGCAGTGGTCGACGTTCTGGATGTAGATACGGCCGGTAGAGGCGCGCTCTTGCATCATCAGCGAGAACAGCTCAACCGCTTTCACGCGCTTCTGGCGAATGCTGTCGTCTTTCTCGTACAGCGTGTACAGGCGCTCGAATTCGTCCTGATCGGCGAAGAACGCGTCATACAGCCCCGGCACGTCGGACGGGCTGAACAGGGTGATGTCTTCGCCCTTGATCAGACGCTGGTACATCAGGCGGTTCAGCTGCACGCCGTAGTCCATGTGACGCACGCGGTTGCCTTCAACGCCGCGGTTGTTTTTCAACACCAGCAGGCTTTCCACTTCCAGGTGCCACATCGGGTAGAACAGCGTTGCCGCGCCACCGCGCACGCCGCCCTGCGAGCAGGATTTGACGGCGGTCTGGAAGTGTTTGTAGAACGGGATACAGCCGGTATGGAAGGCTTCACCGCCGCGGATCGGGCTGCCCAGCGCGCGGATGCGGCCGGCGTTGATACCGATGCCGGCGCGCTGCGAAACGTATTTCACAATGGCGCTGGAGGTGGCGTTGATGGAGTCCAGGCTGTCGCCGCACTCGATCAGCACGCAGGAGCTGAACTGGCGGGTTGGGGTGCGCACGCCGGACATGATCGGCGTAGGCAGCGAAATCTTGAAGGTGGAAATCGCGTCGTAGAAACGTTTGACGTAGTCCAGACGGGTTTCACGCGGGTAGTTGGAGAACAGGCAAGCGGACACCAGCATGTACAGGAACTGGGCGCTTTCGTAGATCTCGCCGCTGACGCGGTTCTGCACCAGGTACTTGCCTTCCAGCTGCTTGACGGCGGCATAAGAGAAGTTCATGTCGCGCCAGTGATCGATAAAGGAGTCCATCTGCTCGAACTCTTCAGCGCTGTAGTCTTCCAGCAGATGCTTATCGTATTTGCCCATCTCGACCATGCGGATCACGTGAGCGTGCAGCTTCGGCGGCTCGAACTGGCCATAAGCCTTTTTACGCAGGTGGAAGATCGCCAGGCGAGCGGCCAGGTACTGGTAGTCCGGGGCATCGCGGGAGATCAGATCGGCTGCGGCTTTGATGATGGTTTCGTGAATGTCGGCGGTTTTGATGCCGTCATAAAACTGAATGTGTGAACGCAACTCTACTTGAGAAACCGAGACGTTGTGTAATCCCTCTGCGGCCCAATCGATGACCCGGTGGATTTTGTCGAGGTTGATGCGCTCTTTACGGCCATCGCGTTTAGTTACAAGCAGACTTTGGTTCATGTGGTGTTTTACCTGTCCGTATGGTGCCCCTAAGCAGAAGTGTAGTCGCTCTGCTCAGTATGTAAACACTATATATAGGGGTTGTATGTCGGTGAGGTAACAAGATAGTGAGAAAAAAAGGCGTTTGCAAGTGAACAAAACCGGCCTAATTTGTGGATAACTTGGGGGTGAAATCTAACTTGCCGTGCGAAGCGCGCGCCGTGACTGGCGCGACAAGCTTGTCAATAAGCGCGATCAGATTTTACTGAAAAACTGAAAATACCGATCGTTTGCCGCTTTATTAAACGTTAGAAAAAAACGGCATATTGATCTGATTTAATATTCTAAAAAACTGTTTACAACGGCTATTTTGATCGAAGTCGCGGAAATTAGGTATTTTTCCGAATGCGCCGCGGGCGCCGCCCCCCGGTAATGCAGGGCCGGCGCGGTTTACAGCGTTTAGCCTTCGTGCTGGGTGTGCACCATGTAGTTCACGTCAACGTTGCGTCCAAGCTTGAAATGATCGGTGATCGGGTTGTAATGCAGGCCGATCATGTGCTTTTCGCGCAGCGGCGTGCCGTCGACCCAGCCGATCAGTTCGGAAGGGCGAATAAACTTCTTATGATCGTGGGTGCCCTGAGGCACCATCTTCAGCACGTACTCGGCGCCGATCACCGCCATCAGCCAGGCTTTGGTGTTGCGGTTGATGGTGGAGAAGAACACGTGGCCGCCCGGTTTCACCAGCTGGGCGCAGGCGCGCACCACCGAGGCGGGATCGGGCACGTGCTCCAGCATCTCCATGCAGGTGACCACGTCGTAGCGTTGCGGGTTGGCTTGAGCGTGGTTTTCCACCGTTTCCTGCACGTAAGTGACGTTCATGCCGCTTTCCAACGCGTGCAGCCGCGCGACCTGCAGCGGTTCCGCGCCCATGTCCAGGCCGGTGACCTTGGCACCTTCGCGCGCCATGCTTTCCGCCAGAATGCCGCCGCCGCAGCCCACGTCGAGCACCTGCTTGTCAAAAATGCCGCCGGCGCGTTGCATGATGTAGTTCAGGCGCAGCGGGTTGATGCGGTGCAGCGGTTTGAACTCGCCTTCAAGATCCCACCAGCGGGAGGCGACGGCCTCGAACTTGGCGATTTCCTGGTGGTCAACGTTTTGCACTCGGCTGGATGATTCTGCGTTCATGGGCTTGTCTGGCTCCTTGTTCTCGTTGCGCGGATTATACATGTTCCGGCGCGGCATCGTCTGTGCCGATGCGTTTTTAGCGCACTTATCTGCACAATTTCCGTGAAACAGCGGCGGTTATTTTCCCGTAAAGCGTGCTTTGTGATATAGTTTTACACCTTTGCCACTATGGCAGCGGGCAGATGAATCATTAGTAGAGGGATAGCAGCTCCATGAGCGACCTTGCCAGAGAAATCACACCGGTAAACATCGAAGACGAGTTGAAAAACTCGTATCTGGACTATGCGATGTCCGTTATTGTCGGACGTGCGCTGCCAGATGTTCGTGATGGACTGAAGCCGGTTCACCGCCGCGTTCTGTACGCGATGAGCGTACTGGGTAACGACTGGAATAAACCATACAAGAAATCGGCCCGTGTCGTCGGGGACGTGATCGGTAAATATCACCCGCACGGTGACAGCGCGGTTTACGACACTATCGTGCGTATGGCTCAGCCGTTTTCACTGCGCTACATGCTGGTGGACGGCCAGGGTAACTTCGGCTCCGTCGACGGCGACTCCGCCGCGGCGATGCGTTATACCGAAGTGCGCATGTCCAAGATTGCTCACGAACTGTTGGCGGACCTGGAAAAAGAAACCGTCGACTTCGTGCCTAACTATGATGGCACCGAGCAGATCCCGGCCGTCATGCCGACCAAGATCCCGAACCTGCTGGTCAACGGCTCGTCGGGCATCGCCGTGGGCATGGCCACCAATATTCCACCGCACAACCTGGCTGAAGTCGTCAACGGCTGCCTGGCCTATATCGACGATGAAAACATCAGCATCGAAGGGCTGATGGAACACATCCCGGGGCCGGACTTCCCGACGGCGGCGATCATCAACGGCCGCCGCGGCATCGAAGAGGCCTACCGCACCGGGCGCGGCAAAGTCTACCTGCGTGCGCGCGCGGAAGTGGAAGCCGACGCCAAGACCGGCCGCGAAACCATCATCGTTCACGAGATCCCGTATCAGGTGAACAAGGCGCGTCTGATCGAGAAGATCGCCGAGCTGGTAAAAGAAAAGCGCGTGGAAGGCATCAGCGCGCTGCGCGACGAGTCCGATAAAGACGGCATGCGCATCGTGATCGAAGTCAAACGCGACGCGGTCGGCGAAGTGGTGCTGAACAACCTGTATGCGTTGACGCAGCTGCAGGTCACCTTCGGCATCAACATGGTCGCGCTGCATCAGGGCCAGCCCAAGCTGCTGAACCTGAAGGACATCCTCGAAGCCTTCGTGCGTCACCGCCGCGAAGTGGTCACCCGCCGCACCATCTTCGAACTGCGCAAGGCCCGCGACCGCGCCCATATCCTGGAAGCGCTGGCCATCGCGTTGGCCAACATCGATCCGATCATCGAGCTGATTCGCCGTGCGCCGACCCCGGCGGAAGCCAAAGTTGCGCTGGTGGCGCAGCCGTGGGATCTGGGCAACGTCAGCGCCATGCTGGAGCGTGCCGGTGACGACGCCGCCCGCCCTGAATGGCTGGAGCCGGAGTTCGGCATCCGCGACGGCAAATACTACCTGACCGAGCAGCAGGCTCAGGCGATTCTGGATCTGCGCCTGCAGAAACTGACCGGCCTGGAGCACGAGAAGCTGCTGGACGAATATAAAGAGCTGCTCAACTTTATCGCCGAGCTGATCTTTATTCTGGAAAGCCCAGAGCGCCTGATGGAAGTGATCCGCGAAGAGCTGGTGGCGGTCAAAGAGCTGTACAACGACGGCCGCCGCACCGAGATCACCGCCAATACTTCCGACATCAACATCGAAGACCTGATCAACCAGGAAGACGTGGTGGTGACCCTGTCGCACCAGGGCTACGTGAAGTATCAGCCGCTGTCCGACTATGAAGCTCAACGCCGCGGCGGCAAAGGCAAGTCTGCGGCGCGTATTAAAGAAGAAGACTTTATCGATCGCCTGCTGGTGGCCAACACCCACGATACGATCCTGTGTTTCTCCAGCCGTGGCCGCCTGTATTGGATGAAGGTATACCAACTGCCTGAAGCCAGCCGTGGCGCGCGTGGTCGCCCGATCGTCAACCTGCTGCCGCTGGAAGCCGATGAGCGTATCACCGCGATTCTGCCGGTGCGCGAGTATGAAGAAGGGCGCCACGTGTTCATGGCGACCGCCAGCGGTACCGTGAAGAAAACTGCGCTGACCGAGTTTAGCCGTCCGCGCAGCGCCGGCATCATCGCCGTCAACCTCAACGAGGGCGACGAGCTGATCGGTGTCGATCTGACCGACGGCAGCAACGAAGTGATGCTGTTCTCCGCCAACGGTAAAGTGGTGCGCTTCCCGGAAACGCAGGTGCGTTCGATGGGCCGTACCGCGACCGGCGTGCGCGGCATCAACCTCGGCGAAGGCGACAGCGTGATCTCCCTGATCGTGCCGCGCGGCGAAGGCGACATCCTGACCGTCACGCAAAACGGCTTCGGTAAACGTACCGCCGTGACCGAGTATCCGACCAAGTCACGCGCCACCCAGGGGGTTATCTCCATCAAGGTGAGCGAGCGTAACGGCCAGGTAGTCGGCGCCGTACAGGTGGAAACCAGCGACCAGATCATGATGATCACCGATGCCGGCACGCTGGTGCGTACCCGCGTTTCGGAAGTCAGCGTGGTCGGCCGTAACACCCAGGGTGTGACGCTGATCCGTACGGCGGAAGACGAGAACGTCGTCGGGCTGCAGCGCGTGGCCGAGCCGGTGGAAGACGAAGAGCTGGACAGCCTGGAACCGGGCGCGGAAGCGGTGGAAGAAGACACCACGCCGCTGGACGATGGCGACGACGCGGCTGAGCCGATGGACGACGACAACGTTTAAAGCACGGTGAGGGCGTCGGCATGCCGACACCGTAATGCACCGAGACAAAAGGGCCTGGCAGCGATGCTAGGCCCTTTTTCAGTTCTATGGTTTAATTGGCGCACCGAGCCGCCGGCTGCCGCGCCGGCGACCCCGTGCGCCGCCACTGACTTTCGTATGGTATCCGATTGAAATATTTAGCCTCTTTTCGAACTACGCTGAAAGTATCCCGCTATCTGTTTCGGGTACTGGCGATTTTGCTGTGGTCGTTGGGGGCGCTGCTCACCACCTTTTATATTCTGAATATCCTGCATCAGAAAGAGTCGGAAATCCGAGACGAGTACAACCTCAATTTCGATCAGGCGCAGGGTTACATCCGCCATTCCGCCGACATCATCCGCGACATCAAATATATGGCGGAGAACCGCCTCAACGGTTCGGTCAGCAGCCTGGATATGTTCAGCGGGGTGTTTCCCGGCAAGGGCAGCCCGCCGCAATTCTTTCCGCTGTACCCGGAGTCCAACTGCGCGTTGAGCACCACTTACCGCAGTTCGCTCGATTCGCTGAGCGGCCTGATCCAGTATTGGAAAGAGAACTTCGTGGCGGCCTACGATCTCAACCGGGTGTTCTTCATCGGCGGCGACAGCCTGTGCATGGCGGAATTCGGCGGCGGCACCACGGCTGCCAATCGGGAAAGCGTGCTGAAGTCGCTGCATGAACGCATTCTGAAATACCGTAACGCCAAAAGCCTGGACAAAGACAACAACCTGTATTGGATCAGCCCCAGCGCGCAGCGGCCGGATGTCGGTTACCTGTATGTGCTGACGCCGATTTATATCGGCAGCAAGCTGGAGGCGCTGTTGGGCATCGAGCAAACCGTTCGGCTGGAGGATTTCGTCACCGCCGGCAATCTGCCGATCGGCGTCACGCTGCTGGATGAAAACAACGAGCCGGTGCTGCGCCTGGCGGACGGCGAGCGTTATGCCGCCTCGCTCAACAGCTACCCCGCAGAGCACGCTTATTTCGGCTATGTCGACAATTACCGCGACCTGATCATGAAGAAAGTGCTGCCGCCTTCTTCACTGAGCATCGTTTATGCGCTGCCGGTGAAAAGCGTGGTGGAGCGCTTCAAAATGCTGATCCTCAACGCGCTGTTGCTGAACCTGCTGTCGGCCATCGTGCTGTTCACGCTGGCGTGGCTGTTTGAGCGCAAAATGTTCCTGCCGGCGGAGGACAACGCCTTTCGCCTGGAAGAGCACGAACAGTTCAACCGCAAGATTGTCGCCTCGGCGCCGGTGGGCATCTGTATTCTGCGTATCAGCGACGGCACCAACATCCTGAGTAACGAACTGGCGCATAACTATATCAACCTGTTGACCCACGAAGATCGCGATCGGATTACGCGCATCATTTGCGAACAGCAGGCGAATTTCGTCGATGTGATGACCAGCAACAACAACAACCTGCAGATCAGCTTTGTTCACTCGCGCTACCGTAACGAAGAGGTGGCGATCTGCGTGCTGGTGGACGTCAGCGCGCGCGTGAAGATGGAAGAGTCGCTGCAGGAGATGGCGGCGGCGGCGGAGCAGGCCAGCCAGTCCAAATCGATGTTCCTGGCCACCGTCAGCCATGAGCTGCGCACGCCGCTGTACGGCATTATCGGCAACCTCGATCTGCTGCAAACCAAGGCGTTGCCGCAGGGGGTGGATCGGCTGGTCAACGCGATGAACAACTCTTCCGGCCTGCTGCTGAAAATCATCAGCGACATTCTCGATTTCTCCAAGATCGAGTCCGAGCAGCTGAAGATCGAACCGCGCGAGTTCTCCTGCCTGGAGGTGATCACCCATATCGCCGGCAACTATTTGCCGCTGGTGGTGAAGAAACGTCTGGGGCTGTACTGCTTTATTGAACAAAACGTGCCGGAGCGCATCTTCGGCGATCCGGTGCGGCTGCAGCAGGTGCTGTCCAACCTGGTGAACAACGCCATCAAGTTCACCGATACCGGCTGTATCGTGCTGCAGGTCTGCACCCGCGGCAACTACCTGGAATTCAGCGTGCGCGATACCGGCGTCGGCATTCCGGAGAAGGAGATCTCGCGCCTGTTCGATCCGTTTTTCCAGGTCGGCACCGGCGTGCAGCGCCATTTCCAGGGAACCGGGCTGGGGTTGGCGATCTGCGAAAAGTTGATCAACCTGATGGACGGCGATATCGCCGTCGAGTCCGAACCGGGGTTGGGCAGCTTGTTCAGCATCCGCATTCCGCTATTTAACGCTCAGTTCCCGATCCCGCAGGCCAGCGATACCTGGCAGGGGCGCCGGCTATGGCTGGATATCCGCAATCAGCGGCTGGAAAGTTATCTGATGGCGATTCTGGGCGGCTACGGCGCCGATATCCAGCGCTATAACCGGCAGGAGACCGCCGCCGGAGAGGTGATGCTCAGCGACTATCCGCTGAGGCTGGACACGCCGTTGCTGGCTCAGATCCAGTTCTCCACCGAGCATATCGGCCCGTCGCTGGAAACCCGGCCGGGTTATTGGATGCACAGCACTTCCACGCCGCGTGAAACGTTGACCTTGCTGAACCGGCTGTTCGGCGTCGGCAGCAGTGGCGCGCCAGAGGCGCTGGTGCAGCTGCCGGTGTCCGCCAAGGCCAGCGCGGTGGACAACGGCGATATTCATCTGCTGGTGGTTGACGATCATCCGATTAATCGTCGCCTGCTGTCCGATCAGCTGGGGTCACTGGGGTATCAGGTGGTGACCGCCAACGACGGCGTCGACGCGCTCGGCGTGCTGAAACAGCACCGCGTCGATATTGTGCTGACCGACGTCAATATGCCGAACATGGACGGCTATCGTCTGACGCAGGAGCTGCGGCAGATGCAGTTCAGCGCGCCGGTGATCGGCGTGACGGCGAACGCGCTGGCGGAAGAGAAGCAGCGCTGCCTCGAGGCGGGTATGGATAATTGCCTGTCGAAACCGGTCACGCTGGAGACGCTGGAGCAGACGTTGGCTTACTACAGCCAACAGGTGCGCTACAGCCGCCGCGAGGCCTGAAAAGCAAACAGGCACGGCGAATGCCGTGCCTGTTTGACGTTAGCCTGCCGTGAAGCGGGATTTACTCTTTGTCCAGCGGCGTCATGCTGACGGAGGAGAGGTAGTTGAGCAGGGCGATGTCGTTTTCGACGCCCAGCTTCATCATCGCCGATTTCTTCTGGCTGCTGATGGTTTTGATGCTGCGGTTGAGTTTCTTGGCGATTTCGGTCACCAGGAAACCTTCAGCGAACAGGCGCAGCACTTCGCTCTCTTTCGGCGACAGGCGTTTGTCGCCATAGCCGCTGGCGCTGATTTTCTCCAGCAGTTTGGAGACGCTTTCCGGCGTGAACTTCTTGCCCTTCTGCAGGGCGGCCAGCGCCTTCGGCAGATCGGTCGGCGCGCCCTGTTTCAGCACGATGCCTTCGATATCCAGATCCAATACCGCGCTCAGGATCGCCGGGTTGTTGTTCATGGTCAGCACGATGATCGACAACTGTGGATAGTGGCGCTTGATGTACTTAATCAGCGTGATGCCGTCGCCATACTTGTCGCCCGGCATCGAAAGGTCGGTGATCAGCACGTTGGCGTCCAGCTTGGACAGATTGTTGATCAGTGCGGTTGAGTCTTCGAACTCCCCAACGACATTCACCCATTCAATTTGCTCAAGTGACTTCCGGATGCCAAACAGTACGATAGGATGGTCATCAGCAATAATTACATTCAGGTTATTCATGTTGTTGGCTACCTTGCTTCAGCAGTCTGCTGACGAAAAAATCAATCTGACTGATGTTATTCTCGATCTCGGGCGCATCACCTTCTGCGATGCGCTGTTCTAACGATTCGCACAGTTGCTTGCCGGGAAGCAGATTTAACATGGCAAACACACCTTTCAGGCGGTGTGCGGTTTGCGACAGCGCATTGAAATCACTGCTGCCCGCCTCAGTATACAGTTTTTTGACATCGTCGGGTACTGTATCGACAAACAGCCCATAGTAATCACTTGATTTCAATTGTTTTTCATAGAGTTGGATATCTTCTGAGCTCAGTGAAAGCGGGCTTTCTTCCTGCTCCAGCGCGGCCATTTGCTGTTCGATCAGCATCAGCACGGCGTCGATTAATGCGCCGTTCAGGTTATAGTTCACTCGAATGTAGCGTTTATCCAGCGCTTGCCAGCCCGGCTCGTCGCTCGCCAGCAGCAGGGTGTAATCGTCCGCGCGCTGCGGGTTATCGGTGAGCAGCACGTCATAATCGCGGTTGACCGCGCGATCTTCGGCGACAAGACAGTCGGCGCCGTAGGCCTGCAGCAGACGGGTCACGATGCCGCGCACTTCATCCGACGTCACGTCCAGCAGGGCGGTGACGCCGTCGAGCAGCTTTTCCTGCTCCTGCGGCTCTCTTTTCTCCATCTCCATGGCGACGCGGATGGTATAGCGGGTGCCGATATCCACCTTGCTGCGAATGTCCAACTGGCCGTTAAGCTTCTTGCACAGCTGGTTGCACAGGAAGAAGGTGAGCCCGGAACCGTGGTTGAAGCGGTCTACCAGCGTCTGGCTGAGGAACGGATAGTTGAGGTTGCTGATCTCCTCGTTGGAGATGCCGGAGCCGGTGTCGTTGATTTGGAAAATCAGGCGATCCGGGTGCTCGGGCTCATGGTCGACAACCAGGGAAATCTTGCCGCAGGCGGTGGTGATAATGGCGTAATGCACCAGCAGCGAGATCACTTTGCGCAGCGCGTTGGCGTCGCCGATATAATTCTGCTCGACGTCCAGTTGGAAATGCTTGAACAGCGCCAATCCCTTTTGGTTGAGCGCCGGCAGGGTCTCCAGCAGCAGCTCGTCGATCATCGCCGCCGGGTTGAACGGCTCGCGCGTAGGCTGCCAGTCCTGGGTTTCCAGCCGGGTCAGCAGGGTGATGTTATCGATCAACCCCAGCACCGCCGCCGACGCCGCCGTCAGCTGGCCCAGCAGCGCCTGCTGTTGCTCCTCATCCGGCCGGCTGTACAGACGATCGACCAGATCGTGCATCTGGCGCACCGGCTGATTCAGCTCGATGCCCAGGTTGTGCAGCATCAGCTTGCGTGCCTGAACGTTCTTGTCGTATTCGCGCCGCGCCTGCTGCAGCCGTTTGTTCACCATCACCTCTTTATCCTGATCGTGCATCAGGAACAGGTAGGTGTCCGGCGACAGCTGGCTGCGGAAAATGCGGATTTCATACACCTCGTTGTTGACCGTCGCCTGGATCACCCCGTGGTGCTGTTCGGCCATATGGGCGATTTTTTGCAGGCTGAGGTGCGGCAGCAGGTGTTCGGCGATTTTGTTGCTGGCGATCACTGTATTGCTGGCGAAGCTGTAGACCAACAGGCCGGAAGGGAGGCTGGAGACGATCTCCTGATTCAGCGCGCGCTCGGCTTCCAGCTCCACCGCCATGTTTTCGCTCGGGCGAATGTACTGGCGGCGAATAAAATAGATGCTCAGCATCGACAGGGCCAGCAGCAGCAGGTTGACCGCGATCAGCCAGAGGTTGTTGCGCAGCAAATCGATGGCCAGATTGATGGCCGAAACGCGATACACCACCTTGAGCGGCGCATTGGGCAATGCGGCGCTGAACTCTACCCAGCCGCCGCTCATCGATGCATGGGTGCCGAGAGCGGTTTCCGCCGGGATCGCGCTGTCGTCGAGATTGACATCGTCCGGCAGCAGCAGGAAGTTGGCGCGGGCCAGGTTGGCCGGGATGATGTCGTTGATCGGTAAATCGAAGGCGATCACCGTCGCCAGGTGCCCAGGCTGATTAAAGGTCGTGCGAATCGAGAACGAATAGGCGTTCTGGAAGCGCTGCTTGCGCAGATCGGAAAAGCTCTCGCGCTCGTCGAGCATGTTGGCCTGTTGCAGCATCTCGGCGCGGCGTTCGTCCGCCGAGGTGGTCAGGTAACTTTCCCGAAAGCGCGAAGCCAGCTCTTTGAGCGGCTGGGTGGTGATCAGGCTGAGGCTGTTGTCCTGACCGTTGAGGTAATACATGGCGTAGTTCTCGGTCTTGGCGCCCCAGCGGGTGTCCAGATAGTCCGAGATGTTGGCGATCATCGCCAGGGTGTTCTCGTCGTGGCTGCCGAAGATCACCGCGTCGGTTTTCTTATGCGGCTTCTCGACATAATAGACGTCGGGGCGCAGGCGGGTTTCCTGCAAACCGGGATCGACATTCTGCGCCGGCGCATTGCCGAATTTGTCATAGACCTGGTAGGTCATATAGCGGTAGGTATCGATACGCTTTTGCAGCGAGCCGGCGATGCTGTTCAGCGTGTATTTCTTTTCCGCCAGCCAGGCGTTGGTGTAGTTGTAACCATACAGACCGATGCCGATCGTCAGCAGCACGATAAACAGCAGGAAGCAGCGGGTGATATTGCTGGAGCTAATGGTCAGTTGTTTATTTCGCATAGTGGCGGCGCATTCCTGAAATCAGCGAGTGACGGCCTTGGCGCTGGCGGTTACCGCCAACAGCAGGGCGGCTACACAGGCGAAGGCCACCGTCAGGCTGGAAAACTGAGCGATAAAGCCGATCAGCGCCGGGCCGGCCAGAATGCCGGCATAGCCGACGGTGGTGACGGAGGCGATGGCCAGATTGGCCGGCATGTCGCGCTGGTTACCTGCGGCGCTGAACAGGATCGGCACGACGTTCGAGGCGCCCAGGCCGACCAGCATGAAACCGACCAGCGACACGGTGGCGTGATTGAAGGCGATGGCCAGACTCAGGCCGAGAGCGGCGCACAGGCTGCCCAGCAGCAGCACCCGGTAGCGGCCCAACGAATTCACCACCCGATCGCCATTGAGCCGGCCGAGCGTCATGGTGATGGAAAATAGCGCATAGCCCAGACCGGCCTGGCTATGCTCGACGCCGCGCAACGTGGTGAGGAACAGCGCGCTCCAGTCGAGCATCGATCCTTCCGCCAGAAACATGATAAAGCACAGAATGCCGATAAACATCACCCAGCCACGCGGCAAGACGAACATCGGCCCGCCGTCGTCGGCGCCGCTCTCTCGCAGCAGATGGCGGCTGGCGAGCGCCAGCAGCGCGATCACCGCCAGCACGGTGAGCAGGGTGGATTGCAGCGGCGTCAGCCCCAGCCACAACAGCGCGCTGACGCCGCCGGCACCGGCAATGCCGCCGATGCTGAAGAAGCCGTGAAAACCGGACATCATCGCCTTGCCGCTGGCGCGCTCGACGATCACCGCCTGAACGTTCATCGCCACGTCGATCATGCCGATCGCCGCACCAAACAGCAGCAGCGCCACGGCCATGCCGCCGAGGGAGTCCATCAGCGCCAGCAGCGGCAGATCGATGCACAACCCGAGCCCCGCCATCAGGATCACCGCGCGGCAGCCCAGCTTACCGGTCAGGAAACCGGTCAGCGGCATCGCCAGCATGGAGCCGGCGCCGATACAGAGCAGCAACAGGCCGAGCGAGCCGTCATCAATGCCGATGCGCGCTTTGGCGAAAGGGACCAGCGGTGCCCAGGCGGCCATGCCGAGGCCGGCGACGAAGAAGGCCAGACGGGTGGCGATCTGTTGAGGAACGCCGGGCGTTTGCTGTTCATTGCACAAGGTGGCTGTCATGTAAGCGTCAGGATCTTGGGTCAAAAGAGTGGCGAAAGTTACCGACAGTTTTTATCACAATCCGCGATCCGGGTCGAAAAGATTCGCGCCTTGTTCATTCCGGGCGCCGGCTCTGCGTACCAGCCACAGGGCGATCGCCTGGACAATATAATCCTTTTGTTGCTCGTTCAGCGCGACGCCTTGCGGCATACCGTGCCACTTTTCCAGGCAGCTGCGGCAGCAGGTGGCGGTGGCGTGCTGGGCGACGAATACCGGATGGCCGCGCATCGGCGTTTGCTTACCGTCGTTTTTGGGGTGGGCGGCGGCCAGCCGGCGGTCGATAAAATCGCGGGCATGGCTGAGGATCAGCGGCAAGCCTTTGTCGTCGAGATAAGCCTGGTCCTTGGCATTTAAACGGAAGCGGGCGCGGAAAGGGGAGCTTTGCAGCCGCTGCCACAGCGCGTCGGGATGAAAGGGCATCATGGTGTTACTCGATGAGGGGGCGTTTTTTCAGGCTACCAGAATTGAAACTCTGCGGCTAATTTTGCCTGCGGCGCGAAATAATGGGTGGGATGCAGCACGAAATGAAAAGAAAATTCAATTTGTAGACTAAAATAAGGAAATAGATTAGCAATTAGTGCGGAAGTAAATTAGTGAAACTATATCATGAGGTTATTTATTTGCTTGCTATTTGTGCGAGTTGGAATTGTGAGGGGAGTATGGAGAAAAATAAAAAACCGGCCAGAAGCCGGTTAAAGGGATGCAGAAATTATCTTCCGATAATGAAGGTAATAATGAAAATAATGATGATAGCGAGGTGATTATAACGGCTGGAAGCGGACGGCGTTTTGGCACAATGTGCTTATTGCCCGGCTCCATTGTATGGTTGGCTTTTTTTTCTTAAGGATATGTATAACTGCATGATTTTTTATCAATTAATCTATTCTTTGTCTTTAAGTGCTTTATTTTGTTTGTCGGTAATGTTTTGTGAAAGTTCGCACGCATTTACATTTTGAAACCTTTCTTAATTACACTGAAACACTATCGGATACTTGGTATCATTTTCTTTCTGGATTAATATAATCCTTGTTACCAGAATGGTAATGCACAGTCGTGCTAATAATGCTCGAAAAGGGCAGTGGCCGTAGCTCGACATAATTAACGAGGATAATAACGATGAAACTTCGAGTACTCTCTCTGATGGTACCCGCACTGCTGGTTGCAGGCACAGCAGGCGCGGCGGAAATCTACAACAAAGACGGTAATAAACTGGATTTGTACGGTAAAGTCGACGGTCTTCACTATTTCTCCAGCAATGATGGCGCGGACGGCGATCAGTCTTATATGCGTTTTGGCCTGCGCGGCGAAACGCAAATCAGCGATCAGCTGACCGGTTACGGCCAGTGGGAATATCAGGCAAACCTGAACCACGCTGAAAACGAGGACAACAAGAACTTCACCCGTTACGGCTTCGCCGGTCTGAAATTCGGCGACTACGGCTCGTTTGACTACGGCCGTAACACCGGCGTGTTGTACGACGTCGCGGCGTATACCGACTTGCAGCCTGAGTTCGATGGCTCGACCTACGGCGCCGACCAGTTCATGTTCCAGCGTTCCAGCGGCCTGGCAACCTACCGCAACAACGGCTTCTTCGGTTTGGTTGACGGCCTGAACTTCGCCCTGCAGTACCAGGGTAAGAACGGCAGCCCGGAAGAGACCAACAATGGCCGCGACGTTCTGGGTCAGAACGGTGAAGGCTACGGCATGTCGCTGAGCTATGACATGGGTTACGGCATCAGTGCCGCCGGTGCCTTCTTCAACTCTCGCCGTACCAGCGAACAAAACGGCGGCGGTGGCTACCAGAACATCATGGGCCGCGGCGACAAGGCAGAAGGCTACTCCGGCGGTCTGAAATATGATGCCAACAATACCTACCTGGCCGTGATGTTCACCCAGTCCTACAACGCGGCGCGCTTCGGTAGTTCTACCAGCGATGCTTTCGGTTATGCCAACAAGGCGCAGAGCTTCGAAGCCTACGCGCACTATCAGTTCGACTTCGGTCTGCGTCCGTTCGTAGGCTATAACCAGACCAAAGGTAAAGACCTGGGCCTGGCCGGCAACGGTAAAGACTACGGTGATGAGGATCTGGTCAAATTCGTCGACCTGGGTGCGACCTACTTCTTCAACAAAAACATGTCCACCTACGTTGACTACAAAATCAACCTGCTGGACAACAACGACTTCACCCAGGCTGCCGGTATCAACACCGACAACGTGGTTGCCGTGGGCCTGGTTTACCAGTTCTAAGCACCTCAGTGTGAACGTCATCGCGCGGCCTTCGGGCCGCGTTTTTTTTGCCTGTAAAGCACGGATTGATCCGCTGCCGGCACGGGAAGCGCTTCGGATCTCCCCCGCTCGGCCTACGCTGTCAGTACAGCAAACAGAGCGGAGGCGATATGGAACTCAAGATCGACAAGGTGATCGAAACGGTGCTGTACGTCCGTGATATTGAACGTGCGGACGCCTTTTATCGAGAGGTGCTGCAACTGCCGGCGATGGTCGCCAACGAACGCTTTCGTGCCTATAACGTCGGCGATCGAAGCGTATTACTTTTGTTTATCGAGGGCGACTCGCTGCGCGGGGCACACTATCCGACCGGGTTTATTCCCGCGCACGACGGGGCGGGGCCGGCGCATATCGGGCTGGCGGTAGCGAAAGACCAACTGCCGCATTGGGAACGGCATCTGATGGCCAACGGTGTGGAGATAGAGGGGCGGATGCGCTGGGAACACGGCGGGGAGAGCATTTATCTTCGCGATCCCGACGGCCACCTGTTGGAACTGGTGACGCCGGGCATCTGGGCCAATTACTGATCGAATCCACCTTGCGCCAGCATTTCCAGGGTGGCATTCAGCACCTGCAGCGCGGCCTGCGGTTGCCGCTCTATCTGCACTCTGACGATGGCGCCGTCGATCAGCATCGCCAACATCGCTGCGTGCTGTTCCCGCCGTGGCCCGGCGGGCAGGTGACGCGCCATCTCATCCGCCATCTGCCGCTTATGCCGGCCGGCGATGGGCAGGCTTTCCGGCAGCAGGTCGGCAAGTTCCACCGCCGTATTGATAAAAGCGCAGCCGCGAAAGCGCGGATCGTCGAACCATTCCGCCAGACAGGGCGCCAGCGCCGGCAGCAACCCGCCGGCCTGCGCCACATGGCGAGCCAGCGCTGTACTGAACCAGGTTAGCCACTGCTGATGGCGGTAGGCCAAAAACGCCGTAATCAAATCGTTCTTGCTGGGAAAATGGCGGTAGAAGGTCACCTTGGTCACGCCCGATTCTTTGATGATGCGATCGATGCCGGTGGCGCGGATCCCTTCCTGATAAAACAGATCGTGCGCCGCCAGCAGGATGCGCTGGCGGGCGGGTAAGGCGTTGACATCGGCGGTCATCATTTTCTCCCGGGTTATTTTCGAGTGATTGTAGACAACTCTGTCTACCTGCGCTAGCGTAATAACGTAGACAGAGTTGTCTACATACTTTCACTCAGGAGATGAACATGAGCAGTAAACCCCCATTGCCGCCTTTTACCCGCGAATCCGCCATCGAGAAAGTGCGGCTGGCGGAGGATGCCTGGAACAGCCGCGATCCCGAGCGCGTATCCCAGGTGTATTCCCTCGATACCCACTGGCGTAACCGCGCTGAGTTTGTCGACGGCCGCGCGGCAGTGGTCGGTTTTCTGCAGCGCAAATGGGCGAAAGAGTTGGAGTATCGGCTGATTAAGGAACTGTGGGCGTTTGACGGCGCGCGCATCGCGGTGCGTTTCGCCTATGAATGGCGCGACGATTCCGGCAACTGGTATCGCAGCTTCGGCAACGAAAACTGGGAGTTCAATCAGGAGGGGCTGATGATCAACCGGCATGCCTGCATCAATGACATGCCGATCCGTGAACTGGATCGGCGTTTTCATTGGCCGCTGGGGCGCCGGCCAGACGATGTTCCGGCGCTAAGCGATTTCGGTTTTTGATTCTGGTTATCGGTAGTGGTGACGCAGCCCGGCGTGGATGGCGGAAATCAGCCGTTTTCGCCACTCTGGCTCGCCTTTTCGGTACTGAGAAAATAGGTGACCGATTGCCAGATTGTCGCCGATCGGCAAGGCCTTCAGGCCCTGTTTGTCAGGCTGGGCGGCAAACCACGGCTGAGGCACGACCGCCAATAACGGCGCGTGGCGTAGCACCGGCGGCAGCTGCGCGTAATCGGCGCAGCTCAGGGCGATGCGGCGTTGCAATCCCTGACGCTCGAGCTGGCGATCCAGCTCGTTTTCCGCTTGCGGCCATGGATGGCAATAATAGTGCGGGTAATCAGCCAGTTCGCTGAAGGCCAGCTCGCGCTTATCCTGCAGCGCGTGGTCCAGCGGCGGGCCATACAGCGCGATAAGGCGCGTACGGCCAATCGATTCATAATGCAGTGCGCTGGTGCGTTGTTGATGATCGCCCACCGCCAGCACCAGATCGACGCTACCTTCCAGCAGTTCATCGCGCCAGGCGCGCCGCTCAAAGTTCTGGCAATGAATATCGGCCTGGCTGGCGGCGCCTTTTTCCGCCAGCAGCGGCAGCAGAATCGGGTGCAGAGCGGGGGGGGCCACCAGCGTGAAACGGCGCGGCGCCTCGGGTTGCTGGCCGAACATTTCGCTGTCCAGCGATGAAAACAGCGGCGTCAGCTTGTCTTTCAGCGACAGCGCGAACAGGGTCGGCACCTGGCGATGCCCCTCCCGGCGAAACAGCGGCTCATCCAGCACTTCCCGCAGGCGGGCCAGCGCATGGCTGACGGCGGAGGTGCTGATGCCCAGCCGATCGGCGGTTTTACGGCTGGAGCCCGTCACCATCAGCAGGTACAGCACTTTCAGCAGGTTCATGTCCATTTGTAGAATATTCATCAACGCTCCATTTTTTAATTGAACACCGCTCAATATCACGCCGAGTATACTGCAGCCCGGTTTCCCCTGACAGAAGAGAATAATGAAAAAAAGCATGCGTTATCTGATGGCTATGGCCTTTTCCCTGAGTTTCTCCGCCCAGGCGCAGTTAGATCCGGCGCAGCCGTTATCCAGCGCGCCGCCCTACTCGCTGTTTGAGGAGTGGGCCCAGCCGATGGCACCGTTCCAGATCTTTCCGCAGGTGTATTACGTCGGCATGAGCAACCTGTCATCGGTCTTGCTGAGCACGCCGCAGGGGCTGATCCTGATCGATGCGGGGCTGGATGCCAGCGCGCCGCTCATCAAAGCGAATATCGAGCGGCTGGGGTTCAGCATCAAGGAGTTGAAATTCATTCTGAACAGCCATGCGCGGCTTGACCAGGCCGGCGGCATTGCGCGATTGAAGCGCTGGAGCGGCGCCAGGGTGGTCGCCAGCGCGGCCAATGCGAGGCAGCTGGCGCTGGGCGGGCGGCAGGACTTCGCGCTGGGGGATGCGCTCAGTTTCCCTGCGGTGCGAACGGATATCGTGGTGGGTGAGGGCGACAGCGTTACTCTGGGCGGCCTGACGCTGACCGCCATGCTGACGCCGGGTCACTTACCGGGCGCGACATCATGGTTGACCACGTTGCGGCATAACGGCAAGCCTTATCGCTTCATCTATGCCGACAGCCTGGCTACGCCGGATTATTACCTGGTCAACAACAAGAATTATCCGCAGCTGGTGGAAGATATTCGCGGCAGTTTCGCCCGTCTGGCGCAGGTACAGGCGGATATCTTTATCGCCAACAAAGGGACGCGTTTTGATCTGGCCGGGAAATGGCGGCGTTTGCAGGCCGTCGATACGCAGGCGTTTATCGATCCTGCGGGGCTGCAGCGTTACGTGCGGGAGTCACAGCAGGGGTTTGAAGCGCAACTGAAGCGGCAGCGGCATGCCAAAGAATGACCGGCGCGCGAAAAACGCACCGATCAACAAAGCGGCATTTGTAGAAAAGCCTTTCCGCTTCTAGACTTGGGGAACAATAAACGCACTCCAAGAGGACAAGCTATGACGAAGAAGTTGGTTTTGGCCGTCGGCACTGCGGTGGTATTTTCCATTCTTGCCGGCTGCACCGCTTATGACCGCGCAACCAGTTATGTCAATGAGCCGGTGGTCAGCGATGTCAAAGTAGGGATGACCAAACAGCAGGTGCGGGCTATCGCCGGACCGCCGTCGACCTCCGCCACCTTGGTTCATGCGCAGGGCACCTGCGACACCTATGCCGTGGCGCCGCGCGACGGCAAGGTGCAGACGTACTTTGTCAGCTACAACGATACGGGCCACGTCATGAACAAGGGCTATCAAACCTGTTCAGACTACGATTCGCAGCCTAAGTAATCGCGTTTTGGCCGAATAAGGAAGCCTCGCTTGCGCGGGGCTTTGCATTTTTTAAGCGTTTACGGCCTGAAGTTTAGGCAACTGCATCGCCAATGCCATTTTTTGCATGAAAACGATAGACATTTCATAACGGTATCGCTAATATCAGCGCCCATTGGAAGGATGGCCGAGTGGTTTAAGGCAACGGTCTTGAAAACCGTCGAGTGTAACAGCTCCCAGAGTTCGAATCTCTGTCCTTCCGCCAAATTCAGCCGGCTTAGCTCAGTAGGTAGAGCAACTGACTTGTAATCAGTAGGTCACCAGTTCGATTCCGGTAGCCGGCACCATGACAGAGGCCCCAGCAGTGATGCTGGGGCTTTTTGTTATGAGCTGTGCGCTGGAAAAGAAAATGCCGCAGGATCAAATTGTGTCGGCATTAACCTAACCGATAGCCGGGGCTACATCAGCCACATGGAGCTTGGAACCTGCGGCATTCATCACTGATGATAGGGGCAAGTGGTTTATTCTGGCAGGAATATAGCCGGCGGGTGAGCCGGCTATCAGATTGGGTTCAAATATCCGTGACCAGCCACTGATCCGCTTCTTCGAACATCTCTTCCAACATTCGGTTAAGCTTCTCACGATCGCTTTTGCTGGCGTCGGAATTCAGGCCGTTGGCCTGCATCGGCTTCACGCGCACTTCCGCCTCCGGAAACAGCGCATGCACGCGTTTTTCCAGCTCGTTGCGGATAATCTCGGCGGCGTTGGGTAGCCCAGCGACGTTGCGTTTGTCGTACACCAATTCTACAAACATGACTCACCTGTAAATACTGATTTAATGTACAGTATTCTGGCCTGAGGAAGCCGGGTTGGCAAGAGGGGGGCGCAATTTTCCATGATACGTTTTGCTTGCGCAGCGGAGCCTGCCGCTGAATCATTCTTTACCACCTGGCCGGTGGCCTGCATTTTGCCCGCTCACTTCGCGCGTGAATCTTCCAAGGGCGTGACTATCCCTGCCGCGGGTATTTTTCTCCCGTACAACTTAGTACGTAAGGCGGTGGCGCCGGGCTGGGTGCTTCCTGGTGTTGGAGGCCCGACGCCACCTTTCTGGTCGCCGCTCTTGGCATAATATCGATCAACGCAGGTATTCGCCGGAACTCAGCGCTGCGGGCGCTGACGCAGCTTCTTCGCGTTCTGACAGAGAAAAAATCCCGGGTGTTGGGCAATAGTCGCTCTACGAGCGCTGAATAAAGCATTCAACTCATTTTGTTTAGAATTATTGAATCGGGATAGCGTTTGCTCTCCTGGTTGAGCTTCTGTGCGTTAAATTGCTGCGGGGTTAATGATTCGCATTTTGGGTTTCTCCCGCGTCAGCGATGGCGCGAATGTGATGAAGATGTCCCGCGTGTTGTAAAGCGCCTCTGATGTTTGATGAACGGGCATACGAGTTAGCCTGAGCAGATAGCGTTTTTATAAGTAATTTAAATCATTTCAATGGTAACCAGTAACGTTCGTCGGGCGCGGTGCTTTACAATAAAATCATTTTATTACAATGGCTTTTTTGTCTTCTCCTTATGCCAAACGCCCCGTGCCATTGTCATAACCACCCTGAAAGTGGTTTAATGCTTCCGATTAACTTTAATGACGCTAAAGTATAGGTTTAAAACATTATAATGCAACCAAACAACATTAAAATATCAGAAGAAAATGGTATGTCATTGAAAATGATAGGTGAAAACCTCACTTACCTTATGCGCATGCACGGGATTGACGCCGGTCGGTTGAGCAGCGAAACAGGGATAGGCATTGCCACGATCAATAATCTGAGAAAAGGCGTAGGGAATCCCACGATCGCCACGCTTGCATCCATTGGTGAATTTTTCAGCGTAAAAGTAGGGGAGTTGACTGACAAGGATTTAAGCGTCACGGGAGAGGGCAATCACAATGTGAGATCGCTCCCGCTCATTAGCTACAGCGATGTAGAGCGTTTTCTGGCCAACGCGATAAAAACGGCTGATACCTATACGACAGAAGTTGATGACATGACGGACGATTCGCTGTTTGTGGTCGAGATAACGAATAATTCACTGTCGCCTGAATTAGACCGTGGAACGTATTGTGTGATCTCCCTCAAGGAGCCATTTTGCGATGGCGATATCGTCCTGGTTAAGCTGAAAAATTACCCAATATGCTTAAGACGAGTTTTTGTTTCTGACGACGACTTGTTGTTTACAAACATCTCATTAGATTCAGACAGCAGCGTGAAGTCCTATAGCGATTATGCGATCGTCGGTGTTTTATTGAAAACGATAAAGAGGCTGAAATAAATGGATTTATTTAAAATAATGAGAAAGTTAAGAAAGATATACTCTCCCAGTTACCTGTACACGTTAGATCGTAGTGTGATCCGAACGGCGGAGGGATATTGGCTTTTCAAAGAGTTTGGCACCCATACTTTCGTGAAAAAAAACTGGGGGCAACTTGTTGAGGGCGACTTTCTAAGGCACGTTAACCCGAAAGACATTGCTTTCATTGCCGAAACCGAGTCTAGAATAAAAATCGCCTCGGCCAAACTGTCGATTCATGAAGAGAAACGGAACTGTATGTGGACGTTGAAAAACGACGTTGACTCGATATCAATATCAGGGGCGGATTTTCTAAGGGATCGCGATCTTGTCGACAAAACCGAGTCTTTGGATGCGACAAAAATCGCCTTTTATGCCGGCGTAAAGGAAGGCAGAGCACTCTCTGCCTCATTGAAAAATGCCAAGAAAAGCGACAGGTCTAAAAAAACAATACTGACTCTGATTAAATAAACCAGGGTTCGACGTGAATATGCTCATCGAAGGTAATCACGCTGAAAGCCGTGTTGTCTATGCTGCTGACATCGCTTGTGCCGTTTTTCCATTGCGAACAAATCGCCGGGGAAACAGAGATTAAAGTTTCCCCCAGCTTTCTTTGGAATAACGTATGCGCATGGCCTGAACCGATAAACTTAACGTTTAATCGTTGGCAGAGGCTCAAAAACTCCTCGGCATTGCTTAACATACAGCTATCAACAATGGGGGTGCCTACAGGAATAGGGTGATGGTGCAAGAAGACAGCGATCTTTTTATTGCCACTCGAGACTATGGCCTTTTCAAGCGTTTCGAGCGAATGCGTCGAGACCCTGCCGAAATCTTCATTATCAACCACCGAGTCGATGCTGAGCATGCGCCATTCGTCATCTTCAAACGAATTTATATCGTAGCTGCCACCCTGTTTGCGAGCCGCATCGTCCAGGTTCTTTTTGTTGTCGTGGTTGCCTGGGAACAAATAGAAAGGTAATGAAGCGCGGTTCATTATCTTAAAGAAGCGCTCATAAGAGGGGATATCGCCATCATGAGAGATATCACCCGTCACAATGATTAAGTCGGCATTGATGTTATCGGCATTGGCGTTAATGAAGTCGATGGCCCTGTCGAAATTAGCAAGATGCTTCGAAGCCAGCGCGCTTTCATTAGGCATAATATGTATATCACTAATCTGAATTACTTTCATGCTATACCCTGTTATATTATTTAAATGGATTGTATGAGGTGCCCCAATCATAGTGATCGGTGTTTTCTATCTTCTTCACCCACTCGACCAAGGCGATAGCGAGCGGCAGCAATACGATGGAGACGACAACTTTATAAGACCAGGTTGTGCTTATGATGTTAACCAGTTCCATGAAGGTATATTTTCCTGAAAGACTGATCGGATAGGCTGTCAGCAACAGGGCGGCCTGTGTAGACATGGAGCCAACAATATATCGGATAAAGAAGTATTTGCCGGAGAAGATAATCTTCATCTTTGAAATAATAAAGCCATTGACGAAGTAAGCGACCGGAACGGACACCCAAGTGCCGATCATGACTCGCCAGAATTCGTGGTACAAAGAATAATAGTGTGTGGCGATATCGTTGTTTTCTGGCTGAATAATAGCTGAGAGATTAAGTATTATGACATATAAACTTTGGCAGAAGACCATAATCCATATTGCTCTCACCGACAATTTATAGCCGTAAACCTCAGTCAGCAATGTCGATATCAAGAAACACAGGGAGAAGACAATGCCGCTGGCCGTTATTTTAAAGCCATAGATATCAAAGACCTTATAAACCAACGTGTCGCAGGTGATCATAATGGTCACCGTCAGGCCAACAAAAAGGCCATAGAGCTTGAGATTTCCTTGCATTTTTATTCCTTATTTAGTCGGTGTTATATTCGTTATCCATACTTATTTAAAGCGTAAACCAGGCGGCCAGATAGTGGCGTAATGATGCACGAGCCATGTCGTATGGCGATCATTTCTCTTCAACCAAGACGACGCCTCTCCTTTCCCTCACCGGGTTCCTGAAGGCGAAAGCGCTACGCTGGGTTTGCTGAAGAATGCTGATGGCCCGTTTGTTGGGAAAAGGTGACTTTACCGTAATCCATTAATATTGCTAATGAATATATTACCTGGTTCGCGCTGTGTCAATCAGGGAAAGAGGAATACGGGACGTTAGCTTGATGAGGGCTTTAAGCGTTCACTCCCGGGGCGTGGGCGGCAGAGCCTGCAGTTGAATCACCAGTTCGGCGAGGCCGGCGGCCTGCATTTTTCCATGACTTTCGCCCGGTGAACCTCCACGGTGCGCAGCGCGATATTCAGCCGCTCCGCCATTTCCCGATTCATCATGTCTCGCACCACCAGCTGCGCGATGTCGCGTTCTTTCGGCGTGAGCGTGCGGTAGCGCCGACCCGTTCAGTTCTCCGGCGGTGCAACCGGTGAATCCGGCCGCGCTGAACCCGGCGGACGTGATGCCCGGTGCGGCGGTGCGCCAGGGCGGCGCTCGTCAAACTTTCCGCGTAAACGGCAGACGAAAAAAAACCTGCTGTAACAGCAGGTTTTCTTGAATTTGGTCGGCATGAGAGGATTATGCGCATCTTCGATGCTTGCCCTGCGGGCCGTTGCTAAAGCAACGTGGTCTCACTGCGTTCGGCTCAAACCTCCTTCGGAGATTCTCATCCTCTCAGTGTGCAGACGAAAAAAAACCTGCTGTAACAGCAGGTTTTCTTGAATTTGGTCGGCATGAGAGGATTCGAACCTCCGACCCCCGACACCCCATGACGGTGCGCTACCAGGCTGCGCTACATGCCGACGCTATGAAAAATCATACTACCGATTCCCGATGTTAATGCAAGCGTCTCGCCACTTGATTGCTTTAGTTTTAAGCAGTTAGTTGGCGATAAAGCGTTTTACATCGGTCAGCACCTGTAACAGCAGAGCAAGCTGCGGTTTCTCGTCTTTTATTTCATCGCCGTTCTGATCGTAAACGCGATAGTTGCCGCTGTTGTCCAACATCAGCGTCTGCGTCGGCGTGGTGATCACCAGCTGGTTGTTGTCACCGGTGGCGATCCAGTTGTTGCGGCGCTGGGCGGTGAACAGGTCTTCGCCCTGCGAATAGTCTTTCGGCGCGGTCTTCACGTGCAGCAGCCGTTGCATCAAGGTGCGCATCACGTCGTTATGGCCGGTCAGCTTGTTGATGGTCTGCGCCGGGGTGCCCGGCCAGTGGATCACCAATGGCACCTGCAGCTGCGCCTGGTTGAAGCCGGTACCGGCGCCCCATTGGCCTTTGCCGCTGTCGTTGAACTCGACGCCGTGCTCGGCGGTGATCACCACCACGGTTTTATCCAGCAGGCCGCGCTGTTTCAGGGTATCCAGCACCTGGGCTATCTGGGCGTCCACGTCTTGCGCGCCGGTACGATAGCGCCGGATAAAGTCGGCCGGCGCCGGGGTTTGGGCACCTTCGGCCGGCTCGGCGCCGCTGAAGTTGATATAGGAGAACCACGGCTCTTTGTCGCCCTGATCCGTCAGCCAACGCCGCCATTGCTGCGTGGTTTGCGCGTCGCTTTGCGGCGCCGGCGTCGGCGTCGGCAACGAGAAGTCGGTCAACAGGGCCTGCCGGTACAGGCTGGCGTTGAAGCCGTCGGAGGAGAACAGCCCCAGCTGGTAGCCTTGATCGCCGAGCGCGTTGATCAGCGCCGACGGCTTGCGGCCGGCGAGCACGCTGTCCAGATAGGTCGGGGAAATGCCGTAGAACAGACCGAACAGCCCGGTATCGGCATGGTTGCCCGAGCTATAGTGATCGCTGAAACGCACGTTTTCCTGAGCGAAGCGCGTCAGCGCCGGCATGTCCTGCGCCACGTCTTTGGCACGAATGCCGTCTACCACGATCATCAGCAGGTTATAGCCGCTGCCTTTATCGCCGTAGCTGAGATCGCTGAGCGGATATTCCACCGCCACCGCTTCCGGATTGCCCTGTTGCACCAGGCGGCGCTCATACTCTTGCTGATCGAGCAGGCCGTGTTTTTCGAGGAACTTGCGCGCGGTCATCGGGTACGAGAGCGGCAGGTTGGCCCGCTGCATGGTGATCGGGCGATAGAAGTTGGCGTCGGCCCAGATATAAATCAGGTGCGAAGCGAAGAAGGCGCTGATAAACAGCGCCGCCAGCGGTTTGCCGAAACGGCGGCGGTTCAGGCTGCGCAGCTTCTGCCAGCTCCAGGTGCCAAACAGCATTTCCACCAGGAAGATCACCGGCACGCAGATAAACATCAGCTGCCAGTCGCGCGAAAGCTCGCTTTGGTCCGGGTTGACCACCAGATCCCACACCACCGGATTGAGGTGCAGGTGGAAATGGGAGAACACTTCGCTGTCGACCAGCAACAGCGTGAGCCCGGCGGTGGCCAGCGCGGCGGAAATAAATCGCAGCAGCCGCTGCGACATCACCACGAAGGTGAGCGGGAAGATCACCAGCAAATAGCCGGCGAACACGATAAAGCTGAAATGCCCCAGCAGGCTGACCAGGGCATAGACCCGGCCCAGCAGGGAAGCGGGCCAGTCGGTGACAAACAGGTAGCGGCTGCCCAACCCAAGGGCGAGCAGAATGTTGAATAAGGCGAACCAGTGCCCCCAGCTGATCATCTGGGAGACTTTTTCACGATAACGCTGACGGTTTGTCACCATAAGTCAATATTAATGCGCTTTATCTTCACGGACAGAAGCCTGCAGGGCTTCCGCGAACGATCTCGCCAGGGTTTTCCGCTGCGCGGGGGCAACGCTGGTGTTGATCAAATTAGTGACCATGTTGCCCAGCACCATCAGGGAAAGATCGGTGGGGGTATGGTGTTTTTCCAGAACATTGACCAGCTCTGAGAGCAGTTGTTCAACGTGTTCGTCACTGTAACGGGATGATTGTGGCATAAAATTGCGCTTAGTAATCTGCAAAGTGCCCTATCTTACCGTATAGGACAGTGATTTTCCGCTCTTTTATCACTTCCTGTCATTTGGGAAATTGTGCGCCCGCGCTGGGGCGGCCCCTCGCTGCGCCTTTCCGGTTTGCCGCGGTTTTTGGGTATTGCAGGGCGGGGCCTTCAGTGTTTGAATACGCGCCTAAAGAACAGGAGGATTTACCATGAGTCTGGATATCGACCAGATCGCTCTGCACCAGTTGGTGAAACGCGACGAGCAAACGCTGGACGTGGTGCTGCGCGATTCCCTGCTTCCTGCCAACGCGGCGGTGGAAGAAATGATGGCGGAGCTGCATCGCGTTTACAGCGCCAAGAGCAAGGCCTTAGGCCTGTTCAACGAAGGCAGCGAACTGGCGGAAGCGCTGCGCACCTGCCGCAAGGACGATAAAGACTTTCTGGCCTTCAGCCGTGCGGCGACCGGCCGCCTGCGCGATGAACTGGCGAAGTACCCGTTCGCCGAAGGCGGCGTGGTGCTGTTCGGCCAATACCGCTATCTGGCGGTGGAGTACCTGCTGATCGCGGTACTGAACAGCCGTAACAGCATGCGTGTCAACGAAGAGCTGGATATCAACACTACGCACTATCTGGACATCAACAACGCCGATATCGTCGCGCGCATCGATCTGACCGAATGGGAAACCAACCCGGAGTCCACCCGCTATCTGACCTTCCTGCGCGGGCGCGTGGGCCGCAAGGTCGCCGACTTCTTCATGGATTTCCTGGCGGCGTCCGAAGGGTTGAACACCAAGGCGCAAAACCGCGGGCTGCTGCAGGCGGTAGACGATTACTGCGCCGATGCGCAGCTGGACAAGAACGAGCGCCAGTCGGTGCGCCAGCAGGTGTACAGCTACTGCAATGAACAGCTGCAGGCGGGTGAAGAGATTGAACTGCAGGCGCTGTCGCAGGAGCTGTCGCCGGTCGGCGAGAAAGACTTCATGCAGTTCTCCAGCGAGCAAGGATATGAGCTGGAAGAGAGCTTCCCGGCGGATCGCGGCACGCTGCGCCAGCTGACCAAATTTGCCGGCAGCGGCGGTGGCATCAGCCTGAACTTCGACGCCATGCTGCTTGGCGAGCGCATTTTCTGGGATGCGGCCACCGACACGCTGACCATCAGAGGCACGCCGCCGAACCTGCGCGATCAGCTGCAGCGCCGGACCGGCAGCGGCAAGTAGGCTTGCCGAATCGCAGACAATAAAAAACGCCGCAATTGCGGCGTTTTTTACTTCGGCGTCCCGAAAGGTTCGAAAACGTAGCGATTAAACGCGAACGAAGTCGATGTGAGCCAGTTTTGGCTTGAACGGGTGACGCTGTACAGCCTGAACCTTAACTTTGGTTTCTTTACCGTCGATAACCAGAGTTACTGCTTCGCTGTAGAATTCTGGTTTAGCTTCCATGTTCTTCACAGAATCATGGTCCAATTCGATGGAAACTGCAGCTTCTTTGCCACCGTAAACGATAGCTGGGAATTTGTTTGCTGCACGCAGGCGGCGGCTCGCACCTTTACCCTGGTCTTTACGTACTTCTACATTGATAGTGAACATTGTTTTTTCTCTTAAAAGAAAATTTACCCTGCTACAGGCGACCCAAGTAGCAAGTTCGGAAACCCGCTTTAACGCTGGGCAGGCCCAGGTAAAGCGCGCGGCATTTTAACGGAAAGCCGCCCACAGGGCAACGAAAACCTGCCCAGATTGGGGACAGTTCGCTCAGGCCAATTGATTGGCGCGGCGGAAACGGCCTTGATAATCGAACACTTTCTCGCGCACCTGCCAAAACTGCCCGCGTTTGCGCGCCACCACAAAATCCGGATGGCGCAGCGCCTGCTGTTGCGCCAGCACGTCGGCGGCGCTGTGCCAGGCGAACGGCACGCCCGGCGCGCGCTGATGCGGGCGCAGGAACAGCATCTCGAAGGCTTTGCGCTGCGCCGGCGTCTGCAGGCGGAAACGCTCGCTGGTGCTGGTGCCGTCCTCGTCGTAATAGGTGGCCTTCAGCCATTCACCCTTGTCGTCGCGGCCGCTCTGCAGCTCCATGCCGCCGCAGCGCAGCACCAGCGCATCTTTCAGCTTCAGCGCCGCCTTCAGCATGTCGTCGGGATCGACCAGCACTTCCTGGCACTGATGGCAGCGGCGCGCGGCGATGTCGTTCTCCGCGCCGCAGTGCGGGCAGCTCTTGAACCGGAAGCGGTAATCACACTGTTCGCGATGGCCATCGTCGTCCTCCAGCCAGCCCTGACAGCGGCGGCCGTAGTGCTCGATGATGTCGCCGTTTTCGGTGCATTTGCCCCAGAACAGGTTGGCGAAGCCGCAGGCCGGGCAGAACACCTGCACCGGTTGGCTGTCGCCGTGCGGCTTGCTGACGCCGACCTCCGGCGTAAACAGGTCGTGTGGGTTGCCGGCGTAGTCGAGGATCAGACAATCCTCCTTGCCGGGCGCCAACCGCAGCCCACGGCCGACGATCTGCTGATACAGGCTGACGGACTCGGTCGGGCGCAGGATAGCGATCAGATCGACGTGCGGCGCGTCGAAGCCGGTGGTCAATACCGCGACGTTGACCAGATAGCGCAACTGCTGCTGTTTGAACGCGTCGATCAGCGCATCGCGCTCGGCGGGCGGCGTTTCGGCGCTGACCAGCGCGGCCTCGCCGTTCGGCAGCAGGCCGTGGATCTCGCGGGCGTGCTCGACGGTAGCGGCGAAGATCATCACCCCCTTGCGGTCTTCGGCGTACTCCACGATCTGGCTGATGATGTGCGGCGTGACGCGGTTTTGCCGCTTCAGCTCGCGGTTCAGATCCGCTTCGCTGAACAGGCCGTTGCTTCTGGCTTCCAGCCGGCTGAAGTCATATTGCACGATCGGCATGTCCAGCCGCTCCGGCGGCACCAGGAAGCCGTGTTTAATCATGTAGCGCAGCGGCAGCTCGTAGATGCAGTCGCGAAACAGGCTGGCGCCGTCGCCGCGGGTGAAACCGTGGTAGTGATACTGGTAAATCCAGCCCTTGCCCAGCCGATAGGGGGTGGCGGTCAGCCCCAGCAACCGTAGCTGCGGGTTGGTTTTTTGCAAATGTTGGATGATTTGCTGGTACTGGCTGTCGTCGTCGTCGCTGATGCGGTGGCATTCATCGACGATCAGCAGCGAAAAGGCGCCGTCGAACAGCGGCAGGTTGCGCGCCACCGATTGCACGCTGCCGAACACCACCTTACCGGCGCTCTCTTTCTGCTGCAGGCCGGCGGCGAAGATGTCCGCCTCCAGACCGTAGGCGCAGTATTTGGCGTGGTTTTGCGCCACCAGTTCCTTGACGTGCGCCAACACCAGCACCCGCCCGCGGGCGCGCTTCGCCAGCTCGGCGATCACCAGGCTTTTGCCGGCGCCGGTCGGCAGCACGATCAGCGCCGGCTCGGGATGCCGCCGGAAATGATTGATGGTGGCTTCGACCGCTTCCAGTTGGTAGGGGCGTAGGGTAAAGGCCATAAATGAACGCCGTGGGTTGGGATGGGCCGCCGGGAAGCGGTTTTGTCACCGCTGTTTCCACAGAAACCGTGACATTCTACTCCCCGGACAGCCGAAAAATTTCTGTTATTATGCCTTCTGAGCGCGCGCGGTGCGAGGAGCGTGAAAATTACCCCTGTCGGGCAACGCGTTGTACCGCTATACTCGTGTGACAGCAATCGCTGTTCCCCCACGCGATTTCCCCCCTGAACCTGCTATTTGCACCTGGTGCAACGGCGGGCGTCATATTTTGGCAATACGATCAATGCGATCATAACAACGACAGGCAAAGCAGATCCCATGCGATTGGACAAGTTTTTATCTCAGCAGTTAGGCATCAGCCGCGCGCTGGTCGCGCGTGAACTTCGGGCTAAACGCGTCACCGTGGACGGTGAGGTAGTGAAGAGCGGGGCAATCAAACTGACCCCGGAGCAAGAAGTGGCGTTCGACGGCAATCCGCTGCAGCAGCAGAACGGCCCGCGCTATTTCATGCTCAACAAACCGCAGGGCTACGTCTGCTCCACCGACGATCCCGATCATCCGACGGTGCTGTATTTTCTCGATGAGCCGGTCGCCTACAAGCTGCACGCCGCCGGGCGGCTGGATATCGACACCACCGGGCTGGTGTTGATGACCGACGACGGCCAGTGGTCGCACCGCGTCACGTCGCCGCGCCACCACTGCGAGAAAACCTATCTGGTGACGTTGGAGCACCCGTTGGCGGAAGACACCGCGCAGCGTTTCGCCGCAGGGGTGCAACTGCACAACGAGAAAGACCTGACTCGGCCGGCGACGCTGGAGCAGGTTGACGAGCACGTGGTGCGCCTGACCCTCAGCGAAGGGCGCTACCACCAGGTGAAGCGGATGTTCGCGGCCGTCGGCAACCGGGTGATCGAGTTGCACCGCGAGCGCATCGGCGCCATCGTGCTGGATGACGATCTGGCGCCGGGCGAATACCGCCCGCTGACCGAAGAAGAGATCGCCAGCGTGGGTGCGCCGCACCTGCAGGACTGATAACCGATCATTGATTGCGGCCGTTTAAGGAGTCGTGGAACGTGCAACAGAACCGAACCTCTCATCTCGGTTTGATTTTCATTCTGGGCCTGCTGTCCATGCTGATGCCGCTGGCCATCGACATGTATCTGCCGAGTATGCCGGTGATCGCCGCTCAGTTCGGCGTCGAGTCCGGCAGCGTGCAGATGACGCTCAGCGCCTATATGCTCGGCTTTGCCTTCGGGCAGCTGTTCTATGGGCCGATGTCGGACAGTATCGGCCGCAAGCCGGTGATCCTGTGGGGAACGCTGATCTTCGCCATCGCCGGCTGCGCCTGCGCCATGGCGCAGTCGATCGATCAGCTGATCGGGCTGCGCTTCTTGCACGGCCTGGCGGCCGCCGCCGCCAGCGTGGTAATCAACGCCCTGATGCGCGATATGTTCACCAAGGACGAGTTCTCGCGCATGATGTCGTTCGTCATTCTGGTGATGACCATCGCGCCGCTGCTGGCGCCGATAATCGGTGGTGCGCTGTTGCTGTGGTTCAGCTGGCACGCCATCTTCTGGACCATGGGCGCCGCGGCGCTGATCGGTTCACTGCTGGTGGCCCTGTTCATCAAGGAGACGCTGCCGAAAGAGCGGCGACAGCGGTTCCACCTGCGCACCACGCTGGGCAACTTCGGTTCGCTGTTCCGCCACAAGCGGGTGCTGAGCTACATGCTGGCCAGCGCCTTCTCGTTCGCCGGCATGTTCTCGTTCCTCAGCGCCGGGCCGTTCGTCTACATCGAATTGAACCACGTTTCGCCGCAGTACTTCGGCTACTACTTTGCGCTGAACATCGTCTTCCTGTTCCTGACGACGTTGCTCAACAGCCGCAACGTGCGGCGGGTCGGCGCGGTCAAGATGTTCAAGCTGGGGTTGCTGGTGCAGCTGGGGATGGGGCTGTGGCTGCTGACGGTGAGCGCCGTCGGGCTGGGCTTCTGGGCGCTGGTGCTCGGCGTTGCGGTTTATCTCGGCTGCATCGCGATGATCTCCTCCAACGCCATGGCGGTGATCCTGGATGATTTCCCGCATATGGCGGGCACCGCTTCCTCTCTGGCCGGCACGCTGCGTTTCAGCATCGGCGCGCTGGTGGGGGCGGTGCTGTCGATGGCGCCGGGCAAAAGCGCCTGGCCCATGGTCACCTCGATGGCGCTGTGCAGCATCGTGGCGGTGCTGTTCTATCTGTACGCCAGCCGGCCGCGCGATCGCGCGGCCTGATGTTCTCCCGATGCGGGGCGTATTGCCCCGCATCGTCACGGTGTTACCGCCCTGCCATTTCACGGTGCAACCGGCAATGGAAAATTTGTTGCTAAATATACGCGTGCTAATCAATAGGGCGTTTTCCCGCCTGTGTGCTTTTTGTTAAAAAATCCCGCCGCCGCGCCGCCCGATATCCCTCGGTAAGCGCGGCGTTCTGCCGGCTGGCCGGCGCGGGGAGTTTGCCTTAGGGTTGATGTAAATCAAGGTATTAACGGGGGAGGAGGCGCTAACGTGGCGGGTGAAATGTTTCTTCAATGTAAAAATATGGCGACGAAAAAGTAGTCGCATTGCAAGAAAAAAGAGTTGAGATCGCTGCGGGAAAGGGTTACATATAACGCAAAA
Source organism: Serratia nevei (assembly GCF_024160145.1). Taxonomy (GTDB): domain Bacteria; phylum Pseudomonadota; class Gammaproteobacteria; order Enterobacterales; family Enterobacteriaceae; genus Serratia; species Serratia nevei_A. The sequence goes on from NZ_JAMYWQ010000006.1 coordinate 144,695, forward strand.
ATGCGAGCTGAGTCGCAAAATGCCGTGAAATAACACCGCACGGCACGCCAAAAAATGGCACGGCATCGGCAAGCACGGGGTCTGGTTAATGGCTTGCGGCAAAATTTACATTTAAATAACATTTGTGCGCGGCAGAGTCGGGAGTCAACGGCTATAACTTAGTAACCCTGTCAGGTAAAAGTGTTTCACCTTTTCAAACTAGGGATTTCATGTGGAGAGTATCCAACTTTCGGTAGTGCATCGCTTGCCGCAAAGTTATCGTTGGCTATCCGGTTTCACCGGCGTGAAGGTAGAACCGATTCCGTTTAACGGAATAGCCGAAGATAACAACCTGATCGGGCTGAAGTTACTCAGCCATGAAGGGGCCGAGGCCTGGCAGGTGATGCAACAGCTCAATCTGTCGCTGCAGGAGATTCAGGTCGATTGCGCGATCGTCGAATGGGAAGGGGAACCTTGCCTGTTCGTGCAGCGCAGCGACGAGAGCGCGACCATGTGCCGCCTGAAAAACGTCGGCGCCGCGATCGCCGAACCGCTCAGCGCACAATACCCCTTCTGAATTCGCCGCTAATCCGCCAACTGCAGCAGTTGACGGGTATAGTCGGCGGCGGGCGCCGCGAAAATCGCCCGGCACTCTCCCTGTTCAACCACTTCCCCCTGGCGCAACACGATGACCTGGTGGCATAGCGAGCGCACCACCTGCAGGTCGTGGCTGATGAACAGATAAGCCAGCCGATGGCGTTGCTGCAGCGATTTCAGCAGCGTCAGGATCTGCGCCTGCACCGATTTATCCAGCGAAGAAGTCGGCTCGTCGAGGATCAGCAGCTGTGGCTGCAGGATCAGCGCGCGCGCGATGGCGATGCGCTGGCGCTGGCCGCCGGAAAACTCGGTGGGATAGCGGTGGCGCAGCTGCGGATCCAGGCCGACTTCCTGCAATACGTCAATCACGCGCTGTTCCCGCTGCTCTGCGCTAAGCCGCTGGTGCACTTCCAGCCCTTCGGCGATGATTTGCTGCACGTTCAGGCGCGGGTTCAGGGCGGAGTAGGGATCCTGGAAGACGATTTGCATCCGGCTGCGGTAGGGCAGCATCTGCTTCATCGTGAGCGGGTGCAGCGGTTCGCCGTCGAACCAGATGGCGCCCTGTGAGGCCAACAGGCGCAGCAGCGCCAGCCCGGTGGTGCTTTTACCCGAGCCTGATTCCCCCACCAGCCCCACGCTTTCCCCGGCTCGCAGCTCGAAACTCAATGATTTCAAGGCATAGTGATAATCCACCGTGCGGCGCAGCAGGCCGCGGCGGATGGGGAAGCGCACCTGCAGATTTTCCACCTTGAGCAGCGGCCGCTCGTCGCCACGGCGCCCGTTGGCCGCGGCAGGCAGCGGCAGCGGTTCACCGACGTCCTCGGCGGCCAGCAGCTGCTGCGTGTAAGGATGCTGCGGCCGGCTGAACAGCTGCGCACGGCCGTTTTGCTCCACGCAGCGCCCCTGACGCATTACCGCTACGTTGTCCGCCAGGCGGCGCACGATATTCAGGTTATGGGTGATGAACAACAGCCCCATGCCCATCTCCTGCTTTAGCTCTTGCAGCAGCGTCAGGATCTGCGCCTGGATAGTGACGTCGAGCGCGGTGGTAGGCTCGTCGGCGATCAGCAGTTTCGGGCGAGTCAGCACCGCCATGGCGATCATCACCCGCTGGCGTTCGCCGCCGGACAGCTGATGCGGGTAATCCTGCAGCCGGCTTTTGGCCTGGCGGATACCGACGCGCTCCAGGCACTCGACGATCTCTGCGCGCGCGGCTTCACGCCGCAGGCCGCGGTGCAGCATCAGCACTTCCGCGAGCTGTTTTTCGATGGTGTGCAGCGGGTTGAGCGACACCATCGGTTCCTGAAAGATCATCGCGATCTGATTGCCGCGCACCTTGCGCAGCGCCGCTTCCGGCGCATGTAACAACGAGTCGCCGTTGAACAGGATATCGCCGGCAGGGTAAACCACCGGCGGCGCGGGCAGCAGGCGCAGTATCGACAGGGCGGTGACGCTTTTGCCGGAGCCGGATTCCCCCACCAGCGCCAGCGTTTCCGCCGGCGCGATTTGCAGCGAGAGTTCGTTGACCACCGGCGTGACGCTGTCGCCCTGGCGGAAGGCGATGCTGAGATCCTGAATAGCGAGCAAAGGAGTGGTCATATCAATGCGCCTTGCTGGGGTCAAAGGCGTCGCGCACCGCTTCGCCGATAAAGATTAATAACGACAGCAGCACCGCCAAGACCAGGAAGGCGGTGATGCCGAGCCACGGCGCCTGCAGATTGTTTTTGCCTTGCAGCAGCAGTTCGCCGAGCGACGGCGAGCCTATCGGCAGGCCGAAACCGAGGAAATCGAGCGACGTCAGGGTGGTGATCGAGCCGCAGAGGATAAACGGCAGGAAGGTCAGCGTCGCCACCATGGCGTTGGGCAGCATATGGCGGGACATGATGGCGCGATCCGGCACGCCCATGGCGCGCGCGGCGCGAATGTAGTCAAAATTGCGGGTGCGCAGAAACTCGGCGCGCACCACGCCCACCAGGCTCATCCAGCCGAACAGGATGGTGATGCCGAGCAGCCACCAGAAATTGGGCTGGACGATGCTCGACAGCAGAATGATCAGAAACAGCGTCGGCATGCCCGACCACACTTCGATAAAGCGCTGCCCCCACAGATCGAAACGCCCGCCGTAATACCCCTGGGTCGCGCCGACGCACACGCCGATCAGGCTGGAAAACAGCGTCAACGCCAGGCCGAACAGCATCGAAATGCGAAAACCGTACAGCACACGAGCGAGCACGTCGCCGCCGTTGCTGTCGGTGCCCAGCAGGTTGTGACGCGAAGGCGGCGAGGGGAAGGGCACCTCGGTGGCGAAATTGATGGTGTCGTAGCTGAAGCGGATCGGTGCCCAGATCGCCCAGCCGTGCCGTTCAATCTGCCGCTGCACGAACGGATCCTGATAGTCGGCTTCGGTGTTCAGCTCGCCGCCGAAGGCGGTTTCGCTGTAGCTAATCATAAACGGCAGGTACAGCCGGCCTTCATAGCGCACCATTAGCGGTTTGTCGTTGGCGATCAGATCGGCGGCCAGGCTCAGGGTGAACAGCACCAAAAAGATCCACAACGACCAGTAGCCGCGGCGGTTGCGGCGAAAACGCGCCCAGCGCGCCTGGTTGATCGGGCTAAGGCGGCTCATTGGCGGGCCTCGAAGTCAATGCGCGGATCGACCAGGGTGTAGGTGATATCGCTGAGGATATTCAACAGCAGGCCGATCAGGGTGAAGATATACAGCGTGCCGAACATCACCGGGTAGTCGCGCTGCAGCGTGGCGTCGTAGCCCAGCAGCCCCAGGCCGTTGAGCGAGAACATCACCTCAATCAGCAGCGAGCCGGTGAAGAACATGCTGATAAAGGTGGCCGGAAAACCGGCGATCACCAGCAGCATGGCGTTGCGGAACACGTGGCGATAGAGGATCTTTTTTTCGTCCAGCCCCTTGGCGCGGGCGGTGGTGACGTACTGCTTGCGGATCTCGTCGAGGAACGAGTTCTTGGTCAGCATGGTCAGGGTGGCGAAGCCGCCGATCACCGTCGCCAGCACCGGCAGGGTGATGTGCCACAGGTAGTCGGCGATCTTCGCCGGCCACGAGAGGGTGTCGAAGTTGCTGGACACCAGGCCGCGCAGCGGGAACCAGTCGAGGTAGCTGCCGCCGGCGAACAGTACGATCATCAGGATGGCGAACAGGAAAGCCGGAATGGCGTAGCCGATGATGATCAGCGTGCTGCTCCAGGTATCGAACGCGCTGCCGTTGTGGACGGCCTTGCGGATGCCGAGCGGGATCGACACCAGGTAGATGATCAGCGTGCTCCAAAGGCCCAGCGTGATGGAGACCGGCAGACTCTGGCCAATCAGCTGCATCACCGAAGCGCCGCGAAACAGGCTGTCGCCGAAGTCGAAGCGCATATAGTTCCACAGCATGGTGAAGTAGCGCTCGTGCAGCGGTTTGTCGAAGCCGTAACGTTGGGTGATCTCGGCGATCACCTCCGGATCCAGGCCGCGCGAACCGCGGTACTGCCCTTCGGTGGCGGCGGGAACGCCGGCGCGAACATGGCCCAGGCCTTCGCCCACGCCGCCGCTGCCAAAACCGCTGCCGTGCCCCAGCTCAATGGCGGCGATGGCCTGATCGACCGGGCCGCCGGGCGCAATTTGCACGATAAAAAAGTTGATGGTGATGATCGCCCACAGCGTGGGGATCACCAGTAACAGTCTGCGTATCAGATAGGCCGCCATTCCGACTCCTTATTGCCGTTGAGCCGGTAAACGCGCCGCCTTGTTGACGTCGTACCACCAGTTATCGAAGCCGATCGCATAGGCCGGGCGGATCGGCGGCGTGGAGAATTTGTCCCAATAGGCGTAGCGATCGTGGTTGGAGTACCACATCGGCAGCATGTAGTGGTTCCAGGTCAGCACCCGGTCCAGCGCGCGGCCGAGTGGCAACAGGGCTTTTTCGTCGCCCTGATGGGCGGCGATTTGCCTGACCAGGCTATCGACCGCCGGATCTTTGACGCCGGGGGTGTTGTAGCTGGAGTTGACGTACTCCGAATCCCAAATGATCTGCAGGTTGGCGGTGGGGAACGGCATCGCCATGTAAACCGTCGGCATCATATCGAAATCGCGTTCGCGCAGGCGACGGGTGTACTGCGAGGCGTCAACTTCGCGAATTTGCATCTCGATGCCCAGCCGCTGCAGGTTGTGGCGGAACGGCAATACGTACTGGAAGTTGCTGCCGCTCAGCAGCATCAGCTCGAAGGTGAACGGCTGGCCGGTTTTGGCGTTGACCAGCTTTTGATTTTTGACCACCCACCCGGCTTCTTTCAGCAATTGGGTCGCCTTCAGCAGGTTTTGTCGATCGCTGCCGCTGCCGTCGGAGGAGGGCGGTTGATAGATGCGGGTGAACACCTGCGGTGGCACCTGGCCTTTGAGCGGCGCCAGCAAGGCCAGTTCGGCGGCGTCCGGGTAGCTGCGGGCGGCATAGGCGGTATTTTGGAAATAGCTGTCGGCGCGCTGATAGGCGTTGTAATACAGCGCCTTGTTCATCCAGTTAAAGTCGAAAGCCAGGCCGATCGCTTCCCGCACGCGCGGATCGGCAAACAGCGGTTTTTGGATGTTGAACGCCAGCCAACGGGTATTCTGCGCCGCCTGGTTGGTCTCGTCCTGCTTGATGATGTAGTTGCGCGCGAAGTTGCCGCCCTGATATTGGGTGGCCCAGCTCTTGGGCGACGGCTCGACGCGGAAATCGTAGGCGCCGGCCTTGAAGGCTTCCAGCGCCACTTTATCGTCCAGATAATAATCGTAGCGGATGCTGTCGAAGTTGTAGCGGCCGCGGTTCACCGGCAGGTTGGCGGCCCAGTAGTCGCGCACGCGCTGGTAGGTGATGTACTGGCCGAGGCGGTAATCGCCGATTTTATACGGGCCGCTGGCGAGCGGCGGCGTGTTGAGTGGTTCATTGAGCTTATGCGCTTGCCAAAAAGCAGCCGGGAGGATCGGCAGACTGCCGAAGAGTGACAGCATCGCCTCTTTGTTCGGCTGCGGGAACTCCATGCGCACCGTCAAACGCGAGATGGCCTTGACCGTGACGCCTTTATAATAAGAGCGAAACTGCGGCACGCCCTCGGTCATGAATTTGTTGAAAGTGAAGGCCACGTCGGCGGCGGTGATCGGGGTGCCGTCCTGGAAGCGAGCGCGGGCGTTGATATCCACTTCGACCCACCGCAGATCGCTGGGATAACGGGCCGATTCGGCAATCAGCGGATAAAAGCTGCCGGGTTCGTCGTCGGATGTCGCGAACAGGGTATCGTAAAGTTGGTCGGTACGCTCGCCGGGCACACCGCGGGTGGCGAAGCGGTTGAAGTTGTCGTAGGTGCCGATGGCCGCCAGCCGCACGTCGCCGCCCTTGGGTGCCGCCGGGTTGACGTAGTCGAAATGGCTGAAGTCGGTGGCGTATTTCGGTTCACCGAGAAGGGCGAAAGCGTAGCTTTCGTTGAGGGCTTCGGCCTGTGAGCCGAAGCTCAGTGCCGAGAGCACCAGAGCAGCGAAAATGCGCACGGACATCAGACGGTAAGCTCCTGCTGTGGAATAAGGTACAACCTGCGCCCAGCATACCATTCTTCGGGCGGGCGCAGGGTAAAGATGCTTAAAGATTGGCTATTTTTTTTCCTGATAATCAAAGACCTGATGAATATTGCAGTAAGCGACGAACTTGTCGATGCTCAGCGGCTTGCTGAAGTAGTAACCCTGCATGAAATTGACGCCGTGTTCTTGCAGGAACTGCATCTGCTCGGCGGTCTCCACGCCTTCGGCCACCGTTAGCATTTTCAGCTTTTTCGCCAGCGAAATCACCGCATCCAGCACCGGCGCGGTGACCGTGTCCTGGCCGATGGTGTTGACGAAACCACGGTCGATCTTGAGGTAATCCATGGTGAAACGCTCAAGATAGATCAAAGCGCTGTGGCCGGTGCCGAAATCGTCCACTGCGATCTCGATGCCCTGTTTATGCAGCCAGTCGAACTCTGCCAGCGCGCTCTCTTCTTCTACCATGCCGCGTTCGGTGATCTCGAACACCAGCGTAAAGTAATCGCCCGGCAGCTGTGCCAACAGTTCGTACACGTCCTGGTGGAACGACGGTGCGCTGAGGTGGGCGGGGGAGATGTTGAGGCCGACTTTGCCTCCCTGCGGCAGCGCTTTGGCAAGCTGCGGCGCATCTTCGGCGATCAGTTTGAACAGATGGCGGGTGAGCGGCACGATCAGCCCGTTGCTCTCGGCGTAGGGGATAAAGACATCGGGCGGGATGCGCCCCTCGATCGGGTGCTGCCAGCGGATCAGCGCTTCCAGCCCGCCGATGCTGTTGCTGTCGGTGTGGAATACCGGCTGGTATTCGATAAAGAACTCGTTGCGCTTGATGCCGCGCAGCAGCGCGCGTTCCGGGCTTTGCCGCAGCAGCAGCATGTAATAACAGAGTACGCCGATCATCAATGACAGCACCAGGCTGCCCAGCAGCGTCAGGCGAATGTCGTTGGGCGTCAGCTTCTCGTTGTAGAACATGATGGTCAGCGGCAGATTGGGCAGCGTCAGCTTATCCGCCTTGCCTTTCGGCAGCTGATTGACCGGCATCAGATTCGGGCTGAAGGTGGACAGCGCGCGGTTGCCCATTACGATGGCGATGCCCGGCGCCTGTTCGTCATGCGAGGTGAACAACAGGTACGGCATCAAATTGATGTCCAGCGTGGCGAGAATGCCGGTGGCCTGTTCGCTCGGGTGTCGCAGCCAAACCGCGACCGCCGGCTTGTCCGGCACGATCGGCGTGCCCTGCTGCAGCTTCAGGTCCAGGGGCAGATTCACGTCGATGTCCTGATAGAGATTTTGCATCGGTAACATCATGTCGCCGGTGGCGGAGGAACAGTAGGCGTAGCCGTCTTTCACCAGCAGGAAGGTGCGCACGCCGCTGGTAAAGGCCGCCTGGTAGGTAATGTCCGACTGGCTGGAGAGGCACGGTTTGTCCAGCAGCGGCATCATTTGCTGCATCACGGCCGTCAGGTGCGAGATATAACCCAGCGTGAACTTTTGCGTACGCGCTTCGACTTTATGTTGATATTGCGTGCGCTGGTGGTTGATCAAAGAAAGCGTGATGGCGGTGAATAGCGTAAAAAATACCAAAGCGGCGACGCCGCTTTTAGCCAGGCTGCGTTGTCGGTGCGACACGCTGCGCGCGAAAGCCCGTTTCAAGCCCATAACCGAGTCCTCTGCCACCGGGTGTCAGGGGTGTCGCGCAGCCACTCAATGCATTGTGCCAACGGCTTTTTTTTCATTTTGCCTTTTTATCCTGTACTCAACCGGCGGCGCTGTTTAAACGCGAAGCGGCGCCGACAGAAATATATTGCGCATGTTTTAAGCGGTAACGTTTTAAATAATACCGGAGCCGTTGCCGTCATCTGACGATAATAGGCGAGTTTTTCCTCTTCGGCGCGCTTTCCTGCCAACAGTTTATCAAAATAATAGCGGGCGGCGACGTTGAACGGGGAAAGGGATGATAATGCCGGGTGAGTCCCGGTTATTCATCTGTGTTCGACAGCCAAAAAAAACGCCGCCCGTAGGCGGCGCTTATCGCTCGTTTGGTCTTCAGGAACTTCAGGGCAGTGCGCCGTCAGCCGTTGGTCAGCACCCGGCGCGCTTCTCGATAACGCTTGTCCCAGTAGTTATCGGTCAGCTTGGAAATCATGACACCATTGCTGGTGGAGGCGTGAACGAATTGATCGTTGCCCAAATAGATGCCGACATGGCGCCCGGTAGAACCGGCGCGGAACAGCACCAAATCGCCGGCGCGCAGCTTGGTGCGCTGGATTTTCTTGCCGAGATCTTCCTGTTCGTAGGTTGAGCGCGGTAAATCCATGCCGAACTGTTCGCGGAAGGTGCGCTGGACAAACGCCGAGCAATCGATGCCGCGCTTGGTGTCACCGCCTAAACGGTAACGAACCCCTTTCCAGTCCGCGTACTGATCCATAATCTTTGACTTGACGTCAACGTTGCGGACCATCGCTTCGAATTCATCCTGAGAGGCTTGCAGTAAAAGACCGTCTTTGTCATTAACTGCACGCATCTCAGTTTGTGCGTTACTCAAGTTCGAAGTGTGAGTCGAGCTGCACGCTGAGAGCATAACCGCAGCGGCAATTGCAGGGATTACCCGCAAAACATATCTCAGAAACGGTTGAGATTTGACCATTGTTGTTGTTTTCCCTTGAAGTCCTTAACGACAAAAGTCGCTACCTGAAAAATGCCAAACGGAACGAGCCTAATCCGCACCTGTTGCATCGACAATCAGTTACCGTTGAAAACGTGCAGGAACGCACATTTTTATCGGATTCCATACTGATTCGACTTAAACCAGGCACAAACGCATCTGAGATTACCGGAACAAATAGGGGATTGCGAGTCTTTTTCCCGTCTTTTTTATATGAATTTGTGATGTAACATAATGTAAATCTTCATATAAAAAGCGCCAATTGTCCGATGTATGAATCTGGCGTGAAATCAGGTTGCAAAAGCGTTAACGGACGGCGGAGAAATTTCGCGTGCGGCGAGGGGGCGTGGCCGGGAGGCGGGCGCCTCCCGGCATGAGTCATAGATGTAGATTATGGTTGGCCGGGGCGGTGCTTGCCGGGCAACAGGCGATTCAACCGATCGACAATCCAGTCGCTGCAAGGCGTCATCAACACCCAGCTGGCGCCAACCAGCACCACGGACAGCGAGCCGACGGCGATATCGGTAAACCAGTGGGCGCCAATCATCACGCGCGGCAATGAGAAGACCAGCGTAATCAGCAGGGCGACGGCGAAGGCGCCGCGGCCGAAATAGCGCAGCATAAAGCAGGAAAAAATAATCAGCATCATGCCGTGGTCGCCGGGGAAGCTGTCGCCGGAGGCGTCCTTGGTGGGGATGCCGGTCAACTCGCTGACGCGATTGATATTGTCAAAGGTCAGGGTGGGGCTCGGATGTTTTACCGGCAGCAGGTGGCCAAGCTGATTCAGCACCACGGCGGTCAGTAGCATCACCACGCCGGTGATCACCAGACGACGGCGGCCGGCGGCGTCCTGTTTCAGGTAGAAGTACAAATACAGCAGGCCCATGGCCAGCAGCGAAATCACGTCGAACGCGCGGTTATTGGTGATGGCAACCAGATGCAAAAAGGCCGGGTCGGTGGCCAGATGGTGGTTAAAGAAGAAGAAAATCGCCGAGTCCAGGGTAAACCAGCCGCCGTGATTGGCCGGCAGGAACCAGGACAGAAACAGCGCAACGCCCAGTAAGTTGAAGATGAGAATGAGGGGTAAATTGCGGCGTGTCATGACATAACCTGTTGGAAAAATGAAAACGAAACAAAACCCGGCTGCCCTGTGGCAATCGAGGGGAGCAACGGTACGGGGTTTAACTTAAACGAATCTTAAACAAGGCGGATTGCAGGGCGTTCCAGTCGGCATTTTCGCTGTGGATCAGTTCAACCCGGCTGTCGAGCGGTGTGGTCGGGCGGGTTTCGATGTTGAGATCTTGCCCCTGACGATTGATCAGCAACGTACCTTCGGGAATGCGCACCACGCCTTTGGCGCGTTCGACCGGCGCCAGTCGCACCCACTCCATAAAGCCGACGGTGTCGAACCGGGTGGCGCCGTCAAAAATCCAGCCGCAGCTGGTAAAGCCTTGCCCTTCGTTCAGCGCTCGCCGCCAGCGGGCGTGCTCCGGCAGCCGCAGCGCCGCCAGCCCCTGCGTTTTCGCCTGACCATGATGATGCTGCGCGTCCGGTAATTCTGTACGATTCGTGCGAGGAAGTGACAGCAGCGCGACATCCGCCTCGCCTTGCGTGATGGCGTAGCAGGAGCGCTGCAGCGGATCCTGCGCCCGCCAGGTTTCCAGCGCCCGCCAGTCTTCCGGCTGATAGGTATCGCTTTTGCTGGCCAAAATAATATCGGCCGCGGCCAGCTGATCGCGGAAATTTTCGTTGTCGCGATAGCGGGGCTGGCTGAGCTGGCGGGCATCCAGCAGGCACAGCGTGGCTTGCAGATCGATCCAGCCGGCGTAGCTCTCCTGGGTCAGCAGCGACAGGATTTGTTTCGGATGCCCGAGCCCGGTCGGTTCGATCAGCAGCCGATCCGGTTTGGCCTGTTGCAACAGCATATTCAGCCCCACCTGCATTGGCAGGCCGTTGACGCAGCACATGCAGCCGCCGGGGATCTCTTTGAGCACCGCGCCGCTGTCCGCCAGCAGCGCGCCGTCGATGCCGATCTCGCCGAATTCATTGACCAAGACCGCCCAGCGTTCATCTTCGGGTTTATGAGCCAGCAAATGGCGGATAGTGGTGGTTTTACCGCTGCCGAGGAAGCCGGTAATCAGATTGGTTTTGGTCATTAATAATTCCAGGTGAAAAAATTAACTTGCTTAATAAATGAGTTACGCTGCCGGCTTGGTGAAGCCGCTGCGATTTAATTTGTGCTCTATCTCGCAAATTTTGCACGTCACCCTGCGCTTTTCAACCGGCAAAGTCCACTTTTCAGAACAAGAAAATTCTTAGATAAAACCCTGTATTAGATAAGGTTAACTTTTGTTAGTAGCTTGTTTTTAAATTGTTAATGACGCGATTAACGATCAAATCCTGTCCCTTTCCTTGCGATTATTCCTAACAAGATCCTCTATGGTTAAATTGGCTTAACTAGAAATGAGGTTGCCATGAATATCTTTCGGTTATTTTTGATCGTAGGAATGTTGTTTTCATGGACGGCAGTGAGTCAAGCAGGAGTGGCCGGCGGGGTAGTTCGCTTCGTCGGTTCTATCGTTGAAAGCCCTTGCACGGTTAATATTGCAGATTCCAAGGCGAATACGCAATGTTACCGTAACGGCCAGCGTTATCAGGCCCAGCAAGCGTTGTCAGGTTTTGATGCTACACGCAAAGAACTTCCGCTAAATCTAGGTACAACCGAAATGAAGTGGGTAGACCAACAGAAAAAACTCGCTGTTATGACGGTCGTTTATCGTTAAGTCGTTCCGCCATGCCGGCGTAACGTTACGCCGGCATGGTTATTCTCATCCCAGCAGGCTCCTTACCGCGTCACCCATTCCTTCACCGTTTCACGCGCACCGCGATCGCGCAGTGACAAATAGGCTTGCGCCACCGCCTCAGTAAATGCCGTATGGGCCGCCAGCGCTTCGCCGAACACCGATTTCAGCGCCAGCAGCGCCGTCACGCGCCGCCGATCGTCCGTTGTGGCGGCGATCGTCTGTTGCAGCACGTCTGCCAGCGGATCGCGAATGTCGATTGGCTGACCGGCGTCATCGACGCCGCCGACGTAACGCATCCAGCCCGCCACGCCCAGCGCCAGCCCGCTGTAGTCGCCGCCGTGTCGCAGATGCCAGCGCGCCGCGTCCAGCAGACGCTGCGGCAGCTTCTGCGAGCCGTCCATGGCGATCTGCCAGGTGAGGTGTTGCAGCGCCGGATTGCTGAAGCGCGCGATAAGCTGCGCGGCGTAGTCGGCCAGATCTATGCCGGTGACGCTCAGGGTCGGGGCCTGTTCGCGCAGCATCAGCCGCTGCGCCGCGCGGCGGTAGTGCTCATCCGCCATGCACTCGTTGATATAGCGATAGCCGCCCAGGTAACCGAGGTAAGCCAGGAACGAGTGGCTGCCGTTCAGCATGCGCAGCTTCATGTGCTCAAACGGCAGCACATCGCTGACCAACTGGACGCCGGCCTGCTCCCACGCCGGGCGTCCGGCGGTAAAGTTGTCTTCCACCACCCATTGGATGAAGGGCTCGCAGGCGATGGCGCATTCGTCGCGCACGCCGCCCAGCGCGGCGGCGATCTCATCCAGCGTGGCCGGCGTGGCCGCCGGCACGATGCGATCCACCATGGTACAGGGGAAGGTGGCGGCGGTAGCGATCCAGTCGGCGAGCGCCGGATCCCGCGCCTGCGCCAAATCGAGCACCGCCCGGCGCAGCACGTGGCCGTTCTCCGGAATATTGTCGCAGGAGAGCAGGGAGAAGGCGGGCAGGCCGCGTTCGCGCCGCAGCCGCAGCGCCTCCACCAAAATGCCGGGCACGGTCTGCGGCTGATGCGGCCACGCCAGATCGGCGACGATCCCCGGATGCTGCCGATCCAGCCGCCCGCTGCCGGGCTCGATGCAGTAGCCTTTTTCGGTGATGGTCATCGAAACGATCGCCACCTGCGGCTCGGCCAGTTTCTCCAGCACCGCGGCGATGCCTTCCAGCTTGCGATGCAGGCTCTCATGCACCGCACCGACCACGATGGCCTGATGGCCGTCCGCGCCTTTCTCCAGCACGCTGTACAGATGATCCTGTTGCCGCAGCGCCTCAAACAGCGGCACGCCGCCGGAAAGACTGATTTCGCAAATGCCCCAGTCGCCGCCGTGGGCGTTCAGCACCCGATCGGTCAGCAGCGCCTGATGCGCGCGGTGGAACGCGCCGAAGCCAAGGTGTGCGATGCGGCTGCGCAGGGCCCGGCGGTCATAGTTCGGTTGCCGGACGGCGCCCGGCAGCAGAGTGTTGGCGATCGTTTTCATCTCATCTCCAAAGCGTGTAAGACAGCTGGCGGGCCACTTGCGCCAAGTTAGCAGACCAGTTTTCTGCCGCATAGGCAGGGTGGCGCCGGCGATAAAAAACTGCGGTCAGTGTAAGGATGTCGGCCGGCTAAGGGAATTGGTCAGTCCAAAATAAGCCAGAATCGTGAAGTGGATCAACCAATGAGCGGTTCACTTTTGACAGCGCAGGGCGAAAGAGTAAGTTAAAGATAACTGACATCTAAATTAAACTGGTATAACAGCATTGCGATGCGAGACAGGCATAAGGACAAAACATGGAACAAACATGGCGTTGGTATGGCCCGAACGATCCGGTCTCTTTGGACGATGTGCGTCAGGCCGGGGCGACCGGGGTGGTGACGGCGCTGCATCATATCGCGAACGGCGACGTCTGGCCGATCGACGAAATCCGCGCGCGGCAGGCGCTGTTGGCGGAAAAGGGGCTGGTGTGGTCGGTGGTGGAGAGCGTGCCGGTACATGAGGAGATCAAAACCCACAGCGGCGACTGGCGGCGGTACATCGCCAATTACCAGCAGTCGCTGCGCAACCTGGCGGCCTGCGGCATCGACACCGTCTGCTACAACTTCATGCCGATCCTCGACTGGACGCGCACCGATCTGGCCTATCCGCTGCCGGACGGTTCCAAAGCGCTGCGTTTCGATCAGATAGCCTTCGCCGCGTTCGAGCTGCATATCCTGCAGCGCGCCGGCGCCGAGGCGGACTATACGCCGCAGGAACGCAACCAGGCGGCGGCCCGCTTCGCCGCCATGAGCGAGGAAGAGAAACACCGGCTGACCGGCAACATCATCGCCGGGCTGCCGGGGGCGGAAGAGGGCTATACGCTGGCGCAGTTCCGCCGCCGATTGGCGGAATACGACGGCATCGACAAGGCGCGGCTGCGCGAGAACATGGCGGTCTTTCTGCGCGCCATCGTGCCGGTAGCGGAAGAGGCCGGCATCCGGCTGGCGGTACACCCGGACGATCCGCCGCGGCCGATCCTCGGCCTGCCGCGCATCGTCTCCACGATTGAAGACATGCAGTGGCTGAAGGAAACCGTCGACAGCATTCATAACGGTTTCACCCTGTGCACCGGTTCATACGGCGTGCGCGCCGACAACGATCTGGTGCGGATGATTGAAACCTTCGGCGATCGCATTCACTTTACCCACCTGCGCGCCACCTGCCGCGAGGAGAATCCGAAAAGCTTCCACGAAGCTGCTCATTTGCAGGGCGATGTGGACATGGTGGCGGTGATCGAAGCGATCCTGACCGAAGAGCTGCGTCGGCAGCGGGCGGGCGATAGGCGGCCGATCCCGATGCGCCCCGATCATGGGCACCAGATGCTGGACGATTTGAAAAAGAAAACCAATCCGGGCTATTCGGCCATCGGGCGGTTGAAAGGGCTGGCGGAGCTGCGCGGCGTCGAGCTGGCGCTCAAGCGGCGTTTTTTCCCGGAATTGCCGTAGCGGAAAAGGAAACGGGGCCGAGAATCGGCCCCGCTGGTGTCGACTAGTCGGCGCGGCTCATGTAGCGGCGTTCGGCGATATGAATGCGGATCTTGTCGCCGGCGCTGAGGTATTCCGGTACGTGGATCACCAGACCGGTCGCCATGGTGGCCGGTTTGTTGCGGGCGCTGGCGGAAGCGCCTTTGATGCCCGGTGCGGTCTCGACGATTTCCATATCCACGGTCTGCGGCAGCTCCAGCGCCAGCACCTGGCCATCCAGCGTCAGCACCTGCATGCCCGGCAGGCCGCCTTCAGGAATGAACAGCAGCTCGTCTTCGATCTGGTCTTTCTTGAAGATGTACGGGGTGTAGTCTTCGTCATCCATGAACACGTATTCTTCGCCGTCGATATAGGAGAAGTTCACCTTGCGGCGCGACAGGGAAATGGTGTCCAGGATATCGTCACCCTTGAAGCGTTCTTCCACTTTCAGGCCGGTGCGCACGTCGGAGAAGCGCATTTTGTACAGGGTGCTGGCGCCGCGGGCGCTCGGGCTCTGCACGTCGATATCTTTTACCAGCAGCAGCTTGCCGTTGTAGCTGATCGCCATGCCGCGCTTAATTTCGTTAGCTCTTGCCATTTCAATTCATCCGCAATGAAGAGTATTAGAGAAGTTGCGACAAGGTACTCGCGCCGCCGATTTCAGGCAATAGCCCGGCGTAAAAACAGTGTGGGAAAGGGAGAGCAGAGGCTCTCCCTTCGGGGATTAGTGGAAGACCGGCAGCAGACCGAACAGCGACAGAATATGCGCGGCGGCGTTGATCAAGCCGAACAGGATGACGAACAGGATCACGCCGTTGCCGCCCGGTGCGCGGTAACCCGCCTGCGGATAGCGGCGGCGGCTGGCGCGCGCCATCAGCGCCGGCACGATCACTGCCCAAATGGTGGCCGCCAACCCGGCGAAACCGATGGCGTACAGGAAACCGTTCGGGAACAGCAGCGCGGCCAGGGTCGGCGGCACAAAGGTCACCAGCGCGGTCTTGCTGCGTCCGACGGCGTCGTCCCTGAACTTGCAGAAGTCCGCCAGGTAATCGAACAGGCCCAGCGACACGCCGAGGAACGAGCTGGCCAGCGCCATATAGGAGAAGGCGTTCAGCAGTTGACTGACGGTCTGGCTGCTGGAGACGTTGCCCATTTGCTTGAGCAGGCTGCCGATATTGCCGCCCTCGGCGATCACCTGCTTAAAGGCGTCGCGCGCGATATTGCCCTGAATCACATACTGCCACAGGATGTAGATAGCCAATGCCAGCAGGGTGCCATACACCAGGCTGCGCACCACGGAGCCGCTGTCCTTGTGGTAGTACTTCACCAGCCCGGGAATGTTGCCGTGGTAGCCGAACGAGGTCAGCAGGTAAGGCAGCGCCGCCAGCGCGTAAGGCAGATAGCTGGCCTGGTCATCGCCGGTGTTGAACAGCACCGCGGGCTGCACGTGGGTGAACATGTCGCCTACCGACATCACGAAGGTGATCACCATACCGCCGATCAGAATGGTGCTCAGGCGATCGACCGCACGGGTGGAGAGCCAGACGATAAACGCCACGACCAGCGCGAACACCAGGCCGGCGCTGGTCTGGCCGACGCCGACGATGCCCTCCAGCGTGTGGGCGATGATCGAGCCGCCGGCGGAGATATAGGCGTAGGTCAGGATGTACAGCACGAACGCCACCGACAGGCCGTTCACGGCGTTCCAGCCCTTGCCCAGCAGATCCTTGACCATGGTATTGAAGCTGGCGCCGCTCGGGTAATGCAGCGTAGCTTCGAGGATCATCAGGCCGGAAAGCAACATGCAGGCCCAGGTATATACCAGCAGCGCGACGGAGCCGCTGAACCAGACACCGGAAGTGACGATCGGAATGGAAAACATGCCGGCGCCAACGGCGGTTCCGGCAATGATCATCGCGCCGCCGAGGACGGAAGGGCGGGCCAGCTTCTGGATGGTGTCCGTAGACATGCGTGCTCCTGATGGAAGAAGTTCTTTTGTACTAGCTTAATGGTACATGGGCGTATGGCGCATGTAAAGCGGTGGAGTTGCACGTTTCACGCGTTTTTTTCTTTAAATCAAGGTTTGCTGGGCATTTATTGGCCACCGGGTGCAGCCGATCGGCGCAGGGGGATGAGTGTAAATATCGCACGGGCGCTGGGATTCTGCTGGCGGCAGCGGCGCGCGGCTGCTATTGTCGCGCTTCTTTTCCCCAGCCCACCAGGAGTAGCGCTGATGGACTGTCGCAGCGACTGCGGCGCCTGCTGTATCGCGCCGTCAATATCCAGCCCGATCCCCGGCATGCCGAACGGCAAGCCCGCCAATACCCGCTGCATTCATCTGGATGAACAGCTGCGCTGCGGCCTGTTTCATTCGCCGCTGCGGCCGAAGGTGTGCGGCAGCCTGCAGCCGAGCCGCGACATGTGCCAGGATCATCGCGATCAGGCGCTGATTTACCTCGCCAGGCTGGAAGCGGACACTGCACCTTAAGCGTCTTTCAACCGCCACAGGCACAGCGTGGCCCCCAGCGTCATCGCCAGCGCGGCGTAAAACACCGCATGGTAGTTCCAGATTTCCGCCACCGCGCCGGCGATCGAGCCGGCGATGATCCAGCCCACCCGCGTGGTGTTGGTGAACAGCGTGGTGGCCGCGCCGGCCTGGCCGGGCATCAAATCCTGAAAGTAGAGCATGCCAATCCCCGCCAGCACGCCGATAAACGCCGCGTTCAGCAGCTGCAGGGCGATGAGCTGCCAGCTGCCGGTGAGAAACAGCAGGCCGCAGTAGAACAGCACGCCGGCGACCACCGCCACGCGCATCAGGCGGCGTTTGCCGCAGCGCTTCGCCGCCAGGCCGGCGAGCAGCATGACCGGGATTTCCAGCCCGGCGGCGGCGCCCATCAATATCCCGGCCAGCCGCTCCGGTAGCCGCAGCTCGTGCACCACGTACAGCGGCATGTTGATCAGGTACATGCTGTTGGCGGTCCACATCAGGGTGCAGGCGACGAACAGCAGCAGCGAATCGCGGCGGTGCTGACGCGGTGCGGCCAGGGGCGCGTTTGTCGCCGCGGTTTTCGGCATCGAAGGCAGCCGTTTCCATACCAGCAGCCCGCACAGCACAAAGGCCGCCGCGCCCGCCAGATACATGGCCTTAAAGCCGAAGCCCAGCGCCAGCGCGAAGGCGATCGGCGGGCCAATGACCCAGGCGAGGGAGACCTGGGCGCGCATGATGGAGGTGAACATCACCGCCTCGCGGCCGGTACGGTCGGCGTGCTCACGCGCCAGCGCAAACATCTGCGGGTTGGCGGTGGAGCCGAAGCTGGTGAGCACCACGCCGACGATCAGCAGCAGGTAATAGTCGCGGTTCCAGGCGAACAGCGTGAACCCCAGCGCACCCAGCATGCAGCAGAGGAAAATAAGTGACTTGCGGTCGCCTTGTTTATCCGAACGGCCGGCGAGAAACTGGCTGACCAGAATGCCGATCACCGCGCTGCCGGTAAAGAACAGCCCGACCAGCGCCGGGCGTACTTTGACCTCGGTTTCCAGAAACAGGCTCAGCGTCGGGGTTTGCAGGGCGCCGGCGATGCCGGTAAGAAACGCCACCGCCAAAAAGGCCAGCGAAGTAAGATCGGGCGCGCGTCGCGTTACTGCGGATGAAGTCGGCATGGTGGTTGATAATTCGTCGAAAAAGGAAGGTCGCGCGCATCATACGCCCGTTGAAATGAAACGCAAACCGCGCCCTTGCGGCGAAGGGTAAACGGATATGTCGCGCGGCGACGAGAAAAAAGGGGCGCGTCGCGCTGTCTCTTCTACACAAATCCCCAGGTCAGTTGTCTGGGGATTTTTTTGAATCTTTTCACCTGTTCCCGATCTGATATGAAAATTATCGGCGGGAGATAGCTATGTTTTTATCCAATACTGCACAA
>NZ_JAMYWQ010000060.1 GCF_024160145.1 Serratia nevei
TAAGATAAAGGTGATGAAGCGGATGGCTTATGGATACCGGGATAACGCTTACTTCTTCCTGAAAATCAAAGCAGCGTTCCCCGGTAAAACGCGATGAACCAAAAAAAAGCCAGCACCCGAGCTGGCTAAGTAAACACTGGAAGCAATGTGAGCAATGTCGTGCCTTCGCAGCGAGAGTATCAAGGGTTGATGCCCTCCCCGGAACGCATCGCAATAATAATCATTATCATTCGCACCTGTAAAGCGTTTTTTTTGACCCGTTCAAATAATATTGACTCAAGGCAGTAAACGGATAAATTCAGAGGTTATTCAACCGGTAAGCTACAGGAGCAGCAAGATGAGCGAGATCGTGATACGCCACGTGGAAACGACGGATGCCCAAGCCCTGCATCATCTTTATTCTCAGACGCCCGTCTACCGCGATACGCTGCAGCTCCCGCTACCGTCCGTCGAGTCCTGGCAGAAGCGCCTCGCCAATCCCGAGCCGGGCACGCATAACCTGGCGGCCTTCATCGACGGGCAGCTTGCCGGCCAGTTGGCCGTCATGCTGAATCAGCGCGTGCGCCGCCGTCACGTGGCCACCTTCGGCATCGGCGTCGATCCGCGCTACCACGGCAAAGGCGTCGGCGGCCGCCTGATGCAGGCGATGATCGACCTGTGCGACAACTGGGCGGCCATCGAGCGTATCGAGCTGACGGTGTTCACCGACAACCCGGCGGCCATTGCGCTGTACCGCAAATTCGGTTTCGAGATAGAGGGCACCAGCCGCGCCTATGCCATGCGCGACGGCGTATTGGTCGACGCCTACCATATGGCGCGTTTGCGCTCCGGGCAGCTGCACGGCGATGCGTAATCGTCCTCACACGCAGGGGCCGCTGCGCCGGCCCCTGTGCATCAACCGCCGAACCTTTTTACAGGCGCTGGCCTGCCTGACCGGTGTCGGCATGTTATCTCCCCTCACTACATTAGGTGCCGCTATGCCAACTTCCGCCGCCGGGCGCCCAGGCGCCCGCAACCTGATTACCGATGTGCCGGGCCTGAAGGTCGGCGTGGCGCAGGACAGCCGGGTGCGTACCGGCACGACGGTGATCCTGCCGGACAACCCGGCGATCGCCGCTGTGGACGTACGCGGCGGCGGCCCCGCCACCCGGGAAACCGACGCGCTGGGTGAAGACAATCTGGTACAGACCGTCGATGCGCTGACGTTCAGCGGCGGCTCGGTTTACGGCCTGGCGGCGGCGGACGGCGTCGCGGCCTGGCTGGGGCTACAGGGCCGAGGCTACGCGCTGCGCCCGGCACCCGGCGTGCCGGTCTCTCCTATCGTGCCCACCGCCTGCCTGTACGATCTGGCCAACGGCGGCGACAAAAACTGGCAGCTCACACCGCCGTATCGCCAGCTGGGCATCGATGCGGTCGGCAAGGCCGGGTTGGACTTTCCTCTGGGCACCGTCGGCGCCGGCTACGGCGCCATGACCGGCATGGGCACGTTGAAAGGCGGGCTCGGCTCGGCGTCTATCGTTGCCGCCAACGGCGCTACCGTCGGCGCACTGGTGGCGGTCAACAGTTTGGGTGCGGTAGTGGCCCCCGGCACCCGCGCCTTCTGGGCGACCCCCTATGAAATTGACGGTGAATTCGGCAACGGCGGCGCAGCGGCGCTGGCGCAACTGCGCGCGCAGGGCGAAGATTGGATGGAACAAGAGCCGCAGGGCGGCAGAAAGAACACCACCCTGGCCTGCGTCGCCACCGACCTGGCGCTGACGCGGGTGGAGTTGAAACGGGTGGCCATCATGGCGCAAGACGGCATGGCGCGCGCCATCCGCCCACTGCACAGCCCGTTTGACGGCGACGTGGTGTTCGCCTTGTCCACCGGGCAGCGCGAGGTTCAGGGCAGCCGCGAACTGGCGGTGCTGCAGATCGGCGCGCTGGCGGCGGACACCCTGGCCCGAGCGATCGCCCGTGGCGTACATGCCGCCACGCCGTGGCCCGGCAGCCAGGTCGCAACCTGGCAAACGCTCGGCGGCTAACACGCCGCCACCAAAAAAGGGGCGCTGGCGCCCCTTAATCATGATTAATCCTCGTCGCCTAAATGCCGGCGGTTTGCCGAATATAACGGCGCGCTTTTACCGCATACTCAAACGGGTTGGCCAGCGCCGGATCCTGCTCGGCCTCCACCACCATCCACCCTTTGTAACCGCGCTCGTCCAGCAGCTTGAACACCGGCCTGAAGTCGATCACGCCATCACCCGGCACGGTGAAGGTGCCCTTCTTCACGCCATCGAGGAAGCTCAACTGGTTGGCTTTCACTTCCGCCACCACCTCATCGCGCACGTCCTTCAGATGGACGTGGTTGATGCGCGGCAGATACTTCTCCAGGATCGCCATCATCGCCTGCTGGCTGCCTTCCGAATAGTAGGCGTGGCCGGTATCGAACAGCAGGTAGACGTCGTCGTTGACCATGCTCATGTAGCGATCGATTTCGGCCGTGGTCTGAATGCCGGTGCCCATGTGGTGGTGCAGGCAAACCTGCATGCCTTTGCCGGCGGCGATCTTCGCCAACTCGTTGTAACCGTCGGCCACCCGCTGCCACTCTTCATCGCTGAAGTACGGCTTCTCTTCGAACACGCCTTTGGTGGTGCCCTGAATACTCTTGCTCTGCTCGGAGCAGCCGATCACCCTGGCGCCCATGGCATGCAGGAAATTCATGTGGTTGATAAACTCGTCGATGGTCTTGTCTTTCTGGCCGTCGGCGAAAAAGGTGCTGAACCAGGCGTTGCAGATCTGGATGCCGCGAATATCCAGCATCGGTTTCAGCACCGCCGGATCGCGCGGGTATTTGCTGCCTACTTCGCTGCCGGTGAAGCCGGCCAGCGCCATTTCGCTGACGCACTGCTGGAAGGTATTCTCCTTGCCCAGATCGGGCATGTCGTCGTTGGTCCAGCCGATCGGCGCGATGGCCAATTTCACGTTGTCTTTATTCATGGTCTGCCTCGGTCCTTGGAGGGCCGCCGGTGCAAACGCCGCCGGCGAGCCGAATAAGATTATTTGCCCAACAGCTCTCTTTCGATGCGCTCTCTGGTCGCCACCGCCTGGCTCGGCATCTTTTCCGGGTAGCCGAACAGCGAGGTGCAGATGATCGATTCGCCGCCGACCTTGAAATTGCGGTTAGCATATTCCATGTCGCGCAGCGTCTGGAACAGGGCATCGAAATTCACCTCGCCTTCGCCGATGCCGACGTGCTGATGCACCGCGGCGTCAACGCCCGGCGGGTTGACGATATAGCGGCAGTGCTTGGTGTGATTCATGGTGTCGGCGATCAGCACGTGGGAAAGATCGTCCCCGGCGTACTGCAGCATGTCGGCCACGTCGCCCTGCCCCTTGTCGTAGTAGAAGGTGTGCGGCACGCTGTAGAGGTATTTGACGTGGTCGCTGCGCAGCGACTTCACCAGATCGGCAGTTTCGTTGCTCAGCTCGCAGAAGTCCCACGGGTGCGACTGGATCTCCATACGGATACCCTCGCGCTCGACGATCGGCAGCAGCTCCTCCATCGAGCGATACCACAGCTCCTCGCAGATCTCCGGTTCGTTGGGGTTGCCCGCCAGTTCGGTGTTAATCACCTGCACCCCCATTTCCACCGCGATTTCGATCATCCGCCGCCAGTTTTTGACCGCCGCCTGGCGGCGATCTTCCCCCGGCCCGGACCAGCGATACACCACGATAAATGAGGAGATCTCCACGCCGGTCGCTTTCAGGGCGTTTTTATACTCCGCCATGATTTCGCGGCTGGCCTTCGGATGCTTGTAAAACGGGTTGATCTGCGGGTGCGGCGACTGCTCGATGTATTTGTAGCCCCAGTCCGCCACCTGCTGCACCATTTTGGTCACGCCCAAATCCCGTATAACGTCGACATCAAAAGCGATCTTCATGGTCACTCCTCTGCAATCGTAGCTATGGGGGACAAGCCGATTATTTGTTGTAGAACACCGGGCGCGCCGGCAAGGTCACCGGCACAATCTCGCCGCTGAGCTGGGCCGCCACGCAGGCGTCGGCGGTCACCGCGGCGGCGTAGCCGTCCCAGGCGGAAGGCCCGGTCAGCTTGCCCGCAGCCACGTCGTTGATGAAACCCTGCAGCTCGACGTCATAGGCGTCGATAAAGCGATCTTTCCAGTCGGTCAGGATTTCGGTCGACAGGCGGGCGCCGCTGCGCATCTGCACCGAAGACGGCTCCGGCAGTTTGGCGATGCCGGTTTCCCCCACCACTTCGCACTGAATGTCGTAGCCGTACTGGCAGTTGACGAAGATTTCGACGTCGATGCGCGTACCTTTGGCGGTTTCAAACAGCACAATCTGCGGATCTTTCAGGTGCGGGAACGCCTTCGGGCTCTTACGCGGGAACACCACCTGCACCGACACATAGTCATCGTCGAGCAGCCAACGCAGCACGTCGATTTCGTGGATCAGGGTGTCGGTGATCGCCATATCGGTGGTGTAGGCCTCGCCGACCGTCGGGTTGCGGTGCGCGCAGTGCAGCATCAGCGGTTCGCCGATCTGGCCGCTGGTCAGCACCTGTTTCAACGCGCGATAGCCCTGGTCATAAGGGCGCATAAAGCCGACCTGCACCAGCCGCTTGCCGTGTTTCGCTTCGGCATCGACGATGTTTTTGCAGCCCTGCGCGGTCACCGCCAGCGGCTTCTCGCAGAACACCGGTTTGCCGGCGGCGATGGCCGCCAGCACGAACTCTTCGTGGCTCGGCCCCCAGGAAGTGACCAGCACCGCCTGCACGTCGGCAGCCTTGATCAGATCGTGGCCGTTGTCATACACCCGCGCATCCAGCTGCAGATCGCTCACCACCTTGGCGGCGTTGTCGCGGTTGATGTCGTTTACCGCCACCACGCGGGCGCCCTGCAACACGTTGCTGCAGCGACGGATATGATCGCGGCCGATGGCGCCGGTGCCGATAACCCCAATGTTCAATGTCATTTTCGCTACCCTCGAGATTTATGTATGAAAACGAATCAGTAATCGCGCGCCTTATCGATGTTTTCCTGCAGCTTGCGCGCCACTGCGACGATTTTCTCGCTGTCGGCCACCTGAGCGCCGCCCACACGCCACCAGCTGAGATACTTGTGCACCATGGTCTTCGGCAGCACCTTGATGTCCAGCAGCGTGGACAGGGTTTGCCTGCGGGCGTCGGCCAGCGCGTCGAGCAGTTGCTGCTCGGTAGTGACGCGATAGGTTTTACAGCCGTAAGCCGCCGCCAGCATGGCGAAATCGACCGGCACCAGCTTGCCGTCGAGCTTGTCGCCCTCTGGATTGCGGAAGCGGAATTCGGTGGTGTAGCTGTCCATGCCGTGCTCCATCTGCAGGTTGTTGATGCAGCCGTTGGTCATGTTGTCGAACAGCACCACGTTGATTTTGCAGCCTTCCTGAATCGAGGTGACCAGTTCGGAATGCAGCATCATGAACGCGCCGTCGCCCACCATTGCGTACACCTCGCGCTGCGGCTCGGCCAGCTTGACCCCCAGCGCGGCGTTCACCTCGTACCCCATGCAGGAGTAGCCGTATTCCACGTGGTAGCCGTGCTCACCGTGGGTGTGCCACACCCGCTGCAAGTCGCCCGGCAGGCTGCCGGCGGCAGCGACGATCACGCTGTCCGGCGGCAGCTCGCGGTTCAGCACCCCCAGCACCCGGCTCTGGGTCAGCGCGGAATCGGTCTGGGCGATAAATTCGGCGAACACCCGCTCACGGTCGAGATGATCGTCGATCTCCGGCACAAAGCCTGCGCCGCCGTATTCCACCGCATAAACCCGCGCGGTCTCTTCACGCTGGGCACCACGCGCCGCGGCGATGGCGTCGCCCCAGCCGGCGCGGTACGCGGCCTGTGCCAGCCGTGCGCCCAATGCGTTCAGGGCCTCGCGGGCATCCGCCAACACCTGCACACCGTCGAGCTTGCCGGCGTCAAAGGCGCTGACATTGATATTGAGGAAGTTGACGTCCGGGTGTTGGAACAGCCATTTGGACGAGGTGGTGAAATCGGTGTAACGGGTACCGACGCCGATCACCAGATCGGCCTGCCGGGCCAGCGTGTTGGCCGCCAGGCAGCCGGTTTCGCCGATGCCGCCGAGGTTGAATTCATGGTCGCTCGGCACCGTGCCTTTGCCGGCCTGGGTCTCGGCGAACGGAATGCCGAAGCGTTCGGCGAATTCGCGCAGCGCCCGCCCGGCCTGCGAGTACTTCACGCCGCCGCCGCACACCAGCAGCGGTTTGCGCTTGGCGGTCAGCAGCGCCAGCGCGTCCGCCAGCATACCGTCGGTCGCCGGGCGGCGATCGAGCCGATGCACGCGTTTTTGGAAGAAATAGTCGGGATAGTCGTAGGCTTCACCCTGCACGTCCTGCGGCAGGCACAGCGTCACCGCGCCGGTATCCGCCGGATCGGTCAGCACGCGCATCGCGTTGATGCAAGCGCTCATCAGCTGCTCCGGCCGCACGATGCGGTCCCAGTATTTGCTCACCGCGCGGAACGCGTCGTTGGTGCTGATGCTGAGATCGTAAGCCTGCTCGATTTGCTGCAGCACCGGATCCGGCTGGCGGGAGGCGTAAACGTCGCCCGGCAGCAGCAATAAAGGAATGCGGTTGGCGGTGGCGGTGGCCGCGGCGGTGACCATGTTGGCGGCGCCGGGGCCGACCGATGAGGTGCAGGCGTAGATCTGCCGGCGCAGCTTCTGTTTGGCGAAGCCGATCGCCGCGTGGGCCATGCCCTGCTCGTTGCGGCCCTGATGTACCCGCAGCTCGCCGCTATCCTGTTCCAGCGCTTGCCCCAGCCCCAGCACGTTGCCGTGGCCGAAAATCGCGAAAATGCCCGCGACGAACTTGGTTTCCACGCCGTCGGCCAGCAGATACTGGTTATCGAGAAATCTGACGAGCGCCTGCGCCATGGTTAGCCTGATCTTGCCCATTTACTCACCCTTTAGATTGAGGGCCGCCCCGGAAAGGGCTCGCGCCGAGCCGACAATCCCGTGTTGGTGTTACGCGGCGGCAGCTATTATCTTGAGCAGGCGATGCCCGCTGCTCACGAAGTCGACAACCTGAAACGTGAAGCGATTATAAACAAATATATTTTTCATAAAATCACATTACAGAAGAAACATTTCATTTTGCGATAAAGATCGCATATTGCATGAAAAGCCCGTTTCATCTCGCGGTTCATCCTTCACTGACTTCGCGCCGCGCAATGGCGGGTGACCACCGTCAGCACTCAGGATGGCAACCTTTTATCCTATCCTCGCACTCCTTTTCAGCGCGCGCCTGGCGGCCCTTCCGTGGCCGTTTCACCGCCTTTTCCACCCCTTTGCCGATGTTTTAAATGCATCACATTTTTGGGATGTAAATTTCATTCCATATTGAAATTGAAATTTTCATTCCCCATACTGTCTTCATGCATCCTGCAAGGCGCCACGCTCGGGCCGCCGCCGGAGTTTTGCTTAAACAGAAGGAAACGGGTATGGCTACACAAGAAAAACAGCTTGATGTCATTTGTCTCGGGCGCATCGCCGTCGATTTCTATGCTCAGCAGATCGGCGCGCGGCTGGAAGACGCCGGCACATTCGCCAAATACCTCGGCGGTTCCTCCGGCAACGTGGCCTACGGCACCGCCATTCAGGGGTTAAAATCCGGCATGCTGGCGCGCGTCGGCGACGAGCACATGGGCCGCTTTCTGCGTGAAGAGCTACAGCGCGTCGGGGCCGATACCCGCTGCCTCATCACCGACAAGCAACGATTAACCGGCCTGGTGATCCTCGGCATCAAGGATCAGGAAACCTTCCCGCTGATCTTCTACCGCGAAAACTGCGCGGACATGGCGCTGACGCCGGACGACATCGACGAGGCCTACATCGCTTCCTCGCGCGCGCTGGCCATCACCGGCACGCACCTGTCGCACCCGAACACCCGTGCCGCGGTGCTGAAGGCGCTGGAATACGCGCGCCGCCACGGCCTGCGCGCCGCGCTGGACATCGATTACCGCCCGGTACTG
Organism: Serratia nevei; assembly: GCF_024160145.1. GTDB lineage: Bacteria > Pseudomonadota > Gammaproteobacteria > Enterobacterales > Enterobacteriaceae > Serratia > Serratia nevei_A. The sequence continues at coordinate 8,030 of NZ_JAMYWQ010000060.1, forward strand.
TGGGGGTTGACGTCGCTGGGCGACGGCGAAACCCGCTTTGTGGAATCGGACCAGGTAACCCGTGAGCTGCAGGAGGTGCTGCACCATTTCGATCTGATCGTCGGCACCGAAGAGGAGTTTCACATCGCCGGCGGCAGCACCGACACGCTGACGGCGCTGAAAAACGTGCGCCGGGCCACGGCGGCCACGCTGGTGTGCAAGCGCGGCGCGCAGGGTTGCTCGGTGTTCGAAGGCGAGATCGCCGACGACTGGGCGCAGGTGAAGCTGCACGCCGGCGTGCGGGTTGAGGTGCTGAACGTGCTGGGGGCCGGCGACGCCTTTATGTCCGGCCTGCTGCGCGGCTACCTGAACGATGAGGGCTGGGATCAGGCCTGCCGTTACGCCAACGCCTGCGGTGCATTGGTGGTCTCACGCCACGGGTGCGCGCCGGCCATGCCGACCAAACGGGAGCTGGACGACTACCTGCTGCGCGAACGGCAGGTCACGCGCCCGGACCGCGACGCACACCTGAACCACCTGCACCGGGTAACCACCCGCAAGCAGCAATGGCCGGAACTGTGCGTGTTCGCTTTCGATCACCGCAAGCAGCTGGCGGACATGGCGCGTGAAGCCGGCGTCGGCGAGGAACGCATTCCGCGTCTGAAAACCCTGCTGCTCACCGCAGCGCAACAGGCTGCCGCGCAGGCCGGCCTCAACGGCAACAGCGGCATTCTGGCCGACACCACCTACGGGCAGGCGGCGTTGAACGAGATCACCGGCCAGGGATGGTGGATCGGCCGGCCGGTGGAGCTGCCCAGCTCGCGCCCGCTGCGCCTGGAGCACGGCAATATCGGCTCGCAATTGATCGACTGGCCGCAGGAGCACGTGGTGAAGTGCCTGGTGTTTTATCACCCGCACGACGCGGCGGAACTGCGCCGCGAGCAGGATGCGCTGATCGCCGACGTCTACCGCGGCTGTTGCAAATCCGGCCACGAGCTGCTGCTGGAAGTGATCCTGCCGGACAACAACCCCGACAAGGACGAACGCCATTACCTGGAGATGATTGAACACTTCTACCGGTTAGGCATTCAGCCGGACTGGTGGAAACTGCCGCCGCTGAGCGCGGAAAACTGGCGGCGGGTCGGCGCGCTGATCGACACCTGCGATCCCTTCTGCCGCGGCGTGCTGATCCTGGGGCTCGACTCCCCGGAAGCGGTGCTGAAGGCGGGCTTTGCCGCCGCTGCGGATGCGCGCTGGGTGAAAGGTTTCGCCGTCGGCCGCACCATCTTCGGCCAGCCTTCGCGCCGCTGGTTGCAGGGGGAAATCGACGACGCGGCCCTGATCGAGCAGGTGAAACAAAAATACCTGACGCTGATCGGTTTCTGGCGCCAGTACCGTCCGCAGGCGAGCGGCGCGCACTGACAGCGAGCGCGAGTTCACGTCCCCTTAAGGCCATTTCGCCGCTTTAAGGGGATTTTTTTGCCCCTTTTCTGTGAAGTCGCGCAATGTGCGATCGAATAAATCGCTTTTTGAGGAAATGAAATTTCCGCTCCGTCTGTTAAAATACCCTGTCAATATTTCAGGCGTCAGGCCAATGCGCCTTCACCCCACTGCGAGCCGAATGGATGAACAACCCAACTCAACTTTCGCTGTTACAGGACGAGATCCGCCACCGTTATGAAACGCTGAGCAAGCGTTTGAAGCAGGTGGCGCGCTATATTTTGGATAACAGTAACAGCATCGCTTTCGATACCGTTGCCTCCATCGCCGCACAGGCCAGTGTACCGCCTTCCACCCTGATCCGTTTCGCCAACGCTTTCGGCTTCAGCGGCTTCAACGAAATGAAGCAGGTGTTCCGTCAGCATCTGATGGAAGAGACGGTCAACTACACCGAGCGCGCGCGCCTGTTCCGCCAAACCTCCACCGACGACAACGTCGCGCCGGAGAAACCGGCGGAAATTCTCAACGTATTCACCATGGTCAACGCGCAGGCGCTGCAGCAGCTGGCGATGCAGATCGCCCCCGAGCAGCTGGATCGCGCCGTCGAGCTGCTCAACAACGCCGATAACATCTACGTGATCGGCCTGCGCCGTTCGTTCAGCGTCGCCTCCTATCTCACCTATGCGCTGCGCCATCTTGAGCGCCGCGCGTTTCTGATCGACGGCCTGGGCGGCATGTTCACCGAACAGCTGAGCATGGTGAAACCGAAGGACGTGGTGATCGCCATCAGCTATTCGCCGTACGCCCGCGAAGCGGTGGAACTGGTGGAACTGGGCGCCAAGCGCGGTGCGCAGCAGATCGCCATCACCGACAGCCAGGTCAGCCCGCTGGCCGCCTTCAGCGACGTCTGTTTCGTGGTGCGCGAAGCGCAGGTGGACGGCTTCCGCTCGCAGGTGGCTTCGATGTGCCTGGCGCAGACGCTGGCGGTCTCGCTGGCGCTGAATAACGCCCGGGACGAGTAAGGCTGAGGTGAACGCGCCCGACAGGCTCGGGCGCGGCGGGATTATTGCAGCAACAAATAGCGGTAGAGCACGCTTTCCAGATCCTGCTTCATGCTGATGAAGAGCAGAATCTCCACCGTCTGGCCGTCGTAGTCATAGATGACGCAGTATTCGCTGTCGGGATCCAATCGTTCGTGCAACCGCACTCCCATGCTTGCCAGCACGGCGTTGAAGCGGTAGCGGGCAGGATCGTCGGCAATTGCCGCGAGGGACGATAACAACAGATTATCCACGAACACCCCGGCGGCGGCGGCCCCTATTGTTCCGCTCTTATAAGACTCGATGTCTTTCAGGCTCCATTCCGCCGCCGGCGCGACGGTAAAACGTATTTCCTGGGGCATCCTGCACCTCGGGCCTATTTCCGCGCGTCGCGCAGCCGCTGCAAGGTTTCTTCGGGCGACAGACCACGCTGATTTTTAATCTCTTGCTTCGCCAGCATAGTCAGTTTCAACAACGCGTTGGACTGGCGCTCCAGATTGCGTTCCCGAATTTCGGCCTCTCTCTCAGCCGCCGTTTGCACAAACAGCTCGGCAACACCGTTTTTTGTGACGTAAACCCCGCCTTCAAACAGATCGGGCGAACCTAATCCTTCGCGCGCCGCTTTTTGGGACATGGTGGTCGTCATGGTTTTTCCTCCTGTGCATAGGCAATCACGCTGTATCACAGCGGTTCTTTGGATTCACTCAGCCAGAGAGCGATCGCGTGCGGACAGGTTATCATTTGAGCAAGAGGGAGGGAAAATTTAGGTCAAATTTTTACCCTAATAAAGAGAAAGCCCGGCAAGCCGGGCCTCAAGCGCTTATTGCGCGGCGGGATAGGCGTCGCCGTTAATCCAGGCGTGGTCTTTTTCCCAGGTGAATTTCCACTGCCGCACCGGCCCGGCCATCACGTTGAGATAATAGTTGTCGTAGCCTGCCAGGGTCGCCACCGGATGATAACCACGCGGCACTTTCACCACGTCGCGATTGTAGACCGGCATGCACTCGTCGAGCATGCGATCGTCGGTATAGACACGCTGCATGCAGAACCCCTGCTCCGGCTGAATGCGGTGATAATACGTCTCTTCGAGATAGGTTTCGTCCGGCGAGTCTTCCCGATCGTGCTTGTGGCTCGGGTAGGAACTGGTGTTGCCCTCGTCGGTGTAAACCTCCACCACCAGCAGGCTGTCGGCCGGCTCGCTGTCCGGCAGAATGTTGTGCACCAACCGCTGGTTACGCCCCTTGCCGCGCCGCTCCACGCCGATATCCGCCGGCGTGATCAGCCGTGAGGGCAGGTGGCCGCTGCCAGGCGCGCTGCACACCGCCAGCTCCAGATCGGTTTCTGCCCGCACGTCGATGCGATCGTGATGCGGCACATACACCGCGTAAGGCGGCGTGCGCTCGAACGGGCTCATGCGCTTGCCGATATGCGGGTACTCGGCGCGCAGCGTGGCGACGGAGGCGATACCGGCCACCAGCACCAGGCACAGCTCCTTATCGCCACACTCAAGCTGCAACAACTGCCCGGCGGCCAGGCGATAAACCTCAAAGCCGACATAGCGCCAACCGGCATTTTCCGGCGTCACGTGCTGGATGCGCCCCTCGGCGTTCGGCGTCTGACATTTGGCAAGCAGTGAAGACATCTCGATTCTCCTGTTCATGATTCGTGCAAAGGCCGCTGCCCCGAAGGAGCAACGGCCTGGCCTGAATATGACAGCGCTTAACCCAGCGTCGGCATGCTGAATTCGGACACCGTCTGCTGCCCGGCCGGCCAGCGCGCGGTGGCGGTCTTCATACGGGTGTAGAAGCGCACGCCGTCGGTGCCGTGCACGTTCAGCGCGCCGAACACCGAGCGCTTCCAGCCGCCGAAGCTGTGGAACGCCATCGGCACCGGTACCGGCACGTTGACGCCGACCATCCCGGCCTGCACTTCTTGCACGAACTGGCGCGCGTAGTGGCCGTTGCCGGTAAAGATGGCGCTGCCGTTGCCGAACTCGTGGCCGTTCACCGTGTCGATGGCGGTACGGTAATCCGGCACCCGCACGATGCCCAGCACCGGCCCGAAGATCTCTTCGCGGTAGATGCGCATGTTCGGTTTCACATGGTCGAACAGCGTGCCGCCGACGTAGTAGCCTTCAGGGTAGCCCGGTACCTGATAATTGCGGCCGTCGGCCACCAGGGTGGCGCCTTCTTCCACGCCCAGATCGATGTAGCCCAGCACCTTCTTCTGGTGGGCGGACGACACCAGCGGCCCCATTTCATTCTCTTCGCCGCCCTGCTGCAAGCCCGGCCCGACGCGCAGCTGCGCGATCAGCGGCTTTAATTTGGCGATCAGTGTGTCGGCGGTATCGTCACCGACCACCACGGCGATCGGCAGCGCCATGCAGCGCTCGCCGGCGGAGCCGAACGCGCCGCCCATCAGCGCGTTGACCGTGGCGTCCAGATCGGCGTCCGGCATGACGATCGCCTGGTTCTTCGCCGCGCCGAACGCCTGCACCCGCTTGCCGTGCGCGCTGGCGGTGGTGTAGATATGTTCCGCCACGGTGGAGGAGCCGACGAAGCTCACCGCCTGAATGCGCGGATCGGTGCACAGCTGCGCCGCGTCTTCATTGGCGCAGTGCACCACGTTGAACACGCCGTCCGGCAGGCCGGCTTCTTTCAGCAGCTCCGCCAGGCGCACCGAGGCCGAAGGCACCAGCGCCGGCGGCTTAAGGATGAAGGTGTTGCCGCAGGCCAGCGCGATAGGGAACATCCACATCGGCACCATCGCCGGGAAGTTGAACGGGGTAATGCCCGCCACCACGCCCAGCGGCTGCATCAGCGAGAAGCTGTCGACACCGCTGCCGACGTCCGGCGAATACTCCCCCTTGATCAGATGCGGGATACCGCAGGCGAATTCGACCACTTCCATGCCACGCGTCAGTTCGCCCAGCGCATCCGAGTACACTTTGCCGTGCTCGCTGACGATAAGCTCGGCCAGCTCGTCGCGGTGCTGTTCCAGCAGCGCCTTGAAATTGAACATGATGCGCGCGCGGCGCAGCGGCGTGGTGCGCGACCAGTCGGCAAACGCCCGATGTGCCACGTCGATGGTCTGTTTGACTTCGGCGGCGGTGCTCTGCGTGACGCGCCGCTCAACCTGCCCGCTGGCCGGGTTGTGCACGTCGACGGTTTGATTACTGCTGCTCAGGCACACCTGCCCGTCAATAAAGTTACCCACGGTTTTCATGTCACGCCCTCTTTTCAAGTCCGCTGTCGCCTGGCCACAAGCCGGCGGCGCGGCGTTAATCGTCCCGCTCGCCAAACCCCGTCGGCAAGCCGGCTAAATCCTGACCGGATGCAGCAAACTCTATTTCATTGAAAAAAAAGTTTCAAATAAATTGTTTTGGAAAATTTATTTTTAGTGCGTGAGGTCGCAATTTTACTTTGTCGATCGGGCAAGCGCTTTCATTAACCTGCCGAAGAAAGCGCAACGGCGGAGAAGAAACCCAGGGTAATGCACACTGACTTTGCTACAGAAAACCCGCACTGCGCCGGCCCTGCCGCCGTTACCGCCTGCCCCCGTTCGCCAAGGTGCCCGAATCGCTCGCGACGGTTTTTTTTGAACTGGATCTAAAAATCAATATTCCATTATTCACTAATTATGAAATAAATGTTCTTGTTTGTTCCAGCATTTATCGACGACATCGCCTTGATGACAGGCACGGTTCACACCCTTCCGCTCGCCCTCTTCCCGACACCCCAACCGTGCGGACGGAAGCCAGGATAAAAATCGGAGCAACACATGTCATATCAGCGTAAGCACAATACCGGCTACATATTGCGAATTTGCGGCATCGCCGCCCTGGGCGGCATTCTGTTCGGCTACGATACCGCCGTGATCTCCGGCGCGATCGAAGCGTTGAAAACCTATTTCAGTCTCAGCCCGGCCGAAACCGGTTGGGCGGTCTCCAACGTGGTGATCGGCTGCGTGGTCGGCGCCTTCGCCGCCGGGCCGCTGGCGGCGCGCTGGGGCCGTAAAAAGGCGCTGATGCTGGCGGCGCTGCTGTTCACCGTGTCCGCCGTCGGCGCGGCCTTGGCCCCGACCTTCACCTGGTTCGTCATCTACCGCATCATCGGCGGGCTGGCGGTCGGCATTGCCGCCACCGTATCGCCGATGTACATGTCGGAAGTGTCGCCGAAAGACATGCGCGGGCGGGCGCTCAGCATGCAGCAGTTCGCCATCGTCTTTGGCCAGATCGTGATTTTCTACGTCAACTTCAAAATCGCCAGCCTCGCCAGCGAAGCCTGGCTGGTGGAGATGGGCTGGCGCTGGATGTTCGCCTCGGGCGTGATCCCCTGCATCCTGTTCTGCATCCTGGTGTTCGTCATTCCTGAATCGCCGCGCTGGAACGTAATGATGGGGCGCGACGATCAGGCGCTGGCGATGTTGACCAAGGTCTCGAATGCCGCCCACGCGCAGAATCTGCTGAAAGAAATCAAAGACTCGCTGCAGCAGGATCAACGGCAGCAGCACCGGAAGCTGAACTACGGCGATGTGCGGGTGCGTTTCATCCTGTTCGTCGGCTGCATGATCGCCATGTTGCAGCAGGTGACCGGCGTCAACGTAATGATGTATTACGCGCCGGTGGTGCTGAAAACCGTCACCGAAAACGCGCAGGAAGCGCTGTTCCAGACCATCTGGATCGGCGTACTGCAGCTGGTCGGTTCGGTCATCGGCGCCATGCTGATGGATCGCATGGGCCGCATTCCCTTGATGCGTTACGGCACGCTGGGTGCCATCGCCGGCCTGCTGCTCACCTCGTACGCGCTCTACACCCAGGCCACCGGCTATTTTGCGCTGTTCGGCATGCTGTTCTTCATGGTGTTTTATGCGCTGTCCTGGGGCGTCGGCGCCTGGGTGCTGGTGTCGGAGATCTTCCCGAACCGCATGCGCGCGCAGGGAATGAGCATCGCCGTCGGCTGCATGTGGGTCGCCAACTTCGCGGTGTCGCAGTCGTTCCCGATGATCAACGACCACCCGTATCTGTTCTCGCATTTCCACGGCGCCTTCCCGATGTGGATCTTCGCCGCCTGCTGCCTGTTCAGCTACTGGTTCATCGGCCGCTACATTCCGGAAACCAAAGGCGTCTCGCTGGAAAAAATGGAGCAGGTGGTGCTGGCCAAACGCCACCGTCACCCCCTGCCCGACGGCAAGCCGCTGCCGCTGGAAAACGGCAAATCCTGATCTCTCACCCCTGACCGCTGGAGTAATGCCTCATGACCCTTGCGCTGGACCGCTTCTGCATTAACCGCAAGATCGCGCCGAATCTCGATCTGGACAGTTTTTTCCGCCTGGTGAAACGCTGCGGGCTCAGCAAAGTTGAGCTGCGCAACGACATGCCCAGCGGCAAGGTAACTGACGATCTGAGCGACGCGCAGCTCAACGCGCTCGCCGCGCAATACGGCATCGAGATCGTCACCATCAACGCCCTCGGCATGTTCAATCGGGTAGACGACCCGGCGGCGCTGCTACAGCGCGCCGAAGCGTTGCTGGCGCAGGCGCAGGCCATCCACAGCCGGGCGCTGGTGCTGTGCCCGCACTGCAGCGCCGATGACAAGCGCAGCGAGCAGCAAAAACGCGACGACACCCTCGCGGCGTTGCGGTTGCTGGCGCCGCTGTTTGCGCGCTATGGCGTGCAGGGGTACGTCGAGCCGCTGGGCTTCGGCATCAGCTCGCTGCGATCGTCGCTGCTGACCCAGGCGCTCATCCGCGATTCGTGCGCGCCGTACCGCATCGTGCTCGATACGTTCCACCACTATCTGAGCGATGTGACGCAGGCCGACTTCGATGCGCAAATCCAGGTGGCGCAGATCGGCCTGGTGCATCTGTCCGGCGTGGAGGATGGGCGGGATAAAGGCGCGCTGAGCGACGAAGAGCGCATTATGCTGAGCGCAGGCGATCGGCTGGAGAGCCGCCGCCAGGTGCAGAACCTGGAACGCCTGGGCTACACCGGCGTCTATGCCTTCGAGCCCTTCTCTTCGCAGCTGGACAGCTGGAGCGAGGCGGATATCGAACGGGAAATCAGCCACAGCATCGCCCTGCTGCAAGGGTAAAAAAAACGGCCTCCGCGGAGTAATGCCGTTCACTTAAGCCTCACGTGACTTATAGCTGAATGGATATTTAGGCGGAACATAAAGCACCGAACGATCATATCTTCGGTGCTTTCTTTTTTCCGGCAGAATGAAGGCCTTTACGTTT
>NZ_JAMYWQ010000061.1 GCF_024160145.1 Serratia nevei
AGGTTAGCATTCATAGTGACGGCAGTTTTGAAGGTTTAGGGTGTGTTTTGGCGAATACAAACCTAAACGTTCTGACTGCCGTTTTCTATTGGTTCACGCTAAGACGCGATGAACCTTTTTTTTTGCCCTTTTTCAACCGCTTCCGCCTTCAACAAATCCGTTGCCCATCCGCCGCTTCATTCCATCGAAATTTTTGAACAGAGGCATGAGTTTTTTACGCTTTCTTATTCTGCCCGCAGGACTAGACTGTAAAAAAACATTGAGGAGAGTTGAATATGATTTATGTACGTAAAGCGGAAGACCGCGGCCACGCCAATCATGGCTGGCTCGATAGCTGGCACACCTTCTCTTTTGCCGACTACTACGATCCGAACTTTATGGGGTTCTCGGCGCTGCGGGTGATCAACGAAGACGTGATCGACGCGGGGCAGGGTTTCGGTACCCATCCACATAAAGATATGGAAATCCTGACCTACGTGCTGAGCGGCACGGTGGAACACCAGGACAGCATGGGCAACAAGGAGCAGATCCAGGCCGGCGAATTCCAGATCATGAGTGCGGGCACCGGGGTACGTCACTCCGAGTACAACGCCAATCAGGATCGTCCGCTGCACCTGTACCAGATTTGGATCATTCCGGATCAGGTCGGGCTGGCGCCGCGCTACGAGCAGCGCATGTTCGACGCGCCGCAGGGCCGTCAGCTGGTGCTGTCGCCGGATGCGCGCGACGGTTCGCTGAAGGTGTTCCAGGATATGACGCTGTCGCGTTGGGCGCTGAATAAAGGCGAACAGGGTGAGTATCCGATCGCCGCCGGCCGTCGCATTTGGATCCAGGTGGTGCGCGGCAAGGTCTCGGTCAACGGCCAGGCCGCCGGCATTAGCGACGCGTTTGCGGTGTGGGATGAATCGGCGCTGACGATCCAGGCCGACGAAGAAAGCGAAATCCTGCTGTTCGATCTGCCGCCGGTGTGATTAAGCGGTAAATTTCAGGGGCTCACGATGTGAGCCCTTTTTGCGTTGGCCGTCGCATAACCGACAATATCGGCCCGCCGTTTTTTTTGCTAAAATGACTGCCCATTCACGGTTAGTCAGTTCATTGATAATGAAGAAAAAACGGCCGGTACTCCAGGATGTGGCAGATAAGGTGGGCGTGACCAAGATGACGGTGAGCCGTTATCTGCGCAATCCCGACCAGGTTTCTGCCGCCCTGCAGCAAAAAATCGCCGTCGCGCTGGATGAGCTGGGCTACATCCCCAACCGCGCGCCGGACATCCTCTCCAACGCCACCAGCCGGGCGATTGGCGTGCTGTTGCCGTCGCTGACCAACCAGGTGTTCGCCGAAGTGCTGCGCGGCATCGAAAGCGTCACCGACGCGCACAACTACCAGACCATGCTGGCGCACTACGGCTATCTGCCGGAGCGTGAGGAAGAGCGTCTGACCTCGCTGCTTTCTTATAATATCGACGGCCTGATCCTGTCTGAGCGCCATCATACGCCGCGCACCTTGAAAATGATCGAGGTGGCGGGCATTCCGGTGGTGGAGCTGATGGACTGCGTCTCGCCGTGCATCGATCTGGCGGTGGGCTTCAACAACTTCGAGGCGGCGCGCCAGATGACCCAGCAGATCATCGCGCACGGCCACCGTCACGTGGTCTATTTCGGCGCCCGTCAGGATGAGCGTACCATCATCAAGCAGCAGGGGTATGAGCAGGCGATGCGTGAATCCGGTCTGGAGCCGTACAGCATCATGACCGCGCGATCTTCCTCCTATTCCGCCGGCGGCGAGCTGTTGCGCCTGGCGCAGCGCGACTATCCGCAGATCGACAGTATCTTCTGTACCAACGATGACCTGGCGATCGGCGCGGCCTTCGAGTGCCAGCGGCAGGGGCTGTCGATCCCGCAGGACATGGCGATCGCTGGTTTCCACGGCCATGATATCGGCCAGGTGATGGTGCCGAAGCTGGCCAGCGTGCTGACACCGCGAGAACGCATGGGGCAGATCGGCGCCGAGCGCTTGCTGGCCCGGCTGCGCGGCGAAACGGTGTGCCCGCGCATGGTGGACGTCGGTTTCACCGTGATCCCCGGCGGCAGTATCTGAGCCATTTTAACGTTCTGTTTTAACAGCCTTTCCTTTTTCTGCGCGCCCTGAGGCGCGCGGGTTATCCCGCCTGTAAGCCCGCCGGTCATTGCCGGCATAAGTTTGATCTCTGTCCCAGAACGCGAATTTTAGCCGCTTACCCGGTTCCGGTGCTTATTCTGTTACCGGTATCATGATACCGGTAACAACGAGTGTGCGGTCATCTTGCTGCAAGACTGAACCTCTGACTCAACAACACCTACAGCTCTTCTTAAACACCGGGAAAGAGCCTAAAAATAAAACAACCGCACGCTTTACGCCTATCGTAAAGAGAGTCGCGATAAAAGGTTGGAGAAAAATTATGCCATTAGTGATTGTTGCAGGCGGCGTAGCGCTGCTGCTGCTGCTGATGATCCGCTTCAAGCTGAACGGCTTTATCTCTCTGGTGCTGGTTGCCCTGGCGGTCGGGATTGCACAGGGTATGCCGGTCGATAAGGTCATCGGCTCCATCAAGGCCGGCGTGGGCGGCACGCTGGGCAGCCTGGCGCTGATCATGGGCTTCGGCGCCATGCTCGGCAAGCTGCTGGCGGACTGCGGCGGCGCGCAGCGCATCGCCACCACGCTGATCGACAAGTTCGGCAGAAAACACATTCAATGGGCGGTGGTGCTGACCGGCTTCACCGTCGGCTTCGCGCTGTTCTACGAAGTGGGCTTCGTGCTGCTGTTGCCGCTGGTGTTCACCATCGCCGCCTCCGCACGCATCCCGCTGCTGTACGTCGGCGTGCCGATGGCCGCGGCGCTGTCGGTGACCCACGGCTTCCTGCCGCCGCACCCAGGCCCGACGGCCATCGCCACCATCTTCCATGCCGACATGGGTAAAACCCTGCTGTACGGCACGCTGCTGGCGATCCCGACGGTGATCCTGGCCGGCCCGGTTTATGCCCGCTTCCTGAAAGGCATCGACAAGCCGGTGCCGGAAGGCCTGTACAACCCGAAAACCTTTACCGATGCGGAGATGCCGAGCTTTGGCGTCAGCGTCGCCACGTCGCTGGTGCCGGTGATCCTGATGGCGCTGCGCGCGGTGGCTGAAATGGTGTTGCCGAAGGGCCACAGCCTGCTGCGCTTCGCCGAGTTCTTCGGCGACCCGGTGATGGCGACCCTGATCGCCGTGCTGATCGCTATCTTCACCTTCGGCCTGAACCGCGGCCGCACCATGGATGAAGTGATGGGCACCATCACCGACTCGATTAAAATCATCGCCATGATGCTGTTGATCATCGGCGGCGGCGGCGCCTTCAAACAGGTGCTGGTGGACAGCGGCGTCGAGCAGTACATCGCCGGCCTGATGGAAGGCAGCAACGTTTCGCCGATTCTGATGGCCTGGTCGATCGCCGCCGCGCTGCGTCTGGCGCTGGGTTCCGCCACGGTGGCGGCAATCACCGCCGGCGGCATCGTCGCCCCGCTGATCGCCACCACCGGCGTCAGCCCTGAGCTGATGGTGATTGCGGTCGGTTCCGGCAGCGTTATCTTCTCGCACGTTAACGATCCGGGCTTCTGGCTGTTCAAGGAGTACTTCAACCTGAGCATCATGGAAACCATCAAATCCTGGTCGGTGCTGGAAACCATCATCTCGGTGTGCGGCCTGGTGGGCTGCCTGCTGTTGGCGACGGTCGTATAATCGTTATCCGACGCCCTGCGGGGCGTCGGCGTTCCAGAGTATCTTTATCAGTTGGGACGCATTTGGCGCGCTCGCGCCAGTTCCCATAAGGGCATGACACAATGAGTAATCCGCAGAATCACGTATTTATCCTGATGGGGGTGTCCGGCAGCGGCAAATCCGCCGTGGCCAGCGCCGTCGCCCGGGAAGCCGATGCCGCCATGCTGGACGGCGATTACCTGCACCCGCGCGCCAATATCATCAAAATGTCCAGCGGACATGCGCTGGACGACAACGATCGCGCTCCGTGGCTGGCTGCGCTCAACGACGCCATCTTCGCCATGCAACGCACCAATCCGGTGTCGCTGCTGGTCTGCTCGGCGCTGAAAAAAAGCTATCGCGACCGCCTGCGCGAAGGCAATCGCAACCTGCATTTCCTCTACCTGAAAGGGGATAAAACGGTGATTGAGGAGCGCCTGAAACAGCGCAAGGGCCACTTCTTCAAACCGCAGATGCTGGTTTCGCAGTTCGCCACGCTGGAAGAGCCGGGCGAGCAGGAGCCGGATGTGCAGGCGATCGACATCAACCAGCCGCTGGACGGCGTGGTCGCCGATACGCTCGCCTGCATCAACCGCATCAACCGCATCAACCGCATCACCGCCCGCTAAGCGCGGGCCGTTGTCGGCGCCGCCAGGCGCCTACAGCTTCATGTAAGCCCGCACGCCGTCCAGGAACATCTGGGTCGACAGCATCACCAGAATCAGCCCCATCAACCGCTCCAGCGCGCTGACGCCTTTGCTGCCCAGCAGGCGCAGGAACAGGTTCGACATCAGCAAAATGGCCGCAGAGAGACCCCAGGCGATCAACAGCGCCGCCACCAGATGGGGCAGCTGATGCGGATACTGGTGCGACAGCAGCATCAGCGCTGCCAGAATCGACGGCCCGGCCACCAGCGGGATCGCCAGCGGCACCAGGAAGGGCTCTTCGCCGGCGGACAGCCCCGAACTGTTGCCCTCCTGAGACGGGAAAATCATCTTGATGGCGATCAGAAACAGGATGATGCCGCCGGAAATGGAGACGGTTTCGGTACGCAGGTTGAGGAACGCCAGAATTTTCTCGCCGGCGAACAGGAAAATCAGCATCAGCAGCAGGGCGATCAGCAGCTCGCGGATCAGCACCACCCGGCGCCTGCGCGGCTCCAGGTGCTTGAGCACCGACATGAAAATCGGCAGATTGCCCAGCGGATCCATAATTAAAAACAGCAATACCGTAGCGGAAATCATCTCTGTCATGGTGACCTCGTGATCGGGAAAACGCCTCGGCCTTTCCGGCCGCGTCCTTGCCTATAAGAAGGATTGCTGAGAAATCCCCAGCCATCGAATAAATTCACTTTGCGCCCGCGCCGACATTTTGTAAGGTGAGGAGATATTGCACACAACTCGTTATCACCTACATAGCCCTTATCCGGGCGGGAAACAGATATTATGAAAAACGTTGGTTTCATCGGTTGGCGCGGAATGGTCGGCTCGGTTCTCATGCAACGCATGACGGAAGAGCGCGATTTCGACGCCATTCGCCCGGTCTTTTTCTCCACCTCGCAGCACGGTTCTGCCGCGCCGGCCTTCGGCGGCCAGCAGGGCATGCTGCAGGATGCGTATGATATCGACGCGCTGAGCGCGCTCGATATCATTATTACCTGTCAGGGCGGCGATTATACCAACGAAGTGTATCCTAAGCTGCGCGCCAGCGGTTGGCAGGGTTACTGGATCGACGCGGCCTCTTCGCTGCGCATGCAGGACGACGCCATCATCATCCTGGATCCGGTCAACCACGCGGTGATTCAGCAGGGCCTGGACAAAGGTATCAAAACCTTCGTCGGCGGCAACTGCACCGTCAGCCTGATGCTGATGTCGCTCGGCGGCCTGTTCGCCAACGATCTGGTGGAGTGGGCGTCGGTCGCCACCTATCAGGCGGCCTCCGGCGGCGGCGCGCGCCACATGCGCGAACTGTTGACCCAAATGGGCATGCTGCACGCCGATGTGGCGAAGGAACTGCAGGACCCGGCCTCCGCCATTCTGGATATCGAGCGCAAGGTGACCGAGGCCACCCGCAGTGGCAAACTGCCGACCGATAACTTCGGCGTGCCGCTGGCCGGCAGCCTGATCCCGTGGATCGACAAGCAGCTCGACAACGGCCAGAGCCGTGAAGAGTGGAAAGGCCAGGCGGAAACCAACAAGATTCTGAACACCGGCAGCGTGATCCCGGTCGATGGTCTGTGCGTGCGCGTCGGCGCGCTGCGCTGCCACAGCCAGGCGTTCACCCTGAAGCTGAAAAAAGACGTGTCGCTGCCGGAAATCGAGCAGATGCTGGCGACGCACAACGACTGGGTGCGCGTGATCCCGAACGACCGCGAGCTGACCATGCGCGAACTGACGCCGGCGGCGGTGACCGGTACGCTGAATACGCCGGTTGGTCGTCTGCGCAAGCTGAATATGGGGCCGGAGTACCTGTCGGCGTTCACCGTGGGCGACCAGCTGCTGTGGGGCGCGGCCGAGCCGCTGCGCCGCATGCTGCGTATCCTGCTGTAAACCCGCACTTCCTGGGGGCTGGCTGATTTCAGCCCCCTAAAGCCTCATTTTCCGCTTTCTTGTTCGTCGCGCAGCGCGTCGGGCAACGTCACCGCAAGCCTCGTTTCACTGGGCTCTAGCCCTCATATCTCCTCGTCGGCCGCCGCATGCAGACGCCGCCGGGCTGGCAGTTTTCTTAATGAAGAATTTTCCTGAGCAATGCCGAGCAGTTTTTAACAGACATTGGCTATGCTTAACGCATTGGCGAACAATTTTTCACCATGACTGAAATATTTCAAAAAACAAGCATAAAGAGCGAAATTCAGGTCGGCAGAGTAAAGATTGGTCAATAACCGACCGCAATCACGCTTTAGAGTTCGAATGCATTGCATGATGACCAAAACGGCCAAGGATTAACCAATAAGCCGTGCTTAGATCATGCTGTTAATCTAAGGAAGAAGACTATGCCTGTACTTCTCGATCGTGACGTGATTGATCAGATCATCTCCGGCCATTACGCCGATCCCTTTGCTCTGCTTGGCATGCATGCGACCGATAACGGTCTGCAGGTGCGTGCGCTGCTGCCGGACGCCACCGACGTTTGGCTGGTGGATCAGCAAACCGGTCGGCGGTTGGCGCAGTTGAACTGCGACGATCCGCGCGGCTTCTTCAGCGCCGTGGTGCCGCGGCGCAAAAATCCTTTCCGCTATCAGCTGCAGGTCAGCTGGCACGATCATCAACAGACTGTCGACGATCCCTACCGGTTCGGCCCGCTGCTGCAGGATATCGACAGTTGGCTGCTGGCCGAGGGCACACACCTGCGCCCCTATGAACGCCTGGGGGCTCATCTCGCCACGCTGGATGACGTCGACGGCGTCAGCTTTGCCGTTTGGGCGCCCAACGCCCAGCGCGTCTCGGTGGTGGGGGAATTCAACTTCTGGGACGGTCGCCGCCATCCGATGCGTCTGCGGCGTGAAAACGGCATCTGGGAGCTGTTCTTGCCCGGCGTGCGGGCCGGCCAGCTGTACAAATATGAAATCGTCGATTGCTACGGCAATACCCAGCTGAAAGCTGATCCTTACGCTTTCGAGGCGCAGATGCGCCCGGACACCGCCTCGCTGGTGGCGCCGCTGCCGGAGGTGGTGCCGACGACGCAGGCGCGCCGCCGCGCCAACGATTTTGACCAGCCGATCGCCATCTACGAGGTGCATCTCGGCTCATGGCGGCGCCACACCGACAACCACTTCTGGCTTAGCTACGGCGAGCTGGCGGTGCAGCTTATCGACTATGTGAAGGACATGGGATTCACCCATATCGAGCTGCTGCCGATCAATGAGCACCCGTTCGACGGCAGCTGGGGCTACCAGCCGCTGGGGCTGTATGCGCCGACCCGGCGCTTCGGCACGCCGGCCGATTTCAGGGCGTTCGTGGCGGCGGCGCATAAGGCGGGCATCAACGTGATCCTCGACTGGGTGCCGGGGCACTTCCCGAGCGATGCCTACGGCCTGGCGAACTTCGACGGCACTGCGTTGTATGAATACGCCGATCCGCGCGAGGGTTTCCATCAGGACTGGAATACGCTGATCTACAACTACGGCCGCCATGAGGTGCGTAACTACCTGGCGGGCAACGCGCTGTATTGGCTGGAGCGCTTCGGCATCGATGCGCTGCGGGTCGATGCGGTGGCGTCGATGATCTATCGCGACTACAGCCGCGCCGACGGCGAGTGGGTGCCGAATTACTACGGCGGCAACGAGAACCTGGAGGCGATCGCTTTCCTGCGTTATACCAACCAGACTCTCGGCCAGGCGCAGCCGGGCGCGGTGACGCTGGCGGAGGAGTCTACCGACTACCCCGGCGTCACTTTGCCGCCGGATGCCAACGGCCTGGGGTTCCACTACAAATGGAACCTCGGCTGGATGCACGACACGCTCAATTACATGAAGTGCGATCCGGTGCACCGCAAGTATCACCACAACCAGATGACCTTCGGCATGCTGTACGCCTATACCGAAAACTTCGTGTTGCCTATCTCGCACGATGAAGTGGTGCACGGCAAAAAATCGATCCTGGACCGCATGCCGGGCGACGCCTGGCAAAAGTTCGCCAACCTGCGCGCCTATTACGGGTTTATGTGGGCGCATCCGGGCAAAAAGCTGTTGTTTATGGGCTGCGAGTTCGCGCAGGGGCGCGAGTGGAATTTCGATACCAGCCTCGACTGGCATTTGCTGGAGGGGCTGGATAACTGGCACAACGGCGTGCAGCGGCTGGTGCGCGATCTGAACCACTGCTACCGGCAGCAGGCGCCGCTGTACGAGCGCGACTACCGCCCGGACGGCTTCGAATGGTTGGTGGTCGACGATCACGACAACTCGGTGTTCGCCTTCGCGCGCTACGATTCTCAGGGCAATGAGCTGATCGCCATCAGCAACTTTACCCCGGTGCCCCGCTACCGCTACCGTATCGGCCTGTCGCGCGCCGGCGACTATCGCGAGATCCTCAATACCGATTCGCACCACTATCACGGCAGCAACGCCGGCAATCAGGGGCGGGTCGCTTCCGAAGCGATCGGCAGCCACGGCCGCGACTTTTCCATCTGCGTGACGCTGCCGCCGCTGGCGACCATTTACCTGCTGCGGGAGGTGCCATGACGGAGCTGACGGCCGGCCTCGCCGCGCCGCTGGGCGCGCATTACGACGGCGAAGGCATCAACTTTACCCTGTACTCGGCGCACGCCGAGCGGGTGGAGCTGTGCCTGTTCGACGGCCAGCAGCGCGAAGTGCGCCTGCCGCTGCCGGCGCGCAGCGGTGATATCTGGCATGGCTATTTGCCGGGCGGCAAGCCGGGGCAGCGTTACGGCTTCCGGGTCTACGGCCCGTTCGACCCGGCGAACGGGCAGCGTTTCAACCCCAACAAGCTGGCGCTCGATCCGGCCGCGCGCGCGGTGGAAGGGCCGGTAGCGGATCACCCGCACCTGCACGGCGGTTACGACCAGCCGGATCCGCACGACAGCGCCGAGCTGATGCCGAAATGCGTGGTGGTGGACGAACGCTACGACTGGCAGGACGATCGCCCGCCCGCCACGCCCTGGGGGCAGACGGTGATTTACGAAGCGCACGTGCGCGGCCTGACGCTGCTGCACCCGAAGATCCCGCCGGCGCTGCGCGGCAGCTTCGCCGCGCTGGGGCATCCGGTGATGATCGCCCACTTCAAACGCCTCGGCATCACCGCGCTGGAACTGCTGCCGGTGCAACAACATACCTCCGAACCGCGTCTGCAGCGGCTGGGGCTGATCAACTACTGGGGCTATAACGTGCTGGCGCCCTATGCGCCGGACAACCGCTACGCCAGCCTGCGCACCGACGGCACGCCGCTGAACGAATTGCGCGATGCGGTCAAGGCGCTGCACCAAGCCGGCATCGAGGTGATCCTCGACGTGGTGTTCAACCACAGTGCCGAGCTGGATAGGGACGGGCCGATGCTGTCGCTGAGCGGCATCGACAATCTGAGCTATTACTGGCTGACGCCCGAAGGGGACTACGTCAACGACACCGGCTGCGGCAACACCCTGCGCTTGGATCAGCCGCAGGGCGTGGCCTGGGTCATGGATTGCCTGCATTTTTGGGTGCGGGAGTGCCACGTCGACGGCTTCCGCTTCGATCTGGGCAGCGTGCTTGGCCGCACGCCGGGGTTCGATCGCGATGCGCCGCTGTTCCAGGCGATGCTGGCGGACGATGTGCTGTCGCGCTGCAAGCTGATCGCCGAACCCTGGGACATCGGCCCCGGCGGCTATCAGGTGGGGGCGTTCCCCGGGCGCTTTGCCGAATGGAACGACCACTACCGCGACGACATGCGCCGTTTCTGGCTGCAGAGCGGTGTGTCGCTCGGCCAGTTTGCCCGGCGTTTTGCCGCCTCCAGCGATCTGTACAACCAGCGCGGGCGGGAGCCTTACGCCACCGTCAACATGTTGACCGCCCATGACGGTTTTACCCTGCAGGATGTGGTCAGCTTCAACGAGAAACACAATCAGCCGAACGGCGAAGGCAACCGTGACGGCAGCGATCGCAATTTCAGCAACAACCACGGCGTCGAAGGCCCGAGCGCCGACGACGCCATTGTGCAACGCCGCAGGGCCAGCCAGCGAGCGATGCTCGCCACACTGTTGCTGTCCCAGGGAACGCCGATGCTGCTGGCCGGCGATGAACAGGGACACAGCCAGCAGGGGAACAACAACGCCTATTGTCAGGACAACGCCACCACCTGGCTCGATTGGGCCACGGCGGATGACGCGCTGACCGATTACGTCGCGGCGTTGATCGCGCTGCGCCGCCAGATCCCCGCCTTACAACAGGACCGCTGGTGGCAGCAGGACGACGGCAGCGTGCAGTGGCTGAATGCGCAAGGGCAACCGCTCGACGCGCAGCAGTGGGAGCAAGGCGATCTGCTCATGCAGATCCTGCTGTCGCAGCGCTGGCTGCTGCTGGTTAACGCCACGCCGCAAACGGTGGAGATGAGGTTGCCCGAAGGCGATTGGCAGGTTGTCGCTCCGTTTACTCAGGAAGACTCACGGGCGGTGTTACCCGCCTGGCACCAGGCCGCGCGCTCGCTTTGCGTTCTGGTACGGAAATAATAAAAGGAGTCCGCTATGGTTAGGTTTGAAAATAAAGACCCCCTGATGTTGGCGCGCCAGCTGCCGATTAAATCCGTAGCGCTGATCCTGGCCGGCGGCCGCGGCTCGCGCCTGAAAGATTTGACCTCCACCCGCGCCAAGCCCGCCGTTCACTTTGGCGGCAAATTCCGCATCATCGATTTCGCCCTGTCGAACTGCCTGAACTCCGGCATCCGCCGCATCGGCGTGATCACCCAATACCAGTCGCACACGCTGGTGCAGCACATTCAGCGCGGCTGGTCGTTCCTCAACGAAGAGATGAACGAGTTCGTCGATCTGCTGCCGGCCCAGCAGCGCCTCAGCACCGAACATTGGTACAAAGGCACCGCCGACGCGGTGTACCAGAACCTGGACATCATCCGTCGCTATGAGGCCGAATATGTGGTGATCCTGGCGGGCGATCACATCTACAAGATGGATTACTCGCGCATGCTGATCGACCACGTCGAGAAGGGCGCCCAATGCACCGTGGCCTGCCTGCCGGTGCCGCGCAGCGAAGCCGGCGAATTCGGCGTGATGAAGGTGGATGAAAGCGACCGCATCATCGAGTTTTTGGAGAAACCCGCCAACCCGCCGGCGATGCCGGGCAACCCGGAGATGTCGCTGGCCAGCATGGGCATCTATATTTTTAATGCCGCCTACCTGTTCCAGCTGCTGGAAGAAGACATGTCGACCCCCGGCTCCAGCCACGACTTCGGCAAGGATCTGATCCCGAAAATCACCGCACAGCAGGCGGCGTGGGCACATCCGTTTACCTTGTCCTGCGTGACCTCCAACCCCGATCTGCCGCCTTACTGGCGCGACGTGGGCACGCTGGACGCCTACTGGCGCGCCAACCTCGATCTGGCATCGGTGACGCCGGAGCTGGACATGTACGACCGCGCCTGGCCGATCCGCACCCACATGGAGCCGCTGCCGCCGGCCAAGTTCGTGCAGGATCGCTCCGGCAGCCACGGCATGACCATGAACTCGCTGGTGTCCGGCGGCTGTATTGTCTCCGGCTCGGTGGTGGTGCATTCGGTGCTGTTCCCGCGCGTGCGGGTGAACTCGTTCTGCACCATCGACTCTACCGTATTGTTGCCGGACGTGAACGTCGGCCGTTCCTGCCGCCTGCGGCGCTGCATTATCGACCGCGCCTGCCATATTCCGGAGGGCATGGTGATCGGGGAAAACGCCGATGAGGACAGCAAGCGCTTTTATCGCTCGGAAGGCGGCATCGTGCTGGTGACGCGCGAAATGTTGTCAAAATTGTGAGTTAACGTGGGCGGCAGAACGATAGCCTGCCGCCCGATGAACGGATCGATGGCTTGCGCAACGCGGCACGCATAACAGCGGCAAGCCTGCTTTATTTCTTATCCAAAGGCCTTCGGCCGACTTTCAGGAGTGATAATGCAGGTCTTACACGTATGTTCTGAAATGTTCCCCCTGCTGAAAACGGGCGGACTCGCAGACGTGGTTGGCGCACTGCCGGCGGCGCAGATCGCCGAGGGCGCCGATGTTCGGGTGTTATTGCCCGCTTTCCCTGACGTACGCAACGGCATTCCGGATACCGTGCTGGTGGCGGAAATCGACTCGTTTGCCGGCCGGGTGGCGCTGCGCTACGGCACCTACCATGGCGTGGGCATCTATCTCATCGACGCGCCCTGGCTGTATGACCGGCCGGGCAGCCCGTACCACGATCAATCGATGTACGCCTACCCCGACAACCACCGCCGCTTTGCGCTGCTGGGCTGGATGGCCTGCGAGTTGGCCAAGGGGTTGGATCGCTACTGGCGACCGCAGCTGGTGCACGCCCACGACTGGCACGCCGGCCTGACCTGCGCCTATCTGGCCGCCAACGGCCACCCGGCGCGTTCGGTGTTCACCGTGCACAACCTGGCCTATCAGGGGATGTTCTCCGCCCATCACGTGACCGAGCTGTGGCTGCCGGCATCGTTTTACGACGTTTACGGTCTGGAATTCTATGGCCAGATGTCGTTCCTCAAGGCCGGGCTGTTTTATGCCGATCACGTGACCGCCGTCAGCCCGACCTATGCGCGCGAGATCACCCGGCCAGAGTTCGGCTATGGCATGGAGGGGCTGCTGCAGGAACGGCAGCGGCAGGGCAGGCTGAGCGGCATCCTCAACGGGGTGGACGACAAGATTTGGCACCCGGCCCACGATCCGCGGCTGACCGCCCGCTACGACGCCGACGATCTGAAAAGCAAGGTAAAAAACAAGCTGCATCTGCAAAAGACCATGGGGCTGAAGGTGGACGAATCGCTGCCGGTGTTCGCGGTGGTAAGCCGATTGACCAGCCAAAAAGGCCTGGATCTGGTGCTGCAGGCGCTGCCTGAACTGCTGGCGCAGGGCGGCCAATTGGCGCTGCTGGGCGCCGGCGACGCGGTGCTGCAACAGGCATTTCTGGCCGCCGCCGCCGATTATCCCGAGCAGGTCGGGGTGCAGATCGGCTATCACGAATCCTTCTCCCACCGCATCATCGGCGGCGCCGACGTGATTTTGGTGCCGAGCCGCTTCGAACCCTGCGGCCTGACGCAGCTCTACGGCTTGAAATACGGCACGCTGCCGCTGGTGCGCCGCACCGGCGGGCTGGCGGACACGGTGGTGGACTGCGCGCTGGAAAACCTGGCCGACGGCACCGCCAGCGGCTTCGTGTTCGACGATTGCGATGCCGTCGCGCTGGGCAACGCCATCCGCCGCGCCATGGTACTGTGGAGCCGGCCGAAACACTGGCGCCACGTTCAGCGCCACGCCATGAGCGTGGACTTCGGCTGGCCGGTGGCGGCGAAAGAGTATCTCTCGCTTTATCAACGTTTGTAGCCCGCGTTTCGCGTCTCGGGTTGACGCGCGGCGGGCAGCCGTTTGGGTTGATTGTCGGGGCGCGGCGTGCCGCGTCCATGTTCAGCGGGGCCAACCATTCCGCGGCGAATGGTGGGGCTCCCAACAAGGGATCAAAAAGCCATGACTTCACCGTTTAGTTACACCTCACCTACGGTCAGTGTGGAAGCGCTGAAACACTCCATCGCCTATAAGCTGATGTTTATCGTCGGCAAAGATCCGGCCATCGCCAACCGGCACGACTGGCTGAACGCCGTGCTGTTCGCGGTGCGCGATCGCATGGTTGAACGCTGGCTGCGCTCCAACCGCGCTCAGCTGTCGCAGGACGTGCGGCAGGTGTATTACCTGTCGATGGAGTTCCTGATCGGCCGCACCCTGTCGAACGCGCTGTTGTCGATGGGCATCTATCAGGATATCGACAACGCGCTGAACGAAATGGGGCTGAGCCTGGCGGAACTGCTGGAAGAAGAGAATGATCCCGGCCTCGGCAACGGCGGTCTGGGGCGCCTGGCGGCCTGCTTCCTCGATTCGCTGGCGACGCTGGCGCTGCCGGGGCGGGGCTACGGCATTCGCTACGAGTACGGCATGTTCAAGCAGAACATCGTCAACGGCCAGCAGATGGAGTCGCCGGATTACTGGCTGGAGTACGGCAATCCGTGGGAGTTTCCACGCCACAACACCCGCTACAAGGTGCGCTTCGGTGGCCGCGTGCAGCAGGAGGGCGCCAAGGTGCGCTGGCTGGAGACCGAAGAGATCGTGGCCATCGCCTACGATCAGGTGATCCCCGGTTTCGACACCGACGCCACCAACACCCTGCGGTTGTGGAGCGCGCAGGCCAGTAACGAGATCAACCTCGGCAAGTTCAACCAGGGCGATTATTTCGCCGCGGTGGAGGATAAAAACCACTCGGAAAACGTGTCGCGCGTGCTGTACCCGGACGACTCGACCTCCTCCGGGCGCGAGCTGCGGCTGCGGCAGGAGTATTTCCTGGTGTCGGCTACGGTGCAGGATATTCTCAACCGTCATTGGCTGATGCACAAAACCTTCGACAACCTGGCGGACAAGATCGCCATTCACCTCAACGATACCCACCCGGTGCTGTCGATTCCCGAGCTGATGCACCGGCTGATCGACGAGCACAAATTCAAGTGGCTCGACGCCTGGGAAGTGGTGGAGCAGGTGTTCTCCTATACCAACCACACGCTGATGAGCGAGGCGCTGGAGACCTGGCCGCTGGATATGATTGGCCGCATCTTGCCGCGCCATTTGCAGCTGATTTTCGAAATCAACGATCACTTCCTCAAGATGGTGCAGGAAGTGGTGCCGGGTGACAACGACCTGTTGGCGCGGGTCTCGATCATCGACGAAACCAACGGCCGCCGGGTGCGCATGGCGTGGCTGGCGGTGGTAGCCAGCCACAAGGTCAACGGCGTTTCCGCCCTGCATTCCGAGCTGATGGTGCAGTCGCTGTTCGCCGACTTCGCCCGGCTGTTCCCCAACCGTTTCTGCAACAAGACCAACGGGGTGACGCCGCGCCGCTGGTTGGCGCTGGCCAACCCGCCGCTGGCGGCGGTACTGGACGACTGCATCGGCCAAACCTGGCGCACCGATCTCAGCCAACTGAGCGAGATCAAAGCCAACGTCGATTACCCGAGTTTCCTGCAGGCGGTGCAGCGCGCCAAGCGGCAGAACAAGGAGCGGCTGGCGCTGTACATCGCCAAAACGCTTAACGTGGTGGTCAACCCGGATGCGTTGTTCGACGTGCAGATCAAGCGCATCCACGAGTACAAACGGCAACTGCTCAACGTGCTGCACGTGATCACGCTGTATAACCGTTTGCTGGACGATCCGGAGATTGAGCGGGTGCCGCGGGTGGTGATCTTCGCCGGCAAGGCGGCGTCGGCCTACTATGCCGCCAAGCAGATCATCCGCTTGATCAACGATGTGGCGGCGGTGATCAACAACGATCCGCGGGTGCATACCCAACTGAAGGTGGTGTTCATTCCGAACTACGGCGTCAGCCTGGCGCAGATCATCATCCCGGCGGCGGATCTTTCCGAACAGATCTCGCTGGCGGGCACCGAAGCCTCGGGCACCAGCAACATGAAGTTCGCGCTGAACGGCGCGCTGACCATCGGTACGCTGGACGGTGCCAACGTCGAGATGCGCGAGCACGTGGGGGAAGAGAACATCTTTATCTTCGGCAACACCGCCGAACAGGTGGAAGAACTGCGCCGCAACGGTTACAACCCGCACCAGTATTACGAGCAGGATCCCGAGCTGCATCAGGCGCTGACGCAGATCGCCACCGGCGTCTTCAGCCCGGATGAACCGAAGCGCTACAGCAATCTGTTCGATTCGCTGGTGAATCTGGGGGATCACTATCAGCTGCTGGCGGATTACCGCAGCTATGTGGACACGCAGGACAAGGTGGACGAGGTGTATCTCAATCAGGACGAGTGGACGCGGCGAACGGTGCTGAATATCGCTAATATGGGCTACTTCTCCTCCGATCGCACCATTCAGGAGTACGCGGACGAAATCTGGCACATTCAGCCGGTGAAGCTGTAAGACGGAAGAGAAATAAGAAAGGGCCGGATAACCCTGTCTCTTGATCAGATCTCTTGCTCGAGAGACTTGGCCAGCAGATAACCCTCAAGGATGGTTTGCAGTTTGAACCATCCTTCCCATAATCTCTCCCATCCCACTCGACCCGTGCGTTTACTGTC
>NZ_JAMYWQ010000062.1 GCF_024160145.1 Serratia nevei
AGGGCAAACATCAACAACGAAATCCATATCGTGTTCAGACATAAAAAAATCCGGAATCAGAGGGCTGAATCCGGATTGTCTCTTACTGAGTGGATCGTTCAAGTGTTCTTAAACGATCGGCATTAGGCCTAGGAACCGGGAATATTTGAACGAAATGCAGCGTTAGCCCAAGCAGGCTAATAACATTTCGCAGCTTACGCGCCAATTGTGCAGAGAAAATGAACGCGGCGTCCGTCCAGTCGCGTCACTGCCCTATCGGCACGGAAGACCTTACGCCAGTTTGGCGGCAAAGCCCGCCACCCGCTGGCCATAGAGCTTGGCGGTCGCCAGATCGCCCGACAACATCTCATCCACGCCGGCATCCGCCGGAGTCTGTACCAGCAGCCCCACCGAACCGCCCAGGTTGTTGACGTCGGTACGCTGCGCCGCTTTGGTGTTGGCCGGCAACAGCCCCAGGCTGACCCACAGGCCGCCATGTTGCGAAGCCAGCGTCTGCAGCGCGATCAGCGTCACCTGCTTGTCGCCGTTCAGACTGGCGCTGTTGGTAAAGCCGCCAAACACTTTGTCCTGCCACTTGCGGCCGAACCAGGCCTTGGAACTGGCATCGGCGAATTTCTTGAACTGCCAGGATGGGCCGCCCATATAAGTCGGCGAACCAAAGATGATGGCGTCCGCCTCATCCAGCGTCTGCCAGGCTTCGTCGCTGATATCACCGTTCTGATCGATGGCGATCAGTTCCGCCCCGGCGCCTTCCGCCACCACTTTCGCCAAACGCTCGGTATGGCCGTAGCCGGAATGAAACACCACTACTGTCTTCGCCATAGAAATTCTCCACTCATGCACAAAGGCGCCGGCGGCGCCCCTCTCGCGTCCAATCTAATCAAGCGCGCAACCGCTGCATACCGAATAAAACTGACGGTGTTATTCAAAAAAATCGCGTTATGCGCCCTGCTCTGCCTGTTGACGGACGAAGTCGATAAAAGCACGCAGCGGGCGCGGCATTTGGCGGTTTGCCGGATAGTACAGATAGAAACCGGGGAACGGCGGCGTCCAGGCATCGAGCAGCGGCAACAACCGACCATCGGCCAAACCGGCGGCAACCTGTTGCTCAAACAGGTAGGCAATGCCTGCCCCATCCATCGCAGCCCGCACCAAGACTTCCGGTTCATCGACTATCACCGGCCCTTCCACGGCGATCTCCTGCTTTTCACCGTCGCACTCAAACTCCCAGCGATACAAACTGCCGTTGGTCGGCCAGCGGTAATTCAAGCAGCGATGTCGATGCAGATCGCCCGGTGTTGATGGCCGGCCGCGACGCGCCAAATACGCCGGTGAAGCAACGACACGCATCCGCACCTCGCCGCCCAGCTTGACCGCCACCATATCTTTCGCCAGTTTCTCGTGCAGCCGCACGCCGGCGTCAAAACCGCCGGCAACGATATCCACCAACCGCTCCTCAACATTGAGATCGAGCGTAATATCAGGATATTGATGATGAAACGGCGCGATCAAAGGCGCCAGAAAATGTAACGCCGCCACGCGGGTTACATTAAGCCGCAAAAGACCTGAGGGGTTCTGGCGTTGCTCGACCGCCTGCGCCACCGCCGCGTCAATCTCGGCCATCGCGGGCGTCAGGCGCGCCAACATCTGTCTTCCGGCTTCAGTCAGTGCCACGCTGCGAGTGGTGCGATTCAGTAAACGCACACCCAGACGCGCCTCCAGGTTGCGCAGCGTTTGGCTGAGCGCCGAAGCGGACATCCCCAATTGTGCAGCGGCGCGAGCGAAACCGCCGTGCTCAACAATCGCGGCAAAGGCGCGCAACTCGGCGAAATCACTGCCCCTCATTATGCTCTCCCTCCTTAATAATTCATGAAGATTATAGCGCATTCCTTAAACAACCTGCGGGCGCTACCGTAGACGCTACCTACACGGGAGAATGCCTATGAACACGTCACTATCGCTGGATCACTATCGTTTATTGGGCCGTTCCGGCCTGCGCGTTTCACCGCTGGCGCTGGGCACCATGACCTTCGGCGCCAACTGGGGCTGGGGCGCCGAACTGGCCGAGGCTCGCCGTCTGTTTGACGTTTATGTCGAACGCGGCGGCAACTTTATCGATACAGCCAACCGCTATACCGAGGGCAGCGCCGAACGTTTCGTGGGGGAATTCGCCGCCGGGCGCCGCGATCGGTTGGTGATCGCCACCAAATACACCCTGCCGATGCAGCCGGACGATCCCAATTCCGGCGGCAATCATCGCAAAAGCATGCTGCGATCGGTGGAGGGAAGCCTGCAACGGCTCAATACCGATTACATCGACCTGCTCTATCTGCACGCCTGGGATTTCACCACGTCGGTGGAAGAGATCATGCGCGCCATGGACGATTTGGTACGCGCCGGAAAAGTGCTGTATGTGGCAGTATCGGACCTTCCCGCCTGGCAGGCGTCGAGAATGCAAATGCTGGCGGACCTGCGGGGCTGGTCGCCGCTGATCGCTCTGCAAATCGAGTACAATCTGCTGGAGCGCACCGTCGAACGCGAGCTGATGCCGATGGCGCAAGACTTGGGGATGGGCGTGATCCCTTGGTCGCCGCTGGCCGGCGGCGTATTAAGCGGCAAATACCGGCGGCAGGATCTGCAACCGTCGCCCGATGAAGCGGGCTCTCGGCGTGAAGCCGTGCGCGCCAAGGGGACATTGAACGCGCGCAATCTTGATATCGCCGACGCCGTCAACCAGATAGCTGATGAGACTGGATATTCTCCATCACAAATCGCGCTGGCCTGGACACTGCGTCACCCGACGGTCACCGCGCCGATCGTCGGCGCCCGAACCCTGGCGCAATTGGAAGATAACCTCGGCGCATTGAAGGTGGCGCTGGCGGAAGATCATTGGCGACGATTGGACGATCTCAGCGCCATCGAGCTGGGATTCCCGCATGATTTTCTCGCCCTGCCAGCCACCCGCCACATCATGACCGGCGGCGTGCATCTCGCCCGGCGCAGATAAAAAAAATCCCGCACAAGGCGGGATAAACTTAACAGGGATGGGGTAATACACTACAGGGAATGGATAACACACAACATCATCGGGTAGAGCTACAGTACCAATCCCAATGTATAGAACTGTCATCCGCGCGTAAGTTTGCTCGGCCAGATGTAACGCCGAATGGGAAATATGACATTTCACTCAATGCGCCGTTGCGGTGTCGCGCACCACGAACAGGCGCGATTCGAAACCGCCGCTCTTGAAGGTGCCGGTATTGACCCACCCCGGCGGCGAGCGGCCGAAGTCCTGATTGAAATCCCCGCCGCTGACCAGCCAGACCCGGCGGTGGCCTTTCGATAAAACGCTGAGCTTATCGACATAGGTCTGCGCCGCCCGATCGTGGAAAAAGGTGCCGAAGCCATAGGCATTGGGTTTGCCCGAAATGCCGTTGGGCCTGGCCGGGGTATACAGCAAGGCGCGATAGCCCTGCTTGTTGTAATACACGTAGCTCAGGTAGTTGAACATGTTACTGACCACCACCGCATCGTTAGGCTGATAGTGGCTGTTGATATAGTGCACCATCACCTTGAACTCATCTTTCTCGACCGGGTAGTCGTTACGCACGCCGCAGCCGAACAGCAGGCTGAAGAACAGCAGCAAAGAGATCCCGCGCACCCGGCTTTGCGTGCCGGCGATCAGCACGCCCAACACCAGCGGAATGCCGAGCGCGGCGGAATAGAGGTAGCGATCGACAAACAGCGGCGAACGCCAGGAAATGGCGAATACCAGCGTCACCGGGATCAGAATGCCGCCAAGCAGCAACAGAGAGAATTTTCTCGGCGTCTCGCGCCGTTTCAGCTGCAATGCGCACAACCCTAAGAAGAAGGCGGGCAGCAGCCAAAAAATGACCGCTGGGGAGTTGCCACCGTCATCGCCGGTGAAAAATCGCCAAAACATCGCCGGCAGATCGCGCCAGCTGACCTGGGGGATCCAACCGACGTCGCCACCAACCCGCAGTTCGGCAATATGCGCCAGCAGATTGAACAGCACCAGCAGCCAGGGAATGTAGGCCACGCCGATCGCCGCATTGGCCAACCACCACGCCGGCTGCTTGATGTAACGTACGCCTTCTCGGCGGCATGACAGCGCCAACACCACCAGCCAGTGGGCGACCAGCATGAAAATGGTGAAGTAATGGGTATAAAAGCTCAGCGTCATCAACAGCGCATACAGCGCCAGATAGCGGCGGTTATCCGGCGTTTTCAGCCACTTCGCCAACGCCATGGCGGCGGCGATCGCCAGCATCCCCATCAGCGCGTACATGCGCGCCTCCTGGCTATAACGCACCGCCATCGGCATGATTGCCATCAGCCATCCCGCTATCAGCGCCGCCCGCTCGTTGGCCAACCAACGGGTAAAGCGCATCGCCAGCGCCACCGTCGCCACGCCGAACACCAGGCTCAGCGAACGGGCGGCCATGATGCCGTCGCCAAACAGCACCATCCAGACATGCAGCAATAGATAATAAAGCGGCGGGTGAACGTCGAAGGAAGCGTGGTACAGCAAAGCGCCCACATCATAGCGGCTGGTCAGCACGCTGGAGGCTTCATCGCACCAAAAGTACCGATCCGTTAAGGAAATAAACCGCACGATCGCCGAAAACGCCACGATCGCCAACGCGTAATGTTTGTAACCGATGCCCTTTAAGCCGTTGTTACTCAAAGAGACATTCGAAACCTGTTGCAGTGACATAACCGCATTCCGCCCAAGAGAACCACACAGTGTGGAGACGCAGCGTCATCATTGCCGACGGCGGGTAAATGGCGGGTAAATCAGTGCGAAAAAGTCGGCGCAGTCACCGCGGCGCCGCACGGCTCTCAGCGGATTTCAACGCTGATATCCGGGTAGGCCTTCTCGCCGTCGCTGAGGTAATGCCCCAGCGCCCGGTAAGCCATCACGTACAGCACGGCAGCGGCGCACAGGCACAGCAAGGTCACGAGCAGGAATCTGGATTTGCGCACGATAGGCTCCATGGGGAAATTTTCGCCTATTGTAGCGCGGCAAAATAAACGAAAGTTCAATTGCCGGCGGGTCATGCGCCTCGCACTCGTTCGGCGAGGCGGCTCATATCATTTCTTCAACATGTAGATAAACGAATCGACGGTTTCGCCGCCGGCGGTGGTGACGCTGACCGCTCCCCGTTCATACCCCTCGCCTTCGAACGCATCGAGAGTCGGCCAGTGGTTGACGAGATTAGCTGAACGGAACAGAAAACCATTCACCCGATTGCCGCTGTTATCCAACACGATGCCCGGGTAGCCCATATCGGCGCCCCAGCCTTGGTTAAGCAGCGATCCGCCAACGCTGCCTTCTTCCCAGCTGCCGCCGATGGCTTCCATAATGTGCGCGTTGGGTCTGCCCGGCCCCAGGGTGCCGTAAACGAATAAGCTTTGCATTTTTCACTCTGCCACTGACTGAAAGTTAACGCATGAACATAACATGGCGCTCAATGGCCAGCCAACGGGAGTATGGGTTACGCAGTCGAGTTTTCAAGACAACAAGCAGGGGGAGAGAAAATCAAGGGAGTAATGGCACCCCTATAGGATTCAAACTAATCATAATTCACAATGAAAAATAAAACAAAATTTAATATCGAACTTTTTTATACCAACATTTATACCAACAAGTGGCGTCACGTAGCCATCTCGCTTGCCTCCCTTCCCTACAGTTCTCTCTATCAGCCTAGCCAACGGAGCTAGACAAGTCGTAAAAGTCACTTGATGGGAGAGTTGCTCGTCATAACGCTAGGGGGTTACAGGCACACAGAACATAACATCACTTATAGACCATAAACGCATCCGTAGCAGCTTTTCAAAACATGGGCTCAGGGCAACCATGAGTTGCTGATACATTTCATCGATGCTTCCAATTACCATCTTGTGAATTAGACTCTATCAAAAAATGCGCCAATGACTGTTACAGTAATCACGTAAAAGCTCCCCCTCACCAGATCAGCAGAAGGCTGATCTGGTGAGGGGGAATAATGAGCGTATTTTTTCGTTTAAACGGATGAAAATACATCCCCAAGAAATAATTATCAAGATAATAATACCAATAGAATCCATAATCAGTTTTTATTGAATGCAACTTACTTTTTTCTAATAAAACGGAATTTCTAGTTCGCGATAACAATATGAATCAGTGGAATATTTTAAAGGAGCAACACCACAGCATGAGTGTTGATAATGAATATTATTATCTTTTTAGTGGTATTTTGCGATTAAGGTCTCAAAGCTGCTATGAATGATGCCGCATGTTTTTTCTTATCGTTTAAACAAGCACCTCTTTTTTGTGAGGCAGCTGTTTTATTTATCGTTCCTCTCTTGAAATAAAACTTAAAAGCCACAATATGATTTTCTCTGCTCATCTGTTGTAGTAACCAACGGTTCATTTTCAGGGGAAGCTAAAGGAGAATTGAATTGTCAAAAAAAGAAAAAACTAATACTGCGAATGGACGATATAACACTAGTGAGGCAAGCAAACAGATAGTTTGGGCACAAAGTGCTGGTCACTGCGAACTGTGTGGAGCAGATCTCACTTATGATTATCGTGCGGGGCGCTCTATGAGATGGGGAGAAGTTGCTCATATCATGCCGGCCAGCCCCAAAGGGCCACGTGGAAGTAAGGAACATGATGAAGCCAAGGCACAAGCTCTCACAAACGACAGTAACAACCTCATGCTTTTGTGCCCTGGATGTCATGATAAAATTGATCGTGATGCTGATGGGTATCCGCAACATGATTTGACAGGGTTACACCAGGCATTCCTAGAACGAATCCGCCTTGCTGCAACCATGCCTGATGCGGGGCGTGCAGTTCCTGTCATCGTACAAAGCCAACATTTTTCGACAAACAATGACATTGCTGCCCGCGATCTGCTCATGGCCATGTCGGCTGAAGGTCTGACGGCATTTGACCACGAAATCAAAATTATTCTTCCTGCGCCAAGTTCTCGCGGTAGAGATGCGTTATATTGGCAAAATATCAAAGACAACATCCAGCATGACCTGGAAGGACAACTAAGACGCCGTGGGGGGCGTTATGGTGATATTCCGGCACTGGCTGTCGTAGGTGTCGCAGATATTCCTGCGCTGATGCTTTTAGGGCAAGCTATTGGCGATCGTTCCAATCGTTTGCTGTTTTCGTTCAACCGCGAATCTCGACTCAGTTGGCCAGATCTGACGGCTGAACCACCAGCATTTCAATTTACCCCACCTCCTGATGGTGAGGGCCCCATCGCATTAGTGTTATCAATCTCAGCTCAGATTCCACATCGTGATGTTTTAGCGGCCTTACCTGGAGCACGTATTGCTGAATTCACCATCCCTGAACCCAGCTATATGATGGTACACAACCGTCACGTCATTCATGCATTTCGTAATGAACTTCAAAAATATCTGAGCCAGCTTGAAGCTCTGACCCCTGATGCCATCCACGTGTATCCCGCCATTCCCGCAGCTTTGGCCATTGAGTTTGGCGCATTGCTTACGACACAACACCAGCATTCTTATATGGTCTTCGACCGAGACGAGAATGGTCAATTCAAATCGACACTATCTATAGGCCCACACGGCCAGGAGACACAAGCATGATCTTAACAAACGAACAAAACAAACGTGCAGGATGGGAACACTTCCTGCTTCGCGCCGCTCGGGAGATTTCTCTGTCCGAAGCGCAGTATAAAACAATCAACGGACGTTATTCTCAATTAGAAGGGATCCTCTCTGCGTCAGATAACCCACTGTTGGCCGACGCACATATTTTCGTTCAAGGCTCGATCCGATTAAAAACAACGGTAAAACCCGTTTCCGGCGCACCTGATGATTTAAACACCATCGACGCTGATGCCATTATCTGGTTACCCCATGCGCAAGGTGCCGGTGCTGACGACATTTTAGCAGCCATCGAAGAGCGGTTCAGAGAAGGCAGCCGCGTGCAGGAAGATATCCAGCAGTTGCGCCGCGGGATCCGAATTGTCTATTCCGATGAGAATCCAGGTTTTCATATCGACGTGACGCCTGCGCGCGCTATTGCAGGCAATTATGAGTCGAATGGCGAGGGCAAGCTGGAGGTTCCAGACCGGGTGGCCGGATGGAAGGCAAGCAGTCCGATACCGTATTCAAACTGGCTACAGGTTGCCTCCACGCAAGAGATCGTCCTTGAGAATTTGATTCTGGCTAAAAATCACGCGACAGCTGATTCTGCGACGCAGGCTCCGCTGCCTGAATATGGAGAGTACCTCGACCAGGATCCACTTCGCGCAACGATCAAGCTTCTGAAGCGACACCGTGATGAATGGGCTATTCGGACTGAAAATGAAGAACACCGCCCCATTTCAGCAGTGATCACAACCCTGGCTACGCACGCCTACCTTGATATGGTCGAAGCCTCGAAATCAACCCCCCTTAGACCACTGGATGCCATTTTGGGCATTGTCCAACGCATGCAACGACACGTTAAGTATGACGGCGTTCGTTACTTTGTTTGCAATCCTGCAGATAATGGCGAGAATTTTGCTGAAAAATGGAATCGCCCTCTTGACGGCCCTATGTATCACAAAGCCTTCTGCGACTGGTATCTCGATGCAGGGGCCGCAATATCCTTGGGGCTGGAAAGTTTTGCATCTGCAGACGATTTCACCAAAGCGATTAATGAGAGCTTCGGCATAGGGAACACCTTCATTACTGCCATTAATAATGAAATTCCTGCGAACTGGACGCTGCCAGGTCGCGCCGATGGGACAACAAGAAACACGGTATCGATGGGAGCACTTTTTGGGGGAACAAGCGCTGCGGGCAGTTCCCAAGCTAAAGTAAAACCGGTGGAACGTCTTGGCTGACTTATCTGATACATTTCTGCAGCGCGGTATTGCCGCGCTGCACAGCTCCTTGGGAGCAGAAGCTGCGACCGCTTTACTGCAACCAGCCCCTTTACGATTTGGTGAAGCGGCCAGCTTTTACTTCCCACTGCCCCAAGATTATACAGGGCAAGAGCGGCGCTTACGCATCGCATTTCCTAACAGTTTTCCGCGAGAGTTATTGCGGTTATCCATTGAACCTTCCCCTTGGCTAGTCTGGCCACATGCAACACCGGCCGGTTTATGTTTGTATGGTTTTCAGCAGCGCCCGATTACAGGCTCACCAGAGTTTATTGTTGAAGATTGTATTTCTCGTTTAAGAAAAATTTGTTCACTGTCTCTGCCAGAGGCAGACCCAACGCTTCGCCATGCTGAGTTCTGCAACGAGATAACGTCTTATTGGTCAATTCAACATAAGCACTCACGGCAGAACTTAATCCTCTTAGACCGCCCGAAAGTGGCCTCTGCACTGTTTGCTCTTAGCGATCCGCGACAAGCCGTACCATCGGGACACGAGACCGTTTGGTTGGCTACGGACGCCTTTGTGCTTAGCCAGCATTACAAACGTATGGTTGGGCGTTCCGTATCGCTCCGGGCAACGGAAAGTCCCGGTTTCTATATCAAGCTAAGAAGCTATCCTGACCTTCGAACGCCTGCTGCTGGCCAGTTGTTGCCATGGCTTCTGCCTCATCTGGCCCTTGATGACGAGACAGCATTCCTTTCCTGGCTTGAGAATCACAACTCACTGATTAACAAGTGGATTGTCCTCGAGCTGCCAGGTAATGAGGGAGCACCGGCGTATTGCCTTAATATTTTCTTGCCAGGCACACAAGCGGACCGAGGGATGAAGTTCGGGTTAAGAACCGCCCGGAGGCGGCCAGCCATTACGGGTGCTCATCGTTTAGCGCAAATTCGAACCTCAACGCTCGATATACTTGATCGCACTGAAGTATATTCCCGAGATGTAAGCAAGACGAGTAAAACGCTTGAGAAATGCCGGGTCGTTTGCGTTGGTGTTGGCTCACTAGGAGGAGCAGTAGCATTACAGCTTGCTCGTGCTGGCGTGGGGCATTTAACCCTAATAGACCCTGATATTTTCGTCTCGGCCAATATTGGCCGGCATGTTCTGGGGGCCGATGATTTAGGAAGAGCTAAGGCGGTAGCACTGAGGGAAAGAATTCGTAAGGACCTCCCATTTACTGAGGTGACCGCGTGCGTAAAATTTTCGGAGTCCGTGTTGCTACAAGAGCCGGCTATATTTGAGAACGCCGATCTAGTGGTTGTCACTGCTGCGGACTGGCACTCGGAAGCAAGCCTTTGGCGTGAAAAATCAGAGGGCAAATCCTGGGGGATAATCCAGGCCTGGAGTGAACCCAATGCCTTAGTGGGACATGCTATTTTCGCTCCGGAAGGAGCCTATGATGCCAGAAATTTATTTAATGAAAATGGAAATTTTAATTATAAATTTACACAGTGGCCTGATGATGGCATCGTCGAGCTTCCCGCCTGTGGGGAAAGTTTTATTCCAGGGGGATCTTTAGGCATGACAAACATCGCTTTAATGACATCACACATGGTGATTGACATTTTGACTGGACGCACAAGAAACCCCGTCTGGACCAGCAGTATATTCAGACCGCAAGATGTGGCCATTCTGAATGGAACATATATCGGCCCAAGCTTAACTGATGGTGTGCAGCAGACCGTTTTAGAGCGCGAGTGGCCTGTAATTAAGGAAAATGGGAAATGACGAGTATCGCCTGGCGCTGGAAATGGGGATCAGGGGATGTTGAATTATTGGTCTCCCAGGCAGTGGCTGATGTTCTGGGCAGTTATAAGCAACGATGGTGGGGAGCAGAGCGAGGGGGACAACTCTTCGTAGCCCCCGACTGTCCAGATGGACTGTTACTTGCTTTGGCCACATTGCCTCACAGTAGCGATCGCGCAGGACGGACATGGCTAGAGCTCAATGACCAGCGTTGCCAGAACGAGATAAATAGGGCAAACACTACCGGACTACGTCTGGTTGGGTATTGGCATACTCATCCCCAAAAAATTCCAGAAATTTCCTCTGCAGATATAGACAGCTTTTCTCGGTTTGCCGCCCGCTATACGAAAGAACTCCCACACCCATTGGCCGTTATCGTCGGTCAATCCAGCCAATCCGCAGGTATTAAAGCCTGGTCTTTTAGAGGGGGGCAGTATGTTGAGGCCACTCGATTAGAGTAACTTTTTTCAGTTGCCGTGGTTTTTCTTGGCGTTATCCCAGTTAGCCAGCATAAGAGCAAACAGCTCCGCCTGAAAGCGTGCATCGTCCAGAGCGTTATGGCTCGGTTCGCTGCATGGTTTAAGTATGGCGGACATTCGAGAGG
This sequence comes from Serratia nevei, assembly GCF_024160145.1. Classification (GTDB taxonomy): domain Bacteria; phylum Pseudomonadota; class Gammaproteobacteria; order Enterobacterales; family Enterobacteriaceae; genus Serratia; species Serratia nevei_A. Next base: position 11,276 of record NZ_JAMYWQ010000062.1, read on the forward strand.
ATTTGGTTTCTCTCCATCTGCTGCCTGTTGCCCCCATAAAGTAAGCCTTTATATCTATTGCTGTGAATCCAAAAGGATTTTTACCCAAGTACTTGTGGAAGTAATAGTTCACAAACGACCAGTCGAAGGGGGTATTGAGGCCAATAAAAATGGCTTTTTTACCTGCAGGGCATACTGATGTTAACCATTTATCCAGCTCGGCCATTGCATTCAATGGAGCGAGGCCTTCACGCGCCAACGTATCCAGATCCAACCCTGTCACGGCGAGAGCCTCCGGATCGCACTTTACACCATCGGGCTGTAGTGTGAGATACAATGACTTTTTAGGATCGCTTACAAGGCAAGCACCGATGGAAAGCATGCTGTACTCACCAGGGATTGGGCCCGATGTTTCAATATCGACAGAGACATAAAGCTCATCATTATTTTGCATATCAGCTCTTACATCGCATATAAGTAAGCTGCAACTATCGGCTACCTTGACAACCAGATAGGTACGCCAGCGCAGCTGGTTAATGGCATACATCCCCTGTAGCAGACTATCATCGATAAGTGGTGGGTTTCTCATTGCCACCAGCGTATCGAAATTCATCAGCTTAATCATCCCACATTCTAGCACACTCGCGGCTTTCCTAAGCCAGCGTAGAATCGTAGGCGGGGGAATGACGGTGTGTCTACTGACGGGGGTGCGAGTCCCCCTCCCTTAGCCAGTCTTCGATAAACGCGCTTCCCTACGCGTGGGGTTTGACATAATGTCGTGGGCTGTCGAAACGCTCATCAATCGTCATAACGGTTGAGAAGTTCAACAAAGCTTTCTATTTTTTATCAAAAACCCACTGTTTTTGGCCAGATATCAGAGAACGCATACCACCAACAATCATATCTAAAACACAATCCCATCCTTGAATTACCATCCTCCAAACATACACAACCATCAAAATATTCAAAAAGAAACAGCAGCGATATAGACAGCAACTTCGATAAAATGTTTAAAAAAATAACATATAATCAATCAGATATTTGACCAAACTCAAAAAAACAAGCTCACCTTAAATAAACATTGCAAAAAACAGGTCAGCAATTAATTATCAGAATACATTTTTTAATTTTTACGGAGCTATCACTTGTCCATTCGACATGCCGTTGAATATATAAGAATGTCCACTGACCACCAGAAGTACTCTCTGGATAACCAGTCAGGATACATCAGGGAATATGCCAAAAAAAACAACATCACCATTATTAAGTCTTACAGTGATGCAGGGAAAAGCGGATTAAATTTATCAGGAAGGCCGGGTCTGAAAAAATTGATTAATGATGTATTGCATCACCAAATTTCCGTCTCATACATTCTGGTTTATGACGTAAGTCGTTTTGGACGATTTCAGGATGCTGACGAGGCTGTTACCAACGGTGCAAAACTGATCCACCCCAGCGGTTGAAAATTGATCCAGGGGTTAATCTGCTCCTCTGAATACAGGGGAGCTTATGATCACTTTTGAGATTCGTATGGAAATTAAAGTCCTGC
>NZ_JAMYWQ010000063.1 GCF_024160145.1 Serratia nevei
TGTGCAGTATTGGATAAAAACATAGCTATCTCCCGCCGATAATTTTCATATCAGATCGGGAACAGGTGAAAAGATTCAAAAAAATCCCCAGACAACTGACCTGGGGATTTGTGTAGAAGAGACAGCCCCTAAGGGCCCCATTGTTTGATTGACCGCTGACTCAAGTCAAACTGCGGTCTGGAAGATCACGCCGTCGGCTTTTTCGGTGTACTGCCCCAGCTGGTCAAAGTTCAGGTAGCGGTAGGTATCCGCCGCCGTCTTGTCGACCTGCGCCATATAAGTCTGGTACTCGTCCGGCGTCGGCAGGCGGCCCAACAGGGACGCAACCGCAGCCAGTTCGGCAGACGCCAGATAGACGTTGGCACCGGTGCCCAGACGGTTCGGGAAGTTACGGGTCGAGGTGGAGACCACCGTCGCACCGTCCGCCACGCGCGCCTGATTGCCCATGCACAGCGAGCAGCCCGGGATCTCGATGCGCGCACCGCTCTTGCCGAACACGCTGTAGTAGCCTTCTTCGGTCAGCTGAGCCGCGTCCATCTTGGTTGGCGGCGCCACCCACAGACGGGTCGGCAGCTGGCCCTTGTGCTGATCCAGCAGCTTGCCGGCCGCGCGGAAGTGGCCGATGTTGGTCATGCAAGAACCGATGAACACTTCATCGATTTTGCTGTTGGCCACGTCGGACAGCAGACGCGCATCGTCAGGATCGTTCGGCGCACACAGGATCGGCTCTTTGATCTCGTTCAGATCGATGTCGATCACCGCCGCGTATTCCGCATCCGCATCGCCTTCCAGCAGCTGCGGATCCGCCAGCCATTTTTCCATGCCCTGAATACGGCGCTCCAGCGTACGACGATCGCCGTAGCCTTCGGAGATCATCCACTTCAGCAGCACGATGTTGGAGTTCAGATACTCTTCGATCGGTGCCTTGTCCAGTTTGATGGTACAACCGGCGGCGGAACGTTCGGCGGACGCATCGGTCAGCTCAAACGCCTGCTCGACCTTCAGATCCGGCAGGCCTTCGATCTCCAGAATGCGGCCGGAGAAGATGTTTTTCTTGCCCTTCTTCTCGACGGTCAGCAAGCCTTGCTGGATCGCGTAGTAAGGGATGGCGTGCACCAGATCGCGCAGGGTGATGCCCGGCTGCATTTTGCCTTTGAAGCGCACCAGCACCGACTCAGGCATATCCAGCGGCATCACGCCGGTCGCGGCGGCAAACGCCACCAGGCCGGAACCTGCCGGGAAGGAGATGCCGATCGGGAAGCGGGTGTGGGAATCGCCGCCGGTGCCGACGGTGTCAGGCAGCAGCATGCGGTTCAGCCAGGAGTGGATCACGCCGTCGCCCGGACGCAGCGAGACGCCGCCGCGGTTCATGATGAAGTCTGGCAGCGTGTGGTGCGTGGTCACGTCGACCGGTTTCGGGTACGCGGCAGTGTGACAGAACGACTGCATCACCAGATCGGCGGAGAAGCCGAGGCAGGCCAGATCTTTCAGCTCATCGCGGGTCATCGGGCCGGTGGTGTCCTGAGAACCGACGGAGGTCATCTTCGGTTCGCAGTACTCGCCCGGGCGAATGCCAGCGACGCCGCAGGCGCGGCCGACCATTTTTTGCGCCAGCGAGAAGCCTTTGCTGCTGGCGGCAACCGGTTTGGCGATGCGGAACACGTCGCTGTGCGGCAGACCCAGCGCTTCGCGCGCCTTGGTGGTCAGGCCGCGGCCGATGATCAGCGGGATACGGCCGCCGGCGCGCACTTCATCCAGCAGCACGTCGGTTTTCAGCTCGAAGTTGGCGATCAGCGCGCCGGTCTCGTGGTTGCGCACTTCACCTTTGTACGGGTAAACGTCGATCACGTCGCCCATGTTCAGCTCGGACACGTCCACTTCGATCGGCAAGGCGCCGGCATCTTCCATGGTGTTGAAGAAGATAGGCGCAATCTTGCCGCCCAGCACCACGCCACCGCCGCGCTTGTTCGGCACGTGCGGGATGTCGTCGCCCATAAACCACAGCACGGAGTTGGTGGCGGATTTACGGGAAGAACCGGTGCCGACCACGTCGCCGACGTAGGCCAGCGGGAAGCCTTTCTTGTTCAGCAGCTCGATCTGTTTGATCGGGCCGACGCTGCCCGGCTGATCCGGCACGATGCCTTCACGTTCGTTTTTCAGCATCGCCAGCGCGTGCAGCGGGATATCCGGGCGCGACCAGGCGTCCGGTGCCGGAGAAAGGTCATCGGTGTTGGTTTCGCCGGTGACTTTGAATACGGTGACAGTGATCTTTTCCGCCAATTCAGGGCGCGACAGATACCATTCGGCGTCGGCCCACGACTGCATGATCTGCTTGGCGTGCGGGTTACCGGCCTTGGCCTTCTCTTCCACGTCGTAGAAGTTGTCGAACATCAGCAGCGTGTGGGACAGCGCTTTCGCGGCGATGGGCGCCAGCGTTTCGTTGTCCAGCGCTTCGATCAGCGGGTGAATGTTATAGCCGCCCTGCATGGTGCCTAACAGTTCAATGGCTTTCTCGGGGGTAACCAGGGGGGATGTCGCTTCGCCTTTGGCGATGGCCGCCAGGAAACCTGCTTTGACGTAGGCGGCTTCGTCGACGCCCGGTGGAACACGGTTAATCAGCAGGTCTAACAGGAATTCTTCTTCGCCTTTTGGCGGATTCTTCAGTAGTTCGACCAGCGCGGCCATTTGGGTGGCGTCTAGCGGCTTAGGGGCGATGCCCTCAGCAGCACGCTCGGCTACGTGCTTACGGTATTCTTCTAGCACGACGTTCTCCTCGCTCTCATTGTCATTTATTGTGCCTGGCGTATATGCAAACCGGGTTTATACCCTTGGGGTTTCACTCTGTGGCTAGGCGATCGGCCCGTAAAGGCCCCGAAACGGTGATTGGGGCAAACAAGCACGGTCAAACAGCGTTACAGCATGAAAGACTGATGGGTAGAGCGCACGGCGATATAGATGCCATCTATCCTGACGGGGCACTGCTGTCGATGTCCTGGACTGTAAGGTACAGTGCCCGGTTCCGCTCAGCCAGCATATCAGGATTTGAAACGGTTGTTAATTCGTTCACATAAAAGCAACATTAAATCTTTGCTGAATCGTTGAGCGCAGCGTAATCGGCTGCCGGACTAGCAGGGCATTATATCCATATAATTAGAATGGATATAAGCAGGGGGATCGGAATTTGGCGCAGCGGCCACAAAAATACCGCTTTCTGAGTTTGAGCAAAAAAAAACGGCCCCTTTTCAGGAGCCGCTGGTTAACCGGTCAAGCCAGCAGAATTACTTCTTCTTGGCTTTCGGGTTAGGCAGATCGGTGATGCTGCCTTCGTAGATTTCCGCCGCCAGGCCCACGGATTCGTGCAGGGTCGGGTGAGCGTGGATGGTCAGCGCGATGTCTTCCGCGTCGCAGCCCATCTCGATAGCCAGACCGATTTCACCCAGCAGTTCGCCGCCGTTGGTGCCGACAATCGCGCCACCGATGATGCGGTGAGTTTCTTTGTCGAAGATCAGTTTGGTCATGCCGTCTGCACAGTCGGAAGCGATCGCACGGCCGGAAGCCGCCCACGGGAAGGTGGAGGTTTCGTAGCTGATGCCTTTCTCTTTCGCTTCTTTCTCGGTCAGACCCACCCATGCCACTTCCGGCTCGGTGTAAGCGATAGATGGGATCACTTTCGGATCGAAGTAGTGCTTCATGCCGGCGATAACTTCCGCGGCAACGTGCCCTTCGTGCACGCCTTTGTGCGCCAGCATCGGCTGACCGACGATGTCGCCGATAGCGAAGATGTGCGGCACGTTGGTGCGCAGCTGTTTGTCGACGTTGATGAAGCCACGCTCGTCAACTTCAACACCGGCTTTGCCGGCATCCAGCAGTTTGCCGTTCGGCACGCGGCCGATCGCCACCAGCACCGCGTCGTAACGCTGTGGTTCTGCCGGTGCTTTTTTACCTTCCATCGTGACGTAGATGCCGTCTTCTTTGGCTTCTACCGCGGTCACTTTGGTTTCCAGCATCAGGTTGAACTGCTTGCTGATACGCTTGGTGAAGACTTTCACCACGTCTTTATCTGCCGCCGGGATAACCTGATCGAACATTTCAACGACGTCGATCTGTGAACCCAGCGCATGGTATACGGTGCCCATTTCCAGGCCGATGATGCCGCCGCCCATAACCAGCAGACGCTCTGGGACGGTTTTCAACGCCAGTGCATCGGTAGAATCCCACACGCGTGGATCTTCATGAGGAATGAATGGCAGTTGGATCGGACGAGAACCTGCAGCGATGATGGCGTTGTCGAAGTTGATGGTGGTTGGGCCGTTTTCGCCTTCCACAACCAGGGTGTTAGCGCCGGTGAACTTGCCCAGGCCGTTGACCACTTTCACTTTACGGCCTTTCGCCATGCCAGCCAGACCGCCGGTCAGCTGAGTGATGACTTTTTCTTTCCAGACGCGCACTTTGTCGATGTCGGTTTTCGGCTCGCCGAAAACGATGCCGTGTTCGGCCAGCGCTTTGGCTTCTTCGATCACTTTGGCAACGTGCAGCAGTGCTTTGGAAGGGATACATCCCACGTTCAGGCAAACCCCGCCCAGAGTGGAATAACGTTCAACCAGAACGGTTTCAAGACCTAAGTCAGCGCAACGAAAGGCTGCAGAGTAACCTGCCGGGCCCGCCCCAAGTACCACGACCTGAGTTTTAATTTCAGTACTCATCATGACCTCTTAATTGATTGTCCGGCGGGTCAGACGTCATTTTTATTGCTAATCGATCTCATAACGCCCTTCATCCACCGGGACGCTTACACCGCGAGCAGTTTACAGAATTGTTAATAGTCTGCAAAGCGTGTTCGAGTGACCCGTGTCTCAACAATTTTGTCGAGTTATGCAAAATCCGACAAAACTGCTACAGAATCGTCAGGGGCGCAGCATGCTGCGCCCCTTTTGCATTACATCACCAGACGGCGAATGTCGGACAACATGTTGTTGATGATGGTGATGAAGCGCGCACCATCGGCACCGTCGATAACGCGGTGGTCGAAGGACAGCGACATCGGCATCATCAGGCGCGGCATGAACTCTTTACCGTTCCAGACCGGCTCCATCGCAGACTTGGAGACGCCCAGGATAGCCACTTCCGGCGCGTTGACGATCGGCGCGAAGTGGGTCGTCCCGATGCCGCCCAGGCTGGAGATGGTGAAGCAGCCACCCTGCATCTCGCCCGCGGTCAGCTTGCCGTCGCGCGCTTTCTTGGAGATGGCCATCAGCTCGCGAGACAGCTCGGTGATGCTCTTCTTGTTCACGTCCTTGAACACCGGAACCACCAGGCCGTTCGGGGTATCTACCGCCACGCCGATGTTGATGTATTTCTTCAGCGTCAGCTTCTGGCCGTCTTCGGACAGCGAGCTGTTGAAGCGCGGCATCTGCTCCAGAGCGGCAGCAACGGCTTTCATGATGAACACGACAGGCGTGAACTTCACGTCCAGCTTGCGCTTGGCCGCTTCGTCGTTCTGCTGTTTGCGGAACGCTTCCAGATCGGTGATGTCGGTTTTGTCGAAGTGAGTCACGTGCGGGATCATCACCCAGTTGCGGCTCAGGTTCGCGCCAGAGATCTTCTGGATGCGGCCCATTTCCACTTCTTCGATCTCGCCGAACTTGCTGAAGTCCACTTTCGGCCATGGCAGCATGCCTGGCAGACCGCCGCCGGCAGCAGCCGGAGCCGCTTCAGCGCGTTTCACCGCGTCTTTCACGTAAGTCTGAACGTCTTCGCGCAGGATGCGGCCTTTACGACCGGTGCCTTTCACTTTCGCCAGGTTAACGCCGAATTCACGCGCCAGACGACGAATGACCGGGGTCGCGTGCACGTATGCCGCGTTCTCGGCGAACTCGCCTTTGTCGTCAGCTTTCGCAGCCGGAGCGGCGGCTTTAGCGGCGGCCGGTGCCGGCGCAGCGTCCGCTTTGGCGGCTGGAGCGGCGGCAGCGGCAGGCGCAGCGCCTTCCACTTCGAACACCATGATCAGGGAGCCGGTTTTCACTTTGTCGCCGGTCGCGATCTTGATCTCTTTCACGGTACCTGCGAACGGTGCAGGCACTTCCATGGAGGCCTTGTCGCCTTCCACGGTGATCAGAGACTGCTCGGCGGCAACCTTGTCGCCCACCTTAACCATCACTTCGGTCACTTCAACTTCGTCGCCGCCGATATCCGGCACCGCGACGTCTTTGGCCGCAGAGGCCGCAGGTGCTGCAGCGGCGGCAGGAGCTTGCGCCGCAGCCGGGGCCGCAGCGGAAGCGGCGCCGGCCACTTCGAACACCATGATCAGGGAACCGGTTTTCACTTTGTCGCCGGTCGCGATCTTGATCTCTTTCACGGTGCCCGCGAACGGCGCAGGAACTTCCATGGAAGCCTTGTCGCCTTCCACGGTGATCAGGGACTGCTCGGCTTCCACCTTGTCGCCCACTTTCACCAGGATCTCGGTCACTTCGACTTCGTCGGCGCCGATGTCCGGCACGGCAACGTCTTTGGCCGCAGCGGCGGCCGGGGCAGCTGCTGCTGCTGCCGGTTTTTCTTCCGCTTTCGCCGCCGGTGCAGCTTCCGCTGCGCCTGCCGCTTCGAAGATCATGATCAGTTTGCCGGTTTCGGTTTTATCGCCGACCGCCACTTTGATCTCTTTCACCACGCCCGCCTGCGGGGAAGGCACTTCCATGGAAGCCTTGTCGCCTTCCACGGTGATCAGCGATTGTTCCGCTTCAACTTTATCGCCGACCTTCACCAGAATCTCGGTGATTTCGACTTCATCTGCACCGATGTCCGGTACGTTGATTTCGATAGACATTATTCAGTACCTCTTAGGCCAGACGCGGGTTAACTTTTTCTGGGTTGATGTTGAATTTCTTGATTGCATCAGCAACCACAGAAGCTTCGATCTCACCGCGTTTAGCCAGTTCACCCAGAGCAGCAACCACCACGTAGGATGCATCGACTTCGAAGTGGTGACGCAGGTTTTCGCGGCTGTCCGAACGACCGAAGCCGTCGGTGCCCAGTACGCGATAATCGCTGGCCGGCACATAAGTACGAACCTGCTCGGCGAACAGTTTCATGTAGTCGGTAGAAGCTACCGCCGGCGCGTCGTTCATCACCTGAGCGATGTAAGGCACGCGTGGCGCTTCGGTTGGGTGCAGCATGTTCCAGCGCTCGCAATCCTGGCCGTCGCGCGCCAGTTCGGTGAACGAGGTCACGCTGTAGGTGTCGGAACCCACGCCGTAGTCCTTCGCCAGGATCTGCGCAGCTTCGCGCACGTGGCGCAGGATGGCGCCGGAGCCCAGCAGCTGTACCTTGCCTTTGCTGCCTTCCAGCGTTTCCAGCTTGTAGATACCCTTGCGGATACCTTCTTCCGCACCCTGCGGCATCGCAGGCATGTGGTAGTTTTCGTTCAGCGTGGTCAGGTAGTAGTACACGTTTTCCGGGTTGTCGCCATACATGCGCACCAGACCGTCGTGCATGATAACCGCCACTTCGTACGCGTAAGCCGGATCGTAAGAGATGCAGTTAGGGATGGTCAGAGACTGAATGTGGCTGTGACCATCTTCGTGCTGCAGGCCTTCGCCGTTCAGGGTAGTACGGCCCGAAGTCCCGCCGATCAGGAAGCCGCGCGCCTGTTGGTCGCCCGCTGCCCAGCACAGGTCGCCGATACGTTGGAAACCGAACATCGAGTAGTAGATGTAGAACGGAATCATCGGCAGATCGTTGGTGCTGTAGGACGTCGCTGCGGCCAGCCAGGAAGAGGCTGCGCCCAGTTCGTTGATGCCTTCCTGCAGGATTTGGCCTTTCTCGTCTTCTTTGTAGTAAGCCACCTGCTCACGGTCCTGCGGGGTGTACTGCTGGCCGTTCGGGCTGTAGATACCGATCTGACGGAACAGACCTTCCATACCGAAGGTACGCGCTTCGTCGGCGATGATTGGCACCAGGCGATCTTTGATCGACTTGTTCTTCAGCATCACGTTCAGGGCACGCACGAAGGCGATAGTGGTGGAGATCTCTTTGTTCTGCTCTTCCAGCAGCGAGCTGAAATCTTCCAGCGCCGGCATTTCCAGCTTCTGGGTGAACTCCGGCAGACGGGTCGGCACGTAGCCTTTCAGCGCCTGGCGACGTTCGTGCAGGTATTTGTACTCTTCGGACTCTTTCTCGAAGGTGATGTACGGCAGTTTTTCGATGTCAGCATCGGCAACCGGCACGTTGAAACGATCGCGGAAGTGGTGAACCCCTTCCATGTTCATTTTCTTCACCTGGTGAGCGATGTTTTTACCTTCCGCGGTTTCACCCATGCCGTAACCTTTGATGGTATGGGCCAGGATAACGGTCGGTTTGCCTTTGGTGTCCTGCGCTTTTTTCAGTGCAGCGAAGATTTTCTTCGGATCGTGACCACCACGGTTCAGCGCCCAGATTTCGTCGTCGGTCATGTCTTTGACCAGCGCCGCGGTTTCCGGGTAACGGCCGAAGAAGTGCTCGCGCACGTAAGCGCCGTCTTTGGATTTGAAGGTCTGGTAGTCGCCGTCCAGGGTCTCGTTCATCAACTGAACCAGTTTACCGCTGGTGTCTTTACGCAGCAGTTCGTCCCAACGGCCGCCCCAGATCACTTTCAGCACCTGCCAGCCTGCGCCGGAGAAGATGCCTTCCAGTTCGTTGATGATCTTGCCGTTGCCGGTGACCGGGCCGTCCAGACGCTGCAGGTTGCAGTTGATGACGAACACCAGGTTGTCCAGCTTCTCGCGGGTCGCGATGGTGATGGCGCCTTTGGATTCCGGCTCATCCATCTCGCCGTCGCCCAGGAAGGCGTAAACGGTCTGCTCAGAGGTGTCTTTCAGGCCGCGGTGCTCCAGGTATTTCAGGAACTTCGCCTGATAGATGGCGCTGATTGGGCCCAGGCCCATGGACACGGTCGGGAACTGCCAGAATTCCGGCATCAACTTAGGATGCGGATAAGAGGACAGGCCGTTGCCGTGCACTTCCTGACGGAAGTTGTTCATTTGTTCTTCGGTCAGGCGGCCTTCAAGGAAGGCACGCGCGTAAACGCCCGGAGAGATGTGGCCCTGGAAGTACACCAGGTCGCCGCCGTCTTTCTCGTTGCGTGCGCGGAAGAAGTGGTTAAAGCAGACTTCATAGAAGGTCGCGGAAGACTGGAAGGAAGCCATGTGGCCGCCCAGCTCCAGATCTTTTTTGGATGCGCGCAGAACGGTCATGACCGCGTTCCAGCGGATCGCTGAGCGAATGCGGCGTTCCAGATCCAGGTTGCCTGGGTAGGCCGGTTCGTCTTCTACCGCGATGGTGTTGACGTAGTTGTGCGCTGCAGCACCGGCCGCAACGTTAACGCCGCCTTTGCGGGCTTCTCCCAATACCTGATCAATCAGAAACTGAGCTCGCTCAACACCCTCTTCACGGATGACCGATTCGATCGCCTGCAGCCAGTCGCGGGTTTCGATCGGATCCACGTCATTGTTTAAACGTTCTGACATGGTGGTATTCCTTATCTGTCTAATGGTTTGTTTGGAGCCTGTCTTCCTGTGCTCTGTGCAAAAACACACGAAGACAGGCCCATCAGTTTAGTTGCCGCTTAAGTACTTAACTAAGTACCTCGAACTTAACCCCCGCAGGCTGGTGTACCCTGAAGAGGACAGCTCTTAATCCTTGCGTTGCTGGAGACGCCGTAGCGATCTCTCGCGCCGAGTATGCTCCCGGCTGAGATCCAGCAAGATTTCCTCGATAAACGCCAAGTGGCGATGCGAGGCTTCACGGGCCTTTTCCGGCTCGCGTGCCACAATCGCCTCAAAAATTCCGGCGCGGTGGCTGCTCACTTTTGCCAACATCTCACGGCGCGAGTAGAGCAATTCAAAGTTCTGACGCACGTTCTGTTCCAGCATCGGCCCCATGCAGCGTAGCAGGTGAAGTAACACAACGTTGTGGGCAGCTTCGGTTACGGCGATTTGATACTGCATGACCGCATCGGCTTCGGCGTCGAGATCGCCGCTGTCTTGAGCCTGTTGAATCACGATGTGGCAGTCGCGGATGCGCGCCAGATCTTCATCGGTGCCGCGCAGCGCGGCGTAATAGGCAGCAATGCCTTCCAGCGCGTGACGGGTTTCCAGCAGATCGAACTGTGATTCGGGATGGTCGGCCAGCAGCTCGGCCAGCGGATCGCTGAAGCTCTGCCACAGATTAGTTTGCACGAAGGTGCCGCCGCCCTGACGGCGCAGGAGCAGCCCTTTCGCTTCCAGGCGCTGAATGGCCTCTCTCAGAGAAGGACGGGAGACATCAAATTGTTTCGCCAGCTCGCGCTCCGGAGGCAGTTTTTCGCCTGGGCGCAGTGTCCCCTCGAGGATCAGGTATTCGAGCTGTTGCTCGATAACATCTGACAACTTGGGTTGGCGGATTTTGCTGTAGGCCATGAGTGAATTCTTCTCTGCGAATGGCGCGGAGTCAATTGGTAATACCAATTTCAAAAACGTGACGGTAAAGTAACAAAGTATTCACCTCCTGTCCATACGGGCCTTGATCGAAATCAGGTTACCCGCACATTTTAACACCCCGCTGAAAACCCTGCTGCAAACCGGTAACGCCGTGATGGTATTACCATTTACGCGTCAGGTTATGGATTTAACTTTTACCAAACCTTACGCAAGGAAACGTGCAAACTTTTTGCCCGAGTTTCATTGCATGGTTATGACGCTTTAATGAATGGCTATTTGGCGAGCAGTGCAACGGTGATTCGTTCATTATTTGCACGCACCCCACCGCCCGGATCTACGTTATTTTTGCGCATTATGTGATTTGTTGCTTATTTCATGCACTGAATCCCCCCCGCCGTCACACAACCCGCATTTTGTTTCCTAAACTGCTGAAATCTTAATCACTCACACGACAAAGCAGGTGCAAACTGACGCGCATAACATTATTCTCTGCCAAACGGTAGCGGCACCGTGGAATTAATAGCTATAACGCCGTAAATAAAACAAAACACACATCGTAACCACTGCTTTACAGGCATGTGGTCATTCGCAACGACAGAGGGTTAGATTGATGGATGGTCAACAGCATGGTGACCAGCTGAAACGCGGCCTGAAAAACCGCCATATTCAGCTCATCGCCTTAGGTGGCGCAATCGGCACCGGATTATTTCTCGGTATCGCTCAAACAATAAAAATGGCCGGCCCGTCAGTGCTTCTCGGTTATGCCATCGGCGGCTTCATCGCGTTTCTGATCATGCGCCAGCTGGGGGAAATGGTGGTGGAAGAGCCGGTCGCCGGTTCCTTCAGCCACTTCGCCTACAAATACTGGGGCAACTTCGCCGGCTTCGCTTCCGGCTGGAACTACTGGGTGCTGTATGTCCTGGTGGCGATGGCGGAGCTGACTGCGGTCGGCATTTACGTGCAGTACTGGTGGCCGGAGATCCCCACCTGGGTTTCTGCCGCGGTGTTCTTCCTGGCGATCAACGCCATCAACCTGGCCAACGTCAAAGTTTACGGCGAGATGGAGTTCTGGTTCGCCATCATCAAGGTGGTGGCGATTATCGGCATGATCGTGTTCGGCGCCTACCTGCTGTTCAGCGGCCTGGGCGGCCCGGAAGCCACCGTCACCAACCTGTGGGCGCAGGGCGGGTTCTTCCCGAACGGTGTCATGGGCCTGGTGATGGCGATGGCGGTGATCATGTTCTCCTTCGGCGGCCTCGAGCTGGTCGGCATCACCGCCGCCGAAGCCGACAATCCGCAAAAGAGCATTCCGAAAGCCACCAATCAGGTGATCTACCGCATCCTGATCTTCTATATCGGTTCGCTGGCCATTCTGCTGTCGCTGTACCCGTGGGGCAAAGTGGTCGAAGGCGGCAGCCCGTTCGTGCTGATCTTCCACGCGCTGAACAGCAACCTGGTGGCGACCGTGCTGAACATCGTGGTGCTCACCGCCGCACTGTCGGTGTACAACAGCTGCGTCTACTGCAACAGCCGCATGCTGTACGGCCTGGCGCAGCAGGGCAACGGCCCGAAAAGCCTGCTGAAGGTCGACGGCCGCGGCGTGCCGGTGGTGGCCATCGGCATTTCCGCCCTCGCCACCGCGCTGTGCGTGCTGATTAACTACCTGATCCCGGGCCGCGCCTTCGAACTGCTGATGGCGTTGGTGGTCTCGGCGCTGGTGATCAACTGGGCGATGATCAGCCTGGCGCACCTGAAGTTCCGCGCCGCCAAAAACCGCGAAGGCGTGGTGCCGAAGTTCAAGGCGTTCTGGTACCCGTTCAGCAACTACCTGTGCCTGCTGTTCATGGCCGGTATCCTGGTGATCATGTACCTGACGCCGGGCATTCAAATCTCGGTGCTGCTGATCCCGGTGTGGGTGGCGATCCTGGCGGTCGGTTACGCCATCAAACAACGTAGCCAACGCGTCGACGGCGTCACTAGCCGTTGAACCCCGTGACCGCGCAATAAATAAAATGGCCCGCATCTGCCTGTCTCTTCTACACAAATCCCCAGGTCAGTTGTCTGGGGATTTTTTTGAATCTTTTCACCTGTTCCCGATCTGATATGAAAATTATCGGCGGGAGATAGCTATGTTTTTATCCAATACTGCACA
>NZ_JAMYWQ010000064.1 GCF_024160145.1 Serratia nevei
AGGGAGCAAAGGTTAGCATTCATAGTGACGGCAGTTTTGAAGGTTTAGGGTGTGTTTTGGCGAATACAAACCTAAACGTTCTGACTGCCGTTTTCTATTGGTTCACGCTAAGACGCGATGAACCTAAAAATTTGCCGGCGGCGTGCACCACGCAGGCCACGGTGACGTGCGGTTTGAACATGCGGTCTCCTTACAGCGGTTTGTCGAAGCGCCGGCAGATGTTGGCCGGCTCGGCGAGCGGGGGCGCGAGGGCAGGGTGTTCCTCATGGCGCCTCCCGTCGTCGGGCTACAGAGAATCGATGGTTTTCCATTCACCGGGTTGCAGTGAACCCAGCGAAAGATTACCCATACTGTAGCGAATCAGGCGCAGGGTAGGGAACCCGATATGCGCCGTCATGCGACGCACCTGGCGGTTTCGCCCTTCATACAGGGTGATTTTCAGCCAGCAAGTGGGGATGGATTTGCGTTCGCGGATCGGCGGATTGCGCGGCCACAGCCACTGCGGCTCGGCCACCAGCTCCACACCGGCGGGCAGCGTGGGGCCGTCTTTCAGCGTGACGCCGCTGCGCAATGGCGCCAGATCGCTCTCCTGCGGTGCGCCCTCGACCTGCACATAATAGATTTTGCCGGTGCGCTTGCCCGGCTGGGTGAGCTGCGCCTGCAGCTGGCCGTCGTTGGTCAGCACCAGCAGCCCTTCGCTGTCGCGATCCAGGCGCCCGGCGGCGTAAACGTCGGGGAAGGGGATGTACTCCTTCAGCGTGGCGCGGCCGGCTTCGTCGGTGAACTGCGGCAACACGTCGAAGGGCTTGTTGAATAACACAATTCGGCGCGGCCCCTTCGGCGCGGCGGGTTTGGCGGCATTCGGCTTGCTGAATCGTTTAACTTTGTGATTTCTAACAGAGAATTTTTTCATAACGGTTGAGATTACGGATGATAAGCGCATTATAACCGAATCCGTTTCGGATTGGCGCGGACCGAATATTCAAGTAGTATCTACACGCATCTTACAAAGCATTAACAAAATTGCGCTTGAAGGAGAGGTTGATGGAAAGCAAAGTAGTTGTTCCGGCAGAAGGTAAAAAAATCACGGTTGACGCCCAGGGTAAACTGGTTGTTCCTCATAACCCGATCATTCCGTTCATCGAAGGCGACGGCATCGGCGTTGACGTGACTCCTGCCATGATCCACGTGGTTGATGCGGCCGTTAAAAAGGCTTACCACGGCGAACGTAAAATCTCCTGGATGGAAATCTACACCGGCGAAAAATCTACCCACGTTTACGGGAAAGACGTGTGGCTGCCGGACGAAACTCTGGACCTGATCCGCGACTACCGCGTCGCCATCAAAGGCCCCCTGACCACCCCGGTCGGCGGCGGCATCCGTTCTCTGAACGTGGCCCTGCGCCAGCAGCTGGACCTGTACGTGTGCCTGCGCCCGGTGCGTTACTACCAGGGCACCCCAAGCCCGGTGAAACAGCCTGAGCTGACCGACATGGTGATCTTCCGCGAAAACGCCGAAGACATCTACGCCGGCATCGAGTGGAAAGCCGGCTCCGCCGAAGCGGACAAAGTGATCAAATTCCTGCGCGACGAAATGGGCGTGAAGAAAATCCGCTTCCCAGAGCAGTGCGGTATCGGCGTGAAGCCATGCTCCGAAGAAGGGACCAAGCGTCTGGTGCGTGCGGCGATCGAATACGCCATCACCAACGACCGTGACTCCGTGACTCTGGTTCACAAAGGCAACATCATGAAGTTCACCGAAGGTGCCTTCAAGGATTGGGGCTATGAGCTGGCGCGCGAAGAGTTCGGCGGCGAGCTGATCGACGGCGGCCCATGGCTGAAGATCAAGAACCCGAACACCGGCAAAGAGATCGTGGTTAAAGACGTGATCGCCGACGCCTTCCTGCAGCAGATCCTGCTGCGTCCGGCGGAATACGACGTGATCGCCTGTATGAACCTGAACGGCGACTACATCTCCGACGCCCTGGCGGCCCAGGTTGGCGGCATCGGCATCGCGCCGGGTGCCAACATCGGCTCCGACTGCGCGCTGTTCGAAGCGACTCACGGCACCGCGCCGAAGTACGCCGGCCAGGACAAAGTGAACCCGGGCTCCATCATCCTGTCCGCAGAGATGATGCTGCGCCACATGGGCTGGTTCGAAGCGGCTGACCTGATCGTTAAAGGCATGGAAGGCGCTATCGCCGCCAAGACCGTGACCTACGACTTCGAACGCCTGATGGAAGGCGCTAAGCTGCTGAAATGTTCAGAGTTTGGCGACGCTATCGTTAAGCACATGTAAGGGTGTTTGGCGCTTTAATGAGAACGGGAGCCTTAGGGCTCCCGTTTTTTTATTGTTCAAATGCGAGTGAGATATCGGACAGGTTCAGCGAGCGGCGTTAGCCGATTCACGTACGACCAGCACCGGGCAATTGGCGTGGCGGACGACGGCGGTGGCATTGGAGCCGAGGAGGTAAGTGATCGCAGAAGGGCGGTTGGAACCCATCACGATAATCTCCGCGTTAAGCGCATCAGCGAGTTCCAGGATCTGATCTTTAGGATCGCCGACGGCAACGTGCGTGGTCACTCTATCTTCAGGCACGCTGAATTGTTTTGCCGCTTTTGCCAGCCCCTCGGTCGCTAGCGCAATGGTTTCGTCTTTGGTTTCTATCGCCGCCGTGGCGGCAAAGCCGAAAGCGGCGTAGGTGGCGCGCGACGGGATCACCGCCAGGAAATGGACGTGGGAGTCTTCGAGCCTGGCGAGCGCGTTGACATGCGGGATGACCTGCTGTGTTAATTCCGGCTCGGTAATATCCACGGGAACCAAGATAGTTTTATACATACTCCCTCCTTATCGTTATCAAAAAACTCCACTTTTTGGATTATAGCTGCTTGATGCAGGGAAAGGAGAGATCCCTATGGCAAACCTGAGAACGTTGGCGCTAAATGTCAGGTGGTTATCGGCGTTATCGTTAAATTCACGCAAGCACGCCGGTTTTTTCGAGTAGAAAGGGAGCCATTGGCTCCCTTGGTTTTAACTGGCTAAGGTTATCGAAATCTTAATGAGGGATCTCTGAAACCTCTTTGACTTCCGTCTTGTTGATTTGCTGTTTAACGCCATTGGCGTCGGTATAACCGATCAATCCGGCAGCGGTTTCTTTCGGCTTGCCGTCACTGATGAGCGTTCGACCGTCGTGGGTATGGATGGCGTAGCTGGTGCGTGTGCAGCCTGACAGTGCGGCGATGGCAACCAGGGCGATCGCGGGAAGAACAAGCGTTTTTTTCATTTGTAGCTCCTTTTAGTTATCCAACTCACTCATGTTTGCAATCTGATCTCGATTGATCTGTTCCGTTTTGCCCGTTTCTGCATTTCGATAGGAGACTTGATCCTACCCACCATTAGTGGACACGCGACTAAGTGAGTAAACTCTCTACCAGAGGAGACTCACATGACAAAACCAACATCAACCAGCAAGAAACCCCGTAAACAACATACGCCGGAGTTTCGTGATGAAGCCCTAAAACTGGCTGAGCACATCGGTGTCGCTGCCGCTGCCCGCGAACTCAGCCTTTATGAATCACAGCTTTATGCCTGGTGCAGTAAACAGCAGCAGCAAATAACATCTTCAGAACGCGAAAGCGAGCTGGTCGCAGAGAATGCCCGGCTCAAGCGCCAACTGGCAGAACAGGCTGAAGAGTTGGCCATTCTCCAAAAGGCCGCGACATACTTCGCGAAGCGCCTGAAATGAAGTATGTCTTTATCGAAAAACATCGGGCAGAGTTCAATATCAAAGCCATGTGTCGAGTACTCCGGGTTGCCCGCAGCGGTTGGTATGCCTGGTGTTAGCGGCGTGTGAGGACAAACTCGCGTCAGCAGTTCCGTCTGAGTTGCGACAGCGCCGTGCACAAGGCTTTTGCTCAGACAAAACAGCGCTACGGCGCACCGCGTCTGACAGATGAATTGCATGCGCAGGGTTATCGCTTCAATGTGAAAACCGTGGCTGCCAGCCTCCGTCGTCAGGCACTGAGAGCGAAAGCCTCGCGCAAGTTCAGCCCGGTCAGCTCCCGTGAGCATGGTCTGCCTGTGTCGAAGAATCTGTTGAAGCAGGACTTTTACGCCAGTGGGCCGAATCAGAAGTGGTCGGGAGACATCACGTACCTGCGCACCGATGAGGGCTGGTTATATCTGGCTGTCGTCATCGACCTGTGGTCGCGTGCTGTTATCGGTTGGTCGATGTCGTCGCGAATGACGGCACAGCTTGCCTGTGATGCGCTACAGAGGGCGCTGTGGCGGCGTAAACGCCCGGAAAATGTCATCGTCCACACAGATCGCGGCGGGCAGTACTGCTCAACGGATTATCAGACGCTGCTGAAACAGCATAATCTGCATGGAAGTATGAGTGCCAAAGGTTGCTGTTACGATAACGCCTGTGCGGGAAGCTTCTTCCACACACTGAAGGTTGAATGTATCCACGGCGAACGCTTCATCAGCCGGGAAATAATGCGGACGACGGTATTTAATTATATCGAGTGTGATTACAATCGCTGGCGTCGCCACAGTGCCTGTGGTGGTCTTAGCCCGGAACAATTTGAAAAACAGAACCTCGCTTAGGCCTGTGTCCACATTACGTGGGTAAGATCATTCCCACCTTGTGTGGCAAGCTTTGTGATCTTTTCATTGCACGATTTTTCGATTTATATTTTGGCCCCTTAGTTTTTCGGTAAGCGAATTGCGCCACTACAGATTTGACATTAAATGGTGCTCTAGGTAAGGAAGTAATTGTTCCAGTAGGTTACTATTAGGTTGGGTTAAAATAAGTTCTTCCCAGCCATCTGTAGAAAGTATAAAAACCGTTGAGAGAATTATGGTCATTTTATCAGTGCTAACTGATGACCTATATCCATTCACTTTGAATATACCCAACTCAGTATGTATTCTGTTGATTTTGAATGGTAAAAGTGATGTTGGTAACTTCATCATAACTTATCCGTTAAGGGCATAAAGTAGAAAGATATAGTAAGAGATAGTGTAAATGCTAACGTTATATAGAAGAGTGAATCGTAACCGATTATCTGATAAATAGTTCCCCCCATAAGACCTCCCACACATAGTGCTCCCCAAGAGAAAAGTCTGTAAACAGAATTAGTCCTCGAGAATATACCTTCAGGTATTACTTTCTGTCTATAGGTTACAGCGATGCAGCCCCAGCACCCCATGCCACATCCGAGCAAAAAAACTGATATAAGCATTATATAAATAGTATGATCCAATACTAGAATAATGCTAGAGAGAAATGCAAAACACAATGAAATAAATAGCAACTTTCTTGTTGAAATAACTCTTGAAACTATAGGGGTCAGAGATGAAGCTAAAACGAACCCGAGAGAATTTAGTGCATAGAACAACCCCGCGAACAACTGCGGATCATTCACTTGTGACGAGATTATCATCGGGAAAACTGAGAATAAACAAGATATAACCAAACAAAAAGCGGCAGCATAGATACATAAAATCCTCAGTGATGCATGACTTAACAGGAATTTCAATCCTTGCATAATTTCATTAAAAGCATTTTCTTTATTTTCCCTATTATTTCTTGGAATGTCTTTCATAAATGAAAAAAGCAATAAAGATAAAGAGTAGGTAGTGATCGCGAAGTAAAGCAGCGTGTTGTTATAAGGTTTAAAAATAAATGCACCAGCGATTGGCCCAATAAAGAAAACAAAAAGATATTCCATTGACTGAAGTTTGTTATTTATGCTAATTAACTCTGATTTTTGATAGAGACTTAAACTAATAGTTTGCGTTGAATTATCAATAAATACCTCTGTGGCACCAAAAATTAGCGCGCAAAAAAGTATCATGGTTATATTCATTGGCAGAGATATGATTAAAATAAGAGAGACTAGTCTGGCGGCTTTAGCTAATTTAGTTACTTTTAATATAGGATGAAAATCCAGTATGTATCCAGAAAGAAAAGACGATAGAACAGACGACAAGGTTTTTATTACATAACTTAGTGAGAAAATAATAGGGTCAGAAGTTATTGATAACATAATAAGTGGGAAAAAGATGGTCATAAGACCATCCCCGAAATTATCTAAACCTGCACTTGCGATGAATTTACCTTTTTGAATCTTTGGCATAAAATCTCACATTTTCTTTTGCAAAAGATGCAGTGTTTGGAACCAATGCGCTAAAGTACCCATGAAATATTTCCACCCATAAGATTGCTGATTTCTGACAGTTTACGTAATAAATTAAAGAACAAAATTCTTTATATCTATTGTAGTATTCTTTAAAATCCAAATCAACATTGGAGAATATAGTATCTACTTTTTTAGCTATAGACTCCATTTTACTAGATAGTACATTCTCTCCTGAATCTTTTTGATTTATTTTACTCATGCCGAGAATACCTTGCTGCAGGTCAAAAGTAAATCTTTCATGTTCAAGTAGTGATTTCAAATCCAAATTGGTATCTTCATCTCTAGAGTATACACTGCAAATATAAGCTCTTGTACTATCGGAGCTTATATTAGACGTCATAATATCATCTAGCCAGATAGCGAAATTTTTGCTTGTGGACATTTTCTGCCCATCGATGCAATAAAAGTGACTGACCCAATGTTGTTTATAAGGTTCAAAAACCTTAGAGCCAAGTAGTATACTGGGTAAGTCAATTAAGAGTAATCCTACATTATCCTTCCCATAAGCAAGTATTGTTTTCACTTCACTATCTATCGAAAATGGATTCTCACCGTGATTTTCATAAAAAATATCAGCAATTATCATTTGTTCTATCAAGGTAAAGTTTCTGTTAAAAAACACTTCATCTTTTACCTCTGAATTTAGAGACATACCCCATTGGTCAATAGCGGTCCATTGGTAACAATTATTTTTCTGTTGATTTAACACATAACAAAGAGATTTTATATCATCTGATATAGGTTGACTTTCAATGTAATTCTCAAGATCCGAAAAAGGGACTGAGAGGAAAGATATCATCTTGTCTTCCCAAGTTATTCCTTGTGTTACGTATGACTGTTCAAAATTAAAGTCGTAAATATCATTGGGGGTAATCGATATTCCGCAACGATCGCAGGAATAGCCTTTTGTGTCATGATGACATTTTTTGCACTTGCCTGTCAGCCAATTCCCGCTTAGTGGTGTGTTATCAGCCGAATAGGGATATGAGATATTCTTGGTAAAAAGAATAGGGCTGAGATTTTTATTTAGAGATGCAAGAGTTCTTTTCGATTTCTTTATCAATTCCGGATCTAAGTAATTGATTAAATTATCAATATCTATATTGAAATAATTAAGTTGATCCTTAATAATGTTTTGATAGTGAATAGCCATTTCATACGTGCTAACATTGTTTTTTTTTGCAGCAACACTAATTGCATTATCATAGACGTCAAAGCCACCATAAAACTCAACTATTTTACCTCTAGGCTTGTGGTATCTTTTGAAAATATCTTGAGGTAGAAATTGTGCAGCTAAATGCCCAAGGTGAAGCCCTCCATTTGGAGTCGGCATGGCGGAAACAAGAAGATATTTTTGCATTATCGTAACTCCTCAAGTTTTTTATTTTTTATTTTTTCTATGATTGCATCAAGATTCGCTTGGTCAAAGTTTTCCATATTGATATCATTTTCTTCATCCTGAGCGATAGGGTCGAAATAGAAATAAAATTTATTTTTATCTATTACAGGTGAGCGAAAAATAGATATACCTGATTCGATATCATAGTGTCGATATGACCAAATATTGCGTTTCCCACCACCGCCAGGGAGATCAACGACAAAGTTTGGGATATTATATCCAGATGTCGAGCCTCGTAAGAGCTCCTCCAACTCTAGAGCGCTTTTCAAGGTGGTGCGAAAGAACTCGCTTCCTGGAACTAGGTCATGCATATATATATAATAGGGTTCGATGTTTATATTAACTAATGAGTCCATAAGATCTTTAAGGCTATGGATGCTATCATTAATATTTTTCATTAGTACTGTTTGATTTCTAACTTTTATACCATGGTCAAATAGAAGGTCAGCTGCTTTTTTGGTTATCCATGTTATTTCATTCGCATGGTTGAAGTGGGTTTGAATAGAAAACTGTTTTCTCTTTTTTAGAGCAAGTTTATTCGCATCAATTATTGCACTAGCCCAACCATCTGATGATAAGAATTTAGTGGGTAGTACGGCAAGTGACTTAGTTGCTATTCTTATTCTCTTTACCGACTGTATATTTAATAGTTCAGTGAGTAATATTTTTAGATGTTTTGCGGGGAGAGTATATACATCACCGCCGCTGACAACGACATCCTCAATATTTTCATTGGTAATAATGTAATTAATTGCATCATGCCAATTATTGGGCATTGCTACATTATGACTCTTGCTCACGGATGCCGTGCTTTCGCCAACCATATAGCTTCGTGTACAGAAACGACAATATACTGGGCAGCTATGATTTGAGAGAAAAAGCACTTTATTTGGGTAGCGATGTATTATCCCCTGAACAGGGGAGTCGTCACTCTCGTTAAGTGAGTCAAGTCTCAATGCCGGATGATCCTTTTTATGTTCACTAAACAAAGGGATAAACTGTTTTCTAATAGGATCCTCATGAAAATTATCCCAGTCAATTAGCGACAAAATATATGGACTTATTTTTATCTGCATAGGGTTTTTAGATAGAGAGAGAGTAAAGTCATCAATAATTTCTTGAGATAGCTCTTGTCGAAGAAATTCGAGTAACTCATCTCTATTCTTTATCGTGTTTTTTAACTGCCACTTTTCAGATAGGAATGTTTCGCAATCAATGTCACTATAGCATTTCAAACGTTTCCAGAATTCAACTTCATTGCTCATAAATATCTTCCTGAAGTTTATTGCACGATATAAAAATATCGTGCATGGTATTTTAGAAGTTTTATTTTTTTGAGAACTCTAAGAATTCGACCGCTCTCTTATTTATCATGGCAATTAGGCTTGAAAATTCATCCTTACATTGCTTTTCAAATCCTAAAGAGCTGCATTCAACCTGTGCCATTCCTTCAAAGATAACTTGTGAAAATGTATCTACAAGGTTAGGTTTAAAATTCATCTCTGATAATAATTTTCTGTGAGTGCAAATATGGTCTTGCAGATGCCATCCAAGACGGTCAAGTCTAAACTTAAGCGTAACTGCTTCGGGCTCCCACCATTTTGACTTAATATCTAGCTCGCTATCCTTAATATACTTGAGCTGGTTCATCATTTTTGTGTGGACGCTTTCATAATGTGAGAAAAGATCTGCTGATGGACCAATATCTGCAGTTACTTCACCTACCTGTGCTTGATGGGTTTCAAAATCAATGATGCACTCAGGGTTGTTTTTTTCATTAACTGTATTTAGGATCTGTAATCCATGTGCGCTTCCTTCACAAAGGATGCAATGGACGATGTTTTCTCGTAAACTACGCTCATGCTTAAGAGCAATAATATCTAACATCTCATCAGGAACGCCAATGAAATCTGATTGTAATTTCCTGTAGTTCTTGTGCCAATTTGATAAAATTAGATGGTTTTTTTTATTTTTCCTGCGCGGTCCAACAGCAAGTTCAATATTATTAGCAGTTGTTATCAACTCTTGGTATATTTGGAATGAGAGTTCACGTACACAATCTGTATACCATTTCCAATCACCGTCGCCATCGGTGTAAGGCCACTCTTTCATCACTAATCTGTCTTCTATATTTCGCAGATTATTTAACAGGCGGACAGTGGCATTTGACAATTCGCTATAATTTATCTTCGAGTCTAGAAAGCTTGAGTATCCATCATTTTCTTTTTTATCGATGATAATCTTGGCTTGATTATAGGCGTTGGGGTCATTATTATTCTTCGTAATTATTTTTTCCGCCATATCAGATGCTATATCTTGGTTTTTATTGAGAAAGTGATATTTTGCAAGACCTATTTCCAATTGCGAGCGAACTAAATCTTGGTTAAATACCCCGTCATTCTCGTTATGCGTATAAGAATATCCTTTTGAATGTCTTGTTTGTCTAGGCACATAACTAAACTCATGACTACGGCTACCATCATGATTTAACACTTGCAGAACAGGAGATGCTACAAATATATGATTGTTAATGAGTTTTTTATCATTCTCTGAAGGGTTAAATGAAGATACCCTGATAGGGAAATAGTTTTCAAGGATACTATCCTGGTTGTTAATATTTTCGAGGAGTGAATCTAATTCATTGCAGCAACTAAGTTGGTCACTGTGAATAAACAACAGAACCGGCTTTCCTGATCCTTGATGCTCATTATTGTAAAAAGAGTCTGAATTCTTCCAGTTAATCATATAGATACCTCACATTAAGTTATCATTTAGTTTTCAGAGAAAACTGCAGCTCTCGCATGTGCAACAAATAAACAACAATCTGAAACATAATTAACACATAAGCATTGTGTGTCAATACGGAATCGTTAACACATTAAAGTTTTTTTATTTAATTGATATAGAAGGTTTTTTTTTGGAAATTTAGAAGTGATGTATATCTTTTGTTCTTGCACGCGGCAGAAAATGATACAAGGAACTGATGTGATGTGATGTGATGCGATGCGGGTTACGATGTGCTAGGAGGGAATAGGTGTATATCCAAAAAAACTTCGAATCATTTGCATTTTCATGTTTCAGCTACTACATAGTTATACGTTTCTTTATTATGAAATCATTGGGGATCATAAGTATATGCAGGATTGGATTATTCAATTTTTTGATGTGCATGTTTCACGTCTCGGTACCCATTCAAGTAAATGGGATCGGCCTAATCAAGATAATGTACTGCCATTTTCAGTAGCTGACATGGATTTTTATTCCCCCCCCGCGGTTATAAATTCTCTTTCTAATAACATTCGACACGGAGTATTTGGTTATCATTATGTACCAGAAGATTACTTTAACTCTATCATTGAGTGGTTTTCTCGAAGGCATAATTACAATATTTTACGCGAATGGCTTGTTTGTGCTTCAGGTGTGGATGTCTCTATATCTACAATAATAAAGAGTATCTCATCACAAGGTGATGAAATAATTATCCAAGAGCCTGTATACAATATGTTCGCCTCTTGTATTGAGAGTTCTGGAAGAACCGCCATGATTAACAATCTTATTTATCGTGATAATAAGTATTATATTGACTTTGAAGAGCTTGAAATTATGGCGGCGAGGGAGTCATGTA
This sequence comes from Serratia nevei, assembly GCF_024160145.1. Lineage (GTDB taxonomy): Bacteria > Pseudomonadota > Gammaproteobacteria > Enterobacterales > Enterobacteriaceae > Serratia > Serratia nevei_A. The sequence continues at coordinate 11,231 of NZ_JAMYWQ010000064.1, forward strand.
AGGCGATGTTATTCTGTAGTCCACATAACCCTATAGGAAGAGTCTGGTCAGAGGATGAAATATCTCAGTTAGGTAGTATTTGTGCTAGGCATGGAGTCATTGTTATCTCTGATGAAAGTCATTGTGATATAATTTTTGGGGATAATAAACACATCCCATTTTCAAAGCCTACAGGAAATATACTATGCAGTTCTGTAGTTTGTTTTTCACCTAGCAAGTCTTTTAATATTTCCGGTGTTAAACAAGGAGTGATGATAATCAGTAATACTCACCTCAGAGAAAAAATAAAGGATTCACTTAAAAATGATTTTGCTAACGATATAAGTATCTTCGCCATTTCATCTCTAATCGCAGCTTATAATGACTCGGAATGGTGGTTGGAAAGCGTTAAGGATTATATTTATCGAAACTATAAGTTATTCCGTAAATATATTTTTCGATACTTACCAAAGTGTAAAGTAGTGGACCTACAAGGAACATATCTAGTTTGGGTGGATATTAGTAAAACGGGATTTAACAGCAATCAAATCCTAGAGCTACTGAGCAATAAGGTTGGGGTAATCGTAAATAGTGGTTCTATTTACGGTAAGTCTGGTGAGAGTTTTATTAGAGTTAATCTTGCATGTAAATACAGCATGCTCAAAGAAGCCATAAGAAGATTGAAATACATGGACTTTTAGATTTTTATTAACACGATGCTAAGCGGTGTGTAAGCACACCCATTTTAGTTTCACACACTTTTTGATATTTCCGTCTTATTTTTGACCTTGGCCCAAAATCAGTGCAGTGCTAAATCAGAGATCTTCGTCTTTCTGATCTCTTCCCCAAATCAGCGCCAGACTAAATCAGAGATCCGGGCTTTTTTGATCTCTTCCCCAAATCAGCGCCAGACTAAATCAGAGATCCGGGCTTTTTTGCAGACTTCGGACAAATTCCTCCGGAGTCTGGTTATTTAACGAAGAATGGGGTCTTTGCCGGTTATATTCCTGTC
>NZ_JAMYWQ010000065.1 GCF_024160145.1 Serratia nevei
CCTGTTCGACAACGGCTAATTTAAAGGATAGAGAATAATCGCGTTGTGTGCGTTTAACATACTGGTTCATCACATTTTCCTCTGTGCGTGAGTAAAATGTGTCAACGCTATTTAGGACGGGTCACGGTCATGAAAAAGGGCGCCTGAGGCGCCCTTTTCGTTGCTGCATGGCGTGAGGAATCAGACCTCTTCCATTTTGCCCAGCAGCGCGCGCAGGCGATCTTGCCAGACGTGCTGTTCTTCTTTCAGCTGTTGGTTTTCGCGCACCAGCGCTTCGTGGTTGCCGGAGGCAGCCTGAACTTCCTGCGACAGAGAGTTGTTTTTGTCTTTCAGCTCTTCAATTTCCATCTGCAACAGGGTGATGGTATCAATCGCCTGCTGTACTTTTGCTTCCAGTTTTTCAAATACTTCAAATGACATGCTTCAGTCCCCTCATGATAGCAAGGCGTACATCTATAAGTAGCGGCCGCAACGTCGGCTGCAGCTACTGCGAATATTGCATCGCGCTCAGTGACGCGCGCCGTTACGGAAGGCGCGCCAGTCTCGATTCGTTAAAAACGATTGTAAGTAGCCAGTCTCCGCCTGTCTAGCAACATACCGGATCATCGCGCAGTCTGTTGCAATTTTCCTGCCGCCGCCATCGGCAAAAACTGAAAATCCCCGCCGCCACCGCCGCGAGTTGTTAACAACCCTCGCCAAACCACTGGTTAGATCACACTTTTATGGCTCAGAAAGAACACCGAAAGACGCGAAATCGCTCAATTTTATGACGCGCTACACACATTTTGATTTCGCTATTTCTCGTTTATGTTCGTTAACGATAAATTTACATCACGTCCTTATTCAATAATTGGACGAGATGAAAAAAACTGTGCCCATAGGCCGGATGTATACCCAACTGTGCCTATAAACCAACAACCGCCGTTTTGCAGGACAACAACATTATGAGCCAAACCACCAGTCCGACATTAAAAGGCCAGTGCATCGCCGAGTTTCTCGGCACGGCGCTGCTGATCTTCTTTGGCGTAGGCTGCGTTGCCGCGCTGAAACTGGCGGGCGCCAGCTTCGGCCAGTGGGAAATCAGCATCATTTGGGGCCTTGGCGTCGCCATGGCCATCTATCTGACCGCCGCCATTTCCGGCGCGCATCTCAACCCTGCGGTCACCCTCGCTTTATGGCTGTTCGCCTGCTTCGACGGGCGCAAAGTGGTGCCTTATATCATTGCGCAGGTCGCCGGCGCCTTCTGCGCCGCCGCCCTGGTCTATGGGCTGTACTACAACCTGTTCTTCGACTTCGAAGCGGCTCACCACATGGTGCGCGGCAGCAACGAAAGCCTCGAACTGGCCGGCATCTTCTCGACTTATCCTAACGCGCACATTTCCGTCGGCCAGGCCTTCCTGGTAGAAACGGTGATCGCTGCCATTCTGATGTGCCTGATCCTGGCACTGACCGACGACGGCAACGGCATTCCGCGCGGCCCGCTGGCACCGCTGCTGATCGGTATTCTGATTGCCGTGATCGGCGCCTCCATGGGACCATTGACCGGCTTCGCGCTGAACCCGGCGCGCGACTTCGGGCCGAAACTGTTCGCATACCTGGCCGGCTGGGGCAAAGTGGCCTTCACCGGCGCACGCGACATCCCGTACTTCCTGGTGCCGATCTTCGCCCCTATCATCGGCTGCTGCCTGGGCGCTTTCGGTTATCGCGCATTGATTGGCCGCAACCTGCCTTGCGACGTCTGCGTGACGGAAGAAGAACCCGACGCCAAGACCCAACAACGCAAAGCGTGATGGGTGCAGTTTTAAACGGTTAACAAACAGCAGGATAACTACCATGACTGTAGAAAAAAAATACATTGTCGCACTCGACCAAGGGACCACCAGCTCACGCGCCGTCGTGCTCGATCACGACGCCAACATTGTTGCGGTATCGCAACGCGAATTCCCGCAGATCTATCCAAAGGCCGGCTGGGTTGAGCACGATCCGATGGAGATCTGGGCGTCGCAAAGCTCGACGCTGGTAGAAGTGCTGGCGAAAGCCGACATCAGTTCCGATCAGATCGCCGGCATCGGCATCACCAACCAGCGTGAAACCACCATCGTCTGGGAAAAAGAGACCGGCAAGCCGATTTACAACGCCATCGTCTGGCAGTGCCGCCGCACCGCCGACATCTGCGAGAAGCTCAAGCGCGACGGCCTGGAAGAGTACATCCGTCACAACACTGGCCTGGTGGTTGACCCGTACTTCTCCGGCACCAAGGTGAAGTGGATCCTGGACAACGTCGAAGGCGCCCGCGAGCGCGCCAAGCGCGGCGAACTGCTGTTCGGCACCGTCGATACCTGGCTGGTGTGGAAAATGACCCAGGGGCGCGTACACGTCACCGATTACACCAACGCCTCACGCACCATGATGTTCAACATCCACGAGCTGGACTGGGATGAACGCATGCTGGAAGTGCTGGATATCCCGCGCGCCATGTTGCCGAAAGTCCGTCCTTCCTCCGAAGTGTACGGCCAGACCAACATCGGCGGTAAGGGCGGCACGCGTATTCCTATCGCCGGTATCGCCGGTGACCAGCAGGCGGCATTGTACGGCCAGCTGTGCGTTCAACCGGGCATGGCGAAGAACACCTACGGCACCGGCTGCTTCCTGCTGATGAACACCGGCAAAGAAGCGGTACGCTCGAAAAACGGCCTGCTGACCACCATCGCCTGCGGCCCCCGCGGCGAAGTGAACTATGCGCTGGAAGGTGCAGTATTCATCGGCGGTGCGTCTATCCAGTGGCTGCGCGATGAGCTGAAACTGATCAGCGACGCCGCCGACTCCGAATACTTCGCCACCAAGGTGAAAGACAGCAACGGCGTCTATGTGGTGCCGGCCTTCACCGGCCTGGGCGCCCCTTACTGGGATCCGTATGCCCGCGGCGCGATCTTCGGCCTGACCCGTGGCGCCAACAGCAACCACATCATCCGCGCCACGCTGGAATCCATCGCCTTCCAGACCCGCGACGTGCTGGACGCCATGCAGGCCGACGCCAACACCCGTCTGCAATCGCTGCGCGTAGACGGCGGCGCGGTCGCCAACAACTTCCTGATGCAGTTCCAGTCCGATATCCTCGGCACCCGCGTGGAACGCCCTGAGGTGCGTGAATCGACGGCGCTGGGCGCCGCGTTCCTGGCGGGCCTGGCCATCGGCTACTGGAACGATCTGGATGAAGTGAAGAGCAAAGCGGTGATTGAACGTGAATTCCGCCCAAGCATCGAAACCACCGAACGCAACTACCGCTACAGCGGCTGGAAAAAAGCGGTGGCTCGCGCTCAGGCATGGGAAGATCACGAGTAATCCCGACGCTGCCGTTTCACCCACAAGCGCTGCCTGCGGGCAGCGCTTTTTTTTGCTCCGCCCCGCCGCCACCGCGCTGTGATAGACTTTGCCGATATTCTCTTCCCTTTCTCACAGACAGGTTTGCCATGAAACGTGAATTAGCCATCGAATTTTCCCGCGTTACCGAAGCCGCCGCGCTGGCGGGCTACAAATGGCTGGGACGCGGCGACAAGAACGCCGCCGACGGCGCGGCGGTCCACGCCATGCGCATCATGCTCAATAACGTGGATATCGATGGCCGCATCGTGATCGGCGAAGGCGAGATCGACGAAGCGCCGATGCTGTATATCGGCGAACAGGTCGGCACCGGCCAGGGCGACGCGGTCGACATCGCGGTCGATCCGATCGAAGGCACCCGCATGACCGCCATGGGCCAATCCAATGCGCTGGCGGTATTGGCGGTGGGCGATCGCGGCACCTTCCTGCACGCGCCGGACATGTACATGGAGAAGCTGGTGGTCGGCCCGGCGGCGCGCGGCGCCATCGATCTCGACCTGCCGCTGGCGGAGAACCTGCAGAACGTCGCCGCACGGCTGAGCAAACCGCTGTCGCAGCTGACGGTGATCGTATTGGCCAAACCGCGCCACGACGGCGTCATCGCGCAGATGCAGCAGCTGGGCGTGCGGGTATTCGCCATTCCTGACGGCGACGTGGCAGCCTCCATTCTCACCTGCATGCCAGAAAGCGAGGTCGATGTGATGTACGGCATCGGCGGCGCGCCGGAAGGGGTGATCTCAGCCGCGGTGATCCGCGCGCTGGACGGCGACATGCAGGCGCGTTTGCTGCCGCGCCATGAGGTAAAAGGCGACAGCGCCGAGAACCGCCGTATCGGCGAAGAGGAGCTGGTGCGTTGCCGGGAGATGGGTATCGAAGCCGGTCAGGTGCTGCGTCTGGATCAGATGGCGCACAACGACAACGTGATCTTCTCCGCCACCGGCATCACCAAGGGCGATCTGCTGGAGGGTATCAGCCGCCAGGGCAACATGGCCACGACCGAAACCCTACTGATCCGCGGCAAGTCGCGCACCATCCGCCGTATCCGTTCGACCCACTATCTGGATCGCAAGGACCCGGCGCTGCACGAGTTTTTGCTGTAACGAAACAGGGCGCCGAATGGCGCCCTGATGATTGATGACAAACCGCATGACCTTGCCGGGTTGGCAGAGAGCAACGAATAGAAAACCAGGAAAATCAATTTATTGATTTTCGGCTGATAACCACAAAGGGGGAAAAATCACGCTTTTTCCCCCCTTGTCAACTGAATGAGGGCGCCGAATGGCGCCCTGTTGTTATGCGGTATGCCCCTGATGTTGCATCCGGTTGGACAGCGGCCACCAGCACAGCAGGATCAGCAGCGCCATCGCGAACATCAGCAATCCGAGGCTGAACTGCCCGGTTTGCGGCAGCATGGCGGAAAGCCAGGTCGCCAGACCCGATCCCATGTTCTGCATGCCGCCCACCAGCGCGCCCGCCGCGCCGGCCAGGTAAGGGAACGGCTCCATCGCCCCAGTGGTCGCCAGCGGGAACAGCATGCCGGCGCCGAAGAAGAACAGCGCGGCCGGCACGATCAGCGTCCAGATGTTCATCACGCCGAACCAGCCCGGGATCCACATCATCGCCCCCGCCAGCAGGCAGCTAATCACCGAATGCCACATCAGCGTGTGGAAGGTCTTGCCGTCGCGCCCGGCGTACCAGGCGCCGAAAAACGCCGCCGGGATCGGCAGAATGAACAGGATGCTGACGGTCAGGCCGCTCAGCCCCAACACGCCGCCCATCAACACGCCACAGCTGGCCTCGAATACCGCAATCCCCGCCAGCGCGCCGATCAGCATCACCAGGTAGCAGCTGAAGGTGCTGTCCCCCAGCAGCTGGCGGAAACTGGCCAGCATGCGGCGTTTTTCCGTCTGTACCGGACGGGTCTCCGGCAGCCAGCGGAACATGGCGAAGGCGACGCAGGCGCACAGCGCCAGCAGGAAGGCGTAGCAGGCACGCCAGCCGAACACCATCGCCAGTGTGCCGCCAATCACCGGCGCCAGCAGCGGGCTGACCAAAATGCCCATGTTGAGCAGGCTGTTGGCGTAGCGCAGCGCGGTGCCGGCATACAGATCGCGCGGCATGGTGCGCGCCATCACGCCCGCCACGCCGGTGCCCATGCCCTGGATGGCGCTGGCGGCGACCAGCATCGTCAGGTTGGTGGACAGCAGCGCGCCCAGCGCGCCGACCAGGAAGATCATCATGCCGGTCAGGATCACCGGACGCCGCCCGATTCGATCCGATATCGGCCCGTAAATCAGCTGGGAGAAACCGTAGGTCAGCAGATACGCCGCCATCACCCGTTGCACGGCGCCGGTGCGAACCGACAGATCGTGGGCGATATCCGCAATAACGGGAACATAAATGGTTTGCGCCATCTGGCCGACGGCAACCAACAGGATAAGCATCACCAGCAGGTGAAAATTCTCTAGTTTTCTCATTATCTTCGTTAACGTTTCAACTCGTCACAGCGTCCCGGTATGGCCGTTGCAGCAGCCAGAACGGCGAGCAGCCCTCTATGGCGGCATAAACTAATCAAATCTGATTTTTTTAGCGAGTTTCAGGCAGATATTGATCCAGGTCACACTGGCAGCTATCCCGACCAGGCTCGTAAATTAAACTGTACGTCTAACGCTTTGGAGTTAAAAATAGCGCCCTTGCAGTAGCCGCGCTTTAGCATTTAATCGATAATTCTTTTCATCAACTTGAAATAAAATAACACCATAGGGATTTGGTTCATGAAAACACCTGAGCTGATTTTATTGCAGTTAAAGGCTCTCGGGCCGCATTCGGCCAAAATGCTGGCGGAGCGTCTGGACATCACGCCGATGGGCATCCGACAACACCTGCAATCCCTGGAAAAACGTGAGCTGGTTTGTTACGACGAAGCGCGCAGCAAGGTCGGCCGCCCGACGCGTTACTGGTCGCTGACCGAACGGGGGCACGCCTTCACGGCCGCCGATCAGGAGCGGCTGCGGGAATCCGCGCTGCAGCTGTTTGGCGACGCTGGGGTGGAACCGTTGCTCAGCGCGCGCGCAGAGCAGCTTTATCTGCGCTATGCCGAAGAGCTGTCCGCCGAGCGCAGCCATCAGGACCGGTTAGCCCGCCTGGTGCGTCTGCGGCAACACGACGGTTACATGGCCGAATTGCTCGACCACCCGCACGGCACGCTGTTGGTGGAAAACCACTGTCCGATCGGCGTGGCCGGTTCCAGCTGCAGCAGCCTGTGTAATTCCGAGCTGCAGCTGTTTCACCGCCTGTTCGGCAACGATTACCGGGTAGAGCGCACCGCGCACGCCATTTCCGGCTCACGACATTGTGCTTATTTGATTCGACCACGGGAGCTTTAGAGTATGGCTAACTGGGTAAACGGCAAGGTTACGCAGGTAAAACAATGGACCGACGGGCTGTTCAGCCTGGTGGTCAATGCCCCCATCGATCCTTTCACCGCCGGGCAATTCGCCAAGCTGGCGCTGGAGATCGACGGTGAACGGGTGCAGCGCGCTTACTCCTACGTCAATGCCCCCGACGACGCCAACCTGGAGTTTTATCTGGTCACCGTGCCGGAAGGCAAACTGAGCCCGCGCCTCAATCAGCTGCGGCCGGGCTCGGACGTGATGGTGACCCAAGAAGCGGCCGGCTTCTTCGTGCTGGACGAGGTGCCCGACTGCGACACGCTGTGGATGCTGGCGACCGGCACCGCCATCGGCCCCTATTTATCGATTCTGCAGCAGGGCGCCGGCCTGGAGCGCTTTAACAACCTGGTGCTGGTGCACGCCGCGCGCTTTGCGCGTGACCTGAGCTACCTGCCGCTGATGCAACAACTGCAGCAGCGCTACAACGGCAAGCTGCGCATCCAGACCGTTGTCAGCCGCGAAGAAGCGTCCGGCTCACTGACCGGCCGCGTGCCGGCGCTGATCGAGGACGGCCGGCTGGAAGCGGCGATCGGTTTGACTATCGACGCCGAAACCAGCCACGTGATGCTGTGCGGCAACCCGCAAATGGTGCGGGACACCCAGCAAACGCTGAAAGACCACCGCCAGATGCGCAAGCACCTGCGCCGCAAGCCGGGCCACATCACCAGCGAACAGTACTGGTAACCCGGCGGGGATCAGCGGAACTTCACCGGTTCGGCTTCCGGGCCGAACCGATTATCCCCCGGCGTGCCGACGAAGGCGCCCAGATCGATCATCATCATCACGATAATCAGCGTCGGAATGAAACGCCCGACGCCCCATTGCCAGACCGGCGCCAGCATCTGCCAGTTCCCCGCCGCCAGCATCCACGCCAGGATCAGCAACAGCGCCCACCAACCGGCCTTGTTGCGATCGTGCAGCCGCTTGACCAACACCGCCGCCGTCGGCCACAGCAGCGCCACGATAAAGAAGGCGATGGATTGAATGGCGACCAGCTGATAATTGGCCAGCGTAAATGCCGCCGCCATCAGCGCCAGCCACAGCCCCATCCAGATCCAGAAGTCGCGCCGCCCGATGCGGCCCTTAAAAGAAAAACACCACTGTTGTAACGTCATCGATTCCTGCGCTCTAAGCCTGCCCATATTCTGCGCCGCAGTGTAACATAGGCGCTGCCGGGTCGAGTTTTCCGCCTCGCATAACGCGGCGCGCCGCACAGCTTTCTCGTCAGCAAACCGATAATGGCGTGGGATCTTTGACAAGGCCCGCGGGTTATCGCTTTAATCGGAGCCATCTTTGTCCTTGATGCCATACGCCATGCTGAGAAAAATCTTCGTCATCGCCTGCCTGCTGCAGGTGGCCGCCAGCGCCTGGGCCGATCCGCCGGCCGCCGATGCGACGCCCGCCGCACCCTACCTGCTGGCCGGGGCGCCGACGTTCGATCTGACGGTGGTCAAATTCCGCGAGAAATACAACCGCGACAACCCGAAGCTGCCGATTGGCGAATTCCGCGCCATTCCTGCCGCCGAAGACGATTCGCCGCTGCTGACGCGCGCCGCCAGCAAACTCAACGAAAACCTGTACGCCTCCACCGCGCTGGAGAAAGGTACAGGTAAAATCAAAACGTTGCAGATCACTCACCTGCCGCTGCAGCAGGCCAATGAAGAAAAAGCCGCGCGCGCCATCGCCGTCAACTACATGGCGGCGCTGATGCGCCAGTTCGAACCGACGTTGACGGTGGAACAGAGCCAGAACAAGGTGAACAGCCTGCTGGAAAAAGGCAAAGGATCGCGCTTTTACCAACAGCAGGTCGGCGCCATTCGCTATGTCGTCTCGGACAACGGCGATAAAGGCGTTACCTTCGCGGTTGAACCGATTAAGCTGGCGCTTTCCGAGCCGTAACGGCGCGGCATTTAATGACGAAAAGCAAAGCCTTCGCGCTTAATGATCTCTATACTGTTGGGCAGGTAAACTGCCGGTCCGGCAGTTGTCATTTCGACTCTCGCGTTTTCTAGTTGGAGGAAAAAACATGCGTCATCCATTAGTTATGGGTAACTGGAAGCTTAACGGCAGCACCCACATGGTCAACGAACTGATCGCTGGCCTGCGCCATGAGCTGAGCAGCGTTGACGGCTGTGGCGTCGCCATCGCCCCGCCGGTGATGTACCTGGATCAGGCCAAGCACGCGCTGGCCGGCAGCCGCATCGCGCTGGGCGCGCAGAACGTGGACGTTAACCTGTCCGGCGCCTTCACCGGTGAAGTTTCCGCCAACATGCTGAAAGACGTCGGCGCCCAGTACATCATCATCGGCCACTCCGAGCGTCGCACCTACCACAAAGAAAGCGACGAAGTGATCGCCGAGAAATTCGCCGTGCTGAAAGAAGCCGGCCTGATCCCGGTGCTGTGCATCGGTGAAACCGAAGCGGAAAACGCTGCGGGCAAAACTGAAGAAGTGTGCGCGCGCCAGATCGACGCCGTGCTGAAAACGCTGGGCGCACCGGCGATGAAAGGCACCGTGATCGCCTATGAACCGGTCTGGGCCATCGGTACCGGCAAGTCCGCGACCCCTGCGCAGGCGCAGGCCGTGCACAAATTTATCCGTGACCACATCGCCAAACACGATGCCGCGGTTGCCGCTGAAATCATTATCCAGTACGGCGGTTCGGTGAACGACAAGAACGCCGCAGAGCTGTTCTCTCAGCCCGACATCGACGGCGCGCTGGTTGGCGGCGCCTCGCTGAAAGCCGACGCTTTCGCCGTGATCGTCAAGGCCGCTGCCGCAGCGAAAAAAGCCTGATTGCATTTAGGCTTGCCATAAAAAAACCCCGGCTTGCCGGGGTTTTTTATTGCCGCTCAACCGGCATCAGCGTTTGCTGATCTCATCGAACACGCCGCCGGTGGCGAAGTGCACCTTCTGCGCTTCGGTCCAGCCGCCGAAGGTGTCATCCACGGTGAACAGCTTCAGCTGCGGGAACTGCCCGGCAAACTTGGCCGCCACCGCCGCATCGCGCGGACGGTAATAGTGCTGTGCCGCGATGGTCTGCCCTTCCGGCGAATACAGATACTTCAGGTAGGCGGTCGCCACGTCGCGGGTACCGCGTTTATCGACCACCTTATCCACCACCGACACCGTCGGTTCAGCCAGGATCGATTCGCTCGGGGTGATTATCTCAAACTTGTCTTTGCCCAGCTCTTTCTCCGCCAGCAGCGCTTCGTTTTCCCAGGCGATCAGCACGTCGCCGATGCCGCGCTCAACGAAGGTGTTGGTCGAGCCGCGCGCGCCGGAATCCAGCACTTCGACGTTCTTGTACAGGTTTTTGACGAACTCCTGCGCCTTGGCCTTATCGTTGTTGTTGTGATGCAGCGCGTACCCCCAGGCAGCGAGGTAGTTCCAGCGGGCGCCGCCGGAGGTTTTCGGGTTCGGGGTGATCACCGACACGCCCGGCTTGAGCAAATCGGGCCAGTCGTGAATTTGTTTCGGGTTGCCTTTACGCACCAGGAAGACGATGGTCGAGGTGTAAGGCGCCGAGTTGTCCGGCAGGCGTTTGATCCAGTCTTTCTCGATACGCCCGCGTTCGGCGATGGCGTCGACGTCATAGGCCAACGCCAGCGTCACCACGTCGGCTTCGATGCCGTTGATCACCGAAGTCGCCTGTTTGCCGGAGCCACCGTGTGACTGGCGCACCGTGACCTTGTCGCCGGTTTCCGCCTGATAGTGCTTGCTGAATGCCGTGTTGTAAGCCTGATAGAACTCACGCGTCGGATCGTATGACACGTTCAGCAGTTGAATATCCTTCGCCATGGCGCCGGACGCCAACAGCACCAATGTCAGACCTACACCCCATTTACGCATCGACAGGCTCTCCCAGAAAATTAACGCAACCTCAATCGGTTGATTTAGCATCAGAGCCTGCCAGAAACTTTCCCGGCAATTAAAGAATAAAAAATTTTGGGATAGATGATTCCGGAATATATCGCCAACGGGCATAAAAAAGCCCCCGCAAGCGGATAATGCCGTTCACTTAAGCCTCACGTGACTTATAGCTGAATGGATATTTAGGCGGAACATAAAGCACCGAACGATCATATCTTCGGTGCTTTCTTTTTTCCGGCAGAATGAAGGCCTTTACGTTTTC
>NZ_JAMYWQ010000066.1 GCF_024160145.1 Serratia nevei
GAACAGGCGAAATGGCTGGTACTACCAGGGCGCAGAGAGCGAAGTTATCCTAGAGAACTCCGGGCCAGAAGCAGGAAATATCCAGATAAAAAAGTTGCTGGTCACCCTTAAGTGACCAGCATTAGGCGGTCGCCGGCTTTTTGCGTTAAGCGCGCCGCTTACGCGCGCTCAGGGATCGCTTTCAGCAGCGAGGTCAGCAGCTTCCAGTACAGACCGACGCTTTCGATATGCACCTGCTCATCCGGCGAGTGCGGGCCGGTGATGGTTGGCCCAATCGACACCATATCCATGTTTGGATACGGTTTTTTGAACAGACCACATTCCAGCCCGGCGTGGATCACCATGATGTTCGGCGTCTTGTTGAACAGATCCTGATACAGCTCGCGCACCAGGTGCATTACCGGCGAGTCGGCGTCCGGCTGCCAGCCCGGGTAGCCGCCCTTCGGCGCCACCTTGGCGCCGGCCAGCTGGCCCAGCGCGGTCAGCATCTCGACCACGTAGTCTTTGCCGCTGTCGATCAGAGAGCGGATCAGACAGATGATTTCCGCTTCGTTTTCGCTGGTGGTGACCACGCCGACGTTCAGCGAGGTTTCCACCACGCCTTTTACCGCGTCGCTCATGCGGATCACGCCGTTCGGCGTGCCGTTCAGCAGCGCCAGGAAACGTTGCTGGCTGTCGGCGCTCAGCGCCTGCGAAGCGCTGGTGGTTGGCTCCAGCAGCACGGTGATGTTCTTCTCTTTGGCGGCGAGTTCGTTCTGCAGCACCGCCAGGAACTCCTGGCTCAGCGCTTTCAGCGCGTCGGCCTTGTCCGCCGGCACCGCAACCACCGCGGAGGCTTCACGCGGGATGGCGTTGCGCAGGGTGCCGCCGTTCAAATCCAGCAGGCGCAGGTTAAGCGCCGCCGCATGGGCGAACAGGAAGCGCGCCAGCAGTTTATTGGCGTTGCCCAGCCCGACGTGGATCTCGGCGCCCGAGTGGCCGCCTTTCAGGCCCTTGAGGGTCAGCTTCAGGGTTTGGTAACCGGCCGGCACCGCTTCGCGCTGCAGCGGCAGGGTGGTGATGAAGTCGATACCGCCGGCGCAACCCATGTAGATTTCGCCTTCTTCTTCGGAGTCGGTATTGATCAGGATGTCCGCCTGCAGCCAGTTCGGCTGCAGGCCGAAGGCACCGTCCATGCCGGCTTCTTCGGTCATGGTCAGCAGCACTTCCAGCGGGCCGTGCTCAACGCTGTCGTCGGCCAGCACCGCCAGGGCGGAGGCCATGCCGATGCCGTTGTCGGCGCCCAGCGTGGTGCCGCGCGCTTTTACCCACTCGCCGGCGATATAAGGCTGGATCGGATCCTTGGCGAAGTCGTGCACGGTGTCGTTATTCTTTTGCGGCACCATGTCCAGGTGTGCCTGCAGCGCGACCGGCTTGCGGTTTTCCATGCCTTTGGTGGCCGGCTTGCGCAGCAGGATATTGCCAACCCGATCGCGCTCGGCGTGCAGGTTCTTTTCTTTGGCCCAGGTGAGGATGTGCTGCGCCAGCGCTTCTTCATGATAAGAAGGGTGCGGGATAGAACAGATCTTGGCGAAAATATCCCACAGCGGCTGTGGCGAAAGCTGAGACAATTCAGACACTATAAGTCTCCTGTGACGGCAGGCTCCGACAGGACGGGCGTGCCGCGCGGTTAAGGTGAGTGGGTATCTGTGCGTCGTGGCACGATCATCAGAGAATATCACTTTATTTCCGGCGGTGCGCGCCCTGCATTGTGCGGTTTAAGCGCCTGATCACACGGCTTCGCTGCGGTCACGCTCGTTTTTGCAGCATCAATCACCGGAAAGCCGTGCGGCGGAAATCGCGAGGTTTTCCTCGGTACAGCTGGAATTCAACGCGGCCAATCTCTATAATCTCGCGCAACCTTTTTTCCCCTGAACTATAAAGTAAGCCGCTTCACCAGCCGGCTGGGACACGATTCTATGAGCGAAAAATACGTTGTTACCTGGGATATGCTGCAAATGCACGCACGCAAGCTGGCACACCGCCTGCTGCCTGCCGACAAATGGACGGGCATCATTGCCGTAAGCCGTGGCGGCCTGGTGCCGGCGGCCCTGCTGGCGCGCGAACTGGGCATCCGCCACGTGGATACCGTCTGCATTTCCAGCTACGACCATGACAACCAGCGCGAAATGAAAGTGCTCAAGCGCGCCGAAGGCGACGGTGAAGGCTTCATCGTGGTGGACGATTTGGTGGATACCGGCGGCACCGCGAAAGCGATCCGCGATATGTACCCGAAAGCGCATTTCGTCACCATCTTTGCCAAGCCGGCGGGCCGCCCGCTGGTGGACGACTACGTGGTCGACATCCCGCAGGATACCTGGATCGAACAGCCGTGGGACATGGGCGTCAGCTTCGTTCCCCCGATCGGCGGCCGCTAAGCCCAACCCGTTCCAAGTCAACGCCCGGTTATGCCGGGCGTTTGTTTAATGATAAACGTGATGACGTTGTCAGGCTTACCGAAGACAACCTATAAAAAATAAGGAAAATCAATTTATTGATTTTCGGCTGTTTGCCACAAAGGAGGAAAAACCACGCTTTTTCCTCCTTTGTCAGCCGTCTGACGCCCGGTTATGCCGGGCGTTTGCGTTATCTTGGTTTATCCCGCCAGAGTTAGGTACACTACCTCCAGTTAAGTAGGCCTTTTGCGGCCTATCGCCAGATTTACGGAGGCTGTTGTTACCATGGCACAGGCCAACCTTTCTGAAATTCTTTTCAAGCCCAAATTCAAACACCCTGAAACTTCGACGCTGGTGCTGCGCGCGCGCAACAAAGTGAGCGCCGCCATGCATTCCGCGTTGGAAGGCGACACCACCGGCAGCTGGTATCGCATGCTGAATCCGCTGCTGTGGGCCTGGCGCGGCGTCAGCCCGATCGAAATCCACGAAGTGCTGGCGCGTATCGCCGCTTCGGACGCCGAGCGCAGCAATCCGCAGCGGCTGGATACCGTGGTGGGTTACCGCAATGGCAACTGGATCTACGAGTGGATCCATCAGGGCATGCAGTGGCAGCAGCGGGCGACGGAGCAGCAGGATCCGCTGCTCGGCGGCGAATACTGGCTGAAGGCCGCGAGCCTGTACAGCATCGCCGGTTACCCGCACCTGAAGGGCGACGAGCTGGCCGAACAGGCGGAGATGCTCGCCAACCGCGCTTACGAAGAGGCGGCTCTGCTGCTGCCGTATCAGCTGAAAGAGCTGGAGTTTCGCATCGAGGGCGGCGGCAGCGTCACCGGTTTCCTGCACATGCCGGAGAAGGGCGAGGCGCCGTTCCCGACGGTGCTGATGTGCGGCAGCCTCGACACGCTGCAGACCGACTACCACCGCCTGTTCCGCGATTACCTGGCGCCGCACGGCATCGCCATGCTGACGCTCGACATGCCGTCGATCGGCTCCTCCTGCAAATGGAAGCTGACGCAGGACTCCAGCTACCTGCACCAGCAGGTACTGATCCAACTGGCCTCGGTGCCGTGGGTGGACCATCAGCGGGTGAGCGCCTTTGGCTTCCGCTTCGGCGCCAACGTGGCGGTGCGGCTGGCCTACCTGGAGCCGCAGCGGCTGCGCGGCGTGGCCTGCCTGGGGCCGGTGGTGCATCGCCTGCTGTGCGACAGCAGCACCCAGCTGAACGTACCGGACATGTATATGGACGTGCTGGCCAGCCGCATGGGCATGGCTAACGCCTCGGACAACGTGCTGAAGGTGGAGCTGAACAGCTACTCGCTGAAAATGCAGGGGCTGCTGGGGCGCCGCTGCCCGACGCCGATGATCTCCGGCTACTGGGAGCGCGATACGCTCAGCCCGAAAGAGGAGTCGCAGCTGATCGTCACCTCTTCGGTGAGCGGCAAGCTGGTCGCCATCCCGCGCACCCCGGTTTACGACAGCTTCCATCGGGCGCTGCTGCAGATGTCCGGCTGGCTGAAGGACAAAATGCGTTAATTAGTTGCTAAATTTTAACAGTTTGTTAAAAAGAGTGGTCTACATTGAGGAGGTTAGAGAATGACGTTACCGAGTGGTCACCCTAAAAGCCGACTAATGAAACGTTTTGCCAGCTTGGGGCCGTACCTGCGTGAAGGGCAATGTGAAAACGACCGTTTTTTCTTTGATTGTTTGGCCGTCTGCGTCAATGTAAAGCCCGCTCCGGAGAAGCGCGAGTTCTGGGGCTGGTGGATGGAGCTGCAGGCGGAAGAGGCGCGCTTCACCTATTCTTACCAATTCGGCCTGTTCGACAAGGAAGGCGACTGGACGGTGCAAAACATTAAGGATGATGAAGTGAGCGCCAAGCTGGAAGACACCCTGCGCGACTTCCATCGCCGCCTGGGCGAACTGCTGGCGACCATGGAACTGGGGCTGGAACCCGCCGACGATTTCAAAGAAAAACTGATCAAACTCTCCGCCTGACCCCGTTTGACCACGTATTGTGCTGATTTCGCGTTGTGCCTGTTGGCATAACGCGTCTCTCCTGTTACAAAGACCTTTGCACTCTTCTCTCATCATTACACACGGCAGAAATACTATGAACGGCAGCCAGACATTGGTTGTGAAATTGGGCACCAGCGTGCTGACCGGCGGATCGCTGCGTCTGAACCGCGCCCACATCGTCGAATTGGTGCGCCAGTGCGCGCAGCAACACGCCGCGGGCCACCGCATCGTCATCGTTACCTCCGGCGCCATCGCCGCCGGGCGCGAACACCTGGGCTACCCCGAGCTGCCCGCCACTATCGCTTCCAAGCAGCTGCTGGCTGCGGTGGGGCAGAGCCGGCTGATCCAGCTGTGGGAACAGCTGTTCTCCATTTACGGCATCCACGTCGGGCAGATGCTGCTGACGCGCGCCGATCTGGAAGACCGCGAGCGCTTCCTCAACGCGCGCGACACCATGACGGCGCTGCTGGACAACCGCATCGTGCCGGTAATCAATGAGAACGACGCCGTCGCCACCGCCGAAATCAAGGTGGGCGACAACGATAACCTGTCGGCGCTGGCGGCCATTCTGGCCGGGGCCGACAAACTGCTGCTGCTGACCGATCAGCAGGGCCTCTACACCGCCGATCCACGCAACAACCCGCAGGCCGAACTGATCCGTGAAGTGCACGGCATCGACGACGCGCTGCGCGCCATCGCCGGCGACAGCGTCTCCGGCCTGGGCACCGGCGGCATGGGCACCAAGCTGCAGGCGGCCGACGTGGCTTGCCGCGCCGGCATCGATGTGGTGATCGCTGCGGGCAGCAAGCCGGGTGTGGTGGCGGACGTGATCGAGGGCAAACCGGTGGGCACCCGGTTCCACGCGCTGGAAACCCCGCTGGAAAACCGCAAGCGCTGGATCTTTGGCGCGCCGCCGGCCGGTGAGATCACCGTCGACGATGGTGCAGTGGAAGCAATGATGGCGCGCGGCAGCTCGCTGCTGCCGAAGGGCATTCGCGAAGTGAAGGGCGACTTCTCGCGCGGCGAAGTGATCCGCATCCGCAACCTGGCGGGGCGCGATCTGGCGCACGGCGTCAGCCGCTACAACAGCGACGCGATGCGCATGATCGCCGGGCACCACTCGCAGGAAATCAGCGAAATTCTCGGTTATGAATACGGTCCGGTGGCAGTGCACCGCGACGATATGATTGTCAGTTAAGGAGTGAGCATGCTGGAGCAGATGGGGAAGGCCGCCAAGCAGGCCTCCTGGCAGCTGGCGGTGCTGAGCACGGCGAAGAAGAATCAGGTGCTGTCGGTAATGGCCGACAGGCTGGAAGCCAACAGCGAAGCGATCCTGCTGGCGAATGAACAAGACATGGTGCAGGCGCGCGCCACCGGCATGAGCGAAGCGCTGCTCGATCGCCTGCTGCTGACCCCGGCACGGCTGGCGGCGATCGCCAACGACGTGCGCCAGGTGTGCCGCCTGAACGATCCGGTCGGCCACGTGCTGGACGGCAACCTGCTGGACAGCGGGCTGAAGCTGGAGCGCCGCCGGGTGCCGCTCGGCGTGATTGGCGTAATTTACGAGGCGCGGCCGAACGTCACCATCGACGTCGCCAGCCTGTGCCTGAAAACCGGCAATGCGGTGATCCTGCGCGGCGGTAAAGAGACGCACAACACCAACCAGGCGACGGTGAAAGTGATCCAGCAGGCGCTGGAACAGTGCGGCCTGCCGGCGGCGGCGGTGCAGGCGATCGACAGCCCGGATCGCGCGCTGGTGAACGAACTGCTGCGCCTGGATCGCTATGTCGACATGCTGATCCCGCGCGGCGGCGCCGGCCTGCACAAGCTGTGCCGCGAGCAATCGACCATCCCGGTGATCACCGGCGGCATCGGCGTGTGCCACACCTACGTGGATGCCGACGTCGATTTTGACAAGGCGCTGACGGTGATTGAAAACGCCAAGATCCAGCGCCCGAGCGCCTGTAACTCGCTGGAGACGCTGCTGGTGAACCGCCGCATCGCCGCCGAGTTCCTGCCGGCGCTGAGCGCCAAAATGGCGGCGGCGGGCGTGACGCTGCATGCGGCGGAAAACGCGCTGCCGCTGCTGCAGGGCGGCCCGGCGACGGTGGTGCCGGTGAACGCGGAAGATTACGACGACGAATGGCTGTCGCTGGATCTGAACGTGCTGCTGGTGGACGATATCGATCAGGCCATCGACCACATCCGCACCCACGGCACCAATCACTCCGACGCGATCCTTACCCGCTCGCTGAGCAGCGCCGAGCACTTCGTGCGTGCGGTGGACTCCTCGGCGGTGTACGTCAACGCCAGCACCCGATTTACCGACGGCGGCCAGTTCGGCCTGGGCGCGGAAGTGGCGGTGAGCACCCAAAAACTGCATGCCCGTGGCCCGATGGGTCTGGACGCGCTGACCACCTACAAGTGGATCGGCTACGGCGACGATCTGGTGCGCAGCTAAGGCCGGATTGCGGTAGTAAAGACGTCAGGGCGCAGCGTGCTGCGCCCTGATTTTTTGGAAGGGCCAACGCGCGGCAGTGTGGCTGCTTGCAAAATAACCAAACGCCCCGGCGGCTATTGACTCGTTTCTCACACAGGTCTACCTTGTTCAACGCACTTCCGGCTTGCCCCGCAGGCCCGGCTCGATGCCGATATAGCTCAGTTGGTAGAGCAGCGCATTCGTAATGCGAAGGTCGTAGGTTCGACTCCTATTATCGGCACCATCTCCTTTTCCTGTAATATCCGTAATCATCCAAAAATATATTAAATAACAATGCATTGATTGGTATTTATGTCCGTAATTGTTCGGTGTTGCCCTGTGGCATCCAAGATCAGGTGTGTGTAGAATTGCGTGTACTTCTGTTCAGTCTTGAATTTCTATACGCATGCGACTTAATAATGGACTGAATTTGTCTACGGGCATGGGGTCAGTCCACATTGGCTCCAATGTTAGCATAGGCCGCTCGCTAAAGACTGACCGTTTGTCCAGGCAGTTCTGAATTACATTGGCATGTGGAGCATTGTATATCCGCAATAACACCAAGATACAAGTTGACGTAAACCGTGTAATAACTACTTTGGTGCATGCCTGCTAATTTAAAATAAACTCTTGAAGAGTGTGGACAAAGATAGAAAAATTAACAGTATTCCGCCGGAAATATTGACATATTTTTTAAGCAACTGCGGATCTCTGCCTTTTGCTGAAAAGATCAAAACATGGCTGACCAAGTACAGCCACAGGCTCATCACTACCACGTGAAGAGATGCCAAAATCAGATAACTCCCAACGCCACCATGTTGGCCAGCAAACCTCGAAACCACAGTGAGATAAAAAATAATGGCTTTTGGGTTTAGCAGGTTAGCTATTGTGGCCTCACCCACTGAAATCGAAGTGGTCCTGTACAGAGTTCTGTCCCGCTGTGCGCGCTGGCCACTTCTGATGAGCATCACACCCAGCCAGAGCAAATAAACTGTACCGGCTGTCTCAAGAAGGCTATAAGCCCCGGGTAATGAAATAATGATAGCACTAATGCCAAGACCAATAAGAATTGCATGAATGTATATGCCCACGGCAGTGCCGGTAAGCGTTCGCAGAAGACCGCTACGTCCGTTGGCGAGTGCACTGCTCATGACCAGAGTGAAACTTGCCCCGGGAGAAAGCGCGACGGGCAAGAGTGCCGGGATGAAGCCTATAATATCGATATCCATAAGATCAGCTTTGTCATCAGAACGTAAGATTAAAAAAGAGGATCATCATCATCATAACAATATTATATTACTATTTCCACGCTCTATTTTAAAAATAAAATGCAATAATGAAAGAAAGCTAAATACTTTGTGGGCATTGGTAATGCATGTCACTAATTAACTTAAGAAGGTGAGGAATTAAAGTTATGATGAAAATATAAATACGATTGTTATCGACATAATCATCTTCAATGTATTTGTTTTTTTACGATTTACGACTGTAATTTTTTCATAAAAACGCTCAGTAATGTTTTATCCTTTACAGGAAGGTAAATACGGAAAATTGATATATTAATTGAATTAAATAGAATGCTATAAAGCGCAAGCGAATGTGCACATTCAAATAAACTGTAACAATATGTTGGATTGAATTGCGCGTGAAGTATACGTGATTGTGTTATTTCATTCTATAAATAGTTTAAAGAATATATGTTTTTTTGAAAAATTGATTTTTTGCGAATTACTTCATGTTTTTATTAAAATTTTTAACAAGTGCAATGAGTTCTCGCCGCTGAAATCATTAGAAAAAGCCTTGAGGATAATCTTAAAAAAATCCTATAGGTGATTTTAAAAGCCACTTTCAGATTATTTAATCAAATAAATCAATTAGCTACGTGTTTGTTTCTAAATTGACACATAAGTGTTGCTTTGTTGTTTCATTTAAATTAAGTTTTTGTGATGCATGGCAATCATAAGTCTTGTTAACAATATGAGTGATGGAAACTGGTTTCTATCACACGAGGAACATATTTATTTAGAGTGCTGTCCATAAAGAATGGGTATGGATTAATGTATTGATTTTAAAGACTTAATCTTGAACGGAGATGTGACCTATGGCTGGTGAATCGGCTTTCCCGGGCTTGGAAGGTTTCAGTTTCTCATTGCCTGTCAAAATACATTTTGAAAGAGGCGCGCTGAAGAAATTATCACAGTATCTTTTGTCAGCGGGTAAAAAAAATTCGTTATTGGTGATGAGCCAGTCAACAGTTGAACGTTCAACCGTACTCCAGAAACTCATTGCGGATAAATCTGGGGAGGGCAGATATGACTCCTGGATAGTTCAGCGGGATTTTAAGGCTACTATTGAGTCGCTACGCGAAATCCAAATTCATCTCCTGAAGAATCAATATGATTCGATCATTTCAGTTGGAGGGGGGAATATAATCGATTTTACTAAAGCCGCTGCCATTTGCATGGACAAATCAGTAGATTTAGATAATTTGTTCGCTAAGAGCTATGATGATATTCAGAGCAAGATTTTCCATATTGCAGTTCCCACCACCTTCGGAACAGGGTCCGAGGTGACTAAGGGAGCCATCATCCTTGATACGGATTCAAGAATTAAAGATGGCGTGCGTGGCGATTCTGTTTTCCCCGACGTTGCCCTGATCGATCCTGACCTGGGTGTTACCATACCGGATACCGTGCTGCGCGAGACACTTTTCGACAGTTTTACACATGTTTTCGAAGCTCTCCACTCAGTGAAGTCAAACCCCGTTACCGAGTCACTCGCTGTTGAATCATTGCGTCGTATCAACGCTAATATCGACCGCTATGCAGCAGGAAAGCTGGATCAGCACTTCTATGCTGAAGCTGCATACAACGCTTTACTGGGTGGGATTTGCGTCTGCCACAACAGTACCTGTCTGCCTCACCGCTTTGAACAGGCATTTGCCCCGTTTTATTCGTTCTCTCATGGACGGGGTTTAGCCGCGATCTATCCCTCATGGGTCAGTTCGCTGATGGCACATGGCAAAGTATCTTTTCTCCTAACTCAGGTAACTAATGGTCTAGATGCATCAGAATACGTGGCTTCGATATTAGGAAAAACAAAACTGGACAATGCCTCGCACCAACTTTCATCCCTGAAGCTTTCCGCCATGGATGTCAGGAGGAATGTGTCGGGAAATACCGCCAACGATCCTCTCGTTAATGAAGTAGGGGACGGCATTATCAATGTGCTTCTGAACGAAATAACCAAGGGATGATCATGTTTTACTCACTGATATGTCACGACAAAGGCCACCAGACATATGAACCTGAGACCCTCGCGCCTGCCCCTACGGACTTCATGCGTGTAGAAATCCACAAAGCGGCCATTTGTGGATCAGATTACATGGTACTGAACCAGACGCACCCCTACAAACAATACCCAGCAATTTTGGGTCATGAATTTATCGGAAAAATAGCTGATGACGATGGCTCGGGTGACCTGAAGAAAGGGCTGTGGGTGACGGGACTTTCCTACGGCTCGTGTGGTGCTTGCGTTTTCTGTAAACGCGGGATGGATGTTAGTACCGATGTAAAAATGACCCACATGCCAATGTAATTCGGACCCACCTGGGGTAAAACTGGCAGTTTTAAGCGAGCTGCCGATGCTAACATTGGAGTTAAGAGTGGAGATTGCTGTTCTTCT
>NZ_JAMYWQ010000067.1 GCF_024160145.1 Serratia nevei
GAAGAACAGCAATCTCCACTCTTAACTCCAATGTTAGCATCGGCAGCTCGCTTAAAACTGCCAGTTTTACCCCAGGTGGGTCCGAATTACATTGGCATGTGGGTCATTTTTACATCGGTACTAACAAATAGGACGACAGGGTGGGTTGCATGTCGACGTCAATCAGCAGCACTCGTAGTCCTGCGTCGGCGAGCAATCCCCCTAAATTCGCAGCGACCGTTGTTTTGCCGACACCGCCCTTGGTTGAGATGACAGAGATGACCAACATGGTCAGCATCGCTCTTGACGGCGTTCGGCGATCCACTGATCGATCTCAAGCGAGTCCCAGCCGACCGCGCGAATTCCGAGGCGAATCGGTTTCGGAAATTTCCCCTCCTTCATAAGGTTATAGATGTGGGCGCGTTTGAAACCTGTTTTGGCTTCCACATCGGGACGGCGAAGAATACGGCACTCGACAGCCGGGGCGCTTATTTCGTTCTTCTGCGACATTGTTGTCACTCCTTAATGCTCAGTGGTATCACGTGGCGTGACTTGCATTAGGGCGCAGCAACTCAAGGCTTTCCCGAAACAATAGGAAATGGCAGCCATCCGTATTCTTAGCGTTGCTTATTCGACCTGACCTTTGTCACTGAAATGTATTAAGGGGCAGTTTTGGATGGTTGGAAATGAGGTGCAATTGCGCTGTTTGCATGCTTGCACGAGTACCGCTGGCCATTGAATCCAGAGAACGTTTACATGCGAAGCTAGACAAAAATGGTCTTGCTCAGGAGGTAGTTGGCTGCCACAGTGCCGATTCCCAGCGGAATCACCAGCAGGAGTGGGTTGGAGATGCCGAATGTATGGATGGGGCAAGCCTTGAGCTTGTATCACCCCTATGCCGTTTCGATTCAGACATTTTTTGCATGACGTGTAGGTTGTGCAAATAACATCTGAATCCAGATAAATTTTGCATAACCATCTATGTGATTTTTGTGCCGATATCTTTCGCTCGTAGGACGAATCGTTCAAGTTCCGGAGAAGAAGGGCGATTCGGTCGAACGAGAAATGTAGCTGCCTCAACAATGTCGTCGCGTATTTGCCGGATGATGACGCCCGGATGACTGTAAAGTGCGACTTGCGAGTTCAACGCCAGGCCAATGCCGTATCCGGCCCCAACCATCATCATCATCAGTTCGTGTCCAGAAACGTACTCGGCGACTAAAGGCTCCTCGAGCCCGGCATTACGGAAAATTCTGCTGAGGATGTCGAATCCTCCCGAACAACGATCAGGATGGCAGATGATCATTGGATATTGGATGGCCTCACTCAAGGGCACCTTGTCGCGGATAAGGAGTGGGTGCCGTGCAGGAATGGCAAACACGAGCCGGTCTGTCCAGACGGCATCCTTGACGAGATTTTCTGAGGCGTAACCAGAATGCACGGTGAAACCTGCATCAACCTGATCGAATCTGAGCGCTTGAACCATTTCATCTACGGTCATCTCAATCACTCGTACTTCGGTCAAGGGTTCCTCTGCCCGACAGCGAGCCAGCAACTCGGCGATGCGAGGTTGAGCCAGGCCATCACTCAAGGCAATGCGCAGATGCCCTCGATATCCGTGCTCCGCAGCTTTGGCTCGAGCTCGGATGCTGTTGAGGAAAGAGAGTAATCTTCTGACGTCCTCGCTGAACACCTTACCTGACCAGGTCAAGCGAATACTTCCTCTGCTACGCTCAAACAGGGTCACCCCGAGCTCCTCTTCGAGCTCTTTGATGGTTCTTGAAAGTGGTGATTGGTCGATGTGGGCTCGGGCTGCGGCGCGAGTAAAACTCAGCTCTTCTGCAACGAGCAGGAAATACTGCAATTGACGAATACGCACGTGTAGCTCCCTGTTGTTTTTGTCAGAAGGCTCTTCAACTCAAGTGGCAGAGCGCGACCAAGACACCAAGGAGAACGAGCTTCGCCGATGAGATCAGAGAGAAGCTAGAGAAATCTGGAGAGTTTCCTTGCAGAGTGTGCAACGCTCCGCGGCGATGAAGAACCGTTGGCTACGAGTAGACGTACCGGGGTTCTTCAATCGATGTCAACAAGTTGTTTGCAACACGGCTTCGTACGCTGTTTTCGCTCTTGCTTCATCACCCTGAATTGGGGCCAGTTAAATAGCGCGAATGGGGTAAACACGAAGTCAGATCTAACAAGCAGCTCATCGTCTGAAAGCCGGTGTAGTTTTCTGACCGACAGTTTCCGCTCCTCTTCGCTGCCCCTAACTCAGTTCGAGCATTGTTTCTCAGCGCATCGCTCTTTCCGGCGGCGAGCGGACAGGGCGCCCAGGCCCGCAGATGCCAGCAGCAGCCCGGTGCCGCCGAGTGCCGGTACCGCTGTCACGGTAGACGGTGTGGGCGGAACGGTGGAAACCTGCGCCGTCACATTGGCGGTGGCCTGCTTCTGCGGGCCGGCATAGAGCGAGCTGGGGTCGAAGCTGATGGTGGCGGTGTTGGGGATGACCTGGCCGTTGGAGACGTTGTCGGCAAGACGCCCGGTAACGGTGAATTCCACCTGGCCATTGGCGGCAAACGGGCCGCCGTTGAGCGCCTGGATGCTGCCAGAGCCGCTCGGGCTGGGGCAGCCGGTGCCGGCGCAAGTCCAGGTGGGGCTCACGATCTGGGCTGGAATGGCGTCGTCGAAGACGATATTGCCGGCTGGGATTGCAAAAGCCGAGTCATTGGTGAACGTGACCTTGTAGGACACCGTCGAGCCCGGCACCGCGGGTGTTGGCGTCAAGAGGGGCTTGGCCACATCCACATTGGCCAGCACCACATTGCGCACCTCGTGGATGTTGGTGTTGCTCCCTGTTGCCGAGCCAAAGCCGATGCGCACTGATGCCGGAGCCGCATAGGGGAACGGGACATTGTTGTGCACGACCGTGGAAGTGCCATTGCGCACCAGCGTGAGCGTGACGTTGTAGCCCCCCGCCGGCATCGGCAGCAGCTGCATCTGCACCGTGGTGGTGGCCGGGCGGGTCGTTACCGTGGGTACGTCGATGCCTGGCGCATATTTGGTGGTGGCCACCAGGGGATAGCTGGCCGCCTGCGGCCCGCGGAGCACCACGCTTTGGGTGTGCTGCAGGCGGGCGGGATCGCCGGCATCAAAGCCGCACCTTAATGGGCCGGAAAAGTTGCCAAATTCGTCCAGCCCGATGCCCAGGTAGGCACCGGCACCGCCGCAATAGCCGAGCGAGCCGCCACCGCCAGCTCCCGACATGTCCTGATCCGCGTCGTACAGGAAGGCTGCAAGCCCATCGGCGCCGTTTCCGCCCCAGGATGCATATTCGAACTCGAAATACAGGGGCATGCTGGGTGTTAGCGGCTCGGCGACGCCGGTCTGCAAGGCGCGTCCGACCCGGGCTTGGGCCAGTGGATTCAGCCGCAGCCAGCCGTTGCCATCGGGGTCGATGCCTGGTGCCGTCAAAGTCGAGCTGTTGGAGATGGTCCAGTCGGGAGCGGTGGTTCCTGTGAGAGGGTGGCGTATGGCTGCGTGGGACAGGGATGCGCCGAGAAAGGCCGGCAAAAGCCACCATGCGGCTTTTTGGCGAAGCTTGGGGAACGGCATCGGAGGCTCCTTGATGGATGGGGTGGAAATGTGGGATTCCCCTGCCATCCATCAGTGATGTACGAGATAGCAGGCAGTGATGATGCAAATCATAAATGAAGATTATTTATTTAATTTATTTGTTTAATCGTATGTGGGTTCAATGTCGCGAACTCTGAACAAGACTTGTTCAGAAGGACTCCAGGGCACGATACTGAGTCCCCTGAAGTGACCGCTCCAGTAGGTTGAGCAGAACTTGAGACGGCCACCTAAGATCTTGGCTGCCTGCATCGACTACATCGAAGGGCCTGGCGAGGTTAGGATGGCTGCTGTGGTCAACCATCCAGCCAAGTTTTTGCATGGTTCCGGGAGGTTTCCCCACCCGTGTTGACAACGTGCGGAGGGAGGTTGTCATTGCTAGGCTTTTTGCACTCCCCTACATCTTTTTTTTTGCGGAAGTGGTTGCCAAGGTCTGCGTATTAGTCCATAATCCAGTCTCTTGATTCAGAGGTGAAGAAAAAAAGCACTTTTGAATCAACGACTTGGAACATGATTGGGAGCCTCGTTTCCCGCTCCAAACATTAACTTGTTGAATCCCGGTGATTCGGCAGGTCAGAAAAAGGGGCTTCGGCCCCTTTTTTCGTTCCGGTTGCTCCTGGCTGTTCTCTGCATCCTCCGTCCCTCTTTATCAGTGACAACGTTTCTGGTTGTCGTTCCGATATGCCGAAGCAACAGAATCGCGCATTTTTCTTCTTGCATGATGTACTTTTGCTTTCCTCGCAAATAGTCTAAATATCCAAGTGGCTTGTCAGGGTTATTGTCGTCCGGCGATGATCAACAAGCGACGGCAGGAAGGGATATTTCCGTGAGTTTGATAACAAGGAGGTCGGCCGTGAGTGTGCATTGTATTCTGCCGTTCGTCATAGTGGCGATATTGGGGTCTATATCCGCGAAATCGGCAGCCGGCGATAACGTCGCCGTCACCGTTGAAACTTACACACTGCGTTACCCGTATGCGAGCCCGATAGATAATCAGGCCGCGCTGGCCGGGATGCTCCAGGGGGCAAAAGTGACCGGCCACTATTGGAAACAGAGCAGGGTTTTAAAACTTACGCGTTGCATGACCGGCGTGACATGTTATCCCTCACCGCATTTTGCGGACGACATAGTAGACCGCACGGTGACCGTTCGGCCGCAGATCATAGCGGGCGCTTCAGAGCGGCAGCCGACACGCCTCGTTTTCAATGTTCCGGCCAGCCACCGCGATGCGCTTTTGGATGGGGTTACGTTGGTGCTGCCGCTGAAGCCGGTATGGCAACAACCCAGTGTGCAACAGGCTTTGCAGCGCGCGGAGGTAGTCTTACCGGAGTACGCGAAGACCAGGCGTGCATTCGAAATGGGGGCATCGGTATCTGTTAATCTTGCCCTGCCGAAAACAGTGGGGGAATTCGGGCCGATGTTGAACTACTGTGCGGAAATTCCGAATCCACTGAGCTGGAGCCACTCCGGCGTGATTTCGATGAGGATCCTCGTTCGGCAGGCGTCAAACCCAAATACGCCATGGCCTTACATCGAAAGCCCCTTGACTTCGGCCAATCTTGGAACGGAAGAGAGTTGCGCAACCTGGCGGCCTGAGGTGGAGAATAGCTATCTGTGGCGTAACGAGTAGCAAGGTACCGTTGGTGGCCAATATCGTCGAGGGGGTACTGCAGTGTTTTGATTCGCCGGGAGGTTTACCATGCCGGATAAAAATAAGGTGGCGCACGGCGCTATCCATTGTATCGTCGCAAAGGACCTGGTGCTGAGTGGCAGTACGTGCTTCTGTCGGGAGAATTACTGTGTTCTGCTTTTTCAGCCAATGGCGTTCTCGGGGGCTGGCGGCGTTTAAATGCGCGCTGTTCTTCGGCCTGGTTGCCCCGCCGTTGGGGGGCGTGATCATGTTTCTGCTGATGGCGTTCGGCAGCGGCGAGCTTGCGGAACCGGGGCGTATCGAGGCCGGCGATATGCTGGGCATGGTGGCGTTTATGGGGGGATTCTCTTATGTACTCGGCTTCCTGCCTGCCTGTCTGGTCGGGGCCCTCGTCGGCATTGTCCATCCCGGTATTCGACGGCTACGCTGGTTTTTACTGTTATGCGCGGTGCTGTCCGCTGCGGCGCCCGGTCTATTGAATGCCGAGCTGCGCATTTTCGGTGCGATCGCGATTTTGCCGGGCACGATCGCCGGGTTTTTATGGTGGCACCGGAGATTGCGCGATGCCTCTCATAATGACGTTTTACTCGGTGCCCCACCGCCGTAAGCAAGTGAAAAGCCGGAGAGGGCGCGGGTAAGCTATTGCCGTCGAGAAAAAAGAACCGATTTGCCCGTGAACTCCTGAGCAGAAGCATATAAAATCAACATTTCGCTTGCCTTTCCGTTGGTATTGTGAACAGTGAGCCCACAAAATAAGCAGTTGAAAGCGTTAGAGAACTTTTTGCTATTTCGGGGGGTTGCCAAGGTGGGGGCTTTAGTCCATAATGCAGTCCATCGATTCGGCAGTAATGAAATAAATTACTTAAGAATCAGGTGATTAGGATAAGCGATTTCAACATCGCGAAGCCAAAGAACAAAACGAAGTGGGTGAATCACCGGCTTTGGCCTGAAAAGGCAAACAGAATAAAGGCGCGTTAACAAAGCGGTTATGTAGCGGATTGCAAATCCGTCCAGTCCGGTTCGACTCCGGAACGCGCCTCCAACTTTCCCGAGCCCGGGTGGTGAAATCGGTAGACACAAGGGATTTAAAATCCCTCGGCTTATGGCTGTGCGGGTTCAAGTCCCGCCCCGGGTACCAGGGAACGAAAATACCGAATAATCAAAGCAATAAGTAGTAATGTCGTAGACCGCCGAGAGGCGGTTTTTTTGTGCCTGAAAATCATGAAATGGCCGCGCAGATCTTCACAGCCCAACATGACCGCCCGCAATTGCGGGCGTTTTTCTTGCGGCGGCGCTTGATCTTCATCGGCTCGCTTTTGGCTGCGCGGGTATTTAATCCGTTCGCCATCACGCCCGTATATGCCCCGCGATCGGTCCGCGTGAATTGATGGCCGACACCCGACTGGCGATTGAGGCGCATTTCAGGGAGCCGTTAGTTGTCGCGCTGCACGTTTAGCGTTTGCCGAAAGTCAGCGTTGCGTGCCGCGATAGTCCACCAACGCGTTCGTGAGGCCTGAGGCCGCTACGCGTAGGCACTGAAAATAGCTTTCTGAGCCTGTGTCCACGCGGAACCCATGGCGTAGGTATTTCCAAGAGTAAGCATATTATTAAAACCAAGGGGTAATGCATTGCAACCTCTCGGCCTTATAATAATTACTGGTGGTATTACATTTGTTCTGTATAATTTAATCGAATGTCTATTCCCGTCGTTAAGAGAGGCTTCGAATGGAAAGTTATGCTATTGTCGGTGCAGGAGGATGTGGTAGAGAGGTATTGCCTGTGGCGGTCAGGATGGTTAATTCTCTTCCCTCATATTCTAAGACAGAGTTTTTTTTTGTTGTAGAAAACTCAATGGATGTCGAAGTTAATGGCGTTAAGGTATTATCGCCAAGTGATTTCTTTAAAAGACCCTCTGATGGTAAATACTTTACCGTGGCTATTGGCGATAGCAAAGTCAGGGAAAGAATAGCGTCAGAGTTTCTTATAGCAGGAGCTACACCATTCATTGTAAAAGGTGAAGGCTCGTTGATATATGATACGGCCGAGATTGGTGGCGGAACGATTTTAAGCCCATTCGTAACCGTCAGTGCCAATGCGAAAATAGGTGATTTCTTCTACGCCAATGTTTATTCTTATGTCGCTCATGATTGTATTATTGGCGATTACGTTACATTTGCAGCTGGGGTGAAATGTAATGGGAATGTGATAATTGAGGATCATGCATATATTGGCGCAGGAGCGGTTATAAAAGAAGGAAGCAAGCAAAAACCCATTGTCATTGGTGCTGGCGCTATTGTTGGCATGGGGGCTGTTGTCACTAAAAGTGTTCCCGCAGGGGCGACGGTTGTCGGGAACCCTGCCAAACCGCTGATCAAGAAAGACCTGCTTTCTGATAAGCATTGAAAAAATTTATTCCGCCAGTTTAAATATCGAATCGTCGAACCCGCTCTAGCGGGTTTTTTATTGAGCATGAGAAGGGTAGATTTAAAAGACCCGTTTGCCGCCGCGCAGGTGCTTATCCGTATTGCCCGCAAGGTAGAGGCGGCGGAGAATACCGCGTTTCAAGCGCCACCTTGATTGCCCCATGTCGTCAACCGCCGAGAAACGGTTTTTTGTGCCTGCAATTCGCAACTGCCTTTCTTTTCATAGCGCCCCCTTTGGGGAGCCACCCCGGTGGCAGGGAGCCCTGCGGGGCTCCCTGGTACAAATCATAAGAAACCGAACGCCGCGGCCAGGATCCAGCCGAAGACGCAGGAGACGCTGACGCCGATCAGGCCAGGTAGAATAAAGCTGTGGTTGATCACGAAGCGGCCGATGCGGGTAGTGCCGGAGCGGTCGAACTGGATTGCTGCCAGATCGCTGGGGTAGGTCGGTAGAATGTAATAACCGTAACAGGCTGGTGCCGAAGCGACGATATAGGCCGGGTTGACGCCGATCGCCAGCGCCACCGGCACCAGCGCCGCCAGCGCGGCGGCCTGCGAGTTGACGAATTTCGACACCAGCAGCAGGATCAGTGCATAGGCCCAGGGGTACTCTTTCACCAGCACGCCCAACGTGGCTTCGATCTGCGCCAGGTGCGCGCCGAACATGGTTTCCGCCATCCAGGCAACGCCATACACCGCCACGATGGCAATCATGCCGGAACGGAACACCTCGTTTTTAGAGATAGACGCCGGGTTGGTGCGGGTAATGATGACGATCAGCGCCCCGGCCATCAGCATGCACATCTGGATCACCAGGACCATGGAGAGCGGCTTGCCGCCGAAGCTGGGCCGTAGATCGGAAAACGCCCCCAGCACCGCCACCAGTGCGATGGTGGCGAGGAAAATCCACATGGCGATCCAGTTGCTGCGCGGCAGCACCCGATCCAGCAGGGTGGCGGCGTCGCCATAAACGTAGCGATGGTTTTCCGGCACCGAGATGAATTTCTGGAACTCCGGATCTTTGTCCAGGTCTTTGCCGCGGAACCAACTGAAGATGCCGATCGCCAGAATGCCGCACAGGGTAGAAGGGATAGTGATAGACAGCAGGTCGAGGAATTCCAGATGGCGGCCGTTGAAGGTGTAACTGCTGAGCATTGCCACCAGCGAGACCACCGCCACCGAAACCGGGCTGGCGATAATGCCCATCTGCGCGCCGATCGAGCTGGCGGCCATCGGCCGTTCCGGGCGAATGTTATTTTTGATCGCCACGTCATAGATGATTGGCAAGATGGTGTACACCACATGGCCGGTGCCGCACAGGATAGTGAGAATGCAGGTCACGAACGGTGCGATGATCGAGACATAGCGCGGGTTACGCCGCAGCATCCGTTCGGCGATCTGCAGCATGACGTCCAACCCGCCCGAGGCCTGCAGGGTGGCGGAGGCCGCCACCACCGCGATGATCACCAGCATCACGTCCACCGGTGGTTTACCGGGCTGCAGGTGAAAACCGAACACCAGGATCATCAAACCGATCCCGCCCAACAACCCCAGCGCAATGCCGCCCTTACGCGCCCCATACAGCAGGCATGCCAATATAACCGCTAATTGCAGAAAGAAATCCATGATAGATACGCCTTAATAATGTTGAACTTAACTGCGTTCAGTTTCCTGCCGTGTTGGCAGCAGAAAGTTGTTTTAAATCTAAAGGCGCTAATAAATTGTGGTTATTAACGCGAAAGAGTGAGGAGGGTCACGTTCAGTCAATCAGGGGAGGGGGCGGCGGCATTAATAACCCGCCGTTGGCCGAGCACCGGGCCTTTCAACCACTTATCCCCGCGCCAGGCGCCACTGTGGCACGATGGCAGGCGCGATACGGCATTGTGGTCTAGTATTCTTGGGTAAAAAATTTATTGGGGTGATTATGCAGCCGAATAAACGGGTTGAGTTTGATCATGAGCTTTGTCTGGCGATCGGCAGGGCCGTATTGGATGTGGTGGCGCAGGGGCAAGAAACCAGCGCTCCGGCGGTGATGAGCGCCATTGAACGTTCGCTGGAACAGGGGCTGAATGACGACGAGACCGCCGCTGCCGACGATGCGCTGGATTTGATGGCCCGCCTGGTCCAGCACGGCGGAGTCGTTAACCCGCCATGCAAAGGTGAGACGGCGCCTTCTTTGGTTGAGTTTCAAGCGCTGCAGGAGTGAGAGCGCCGCATCTGTATGTCAGCGATTGGCACCCTTATTTGAAGCCGCCGTTGCGGATAAACTCGAGGCCGGCGGCGGTGATCCGCGTTTGGTGCGGATCGATGTCATAGTTGCTCTCGTCGATGTCGCTCATCACATAGGCCTGTATCAGCCCTTTGGCCTTCAGATAGGCGAAAGGATCGGCGAAGGCGTGCGAGCTGGTGGCGTCTTGTTTCCACAGTTCGTAGGTTTTTTCATCCAGCGTGCCGGGGTGATTGGCGGCCAGCCGGGTCAGGATCTGATTGTAGAATACATAGTCGGTCATGATGCGGTCCCCTTTATCGCGAGCGAGCGTCTCGAAAGTGGCGGTCACGTCTTTCAATCATAGCCGATGTTTTGCGCCGCCTGCGCCGGACAGCCGCGTTGGCTTTGGGACCAACGCGAAACGATGAGCGGTTGACGAGTACATCACGCTATAACCACGATGTCAGCGGTGGCGGTAAGACTTCCATTCCGGTCGCCATCAAGCAAAAAAGCCACCCAACCGGGTAATGCTGGTCACTTAAGGGTGACCAGCAACTTTTTTATCTGGATATTTCCTGCTTCTGGCCCGGAGTTCTCTAGGATAACTTCGCTCTCTGCGCCCTGGTAGTACCAGCCATTTCGCCTGTTC
>NZ_JAMYWQ010000068.1 GCF_024160145.1 Serratia nevei
GAACAGGCGAAATGGCTGGTACTACCAGGGCGCAGAGAGCGAAGTTATCCTAGAGAACTCCGGGCCAGAAGCAGGAAATATCCAGATAAAAAAGTTGCTGGTCACCCTTAAGTGACCAGCATTACGCGAATGCGGCCTTTTTTGTGGCTGAGGAGACGGCTCGCGCTTAGGCGGCGTCTTCGCTCGCTTGCGGCACCGGCAAACGGAAGCTGCGGGTGACGAAGGCCAGGTAGATCAGGCCGATGGCCGCCCAGACCAGGCCCAGCGTCATCGAGCTGGCTTCCAGGTTGATCCACAGTGCGCCGACGGTCAGTGCGCCCATCACCGGCAGGATCAGGTAGTTGAACGTGTCCTTCACGGTGCGGTTCATCTTGTCGCGAATATAGAACTGCGAGATCACCGACAGGTTGACGAAGGTGAAGGCCACCAGCGCACCGAAGTTGATCAGCGCGGTCGCGGTCACCAGGTCAAACGATACCGCGGACAGCGCGATGGCGCCCACCAGCAGCACGTTCAGCGCCGGGGTACGCCACTTCGGATGCACATAGCCGAAGAAGCGGGTCGGGAACACGCCGTCGCGGCCCATCACATACATCAGACGCGAAACGCCCGCGTGCGCCGCCATGCCAGACGCCAATACCGTCACGCAGGAGAACACCAGGATCACCGACTGGAAGAATTTGCCCGCCACGTACAGCATGATTTCAGGCTGCGACGCGTCAGGATCCTTGAAGCGCGAGATGTCCGGGAAGTACAGCTGCACGAAGTAAGACACCACGATAAAGATGATGCCGCCGATCAGCGCCGTCAGGAAGATGGCTTTCGGGATCACTTTTTCCGCGTTTTTGGTCTCTTCGGACAGCGAGCTGATGCCGTCGAAGCCCAGGAACGAGAAGCACAGGATGGTCGCGCCGGTAATCATCGGCACCACGTGGGCGTTATCGGACCAGAACGGGCGGCTGCTGACCAGCGTACCGGCGCCTTCGCCGTGGTAAATGCCGTTGATCACCAGGCCGAGGAACACGATCATGATCGCCACCTGCACCACCACGATGATGGAGTTCAGGTTAGCCACCAGCTTGATGCCGCGCAGGTTGAAAATCGTCATCAACCCGACCAGCACCGCCACGAAGATCCAGGACGGCACGCCCGGGAAGATCGCTTCCAGGTAAATCTTGGCCAGCAAAATGTTAATCATCGGCATGAACAGGTAGTCCAGCAGCGATGACCAACCCACCATAAAGCCGACGTGCGGGCTGATGGCTTTCTGGGCGTAAGTGTAGGCAGAACCGGCGGAAGGGAACTTCTTCACCAGCTTGCCGTAGCTCAGGGCGGTAAACAGGATCGCCAGCAGAGCGAAGGCGTACGCGGTCGCGACGTGACCATCGGTCAGGCCGGATACGATGCCGAAGGTATCGAAGATGGTCATTGGCTGCAGATAAGCCAGGCCCATCATCACGACCGGAACCAAAGTCAGGGTTTTGCGCAGCTGAGTGCGCTGAGCCGGAGCGGCGTTGAGGGTATTATCGGACATTGTTCAGCCCCCCCTTACCTTGAGCCTTGCGGATGGCGGACACGCCAAGACTTAAGGTTGCGGGGAAACTTCGCAACGAGCGACTTAATTCTAAAAGAAGGGGATTGTAAGCTGGATAACGGGTCGAGGAAACCTCGGCTGCTCCATAGTCGCTGCGGCCACAGCGGAAACCGGCGGGCACCGGTGCTAAAGTGAAAAATTGCCCCATCTTTCTAATCCTCATGAGTCACGACCATAAAGTTTTGTTTGATCGTGCACGAAACTATTTATCTATCCGGATCGGTGTCCGGCCTCGCTTGGTGTATGAAACGCTACGTTGGTAAAACTTAATGCAAAAAAAATAACCGACGCTTTCAAAACGTCGGCTATCTGCATTTGAGATATTTTGCACCAGAATGCCTCCGGATGACAAGATCCGGAAGCCCTCAAATACAAATTCTTTTTGTCGATCGAACGGAAAACCAGCCCGGCAGGCGAATTAATCCGCTACCGGCAGGCCGGTCGCCCGCACATACCTCTTACTTTATACGCCCATTCAGGCATTTTTCAACATCCAGTCGATCTCGGTTTCCGTCACCCGCCGTTCAAACTGCAGCAGTTCGTCCGTCTTGCAGGCGTGATACACCTGGGTGAAACGCTCACCCAGATAATGGGTCAGCGCGTGCTGGTGTTCAAACTCGTACAGCGCATCGCTCTGGCGGATCGGCAGCGGCAGCCCCTCCTGCTCAAGCCCGTTGCCGGTCACCGGCTCTGGCAACGGCAACGCGTTGTCCAGCCCGTACAGCATGCCGGCCAGGATCGCCGCCATCACCAGATACGGATTGGCGTCGGCACCGGCCACGCGGTACTCCACCCGGTGGTTCTCCGGTTCGCCGCAGGGAATGCGCAGCGCCACGGTGCGGTTGTTGTGGCCCCAGGCGGCCTGGATCGGCACATACATCCCCGGCTGGAAGCGCCGGTAGGCGTTGACGTTCGGCGCCAGCAGCGCCATCGACGCCGGCATCAGGGTGATCATCCCGGCCAGCGCCTGCTTCAGCAGCGGCGAATCCTCGCCTGCGGCGTCGGCGAACAGGTTATTGCCCGCTCCGTCCTGCATGCTGACATGCACATGCATGCCGCTGCCGGCGTAATCCTCATAGGGTTTGGCCATAAAGGTGGCGTGCATGTCGTGGTTCTCGGCCACCAGCCGCACCAGCCGCTTCAGCGCCAGCGCGTGATCGCAGGCCAGCAAGATATCATCGGTATGGCGCAGGTTGACCTCGAACTGCCCCGGCGACGCCTCCGCCACCGCGCCGTCCGCCGGCAGCCCCTGCAGCTTCGCCAGCGCGTCGATGTCGTTCAGCACCTCGGCGAAATGGTTCAGGTTATCGACGGAATACACCTGGCTTTGGGTGTTGCGCTCCTGGGTGCCGGGCGCGCACGGCGGCTGCAGATCGCCCTCCGCGTCGCGCTGCCGATCGATGAGATAAAACTCCAGCTCTACCGCTGCCACCGGGAACAAGCCGCGCTGTCGCAGCGCCTGCCACACGCGGTTCAGCACATTGCGGGGTTCAACGTCAAAGGGAGTGCCATCTTCATCCAGCATGGTCAGCAGCACCTGGCCGATATGCTCCGGATCGGCGGCCGACGGCGTCAGCGAGCCGGGCACCGGCAGGCATACGCGGTCCGGTTCGCCGAGCTCTTGCCCAAGACCGGTTTCCTCCACCACGTTGCCGAGGATGTCCATGGCGAACACTGACGCGGGGAAGTAGCTGCCTTTTTCCAGTTTTTTCAACCCTGAGACGGGGATACGTTTGCCGCGGAAGGAACCATTGAGATCGGTGAGAAGGATATCGACATACTGCGTGGCGGGATGGCGTTCCAAATAATGAGCAACCTCATTTTGGAACGCGCTACTTCGCCTCTCTTCATGATGCTGTGCAAAATGTTCAACTGCTGCGCTATTGGTTTGCATACGTCACCCGCCATTATGCTCTGAAGGCGCGTTGGCGCCCGTTTGCCGTTCGATTCAACACATGATTGGATTTCTCGCCAGGCCGCGCCGCCGCTGGGCGCTCAAAATAACATCCACACCATGAAACATAGTCTTAACAGAAAGGGTTTGCAAATGTTACAATCCCGTTTGATTATTCGCCACCGGCTGCTAAATTGATAAAATATTGACCGAAAAGGCCTTGCCGCCTTTTTTACGTCAACTATTTCGTCCAGCGCACCGAGAGTGAATATGGGCAATATATTTTCCAAACTTGCCCTAACTACCGATATCATGCAGCTTCGTTATCGCCCAGACAGGCGCCCGATAGCGATATTCATGTCTGCCTGTCGCCCCTATCAGAAGGAAGTACCGCTATGAGCGAAGCCAGCTTGGCACCGGGCAAGCGCCTGTCGCAGATCCGTCAGCAACTGGGTTTGTCGCAGCGCCGGGTCGCCGAACTGTCCGGGTTAACCCACAGTGCGATCAGCACCATCGAACAGGACAAGGTCAGCCCGGCCATCAGCACGCTGCAAAAGCTGCTGAAGGTGTATGGCCTGTCGCTGTCGGAATTCTTTGCCGAACCGGAAGCCGCCGACGAGCCGCGCGTGGTGATCGACGCCGAGGACCTGATTGAGATCGGCAGCCAGGGGGTATCGATGAAGCTGGTGCACAACGGCAGCCCGACGCGCAACCTGGCAATGATGCTGGAAACCTACCAGCCCGGCACCACCACCGGCGAAAAGATCAAGCATCAGGGCGAAGAGATTGGCACCCTGCTGGAAGGCGAGATCGTGCTGACCATCAACGGCCAGAGCTACTGCCTGACCGCCGGTCAGAGTTACGCCATCAACACCGGCATCCCGCACAGCTTCAGCAATACGTCGGCGCGCATCTGCCGCATCGTCAGCGCACACACCCCCACCACCTTCTGACCGCTTCTCGCACCGGCGCAGCCTGACGCGGGTTGCGCCGGTGCCCGCCAACGCGTTTTTCATCGCCGTTATGCCATTTTGTTGGTTGCCAACGGCGTAATCTGTGTTACAACAGAGCGAAGCAGCCATCTAAACATCTAAACGGCCTGATCACTCTATGGTAACCGCAACGCCTTCACGCCTCGAGATGCGCAATATCTCGATCGCCTTCGCCGGCTTCAACGCGCTGCAGGACGTGGACTTCACGCTGCAGGGCGGTTCAATCCATGCGCTGGTCGGCGCCAACGGCGCGGGCAAGTCGACGCTGATGGCGATCCTCTCCGGCGCCCACGATCATTATCGCGGCGAGATCCTGATCGACGGCCAGGCGGTGGCGATCCACTCCCCGCTGCAGGCGCGCCGCCACGGTATTCACGTGGTGCAGCAAGAGGTCGACGTCGCGCTGATCCCCACGCTGTCGGTGGCGGAAAATATCATGCTGGACTGGCTGAACGAGCCGGGCCACTGGCTGAACTGGGCGGAGCTGCACCGCCGCGCCGCGCAGTTGTTGCAGCAATGGGCGCTGCCGCTCAACCCGCTCAGGCGGCTGGCGGACTGCACGCTGGCGGAAAAACAGCAGGTGCTGCTGGCGCGCGCGCTGTCGCACCGCTGCCGTTTTCTGGTGCTCGACGAACCGACTGCGCCGCTCGATCGCGCCGAGAGCGAGCGCCTGTTTAACGTGGTGCGCCGCCTGCAATCCGAAGGCATCGGCATCGTGTTTATTTCCCACCGCATCCACGAACTGAGCGACATTTGCGATCGGCTGACGGTGCTGCGCGACGGCCGGCACGTCAGCGAGGACGCCATGCGCGGGCTGAGCGGCGAGCAGATCGTCGAGAAGATGCTCGGCCATCGGCTGGACGACATTTTCCCGCCGCCGCGCCCGCCGCACGCCGGGCGAACGCTGCTGCAGGTGCAGGGTTTGCACGATCGCCACAAGCTGCGCGACGTTTCGCTGCGGCTGCATGAGGGGGAAATTCTCGGCATCGCCGGGCTGGCCGGGGCGGGCAAAACCGAGCTGTGCAAAGCGCTGTTCGGCGCCAGCGCCGTGCAGCTCGAGCGCGGCGAACTGCGCGGGCAACCCTGGGCGCCGCGCGCGCCGCACCTCTCGGTCGAACAAGGATTGGCGCTGGTGCCGGAAGAGCGCCGCAAAGAAGGCATCTTCATCGATGAGGCGATCCCGATGAACCTG
The DNA here is from genome assembly GCF_024160145.1 of Serratia nevei. GTDB lineage: Bacteria > Pseudomonadota > Gammaproteobacteria > Enterobacterales > Enterobacteriaceae > Serratia > Serratia nevei_A. Next base: position 5,673 of record NZ_JAMYWQ010000068.1, read on the forward strand.
AGCGTCAGCGCCGACGACAGCTTCTCGCGCTGGAGCCTGTTCAGCCGGCGGCAAGAGCTGCGCTGGGCGCGCGAGATCATGCAGCGCCTGAACATTCGCGCCTCGGGCCCGCAACAGCGGCTGGCACGCCTGTCCGGCGGCAATCAACAAAAAGTGGCGATCGGCAAATGGCTGCGCGGCGACGCCGAGGTGCTGATCTTCGATGAACCGACCAAGGGCGTGGACATCAAGGCCAAGCAAGAGCTGTTTGGCCTGATCGACGGCCTGGCGCGCGCCGGCAAAGGCGTGATTTACGCCTCCGGCGAGTTCGCCGAGCTGGTTGGCCTGTGCGATCGCATCTGCGTGCTGTGGGACGGCCGCATCGTGGCAGAGTTGAACGCCGCCGACATCGACGAAGAAACCTTATTGCTCTATTCCACCGGAGGAACCCCTGCGTGAGTAAAGAATTAGCCCTGCGGCCTGCGCTGCCCTGGCGCCAACAGCTGTTCGATTTCCTCTACAAATGGGGCATGTTGCTGACCGTGGCGGCGCTGGTCGCCCTGTTTGGCCTGGCGTCGGACAACTTTCTCGATGCCAACAACATCATCAATATCCTGCGTTCGATCGCCATCGTGACGGTGATCGCCATCGGCGTCTCTCTCTCGCTGTCGGTCGGCGGTTTCGATCTGTCGGTCGGCTCGACCGCCTCGTTGGCCAACGCGCTGGTGATTTCGCTGTTCGTCTGGCACGGGTTCGGCACCACCGGCGCCATCGTGGTAACACTGCTGCTGTGCACGCTGGTCGGCCTGTTCAACGCCCTGCTGATCGTGGTGTTCAGAATTCCCGATATGCTGGCGACGCTGGCCAGCCTGTTCGTGATCCAGGGCGTGGCGATGACCTACAGCTACGGCGGATCCATCACCCAAAACATGGTGCTGCCGAATGGCGACATGGCGGAAGGCCTGATCCCGGAGGTGTTTTCCGCCCTCGGCCAGGTGCCGGTGATCGTGCTGATCATGCTGGCGGTCACCGTGGCGGTGCAGCTGTTCCTGTCGTTGACCAAGCATGGCCGCCGCATGTATGCCATTGGCGGCAACCCCGAAGCGGCGCGTCTGTCGGGCATCCGCACCGTGCGTTACAGGGTTGCCGCTTACGTTATTTCTTCTTGGCTGGCGGCGCTTGGCGGCATTTTGCTGGCGTCACGTATCGGCTCTTCGCAGGTCAACGCCGGCGGCGGTTATCTGATGGACGCGGTGGCGGCGGCCTATATCGGCTTCTCGCTGGCCGGGGCCGGTAAACCCAATGCGCTCGGCACCCTGATCGGCGCGGTGATCCTTGGCGTGCTGCAAAACGGCCTGGTGATGCTGTCGGTGCCCTACTACGCCATGGACATTATCAAAGGCCTGGTGCTGGCGCTGGCGCTGGCCATCACCTATATCCAGAAACGCTGATCCTCCCCGGCGCACGCTCGCTGCGCCGCTTTTCCCTTTAATTCATCCGGTTACCCTTTCCCGTCAGTAGAACAAGCATACAAATGATATGAATTATCATTAGCGTTTACATTCAGTAAAAAATCCTTACAATACCCTCACGCAACGCTGACGAAGCGAAGTATTTCTCAGCGCACGATGAATAATTTCATTAGAAATTCAATTGGTTAATTACTTTCACTTCAATCCAGGAAAGGTTTACCTCATGGAAACGCCACGTTACAGCAAGCTCGCCGCTCTGGTCGTCGCCTCACTCAGCGCCACCGCCGCGCTGGCCGCGCCGCAGAACGACACCCAGGACACCATGGTCGTCACCGCCTCCGGCTTCCAGCAAAAAATTCAGGACTCCGCCGCTTCCATCTCGGTGATCCCGCGCCAGCAAATTGAAGACAAGGCCTATCGCGACGTGACCGACGCACTGAAAGACGTGCCGGGCGTGGTGGTCACCGGCGGCGCCAGCAGCAGCGACATCAGCATCCGCGGCATGTCCTCCAAGTACACGCTGATCCTGGTGGACGGCAAGCGCGTCGACACCCGCGGTACCCGTCCGAACAGCGACAACGCCGGCATCGAACAGGGCTGGCTGCCGCCGATGGAAGCCATCGAACGCATCGAAGTGGTGCGCGGGCCGATGTCTTCGCTGTACGGTTCCGACGCCATGGGCGGCGTGATCAACGTCATCACCCGCAAGACCTCCCGCACCGAGTGGAAAGGCTCGCTGCACGGCGACGCCACCCTTCAGGAAAACCGCGATTCCGGCGATCTGTTCCAGACCAACGCCTACGCCTCCGGCCCGCTGATTGAAGGCCTGCTCGGTGTGCGGGTCAACGGCCTGCTGTCGCGCCGCGCCGAAGATAAAATCACCAACGGTTACAACGAACAGCGCATGCGCAGCGGCACCGCCGTGTTCACCCTGACGCCGGACGAGAAAAACGAATTCGACGTCGAAATCGGCCGCTCGCTGCAGGATCGCAACAGCACGCCGGGCAAATCGGTGGTGGCGGAGCGCTGCAGCAAAGGCAAGTGCAAACCGACCTCTCGCAGCGAAGATCTCTACACGCGCACCAACTACTCGCTGACCCACAACGGTTATTACGACTTCGGTAACTCAACCAGCTACGTTCAGCGGGAAGAGACCAATAACCCGGGCCGCAAGATGAAGATGTACAACACCATCTTCAACACCCAGAACCAGTTCGAGCTGGGTTCCCACATGCTGAACCTCGGCGGCCAATACCGCTATGAGAAACTGGGCGACAGCGGCAACCAGCTGAGCTCGGCGAAAGACGTCAACCAGCTGACGCGCTGGAGCTGGGCGCTGTTCGCCGAAGACGAATGGGCACTGACCAACGACTTCAGCCTGACCAGCGGCATCCGTATGGACCGCGATCAGAACTTCGGCAGCCACTGGTCGCCGCGCATGTACGGCGTCTGGCACCTGACCGAGCAGTGGACGATGAAAGGCGGCGTCTCCGCCGGCTACCGTTCGCCGGATCTGCGCCAATCCTCCGCCAATTGGGGCCAGGTCACCGGCGGCGGCGTGCGCAACGGCATCATCGTCGGCAACCCGGATCTGCAGCCGGAGAAGAGCCTGAGCGAAGAGATCGGCCTGATGTGGGATAGCCTGAAAGGCGTCAACGCCGGCGTGACGGTCTTCAACACCGACTTCAAGAACAAGATCACCGAAGTGCGCCGCTGCGAAGACACGCCGGACTGCAAGATCGGCAACGATGTCTATGACTTTATCAGCGATCGCGTCAACGTCGACAAAGCCAATATGCGCGGCGTAGAGGCCACCTTCGGCTGGCAGATCAACAAAGACTGGAAGTGGAACACCAACTACACCTACACCGCTTCCGAGCAGAAGAGCGGCGAGTTCCAGGGCAAGGCGCTCAACCAGATGCCGAAGCACATGCTCAACACCGTGCTGGACTGGCAGGCCACGCAGGACCTCAGCCTGTGGTCGCGCGTTAACTTCCGCAGCAAAACGTCGGAATACCTGAATCGCACCTCGATGGCCAAGAGTACGCCGTCCTATACCTTCGTCGATGCGGGCCTGAGCTATCAGGCGGCGAAAAATCTGCAGCTGACCGGTGGAGTCTACAACATCCTCGACAAGACCGTGGATTACGATCACTACAACACCACGCTGGACGGCCGCCGTTACACCGTCGGCATGACCTACAACTTCTGATGCCCCCGGGCGCGCGCTTGAACTGCACCCCAAATGTTGGACACATCTGACATTTGGAGGTGCAGCTTTATGAAGTATTCACTGCAAGACAAACTCAATGCCGTCCGGTATTACCTTGCCGGGCTTGGCAGCCAACGGCAGACCG
>NZ_JAMYWQ010000069.1 GCF_024160145.1 Serratia nevei
ACGTAAAGGCCTTCATTCTGCCGGAAAAAAGAAAGCACCGAAGATATGATCGTTCGGTGCTTTATGTTCCGCCTAAATATCCATTCAGCTATAAGTCACGTGAGGCTTAAGTGAACGGCATTACTGCTATGCAGGGGCTTTTTCTTTAGTTTAAGAAAACATCGTATTCCACTAAGATACTAGGCTGTTTATGATCCTTTAGCGGCAGAACTGGATACTATGGAAACCAACGAGATTAAAGATGTGCTGATGCAGGCATTGGCACTGGATGAAGTACATGTAACGGGCGACGGCAGCCATTTTCAGGCGATCGTGGTCGGTGAACTGTTCGCCGGCATGAGCCGCGTCAAAAAACAGCAGACGGTTTACGCACCGCTGATGGAATACATTGCGGACAACCGCATTCATGCCTTGTCTATCAAGGCGTACACCCCTGAAGAGTGGCAGCGAGACCGCAAACTCAACGGATTTTAAGGCTGTTTGCCCTGCCGGGCGGGCAGCTTCAGATTAGATAACAGAGAGTAGTCAGATGGATAAATTTCGTGTGCAGGGTCGGACTCGCCTGAGCGGTGAAGTGTCTATTTCCGGGGCCAAAAACGCCGCCCTGCCGATCCTGTTCGCCGCCCTGTTGGCGGAAGAGCCGGTCGAGCTGCAGAATGTCCCTAAGCTGAAGGACATCGACACCACCATTAAACTACTCAACCAGTTGGGTACCAAGATCGAGCGTAACGGCTCGGTCTTCGTGGACGCCAGCGGCGTGAACGAGTTCTGCGCCCCTTACGATCTGGTGAAAACCATGCGCGCTTCCATCTGGGCGCTGGGGCCGCTGGTGGCGCGCTTCGGCCGCGGCCAGGTTTCCCTGCCGGGCGGTTGCGCCATCGGCGCGCGTCCGGTCGATCTGCACATCACCGGCCTGGAGCAGTTGGGAGCCGAGATCAAACTGGAAGAAGGTTACGTCAAGGCGTCCGTCGATGGCCGCCTGAAGGGCGCGCACATCGTCATGGACAAGGTGAGCGTGGGCGCGACCGTGACCATCATGAGCGCCGCGACCCTGGCGACCGGCACTACCATTATCGAGAACGCCGCGCGCGAGCCGGAAATTGTCGATACCGCCAACTTCCTCAACACGCTGGGCGCGAAGATCAGCGGCGCCGGCAGCGACAAGATCACCATCGAGGGCGTCGAGCGCCTGGGTGGCGGCGTGTATCGTGTGCTGCCTGATCGCATCGAAACCGGTACCTTCCTGATCGCCGCCGCGGTTTCCGGCGGCAAAGTGATGTGCCGCAATACCCGTCCGGATACGCTGGATGCGGTGCTGGCCAAGCTGCGCGAAGCCGGTGCCGATATTGAAGTGGGCGAAGACTGGATCAGCCTGGACATGCACGGCAAGCGCCCGAAAGCGGTCACCGTGCGCACTGCGCCGCACCCGGGCTTCCCAACCGACATGCAGGCCCAGTTCAGCCTGCTGAACCTGGTGGCGGAAGGCACCGGTGTCATCACCGAGACCATCTTCGAAAACCGCTTCATGCACGTGCCGGAGCTGATCCGCATGGGCGCGCACGCGGAAATCGAGAGCAACACCGTGATTTGCCACGGCGTTGAACAGCTGTCCGGCGCTCAGGTGATGGCGACCGATCTGCGCGCCTCCGCCAGCCTGGTGATCGCCGGCTGCATCGCCGACGGCGTGACCGTCGTCGATCGCATCTATCACATCGATCGCGGCTATGAGCGTATTGAAGACAAGCTGCGCGCGCTGGGTGCGAACATCGAACGCGTAAAAGGCGAGTAAGTCATTCGCGCCGGCGCGGCTGCGTCGGCAGGATGAAAATCAAAGGGCCGGCTACCTATGCCGGCCCTTTTTAATTGCTGTCTTCCGGGAATTCACCCACCGTCATTTTCAACGTAATGCGCTTGCCGTCGCGCAGTACGATGACCGGTATCTCGGTGCCCGGCCTGATCTCCGCCACCTGATCCATCGTTTCCAGCACGGACACCGCCGGCTTGTTATCCACGTTGATGATGATGTCGTTGATCTGGAAACCGGCGTTGCTCGCGGGGCCGTTCGGCGTAATCTCGGTCACGATGATGCCCTGCAGGCGATCGATGCCGGAATTGGAGGAGCGCAGTGGAATGATCTCTTTGCCCTGAATGCCGAAATAGCCGCGGATAACGCGGCCGTCGCGGATCAGCTTGTCCATGATTTTGGCGGCCAGTTCGATCGGAATGGCGAAGCCGAGGCCCTCCGGCGTTTCGCCGTCGGTGATTTTGTCATAGGTCAGGGTGTTGATGCCGATTAGCTCGCCCAGCGAGTTGACCAGTGCGCCGCCGGAGTTGCCGCGGTTGATAGAGGCGTCGGTCTGCAGGAATGTCTGCCGGCCGGTGGTGCTCATACTGATGCGTCCGGTGGCGCTGAGGATGCCCTGAGTGACGGTTTGCCCCAGGTTATAGGGGTTACCGATCGCCAGCACCACGTCGCCGACGTGGGCAACGCGGTTTTTATTGGTCGGGATCACCGGCAAATTGCCGGGATCGATCTTCAGCACCGCCAAATCGGTCAGGCCGTCGGAGCCGACCAGCAGCGCTTCGTAGCGGCGGCCATCCTGCAACACCACGGTGATCTGCTGCGCGTCTTTGATCACGTGGCGGTTGGTGATGATGTAGCCGCGTTCGTTCATGATCACGCCGGAACCGAGCGACAACACGTTGGTGGCGCCGTTCAGGTTGCGGTTGTAGATGTTCACCACGGCGGGGGCGGCGCGGCGCACCGCTTTATTAAAGCTCACCGGCGTTTCGTCGCTGGTATTCTCAGGTTTGTCTGCAAACAGGCCGTTGGACGAACGCAGCATGGGCAGCGCGGCCAGCAGCAGGCCGGCAACGATGAGACCGATAACGACGGAACGCAAGAGCTTAGCAAACATGGAGTTTTCGTGGTGTGATGAACGATGTTCGGAGGATAGCATGAGTTAACCGGGCGCAGTATGTCACCGAGCCCGGTTTTTGCACAAATTAACGCAGCAGCAGATAAATGGTTTCGTTACCGCGCACGATATTGAGCGCCATTACCGGCGGCTTGGCCTCCAGCACTTTGCGCAGTGCGGTGATGCTGTCTACGCGCTGACGGTTGACGCCGATGATCACGTCGCCTTTTTGCAGGCCGATCTGCGCCGCCGTCGAACCTTTATCTACATTCTCCACCTTCACGCCCTTGTCGCCGCTCGGCAGCGCGCCGTTGCTGAGGGAGACCCCCTGCAGCGCCGGCGACAGCGTTTCGGCGTTGGTCGAGGCGTTCTCGCTGTTGTCCAGCGTGACCGAGACTTCCTGCGGTTTGCCGTCGCGCAGCAGGCCGACCTTGAGGGTTTTGCCCGGCGCGGTGGTGCCGACCTTGGCGCGCAGCTCGGCGAAGCTGCTCACCGGTTTACCGTCGACGGAAACCAGGATATCCCCGGCCTTGATGCCGGCCTTGGCGGCGGCGGATTTCGGCAGCACTTCGCTGACGAAGGCGCCGCGCTGCGCGTCGGTGTTGAAGGCTTTGGCCATGTCAGGGGTCATTTCGCTGCCCTTGATGCCGAGCAGGCCGCGTTTCACTTCGCCGAATTCGATCAATTGCTGGCTCAGGTTCTGCGCCATATTGCTCGGAATGGCGAAGCCGATGCCGACGTTGCCGCCGCTCGGTGCCAAAATGGCGGTATTGATACCGATCAGCTCGCCGTTCAGGTTAACCAACGCGCCGCCGGAGTTGCCGCGGTTGATTGAGGCGTCGGTCTGAATGAAGTTTTCCAGCCCTTCCAGATTCAGGCCGGTGCGGCCGAGTGCCGAGATGATGCCGGAGGTGGCGGTTTGGCCCAGGCCAAACGGGTTGCCGACCGCCACGGCGAAGTCGCCGACGCGCAGCTGATCGGAGTCGGCCATCTTGATGGCGGTCAGGTTTTTGGTGTCGCTGAGCTGCAGCAGGGCGATGTCGGATTGCTCATCGCGGCCGACCAGTTTGGCGTCCAGCTCGCGGCCGTCGTTCAGCTGCACGCGGATTTTATCGGCGTTGTTGATGACGTGGTTGTTGGTCAGCACGTAGCCTTTGGCGGCGTCGATGATCACGCCGGAGCCCAGCCCTTCAAACGGGCGGGAGCTCTGCTGTTGGCCGGGGAAGTTGGGGCCGAAGAAGCGTCTGAACTCTTCCGGCAACTGCTGACGCTGCACCTGGGTGCCCGCGACGTGCACGCTCACTACGGCGGGCAAGACTTTTTCCAGCATCGGCGCCAGGCTCGGCAGCGGCTGCCCCTGGACGGCGACGGGCAGGGCCGCGTTGGCCGCCGGTACGGCGCTGAGCGCCAGGCCGAGGCTCATTGCCAATGCACTAAGAATTAAAGACTTTTTCTTCATTGATGATAACTCTCTCAAGACCTGCCGATGAAAATTTGATGATAAGGCAATCACCTTGTCATAGTGAAGGGTAAGACCGTGAATTTGCGTGCAAAGTTCAGTAAAGGTAAGGCGAAGGAAGGTCAATAAGACACAAAGGGGCAATAAACCCGCGGGTGGCCCCGCGGGCGAAGAAGGGATATCAGTCGCGGCGTGCGCTTTGACCGCGCAGCAGGCCGGAGGCGCCTTCCGAATAGTCGCGCGGCATTTCCACCGGCGCTTGATCGTTGTCCGCTTCCGCTTCGGTCAGGCGATAACGGAACGGGTTCTCCTGCATCGGCAGATCCGGCAGCAGGTTATTGGAGCTTTTCGCCATGTGTTGATACAGCTGGCGATAATCGCGAGCCATGTTGTCCAGCAGCTCGGCGCTGCGGGCGAAGTGGCCGACCAGCTCCTGGCGGTACTCTTCCAACTCGGTTTTGCTCTTGTCCAGCTCGTTCTGCAGGACTTGTTGTTGACGTAATTTACGGTTGCCAAAACGCATCGCCACCGCACCAATCACGATACCGACGACCAAACCAATCAGCGCATACTCCCAGGTCATGATGACTCCTATTTTGACTTCGTTGTTCCGCAGGGATTTTTTCACTTAATAATATCCACTATAACCGTTAACCTTGTCCGAGTGGAATCCTGATGCGCTTCCACCCAGTGTTTACAGGGTTTTCAACGGCGCCCGCAGCGGGCATTTGTGGCGATAACGGTGCGAATCGGCATCAACTTGCCGCCAACGTTGGCTAAATAATTTCTAAGCGTTCTTAGGGAACATCGAACAGATGCAGGCACTATCACCGTTATCTCGCTACCAGCAGGCGCTGGACGCGGGGGAATATCAGGCCGATGAGGTTCAACGCCGGGCCGTCGCTCAACTGGATCGCATTTATCAGGCCCTGCAGCAACAGCCGGCGGCGAACGCGCCGGCCGGCGGGCTGCGCGGCAAGCTCAGCCGTTTGTTGGGCAAGGGCGGCGAAACGGCCCCGCAGCGCCCGGTGCAGGGGCTGTATATGTGGGGGGGCGTCGGGCGCGGCAAAACCTGGCTGATGGACATGTTCTTCCACAGCCTGCCGGGCGATCGCAAAATGCGTCTGCACTTCCACCGTTTCATGCTGCGGGTGCATGAAGAACTGACCGAACTGCAAGGGCGGGAAAACCCGCTGGACATCGTCGCCGACGGCTTCAAGGCCGAGACCGACGTGCTGTGCTTCGACGAATTCTTCGTGTCCGACATTACCGACGCCATGCTGCTGGCCACGCTGCTGCAGGCGCTGTTCGCGCGCGGCATCACGCTGGTGGCCACGTCGAACATCCCGCCGGACGATCTGTACCGCAACGGCCTGCAGCGGGCGCGTTTCCTGCCGGCTATCGCGCTTATTAACGAGTACTGCGACGTGATGAACGTCGATGCCGGCATCGACTACCGCCTGCGTACCCTGACCCAGGCGCACCTCTACCTGACGCCGCTGAACGACCAGACGCGCGCGACCCTGGATCGGATGTTCGTCAAACTGGCGGGCAAGGCGGGGGAGGAGGCGCCGGTGCTGCAGATCAACCATCGGCCGCTGCAGGCGATCCGTTCGGCGGAGGGCGTGCTGGCGGTGGATTTCCACACCTTGTGCGAAGAGGCGCGCAGCCAGCTGGACTATATTGCGCTGTCGCGGCTGTATCACAGCGTGATCCTGTATAATGTGCAGGTGATGGGGCCGTTGAAAGAAAATACCGCGCGCCGTTTCCTGGCGCTGGTGGACGAATTCTACGAACGGCACGTCAAGCTGGTGATCGGCGCCGAGGCGTCGATGTTCGAAATCTACCAGGGGAAGCAACTGAAGTTCGAGTATCAGCGCTGCCTGTCGCGCCTGCAGGAAATGCAGAGCGAAGAGTACCTCAAGCTGCCGCATCTGCCCTGAGTCCGCCGGGCCTATCGCCGGTTGCCTGCCACCGGCGATAAATTTATTTTCCATTCAAAAACCGTTCGATCTTTGTGAGCGACTTCTCTATAATCTTGCGACCCCACGTTACAACAAAGTTTTTTTCCCAAAAACTTTATAGTGCCGGCAATGGCTATTCGAAGGGGTAGGTTTGCTGGACTTGTATGGTCGTGTGAGCCTCAACTGTTTTCGAGCGTTTGGGTGTTCACCAACGTGTAACTAATTATTGGGTAAGCTTTCTAATGAAAACTTTTACAGCTAAACCAGAAACCGTAAAACGCGACTGGTACGTTGTTGATGCAGATGGTAAAACTTTAGGCCGTCTCGCTACTGAACTGGCTCGTCGTCTGCGCGGCAAGCATAAAGCGGAATACACCCCGCACGTGGATACCGGTGATTACATCATCGTTCTGAACGCTGACAAAGTTGCTGTAACCGGCAACAAGCGTACAGACAAAGTGTACTACCACCACACCGGCCACATCGGTGGTATCAAGCAAGCGACCTTTGAAGAGATGATTGCCCGCCGTCCTGAGCGCGTGATTGAAATCGCGGTTAAAGGCATGCTGCCAAAGGGCCCGCTGGGTCGTGCTATGTTCCGTAAACTGAAAGTTTACGCGGGCACCGAGCACAATCACGCGGCACAGCAACCGCAAGTTCTGGACATTTAATCGGGATTAATGGCAATGGCTGAAAATCAATACTACGGCACTGGTCGCCGCAAAAGCTCCGCCGCTCGCGTCTTCATCAAGCCGGGCAACGGTAACATCGTTATCAACCAGCGCAGCCTGGAACAGTACTTCGGTCGCGAAACTGCCCGCATGGTAGTTCGTCAGCCGCTGGAACTGGTCGACATGGTTGGCAAACTGGATCTGTACATCACCGTTAAAGGTGGTGGTATCTCCGGTCAAGCTGGCGCTATCCGTCACGGTATCACCCGTGCACTGATGGAGTACGACGAGACTCTGCGTTCTGAACTGCGTAAAGCTGGCTTCGTCACCCGTGACGCTCGTCAGGTTGAACGTAAGAAAGTCGGCCTGCGTAAAGCACGTCGTCGTCCGCAGTTCTCCAAGCGTTAATTTTCGCTGCTTCGGCAGTGCGATTTACGCAAAAAACCCGGTGCTTCACCGGGTTTTTTTATGCCTGAAATCCGCCGTCCCCGACTAAAATCTGTGGCATATCAGACAATTCAACATGAATTCGCCGCACCGTCCCCACAAAACAAGCAAAATCTGGTAAACTATCACCCACTTTTGCGCCTGTTCGCCGTGCAGTTGACTGCCTGGGCCGGTTTTTTATGGGCTTGGGTCGCGCTGCGTGCTGCCGGCCTGCGGCAAGATTATTCAGGATAGCAGCCTGTCAGTTGGCTATTCGCAGTATTTTCTAGATAACTTGGAGGTTTTCATGGCTGTCGCTGCCAACAAACGTTCGGTAATGACGCTGTTCTCTGGCCCGACCGACATTTTTAGCCATCAAGTACGTATCGTACTGGCGGAGAAAGGTGTCAGCGTCGAGATCGAGCAGGTCGAAATGGATAACCTGCCGCAAGATCTGATTGACCTCAACCCTTACCAGACGGTGCCTACGCTGGTCGATCGCGAACTGACCCTGTATGAATCCCGTATCATCATGGAATACCTGGATGAGCGTTTCCCGCACCCGCCGCTGATGCCGGTTTACCCGGTTGCCCGCGGTGAGAGCCGTCTGATGATGCTGCGCATCGAGAAGAACTGGTACTCGCTGATGGACAAGATCGAAAAGAGCAGCGGCCAGGAAGCGGAATCCGCCCGTCGCCAACTGCGCGAGGAGCTGCTGGCGATCGCACCGATCTTCGGTCAGGCGCCGTATTTCATGAGCGAAGAGTTCAGCCTGGTGGATTGCTACCTGGCGCCGCTGTTGTGGCGTCTGCCGCAGCTGGGCATCGAATTGAGCGGCGCCGGCTCCAAAGAGCTGAAAGGCTACATGACCCGCGTCTTCGAACGCGACGCTTTCCTGGCTTCCCTGACCGAAGCCGAGCGTGAAATGCGCCTGCAAACCCGGGGCTAAGCGCGATGGACATGTCTCAAATGACGCCGCGTCGCCCGTATCTGCTGCGGGCATTCTACGACTGGCTGCTGGATAACCAGCTGACGCCACACCTGGTGGTCGACGTGACTCGTCCGGACGTGCAGGTGCCGATGGAGTTCGCGCGTGACGGCCAGATCGTGCTGAATATCGCGCCGCGCGCGGTAGGCAACCTGGCGTTGGGCAACGAAGACGTGCAGTTCAACGCGCGCTTCGGCGGCGTGCCGCGTCAGGTTTCGGTGCCGATGGCCGCCGTGCTGGCGATCTATGCGCGTGAAAACGGCGCCGGCACGATGTTCGAACCGGAAGCCGCCTACGACGAGAGCGAAGGCGTGTTCGAAGGTCTGGACAATGAGACTATCCCTTCGGAAACCCTGATGTCGGTGATCGACGGCGATCGCCCAGATAGCGTGGAAGACAACGGCCCGGACGACGAACCGCCGCAGCCGCCGCGCGGTGGCCGCCCGGCACTGCGCGTGGTGAAATAACCCTGCGCGAACAAACGAAAAAGCACCCCCTGGGGTAATGCTGGTCACTTAAGGGTGACCAGCAACTTTTTTATCTGGATATTTCCTGCTTCTGGCCCGGAGTTCTCTAGGATAACTTCGCTCTCTGCGCCCTGGTAGTACCAGCCATTTCGCCTGTT
>NZ_JAMYWQ010000007.1 GCF_024160145.1 Serratia nevei
CTGAAGGACAAATTAAAAAGTGGCCAACTTAAGAAACAGGCGCAAGCCGAAGTTTCTGAGTAACCACGATCAGGGGTGGGTCCGTTTTACTTTGGCAGGGTGGGTCACAATTCGATCGGTATTGACAAATAGGCACTTAAAGCCAATTTATTGCGTCCGGAAATTCATACGTTTTACGGACAAAAAAAAGCCCACCGAAGTGGGCATTTCGCGACAAAATGCAGGTCTCAAGGCTCCGAATCAGTCCTTGAGGCGGGGCTTCCTGATTGTCCACTCATCGATCATGTCCGCCCAATCCTGAAGCATTGCCCGGCGCTGATCGCGGTACTCAGCCTTGTTGTAGACGGCTCGAACGCCCTTCTGTTCGTGCGCAAGGCACTTCTCGATCCAGTCAGTGTTATAGCCCGCCTCATGCAGCAGCGTGCTGGCTGTGCGCCGCAAGTCGTGCGGTCCGAACTTGCCAAGCGACTGCCCTTCCTTCTGAGCCAGACGATAGGTCAGTGTGAGCACCTGATTGAGCGTGGCGCTGCTCATCGGCAAGTCCGAGTCATAGCGAGATGGCAGCACATACTCCGAACCGCCTGCGAAGGTTTTCAGGGCAATGAAAATGTCCAGCGCCTGCCTAGACAGGAACACCAAATGGGGATTGCGGCGCTTCATCCGCGCCTTGGGGATTGTCCAGAGCGCCTCGGTGAAATTGATTTCGCTCCATGTTGCGTTGGTCAGTTCGCTTTTGCGTACCATCGTCAGCAACAACAACTTGGCGGCCGCGCGGATCGAAGGTGTGGTGCCAATGCGCTCCATGTACTGGTACATCAAGCCGATTTCATCAGGCGTCAGTGCTCGATCTCGCGGCTCGAACTTTGCAATAGTCGACGGGCGCACCAAATCGGCCGGGTTCTCAACCTTCTGGCCGCGTTCTATAGCCCAACGGAAGACTTGCATCACAATTTCGCGGCAAAGCACGGCCGTTGCCGGTGCCCCGCGCTCCACAATCGCATCAGTCAGCGCCCGTAAATCCTCATGGGTGATTTCTGTCAGCTTCTGATTACCGAACTTCGGCTTAAGCTCGCGCTCGAAGGTAGCTCGACGCATATCGCGGGTAACGTCAGCCATTTGATAGCCGCGTAGCCACTTTTCGCCCCAAGCACCAAAGTTTTCAGCGTCCTTAACGCGGGCTTTGTCCCGCGCCTTCTCTTTGGCTGGAGATTTCCCTGCGGCGATCATCTTCTTGGCTTCGCCCAGCCGTTCGCGGGCTTCCGCTAGCGTGATCCCTCCGACACCGTAGCGGCCGAAGGTGATTGTCTCCTGCCTGCCATGGATCGAGTAGTTGTAGCGGAATGAAATCGAACCCGCTGGCGTGATGGCCACGTAGAGGCCGTCACGGTCATTCACTTTGTAGAGCTTGTCCTTTGGCTTGAGGTTGCGCAGCTTGGTATCAGTCAGCACGGTCGGGTTGGGTTTCCTCTAAAAAATACCATGCTCAAAAAGCCTTGCATTTTCTATAAAAATACCTACAAAACAATAAGTTACAAGAACTTAATACCATGCTCACCCCATCAGGAGCAACATGGTATCGAGCGCTGAACATGGCATCAGGTTCAAATCGTACCATCTACCATGCCATAGAAATCGGGTGCTTGGCGATGCGAAAATTTGCCAGACCGTGCCAAGCCAATAATGAAAAAAGCCCGTAATTACGCGGGCTTATAGGTATTCCAGTGCTCTTTGATGCCGGTCTATGCCGGACGCGGGATCATTCCCACTCAATCGTCGCCGGCGGCTTGCCGCTGATGTCGTACACCACGCGGGAGATGCCGTTCACTTCGTTGATGATGCGGTTGGAGACGCGGCCGAGGAAGTCATACGGCAGGTGCGCCCAGTGCGCGGTCATGAAGTCGATGGTTTCTACCGCACGCAGGGAGACGACCCAGTCGTATTTGCGGCCGTCGCCCATCACGCCGACCGAACGCACCGGCAGGAACACGGTGAACGCCTGGCTGACTTTGTTGTACAGGTCGGCTTTGTGCAGCTCTTCGATGAAGATGGCGTCGGCGCGGCGCAGCAGATCGCAGTACTCTTTCTTCACTTCGCCCAGCACGCGCACGCCCAGACCCGGGCCCGGGAACGGGTGACGGAACAGCATGTCGTACGGCAGGCCCAACTCCAGGCCGATCTTGCGCACTTCGTCTTTGAACAGCTCTTTCAGCGGCTCGACCAGGCCCAGCTTCATCTCTTTCGGCAGGCCGCCCACGTTGTGGTGCGACTTGATCACGTGCGCTTTGCCGGTGGCGGAAGCGGCGGATTCGATCACGTCCGGGTAGATGGTGCCCTGCGCCAGCCATTTCACCTGCTCTTGCTTGCAGGCTTCTTCGTCGAACACTTCAACGAACACGCGGCCGATGATTTTACGCTTGGCTTCCGGCTCGTCCACGCCTGCCAGCGCGGTCAGGAAGCGGTTTTCCGCCTCGACGTGCACGATGTTCAGGCCGAAGTGGTCGCCGAACATTTCCATCACCTGCTTGGCTTCGTTCAGGCGCAGCAGGCCGTTGTCAACGAATACGCAGGTCAGGCGTTTGCCGATGGCGCGGTGCAGCAGCATCGCGGTCACGGAGGAGTCGACGCCGCCGGACAGGCCGAGGATAACGTGGTCTTCACCCACCTGCTCGCGGATGCGCTCAACCGCATCTTCGATGATAGTGGCCGGGGTCCACAGGGCTTCACACTGGCAGATATCCAGTACGAAACGCTCCAGCATGCGCTGGCCCTGGCGGGTGTGGGTCACTTCCGGGTGGAACTGCACGCCGTAGAAGCGTTTTTCTTCGTTAGCCATAATGGCGAACGGGCAGGTGTCGGTGCTGGCAATGGTCACGAAGTCGGACGGGATCGCAGTCACTTTGTCGCCGTGGCTCATCCACACGTCCAGCAGCGGTTTGCCGGCCGGGCTGATGGCGTCTTCGATGTCGCGCAGCAGCGCGCTCTCTTTGACGATTTCCACCTGCGCGTAGCCGAACTCGCGCTCGTTGGAGCCCTGCACATGGCCACCCAGCTGCATCGCCATGGTCTGCATGCCGTAGCACACGCCCAGCACCGGCACGCCGGCGTTGAACACGTAATCCGGGGCGCGCGGGCTGCCGGCTTCGGTGGTGCTTTCCGGGCCGCCGGACAGGATGATGCCGCTTGGGTTGAATTCGCGGATCTGCTCTTCGCTAACGTCCCAGGCCCACAGTTCGCAGTAAACGCCGATTTCGCGCACGCGGCGGGCGACCAGTTGGGTGTATTGCGAACCGAAGTCCAGTATCAGGATGCGATGCTTATGGATATTTTGTGTCATGTGAGGCGAATTCCAGCAACAAGAGAAAAAGAGCGAAAATGTGTGTTTCGGGATGGGGCTTAACGCCCCACCCCGGCCTCTCACTCGGGAGAGGTTAAGGCATTAGCCCATGCGGTAGTTCGGCGACTCTTTGGTGATGGTCACGTCGTGCACGTGGCTTTCCTGAATGCCGGCGCCGCTGATGCGCACGAACTCTGCCTTGGTGCGCAGATCGTCGATGGTGGCGCAGCCGGTCAGGCCCATGCAGGAGCGCAGGCCGCCCATCTGCTGGTGCACGATGGCTTTCAGCATGCCTTTATAGGCCACGCGGCCTTCGATACCTTCCGGCACCAGTTTGTCGGCGGCGTTATCGGTCTGGAAGTAACGGTCGGAAGAGCCTTTGGACATCGCGCCCAGCGAGCCCATGCCGCGGTAAGATTTGAACGAACGGCCCTGATACAGCTCGATTTCGCCCGGGGATTCTTCGGTGCCCGCCAGCATGGAGCCGACCATCACGCAGGATGCGCCCGCGGCGATCGCTTTGGCGATGTCGCCGGAGAAGCGGATGCCGCCGTCGGCGATAACCGGGATGCCAGTGCCTTCCAGCGCTTCCACCGCGTCGGCGATGGCGGTGATCTGCGGTACGCCCACGCCGGTCACGATGCGGGTGGTGCAGATAGAGCCAGGGCCGATACCGACTTTCACCGCGCTCACGCCGGCTTCAGCCAGCGCTTTGGCGCCCGCTGCGGTCGCGACGTTGCCGCCGACGATCTGCAGATCCGGGTATTTGGCGCGGGTTTCGCGGATGCGCTGCAGCACGCCTTCGGAGTGGCCGTGCGAGGAGTCGATCAGCAGGACGTCAACGCCTGCCGCCACCAGCGCGTCAACGCGCTCTTCGTTGCCAGCGCCGGCGCCGACCGCCGCGCCCACGCGCAGACGGCCGTGCTCGTCTTTACAGGCGTTCGGTTTGCGTTCCGCTTTCTGGAAGTCTTTAACGGTGATCATGCCCAGCAGGTGGAAGCTGTCGTCCACCACCAGCGCTTTTTCTACGCGCTTTTCGTGCATCTTCTGCAGCACCACGTCGCGCGCTTCACCTTCTTTCACGGTGACCAGGCGATCTTTCGGCGTCATGACCGCGGTGACCGGCTGGGTCAGATCGGTCACGAAGCGCACGTCGCGGCCGGTGATGATGCCGACCAGCTCGTTGTCTTCGGTGACGACCGGGTAACCGGCGAAGCCGTTGCGCGCGGTCAGCTCTTTCACTTCCTGCAGCGTGGTGGCCGGGGTAACGGTCTGCGGGTCGGTGACTACGCCGCTTTCATGCTTCTTCACGCGGCTGACTTCTTCAGCCTGGCGCTCGATAGACATGTTTTTGTGGATGAAGCCCAGGCCGCCTTCCTGCGCCAGCGCAATGGCCAGGCCGGATTCGGTAACGGTATCCATGGCTGCGGACAGCATAGGGATGTTCAGGCGGATGGTTTTGGTCAGTTGAGTGCCGAGCTCTGCGGTGTTAGGCAGAACCGTGGAGTGGGCTGGAACCAGGAGGACGTCGTCAAACGTCAGAGCTTCTTTAGCGATACGTAGCATGGGCAATATCTCACCAGGGTGGGCTGTGAAAAAGATAAAATATTGCCGCGGCATTATACAGAGCGGAATCGGTTGCCTCCAGCACTTTCTTACAAAAAGTCTTGATTACCTTTTTCAGCCATGTAGTATCGACCAATTAAGTGATTGTTTTGAAATTTGATCTGGGTCACATGTCGCTACCTGTTTCGCCTTCCATTTTTACCGTAAGCCGCCTCAATCAGACGGTTCGCCAACTGCTGGAAATGGAAATGGGGCAGATTTGGCTCTCCGCCGAGATCTCCAACCTCTCCCAACCCGCTTCCGGCCACTGGTATTTCACGCTCAAAGACGACCGCGCCCAGGTGCGCTGCGCGATGTTCCGCAACAGCAACCGCCGCGTCACCTTCCGGCCGCAAAACGGCCAGCAGGTTTTGGTGCGCGCCAGCATCACGCTGTATGAACCACGCGGCGACTACCAGCTGATCGCCGAGAGCATGCAGCCCGCCGGCGACGGCCTGCTGCAGCAACAGTTCGAGCAGCTGAAACAGCGCCTGAGCGCCGAAGGGCTGTTCGATCAGCAATTCAAGCAGCCGCTGCCCGCCCCGGCCAAATGCGTCGGGGTGATCACCTCCGCCAGCGGCGCGGCGCTGCACGATATTCTGCAGGTATTGCAGCGGCGCGATCCGTCGCTGCCGATCGTCATCTACCCCACCTCGGTGCAGGGCGCGGAAGCGCCGATGCAGATCGTGCGCGCCATCGAGACCGCCAACCGCCGCGACGAATGCGACGTGCTGATCGTCGGCCGCGGCGGCGGTTCGCTGGAAGATCTGTGGAGCTTCAACGACGAACGCGTGGCGCGGGCGATCTTCGCCAGCCGCATTCCGATCGTCAGCGCCGTCGGCCATGAAACCGACGTCACCATCGCCGATTTCGTCGCCGATCTGCGTGCGCCGACCCCTTCCGCCGCCGCCGAACTGGTCAGCCGCAATCAGCTTGAGCTGTTGCGCCAGCTGCAGTCGCAGCAGCAGCGGCTGGAGATGGCGATGGATTACTACCTGGCGCAGCGCCAGCAGCAGTTCACCCGCATTCACCACCGTTTACAGCAGCAGCATCCGCATCTGCGCCTGGCGCGCCAGCAGACGCTGCTGTTCAAGCTGCAGCGCCGGATGGAAGACGGCATGCAGCAACAGCTGCGCCTGGCCGCCCGCCGCAGCGAACGCGCCCAGCAGCGGCTGGCGCAGGTGCAGCCGCAAGGCCGCATTCACCGCTACCAACAGCGCGTACAGCAGCAGGAATACCGCCTGCAGCAGGCGATGGAGCGGCAGCTTAACGCCTACCGCCAGCGCTTCGGCGTGGCCTGCAGCCAGCTGGAAACCGTCAGCCCGCTGGCAACGCTGGCGCGCGGCTACAGCGTGACGCAAACCCCGCGCGGCGAGCTGCTGAAAACCACCAAGCAGGCGCAGGTCGGCGAACTGCTGAAAACCCGCCTGCAGGACGGCTGGGTGGAAAGCGAGGTGAAAACCATCACCGTCGCCAAGAAGCCGCGCAAGAAGCGCGCGGCCGAGTAACCCCTACTCCAGCGTAAAACGCTCGCCCGGTTCGCCGTTTACCCACAGCGCGCGCGTCTCGCCTTCCGGCAGGCTGAGCGCCAACGTGCGCCAGGCCGGGCGGTAACGCCCTTCCGTCGCAATATCCAGCATGATGCGCTGATTGTCGCAGCGCATTTCCCAGCGCAGCCACAGCGCATCGCCCTGCCGCCAGCCTTCGCTTTCACCGTCGTCCTCAAACAGCAGCCCGCTGCTTACGCCGCAGCCCTTGAGCGGAAACAGCCGCAGCTCGCGCCGATCGTCGGCGGCCACGTCCACATGCGCCAACCGCTGCGACAGCGGCAGCGCCGCCCCGGCGCGCACCAGCAGCGGCAGACGCTCCAGCGGCGCCGCCAGCGTTACCGTTTGGCCGCCGCCGAACCACTGGCCGCTGTAGAAGCAGTACCAGCCTTCGCCGTTGTCCGGCAGATACACCGAACGCCGGCGCTGCCCCGGTTCCACTACGCTGGCCACCAGCAGATCGCGGCCGATCAGAAAATCGTCGTTCTCGCCGAAGGTGCGCGCATCCTGTTCATGATCGAGAAAGGTCGGGCGCAGCATCGGCTCATCGTCGGCGCAGGCCTGCCACAGCAGGGTGTAGAAATACGGCAGCAGCCGGTAACGCAGGTTGATCGCCTCACGCACCGCCGGGGTGGCGGCCGGGTACATCCAGGGCTCGTTGACCGTGGCGTCGTCGTTCCAGGAATGGATGGTGAAACGCGGATGCATCACGCCGTTTTGCACCCAGCGCACCAGCAGCTCCGCGTCCGGCTTGTCGCCGGAGAAGCCGCCGACGTCGTGGCCAAGGTTATACAGCCCGGACAGGCTCATGCCCAGCCCCATGCGAATGTTGTAGCGCAGCGTCTGCCAGCTGGTACGGTTGTCGCCGCTCCAGGTCTGCACGTAGCGCTGCATGCCGGCGCAGCCGGAGCGCGAGATCAGGTACGGCCGCTTCTGCGGCGCGAAGCGCTGCTGGGCCTCCATCGAGGCGCGCATCATCAGCAATGGCATCACCGGGCGGATGTGCTTGATGGCGATCGGCCGCCCGAAGCCGTGGCAGCGCGCCTCGCCGTCCCACACTTCGTACTCGTTGTTGTCGTTCCAGGTCGAATCGATGCCCATCTCCAGCAGCTGCTGCGTGACGCCCTGCTGCCACCAGCGCACCGCCGCCGGGTTGGTGAAGTCGAGGTGCGATCCCTCATCGTCCCAGAAGCTGGAGCGCTCGGGCGCGTCGCTTTGCGAATCGCGGATAAACAGCCCCTGCGCCGCCACCGCCTGATACTGCGGGTGATCCTGCAGCAGGCACGGCTTGATGTTGGCCGCCAGCCTGAGGCCGGCGTCGTGAAACGCCTGGCTCAATTGCCTGGGCTGCGGCACCTTGTCGTAATTCCAGTTGAACACGTAGCGTTTGTGGTTGATCGAGGTGTAGCCCGACGACAGCTGGAAGGAGTCGCAGGGAATGGCGTGTTGGCGGCACAGCGCGATGAACTGCTGCAGCTGCTGCTGGGCGTCCGGCGCGTCGGTGTAGTGCATGGTCGAACCGCTGTAGCCCAGGCTCCACTTCGGCCCGAAGTGGGTGCGGCCGGTCAGGCGCACGAAGGCCTTGGTGACGTCCACTACCTTCGGCCCGAGGAACAGGTAGTAATCCAGATCGCCCGCTTCGGCCTGATAGCGGCGATAGGCCGCGTGGTAGTTGTCGATCTCGTTGCCCAGATCCAGCCAGCAGCTGCTCAGGTTATCGTAAAACAGGCCGAAGCTCGCCTCCGGCCCGCGGGTGATGGTGAACGGAATGTGCTTGTACAGCGGATCGGTGCTGGCAGCGTTGTAGCCCATCGCGTCCAGGTTACGCATCTCGAAGCGGCGGCCGGTGCGTTCCAGATCGCCGGCTTTCTCCCCCAGGCCGTAATAGCGCTCATCGGCGAAACGGCGCTGATAGTGCGCCACACCGTCGCCGTGCGCATTGAGCAGGTAGGCGCTGGTCGGCCGGTCCGCCGCCAGCGGCCGCCATTCGCCGGCGGCGTTGCAGTACGCCCATTCCAGCCACAGCGGCTGATGCACCGTCACGCGCAGCCGCGGCGTGCTGACCACCAGCCGATCGCCCTCCTGGCGCAGCTGATAGCCCGGCAGGCTGAAGCCGGCGACGCTGAGCCGATCGCGCCCCTCCCAGGGCACATCCTCCTGCGGCGCGATGCTCCAGGTGCGATCCAGCGCCAGCTCGCCCTCACGTTTGATCAACACGCGGAACAGATCGTTTTCCAGCACGTACAGGCAGAAACGGTGGCGTTCATCGACCAGCAGCTCAACGTGGTCGGCATGCTGCGCCGCCAGCGTCCAGTTTTTCAAGGTTTTCATAAGCATTCCACTTAGCTGTGTGAAGGTGTTTTCTTACCGCCGCGTTCGGCGATCAGGGCAATCAGGAACAGGGCGCCGATAAGATCGAAGAAGCCCATGGCGATGAACAGCGGGTTGAAGCCGATAGTGTCGGATACCGCGCCGATCAGCAGCGTGAACAGGAAGCTGGCGATCCAGGCGCTGGAGCCGCGCATGCCGTTGACCGTCGCCATCTGGTTTTTATCGAACGACTCCACCACCAGCGCGCTGAGCATGCAGGAGATCACCTGGTGGCCGAAGCCGCCGATCGAGATCAGCGCGATCGCCACATAGGGATCTTGAGCGATCGCCACGAACGCCAGCGACACCATCAGAAAAGCGCCGGTCACCGAGCTGGCGACCACCGAGTTGACGCGGCTGCAGCCGAACCATTTGCGGTACAGGGTGGTGAGATAGCCGCTGGCGACGCTGCCGATATCCGCCGCCAGGAACGGCAGCCAGGCGAACATCGCGATCTGTTTCAGATCCATGCCACGTTCGGTGGCCAGGTACAGCGGCACCCAGAAGCTAAAGACCGCCCAGGCCGGCTCGGCGAGAAAGGCCGGGATGGCGATGCCGTAAAATTTCTTGTTCTTGCACAGGCTGGCCAGCGAGGTAAGGAACGGCAGCTTCGGCAGCACCGGTTCGTTGTCTTCACGGATCAGATCCAGCTCTTGCTGGCTGAGGTTCGGGTGTTGCTGCGGCGAGTGGTAGAACAGCCACCACAGCACTACCCAGATCAGCGCCAGCCCGCCGGAGAACAGGAAGGCGCCCTGCCAGCCGAAGGAGACGTGAGCGATGACGATGATCGGCGGTGCCAGCATGGCGCCGATGGAGAAACCGACGCCCGCCCAGCCGGCGGCGATCGGCCGCTCCTTCTTCGGGAACCAGTCGGAGATCGCCTTGGCGTTGGCCGGGGTGGCCGCCGCCTCCGCGCCCCCCATGAAGAAGCGCAGAATGGCCAGTTGCAGCCAACTGCCGGCGCCAGCGTGCAGCATGCATACCACCGCCCAAATGCCGGCGCAGATCAGAAAGCCCATCTTCAGGCCGATAACGTCGATCAGCCAGCCACAGATCGGCTGAAACACCGTGTAGGCCAGTTGGAACGACGCCACCACCCAGGCATATTGCTCGGTGCTCATGTTGAGGCTGGTTTTCAGCTCCGGCGCCAGAATGCCCAGCGAGTTGCGGGTGATGTAGTTGACCGTGACGCCCAGCAAGAACAGCGCCAGCATCCACCAGCGCAGCGATTTGAACTTGCGCCGGCCGCTCTGCGCGACCGCCTGATTGATCTCCACACTCATCGGTTCTCTCCCCGCGGCCGCCGGTTACGGCGACACGCGTTTTGGTAGGGTACGTTGTGCTATCAAACAAGGGGCGGTGAAAACGGGTCAGCGCCGTATCGCCAGCCGACAAACAATCACAACCCCATGATTTATTTTTTGTTTTCTTTTTCTTACACCGTTAAAATTGGACTGACAGGTTGCCAAAATTGGTGTGCCAATGCAGACTACTCAGCGAGAGCGCGCAGCGAAACGGGGTTTTTTGCAAAGATTTTCACGGGTGGGTGAAAAAATAATCATAATGACCGGGAAAACCGGTCGAGATGCTGAAAATCGCGGTGAAAATATTCTCATGGACGAATTTGAAGGAGATCACAAAATGAACGGAAAGCTGAAAATCCAGGAGATCGCCCGCCAAACCGGGCTATCGATCAGCACCGTTTCCCGCGTGCTGGCAGGCAAGGCCAACACCAGCGCCGAGGCGCGCCGCAAGGTGCTGGACTGTGCGCAGCAAAACGGCATTCTGCAGGGCATTTCCAGCGGCCGGCTGATGCTGAACAACGTGATGGTGTTCGCGCCGCAGCGCGCGTTCGACGTACGCACCGACATCTTCTACTACAAAGTCATTCAGGGCATCGCCACCGCGCTGATGGAGCACGAGGTGCGCATCCGCTACTGCGGGCTGGAAGAGCAGCACAGCGACGGCGCGCTGTTTCTGGAGAAGATGAGCGATCCGCACACCGAAGCGGCGCTGATCATCGGCATCGACGACGAGCACATCCACACCCTGGCCGCCGACCTGCACAAGCCCTGTGTGCTGATCAACAGCGGCGATCGGCAGATGCGGCTGGACAGCGTCTCGCCGGATCATCAGCTGATCGGCGACTACTCTGCCAGCTACCTGTTCCAGCAGGGACACAGCCATATCCTCAATCTGCAGTGTCTGCGCCGCCACACCATGGAGCTGCGGCTGGCGGGCATCCGGCAGGCCTACGCCCGGCATCATTTGCCGTTCGACGACGGCCGCCATCTGGTCACCACCTCCGGCTTCGGCAGCGAAGAGGCCGAGCAGGCGCTGACCACTTATCTCGACGGCATCCGCGGCCACTCGCCGCTGCCGACGGCGATCCTGGCCGGCGGCGACTATATGGCGGTCGGGGCGGTCAAGGCGCTCAACAAGCGTGGGCTGAGCGTGCCGGGCGACGTCTCGGTGATGAGCACCGACGGTTTCAACCTGGTGGAAATCCACGATGTGCCGCTGACCTCGGTGCAGGTGCCGCGCGACGAGCTGGGCTACGAGGCGATCCAGCTGCTGCAGAGGCGCATGCTGCGCGCCGACGCGCCACCGTGCAATCTGTTGCTGCACGGCCGGCTGGCGGTGCGCGCCTCGGTGCGGCGCATCAGCCCGCACAAGACCGCGCCGGCGGTGAGCACGCATGACCACAGGCTTTATGACGAGTAGACTACACTTAGGCACAGTGCATTCATTCGATGAGGTAAAAATTTTGCCTAAGGAGAGCCACTATGCCAGCCCAGCGCATGCGTTCCGTCATTCCTCCCTACATGCTGCGCCGCATCATTGAACACGGCAACGCCCCGCAGCGCGACTGCGCGCTGCACACGCTGAACCACGTGCAAAGCCTGCTCGGCAACAAGCCGCTGCGTTCGCCGACCGAGAAAAACGCCCGAGCCGGCGAAGCGCTGCGCGATATCTACGACGCCCAAAACGGCACCCAACTGCCCGGCAAACAGGTGCGTAAAGAGGGCCAACCCAGCAACCACGACGTGGCGGTGGACGAAGCCTACGACTATCTCGGCGTCACCTACAATTTCTTCTGGCAGGCCTACCGCCGCAATTCGCTGGATAACCAGGGGCTACCGCTGGTCGGCAGCGTACACTACGGCAAGGAGTACCAGAACGCCTTCTGGAACGGCCAGCAAATGGTGTTCGGCGACGGCGACGGCGAGATCTTCAACCGTTTCACCATCGCCATCGACGTGGTTGGCCACGAGCTGGCGCACGGCGTGACCGAGAGCGAAGCCGGGCTGATCTACTACCAGCAGTCCGGGGCGCTCAACGAGTCGCTGTCCGACGTGTTCGGCTCGC
Source organism: Serratia nevei (assembly GCF_024160145.1). Classification (GTDB taxonomy): domain Bacteria; phylum Pseudomonadota; class Gammaproteobacteria; order Enterobacterales; family Enterobacteriaceae; genus Serratia; species Serratia nevei_A. Next base: position 12,226 of record NZ_JAMYWQ010000007.1, read on the forward strand.
TGGTCAAGCAGTTCCACCTGCAGCAAACCGCCGATAAAGCCGACTGGTTGATCGGCGCCGGGCTGCTCGCCAAGGGCATCAAAGGCCAAGGGCTGCGTTCGATGTCGGCACCCGGCACCGCCTACGACGATCCGCTGCTGGGCAAAGATCCGCAGCCCGCCAGCATGAAGGATTATATCCAGACCAAGGAAGACAACGGCGGCGTGCACCTCAATTCCGGCATCCCCAACCGCGCTTTCTACCTGGCGGCGACGGCGCTGGGCGGCTTCGCCTGGGAGAAAGCCGGCTACGTCTGGTATGACACGGTGTGCGACAAAGCGCTGCCGCAAAACGCCGACTTCGCCACCTTCGCCCGCACCACGGTGAAACATGCGCTAGCGCGTTTCGACCAGAGCGTAGCGGACAAGGTGCAGCAAGCCTGGCATCAGGTGGGGGTGGAATAATGAAACCGCTGCCGACGCTCAATCAGGATACGGTCATTGAGCTGGCGCGCGAGGGAGGCTTCGCCTACATTCCCAAACTGGCGGGCCAGCGCCGCATCGCGCTGGCCGATATCACGCCGGAGCAGCGGCAGCGCCTGAATCAGTTGCTGAACCAGACGCTGCCCTATGCGCAGGAAGAAGGCCAGCCCACCTCCCCCGGCTGCGGTGACCAGCGCTACTACCGCGTGCAAATCAACTACACCAGCCCCACCCTAAGCACTGAGATCGTGCTGTTAATCCCGGAAAGCAGCGCGCCGCAGGCGCTGGTGGATCTGTGGAAAACCGGTCAGGTGGATGAGTGAGGGCTTACAGCGGCTGATAGCTGAAATTCACCCGTTTTTTGGAGATCAGCCCGTGCCCGTTCTGGCACAGGTAATCCACCGCCCCGCAGGCTTTCAACTCTTGCAGCGGCTGCCCGCACGCCGGGCAGCTCGCCAGCTGCCGATAATCGCGGAGGCAGGCTTCACAATGGTAGTGACCCGCTACCCACTTCATGGTCTGACTGCATTGCGGACAGTGCGCTTCCATAACGACTCCAGGTTAAATCGCGCCCCATGAGCGCAAGAAATAGATCCCCAACGCGGTGGTGAAGAACGAACCGACGGTGGTGATGGCGATAATGTTGGCCGCCAGCGTGGCGTTGCCGCCCATGGCGCGCGTCATCACATAGCTGCCCGAAGCGGTCGGCGTGGCGGAAAACAGGAAAATAATGCCCAGCGCCGCCCCCTGAAACCCGCACAGCCAGCCGGCCAGCGTCATCAGGCACGGCACCAGAAACAGCTTGGCCACCGACGACAGCGCCGCCACGTTGGACGAACGGAACATGGCGCGAAAATCCAGGCTGGCGCCGGTGCACAGCAGCGCCAGCGGCAGCGACAGCGCGGAGATATAGCTGCCGGTCTGGCGGATCACGGTCGGGATGCCCAGCCCGGTTTGCGCATACAGCAGCCCGCACACCAGGCCGATGATCAGCGGGTTGGTAACGATGCTGCGCAGCAGCGACAGGTGGCTGATTTTCTTGCCCTGCCCGCCCTGCAGGCTGCGCGTGAGGGTGATAACCGACAGCACGTTGAACAGGATCACCGTCACCGTCAGGTACAGCGAGGCGAGCGCAATGCCTTCGCTGCCGTAGGCGGTCATGGCATAGGCCAGGCCGACGATGGCGGTATTGGCGCGGAAACCGCCCTGTACGAACACCCCGCGCTCACGCGGCTCTTTCACCAGCCACTTGGCGGCCAGCTCCAAGAGCAGGAAGGTCGCCAGCGTGCCGACCGCGCCAAACAGCACCAGCGGCAGGTTGCCGAGCAGCTGCGGGTGGTTGGTGGCAATGCTGAAAAACAGCAGGCACGGCAGCGCCAGATTGAACACCAGGCGGGTCGCGCCGTCGACAAAGCGGTCATCCATCAGGCGCCAATGGCGCAGCAGGATCCCCAGCAGCATCATCAACAGATTCGGCACGGTGACGTTGAACGCAAAACTCCAGGTTTCCCAGGACATGGTGTTCCTTCAGGCAGGCGAGGTAATCTTCAGATAATAAAACGATTTCGGGCCAATAAAAAAGGGGCGCGGCATCACTGCCGCGCCCCTCATGAGCGATTACTTGCTCTTTTTCAGGTGGCTCATCAGGCGCTTGCGCTTACGCATCTGGGTCGGCGTCAGCAGGTTGCGTTTGCCGGCGAACGGGTTGTCCCCCTCTTTGAACTGGATGCGGATCGGCGTCCCCATCACGTTCAGCGAGCGGCGGAAGTAGTTCATCAGATAGCGCTTGTACGAATCGGCCAGATCGCTGACCTGGTTGCCGTGGATCACCACGATCGGCGGGTTGTAACCGCCGGCGTGGGCGTATTTCAGCTTCACGCGGCGGCCGCGCACCAACGGCGGCTGGTGATCGTCAACCGCCATCTGCATGATTTTGGTCAGCATCGAGGTGTTTACGCGACGAGTTGCGCACTCGTAAGCTTCCTGCACCGATTCGAACAGGTTGCCGACGCCGCTGCCGTGCAGCGCGGAAATGAAGTGCACGCGCGCGAAGTCGACGAAGCCCAGACGCAGGTCGAGCATCTCTTTCACGTGCTCGCGATCTTCTTCGCTCATGCCGTCCCACTTGTTGACCGCAATCACCAGTGAGCGCCCACTATTGAGGATAAAGCCGAGCAGCGAGAGATCCTGATCGGAGATGCCTTCACGCGCGTCGATCACCAGCAGCACGACGTTGGCGTCTTCAATCGCCTGCAGGGTTTTGATCACCGAGAACTTCTCGACGGTTTCGGTCACCTTGCCGCGTTTACGCACCCCGGCGGTGTCGATCAGCACGTATTCACGCTCGTCGCGCACCATCGGAATGTAGATGCTGTCGCGGGTGGTGCCCGGCATGTCATACACCACCACGCGCTCCTCGCCGAGGATGCGGTTAGTGAGCGTAGACTTACCGACGTTCGGGCGACCGACGATCGCCAGCTTGATCGGCAGATCCTGCGGGTTGAACGCTTCTTCCGGCTCTTCGTCTTCTTCGCCTTCCAGCGTTTCGCCGTTTTGCTCGGCCCAGTAAGCGGCGTTGGCCTCTTCCTCGGTCAGCTCGACGTCTTCCGGTTTTTCCGGCACAAACGGCACCAGCACGTGTTCGATCAGTTGGGTCACGCCACGGCCGTGAGAAGCGGCGATAGCGAACACTTCGCCCAGGCCGAGCGAGTAGAAATCGGCGGTGGCGGTGTCCGGATCCAGACCGTCGGTCTTGTTGGCCACCAGGAAGGTCGCCTTCTGGCGGCTGCGCAGGTGCTGGGCGATGCCCTGATCCGCCGGCATCAGGCCGGCGCGGGCATCGACCATGAACAGCACGATGTCCGCCTCTTCGATCGCCAGCAGCGACTGACCGGCCATGCGCGTTTCGACGCCGTCTTCGGTGCCGTCGATACCGCCGGTATCGACGATGATGAATTCATTGCCTTCGATTTCAGCACGACCATACTTGCGGTCACGCGTCAGCCCCGGGAAATCCGCCACCAGCGCATCGCGCGTATGGGTTAAACGGTTGAACAAGGTGGATTTACCCACATTCGGGCGCCCGACCAGCGCGACGACAGGTATCATTGTTGAAGCCTCATTACTTAATAATCAATGCGTTACTGCACTGTGGATAGACACCAGCGGTGCAGCTTATAAAAATACGAAACGGCCCCTGAACATTCAGGAGCCGTTTTCAAGCCTTGCGACGAGCGGCGTTAGCGGGTGAAAGCGTAAACTTTCCCGCCGCGAGCCTGGATGACCAGCTTGTCGCCGGCCACCATCGGCGCAGACAGGAAGCCGGAGCTGTCCACTTCCTGCTGGGCGACAAAACGGCCATCGGTGATGTTGATCCAGTGCAGATAGCCTTCGGCGTCACCGGTCACCAGATAACCATTATACATCACCGGCGGCGTCAGGTTGCGGTGCAGCAGATCGCTCTGCGTCCACACGGTCACGCCGCCTTCGGTGCTGAGCGCGACGACGCGGTCGTTCTGGTCGATCAGGTAGATGCGGCCCGCGTCAACGATAAAATCGTTCACCGAACCCAGCTCGCGTTTCCAGATGATCTGGCCGGAGCGCAGATCGAGCGCCGTCAGGTTGCCATTGTAACCCAGCGCGTAGACCACGCCGTCAACGATCACCGGCGTGGTGTCCACGTCGTTCAGGCGATCGATTTCGGTTGCGCCACTCGGCTGAGAAATGCGTTGTTGCCAGATCAGCTGGCCCTGCTGCATCAGCACGGCGCTGACGCGGCCGTTGTCACCGCCGACGATGGCGGCGCCAAAGGCGACGGCCGGCGCGGACTCACCGCGCAGCGACAGCGCAGGCATGTCCAGGTTAACCGTCCACTTCACCGCACCGTCGGCTTCGTTCAGCGCCTGCAGCATGCCGTTGGAGGTGTGCACCAACACCATGCCGTCGCTGACAACCGGACGGGAGATCGCTTCGCCGGCCACTTTGGTCTGCCAGGCGATGGCGCCGTCGGCGGTGTTCAATGCGTAAACCACCGCTTTTTCGCTGCCGACGTAAACCTTGTCACCCGCGACCGTCAGGCCGCCCGACAGCAGCGCCGACAGGTTGCTGGAGAAGAAACCGGTCTTCTCGGAGAGGTTGACCTTCCACTTCTCGTTGCCGCTGTCAGCGTCCATCGCTTTCACGATGCCGAAGCGATCGGCGGCGTAAATGGTGCTGTCCTGATAGGCCGGACGCAGGTGGGAGTAATACTCACCGATGCCGTCGCCCACCGAGGTGCTCCACGCCTTGTTCGGCGTAAACTGATTTTCAACTTTCGGCAACGGCGACATGGTAACCACGTCTTCTTCGCTGTTAAACAGCGAGCAACCACTCAGCAAGGCAGCGGAAACCAGTCCGACCAAGAGTGTTTTACGCAATTGCATGGGAATTCCCCTTAGCTGGACAAGTTATTCAATTTCATGCGCAGCAGAACCTGCAGCGCCTGAGAAGCGTTGGACTCAATGCCTTTGCTGTAAGCTTCACGCGCGCCCTTGGCGTCGCCCTTGGCCACCAGCACATCGCCGCGCACATCCTGCATCATCGCCGCCCAGCCTTCGCCTTTCACGCCATCCAGCGTTTTCAGCGCGTCATCCAGCTTTTTCTCCTGCAGCTGGACGCGCGCCAGACGCAGGTCGATCATCGCCAACAGGTTGTCGTCTTTGGTCTGGCCCTGTGCCAGCGCCAATTGCTGTTCCGCCTTGGCGAAATCATTTTGTTCGACAAAGTGTTTGGCCAATTGCAGCGCGGCCAATACGCCGTAGCTGTTGCCGTTAGCCTGGACAAACTTCTCCGCGGCAGCCACGTCATCCGGCTTGCCGGCCGTCAGACGATCGCTGGCTTCCTGATAGGATTGCGACGCAGCCATCATGTTGGCGTTTTCATGGCTCTGCCAGTAACGCCAGCCAACCAGGGCACCAATTCCGAGCACCACGCCCACCGCCAGCGCTTTGCCGTTTTCGGCAAAGAACCGACGCAGTGCGTCGACTTGTTCGTTTTCAGTGGTATAGACTTCCACGGTGTCCTTCTCCTTAACCTAACATCAAAGCCAGACGCGCAGCGACTTCGCTTTGCGCCAGCGTTTCTTGTTCACCACTGCGCAGGTCTTTCACCACCACCTGCTGCGCCGCCACTTCGCTCTCACCCAGGATCAGCGCGATGCGCGCGCCCCATTTGTCCGCACGGGTGATCTGTTTCTTGAAGTTGCCGCCGCCGTAATTGGTCATCAGCTTCAGCTGCGGCGCCGCGTCGCGCACCTGTTCAGCCAGCTGCATCGCCGCGCTCTGGGTGCCCGCGCCGGAAGAGATGACGTACACGTCGATAGCCGACGGTGCCTTGAATTCCGGATTGACCGCCTGCACCAGCAACACCAGGCGCTCGAGGCCCATGGCGAAACCGACCGCCGGGGTGGCGCGGCCGCCCAGCTGCTCGACCAGGCCGTCATAACGGCCGCCCGCGCAGACGGTGCCCTGCGCACCCAGGCTGGTGGTCACCCACTCAAACACGGTGCGGTTGTAGTAATCCAGGCCGCGCACCAGGCGCTCGTTAACGGTATATGGGATACCTGCCTGCGCCAAAAGTTCACACAGACCGGCGAAGTGAGCACGGGATTCTTCGTCCAGGTACTCGGACAGGCGCGGCGCGTCGTTCAACAGCGCCTGCACCTCAGGATTCTTGGAGTCCAGCACGCGCAGCGGGTTGCTGTACATGCGGCGTTTACAGTCTTCGTCCAGCACCTCGACGTGCTGCTCAAGGAACGCCACCAGCGCGTCGCGGTAGTTGGCGCGCGCCTCCAGCGAACCGATGGAGTTCAGCTCCAGGTTGACGTGCTCGGCGATGCCCAGCGCTTTCCACCAGCGGGCCGTCAGCAGGATCAGCTCGGCGTCGATGTCCGGGCCTTGCAGGCCGAACACTTCCGCGCCCAGCTGATGGAACTGACGGTAGCGGCCCTTCTGCGGGCGCTCGTAGCGGAACATCGGGCCGATGTACCACAGACGCTGCTCCTGATTGTACAGCAGACCATGTTCGATGCCGGCGCGCACGCAGCCGGCCGTCCCTTCAGGACGCAGCGTCAGGCTTTCGCCGTTGCGGTCTTCGAAGGTATACATCTCTTTTTCCACGACGTCGGTCACTTCGCCGATCGCGCGTTTGAATAACGGGGTCTGCTCTACAATCGGCAACCGGATTTCGCTGTAACCGTAGCTGCCCAGCACCTGTTTGAGGGTGCCTTCAATACGCTGCCATAATGCCGTTTCTTCCGGCAGGTAGTCGTTCATGCCGCGAATGGCTTGAATGTTCTTTGCCACGTGAGTTCTCTGTCCGTTGTCTGTAAAAATGAACCCGATTATAGGGACTTTGCCGCCCGGTATTCAACGCGGATGCGGTTTTCTGCCCTTCAGGTTCATAAACAAGCGGGCCAACAGGCCCGCCGTGTAGCGATAACGCTTATTTTTCCAGCAGGTTGACCGTGATGCGGTTGCTTTCGTCCATCATCGCGGCCTTGGCGCGAATCTTCGCTTCCAGCTGGTCGATCATCTGTTCGTTGTCGAAACGCTCTTTCTGGCGCACGCCGTCTTCATAGAAGCCGCTCTTCTTGTGGCCGCCGGTCACGCCCATGGTGGATACCAGCGCTTCGCCCGGGCCGTTCACCACGCAGCCGATGATCGAAACGTCCATCGGCGTGATGATGTCTTCCAGGCGCTGCTCCAGCGCGTTCACCGTGCCGATCACGTCGAACTCCTGACGCGAACAGGTCGGGCAGGCGATGAAGTTGATGCCGCGCGCGCGGATGCGCAGCGACTTCAGAATATCGAAACCGACCTTCACCTCTTCGACCGGATCCGCCGCCAGCGAGATGCGCAGGGTGTCGCCGATGCCTTCAGACAGCAGCATGCCCAGGCCGATGGCCGATTTGACCGACCCGCTGCGCGCGCCGCCGGCCTCGGTGATGCCCAGATGCAGCGGCTGATCGATACGCGACGCCAGCAGACGGTAGGATTGCACCGCCAGGAACACGTCCGACGCCTTGACGCTGACTTTAAACTGGTCGAAGTTGAGGCGATCGAGGATGTCCACATGGCGCATGGCGGACTCCAGCAGCGCTTCCGGCGTAGGTTCGCCGTACTTTTCCTGCAGGTCTTTCTCCAGCGAGCCGCCGTTGACGCCGATGCGAATCGGGATGTTCTTGTCGCGGGCGCAGTCCACCACCGAGCGAATGCGCGATTCGTTGCCGATGTTGCCGGGGTTGATGCGCAGGCAGTCTACGCCGTATTCGGCAACCTGCAGCGCGATGCGATAATCGAAGTGGATATCGGCGACCAGCGGCACGTTGACCTGCTGCTTGATCAGCTTGAACGCCTCGGCGGCGTCCATGGTAGGAACCGAAACGCGGACGATGTCGACGCCCACGCGCTCCAGCGCTTTGATTTGATTAACCGTTGCTTCAACATCGGTGGTACGGGTGTTGGTCATCGACTGCACGGCAATCGGCGCGCCATCACCAATAGGCACCTTGCCGACGTAAATGCGCGTGGATTTTCGACGGTTGATGGGCGCTTGGTTATGCATTACTTACTCTCCATTGCTGCTCTGACATCACGACCGGGGCCGCGCGATTACTGCGCGGCGACGGTCAGGCGAGCAACACGGTTTGACTTAACGAACCGGCTTAAATCCACCGGCTTACCCTGATACTGGATCTGTACTGCCGCCGGTGCGCCAATGGTCAATTTATACGGCGCAGTGCCGGCCAGGTTCAGCTTGCCGCCCTTCTTCTGGGTGCCGCTGAACAGCGTTTTACCGCTCGCGTCGCTCACCTGCAACCAGCAGTCGGCGGAAAAATCCATCACCAGCGCGTTCGGATCGGCCACCGGCGCAGCCACGCCCGCATCGGCGGTCGGCAGCGGCGTTTGTGCCGCCGGCGCCGTTTCCGGCAGGGTGGTCTGACTTGGCGACACCACGGCAGGCTGCTGCTGAACCGCGCCTGGCGCCTGGGCGGTCGCCGCCGGCGCCTGAGCCGCCGCGCCGGCATCGGCCGGCGCAGCGCTGTTGTCGGTCAACGGCACGTTGGTGCCGGCGTCGGCGTTGCCGTCGGTCAGCGGCACGGACTGCCCTTCGTTATTCTGTGAAAGCTGCGCGGAGGACTGATCCGCCATAGTGGCGATCTCTTCCTGCTGCGCCTTGTGGTTTTGCCACCACCAGGCGCCGGTCAGGCCGATCACCACGAACACGATAAGCCAGGTGAAGCTCATCAGCCAGCCGTCGCGTTTCTTGCGGCGCTTGCCCAGCGAGAAGCTTTGCATCGGCGCCACTTTCGCCATCTTCAACGGCGCCTGCTTGGCCAGCATCGGCAGCAGTTCGTCTTCCGGCAAATGCACCAGCTTGGCGTAGGAACGGATGTAGCCGCGCACGAAGGTAGACGCGAGGTCAGCAGACACGCTGTCTTCCTCGATATCGCGCACGGTGGACATTTTGAGACACAGGCGTTCTGCAACGGTCTGTTGGCTCAGCCCGAGTTGCTCACGGGCCTGACGCAGGCGCTGGCCCGTCGTCATGGATACGGTTTTATCTTGGGAGGCTTCAGTATTCATTAGCTAAGAACTGCTGGTACTGTTTGGATTGTGGAAAACTTCGCGCTAGCTGCTTGCCATAGCGTTGAACGCTATCCTGGCGGCCGGCTAACGCGGCGAAACGAATCTGTAACCATAAGCTGCTGGCGCTGGCCGGCAGAACATGCTGATAAACATCCAATAAAAGTTGCGACTGGGCGCGCTTCCCTTCTCCAAATTGCTTTTCGGCCTCCGCCAACAGCGGCGTGCCTTTATCCGGATCGGCCTTCAGCGCGCGGCTCAACAGCGTGCGCGCCTCATCGTTTTGTCCGGCCTTGAGAAAACAGTAACCTGCGTTTTCCAGGCTGTCGGCGACCTGGCCATAATCGGGCACCAGCGCCGCAGCGCTAAACTGCTGTTGCGCCGGTACATACTGCCCTAAACCGCAAAGAAACGCACCGTAATTATTCAATACGGTGCCATTGCCTGGCGCAAGTTTGAGCGCTTGCCGATAGCGCTGTTCGGCCGCGGCGTTCTCACCGTTCCGCTGCGCGTAGAGCGCCATGCCCAACTGCGTGCGGTAATCCTGCGGGGCCGCGTCCAGCGCCTTTTCCAGGTTCTGGCGTGCGGCGTCCATGTCGCCTTGCTGCAGGTACTCCAGGCCCAGTTGCAACCGCGTCTGGCCCGCCTCAGAGACTTGTGCTTCCTTTTCCGGCGCTGAACCGGAACACCCGGCCAACAATCCGGCCGCCAGCCACACACCCCACCGTTTCAGCTTCATGCCCGCATTCATTTCCTTATCGGCCGTCAGCTAACGCCCGTTAGCGACACGCTTTCGCATAACAGGCTGTTAGATAACATAAAATGGTGCTATAGGATTCAGACCGCCCGTACGTTGATAGGTTCCCCGGCCATTTTCTTCTTCAGGGTACGCTTGGTACGGTCGATCACTTCACCCGCCAGTTGCCCGCAGGCGGCGTCGATATCGTCACCACGGGTTTTACGAACAATAGTCGTAAAGCCGTATTCCATCAACACCTTGGAGAAACGATCCACCCGGCTGTTGGAGCTGCGGCCGTACGGAGCGCCCGGGAACGGGTTCCATGGGATCAGGTTGATCTTGCACGGCGTGTCTTTCAGCACTTCCGCCAGCTGATGCGCATCGTCGGTGCTGTCGTTGATGTGATCCAGCATCACGTACTCGACGGTGACGCGGCCCTGGTTGGCGTTGGATTTCTCCAGGTAGCGACGCACCGCAGACAGGAAGGTCTCGATGTTGTACTTGCGGTTGATCGGCACGATCTCATCGCGGATGGTGTCGTTCGGCGCGTGCAGCGAGATCGCCAGCGCCACGTCGATCATGTCGCCCAGCTTGTCCAGCGCCGGCACCACGCCGGAGGTAGACAGGGTCACGCGGCGTTTGGACAGGCCAAAGCCGAAATCGTCCAGCATGATTTCCATCGCCGGCACCACGTTGTTCAGGTTGAGCAGCGGCTCGCCCATGCCCATCATCACCACGTTGGTGATCGGACGTTGGCCGGTCACCTTCAGCGCGCCGATGATTTTCGCCGCGCGCCACACCTGGCCGATGATTTCCGACACGCGCAGGTTGCGGTTGAAGCCCTGCTGCGCCGTCGAACAGAATTTGCACTCCAGCGCGCAGCCTACCTGCGAGGAGACGCACAGCGTCGCGCGGTCGGCTTCCGGGATGTACACGGTCTCGACCTGCTGATCGCCGACTTTAATCGCCCACTTGATGGTGCCGTCGGCCGAACGCTGTTCTTCCGCCACTTCCGGCGCGCGGATCTCCGCCACGCGCTGCAGCTTGCCGCGCAGCACTTTGTTGATGTCGGTCATCTGCTCGAAATCGTCGCAGCAGTAGTGGTAAATCCACTTCATCACCTGATCGGCGCGGAACGGTTTCTCGCCCATTTCGGCGAAGAACTCGCGCATTTGCTGGCGGTTCAGGTCCAACAGGTTGATTTTGGCCGCAGCCGGTTGCTCCACGTTAACGGAGGGGGTAGTCAGCGAATTATTTTCAGACACGGTGTGCTCGGACGTGATGGGTTCTAACATAATGATCTCTGGCCTCGTTATTACACGTTATGGCGCTAAAGAATGGACAGTAAGTTGTGCATTTCAGCCCGCATGATTCGGGTGGCGGCACTAAAAACACGCCCCTGACAAGTCGTCTTATCAGGGGCGCGGCATTGTACAAATTTTAGTAGCGGGTGGCTACGGCTGAAAGGCATTCAGGGCATTTTTATTGTTTCAGCCGGTGAATGCCTGGTTATCAGCCAAGAAACGGCACGATTAACGTGCGCAGATTTCGCTTTCGTTGAAGAAGTAAGCGATTTCACGCTGTGCGGATTCAACGGAGTCGGAACCGTGAACGGCGTTAGCGGTGAAGCTGTCCGCGTAGTCGGCACGCAGGGTGCCGGCCAGCGCGTTGTCCGGGTTGGTTGCGCCCATGATGTCACGGTTGCGCTGCACGGCGTTTTCAGATTCCAGAACCTGCACCATGATTGGGCCGGAGGTCATGAACTCAACCAGACCGTCGAAGAATGGACGGCCTTTGTGCTCAGCGTAGAAGCCTTCAGCTTGTTCGCGAGTCAGACGCAGCATTTTAGCGGCGATGATTTTGAAACCGGCGCGCTCGAAACGCGCATAGATAGCGCCGATGTCGTTGTTGGCTACAGCGTTTGGTTTAACGATGGAAAAGGTACGTTCTACGGTCATGATGGCCTCTGTATGACTTCCAAAACAGGCCGGTCTGCAATGTTGCCGGCCTTCTCAAGTGGCGCAGATTATATGTGCGCCGTTAACGCTTGCCTACGGGAAAATCAACATTTCATTAAAAAAATATGATCTTCATTGGCCATTTTCGACAACGCGACGGCGCTACTGGGTCTTGTCGGTAGACGGGATCAAATTGCGCAGCCAACTGCCCCAGCGGCGCTGATAAAACGGCTGCGTATGGGAGATCAGATAGTGGCTGATGCCGCGCTCTTTCTCCGACACCAGGCAGAAATCCACCGGTTCGTCATTCGGCGCCGTTTCGCTGGCGACGCTGCCGGCCTCGTTGATCAACGCCTCGATCTCCGCCGGCTCGGCGTCCACTTCCAGCCCGATCAGCAAATTCGGCTTCTCATCCGCCGCCTGGTCGTGCATCAGCGCCAGAAACGCGCGGCGCACCGGCTTGCGCTGGCTGAACAGCGTGGTCAACGCATCCACCATCGCCGACGGGTACTCTTCGGGCTGCCCCAGCAGGATTTGGGTCTCTTTGTCGACGTAATACTCCACCGGTTTGACGACGCCGCCAGTCGCCAGCAGCATCGCCACCTCTTCCGGGTAGAACTCCTTGCCGTACTCCGCCTTCGGGTTGAGGAACAGATCCGCACCCTGGGTGATTTCGAACAGCACCCGCGCCGGCATGGCGATGAACGGCTGTTCGTCCTCCACCGCTTTCTGCAACGCCTCCAGCGAGGTGAAGAACGGAATGATGCTGCCGCCGTCCTGCTTCTCCCAATGCTGGATATTGACCGGCGTATCCGCGTTCAGCGCGATGTCGCCGTCCTGCTGCACCTGCTCGCTGTCGCCGAGGATCAGCACCGTGGCGTCGAGCAATTCACGGAAGAACGCCGGGCGGTGGGCCGGCTCCGTCACCGCCAGCTTCAGCAGGCGTTCAAGTTCGTTCTCGCTCGGGGCGGCATCGTGATGATGGGCACTCATGGCAAACTCCAGGGATCAAATAGCGAGGCCCAGCATGCTGGGCCCCGAAGATAATGCGCATTCTAGCGCCCGACGCGGCGGGCGTTCAATTATTTGGCTTTGCTCAGCAGCAGATTGGCCAGGGTACGCACGCCCAAACCGGTCGCGCCGGCCGACCACTGCTCCACCGCGCCTTTGCGGTAGGTGGCGGAACAGTCGATGTGCAGCCAGCCTTGCTGGTAGTTCTTGACGAAGTGCGACAGGAAGGCCGCCGCGGTGCTGGCGCCGGCGGTGTAAGCCGGGCCGGCCACGTTGTTCAGCTCGGCGAAGTTGGACGGCAGCTGGCTGCGGTGGAACTCGGCCAGCGGCAGACGCCAGAACGGCTCTTGCTCGGCGGCGGCGCTGCTCAGCAGCGCCTGCGCCAACGCGTCGTCGAAGCTGAACAGCGCATGGTAGTCGTTGCCGACCGCGGTTTTGGCCGCGCCGGTCAGGGTGGCGCAGTCGATAATCAGCTGCGGGTTCTGCTCAGAAGCGTCGATCAGGCCGTCGGCCAGCACCAGGCGCCCTTCCGCATCGGTGTTCATCACCTCAACGGTTTTGCCGTTGCGGTAGCGAATGATGTCGCCCAGTTTAAAAGCGTTGCCGCTGACCATGTTGTCGGCGCAGCACAGGTACAGCTTCACACGTTGCTTCAGGCCGCGCGCCGCCGCCAGCGCCAGGGCGCCGGTGATGGTGGCCGCGCCGCCCATGTCAGCCTTCATCGAATCCATAAAGGCGCTCTGTTTCAGGCTATAGCCACCGGTATCGAAGGTGATGCCCTTGCCGACCAGGCAGGCGAACACCGGCGCGTCCGGGTTACCGGTCGGGTTGAAGTCCAGCGCCAGCAGCACCGGCGGGCGCTCGGAGCCGCGGCCGACGGTGTGGATGCCGGCATAGTTCTGCTCGCGCAGATCTTCGCCCTTGGTGATGCGGTAGCTGACGGCATCGCAGCCGACGTCGCACATCAGATCAACGGCGCGGGTCGCCAGTTGCTCCGGCCCCAGCTCTTCCGCCGGCATGTTGATGGTGTCGCGCACCCAATCTACGATCTTCAGGCGCTTATCCAGCTCCTGACGTGCGGCTTCCGGCAGCTCGGCCCATTCGACGTTGCGCTGCCCTTTCGGCCCGCGGTAGCCCTGCCAGAACGCCCAGCTGTTTTCCAAGTCCCAACCGTCGCCGGCCAGCTTGACGTTTTTGATACCCTGGCCGTCAATTTTGCGGCCCGCACGCTGGATCGCGCCCAGTTTGTCGGCGCCGGTCAGGTGGATGGTCATCCCTTCGCCGTTGGTGCTGAGGAGCGCTTTTTCGCCCCAACGGGCGTCGGCAGGTTGTTGCGACAGCGTGACCTGCATGAATTCTGTTGTCATAGCCTTCTTACTCCGGATGTTCCCTTTATTAATTCATTAGGGCTTTATTGCATACCCTATGGATTTCAAATTGCAGCTAGGCGCCCAGCGATCGCATCCCCAGGAGCTTACTCAGGTAAGTGACTGGGGTGTGATCGTGCAGGTAACAACGCTGCGGTTTGAAAGACGACGGGTATGTCGGATACAAAATAAACGGGCCGCCCATGGCAGCCCGTTACGCTATTTACTCCGCTTCATCTAACCAGACCAGCAGGATCGCTTCCAGTATTTTTTCGTTGGAAGCCTGCGGATCGTCGTCGAACTCTTCCAGATCGCAGATCCACTGATGCATGTCGGTAAAACGCACGGTTTTCGGATCGGTGTCCGGGTATTGGTCGTACAGGGCTTCGCCGATTTCTCGGCTGTCGGTCCACTTCAGTCCCATTATGATCTCCGGGTTGGCGCTGCGGCTAACAATTAATGCTCACGCGCGTGGTTGACGGTATAACGCGGCATTTCGACCACCAGATCTTCGTCGGCGACCAGCGCCTGGCAGCTCAGACGGCTTTCCGGCTCCAGCCCCCACGCTTTGTCAAGCATGTCGTCTTCCAGCTCGCTGCTCTCTTCCAGCGAATCGAAACCTTCACGCACGATGCAGTGGCAGGTAGTGCAGGCGCAGGATTTCTCGCAGGCATGCTCGATTTCAATGCCGTTGCGCAGCGCAACGTTGAGGATCGACTCCCCTTTTTCGGCTTCCAGAACCGCCCCTTCCGGGCAAAGATCTTGATGGGGCAGGAAAACAATTTTAGGCATGGTTAAACCTCATCCACAGAATGGCCAGCCAGCGCGCGGCGAATGGAAGCGTCCATGCGGCGCGCGGCAAAATCTTGCGTTTGTGCATCTAATGTTTTGATGGCGTCTTCGATAGCGGCGGGATCTTCCCCCTGCACCGCCTGCTGCAACGCCTGGGTCGCGGCGGCGATCGCCTGGCTTTCCGCCTCGCTCAGCAGCGCGGCGTCGGTGGCCAGCGCGCCCTGCAGGCTTTCCAGCACCCGCGCGGCTTCCACGCGTTGCTCCGCCAGCTTGCGCGCGCCCACGTCGCTTTGCGCGTTGGCCATCGAATCCTTGATCATGCCGGCGATTTCGCTGTCAGACAGGCCGTACGACGGCTTGACCTGGATCGACGCTTCAACGCCGGTGGATTTCTCCATCGCAGTGACGCTCAGCAGACCGTCGGCATCCACCTGGAAGGTGACGCGAATGTGCGCCCCGCCGGCAGGCATCGGCGGCAGGCCGCGCAACGTGAAGCGCGCCAGCGAACGGCAATCCTGCACCAGCTCGCGCTCGCCCTGCAGCACGTGGATCATCATCGCGCTCTGGCCGTCTTTGAAGGTGGTGAACTCCTGCGCGCGCGCCACCGGAATGGTGGTGTTGCGCGGGATCACTTTCTCCACCAGGCCGCCCATGGTTTCGAGGCCCAGCGACAGCGGGATCACGTCCAGCAGCAGCATGTCGCTGTCCGGCTTGTTGCCCACCAGAATGTCGGCCTGGATCGCGGCGCCGATGGCGACCACTTTATCCGGATCGATCGACGTCAGCGGCGTGCGGCCGAAGAAGGCCCCCACCTGCTCACGCACCAGCGGCACGCGGGTGGAACCGCCGACCATCACCGCTTCAAGCACCTCGTCGGCGGCGACGCCGGCGTCTTTCAGCGCGCGGCGGCAGGCCATCAGCGTGCGTTTCACCAGCGGGGCGATCAGCGCTTCGAACTGGGCACGGGTCACCTCGCCCTGCCAGCCGGCCACCTCAACGCGCACGCTGTCGGCATCGCTCAACGCGATTTTAGCGGCGATGGCGGCGTCCAGCAGCTGGCGCTGCACGCCGTGGTCGCTGCGATCGGCCACGCCGGCCTGCTCGCGCAACCAGTCGGCCAGCAGATGATCGAAGTCGTCGCCGCCCAGCGCGGAATCGCCGCCGGTCGCCAGCACTTCGAACACGCCGCGGCTGAGGCGCAGAATGGAGATATCAAAGGTGCCGCCGCCCAGATCGTAAACCGCGATCACCCCTTCCTGGCCGGAGTCCAGCCCGTAGGCGATCGCCGCTGCAGTCGGTTCGTTCAGCAGGCGCAGGACGTGCAGGCCGGCCAGACGCGCCGCGTCTTTGGTGCCCTGGCGCTGCGCATCGTCGAAGTAGGCGGGAACGGTGATCACCACGCCATCCAGCTCGCCTTCCAGCGCCGCTTGCGCGCGCGCGGACAGGGCCCGCAGGATATCGGCGGAGACGCCGACCGGGTTGACCGGGCCGGCGGCGGTGACGATCAGCGGCAGGCCGTTGTCGCTGGCCTGGAATTGATACGGCAGGTTCGGGTAACGCTGCTGCACGTCCGCCAACGAGCGGCCCATCATGCGTTTGATGGAGCTGACGGTATTGGCCGGATCCTGCGCCGCCTGTTGGCGCGCCTCCCAGCCGACGCGCTGCGCGTCCGCCTGATAATGCACCACCGAAGGCAGCAAATGGCGGCCCTGTTCGTCGGCCAGCGTTTCCGCTTGCCCGCTGCGCACCGTGGCGACCAACGAGTTGGTGGTGCCTAAGTCGATGCCGGCGGCCAGACGCCGCTGGTGCGGCGCGGCGCTGAGGCCAGGCTCACTAATTTGTAATAAGGCCATGTTGAAGCTTCCACAATCAGAATCAGAAGGTGTTACTCAAAACCCAGCAGTTTTTCTTCGAGTTGTTCAACCTGTTGCTGGAGTTTGTCCAAAAAGCGCAGCTTGCGCACGGTGTCGGCGGCGTCCGCCCACTGCTCGCCGTCCAGTTGCTGTAGCATCAGCGCGCTGCGCTGTTTGATGGAGGCGGCGAGCCGCGCGCCGAAATCGGCCAGCAGGCGCTCGGCCTCCGGCTTGCGCTCAATGGCGTCGAGCTCTTCGCGCAGTTCCAGCTGTTCCATCAGGAACGCGGTATCGCGCATCGTATGCTGTTCGTTGCCCAGATCGAAGCCGTGCAAAGATAGCATATACTCCGCGCGTTTTAACGGGTGCTTCAGCGCCTGGTAGGCTTCATTGATGGTCGCCGCCTGCTGCAACGCCATCAGGCGTTCGCGCTCCGGCTGGTTGGCGAAACGATCGGGGTGGAATTGGCGCTGCAGATCCTGGAAGCGGGACGCAAGCAGGCTGCCGTCCACGGTGTAGCGAACTGGCAGCCCGAATAAAGTAAAGTAATCCATAGCGTGCTCTGGGCGTTAGCGGATGAAGTTCCCCCGCCGAAACGGGGGAGCACGATGGACTGTCAGACGTTGAAACTCTCGCCGCAGCCGCATTCGCTTGAGACGTTCGGGTTGTTGAACTTGAAGCCTTCGTTCAGGCCTTCCTTAACGAAATCAAGCTCGGTGCCGTCAAGGTAGACCAGGCTCTTGCCGTCGATGATCACCTTGATGCCTTTGTCTTCAAACACGATGTCGTCATCGTTGGCTTCGTCAACAAATTCCAGCACGTACGCCATCCCGGAGCAGCCGGAAGTTCGCACTCCCAGACGCAGGCCGAGACCCTTGCCGCGGTTCGTCAAAAACGCCTGAACACGCTGCGCAGCGCTGTCGCTCATGGTAATAGACATCACAACCTCACACTTCACATCAAAGCCCGGCGCAGCCGGGCCGACTCAGACAAATTACTTGGCGCTATGCTTGCTCTTATAGTCGGCAATCGCTGCTTTGATGGCGTCTTCAGCCAGGATCGAGCAGTGAATTTTGACCGGCGGCAATTCCAGCTCTTCGGCGATCTGGGTGTTTTTGATCGCTTCAGCCTGATCGAGCGACTTGCCTTTCATCCATTCGGTCACCAGCGAGCTGGAGGCGATGGCGGAACCGCAGCCGTAAGTTTTAAAGCGTGCGTCTTCGATGATGCCTTCATCGTTAACCTTGATTTGCAGCTTCATGACGTCGCCGCAGGCCGGCGCCCCTACCATGCCGCTGCCGACGGTCGGATCTTCGTTGTCGAAAGAACCCACGTTGCGCGGGTTTTCATAATGATCGATTACTTTTTCGCTGTAAGCCATGACCTTGCTCCTGAAACCTGAGAATTAATGATGCGCCCATTCGATGCTGTTGATGTCCACGCCCTGCTTGAACATCTCCCACAGCGGGGACAGATCGCGCAGACGGCCGATGGATTTACGCACCAGTTGAATGGTGTAGTCGATCTCTTCTTCCGTGGTGAAACGCCCCAGGGAGAAACGGATCGAGCTGTGCGCCAATTCATCGCTCATGCCCAGCGCGCGCAGCACGTAGGACGGCTCGAGGCTGGCGGAGGTACAGGCTGAACCGGAGGAAACGGCCAGGTCTTTCAGCGCCATGATCAGCGACTCGCCTTCAACGTAGTTGAAGCTGACGTTCAGGATGTTCGGTGCGCCGTGCTCCAGATCGCCGTTCAGATACACTTCTTCCATATCTTTCACGCCGTTCCACAGACGATCGCGCAGGGTGCGCAGACGCGCCATCTCTTCGGTCATCTCTTCTTTGGCGATGCGGTAAGCTTCGCCCATGCCGACGATCTGGTGGACAGGCAGGGTGCCGGAACGCATGCCGCGCTCGTGACCGCCGCCGTGTACCTGCGCTTCGATGCGGATGCGCGGCTTGCGGCGCACGTACAGCGCGCCGATGCCTTTCGGGCCATAGATTTTGTGGCCGGAGAACGACATCAGGTCGACTTTCAGCTTGCTCAGATCGATAGGCAGTTTGCCCACGCTCTGGGTGGCGTCAACGTGGTAGATGATACCGCGTGCGCGGCACATTTCGCCGATCGCTTCGATATCCTGCACCACGCCGATTTCGTTGTTGACGTGCATGATGGAGACCAGAATGGTGTCATCGCGCAGCGCCGCTTCGAGATCCTGCAGGCTGATAATGCCGTTGCTCTGCGGCGCCAGGTAGGTCACTTCAAACCCTTCGCGCTCCAGCTGACGGCAGGTGTCCAGCACGGCTTTGTGTTCGGTTTTGCTGGTGATGATGTGCTTGCCTTTTTTCTGGTAGAAATTGGCAGCGCCTTTGATCGCCAGGTTGTCGGATTCGGTCGCCCCGGAGGTGAAGACGATTTCGCGTGGGTCGGCGCCCACCAGTTCGGCGATTTGGTTACGGGCGATGTCTACCGCCTCTTCCGCCTGCCAACCGAAACGGTGGGAACGGGAAGCCGGGTTGCCGAAAGTGCCGTCCAGGGTCAAAAACTGCATCATCTTCTCAGCAACGCGCGGGTCGACCGGCGTCGTTGCTGAGTAATCCAGATAAATCGGTAATTTCATTGCTCTTGTGCTCCGTACATCACTTCCAAAAACTAAAAAAATTTCGCCAGCTGCTTATGCGCGCAGATTAACGTTGATAGTTTCTTGCGGACGACCGTTGGCCGTGCGGCGCGTATCGTTGTTTTGACGATCCGCCACCACCAGCACTTCCTGGTTATTGACCAGTTCTGCCAGCGTAATGTTGTTCAGGAACCCGCTGATGCGCTCGCTCAGATCGCGCCACAGGGCGTGGGTCAAGCAGCGATCGCCGCCCTGACAGCCTTCTTTGCCCTGGCAACGGGTTGCATCTACCGATTCATCGACGGCAGT
Source organism: Serratia nevei (assembly GCF_024160145.1). Taxonomy (GTDB): domain Bacteria; phylum Pseudomonadota; class Gammaproteobacteria; order Enterobacterales; family Enterobacteriaceae; genus Serratia; species Serratia nevei_A. The sequence continues at coordinate 31,960 of NZ_JAMYWQ010000007.1, forward strand.
GATGACAGCGCCAACGGCGATCTCACCCGCGTCTTTACCCAGCAGATAACCACCGCCCGGACCGCGCACGCTGGCCACCAGGCCATTCTTGCGCAGACGGGAGAATAATTGTTCCAGATAAGAGAGCGAAATACCCTGGCGTTCGGAAATGTCCGCCAGTGGCACCGGCCCTTCCTGGGAATGCAGCGCTACGTCGAGCATAGCGGTTACGGCATAACGGCCTTTGGATGTCAGTCTCATAGCTCAATGGTTACCTGTTGGTCAAATATGGCCGAAAGTCTGACATTCCTGAGTAAAACAGTCAACTATTTAACCCAGTAATTGACTCAAGTATTAGCACGTTTTGAACTTAGCAAGAACAAAGGTATATAAAATACATGTTATAACCTTTGGATAACTAATACTATTGTCGCCCACCGTTATGCCACATCAATTAATTACCTTGCTGTTTATCCTGTTTCTCGATCGACGTCAGCATGCCGCGCAGGATATTCAGCTCCTGTCCTTCCGGGCGCGCGCGGGTGAACAGCCGACGCAGGCGGCTCATCACCTGCCCCGGATGGGACGGGCGAATAAAGCCGGTGCGCTGCAGCGTCTGCTCCAGGTGCTGATAGAAACGCTCGAGGTCGTCCACCAGTGGATACGGCGTCTCTTCCAGCTGCGGCGCCCCCGCCTGTTGGCGATCGAGGTAAGCCACGCGCACTTCGTACGCCAGGATCTGCACCGCCATCGCCAGGTTCAGCGAGCTGTAGTCCGGGTTGGCCGGAATGGCGACGTGGTAGTGGCACTTCTGCAATTCATCGTTGGTCAGCCCGACGCGTTCGCGGCCGAACACCAGCGCCACCGGCGCGTGTTCGCCTTCGTGCACCGCGCGCACGCCGCATTCACGCGGCTCCAGCATCGGCCACGGCAACGTGCGGGAGCGCGCGCTGGTGCCCACCACCAGGCTGCAGCCGGCAATGGCGTCATCGAGAGTGTCGACGATCGTGGCGTTGCCGATCACGTCGCTGGCGCCGGCGGCCAGGGCGATGGCCTGAGAATCGGGTTTGATCAGCGGATTAACCAGATAAAGGTTGGTTAAACCCATGGTTTTCATGGCTCTGGCGGTCGAGCCCATGTTGCCGGTATGTGAAGTCTCTACCAGAACAATGCGGATATTGTGCAGCATACAAACTCTGAGCGTGGCGGAAAATCGCAGCATCTTAACACAGCCGTAGGCAATTTGCCGAACAGCTGCTATACTTCGCGCCGTTTCCTGTTCTTTAACATCCTAGTTGGAAGATACCCATGCATCCGATGCTGACTATCGCCGTGCGCGCTGCGCGCAAGGCCGGTAACCTGATTGCCAAAAACTACGAAACCCCGGACGCTGTAGAAGCGAGCCAGAAAGGGACCAATGACTTCGTCACCAACGTCGATCGCGATGCAGAGCATCTGATCATCGACGTCATCCGCAAGTCTTATCCGCAACACAGTATCGTGAGCGAAGAACGCGGTGAGCTGATCGGCGAAGATCGCGATGTGCAATGGGTGATCGATCCACTGGATGGCACTGCAAACTTCATCAAACGTTTCCCTCATTTCTCCGTTTCCATCGCCGTACGCATCAAAGGCCGTACTGAAGTGGCCGTGGTCTACGATCCGATGCGCAACGAACTGTTCACCGCCACTCGCGGCCAGGGCGCACAGCTCAACGGCTACCGCCTGCGCGGCACCAACGCCAAAGATCTGGATGGCACCATCCTGGCGACCGGCTTCCCGTTCAAGGTCAAGCAGCACGCAACGCCTTACATCAACATCGTCGGCAAGCTGTTCACCCAGTGCGCAGACTTCCGCCGCACCGGTTCCGCCGCGCTGGATCTGGCCTATGTGGCCGCCGGCCGCGTGGACGGGTTCTTCGAAATCGGCCTGAAGCCGTGGGATTTCGCCGCGGGCGAACTGCTGGTGCGTGAAGCCGGCGGCCTGGTGACCGACTTCGTCGGTGGCCACAACCACTTCAGCTCCGGCAACGTGGTTGCAGGCAACCCGCGCGTAGTGAAAGCCATGCTGGCCACCATGCGTGAAGAACTGAGCGAAGCGCTGAAGCGTTAATCGCCAGAAGCGAATCAAAAAAAAGCGCTGCCGATGCAGCGCTTTTTTTATGCCCGTTAGCGGGAGAAGGGCCGGATGCCGCCGCCGAATTCCGGCTGCGCGCTGACGTACAGCAACAGCCCCGCAGCCAACAGGATCAGGCCGCCGGCCAGTGCCAACGCCCCCCAGGCCACCGCGCGCCAGGCGGCGGGCGCGCGCGAACGGCTGAGGCGCACCGCCAGCCGGCGGCTGTAATGCACCAGCAGCGCCAGCATCGAGATGGTCAACGAGGTGCCGAACGCCATCGCCAGCGCGGAGATCACTCCCCAGCCGAACACGCCGATCACCTTGGAGAACAGCAGCACCAAAATCGCCCCCGAACAGGGGCGCATGCCCATCGCCAGCACGATGGCGGCCTGAGTGCGCCAGTCGCTTCCCGCCTGCAGCTCGCTGTCGCTCGGCAGATGCCGGTGGCCGCAGCCGCAGTGGGCGCTGTGCACGTGATCCGCCGCCAGCGGCGTCAGGCTGTTGATGCGCAGTGCCAGTGCCGGGCGCATCGCCTTGATCGCCGCAAACAGGCGTTTCAGCGCGCGCCAACTCAGCAGCACGCCAAGCAGCATCACCAGAATAAAGCTGCCCTTTTCCAGCCAGAAGCTGCTTTGGTGCAGCTGGCGCGAAGAGAGCTGCAATACCACCAGCATCAGCGTAACCAGCGCGATCGCTACCCCACCCTGCACCAGCGAGGCGGCGAAGGTCAGCTTCAGGCTGCTTTTCAGCCGCGCCGGATGGGTGGCCAGGTAGGTGGCGATCACCACTTTGCCGTGGCCGGGGCCGAGCGCATGCAAGACGCCATAGCCGAGGCTGAACAGCATCAGCGCCAGCCCGGCCTGCTGCGGCGCAGCCTTCACCTGCTGCAACAGCCCCGCCATCTGCTGGTGCAGCGCTTTTTGCCATACCACGCTCTGCATCAGCAGCTGCGGCCAATAGTGCCATGCCAGCAGCGCGGCGGCCGCCAGCGCCAGCGTGAACGGCAGCAGCGGCCACAGGCCGAAGGCCCAGTGGCGTCGGCTCGTCGTCGGTTGCGAGAGATTCAGCGACATTGCAGCGTCACCCGCTGAGCGAACTGCTGCCCCAGCGCCAGGTCTTCGCCGGGCGAGTCGCTCTTGTCGAGCGACAGCGCATAGGCCTGCAGCGATGCATTCGGCTTCGGCGTCATCAGCTTGTAGCTGCACAGCTGCGCCATCTCCGGCGGCAGGTGCAATGCATTTTGGTCTTTATAGGTCATATCCACGAAATAAGTTGGATCGTAAGTAGAAAGTTCGAACGGCTTGCCCGCCAGCGGCTGCGGCTCGGCCAACGGCAGCACGAACTCCAGCACCGCCTGATTGCCCTGGCGTGACAGGTGATATTCGCTGGGCAAGTTCAGGTATTTCACCGGCTTGCCGTCGCGGTAAAGATCGGTGAAATAGTGCTGCCCCAGCACGTTGGCCATCACTTGCGCCGCCAGCTTTTTCCACACTTCCGAATCGCTCTTGGCGTTTTTCGCATCGTAGAGCAGATCCGCCGAGGTGATTTCATCCATCACCCACACCATTTTCAGGCCGACCAGCCGCTGGTCTTTGGCGACGAAGGTGGTATTCATGTCGATAAAGCTGTGCGGATGCGCGATCGCACCGGCGCTGAATACGGCGCCGAAGGCAGCCAAAAGACGACGTAACTTCATCATTATCCTGTCTTACCAGTATTTGTTATAACGTAACACAAATAAATGCCGAACGGCCCGCCTCTCCCGGCGATATTTGTGACGAAAGTTGTAAGCCGAAGTAAAAGCCGGGCAGTAACCCTGCCATTACAAAGCCTTTTGCTATGCTTAGGCATAATCGCAACCTTTTATGCCGGAAGGTGATAATGAGCCTGGACACCTCTCCCGTGCCCGAGCTCTCCGGACAACAACGGCGCTGCCATCTGCTGCTGATGCTGTACACGCCGGAGCCCGAGTTGCAGCTGGAGACCCTAAGCCAAATCAACGGCGTCGCCCCCCCGATAACCCGGCAAGATATAGCCGAGGTGGCCAGTGAAATCCAGCGTTTCCACCACCTGGAGATCGCCGTCGATCCCGATCGTGGTTACCAGCTGCGGGGCAGCGCGCTCGACCAGCGCCTGTGCCTGATCCATTGGCTGCGGCGGGCCCTGCGCTGCAGCCCGCAGTTCGTTGCAGGCGATTTCGCCCCGCGTCTGCGGCACGCGCTGGCGGCAGATGCCGCGCTGACCTCGCTGCTGGCAGAGGCGATCGATGCCTGCGAGCCGCTGCTCAACCGCCGCTTCGATGCGCGCGACCGCCAATTCCTGCAACACTACCTGCTCTACTGCGCCTGGCAAAATCGTCTGCAGCAGCATCCACGTTTCGACGCCGTTCAGCGCGACTGGCTGCGGCAAAAGCCGGAGCAGCAGGCCGCTGCCTGGCTGCATCAGGCCTGCAACCGGCTGTTTAACCAGCCGCCACAGGCAGACGAGCGCGATTTTTTGGCGTTGACCTTCACCATGTTGAAAAATCACAGCTACCACAGCAACGACTCCGCGCAGGAACAGCGGCTGATGGCGGCCATCGACAGCATGGTCGAACGCTTCCAGCAGCTCTCCGGCATGGCCTTCAGCAGCAAGGCGGAGTTGGTCAGCCAGCTGTTCGCCCACCTGGCGCCGGCGCTGGAGCGCTGCCGTTTCGCCATCGGCATCGACAATATGCTGCTGGAAGAAGTGGTGCGCAAATACCCGCGGCTGATGCGCACCACGCAGGAAGCGCTGAAACCGCTGGAGCAGGAGTACGGCGTGCATTTTTCCAACGAGGAGGCGGGCCTCGTGGCCATCAGCTTCGGCGCCTGGTTGATGCAGGCCAACGCGCTGCAGGAAAAACAGGTACTGCTGCTGACGCTGGACAACCCGCAGCTGGAAGAGGAAGTGGAGTATCAGATCCGCGAGCTCACGCTGCTGCCGCTGAACATCAAATATCTGCCGCTGAGCGACTATCTGCGCGGCGGGGCGCCGCAGGGTGTCACGCTGGTGATCACCCCTTATGCGGCGGTGCACAGCAATCCGCACCCGCCGCTGATCTATACCGAACTGCCGCTGGAAACCCGGCAGCGCCAGGCGATCCGCGCGCTGCTGGAAGCCCCTTAATCAGCGGCTGACGCTGACCGCCGGCGGCCGGATGAACAAGGCCGGCACCGCGACCGCCGCCATCACCCAGAATACCCCGCCCTGCCAATGTTCGAACAGGAACCCGGCAATGACCGTCATGACGGCGATGCCGCCGCCCATCGCCAGCGCCGAATACACCGCCTGCAACCGGATCACCTCTTGCCCCTGGCGCGCGGCGATAAAGCGCATCGCCGCCAGATGGCAGACGGTGAAGGTGCCGCAGTGCAGGATCTGGATCAGCAGCAGCCAGCCCAGCTCGGTGCTGTAGGCCATCAGGCTCCAGCGCAACACCCCGCAGCAGGCGGAGAGCAACAACAGGTTGCGCGCATTCCAGCGGCGGAACAGCACGTTGCTGCTGGCGAAAATAATCACCTCCGCCACCACGCCGAGCGACCACAGATAGCCGATGGTCGAGGCCGAATAGCCGGCTTCCTGCCAGTAAATGGAACCGAAGCTGTAGTAACCGGCGTGCGCCCCCTGCAGCAGCGTGACGCACAGCAGGAAGCGCCAGACCGACCCTTCTTTCAGCAGTGCCCACAGCGAGCGCTCGGCTCCGCTGTGCGTGCGCGCTTCGCCCTGCGGCATGACGCTCGGCTTCAGCAACATGCCCAGCAGCATCGCCAGCACGCTGAGGATCAGGCTGTAGAGAATGGCGTTATGGCCCCACACCGCCACCAGTTGCCCGGTCAGCGCCGAGCCGATGACGAACGCCAGCGAGCCCCACAGCCGCACCCGGCCGTAGTCCATACGGATCTGCTTTTGCCAGGTGGCGGCCAGCGCGTCGGTCAGCGGCACCAGCGGCGAGAAAAACAGGTTGAAACCCGCTATCACCAGCATCAGCCAGCCCCAGCCGTTGCCGAAGCAAAAGCCGACCGCGAAGGCCAAGGTCAGCAGCGCCAGCAGGCGCAGGGCGGAGACCAAATGAGAGGGATCTTTAACGCGGGGTGCAATCAGTAAACTGCCGAGGAAGCGGGCCACCAAGCCGGCGCCGAGCAACATGCCGATAGTTTCGGGCGCGATGCCCTCGCCTTTCAGCCACACGCCCCAAAACGGTAAAAAGATGCCATAGGAAAAGAAGTAGGTGAAATAACTGAGCGCGAGCCAACGCGTTGATTGCAGAACCATGATCCCTCCGGAGTGAGGGCAATACTTTGACAGAGCTCACACCGCCCCGCAATCGTCATTCCACTTCAATGCGTTAGAGTGCCAGACAGTTCACAGTTTGCTGCAGGCGGGCATAAAAAAACCCGCCGCAGCGGGTTTTGTTGGGCGAAAGCGGGATTATGCGTAAACCGGCAGGCGGGCGCAGATATCCAGCACTTTCTTCTTGGTGCGCTCGATGGTGGCTTCATCGTTGATGTTATCCAGCACATCGCAGATCCAACCGGCCAGTTCGCGCACGTCGGCCTCTTTGAAGCCGCGACGGGTCACGGCCGGGGTGCCGATACGCACGCCGGAGGTGACGAACGGGCTCTTCGGATCGTTCGGCACGCTGTTTTTGTTGACGGTGATGTTGGCGCGGCCCAGGGCGGCGTCAGCTTCTTTACCGGTCAGATTTTTGTCCACCAGATCCAGCAGGAACAGGTGGTTATGGGTGCCGCCGGAGACCACTTTGTAGCCACGCTGCAGGAACACCTCCACCATCGCCTTGGCGTTGACCGCAACTTGCTGCTGGTAAACCTTGAACTCAGGCTCCATCGCTTCTTTCAGCGCCACCGCCTTGCCGGCGATCACGTGCATCAGCGGGCCGCCCTGGCCGCCTGGGAACACGGCGGAGTTCAGCTTTTTATACAGCTCTTCGTCGCCGCCCTTCGCCAGGATCAGGCCGCCGCGCGGGCCCGCCAGGGTTTTGTGGGTGGTGGTGGTGACGATGTGCGCGTGCGGTACCGGGTTCGGGTACACGCCGGCGGCGATCAGGCCCGCCACGTGCGCCATGTCGACGAACAGGTAAGCGCCGATGCTGTCGGCGATTTCGCGCATTTTGGCCCAGTCAACCACGCCGGAATAGGCGGAGAAGCCGCCGATGATCATTTTCGGCTTGTGGGTTTGCGCCTGCTTGGCCAGATCGTCATAGTCGATTTGGCCTTTGTCGTCGATGCCGTAAGGCACCACGTTATACAGTTTGCCGGACAGGTTGACCGGGGAACCGTGGGTCAGGTGGCCGCCGTGCGCCAGGTTCATGCCCAGAATGGTGTCGCCCGGCTGCAGCAGCGCGGTATACACGGCGAAGTTAGCCTGAGAGCCGGAGTGCGGCTGCACGTTGGCGTAATCGGCGCCGAACAATTCTTTGGCGCGATCGATAGCCAACTGCTCAACGATATCCACGTATTCGCAGCCGCCGTAGTAACGCTTGCCCGGATAGCCTTCAGCGTATTTGTTGGTCAGCTGGGAACCCTGAGCCTGCATCACGCGCGGGCTGGTGTAGTTCTCAGACGCGATCAGCTCGATGTGCTCTTCCTGACGCACCACTTCCTGCTCCATGGCACGCCACAGTTCCGCATCGTAATCGGCAATGTTCATTTCACGCTTTAACATCCGGCATCTCCTGACTTAAATCAGCTAACTAAAAAATCACCAAATAACTACCCGTTTGGGTTCTGGGCCACAGTGTAAACCGTTTCGCCCTACCGAAGATAGGTCTTGACAGAGGTTTTTACGCAAACGATTGGCATAAGGTGGCGCAAGGCTTTGATCCACGAAACACCGCCGTTTATCAACGGACATTTCCTCATGCGAATCCCGCGCTTTTTTCATGTTCTGTGAACCCGATCGACGCCCGAAGAACACCGCAACGAAAACAAGGGTATTTACAAGCGGCGCGGAACCCAATAAGATGCATTTAAAATACATCATTATAATTCTTGTCAAGATCCCAACCCAAGGAGCGCTTCCATGCTGGATAGCCAAACCATCGCCACCGTGAAATCTACCCTTCCCCTGCTGGCTGCGACCGGGCCGAAGCTGACCGCCCACTTTTACGATCGCATGTTCGCGCATAACCCGGAATTGAAAGACATTTTCAACATGAGCAACCAGCGCAACGGCGATCAGCGTCAGGCGCTGTTCGACGCCATCTGCGCCTATGCCGCCAACATCGAGAACCTGGCGGCGCTGCTGCCGGCGGTGGAGCGCATCGCGCAGAAGCACACCAGCTTCAATATCCAGCCGGAGCAGTACCACATCGTCGGCGGTCACCTGCTGGCGACCCTGGACGAAATGTTCAGCCCGGGTCAGGAAGTGTTGGACGCCTGGGGCAAAGCCTACGGCGTGCTGGCCAACGTATTTATCCAGCGTGAAGAGCAGATTTATCAGCAGAGCGAAACCGACAACGGCGGCTGGCGCGATCTGCGCGCGTTCCGCATCCTGAAGAAACAGCCGCAGAGCGACGTGATCTGCAGCTTCGTGCTGGCGCCGGTGGACGGCGGCCGGGTGGCGGACTTCAAACCGGGGCAATACCTGGCGGTCTACATCAAGCACGATAGCCTGGAGCATCAGGAAATTCGCCAGTACTCGCTGACCACCTCGCCGAACGGCGAGTTCTATCGCATAGCGGTGAAGCGCGAAGATCAGGGGAAAGTGTCCAACTATCTGCACCAGCAGGCGCAGGAAGGCGACGTGATCTACCTCGCCCCGCCGCACGGCGACTTCTTCCTCGACGTGGCGCCGACCACGCCGGTGGCGCTGATCTCCGCCGGCGTCGGCCAAACCCCGATGCTCGGCATGCTCAACACCCTGCACGACAACCAGCATCAGGCGCAGGTCCACTGGCTGCACGCGGCGGAAAACGGCAGCGTGCACGCCTTTGCCGATGAGGTGGCGGATATTGCCGGGCATATGCCGAATCTGAGCCGCCATGTGTGGTACCGCGAGCCGGGTGCCGATGACGTGGAAGGCCGCGACTACCACAGCCGCGGATTGATGGATTTGAGCGCGCTGCAAGGCAGCCTGGCCGATCCGCAGATGCACTATTACTTCTGTGGCCCGGTGGCCTTCATGCAGTTCGTGGGCAAACAGCTGCTGGAGATGGGCGTAGAGGCCGAACGCATCCACTACGAATGCTTCGGCCCGCATAAGGTGCTGTAATGCTTGCGGAGCGCGGCCGTCGAGCCGCGCTCCCCTCTCATTTCGCCTGCAGCTGGCGCGCGTCCTGCACCTGCTGCACCGTCACCGGCGCCGCCTGGTTGCCCCAGCTTCCCCGCAGATAGCTCATCAGATCGGCCGCCTGTCGATCGTTCAACGCCCAGCCGTAAGCCGGCATGTCAAACGCCATCGCCTGCTGCGTGATCGGCGTATGCGCCCCTTCCAGCACCACCCGCAGCGCGGTCAGCGGATTGTCCGCCGTTACCGTGGCATTGCCCGCCAGCGCCGGAATGGCAAAATCGGTGCCTTCGCCCTTGTTGCCGTGGCAGGTCGAGCAGTACATCGCGTAGGTCGCCTTGCCGCCCGGGTTATCCGCCTGCACGGCAGGCGCAGCGGCTTTGGCGGCGGTTTCCGGCGCCAGGCTGCGCAGGTACACCGCGATGGCGTTCAGATCGCCGTCGCTGAGATACTGCGTACTGTGGGTCACCACCTCGCTCATCGGCCCGGCGACCGCCGCATGGCGGCTGCGGCCGGTTTTCAGCAGCGCCGTCACCTCTTCCGGCGGCAGGCCGCGCAGATTGGAGGCGTACCAGCCATCCAGCTCGGCGCCGCTCAGGAACACCGGCTCCTTACCGTCCAGCCCCTTCTCCTGCATCGCCCAGCCGCGCGGCGTGTGGCAGCTGCCGCAATGGCCCGCGCCCTGCACCAGGTAGGCGCCGCGGTTCCACTCGGCGCTTTGCTGCGGATCTGCCTGATACGGCTGGTCGTCGTGGAACAGCTGGTTCCACACCGCCAGCGGCCAACGCATCGACAGCGGCCAGCTGATGTCGCTGGCGCGGTTGGCGACGTTCTGCGCCGGCACTTCATTCATCAGATAGTCATACAGCGCGCGCATGTCTTCCGCGCTCATTTTGGCGTACGAGGTGTACGGCATCGCCGGGTAGAGCCGGTGACCGTCTTTGGCTACCCCCTGGCGCATGGCGCGATCGAACTCCTCGAACGAATAGGCGCCGATGCCGTGCAGCTTGTCCGGCGTGATGTTGGTGGCGTAGATAGCCCCGAGCGGCGTCGGGAACTTCATGCCGCCCGCCAGTTCAGCGCCGCCCGGCGCAGTGTGGCAGGCGGTGCAGTCGCCGGCTTTGGCGACGTATTCCCCGGCCGACATCGCCTGGGCCGAGCCGCCGGCCGCCAGCAGGCTCAACAGGTACAGCGAACGCAGACTCATGCTCCCTCCTTGGTGGCAACCTTGCCGTAGGCCAGTTCGTTCACCGCGCGCCACGCCTGATCGATCGCCGAGTTGGCGTACGGGCTCCAGTCAGAATCGGAGTTGGCGATAACGATCTTGCCGATCGGCTGCCGCGCCGTTTCGATGATTTTCTTGGCTTCTTCTTCGTCGTCAAACAGCCCGTTGAGGAAGTAGGAATAACCGTGCGACCAGCGGTTGACGGTGATCGCCTGAATGTCGCGCTGATGGTCGAAACCGGCCTCGCCCAGCATGCCCTGCAGCTGTTCGCGGATCATCTGCTCGTGCACCTCGAACGGCGTGCCCAGCAGCAGCGCGCGCCCTTTGCGCGACTGCTCGCGCGTGCTGAGGCCGCTGCCCGGCAGCGTCGGCACGTAGACCATATGCAAGCCTATCGGACGATCCGGATCGCGCGGGTGCTGATACCCGCCCATGCTCACCGGGTAGTCCAGCTTCACGCGGCTGTACGGCGCAGCCGGCGAATAAATTTCGTGTACGCCCAGCTTGATGAACGGCTGCCAGTTGCGGATCACCACCTTGCTGTACACCAGCGGCGCCTTGACGTTCTGCTTCAGCGCCTCCTGCTGCTCGTGCGACATCTCCGGCACCAGGTACGGGATCATCATGTTGTAGCCGGCCATCACCACCTGCCCGGCGCGCACCTTGGTCATTTTCTCGCCGGTCATGTAGGTGACTTCCACCTTGTCGCCGACGTTGGCCGCGTGCAGTCCGGTGCTGTTCAAACGCAGCTTCACCGGCGACTCGGGCCGATCGAGCTGGCTGTAGTCGAATTTGGCCAGCACCACGTCGTTCATGTCTTTGCCGGCCGGCGCCACCGCCGGGATCAGCTTGCGCACCATCAGGCGCGTCAACGTGGCGTTGCCGTCCGGGAAGTGGAACACGTAAGGATCGTCGAGATCCGCCTGCGACTCTTCGTCCAGCGGCGGCAGATTCATGCCGCCGAGGCCCGGCAGATCGCAGATGCGCGCATCGCTGCACGAGGTGCCGTCGATGCCCACCGCCTGGAAGTCGTTGGTGGTCTGCTGGAAATAACGGATCGCCAGCTCGCTCAGGCCCACTTTTTCACGCAGGAACTGGGTGTAGCTGTGGGAATCAAGCCATTCGACCTTCTGCTCCAGCGTCATCTCCGGCAGATAATCTTTCTCCACCGTATGCAGCGCGATCAGCGCCTGGCGATCGCTTTCCGGCAGCGGGAAATCACCGATGAATGCTTCATAAGAGCGGCCGTTGAGGCGATCGCGCGGAATATCGTCCGCCACCGTGCGGCCCGGATCGCCGCTCACCACCTTGTCGACGCCGAAGTTTTTACGATCGAAGTAAACCCCGCGGCTCAGGTTCAGATCCGGGTAGAAGGTGGTGTCAAACGCCTGCTCCAGTTGGTCGATATCGACGCCGATCTTGCGTAGCAACCCCATCGCTACCGGGCTGAAGTTGGAGCGCGGCGACTGCAGCGACTCGCTGCCGCCGTAGCCGAGCAGCATACCGTCGTCGGTGTTGAATTCGTTGCGTTTGGCGTGGCCGCCGAAGTCGTCATGGTTGTCGATCAGCAGAATGCGCTGCTGCTCGCCTTTCAGCTGCTGCCAGAAGCAGGCGGCCGCCAGCCCGCTGATGCCGGCGCCGACCACCACCAGATCGAACTCTTCAACGGCGGGTACGCTGCCGAAATCAAAGGTTTTACCGTCGCGCCCCAGCTGGTGCGCATGCTCGAACGAGCCCGGATGGTTACCCCGCAGCCCGGTCAGCGCCGGCGGGTAGTACAGGGTTTGATTGGCGGTTTGCGGCGACGCACGCAAGATTTGCAGCGGCGTCAACCCGGCGGCGATGGTGATCGCCACCCCGTTGAGAAAATCGCGTCTGGTGATACCCATATAGGCTTCCTTTCAATTTTTATTATCATCGGCCGGCCGGGGCCGGCCCGAAGGCCGCGCTATTGTGCGGATAATTATTGTAAAATCAATGTTTGAACATCACATGACGAATGGCGGTGTAATCCTCCAGCCCGTACATCGACATGTCCTTGCCGTAGCCGGACAGTTTCTGGCCGCCGTGCGGCATTTCGCTCACCAGTATGAAGTGGGTGTTCACCCAGGTGCAGCCGTATTGCAGGCGGGCGCTTAAGCGATGCGCACGGCCCACGTCGCGGGTCCACACGGACGACGCCAGCCCGTAATTGGATTCGTTCGCCCAGGCCAGCACCTGCTCTTCGTCGTCGAACGGCGTCACCGTCACCACCGGGCCGAATACTTCGCGCTGCACGATCTCATCCTCCTGGCGCGCGCCGGCCAGCAGCGTCGGCTGGAAGTAGTAACCCGGTCCCTTCACCTTCTCGCCGCCGGTCACCACCTGCACGTGCGGCAACGCTTTGGCGCGCTCGACAAAACCGACGACCCGCTCCAGATGCTGGGCGGTAATCAATGGCCCCAGCTCGGTGCTCTCGTCGTCCGGCGCACCGATCTTCAGGCTGGCCACCGCCTCGCCCAGCCGCTTCACCAGCTCGGGATAAATGCTTTTCTGCGCGTAGATGCGGCAGGCGGCGGTGCAATCCTGCCCGGCGTTGTAGAACCCGAAGCCGCGAATGCCGTCCACCACCTGCTGCAAATCGGCGTCGTCGAACACCAGCACCGGTGCCTTGCCGCCCAGCTCCATATGGGTGCGCTTAATGCCGGCGGCGGTATGGGCGATGATGTGCTCGCCGGTGGCGATCGAGCCGGTCAGCGACACCATACGTACCTTGTCATGCCCGGTCAGCCGATCGCCGACGCCGGCGCCGCGGCCGAACAGCACGTTGAGTACGCCCGGCGGGAACAGCCCGGCGGCCAGTTCGGCCAGTTTGAAAGTGGTCAGCGGCGTCTGCTCCGAAGGCTTGATCACCACGCAGTTGCCCGCCGCCAGCGCCGGCGCCAGTTTCCAGGCCGCCATCATCAACGGGTAGTTCCACGGCGCGATCGAGGCCACCACGCCGAGCGGATCGCGGCGGATCATCGAGGTATGCCCGGCCAGATACTCGCCGGCCGCCATGCCGGTCAGGCAGCGGCTGGCCCCGGCGAAGAAGCGAAACACGTCGGCCACCGCCGGCAGTTCGTCATGCAATACGCAGTGATAAGGCTTGCCGCAGTTGAGCGACTCCAGCCTGGCGAAAGTCTCGGCATGCTCGTCGATCAGATCCGCCAGCTTGAGCAGATGCTCGGCGCGCTCCTTCGGCGTGGTTTGCCCCCAGGCGGCAAACGCGGCATCCGCCGCAAGCACCGCGCGATCGACCTGCTCCGGGCTGGCCTCCGCCACCTGCGCAATCACTTCGCCGGTCGCCGGGTTATACACCGGCTGGGTCGCGCCCTGGCCATTCACCAGGTGGCCGTCAATCAACAGTTGGCTTTGCATAGGGTTATCCTTTAATCAGAGGTCGGGTAAGGAAATTATTTGCCGCTGCCGGCGACGCTTTCCCCACCTTTGGTCAGGTAGTAAGCGCCGAGGATCGGCAGCATGGTCAACAGCATCACCGACAGCGCCACCACGTTGGTGATCGGCACGTCGCGCGGGCGACCGAGCTGGTTCAACAGCCACAGCGGCAGCGTACGCTCGTGGCCGGCGGTAAAGGTGGTCACGATGATTTCATCGAACGACAGCGCAAACGCCAGCATGCCGCCGGCCAACAGCGCCGAGCCGAGGTTCGGCAGAATCACGTAACGGAAGGTTTGCCAGCCGTCGGCGCCGAGATCCATCGATGCTTCGATCAGGCTGTACGAGGTGCGGCGGAAGCGAGCGATGACGTTGTTGAACACGATCACCACGCAGAACGTCGCATGGCCGACGACGATAGTCAGGATGCCCGGCTCGATGTTCAGCGCCTTGAACGCGGCCAGCAGCGCCAGACCGGTGACGATCCCCGGCAGCGCGATCGGCAGCAGCAACAGCAGCGAAATGCTGTCCTTGCCGAAGAAATCGCGCCGATACAGCGCCGCCGCCGCCAGGGTGCCGAGCAGCAGCGCGATGGCGGTCGCCAGGCAGGCGATCTGCGCCGACAGCAGCACCGCATCGATGATGTCCTGCCGCCCGGCGGCGACGTTGAACCAGTGCAGCGTGAACCCCTTCGGCGGGAAGCTGAAAGCCGCGTCCTCGGTGTTGAAGGCGTAGATGGCGATGATCGCCAACGGGAAATGCAGGAAGATCAGGCCGCCCCAGGCGGCCAGCTTCAGCCCTAAGGGCGCGCGTTCAGAGTGCATCGAAAGCCCCCAGACGTTTGACGATGGAAAGGTAAATGGCGATCAGGACGATCGGCACCAGCGTAAAGGCCGCGGCCATCGGCATATTGCCGATCGCGCCCTGCTGGGCGTACACCATGCTGCCGATGAAATAGCCCGGCGGCCCCACCAGCTGCGGCACGATAAAGTCGCCCAGCGTCAGCGAGAAGGTGAAGATCGATCCGGCGGCGATGCCCGGTACCGCCAGCGGCAAAATGACGTGGCGAAAGGTCTGCGCCGGTCGCGCGCCCAGATCCGCCGAGGCGTGCAGCAGCGAGGGCGGCAGGCGCTCCAGCGCCGCCTGGATCGGCAGGATCATGAACGGCAGCCAGATATAGACGAACACCAGAAAACGCCCCAGCCCCGAGGTCGACAGCGTGTTGCCGCCGACGCCGGGCACCGTCAGCAGCGACGCCAACAGCGGCTCCAGCCCCAGGTGCTGCAGAAACCACTGCGCCACGCCGTCTTTCGCCAGCAGCAGGGTCCAGGCATAGGCTTTAACGATATAGCTGGCCCACATCGGCATCATCACCGCGATGTAAAAGAACGCCTTGACGCGGCCGCTGGTGTAACGCGCCATGTAATAGGCGATCGGGAACGCCAGCGCCGCACTGGCCAGCGACACCAGCACCGCCATGGTCAGCGTGCGCAGGATGATGTCGTAGTTGGCCGGGTTGAACAGCGCCGCCAGGTTGGCAAAGGTCAGATCCGGCGTCACCGCCATGGTGAAATCGTCGAAGGTGTAAAACCCTTGCCACAGCAGCGTCAGCAGCGAACCGAGGTACACCGCGCCAAACCACAGCAGCGGCGGCACCAGCAGCAAAAGCAGATACAGCGTCGGCCGGCGATAGAGCCAGGTCGACAGCGCGCGCACGCTACCGCCGCGCGCCGGGGGGGAATCGATGCTCATGTCCATCTCACCTCTCCTCCAGCAGCGGTACCATCGCCGCGCGCGGCCAGCAGGCGACGATCGGCTGGCCGATCTGCCGCTGTTGTCCTGCGGCGCTCCACTGCGGATTGGCCTGGCTGACCAGCAGCTTTTCGCCGCCGTTCAGCGCGATTTCATACCGCGTGGCCGCGCCCTGGTAATGGATTTCCTGCAGCGTGCCCTGCACCTGGATCTCGTCCTGCGCCGCGCCGCCGTGCTCCAGCAGGCGGATATGCTCCGGCCGGATCGAGAAGGTCCGGCTTTCGCCGAGCAGGCGCTGCGCCAGCTCGCTGCGCACCACGTTGGAGGTGCCGACGAACTCAGCGACGAACGGCGTCTTAGGCCGCATGTAAAGCTCGCGCGGCGTATCCACCTGTTCGATGCGGCCGTTATTGAACACCGCCACCCGATCGGACATCGACAGCGCTTCGCTTTGATCGTGGGTAACGAAGATAAAGGTGATGCCCAGCTGGCGCTGCAGCTTCTTCAGCTCGCCCTGCATCTGCTCGCGCAGCTTGAGATCCAGCGCGCCGAGCGGTTCGTCCAACAGCAGCACCCGCGGCCGATTGACCAGCGCGCGCGCCAACGCCACGCGCTGCCGCTGGCCGCCCGACAGGTGCGCCGGCTTGCGTTCGGCAACGAAACCGAGCGCCACGCTCTCCAGCGCCTCTTGCGCCCGCGCCAGCCGCTCGCGTTTGACGACGCCCTTCACCATCAGGCCATAGGCGACGTTTTCCAGCACCGACATGTGCGGGAACAGCGCGTAATCCTGAAACACGGTGTTCACGTCGCGCTGATACGGCGGCAGGTTGGCGGCTTCCTGGCCGTGGATGCGAATCGAGCCGGAAGTGAGCTGTTCAAAGCCGGCGATCAGGCGCAGGCAGGTGGTTTTGCCCGAGCCGGACGGCCCGAGCATGGAGAAGAATTCCCCGTCCTGAATGTCGATGGATACCCGATCCACGGCGCGAACATCGCCGAAAGTCCGCGAAACATCGATGAATTGCACGGCAATGGTCATTTTCTGTGCTCCATACTGATGTAATTCGGGCGCAGCGGGCTGCGCCCTGCGGCTTAGCGGCCGCCCATGATGGCGATGTAATCCTGGGTCCAGCGGCTGTACGGCACGAATTTGCCGCCCTGCGCCTGCGGCGTTTTCCAGAAGGCGATTTTGTCGAACTGGTTGAAGCCGTTGGTTTCGCAGCCCTTCTCACCCAGCAGCGCGCTGGCCTTGCAGCCCGCCGGTGAAGCCGGTACCGACCCGAACCAGGCCGCCACGTCGCCCTGCACCTTCGGCTCCAGCGACCAGTTCATCCACTGGTAGGCGCAGCTCGGGTGCTTGGCGTCGGTATGCAGCATGGTGGTGTCCGCCCAGCCGGTCACGCCCTCTTTCGGGAACACGGTGGCGATCGGCTGCCCCTCGCCCTTCAGGGCGTTGGCCTGATACGGCCAGGCGCTGGAGGCCACCACGCCTTCGTTTTTAAAGTCGCTCATCTGCACCGAGGTGTCGTGCCAGTAGCGGTGGATCAGCGCGTGCTGGCTGCGCAGCAGCTTCAGCGCCGCCTGATACTGCTCTTCGTTGAGCTGATAAGGATCGCCGATGCCGAGCTGCGGCTGGGTAGCCTTCAGGAACAGCGCCGCGTCGGCGATGTAGATCGGACCGTCGTAAGCCTGCACCCGACCCTGGTTGCTCTTGCCGTCCGGCAGGTTCTGCTGCTGGAAGATCACCGCCCAGCTGTCCGGCGGCGTCGGGAAGGTTTTGGTGTTGTACATCAGCAGGTTCGGCCCCCACTGGTACGGCGTGCCGTAGGTTTTGCCGTCCACGGTGTACCAGGCGCCGTTCAGCAGGCGTGGATCGATGTTCTTCCAGTTCGGGATCAGCGCGGTGTTGATCGGCTGCACCCGCTTGCCGAAGATCAGGCGCAGCGAGGCGTCGCCGGAGGCGGTCACCAGATCGTAGCCGCCCTTGGCCATCAGGCTGACCATTTCATCGGAGGTGGCGGCGGTCTTCACGTTCACCGCGCAGCCGGTTTGCTTTTCAAACTGGGTGACCCAGTCGTAGTTTTTGTCGGACTGGCCGCGTTCGATGTAGCCGGGCCAGGCGATGATATCCAGCCGGCCTTCGCCTTTGCCCAGCGACTGCGGCAGATCGGCCGCCTGAGCCAGGCCGCACAGCACGGTGAGACAGAGCGCGGAGACGGTGGTGGTGACTGCGGTAGTTTTTCTCATCGTAATTACCCCTGTGTTGCGTATCTGTGTGCGGCAGGGAACGGCTGCCGCCTGATTTTGCTTTATAGAACCGCTAGAAGCTGGCTTTGAACTTCGCCATTACGTGCCTGACAACGCTGTAATCCTGCAGTGAATCGCTGGACAGATCCTTGCCGTAGCCGGAGCGTTTCAGGCCGCCGTGCGGCATCTCGCTCGCCAAGGTGAAATGGGTGTTGATCCAGGTGCTGCCGTACTGCAGATGGGCGGCGATGTGCAGCGCCCGGTCGATATTTTGCGTCCACACCGACGAAGCCAGGCCGTATTCCGAGTCGTTGGCCCATGCCACCGCCTGCTCCAGATGCTCGAAGCGCGTGATGCTGACCACCGGGCCAAACACCTCGCGCTGCACGATTTCGTCGCTTTGCAGGCAGCCCGCCAACAGGGTCGGCTGGTAATAGAACCCCGGCCCGGAGTGAGCCGCGGCACCGGTAATCAATTCGATATGCGGTTGGCTGAGCGCGCGCTCGACGAAGCTGGCGACGCGATCGCGCTGGCGGCTACTTATCAACGGGCCGATCTCATTGTCCTGATCGCGCTTGCGGGCGAAGCGCAGGCTGGCGACCGCCTCGCCCAGCGCGTCCACCAGCTTGGGATAGATACCCGCCTGCGCATAGATGCGGCAGGCGGCAGTGCAGTCCTGGCCGGCGTTGTAATAGCCGTAGGTGCGAATGCCGTTGACCACCTCGTCGAGATCGGCGTCGTCGCAGACGATCACCGGCGCCTTGCCCCCCAGCTCCAGGTGGGTACGCTTGACGCTTTTGGCCGCCGCCTGAAGAATTTTTTGCCCGGTGACGATATCGCCGGTGACCGATACCAGCCGCACCTGCGGGTGCCCCACCAGCTGGCTGCCGACCCCTTCGCCGCCGCCGTAGACAATATTCAGCACGCCCGGCGGCAGGATCTCCTGCAGCGCCGGCACCAGCGCCAGAATGGTCAGCGGCGTATGTTCGGAGGGTTTAAACACCACGGTATTGCCCGCCGCCAGCGCCGGCGCGATCTTCCACGCCGCCATCATCAGCGGATAGTTCCAGGGGGCGATCGAGGCCACCACGCCGATCGGATCGCGGCGGATCATCGAGGTGTGGCCCGGCACATACTCGCCGGCCAGTTGCCCTTGCTGCGTGCGCACCGCGCCGGCAAAGAAGCGGAACACGTCGATCGCCGCCGGCAGATCGTCGTTGAGCGCCTGATGCAGCGGTTTGCCGCAGTTGAGGGCTTCCAGCTGCGCCAGCTGCGGCGCCTGCCGCTCGATGGCGTCGGCGATGCGCAGCAACAGAGCGGCTCGCTGGGCCGGCGTGGTGCGCGACCAGTGGCCGAACGCCTGCTGCGCGGCTTTCACCGCGCCGCCGACCTGCGCCGAAGAGGCTTCGCTCAGGACGATGAGCGTCTCGCCGTTGGCCGGATTGACGATGCACTCCTGCTGGCCTTCGCCGTCGACCATCTGACCGTTAATGAACTGCTGACAGGACAAACCTGAGAGAACCTGCACATCTGCCATCGCCTGACGCCCCTAAGTGACAAAAACGTTAACCAAATGTGAATAAGTTAGTTTTAATCAGCCTAAGCGAGCCTCTGGCGGGCAACAAATTCTAAATACTGAACGCCGCGTTCGATTAAATCGAATGCTTAAGCCCGGCGGCGTGTTTGCTGCCGTTCTCGCGCGCGATGGTCAGGAACGGCGTCACCAGCTCCGGCCGCGCGCTGCCGCGCCGCCACGCCAGCCCGATATCCAGCGGCTCCAGCAGATCGTCCAGCTTGCGCGCCTCGATCATGTTGCCCTCGAGCGACCAGGCGCGGTACGCCATGTCCGGCTGGATGGAGACCCCCATCCCCGCCGCCACCAGGCTGCGCACCGCCTCGGTCGAGGCGGTCTTCATGGCGATCTCCGGCTTCAGCCCGGCGCGCGACCAGATGCGCCGCGCGTGCACGTCCATTTCATCGGCGTTGAGCTGGATCAGCGGCTGTTTGGCCACGTCCGCCAGGCTGATGCTCTCGTGCTCCAGCAGCGGGTGCAGCGGCGGCAGCCACAGGCGATACGGCGAGTGCATCAGCACCTCGGTTTGCAGCGCGTCGCGGTCTTCGATGTTCGACAGGATCAGCACGCCGATGTCGATCTCGCCGCTGACCAGCAGATGCTCGATATACGGGCGTTCGTCTTCAACCACCTGCACGGTGACGTTGGGATAGGCCGATTTAAAGCGCGTGAGCAGCTCCACCAGGAAGTAGCCAGCCACCAGGCTGGTGACGCCGACGGTCAGTTTGCCGGTCAGGCTTTCGGTGCCGATCTGCAGGCTGCGCTTGGCGTTGTCCACCGTCGCCAGGATCAGATACGACTGGCGCAGGAACTGATGCCCCTGATGGGTCAGCGTCATGCCCTTGGCGTGGCGATCGAACAGCCGCACGCCGATCTCGGTTTCCAACTGCTGGATCGCCAGCGTCAGCGAAGACTGGGAGACAAACACCGCCTGGGCGCCGGCGGAGATCGACCCGGTTTCCGCCACCGCGATAAAGTGGCGGATTTGGCGTAACGTCATCATCCCCATCGCCTTTCAAGCCGCTGCGTTGTTGTCTGCGTGCGCTTACCCCAGTCACTTACTTGAGTAAGCTCCTGGGGATGCACGCCCTTGCCGCCTAGCCGCAACTTGAAATTCATTGGGGATCACCTCAATCAAGATAGTTAGATTGATTGTAGATCCCGCGAGAAAAGCGATCGGGAAAAGTATCAAAAACGCGATAGCGTTCGCTTTTTTAGAATGCCGACGAGCAAAAAGGGGAAACAGCGAGGCGAAGAAGCATGATGCGCGGGGGGGCAGAAATGACAAGGGCGCAGCACGCTGCGCCCTGATGGCCGATGACCCTGCGGAGGATCAGATCGCTTCTTCGTCCTGCTCGCCGGTACGGATACGCACCACGCGCGCCACGTCGAAGACGAAGATTTTGCCGTCGCCGATCTTGCCGGTCTGCGCGGTCTGCATGATGGTTTCCACGCAGGTGTCGACGATGTCGTCGGCAACCACGATCTCGATCTTCACCTTAGGCAGAAAATCGACCATGTACTCGGCACCGCGGTACAGCTCGGTGTGGCCCTTCTGGCGGCCGAAGCCTTTCACTTCGGTGACCGTCATGCCGGTGATGCCCACTTCGGCCAGCGCTTCGCGGACGTCATCCAGTTTGAACGGCTTGATAATCGCGTCGATCTTTTTCATCTTCTTTCCTTTTACCAATTTTTGCGGCCAAAACCGGATGTGATGGGGTAGCGGCGGTCTTTGCCGAAGTTACGGGCGGTGATGCGCGGCCCGACGGCGGCCTGACGCCGCTTGTATTCGTTGATGTCCACCAGGCGGATCACCTTGCGCACGATCGCTTCGTCGAACCCTTCGGCCACCAGATCGGCAACCGACTTGTCGCGCTCAACGTAGCCTTCCAGGATCGCGTCCAGGATATCGTACGGCGGCAGGCTGTCCTGATCGACCTGATCCGGCGCCAGCTCGGCGGACGGCGGACGATCGATCACCCGCTGCGGGATCACGTAGGAGACGGTGTTACGGTATTCGGACAGCTTGAACACCAGCGTTTTCGGCACGTCCTTCAGCACGTCGAAACCGCCGGCCATATCGCCGTACAGCGTGGCGTAACCCACCGCCATTTCGCTCTTGTTGCCGGTAGTCAACACGATGCTGCGGCGTTTGTTGGACAGCGCCATCAGCACCACCCCGCGGCAACGCGCCTGCAGGTTTTCTTCGGTAGTGTCGCGCTCGGTGCCGGCGAACATCGGCGACAGCTGGCCCATAAAGGCGTCGAACATCGGTTCGATGGAGACGATATCGAACTCCACGCCGAGGATTTCCGCCTCTTCCTTGGCGTCGGCGATGCTGATATCCGCGGTATAGCGGAACGGCATCATCAGCGCCTGCACCTTGTCTTTACCCAACGCATCCACGGCGATCGCCAGCGTCAGCGCCGAGTCGATGCCGCCGGACAGGCCCAGCACCGCACCTTTAAAGCCGTTTTTGGTCACGTAGTCGCGCACCGCCAGCACCAACGCCTGGTACACCTGCGCCAGCTGCGGGAGTTCAGCGGCCGGATCGGCCATCGGCACCACGGCCAGCTCGTTGAATTCCAGACGAGTCACCTGCTCGTCGAAGGCCGCCAGACGGTGGGTCATGGTGCCGGCGGCGTCGAATACCTTGGAGCAGCCGTCGAAGATCAGCTCATCCTGGCCGCCGACCTGATTGAGGTACACCAGCGGCAGCTGGGTGCGCTGGCAGTGGCCGGCCATCAGCGTTTTGCGGATATACGGCTTTTCGCGGTTATACGGCGAGGCGTTGATCGACAGGATAATTTCCGCGCCCGCCGCCCTGGCGGCGTCGATCGGCTCAGGGAACCACAGATCTTCGCAAATCAGCAGACCCAGACGGTAGCCTTTCAACTCCACCACGCAGGTGGCGTTGCCGGCGTGGAAATAGCGCTTCTCATCGAACACGCCGTAGTTCGGCAGCTGCTGCTTGAAGTAGCGGGTCAGCAGGCGGCCTTCGGCAAACAGCGACAGCGCGTTATACAGCTTGTCGCCCTCGCGCCACGGGTGGCCGACCAGGATCGCCGTCTCGGCGGAGGCCTGCTGCAGGCGCAGCAGCTGCGCGTCGCAGCGCTGATAGAAGTCGTTGCGATACAGCAGATCTTCCGGCGGGTAGCCGGACAGCGCCAGTTCGCTGAACATGACCAGATCGGCTCCCGCCTTCTGCTGCTCCTGCACGATTTGCAACATGCGTTCGGTGTTGCCTTCAATGTCGCCGACCAGCAGGTTCAGCTGGGCCAGGGCGATGGAAAGTGATCTGCTCATTTGTGTACGATCCCGCTTAATACGTTCCATGGTGCTCTGCGCCGGGGCGCGCCGCGGCAAAGAGAACGGAGTGTAAATCATTCCGCCGGATTTGTTGAGAACCTGCGTGGCAGGCGCCGGCGGGAAACTGTCATTCTTTAAAATCGTTGGCGTCCAGCTCGTGGCGCGACAGCAATTTGTAAAACTCGGTGCGGTTGCGGCCCGCCATGCGCGCGGCCTGGGTCACGTTGCCCTTGGTGATCTGCAGCAGCTTGCGCAGGTAGTGCAACTCGAACTGGTTGCGCGCTTCGGCGAAGGTCGGCAGCGCGGTGTTTTCCCCTTCCAACGCCTGCTCCACCAGCGCTTCGCTGATCACCGGCGCCGAGGTCAGCGCCACGCACTGTTCGATGACGTTGACCAGCTGACGCACGTTGCCCGGCCAGCTGGCGGTCATCAACCGCTTCATGGCGTCGGTCGAGAAGCTGCGCACGAACGGCTTGTGCCGCTGAGCCGCCTCGCGCAGCAGGTGATTGGCCAACAGCGGGATGTCTTCGGCACGTTCGTTGAGCGCCGGGATCTTCAGGTTCACCACGTTGAGGCGATAGTAGAGATCCTCGCGGAACTCGTTCTTCGCCATCGCCTTTTGCAGATCGCGGTGGGTGGCGGAAATGATGCGCACGTCAATGTCCAGATCGCGGTTGCTGCCCAGCGGCCGCACCTTGCGCTCCTGCAGCACGCGCAGCAACTTCACCTGCAGCGACAGCGGCATATCACCGATCTCGTCGAGGAACAGCGTGCCGCCCGCCGCCGCCTGGAACAGCCCTTCGCGGCTGCTGACCGCGCCGGTAAAGGCGCCCTTGGCGTGGCCGAACAGTTCGGACTCCAGCAGTTGCTCCGGCAGCGCGCCGCAGTTGATGGCGATGAACGCCTTGCCGGCGCGCGGGCTGGCCGCGTGAATAGCCTGCGCCACCACTTCTTTGCCGGTGCCGCTCTGGCCGTTGATCAAGACGCTGACGTCGGACTGCGCCACCATTTTCACCTGCTCCAGCAGGCGCAGCATCAGCGGGCTGCGGGTGACGATATCTTCGCGCCAGGCCTCGTCGCCGGCCGGGGTGGCCGACAGCGCGAGCGCCTCGTCGATGGCCTTGTACAGCGCATCGCGATCCACCGGTTTGGTCAGGAAGCTGAATACCCCCTGCTGGGTGGCGGCTACCGCATCGGGAATCGAACCGTGCGCGGTGAGAATGATCACCGGCATGCCCGGCTGATGCTTTTGGATCTCGGCGAACAGCGCCATGCCGTCCATCTCGTCCATTCGCAGATCGCTGATCACCAGATCGATCTGTTCGCGCGCCAGCAGGCGCAGCGCTTCCTGGCCACTTTCGGCGGTGGTGACGTGAAAACCTTCACTGGTCAGACGCATGCCCAGCAGTTTCAGCAGGCTGGGATCGTCGTCAACCAAGAGCAGATTGGCCGGTTTGCGTGCGGTCATTGCGCGTGGGACTCCTTATTGGCAGGGTGCGGCGTATAGGTGTCTTCCGGTTCAACCGGCAGCGCGGTGCCCTTTTCCGATTCGTCCTGCGGCTCGGTCCCTTTGGCGGCCGCGCCATTTTTACCGGCGGCTTCGCCCTTTTGCTGGCCCGCGCCGTTTTCCTGGATTTCCCCTTGCAGCTGCTTGCGCGACGAGAGCTGGCGCTCGATGTCGGTCAGGTTTTCCAGCTTGCGCGAGGTGTCCTGCAGCTGCGACTGCAAGCGCGCCTGGTTCTGGCGCAGCGAATCGATCTGACTGTCGCTGCTCTCCTGCAGATGCTGATAGCGCGCTTTCTCATCGAACAGCGTGATCTGCAGCAGCTGCTGCTGGCGCCACAGCTGCGTCAGCGGACGCAGCGAGCCGGGGAACTCCATCCGGTAGCTGTTGATACGGTCAATCATCTGGCGGCGTTCGCCGGAGGTCGGCTGCGCACTGCCCAGCAGGATGCTCTGTTTGAAAACGCCGGACCAGCTGTCGCCAGGCACCGTTTTCGCCAGCGCGCGCGCCTGGGTCGAGCCGATGCGATCGGCGCAATCCATCGCGCGCAGCCAGTAGAGCGCGTTATCCAGCGCGTCCTTATCGTCCAACTGCCACAGGGTATCGCAAGCCGCGGTGCGGTAATCGATCACCTTGCTATCCGGGATCGCCTCTTGCTGCTGAGGGTTCAAACCGCCGCTGACGGCGCGATCGACGCAGCCCGCCAGCAACAGCGGCATAAAGAAGACGGCGCCCAACCAGCTGATCGGGCGTTTGCCGAGCGGCGCTCTGTGCGTGGCACGCGGTGAACGTTCGGTCTGTGAAAGACGAAGGCGTTTAGACCATGTGTACATTATTTATTCATTCTCGGCGGTTAACGGCAGTTCAATGCGGAAGCAGACGTCTGCACCGGCGACCGTCGCCAGTTGCAGCTCACCGCGCATGCGACGGATACAGTCCTGAGCGATGCTCAACCCCAGTCCGCTTCCTTTTACCGCCCCTTTTCGCTGGTGACTACCCTGGAAAAAAGGCTCGAAAATCATGGCTCTTTCAGCTTCGGGGATCGGCGTGCCGGTATTGGCGACGTCGATTTGCACCCGTTGCCCAACCTGACGGCTGCGGATCCAAATGTTACCGGATTCCTTGCCGTAGTGCACCGCATTGGAGTAGAGATTATCCAGCACGCGCATTAATAGCGTAGGCTCTGCCCAGCAGATTTCCGCTTCCAGCGTAATTTCGGTGGAAATCATCTTCGCCCGCGCCGGCAAACTGTGCGCGGCAACCACCAAATCGACCATTTCGCGTAGCGCGACGTTCTCGTGTTCCGCCGGGCCATCGGCCAGTTTGCGGTTGTAATCCAACAGCTGTTCAATCAGCTGCTGCAAATGGCGGCTGCTGTTGTCGAGGATCGCCACCACCTCTTTCTGATCGGAAGTCAGCGGCCCCGCCACCTCGTCGGCCAGCAGTTCGGTGCCTTCGCGCATGCTGGCCAGCGGCGTTTTCAGCTCGTGCGAAATATGGCGCAAGAACTCGTGGCGCTGCGACTCCAGCCACGCCAGGCGCTCGCTCAGCCAGATAATGCGCTGCGCCAGCGAACGCAGCTCGCGCGGCCCTTTGAACGAGGCAGTGCTGCCCAGCGCACGCCCTTCCCCCAGGCGGTTGATCATCCGCTCCACGGCCTTGACCGGCCCGATGATCATGCGGGTGAACAGTACCACCAGCAGCACGCTGACCAGGAACAGCAGCAGCGCCTGCCAGCCGAAGAACTGGCCCCGCTCGGCGATGGCCTGCTGCAGCTGCTGGCCACGTGAGTACACGACCGCGCGCGTGGCCTGCACCATTTCGGCATTGGAACGCGAAAATGACTCGAGCAAAGCGGAAGCGTCTTTATCCGGCCCGCTGTTTTGGCATTTGATCGCCGCCAGCTGGGTCAGCAACTGGCGCAGCGTTTGGTAATAGCGCTCATCCGGCAGGATCGGCGCATGGGCGTCCAGCATCTGCGAATACTGCTTGCGTTGGTTCTGGTACAGCTTCTGCAGCGTAGGATCGACCAGCACGCAATATTGACGATAGCTGCGCTCCATCTCCAGCGCTACGCTGGTCATCGCCTCGCTGCGCCGCGCGTCCACCAGCGTGGTGCGGTTGATGTCCGCCGCCTGCGCGCTGAGGTGATCCAGGCTCTGGTAGGCCTGATAGGCCAACACCAGCAGCGGCAGCAGCACCAACAGGAACGCCAGCAGCACCAATTGCCGCAGCGAACGGGGGAATAAACGCCATTTTTTCAACGAAATCATCTCATTCTCTCAGCTCTGTTACGATGCTAACTGACTCGCCGGAAAGAGAAAAGCCCGGCAAGAGAGAATCCTGAACGCACAAGGAAAAAGCCGTGGGATCGGCGAACCGCGCCCATCGGCCTGGCCTGCCGACAGCACGCGGCCTCGGCAACATCAACCGATACGCAAGCGAGAATGTGGGAATAGCGTCTGCGTTCGCGGGCATAAGCAACGAAATGGGGGATAAGCGCAGCATTGAGAATTGACGCCGGGGCAAGCAGTTTGCCCCGCCGCAAGGAAAGTGTGGATGCCCTTGAATCTCGTCCCCAGGGTGATGTAGCGCAGCGGCTGGCATCGAACAGGACGAATAGCATCCGTAAGTATCCAGGATTGATGAACCCTTCATCACAGTTGGATACAGGCGGTGCCTCACTCCACGTGTCGCCCGATGCTTGATAAAGCCGTTTGCACGGTCTGTTATCGGTTTGGTTGGACGATAGGCACCATTTCTTTGGCATCATTCGGAGGCTTATGAGGCGATTTGCCGCTAATTGCGGCGCCGTCATAAAAAGGTGAATGAGCAGCCGCCGAGAATAATGCACGTTGCGTGCCAACTTTGCAATAAAAATCATAATCAATTGATTTTATTTAAAAATAAACAAAAAACAACAATTTCCCTTACCCATTACGCAGCGATGAGCAATGAAAAAAACGCCGCATTGTCGCCAAATGCAGACAACTAAAGCCAAACCCGCTTACTATCAATAAAATCAAACAGTTAAATGTCTCCATTTGGAGACAGAGAAAATGGCGGTTGTCGCAAAATGCAGACACTGCCGCCGGGCGGCGAACGCCGGCCATAAAAAAGGGCGCAATTGCTTGCGCCCTCTGTCCCGTAGCAGCCGTTTTAGCCCAGCTGCTTACGGGCGTTGCGGAACATGCGCATCCACGGGCTGTCCTCGCCCCACTCTTCCGGGTGCCAGGAGTTGCTGACGGTGCGGAACACGCGTTCCGGGTGCGGCATCATCACCGTGGCACGCCCGCTGGCGCTGGTCACGGCGGTAATGCCGTTCGGCGATCCGTTCGGGTTGGCCGGGTAGGCTTCCGTCACCTGACCGGCGTTGTTGACGAAGCGCAGCGCCACCAGGCCGTGGCTTTCCAGCGCCGCCAGATGCGCCGCATCGCGCACTTCGACATGCCCTTCACCGTGGGAAACGGCGATTGGCATGCGCGAACCGGTCATGCCCTGCAGGAACAGCGACGGGCTGGCCGCCACTTCCACCAGGCTGAAGCGCGCCTCGAAGCGATCCGACAGGTTGCGCACGAAGCGCGGCCAGTGTTCTGCCCCCGGGATCAGCTCGCGCAGGTTGGACATCATCTGGCAACCGTTGCACACGCCCAGCGCCAGCGTCTGCGGACGGTGGAAGAACGCTTCGAACTCGTCGCGTACCCGCTCGTTGAACAGGATAGACTTCGCCCAGCCTTCGCCGGCGCCCAGCACGTCGCCGTAAGAGAAGCCGCCGCAGGCCACCAGCGTGTGGAAGTCCTGCAGATCGCGGCGCCCTGCCAGCAGATCGCTCATGTGCACGTCCACCGCGTCAAAGCCGGCGCGGTGGAACGCCGCCGCCATTTCAACGTGGGAGTTCACCCCCTGCTCGCGCAGCACCGCCACTTTCGGGCGAGCGCCCTTGGCGATGTACGGCGCGGCGATGTCTTCCTCCGGTGCGAAGGTCAGTTTCACGTTCAGGCCGGGATCTTGTTCATCCTGCTTGGCCTGATGTTCCTGATCGGCGCACGCCGGGTTATCGCGCAGGCGCTGCATCTGCCAGGTAGTTTCCGCCCACCAGGTGCGCAGCGTATTGCGGCTTTCGCTGTACAGCGCCTTGCCGTGTTGGGTGATGACGAAACGATCGCCGGCCTGCACGCTGCCGATGTGATGCACATTGTCGGTCAGGCCGTGCTGCGCGAACGCCTGCTTCACGTCGTCGAGACGTTCGGCGCTCACCTGGATCACCGCGCCCAGCTCTTCGTTGAACAGCACCGCCAGCGCATCGTCGCCGAGGCCGTCGAGATTGACGTCCACGCCGCAGTGACCGGCGAAGGCCATCTCCGCCAGCGTCACCAGCAGGCCGCCGTCGGCGCGGTCGTGGTAAGCCAGCAGCGCCTGATCGGCCACCAGCTGCTGCATGGCGTTGAAGAAGCCCGCCAGCTGCGCAACGTTGCGCACGTCGGCCGGTTTGTCGCCCAGTTGGCGGTAAACCTGCGCCAGCGCGGTAGCACCCAGCGCGTTATGGCCGTTGCCCAGGTCGATCAACAGCAGCGCGCTGTCGCCCTTATCGGTGCGCAGCTGCGGCGTCACGGTGTGGCGCACGTCCTCCACGCGGGCGAAGGCGGTGATGACCAGCGACAGCGGCGAGGTCATTTCGCGCTGTTCGTTGCCTTCCTGCCAGCGGGTCTTCATCGACATGGAGTCTTTGCCCACCGGGATGGTGATGCCCAGCGCCGGGCACAGTTCTTCACCCACCGCTTTCACCGCTTCGTACAGGCCGGCGTCTTCGCCCGGGTGGCCGGCGGCGGCCATCCAGTTGGCGGACAGCTTCACGCGCTTCAGGCTGCCGATCTCGGTGGCCGCCAGGTTGGTCAGCGCTTCCCCGACCGCCAGGCGGCCGGAGGCGGCGAAGTCCAGCAGCGCCACCGGCGCACGTTCGCCGAGCGACATCGCTTCGCCGTAATAGCTGTCCAGGCTGGCGGTGGTCACCGCGCAGTCGGCTACCGGGATCTGCCACGGGCCGACCATCTGATCGCGCGCTACCATGCCGGTAACGGTGCGATCGCCGATGGTGATCAGGAAGGTTTTCTCCGCCACGGCCGGCAGATGCAGCACGCGTTTCACCGCGTCGGCCAACGTGATGTTTTCACGCTGCACCGCCTGGCCACGCGCCTGCAGACGGGTCACGTCGCGGGTCATCTTCGGCGTCTTGCCGAGCAGCACGTCCAGCGGCATGTCGATCGGCTGGTTGTCGAAGTGGCGGTCGTTCAACGTCAGGTGCTGTTCTTCGGTCGCTTCACCGATCACCGCGTAAGGTGCACGCTCGCGGCGGCAGATCTCGTCGAACTGCGCCATCTGCGCCGGGGCGATCGCCATCACATAACGTTCCTGCGATTCGTTGCACCACACTTCCAGCGGGCTCATGCCCGGCTCGTCGTTGAGGATGTCGCGCAGCTCGAAGCGGCCGCCGCGGCCGCCGTCGCTCACCAGCTCCGGCATGGCGTTGGACAGGCCGCCGGCGCCGACGTCATGAATAAACAGGATCGGGTTGTGGTCGCCCAGCTGCCAGCAGCGGTCGATCACTTCCTGACAGCGGCGCTCCATTTCCGGGTTGTCGCGCTGCACCGAAGCGAAGTCCAGATCGGCATCGGACTGGCCGGAAGCCATCGACGAGGCCGCGCCGCCGCCCAGGCCGATATTCATCGCCGGGCCGCCCAGCACCACCAGCTTGGCGCCGACGGTGATTTCCCCTTTCTGCACGTGATCGGCGCGGATGTTGCCGATACCGCCCGCCAGCATGATCGGTTTGTGGTAGCCGCGCAGCTCAACGCCGTTGTGGCTGTTGACGCGCTCTTCATAGGTACGGAAGTAGCCCAGCAGCGCCGGACGACCGAATTCGTTGTTGAACGCCGCGCCGCCCAGCGGGCCTTCGGTCATGATATCCAGCGCGGTGACGATGCGTTCCGGCTTGCCGAAATCCTGCTCCCACGGCTGTTCAAAGCCGGGAATACGCAGGTTGGACACCGAGAAGCCCACCAGGCCGGCTTTCGGCTTGGCGCCGCGGCCGGTAGCCCCCTCGTCGCGGATCTCGCCGCCGGAGCCGGTCGCGGCGCCCGGCCACGGCGAGATCGCCGTCGGGTGGTTGTGGGTTTCTACCTTCATCAGGATGTGCGCGTCTTCCTGATGGTAGTCGTAGGTGCCGTTGTCCGGCGCAGCGAAGAAGCGGCCGACCTGCGAACCTTCCATCACCGCGGCGTTATCTTTATACGCCGACAGCACGTAGTCCGGCGTCTGCTCATAGGTGTTCTTGATCATCTTGAACAGCGATTTAGGCTGCTGTTCGCCGTCGATGATCCAATCGGCGTTGAAAATCTTGTGGCGACAGTGCTCGGAGTTGGCCTGCGCGAACATATAAAGTTCGATATCCGTCGGGTTGCGCCCCAAACCGGTAAAGGCATTCAGCAGGTAGTCGATCTCGTCCTGCGCCAGCGCCAGGCCGAGCCGGACGTTGGCCTGCTCCAGCGCGGTGCGCCCTGCGCCCAGCACGTCGACCGACTGATACGGCGCCGGCTGATGGTGCGCGAACAGCTGTTCGGCCTGTTGCAGCTCGCTGAAGACGGTTTCCATCATGCGATCGTGCAGCAGCGCGGCGAGCTGGCGCCACTGGGTCTCCGTCAGCTCGGGCGCCTTGACGTAGAACGCCAGGCCGCGCTCCAGGCGCACCACCTGCTGCAGACCGCAGTTGTGGGCGATGTCGGTGGCTTTGGAAGACCAGGGAGAAATGGTGCCCGGGCGCGGCGTGACCAGCAGCAACCGGCCTTCAGGGGCATGTTCGGCGAGAGAAGGGCCGTACTTGAGCAGCCGCTGAAGTTTGGCGTGTTCTTCGGCACTGAGCGGTGCGCTAACATCGGCAAAGTGGACGTACTCGGCGTAGATATCACTGACGGGCAGGTGGGCGTCCTGGCAGCGGGACAGCAGTTTGGTAATGCGAAAAGCCGACAAAGCGGGCGAACCACGCAGAATTTCCATAATCAAAGTTCTCTCGTCTTCGAAGCGACGGATAAGACGCTTCATTGGGCGCAACAGGGGAAAACGCGCGCCATTATAGAGAATCCTCGCCGCCGACGAAACCGTTTGCGTAGGGATTATTGATAAAAGCGTGCCGCACCGTCGAATTGTCATAACGTGTCAATAAAGTTGCACACTGGCGTTTTGTTGCGCAAAATGCCCCCCGCACTGGTGATTTAACCATGAGAAAAGTCGCGGTTGTCGTCACCGGTGTACCTGTGCCACCACTGGATAACTATTTGAAACGTCTTAAAATAAACTACATCCTCATCGGCGTTGTCACCCTGCTTCTGGCTCTCGCGCTGTGGCCCAATATCACCTGGCGCAGCGGCCAGGGCGGGCAACTCCAGGAGATCATTTCCCGCGGCGAGTTGCGTATCAGCACGCTGAATTCACCGCTGACCTATTTCAACACCAAGCAAGGGCCGGGTGGGCTCGACTACGAACTGGCGAAGCGCTTCGCCAACTACCTCGGGGTGAAGCTGGTGGTGATCCCCCATCAGAACATCAATGACCTGTTCGACGATCTGGACGATGACGACGCCGACCTGCTGGCGGCGGGCCTTATCTACAACCAGGAACGCCTCAGCCGCGCGCGTACCGGCCCGGCCTACTACTCCGTTTCCCAACAGCTGGTGTACCGGCTGGGCACCCCGCGGCCGAAAAACTTCGCCGACATTAAAGGCAAGCTGGCGGTCGCCTCCGGTTCCGCGCACGTCAGCACGCTAAAACAGCTCAAGCAGGACAAATACCCGGATCTCGCCTGGGAGTCCTCCAGCGATCTCACCTCCAAAGAGCTGCTGGAGCGGGTAGCCGACGGCAAGCTGGACTACACCCTCGGCGATTCGGTGACCATCGCGCTGCTGCAGCGCATCCATCCGCAGCTGGCGGTGGCGTTCGACGTCACCGACGAGGAACCGGTCACCTGGTACCTCAAACGCGACGGCGACGACAGCCTGTACGCGGCGATGCTGGACTTCTACAGCCAGATGGTGGACGACGGCACCCTGGCGCGGCTCGAAGAGAAATACCTCGGCCACGTCGGCAGCTTCGACTATGTGGACACCAAAACCTTCCTGTCAGCCATCGATTCGGTGCTGCCCAACTTCCGCCCGCTGTTCGAGAAGCACGCCAACGAGATCGACTGGAAGCTGCTGGCGGCCATCGCCTATCAGGAATCGCACTGGAATCCGCAGGCTACCTCGCCCACCGGCGTGCGCGGCCTGATGATGCTGACCCGCGCCACCGCCGACGGTCTGGGCGTCAACGATCGCCTCGATCCGGAAGAGAGCATTCAGGGCGGCGCACTCTACCTGCAGCGGCTGATGGCCAAGGTGCCGGACAGCGTGCCGGAAGACGAGCGTATCTGGTTCTCGCTGGCGGCCTACAATATGGGCTGGGGCCACATGCTGGACGCGCGCAAGCTGACCAAGACGCAAAAAGGCAACCCGGACAGCTGGGTCGACGTCAAACAGCGCCTGCCGATGCTCAGCCAGAAGCGCTACTACCCGCAGCTGACCTACGGCTATGCGCGCGGGCGTGAAGCCTACAACTATGTAGAAAACATCCGCCGCTACCAGGTCAGCCTGGTAGGCTATCTGCAGGAAAAAGAGAGAAAGGCGGCGCAAGCGGCCGCCGAGCAGGAAGCGTTGGGGAAAGGCTACCCGACGGTGATGCCGGAACTGGCGCTCAACTACTGATTACTGCGGCTTATCCGCCGCCCGCTGCGCCAGTCTGAGCGCTTTTTTCTGTTCGCGGCGCAGGCGGAAGAAATTGCTCAGGGTGGCGGCGCATTCGTCCGCCAGCACGCCCGAGACGATCTCCACCTGATGGTTCATGCCCGGATGGCGCAGAATGTCCACCAGCGAACCGGCCGCGCCGGTTTTCTCGTCGGCGGCGCCATACACCAACCGGCGGATACGGCTGTGCACCATCGCACCGGCGCACATCACGCACGGCTCCAGCGTGACGTACAGCGTAGCGTTCAGCAGGCGGTAATTTTGCAGCACCGCGCCGCCCTGGCGCAGCGCCATGATCTCGGCGTGTGCGGTAGGATCGTGTCGGCCGATCGGGCGGTTCCAGCCCTCACCGATGACCTGATTGTCCAGCACCAGCAGCGCACCCACCGGCACCTCGCCCTCTTCCTGCGCGCGCAGGGCCAGCTGCAATGCCTGACGCATCCAGTACTCATCGTTATATTCAGTCATCGCATAATTCCTCGTGCGCTTTTGCGGCGGGCATTATACACACTAGCCTCCCTTTGTCGTAGCCGCCCGCCAATGGCTATACTGGCCGAATCAGCGTGTAATTCAGGGACAAGAAGCATGAAACTCAGTAAAAAGAACGCCACCGTGGTGCGCAAGGCGCTGGACGGCTGGGTGGGAGAAGGCGCCTTGACGCCCGAACAACGGCAGCAACTGCTGCAGCATGTGGCCGTGCAGCCTTTCGACTGGCGGCGGCTGGCGCGCTATGCGTTTCTCGCCGCGCTGGCCTCGCTGCTGATCGCCGTCACCAGCCTGTTCGCCGACAGCGCACTGCTTGCGTGGCTCAGCACGCTGTTCCGCTTCGACGCGCCGGTACGTATGGCGATCGCCGGCGTACTGGCGGCGCTGGCCTACGTCTGGGCGCTGCGCCGCCGCCAGCGCCACCCGGAAAAACGCTACGGCAACGAGGCGGCGCTGTTTGTCGCCGTGTTGCTTACCGCCTGCGCCTTATGGCAGCTGGGGGTCTGGCTGGATAACGGCAGCGGCCGGGTTTCCGTACTGCTGCTGTTCGCCGCGCTGCTGTACGGCGCGATCGGCTGGTTCAGCCGCTCCGGGCTGGTGTGGTGGTTCGCCCTGCTGTCGCTCGGCAACGCCTTCGGCGCCGAGACCGGCTACCTGTCCGGCTGGGGCGCCTACTGGCTCGGCATGAGCTACCCGATTCGCTTTATCGCCTTTGGTGCGGTGCTGATCGCCGCCGCACTGCTGCTGCGGCCGCTGTTGGCGCAGCGCGGCCTGCAGCGGGTGTCGCTGGCGATGGGCCTGCTGTACCTGTTTATCGCCCTGTGGCTGCTGTCTATCTTCGGCAACTACGGCGATCTCGACAGCTGGTACAACGCGCGCCAGATAGAGCTGTTCCACTGGAGCCTGCTGTTCGGGCTGGCCGCCCTCGCCGCCATCTGGCTGGGGTTGAAGCATGACGACGCCATGCTGCGCGGCTTCGGGCTGACCTTCCTCGGCATTAACCTTTACACCCGTCTGTTCGAGTTTTTCTGGGACAGCATGCCGAAGGCGGTTTTCTTCGTGCTGCTCGGCCTGAGCCTGTGGGCGCTGGGGCATTATGCGGAGAAGATTTGGCAGCTGGGGCGCAAGCCGCACGACGTGACCGACGACTGATCGCGCTGCCGATAGATAAAAGCAGAAAGGGCGGGATCCTCCGCCCTTGGTTTATTCCAGCTGCTGCAGCTCGCCCTGCTTGCTTACCCGCCAGCGGTGCTCGCAAAAGAACAGCAGCGGATTATCCTGCTTGCTGTCGCTGTAACCGCTGTACAGCTTCAGCGGCGCACCGAGCCGCTGCTCCAGCTGCACCACTTTCTGCGCCCCCAGGCAGCGCAGGGTCAAGACCCAGCCGCCGCAGCGGCGCGTGATGCGGCTGCCGATCAACCGCACCTGCGGCAGAAAAGCCGAATCGCGATACACCTGCTCCACCAGCCGTTCCGGCGAGCCGGTAATCAGCCACACCTCGGCATCGTGCTCCTCCAGGTACTGCCGCAGCCGCATTTGCACCACCGGAAACGCGGTCACCTTCTGGCGAAAGGCCTCGATAAACTGCCGCTCCAGCGCCTTTAGCGTCGTTTCGGAACGCCCGAAAGTGATCGCCCACAGCAGCAGGCTCATCGGCCAACGCGCGGCTCGCCCCAGCAGCAGCAGCGCCAGACCGATCGGCAGCAGTAGCGGTATCACCAGCAACAGGTTCAGCGGTAAGCGGCGCAGCAGAAAACGCAAAAAACTGCCGAACATATCCTCCTGATGCAGGGTGCCGTCCAGATCGAAAAAGACCACGCGGCGCCCCTCTGCGGCCGGTTGTTGCTGCTTGTCGCTCAAACGCTACTCCTCGGGATCGTTGAACCCCATCATCCAGGTGAAGAGAAAACCGGCGATAATCGTAATCAGCATCCCCGCCAGATACAACATCACCTTACCTGAGACGATGGTCAACGCCAAAGGCAGCCCCGAAATGCCGAAGGTGATCACCGTCGCCACCTTCCAGTAACTGATCAGCGCACCGCCGACCGCACCGCCGAGGCAGGCGCCGATAAACGGCCGGCCCAGCGGCAACGTCACCCCGAAGATCAGCGGCTCGCCGATGCCGAGAATACCGACCGGCAGCGCCCCTTTAATCACCTTCTTCAGGCGCGCGTTGCGGGTTTTCAACAGCACAGCCAGCGCCGCCCCTACCTGGCCGACGCCGGCCATCGCCAGGATCGGCAGCAGCGGGTTGGAACCGTGCGCCTGCACCAGCTCGACGTGGATCGGCACCAGCCCCTGGTGCAGGCCGGAAAGCACCAGCGGCAGAAACAGCCCCGAGAGCAGTGCTCCCACCAGCAATCCGCCCTTGTCGATCGCCAGATTGGCACCGTGGGCGATGGCGTCGGAGATAATACCGCCGATCGGCTGCAGAATCAGGATCGCTAACGAGGCGGTAACCAGCGTGGTCAGCAGCGGGTTAAGGATCAGCTCGACCGACTCCGGCAGCAGCGTGCGCAGACGTTTCTCTATCCAGCACATCAACGCCACCACCAGCAGCACGGCGATCACCCCGCCGCGCCCCGGCTGCAGCGCCTCGCCGAACAAGGTGATCTGCGCCAGCGCCGGGCTGGAGAGAATGCCGGCCATGACGCCGCCCATCGCCTGTGAGCCGCCGAATACCCGCGCGGCGTTGACCCCGACCAAAATGTTCATGATGGCGAACACCGCGCTGCCGAAGATCGCCAGCAGCCCCAGCACGTTCGGGTAGTCCACCGCCAGCTGGCCGGCGATGTCGGGCCGCTTCAGCAGGTTGATGATGCCGGTGATCAGGCCCGAGGCAATAAACGCCGGGATCAGCGGAATAAAGACATCGGCCAGCTTTTTCAGCGCGCCACTCATCGGCGCAGCGTATTTTTGCTTGGCCTGCGCCTTGGTGCGGGCGGTGTCGCCGACGACGGCAATGGGCTGCGCGTTACCGCTCAGCAACCGGCGCATGGCGTCCACCACCTTGGCGGCGGCGCCCGGGCCGACGATAAACTGATGCTGCTCCCCCTGTTTGATATAGCCCTTCACGCCGGGCAGCTGCCTAAGGGCGGCCAGATCCAGACGCTGCTCGTCGCTGACCTCGACGCGCACTCGCGTCATGCAGTTCTCCAGCTTGAGGATATTGCCCTCGCCCCCCACGCCCGCCAGGATCTGTGTCGCCAATGCCGTTGTCTTGTCCATCGCCGCCCCCAGTGTGGATTAACGCGCCAGCGCCGCGCGCAGGTAGCCGTCGTGCCGCTGCAACCGCTGCTGCGCCTCTTCGGCGCTGACACCGGCTAAAATCATCAGGATCGCCGGTTTGACTTCGAAGCCGGTCTGCGCCAGCGCCGCTTCCGCCTGAGCGCGTTCAGCGCCGGTGGCCTCCATCACAATGCGGCAGGCGCGATCCACCAGTTTGACGTTGGTGGCCTTCACGTCCACCATCAGGTTCTGGTAGACCTTGCCCAGCTTGACCATTGCGCCGGTCGACAGCATGTTGAGCACCAGCTTCTGCGCAGTGCCGGATTTCAGGCGCGTCGAGCCGGTCAGCGCCTCCGGCCCCACCACCGGCGAGATCGCCACCTGCGCTTCATGCGCGATCGGCGAGTCCGGGTTGCAGGAGATAGCCGCCGTCGGGCAGCCCAGCCCGCGCGCATAGCGCAGCGCACCGATCACATAAGGCGTGCGCCCGGAGGCCGCCAGCCCCACCACCATATCGACGGCGGTGAGGTTCAGCGCCCGGAGATCGGCTTCGCCCAGGGCCTCATCGTCTTCCGCCCCTTCTACCGCCTTGAGCAGCGCACCCGGCCCGCCGGCGATCAGCCCCACCACCACGCCGTGCGGCACGCCGAAGGTGGGCGGGCACTCGGAGGCATCCAGCACGCCCAGGCGGCCGCTGGTGCCGGCGCCCAAATAAATCAGCCGCCCACCGGCCTTTAACGCCGCCGCCGCCAAGTCGACCGCCTGCGCGATCGCCGGCAACACCTTTTCGATCGCCTCCGGCACCTTGCGGTCTTCCTGGTTAAAGCAGCGGACCATCTCCAGCGTCGACATCTCATCCAGCCCCATGGTGGCCGGGTTGCGGGTTTCCGATACCAGTGCGCCTAAGTTCATCAGTTCACCTTTGAATTTTTAATTCACAAAATTAAATTAATATTTGAATATTTTATTCAACAAAGCGAGCGCTATTTGCTATTTTAACGACGAGCTCACAAAAATTTTCACCGCGCGTTTTCGCCGCCTGCGTGGCAAAATGGCCGCTGGTTTCCAGGGAAAGATCAATGAGTACCCTTCTGCGCATTCGCCAGATGTATCCGACACTGGCGCAAAACGACCGCAAGCTGGCGGATTTTTTGCTGAACAACGCCGAGCAGGCGCGCCATCTCAGCTCGCAAAAGCTGGCCCAGCTGGCCGGCATCAGCCAGTCGAGCGTGGTCAAGTTCGCCCAAAAGCTGGGTTATAAAGGCTTTCCGGCGCTGAAGCTGGCGTTGAGCGAGACGCTGGCCCAGCCGCAGGCCGAACCGGTAGTGACCGTTCACAACCACATCCTCAGCAGCGACACGCTGAAAATCGTCGGTGAAAAACTGCTGGCGGAAAAGCAGGCGGCGCTGCGCGCGACGCTGGACATCAACAGCGAAGAGCGGCTGCATCAGGCGCTGGACATGCTGCGCCAGGCGCGCCGGGTCATGCTGATCGGCATCGGCGCTTCGGGACTGGTGGCCAAGGATTTTTCCTTCAAGCTGCTGAAAATCGGCGTGATGGCGGTGGCCGAAGCGGACATGCACGTTCAGCTGGCGGCGGTGCAGGCGCTGGACAAACGCGATCTGCTGCTGGCTATCTCCTTCAGCGGCGAACGGCGTGAAATCAATCTGGCGGCGGAAGAGGCGCGCCAGGCCGGCGCCAGGGTGCTGGCGCTAACCAGCTTCTCTCCCAACGGCCTGCAGCAGCGCGCGGACCACTGCCTCTATACCATCGCCGAAGAGCCCCGCACCCGCAGCGCGGCCATCTCCTCCAGCACGGCCCAGTACGCCCTTACCGACCTGCTGTTTATGGCGCTGATCCAGCACGATCTCGATCATGCCCGCGATCGCATCAAACACAGCGAACAGTTAATGAAAAAGCTGGTTTGAGGCGTATAATGGCGGCCGATAAAACGCCGCCGGTTCAATTATTTCCCTTTTCTGCATTCGAAAAATAATGTGCGGGCGGTAATTGCTCATTTATCAATCAATAAATGAGTGGGCAAGAACAGCATTATTTGACGATACCATAATGAATACACACACAGTTATTTTAGATAAGTTACGGCACTCCGTGACTCATCCGCTTCTGCGCACCTTTTTATTTTATTTCATCACCGCTCTGATATTAATCAAAGCGATGGGATACGGCGGTGGAAAAGGCATTGATATTCTTTTTATTGCGCTTACCTTGCTATTATTATCTGCCCATTCGCTTACCCGTTACGGCCTGATCATTCCTTTTATTCTGCTGTGCGCGCTGTATGCACCGGTTGGGGCCATTTACGGTTCCCCGTCAGTGGCAGTAGTGTCCGCCCTGCTGCAAACCAACCGCGCTGAAGCGAGCGAGTTTTTGCATGCCCTTCCGGCCAGCTGTTATCTGCTGCCCACCGTGATATTTATCATGCTTATTATTTTGAAAAGGTTTATTTGGCAAAAAGCCCTACCCCAAAAAGCCATATTATCTTTGCTGGCGCTATTTGCGGTTATCGTCATCACCAGAATCTTCAGCGGCAGCTTGGTCAAGCTTAAGTTACCTGACTTCTTTTTATCCACTTATTCCGCTTACCACCAATACCATCGGCAGATTGATGAATTAAACACCGGCGTTTCAGCACCGGGCGCTTGGTCAGTCACCGCCGGCGCACCGAAGAATGAATACTATGTCATTATCGTCGGCGAAAGTATGCGCAGGGATCACATGTCCCTGTTTGGTTATCCGATACCCACTACGCCTTTTCTTGATCGCGCTAAAGGACGGTTTTACAGCAATTATATTTCCACCGCGCCGAATACCTTCGAATCGCTCCCCCGCACGCTGGCGTTAAGCAACGGCCGCAACATTGCCCTCGGAGATAATATCATCACCCTGGCAAAAGCCGCCGGCCTCAAAACTCACTGGTTGTCCAACCAAGGGATGCTCGGGCAATTCGATACGCCGGTATCAAAAATCGCGATGTTCAGCGATAGCCATTACTTCCTGAAAAAAGGCGACTTCCAATCACGCAGCACCAATGATGATGCGCTGCTGCCGATATTTCACCAATTATTAAGCCACCAGAAGCAAGGCAACCTGTATGTGCTGCATCTGATGGGCTCGCACGCCGACTTTTGTGAGCGGCTCGGCGACGAGCCACCAAGCGTCGAGTCGTCGAATAAGGAGCTGGCCTGCTATCTCTCCACCTATCGCAAAACCGACCATTTTATCGAGCAGGTTTATCACAGTCTGAAACAGACCGGCGCGCCGTTTAAACTGTTCTATTTCTCCGATCACGGACTTTCCCATAAGGATATCGGCGGCACGCGTTCTCTGCGCCACGGCAGTGATACCCGGCAGAATTATCAGGTGCCGCTGCTGGTGCTGAGCGATCGCGACCAACAGCATCAGGTCATTGATGCCCCCTTGAGCGCTTTTGATTTTATCGGGCTATTTGCTCAAGCAACG
This sequence comes from Serratia nevei, assembly GCF_024160145.1. Taxonomy (GTDB): domain Bacteria; phylum Pseudomonadota; class Gammaproteobacteria; order Enterobacterales; family Enterobacteriaceae; genus Serratia; species Serratia nevei_A. The sequence goes on from NZ_JAMYWQ010000007.1 coordinate 72,375, forward strand.
GGGATACGGGTTGCCCATCCGGAGGTAATGCCCACGACGCGCATGGCGAATGCAGACAAACGCTGGGTGTTTGACGGGCAGAGGATGGTTGATTTCGATCAGTTGGCCGACGACCCGCCTGAGTTACCCTAAGCGGCAAGATGACGAAAAAACGCCCGCCGCGCAGCGATTCTATGATAGATTGCGCGCCAGCCCGAGCACACCGATGGAAAGATAACTGACAATGGCACTGCTGATTACCAAGAAATGCATCAACTGCGACATGTGCGAGCCGGAATGCCCGAACCAGGCGATTTCGATGGGCGATGAGATTTATCAGATCGATACCGATCGCTGCACCGAGTGCGTTGGCCATTACGATACGCCGACCTGCCAACAGGTCTGCCCGATCGACAACACCATCATCACCGATCCGCAGCATTGCGAGACCAACGAACAGCTGTGGGACAAATTCGTGGTGTTGCACCACGCCGATCGCATTTAATCCGCCGCAGGACAGACAAGGGCGCCACAGGCGCCCTTTCTCTTTTCAGCTTTCGACGATCACCGTCGCGCAGGCATAGCGCCGTTCGTCGGCCAGCGAAACGTGGATCGCGGCAACGCCCATCTCCCCCGCCAGCTCGGCGGCGCGGCCGTGCAAACGAATATTCGGCTTGCCCAACGCATCGTTGAACACTTCGAACTGATTGAACGCCAGGCCGTTGCGGATGCCGGTGCCGAACGCCTTGGCGGCGGCCTCTTTCACGGCGAAACGTTTGGCCAGAAAGCGAATCGGCTGCTGGTGCTGCTGATACAGCGCCCATTCGGCGTCGCTCAGCACCCGGCGCGCCAGACGATCGCCGCTGCGCTCCACCACCGCTTCGATACGCGCCATCTCGACGATGTCGGTACCCAGCCCGAGCACCGCCATTACCGGCGCGCTTCCCGCATCAGCACTTTCATGTCGGCAACCGCGGCCGGCAGCCCGCACATCACCGCCTGACCGATAATCGCGTGGCCGATGTTCAGCTCGTGCATTTCCGGCAGCGCGGCGATCGGCTGCACGTTATGATAAGTCAGGCCGTGGCCGGCGTTGACCTTCAGCCCCTTCTCGGCCGCGTAGGCGGCGGCTACCGCGATGCGGCGCAGCTCGGCCTGTACCGCCAGCTCGCCCTGCGCTTCGGCGTAGGCGCCGGTGTGGATCTCGATATAAGGAGCGCCCACCGCCACCGCCGCGTCGATCTGGCGATGATCGGGATCGATGAACAGCGAGACCAAAATGCCCGCCTGCGCCAGGCGCTCAACCGCCACGCTCATTTTGTCCAGTTGGCCGGCGACGTCCAGGCCGCCTTCGGTGGTCACTTCTTCGCGTTTTTCCGGCACCAGGCAGCAGAAATGCGGCTTCAGCTCAATGGCGATGTCCAGCATCTCGTCGGTCACCGCCATCTCCAGATTCATGCGCGTCTGGATAGTCTGGCGCAGCAGGCGCACGTCGCGGTCGGTGATGTGGCGACGGTCTTCGCGCAGATGCACGGTAATGCCGTCGGCCCCCGCCTGTTCGGCAATGAATGCCGCCTGAACCGGATCCGGGTATTGGGTTCCGCGCGCGTTACGTAACGTGGCGATGTGATCGATATTGACGCCCAGCAACAAATCAGCCATGACAACCTCTAAATACGATTTTCAGTGCCAGCAGTTTACACGCGGGCGCAGGGCGGGAAAAGGTCAGGCGTCGTCGACCGGCGTATTCGGCTGTTTGCGCACGAACTGGCGGAACAGTTCGCGGCTCTTTAACGGCTTGCCGCCGAGGTAGGGTTTCAACGCCATGCGGGTGAAACGCTTGGCGGCACGCAGCGTCTCGGCATCGGGAAACTGCCGCTCCGCCAGCGCGCGCAGTTCGCGCCCGGTGAAGCTGTAGTGATCCACCACCAGGCTGGCGATAAAGCCTTTCTCTTCGCGGTAGCGGTAGGTCATAGCGTCATCCACCGGCAGGCCGCTGCCGGCGCAGTGCAGGAAATCGAGGCCGTAGCCCAGGTGGTGCAGCAGGGCCAGTTCGAACTGGCGCAGCGCCTGTTCCGGCGAGCTGTCTTCCGCCGCCAGCGCCTGCAGGCATTGCAGGTAGTCGAAGAACAGCACCGAGTAGTTGGTTTCCTGCTCCAGCACCCGCGCCAGCAGTTCGTTCACGTACAGGCCGCTGTAAAGCATCATGCCGCTGAGGGGTAAACCGAGGGAGACCGCTTCGGCGTTGCGCAGCGTTTTCACTTCGCCGCGGCCGCCCCAGCGCACTAACAGGGGGGTAAAGGGTTGCAGGCAACCCTTCAGATTGGAGCGGCGGCTGCGCGCGCCTTTCGCCAGCAAGCGCACCCGCCCATGACCTTCGGTAAACAGATCCAGCATCAGACTGGTTTCACTGTACGGCCGCCCATGCAGGACGAAAGCGCGCTCCCAGCCGTCCACGGATCGTTACTTCAGATCGTCAACATAGCCCAGGCTGCGCAGCGCACGTTCGTCGTCTGCCCAACCGGATTTCACTTTCACCCACAGCTCCAGATGCACTTTGGCGTCGAACATCTGCTCCATGTCCTGGCGCGCTTCGATGCCGATGGTTTTGATCTTGGCACCCTTGTTGCCGATGACCATTTTCTTCTGGCCTTCGCGCTCGACCAGGATCAGGCCGTGCACATCGTAGCCGCCGCGATCGTTAGCCACGAACTGTTCGATTTCTACCGTCACCGAATACGGCAGCTCTTCGCCCAGGAAACGCATCAGCTTCTCGCGGATGATCTCGGACGCCATAAAGCGCTGGGAGCGATCGGTGATGTAATCTTCCGGGAAGTGGTGTTCCGCTTCCGGCAGCAGCTTGCGCACGATGCCGGCGATGGTGTCGACGTTCATCCCTTTCTCGGCGGAGATAGGCACCACGTCGAGGAAGTTCATCTGCTGGCTGAGGAACGCGATGTGCGGCAACAGCTTGGATTTGTCGGTAACGTTATCGACCTTGTTGATCGCCAGCAATACCGGGCAGCGCAGGCTGCGCAGCTTGTTGACCACCATTTCGTCGTCGGCGGTCCAGTTGGTGCCTTCGACCACGAAGATCACCAGTTCGACGTCGCCGATCGAGCTGCTGGCCGCGCGGTTCATCAAGCGGTTGATGGCGCGTTTTTCTTCGATGTGCAGCCCAGGGGTGTCGACGTAGATCGCCTGATAGGCGCCATCGGTGTCGATGCCCATGATGCGGTGACGGGTCGTCTGCGGCTTACGCGACGTAATGGAAACCTTCTGCCCCAGCAGTTGGTTCAGCAACGTCGATTTGCCCACGTTCGGGCGGCCGACGATGGCAATAAACCCGCAGTGTTGTTTTACTTCGCTCATTCAAGCTCCAGCTTTTTCAGCGCTTGTTCCGCTGCCGCCTGCTCGGCTTTACGGCGGCTCGAGCCGGTGCCCACCACGGGCTCGCTCAAACCACTCACCTGGCAGTGGATGGTAAACTCCTGGTCGTGCGCTTCACCGCGAACCTGCACCACCAAATAAGAAGGCAACGGCAGATGACGCCCCTGCAAAAACTCCTGCAAACGGGTTTTCGGGTCTTTCTGCTTATCACCGGGGCTGATTTCGTCCAACCGGCTGCGATACCAGTCCAAAATCAGACGCTCGACGGTCTGGATATCGCTGTCCAGGAACACGCCGCCGATCAATGCCTCCACCGTATCCGCCAGGATTGACTCGCGGCGGAACCCACCACTTTTCAATTCGCCCGGCCCCAGCCGCAGACATTCGCCCAGATCAAACTCGCGCGCCATCTCCGCCAGCGTGTTGCCGCGCACCAGCGTGGCGCGCATGCGGCTCATATCGCCCTCGTCTACGCGAGGAAAGCGGTGATAAAGCGCATTGGCGATGACAAAGCTCAGAATCGAGTCACCCAGAAACTCAAGACGTTCATTGTGTTTACTGCTGGCGCTGCGGTGAGTCAAAGCCTGCAGTAAAAGCTCCTGCTGTTGAAAAGTGTAGCCCAGCTTCCGCTGCAGCCTGTTTATTACGATGGGGTTCATGAGTTACCAATAGATCAAGAATGCGTCAAAAACTTGCAGCATACGGAACAGGCCTGCTTCGCCGAAAGCCGATCCAAAGCTGTTTCGTTTGCAGTGGCTCCCAGCAGGAGCCAACTTTTTATCGCTCGAGAAAGTATTCTACAACGAGTGGAAACATAATGCTGTGTTTATATCCCCTTAATCTTTCACGCCGCAGTAAGCTGCGGCGTGAAATTGGCGGAGAATAAGTCAGCGATTAATGAATGCCGCCGATCCGGCTGAAACGCACACCGGTAGGCCACTCACCTTCCTGCTTTTCAAAGCTCATCCAGATGGCCGTGGCTTTACCCACCAGATTCTTCTCCGGCACAAAGCCCCAGTAGCGGCTGTCCGCGCTGTTGTCGCGGTTGTCGCCCATCATGAAGTAATGCCCGGCCGGCACCACCCACTCCGCCAGCTGTTTACCCGGCTGTTGGTAGTAAGCGCCCACCTGATCCTGCGTGCCCGGCACGGTCAGGATGCGGTGCGTGACGTTGCCCAGGCTCTCCTGACGCTCACGCAGACGAATGCCGCCCTGCGGCACGTTGTCGTTCAGCGGGATCTGGTAGAAGCCGTTGCTGGCCTCGCCCATGCCGCTGCGGCTGAACAGCTGCACGAAGTCGCTCGGCTGCGCGTCGGCGTAGGTCACCGCCAGCGCGGTATCGAAGGACGGCCCGCTGTTGCAGGACGGCTGCACCGTGACGCGCTTATTCACCGGATCGTAAGTAATACGATCGCCCGGCAGGCCGATCACGCGCTTGATATAATCCAGTTTCGGATCCAGCGGATATTTAAATACCGCAATATCGCCGCGCTTCGGATGGCCGGTTTCAATGAGCGTGGTCTGGGTAATCGGATCTTTAATGCCGTAGGCATATTTCTCCACCAGAATGAAATCGCCAATCAACAGCGTCGGCATCATTGAGCCGGACGGGATCTGGAACGGTTCGTAAATAAACGAACGCACCACAAAGACCAGCAACAGCACCGGGAACACCGATGCGCCAGTCTCTACCCAACCCGGCTGCTTCGCCACTTTCGCCAGCGTTTTATCGTCTACGGCGCCCGCAGTCTGCTCGTTGACCGCCGCGATCTTCGCGCGGCGGGCCGGCGCCCATTTAAAGCGCTCGAAGCACCAGATGATCCCGGTGACCAGGGTGGCCAACGCCAGGATCAGGGCAAACATATTCGCCATGCAAACTCCCTCGTTTCGCGAACTCGTCGCGGTTACTTGCCGTCTTTACCAACGTGCAGAATGGCCAGGAACGCTTCCTGCGGCAGCTCGACGTTGCCGACCTGCTTCATGCGTTTCTTACCGTCTTTCTGTTTCTGCAGCAGCTTTTTCTTACGGCTGACGTCACCGCCGTAGCATTTCGCCAGCACGTTTTTACGCAGTTGCTTCACGGTGGAACGCGCGATGATGTGCGTGCCGATCGCCGCCTGAATCGCGATGTCGAACTGCTGACGTGGGATCAGATCTTTCATCTTCTCCACCAGCTCACGGCCGCGATACTGCGAGTTGTCGCGGTGGGTGATCAGCGCCAGCGCATCCACGCGCTCGTTGTTGATCAGCACGTCCACGCGCACCATGTCGGAAGCCTGGAAGCGCTTGAAGTTGTAATCCAGCGACGCATAACCGCGCGACGTGGACTTCAGGCGATCGAAGAAGTCGAGCACCACTTCCGCCATCGGGATTTCATAGGTCAACGCCACCTGGTTACCGTGGTAGACCATGTTGGTCTGCACGCCGCGCTTCTCAACGCACAGGGTGATGACGTTGCCCAGGTACTCCTGCGGCATCAGCATGTGACATTCGGCGATCGGCTCGCGCAGTTCCTGGATATTGTTCAACGGCGGCAGCTTGGACGGGCTGTCGACGTAGATCACTTCTTTGCCGGTGGTTTCCACTTCGTAGACGACCGTCGGCGCGGTGGTGATCAGATCCAGATCGTATTCACGCTCCAGACGCTCCTGAATGATCTCCATGTGCAGCAGGCCGAGGAAGCCGCAGCGGAAGCCGAAGCCCAGCGCGGTGGAGCTTTCCGGCTCGTAGAACAGGGAGGCGTCGTTGAGGCTCAGTTTGCCCAGCGCATCGCGGAAGGATTCATAGTCGTCGGAGCTGATCGGGAACAGACCGGCGTACACCTGCGGCTTCACTTTCTTGAAGCCCGGCAGCGCTTTATCCGCCGGCTGACGCGCCTGCGTCAGGGTATCGCCCACCGGCGCGCCGAGGATGTCTTTGATCGCACAGACCAGCCAGCCCACTTCGCCGCAGTTCAGCACATCGCGATCGACCTGCTTCGGCGTGAAGATGCCCAGGCGATCGGCGTTGTACACCTGGCCGGTGCTCATGACCTTGATCTTGTCGCCCTTGCGCAGCGTGCCGTTCTTGACGCGCACCAGAGACACGACGCCCAGGTAGTTATCGAACCAGGAGTCGATGATCAGCGCCTGCAGCGGCGCATCCGGATCGCCCTGCGGCGGTGGGATGTCGCGCACCAGGCGCTCCAGCACGTCGGGCACGCCGACGCCGGTTTTGGCCGAGCAGCGCACCGCATCGGTGGCGTCGATACCGACGATGTCTTCGATTTCCTGTGCGGCGCGATCCGGATCGGCGGCCGGCAGGTCGATTTTGTTCAGTACCGGCACCACTTCCAGATCCATTTCGATCGCGGTGTAGCAGTTGGCCAGCGTCTGAGCTTCTACGCCCTGACCGGCATCCACCACCAGCAGCGCGCCTTCGCAGGCCGCCAGCGAGCGGGAAACTTCATAGGAGAAGTCAACGTGGCCGGGGGTGTCGATAAAGTTGAGCTGATAGGTCTGCCCATCCAGCGCCTTATAATCCAGCGTTACGCTCTGCGCTTTGATGGTGATGCCGCGCTCGCGCTCCAGATCCATGGAATCGAGCACCTGCGCGGCCATTTCACGGTCGGACAAGCCACCGCAGATTTGGATAATGCGGTCAGACAGCGTCGACTTACCGTGGTCAATATGGGCAATAATGGAGAAATTTCGTATATGCTTCATTATAAAAGTTTTTCTGCCTTGGTATTTCTGAATTACTCGCCTATAGAAACCCGCATGGACCTAAAGCGACAGTGAATGGGTTAGGCCGTCTTGCACCTGAATCGCTGCATTCTACATGCCACACCACTGAAAACCTAGCGATCGGTGCAGTGAAGGCATTCTATTATGCGCAGCTAAATGTTACAGGGCACCCCGGCGGGTGAAAACAGATGTTAACACGGCAGATACGGCCTGCAGCCAAGGCCTACAGGTGCTCCGTGGCCGTCAAACTCCGGCGGTAATACATAACCGGCCGCAGCGCAATAAACCCTCTCCGAAATTATAAGAAAAGAATATTTGGATCAACCTGTTAGAATTCCATTTTGCCTCTCTTCCTTTAGGAAAAACCCCATATACGCCACCACCGCCCCTCGGATAGAAAGGGCGTGAACTCCGCGACAAAACATTATTCCGGGCACGACATCGGCAGCTCACCGGGGTTCACCAGCATATCTGCGTACGTTGATTGGAAGGTGCATATGATCGATAAAGGGCAAATGCTGAGCCGACACGATTTTTCGAAGATCAACTGGGGCATTCTGGCGGCGGCGGCGCTGTTGTTTAGCGTGGGGGCCGCGCTGTTGGTGCTGCCGCTGCTGAGCAGCATCGATGAGGGCGAAGTCATCACGCTGTTGCAGGCCGGCGCGGGCACGGTTTTACTCGGCTGTACGCTGCTGGCGCTGCGGCATTATCTGCGCCCGGCGCTGACCTATCGCCTGTACGAGCACGGCGTGCGGGTCTTTGACGGCGACCATCACAAAGAGCGCTTTATCCCGTTTGAGAAGATCGGCGATATCTATCGCTTTCGCGGCGGCAAGGCTTTTGGCGGGCTGTTTGACGTCACGGCGTTCCGCACCGGTGCGGAGCAGCCCTGGTGTACGGTTTTCAGCAACGTCGCCCATTCGTGGCGGCTGGCGGACGTGATCGTCGACCAACAGCTGCAGCAGCGCGGGCCGCTGGCGTTGAATGCGCTCTATCAGGGGGAGACGGTGCCGTTTCACACCGTGGAGGGCGACGCACGCTGGCTGTGGCAGCTGCTGCTGGGCAAGCGGCAAGGCACGCCGACCGAAACGCTGCGGCTGAGCGCCACCATGTTGACCACGGAACGGGGAAACGTGCCGATCGAGCAAATCCGCGCGTTGGAAAACCACCCGCAGCGCGGCATCCGTTTGCTGGACGGCCAGGGAAATGTGCTGTTTGCTATTCACTACGATTCGCTGCTCAGCGCCGATCTGTTCATCGCGCTGCTGGAGCATATGATCCACAACCGCATCCCCGCCTATTACAACCCGGCGATGACGCGGCCATCGGTTTAAATCAGCGGGGAGTTTTCCGCCTGCATGCGCATCGCGGTAGGCGGCAAGCCAATCTGCAGCACCACCGGTTGGTAATCGGCCTGCTCGCCCAGACGCCGGGCCAACCGGCGCGCCAGCATAAAGGCCGCCCCGCCACCCAACACCGCGCCGATCGCCGCCGAGGCGTCGCTGCCGAAACAATATTGCAGCAGCGTGCCACCCAGCATCATGCCCAGTAGCGGCGTCAGGTAAACCAGCATGGCGGAGCGCAGCAGGCTGCCTTCCGCAATGCCGACCTCGACGCGCTGCCCCGGTTCGAGCGGCTGCTCGATATGCACCTGCAGCTGATGCTCGGTTTCCGGCACCAGCTCGTTCAACGCGCGCGCGCCGCAGCCGGAGCGCGCGGTGCAGCTGCCGCAGCCGGCCTTGGGTTCACAGCGCAGCAGCGCTACGCCCTGTTGCCACGAAACCACCGTGGCCCACTCTTTCATCATTACGGCGATACCTTGAAAGAAATGCTGTCGGCGATGCGCTTGGCCGTAGCCGGCGGCAATTCGCCCACGATAGTGATTTCGTTGCCCGAGCGCACTTCGGTCTGAATGGTGCGGCGCCCCTGACGGTAATACTGCTGCCCGGCGCCGCTGCCCGCTGGGCTGACGTTGACCGAGAAGCTGAACAGGCCGTCGCTGTAGAGCCGGGATTCGACCGGCACGGCGACGTTCGGCAATTTGCGGCGATTGCGCGCCACCTCGTCCACCCCGGCCGGTAGCCAGCCGGTGCTCCAACTGAGCTGGACATTTTCTACCGCCGGCAGCGACAGCAGCGGCGGCAGGTTGGCCTTGAGCAGCCCCTGCATCGCGCCCTGCACGTCGGCGCCGACCGCGAAGGAGATCACCCGATATTGCTCCAGCGTTTCGCCGTCGCGATCGAGCAGATCCACCCGCAGCGGCAGCTTGGTGTCCTCATCCATCCAGACGATGTAGCTGTAGCGGGAACCGTCGCGCGCCACCACGCGCAGCACTTCACACGGCCGATCGGCGATACGGGTGCTGCCCACGGAGATGAAGTCGTAATACTTGGCCAGGCGGGTGAAATCGGCATAGACGATCGCCGGCAGCGCATCGACGATGTGATCGCCGGTGAGCGTGAACGGCTCCAGGCCAGGCTCGAAGTAGCTGATCCCGCCGCCACGCTGCAACACTTCGCGGCGCGGGCCGTCCATATGCAACAGCTGGCCGAGCGGCACGTTGCCGATCACCGCGTGGCGATAGCGCAACGACTCGATCCCCTGCTTGCTGATGCTGATGTAGGCGAGCTCATAATTGAGAGAACGGCTGGCGCTGCTCATCTGTTGCAATAACGCCCCGGACGCAGCTGGCTGCGCCGGGGCGATGCTGGAATAGAGCAGGCTGCCCGTCAATAAACAAACGGAGAACCAGATTGGCTTCATTACTGCTGTTGCATTCCTAAAGACTGAGTTCCGGGAACCTGAATGGCAGCCTGTTGCGGGTTGCTTTGTTCAAGCTGCAGCTGATCCGAATGCAGGCGACGTTGCAGTTCATAGTCCTGCAGCATAGCGTTGATGCGCTTGCGCTGTTCCTGCACCTGCTGCTGTTGGCCGCTGCCGGTGGAGAAACTGTCGGCCGGAACGCCCAGGCTGACCGGGGAGGCCTGGCCCATGATCGGCAGCGTGGTAAACGCCGGCGATTCAGGCGCGCTCGATTGCGCGGACGGCTGGTTATAGTGCTGCACACCGACGATCACCGCCAGCGACACGCAGGCCGCCATACCGATTTGCGTAATCTGGCTCGCCCAAGGACGCACTTTGTTCCAGAACGGCATTTTCTGCCAGGTGTGAGGCTGCGGCTGAGATTCCTGGACGGCGGAAGGCACCAGCCGGGCGGGTTCTTTCTCAAGTGCAGCGGCTACGCGATCGGCGATATCGAGATGCATCACTTGCCCGACATCACCTCTCAGCGTGTCACGAATCAGGTGATAGCTCTGCCAGCTTTGTTGAAGCGTTCGATCTTGCGACAGAGAACTCAACAGTTCGCTGTCGAACGATTCACCATCCATCAGAGCGGAAAGCTTTTCTTTCTGCATGCCTAAGTACCCTTCCTGTGCCCGCCATTGCTAACGCTGGATCAGCGGTTGAACTTTATTATCGATAGCTTCCCGGGCGCGGAAAATACGCGAACGTACGGTTCCAACCGGGCAATCCATGATGGCGGCTATCTCTTCGTAGCTTAGACCATCCAACTCCCGCAGGGTAATCGCCATGCGAAGATCCTCGGGGAGCGACTCTATGGTACGGAAAACTATCTGTCTCAGCTCTTCTGACAACATTAAGTTCTCAGGGTTCGAAATTTCTTTCAGTGCGCCCGCACTTTCGTAATTTTCCGCATCGTTGGCGTCCACATCACTGGATGGCGGACGGCGCCCCTGAGCAACCAGATAATTCTTTGCCGTGTTCACGGCGATTCGATACAACCAGGTATAAAAAGCGCTGTCGCCACGGAACGATTCCAGTGCGCGATAGGCCTTGATAAACGACTCCTGCACCACATCGGGCACATCGCCCTGCGGCACATAGCGGGAAACGAGACTCGCCACCTTATGCTGGTAGCGCACTACCAGTAGGTTAAACGATTTCTGATCGCCCTTTTGGACCCGCTCGACCAGAACTTGATCCGTTAACTGCTCGCTCATCCGAGGTAAACTCTCCCCAAATCCGTCTCCACGCGTAAAATTGTACTGCCAGCCATACATTATTTTCCTGAGCAAGCACTCGCTTGGAGTTCATATAGAACACGAAGTTCCATATCGCCATTGTTTTTTCTGTTGATGTCGCCCTATCCGTGGCTTTTGCCCGGACAGTTAGGCTAACATGAAATTCACTCTTCTTCTGCACACATCATACGTTATGCAACCATCATCTGAACATGTTAGCGATGTACTGATCGTCGGCAGCGGCGCTGCGGGCCTGTCACTGGCGCTGCGCCTGGCGCAGCATTGCAAGGTTACCGTTCTCAGCAAGGGCCCGCTCAGCGAGGGCGCCACCTTTTACGCCCAAGGCGGGATCGCCGCGGTGTTCGATGAAACGGACAGCATTGCCTCACACGTTGATGACACTTTGATTGCCGGCGCCGGCCTGTGCGACAAAGAGGCCGTCGAATTCATCGCCGGCAACGCGCGCCACTGCGTGCAGTGGCTGATCGATCAGGGCGTGCTGTTCGACACCGAGGTCAACGCGCAGGGCGAAGAGCATTATCATCTCACGCGCGAAGGCGGCCACAGCCATCGCCGCATTCTGCACGCCGCGGACGCGACCGGTAAGGAAGTAGAGACCACGCTGGTGGGGAAAGCAAGCGCTCACCCCAATATTTGCGTGATGGAGCGCCGCAACGCGGTTGACCTTATCACCTCGAACAAAATCGGCCTGCCGGGCACCCGGCGAGTGGTGGGCGCTTACGTCTGGAACCGCGAGCTGGAACGGGTGGAAACCTACCGCGCCAAAACGGTGGTGCTGGCGACCGGCGGTGCGGCCAAGGTGTACCAATACACCACCAACCCGGACATCTCTTCCGGCGATGGTATCGCCATGGCCTGGCGCGCCGGCTGCCGAGTCGCCAACCTGGAGTTCAACCAGTTCCACCCGACCTGCCTGTTCCATCCGCAGGCGCGCAACTTCCTGCTGACCGAAGCGCTGCGCGGCGAAGGGGCTTACCTGAAGCGCCCGGACGGCAGCCGCTTTATGCCGGAGTTCGACCCGCGCGGCGAACTGGCCCCGCGCGATATCGTCGCCCGTGCCATCGACCATGAAATGAAGCGCCTGGGCGCCGACTGCATGTACCTGGACATCAGCCACAAGCCGGCGGAATTCATCACCCAGCACTTCCCGATGATCCACGAGAAGCTACTGACGCTGGGCTTCGATCTGACCCGGCAGCCGATCCCGATCGTCCCGGCGGCGCACTACACCTGCGGCGGCGTGATGGTCGATCAGCACGGCCGCACCGATCTCGACGGGCTGTACGCCATCGGTGAGGTCAGCTATACCGGCCTGCACGGCGCCAACCGCATGGCGTCAAATTCGCTGCTGGAGTGCCTGGTGTACGGTTGGTCGGCGGCGGAAGACATTCTGCAACGCCTGCCGTTCATTCAGCAGGCCAAACAGGTGCCGCAGTGGGATGAAAGCCGGGTGGACGATGCGGACGAACGGGTGGTGATTCAGCACAACTGGCACGAGCTGCGGCTGTTCATGTGGGATTACGTCGGCATCGTGCGCACCACCAAGCGGCTGGAACGCGCCCTGCGCCGCATCAACACGCTGCAGGCGGAAATCGACGAGTACTACGCTCACTTCCGCATCTCCAACAACCTGCTGGAGTTGCGCAATCTGGTGCAGGTAGCCGAGCTTATCGTGCGCAGCGCCATGGCGCGCAAAGAGAGCCGCGGCCTGCACTACACGCTGGACTACCCGGACTTGCTGCCGGAAGCGCTGCCAACCATATTGCAGCCTTAAACTCTGCGACAGGGCGCCTAATCGGCGCCCTTTTCTTTTCAGTAGAACAGGTAGAAGTCGGCGATCAACCGGCGGAAATCCTCGGTATAGCTGCCATCGGCCTGTTTGATCGCCAGCGCCTGCTCCTGCAGCGGCGTTTCCCGCCGCGTCAGCGCCAGCAGCACCCGGTGCAGCGGCGTATCGGCCCGATCGCTGACGTTCACCTTCGCCGCCGTCTGCCAGCCGTTTTGCTGCGCCAGACGTTCGAATTCGGCGCCGATGTCGTGCGGCAGCACCACGCAGAACGTTCCCTGTTCCGCCAGCAGCTGTGCCGCACAGGCCAACAGCGCATCGTGCGTCAGGGTTTCGGTGTAGCGTGCGTTATGGCGCGCCTGGTCGCGGCAGGCCACCGCCGGCTCGAAATACGGCGGATTGCTGACGATCAGATCATACTCAGCGGCATGCTGCTGCGCATAATGATGAATATCCTGCGCATGCACGCGGATCCGCTGCGGCCACGGCGATTCCGCCGCATTTTCACGCGCCTGGCCGGCGGCGACGTCATCCAGCTCCACCGCATCAATGGTCACGTCGTCGCCGCTGCGCTGCGCTAGCATCAGCGCGATCAGCCCGCTGCCGCTGCCGATGTCCAACACCCGGCGCGCCTGCCCCAGCGGCGCCCAGGCGCCGAGCAGCACCCCGTCGGTGCCCACTTTCATGGCGCACCGATCGTGGGCGACAAAGAATTGTTTAAAGGTAAAACCCCCGCGGCGCGGGGTAAAATCGGCTTTCGATCGCTTGCTCACACTCACCACCTGGCTATAAAACTGGCGTAGCATAAGGCAATCTGATCGACGGGAAAAGCGCGGCTTTCCGCTTAAATAGGTGAAGATCGCGGCCAACCCGTCTATAATCGGCGCCCCAAGTAGAGGTAGACCATGACAGCAACCACTTTTTCCGAACTCGAACTCGATGATCGCCTGATCGACGCGCTGCGCGACAAAGGCTACGATCGCCCCACCGCCATTCAGGCCGCTGCGATCCCGCCGGCGATGGACGGGCGCGACGTCTTAGGTTCGGCTCCGACCGGCACCGGCAAAACCGCCGCCTTCCTGCTGCCCGTGTTGCAGCACCTGCTGGACTTCCCACGCAAAAAATCCGGCCCGCCGCGCGTGCTGATCCTGACGCCAACGCGTGAACTGGCGATGCAGGTCGCCGATCAGGCGCGTGAATTGGCTGCTCATACCTCGCTGGATATCGCCACCATCACCGGCGGCGTCGCTTACATGAACCACGCGGAAGTGTTCAGCGAAAACCAGGACGTAGTGGTCGCCACCACCGGCCGTTTGCTGCAATACATTAAAGAAGAGAACTTCGACTGCCGCGCGGTGGAAACCCTGATCCTCGACGAAGCCGACCGCATGCTCGACATGGGCTTCGCGCAGGACATCGAAACCATCTCCGCCGAAACCCGCTGGCGCAACCAGACGCTGCTGTTCTCCGCCACGCTGGAAGGCGAAGCGATCCGCGAATTCGCCGAGCGCATCCTGAAAGAGCCGGTGGAAGTGGAAGCCGATCCGTCGCGCCGCGAACGCAAAAAGATCCTGCAGTGGTACTACCGCGCCGATGACGTGCAGCACAAAACCGCGCTGCTGATCCACCTGCTGAAGCAGCCGGACGTGCAGAAATCGGTGATCTTCGTGCGCAAACGTGAGCGCGTGCACGAGCTGGCCACCTGGCTGCGCGAAGCGGGCATCAACACCTGCTATCTCGAAGGCGAAATGGTGCAGGCCAAACGCAACGAAGCGGTCAAACGCATGATGGATGGCCGGGTTAACGTGCTGGTCGCCACCGACGTTGCCGCACGCGGCCTGGATATCCTCGATATCACCCACGTGTTCAACTTCGACATGCCGCGCACGGCAGACACCTACCTGCACCGCATCGGCCGTACCGGCCGCGCCGGACGCAAAGGCACCGCCATTTCACTGGTGGAAGCGCACGACCATCTGCTGCTGGGCAAAGTGGGCCGTTACCTGAACGAGCCGCTGAAAGCGCGCGTGATCGACGAACTGCGGCCGAAAACCAAGGTGCCGAACGAGAAGAGCAACGGCAAGCCATCGAAAAAAGTGCTGGCCAAACGCGCGGAAGATAAAGCGAAGAATAAAGAAAAGGCCAAGGTGAAAGTACGCCATCGCGACGCCAAAAACGTCGGCAAACGCCGTCAGGCGAAGGCCAAACCGGCCGGCGACGCGGAATAACCATCGCTGTCTAAGAAAAAACCGCCTGTACAGGCGGTTTTTTTATGGGCGTCTACTGCTGCGCGTAATGCGTGGCCAGGTGGTGCCCCTGCAGCCATTTATCCAGCTCGCGGAACTGCGCCTTCAGCTCGTCATTCTGCAAATGCGCCGGCGTTTGCGAGAAGTAAAACTGGAACGCGACGCCCTGCTGGTTACGCACCCGGGCATCAGCCCCGGCCTGCAACAGCAGCAGCGCCAGGTGTGGCGCGTTGATCTTCGCCGCCAGATGCAGCGGGGTATCCCCCAGCCGGTCGCTCAAGGTGGTGTCCGCCCCGGCCGCCAGCAACATCCGCAGCTGCTCTTCACGCCCGGCCAGCACCGCCGCCGCAAGCGGCGTGGCGCCGGTAACGGCATTACGCACGTTCACCGCCCCCCCTTTGGCCAACAGCAACCGCAGGTACTGCGCGTCTTGCAGCATCGCCGCGGTGTGCAGCGCGCTGTTGCCGTCCAGCCCCGCCGCCGCCGGGTCAGCCCCGAGATCCAGCAACGCCTGCACGCTGCCCGGCTGCTGCGAAAGCACCGCCCACTGCAACAGCGTGACCTGCCGATCGCCCCGCTCGCGCAAGCGCTCCTGCGTGGCCTGCGCAGGGATACCCTGCGTATCGCCACGCGCCACCGCCTGAGCCAGCGCCAGATTGCTGTGGCCGTCAAACGGCGAAATCTCCTGCCCCATCTGTTGCTCCTTAGCCATCATCAGTAAACCGGTCACCGCGACCAGCGCCAGTAAGGCTATCGCCAGCGCCCACCGCAAGCGACGCCCTTCAGGCATTGGCCTTCGCCTCCCACGGCTTTTGTTCCGCCATCGAGCTTATCACCTTGTCGATGCCGTGCGCCGTCAGGCTGCGATCCAGATGCTTGCTCGGCCGCCAGTCATCGATGCCGGTCAGGGTATCGTTGTTGGCCAGGGTGATGTTGTGGCCGATGGCGTCCGGGATCAGCGAGGTCGATTCCTGGGTGCTGGTCAGCATGTCATATTGCTCGCTGTAGCGGCGAATGCCGCCGGCTTCGGCATCTTTCTTCGCCGCCGCCGGATCGATGCCCAGGCGATTCAGGGTGTAATCCGAGACCCCTGCCGCGTTGAAGGTGACCGCGACGGTGCCGGTCGCCAGCGCGGCCGTGGCCGCCAGGCCGCCACCCAGCGAATGGCCGGCGATCACCAGCGCATCGCCGAAGGCCGCCTTGGCGCTTTTGGCAGCGGCAACCGCCTGATTGTACTGCACATCGTCATAACCCGTCGCCTGCCGCACGTTGCTCAGCCAGTCGCGCCAGTCGTTGGTACCGGCGAACGCCAACACATACTGCTTGTCGTTGCTGTAAATCCCGGCCTGGAAACCGCTGCCCGCGTCGTGCAGGCTGGCGGGATCGATGCCGAAACCGAGCAGCGCGCTGTCGCTCAGGCGGTTGAACCCGGCGGCACCCTGGCCATTGAGTGAGTAAACGTCCTTGGCCAACAGCGCCAACGCATAATCCCCCTCCTGCGATTGCTGCCCCCGCGTCACGCCCGGCGCTGCCGCCGCCGTCGGCGCCGCCGCTGAGATATCGCCGACCAGCGTATTCAACAGATTCTGCGCATTGAGCGTGTTCTGAGAGGGGATGGCCACCGGCGCCGGATTAGCCGGCGCTGCCGCGGGCTGCGCCGCCGTCGCCGTCTCGGCGGCGGCGCGAGGCATAGGGAGCGCGGCCACCGGGGATACTGCAGAGGTAAAACTTAAAGGCATACTCATGCCGACTCCTTGTCGATAGACTTTTTATTGAGCACCTGAATAGGTGCTGATTTAGCTATCGGCAGGTCGGATGAGTTCTGTATTAGAAATGCTTATCTTTGTATAGAATGTGATCCGCGTTCGGTTTTCGGCCGCCAAACGCAAAAAAGGGAGCCGAAGCTCCCTTATTGACTGCATTGACTGCGCCGTAAATTACAGGCTTTCGGTAAAGGTGCGGGCGATGACGTCGCGCTGCTGTTCCGGCGTCAGAGAGTTGAAGCGCACCGCATAGCCGGACACGCGGATGGTCAGCTGCGGGTATTTTTCCGGGTGCTTGACCGCGTCTTCCAGGGTTTCGCGACGCAGCACGTTGACGTTCAGGTGCTGACCGCCTTCCACGCGCACGGTCGGCTGCATTTCCAGCGGCACTTCACGGTATTCGATCTGGCCCAGGTCGCTCACCGCGACAACCTGATCTTCCGCGTAGTTGGCCTTGGCGCACACGCAGCGAGCTTCCGCTTTTTCATCGTCCAGCAGCCAGAAAGAATTCACCAGCGCCTGGTCGTTCGCTTTGGTAATTTGAATACCGGTAATCATTATGTTGCCTCCGTACAAGGGCGTAAAAATTCACGTCGTGAGAAAACCCAATTCTGGTTTCGGCCATTTGGTAAAACCATTGTTGTCTTGTTGTTCTGTATACCAGCCTGACCGGGCCAGTTCCTTGATTAAAGTCAATTTTTACCGGGTAGGCACAGGGCGTGAAGGGGCAAATTTATGTTTTATATCAATTTTCCCACTGCGGCAAAAACCAATTATTTTTGTAAATTTTCAAAAATAATTGCATAAGGCACGGCGGCGAGAAATGAAAAGCGGGTTTCGCTGCGCGTGCCGAAACGGTAAGCTATAGCCCATGAATTGCTAAAGAAAACAAAGGAGAGCGTTTATGACCACCTCCCTCACCTGGCATGACGTGATCGGCAAAGAGAAAGAGCAGCCCTATTTTGTTGAAACGCTCGCCTTTGTTGCCGCTGAGCGCCAGGCCGGTAAGACCATTTATCCACCGCAGAAGGACGTGTTCAACGCTTTCCGCTATACCGAGCTGGCGGACGTCAAGGTCGTCATCCTCGGCCAGGATCCGTATCACGGCCCCAATCAGGCGCACGGTCTCTCTTTCTCGGTGCGCCCAGGCGTGCCGGCGCCGCCGTCGCTGGTGAACATGTATAAAGAGCTGGCCACCGACATTCCCGGCTTCGAACGCCCGGATCACGGCTACCTGCAAAGCTGGGCCGAACAGGGGGTGCTGCTGCTCAACACCGTGCTGACGGTGGAAGGCGGCCGCGCGCACTCGCACGCCAACCTGGGCTGGGAAACCTTTACCGACAAAGTGATCGCCGCCCTGAACGAGAACCGTGAAGGCGTGGTGTTCCTGCTGTGGGGCTCGCACGCGCAGAAGAAAGGCAACTTTATCGACCGCAACCGCCACCATGTGCTGAAGGCGCCGCACCCGTCGCCGCTTTCCGCGCACCGCGGTTTCCTCGGCTGCCGCCATTTCTCGCAGGCCAATCAGCTGCTGGAGCAGCAGGGGCTCACGCCGATCGACTGGATGCCGCGCCTGCCGCAGGCGTAGTACAGAGACAAAAAAGGCACCCTCGGGTGCCTTTCTTTATGCCGTTGCCGGGGCGATTACGCCTTGGCTTTGGAGACTGCAACCATCGCCGGACGCAGCAGGCGGCCGTTCAGCGTATAGCCTTTCTGCATCACCATCATCACGTGGTTCGGCTGGTGATCGGCGGATTCCATCATGCTCATCGCCTGATGCACTTCCGGGTTGAACGGCACGTTGACGTCGCCGACGATTTCGATGCCGTACTTGCGCACCACGTCCAGCAGCGATTTCAGCGTCAGCTCGATGCCTTCGATCATCGCGGCCAGTTCCGGGTTGTTTTTATCCGCCAGATCCAGCGCGCGCTCCAGGTTGTCGATCACCGGCAGCAGATCGCCGGAGAATTTCTCCAGGGCAAACTTGTGCGCTTTCTCGACGTCCAGTTCGGCGCGGCGGCGAATGTTTTCCGCTTCCGCTTTGGCGCGCAGCAGGCTGTCGCGCTCGTGCTGCTGAGCTTCCGCCAGTTGGGCTTCCAGTTCGGCGATACGCGCATCGCGCAGATCGACGCCTTCCGCCGCTTCCGGCAGCGTATCCTCGTGATGAGCGTGTTGTTCCATTTCTTCCGAGACTTGCTCGTTTGGCGTCTTCTGTTCTTTACTACTCATGAATATCTCCGCGTTTTAGCATTAATCTCGCAACTTGGCTTATTATGGGGATCAAAACCGGGGTTTCAAGTCAACCGGTCACAATGTGGGGCATAAACGGCTCCCGGTGAGGAAAATCACAACAAATGAATAAAAAATTCGCCTGTATTGGCATTGTTGGCCACCCGCGTCACCCTTCAGCGCTGGCAACCCACGAGATGCTGTTCCACTGGCTGGTCGCCCGCGGCTATTCGGTGATGGTCGAACGCCAAATCGCCCATGATTTGGGGCTGAAAGACGCCGTGACCGGCAGCCTGGCGGATATCGGCCAACGCGCCGACCTGGCGGTGGTGGTTGGCGGCGACGGCAACATGCTCGGCGCCGCGCGCGTGCTGGCGCGCTACGATATCAAGGTGATCGGGGTCAACCGCGGCAACCTCGGCTTCCTCACCGATCTCGATCCCGACAACGCCCTGCAGCAGCTGGCGGACGTGCTGGAAGGCGAGTACATCGACGAACAGCGTTTCCTGCTGGAAACCATCGTGCATAAAGAGCACCAGCAGTGCCGCATCAGCACCGCCATCAACGAAGTGGTGCTGCATCCCGGCAAAGTGGCGCACATGATCGAATTCGAAGTGTACATCGACGACCGCTTCGCCTTCTCGCAGCGCTCCGACGGCCTGATCATCGCCACGCCGACCGGCTCCACCGCCTACTCGCTCTCCGCCGGTGGGCCGATCCTCACCCCGTCGCTGGAGGCGATCGCGCTGGTGCCGATGTTCCCGCATACCCTCTCCGCCCGGCCGCTGGTGATCAACGGCGACAGCACCATCCGCCTGAAGTTTTCGCAGATCGGCAGCGATCTGGAGATCAGCTGCGACAGCCAGATCGCGCTGCCGATCCAGGAAGGGGAAGAAGTGCTGATCCGCCGCAGCGATTTCCACCTGAATCTGATTCACCCGAAGGACTATAGC
The DNA here is from genome assembly GCF_024160145.1 of Serratia nevei. Lineage (GTDB taxonomy): Bacteria > Pseudomonadota > Gammaproteobacteria > Enterobacterales > Enterobacteriaceae > Serratia > Serratia nevei_A. The sequence goes on from NZ_JAMYWQ010000007.1 coordinate 92,510, forward strand.
TATTTCAACACGTTAAGCACCAAACTGGGGTGGTCGAAAAAATTGTTCTAAAATTTGCGTCGGCCACTTTACTGTATATAAAACCAGTTTATACTGTATGAAACTACAGTTATGTGTTTATACACAGGAAGGTTCCCATGCTGGCGCAATTAACCATCAGCAACTTTGCTATCGTTCGTGAGTTGGAAATCGATTTTCAACCGGGTATGACGGCGATCACCGGTGAAACCGGCGCCGGCAAATCCATCGCCATCGATGCGCTGGGGCTGTGCCTCGGCAACCGCGCCGACGGCAACGTGGTGCGCCTGGGAGCCGCCCGCGCCGACATCTGCGCCCGCTTCTCGCTGGCGGACACCCCGTCCGCGCGCGAGTGGCTGGAGCAGAACCAGCTGGACGACAGCAACGAATGCCTGCTGCGCCGGGTGATCAACGCCGACGGCCGTTCGCGCGGCTTTATCAACGGCACCGCCGTGCCGCTGTCGCAGCTGCGCGAGCTGGGGCAGCGCCTGATCCAAATCCACGGCCAACACGCCCATCAGCTGCTGCTCAAACCGGAGCACCAAAAAGCGCTGCTCGACGCCTACGCCGACGAACCCGCCCTGCTGGCGGCGATGAGTGAGGCCTACCAACGCTGGCACCAGAGCTGCCGCGAGCTGGCGCGCCATCAGCAGCAGTCCATCGAGCGCGAAGCACGCAAGCAGCTGCTGCAATACCAATTGAAAGAGCTGAACGAATTCGCGCCGCAGGCCGGCGAGTTCGAACAGACCGACGCCGAGTACAAGCGCCTGGCCAACAGCGGCCAGCTGCTGACCCTCAGCCAGCAGACGCTGCAGCTGCTGGCCGACAGCGACGAGAACAACATGCTCAGCCAGCTCTACAGCGCCAAGCACCTGCTGCTCGAGCTGGCCGGGTTGGACGACAAGCTCAGCGGCCTGCTGGACATGTTGGAAGAGGCCTCTATCCAGATCAGCGAAGCCAGCGACGAGCTGCGCCACTACGCCGATCGCATGGATCTCGATCCCAACCGCCTGCACGAGCTGGAACAGCGCCTGTCGCGCCAAATCAGCCTGGCGCGCAAACACCAGGTTGCGCCGGAAGAGCTGCCGCAGCTGCATCAGCAGTTGCTGGATGAACAGCAGCTGCTTTCACAGCAGGAAAGCGACCATGAGCATCTGAACGAGGCGGTCACCCTGCATCACCAGCAGGCGCTGGCGCTGGCGGAGCAGCTGCATCAGAAACGCCTGCACTACGCCGCCGAGCTGACCACGCTCATTACCGACAGCATGCAGGCGCTCTCCATGCCGCACGGCAAGTTCAACATCGACGTGCGTTTCGAGCCGCAGCATCTGAGCGCCGAAGGGGCCAGCCGCACCGAGTTCTGCGTCTCCACCAACCCGGGGCAGCCGCTGCAGCCGCTGGCGAAGGTCGCCTCCGGCGGTGAGCTGTCGCGTATCGCGCTGGCCATTCAGGTGATCACCGCCCGCAAGATGGAAACCCCGGCGCTGATCTTCGATGAGGTGGACGTGGGCATCAGCGGCCCGACCGCCGCCATCGTCGGCCGCCTGCTGCGCCAGCTCGGCGAATCCACCCAGGTGATGTGCGTGACCCACCTGCCACAGGTGGCCGGATGCGGACATCAGCACCTGTTCGTCAGCAAGCAGACCGACGGCACGGTCACCGAAACCCAGATGGCGCCGCTGGATAAACGCGCCCGGCTGCAGGAGCTGGCGCGCCTGCTCGGCGGCAGCGAAGTCACCCGCAATACGTTGGCGAACGCCAAAGAACTGCTGGCGGCATAAAAAAGCTCAACTTTTTCACTTTCCTGCGGTCTGACAGTGACGCTGTTGACCCGAAAGATATCTAAAGTGCGGCGCGGCGGCGATTCGAAGCCTCCTCAACGGCCTGAAACAGGCCAAGCGCTTGAGGTGCTGAAGGAAAGCCAACGCGTCGCAACTTGAAAGATGAAGGGTATAAAGGTTTCCAACTGCCGCAAGGTCTATTATCATCGGCATCCTATGCCCTAAAGGAATGTGATTACTATGCGCTGTAAAACGCTGACTGCCGCCGCTGTAGTTCTTGTGATGCTGACTGCAGGCTGTTCTACTTTTGAAAAGGTGGTTTATCGTCCTGACATCAACCAGGGGAACTACCTGACGTCGACCGACGTGGCGAAAATTCAGAAAGGGATGACCCAGCAACAGGTCGCTTACACATTGGGCACCCCAATGCTGCAAGACCCGTTCGGGACTCAGACGTGGTTCTATGTGTTCCGCCAGCAGCCTGGCCATGAAGACATCACCCAGCAGACGCTGACGCTGACCTTCGACAGCGCAGGCGTGTTGACCGATATCCAGAACAAACCGGCGCTGACCAAGTAATCGGCGCCGCCCGCTCTTCCGGCCCATGAGGGGGCATGATGTTCCTCATGACAGTCGCAGGCTGCAACGCGGAAGAGAAAATCAGTTTCAGATAAAAAATAAGGCGCTATAAGCGCCTTATTTTTTTGCCTTTTCTGCCCGTTGCCGGCGCAGCTCTTTCGGATCGGCTATCAGTGGCCGGTAGATCTCCACCCGGTCGCCGTCGTTCAGCGTATCGCCCAGCTTAGCCGGGCGGCTGTAGATGCCGATTTTGTTGCTCTTGAGATCGATATCCTGGCGCAGCTCCAGCAGGCCCGAAGCCTGGATCGCCTGCTCGACGCTGCTGCCCTCGGCCAGCTTCACCTTGCGCAGGTACTGACGCTCCGGCAAGGCGTACACCACCTCGACCTGGATGTCAGACACTGTAGACCTCTTTCGCCCGCTGGGTAAATGCCTGCACCATGCTGCCCGCCAGCTCTTTGAACACCTTGCCGAACGCCAGCTCAATCAGTTTGTTGGTGAATTCGAAATCCAGGTGCAGCTCCACCTTGCAGGCCTCTTCGCTCAGCGGCGTGAACTGCCAGCCGCCCATCAGCTTGCGGAACGGACCATCGACCAGCTGCATATTGATGCTCTGGTTATCCAGCAGCGTATTGCGCGTGGTAAAAGTCTTGCTGATACCGGCCTTGGCGACGTCCACCGCGGCGGTCATTTCGTTGGAGGTAGCGTTAAGCACCCGGCTGCCGGTGCAGCCTGGCAGAAAATCGGGATAAGAATGAACATCGTTAACCAACTGATACATCTGCTCGGCGCTGAACGGCACTAATGCAGACCGACTGATCTGGGGCATATCATTTCCTGTGAGACATAAAACGTACAGATAATACCATTTATCTGGCGGCAAACAAAAAATCTGCTAAGGGATGGGGGCGCCAAAAATGCGAAAAATTGCGCAGGTGCTGAACGGGAAAGGATTTCTTTCGCTGAAGCATCCAGTATAATGAACGCACTATGACAAAGAAAAAAGCACACAAACCCGGTTCCGCCACCATTGCTCAAAACAAGCGCGCACGTTTCGAATACTTCATTGAAGAAGAGTTCGAGGCGGGCCTGTCGCTGCAAGGGTGGGAAGTTAAATCGCTGCGTGCAGGCAAAGCCAACCTCAGCGACAGCTACGTGACGTTCCGTGACGGTGAAGCCTATCTGTTTGGCGCCACCATCACCCCGCTCAACGTGGCTTCGTCGCATGTGGTGTGCGATCCGACGCGTACCCGTAAACTGCTGCTGAACCGACGCGAGCTGGATACCCTGCTCGGCCGCGTCAACCGCGAGGGTTACACCGTGGTGGCCTTGTCCCTGTATTGGAAAAATGCCTGGAGCAAGATCAAGATCGGCGTAGCCAAAGGCAAGAAAGAGCACGACAAACGCGATGACATCAAAGATCGCGAATGGCAGACGGCGAAAGCCCGTATCATGAAGCACGCCAATCGTTAAGCCGCTGGCTTATCGAAGTAAACTTCTGGTATACTGCACAAAGTTACTTGGGGCTGATTCTGGATTCGACGGGATTTGCGAAGCCCTAGGAGCATGCCGAGGGGCGGTTGGCCTCGTAAAAAGCCGCAAAAAAATAGTCGCAAACGACGAAAACTACGCTTTAGCAGCTTAATACCCTGCTTAGAGCCCTCTCTCCCTAGCCTCCGCTCTTAGGACGGGGATCAAGAGAGGTCAAACCCAAAAGAGATCGCGTGGACGTCCTGCCTGGGGCTGAAGCGTTAAACTCAATCAGGCTAGTCTGTCAGTAGCGTGTCCATCCGCAGCTGGCCGGCGAATGTAAAGATTGGACTAAGCATGTAGTGCCGACGGTGTAGTAATTTCGGACGCGGGTTCAACTCCCGCCAGCTCCACCAAATACGTCGCCAGTGAACCAGATAGACCCGGCGATAATAGCGAAAAAGCCCACAACTTCGGTTGCGGGCTTTTTTGTTTTTGTCGTATTCCGAAGGCTCGTCCCACGGCCCGGGCTGTTCCGGGCCAATGCGGGCTAGTGATCCAGATAGAGGTAATGCAGCCAGCTGGTCATGCGCAGCAGCACTTTGCGCATCACGGAGACGTGCTCGAAGTGCCCGGTATAGACCGCCGCCTGGGCGCTCACGCCGTCGGGCAGATGATCCAGATCCGGGTTGGCCGCCAGATCGATCATCACATACACCCCTTCCCGGCCCGGCGTGGCGCTCAGGCCCTGCAGTGCGCCGCTGGCCTGGTAGCTGCCGTCCGGTATCGCCGGCAACACCCGGCTTACGGTGCCGCCATAAACCTGCCCCGGCAAGCCGTTGAACACCACCTCGGCCTGGTCCCCCTGCGCCAAGCGCAGGATGGCGTTCTGGCGGAACACCGCCACCACCTGGCGCTTTTGCTGCGGGATAAAGATCATCACCGGTTTGAACGGCAGACGAACCGCCGCCGTGCCCGGCCGCGCCAGCACCTGCGTGACATAACCGTCGCTCGGCGCACGCACCACCGTTTGTTCCAGGTTGTAGCGTGCTTCGGCTATCTGCGATTTCAGGCTGGCTATCGTGGCGTCTTCGCCGTCATAGCGCCCGGACAACCGCGCCTGTTCCTGCTGGAACTGGGCTTTCGCAGCCTGCAGCGCGGCGGATTGCGCCTGGTACTGCTGCTGTGCATGGCTGACGTCCTGTTCCGAGAACGGGTTGACCGGCATCGCCGCCCCTTTCGCGTAGCGCTGGTAGTCCTTACGGGCACGCTCGTACTCCGCGTTCGCCCGCTGTACGTTGGCGGCGGACTCGCTGAGCGCCGCCCGGCGCATTCTTATCTCCGCCTCCGCCCCGGCCAGATCCGCCTCCAGCCTGGTGAGCCGCGCACGGTAGCGGCTATCGTCAAGCCGGAACAGCACCTCGCCTTTGCGCAGCAGCACGTTGGTTTTCTCCGTCACCTCAACGATCATGCCTGAGACCTGCGGTACCATCGGCACCGACACGGCAATTTTCTGCGCCCGATCGCTGTACGGATGGTTGTAGTTCATCGTCAGAATCAACGCGCCGACGATAACGATCCCACCGAGTACGGCGGTCGGTACGGTCCATTTATTGACCGGAATGCGGAACAGTTTAAATACGCCGTAGCTCAGCGCCACGTAGCTGAGAATAATGAGCAAATCCATAGGCTACGCTCAACTTACCGTCGGGCCGGAAACCGCCGACGGCTTTTCCTGCAGGCGTTGCAATTCGGCTTCGAGCAGCGCGATGCGCGCCTGCAGGTCCGTTGAAGGTTCTGCCTTCTCACTCATGCCCCAGCCGCGTTCCGGCCGATAGAGCGTCGCCCAGATCCACAGCAGTGGCCAAATAGCGTGCAGCGTAAACAGGCTAACCCAGCCGGCGACGTGAATCGCATCTTGATGCGGGTGCTGGCGCTTTTTGGCCAGCAAATAGGGAATGTCATGAATAATAATGACGCCGTAGAATAAAATCAGGAATACCGCAATCAGTACGCCTAAAGCAAAATAATTAAGAAACATGTAAAGCCCTGGTTGGTCATAGCGGAAATAAACGAAGTTTATAGCGTGTTATATTGTCTGATATCGTTGGCGATGGTATCGATGGCATTCTTCACGTCGGTGATTTTAAGCTGCGCTTTCTCGTTATTGAGATTTTCCCCCGAAGCCTTGCGCACCACTTTAATGACCGGCTGATTGGTCGCCGCATCGATAAACTCACCCTCCATATAGACCGCACTCTCCATGGTGCGATGGCCGGTCACGCTTTGCGTCGCGGCAATCAGCAGGGTGATCGGCAAGACTTCATAGATCTGCAGCCCTTTCTGCTGCGTGTCGATCGCCGTGATGGCGCCGCGGAAAATCAGCGTATGCTCGCGCGGCATGTCCACCAGCGTAAAGTGGGTGCCCATCGCCTGCTTAAACTGCTGGTTGGTGTAATTCAGGATATTGTCGAGCGCGCGTTGGCTCACCATCTCGCTCGGTTTCGGCCGCGGGAAATAGATCATCGGTTGATAAACCAGATATTGATAACGGGAAAAATCGACGTTCTTGTCCTTCCAATATAAAACGTCTTTGCCGGACGCGGATTGACCTTTATTGATATCGTTATAATTGGTCAGAAAGGTCGAGTACTTTTCTTTTTCGGTCACGGCGGAAGAGCACGCGGCCAGTAATAACAGCGCAGGCAAAATAGCCGCTCTTGTCACTTTCATTGACGGGTTTCTCTTTATTTTGGTGGATAGCAAATAATCAAATCGAATGATACCCAGCCGTCCGCGATAAGTCATATGACAATGCCGCCAAAGGTGTATATCATTTTTGATATACAAACTCATAAGAGCCGGCCAGTGAAAGAGAAAGACTTCCGCATTGAAGAACTCAGGATTGTCCGCATCATTGCCGAAACGGCGAGCGTCAGCAAAGCGGCGCAGCGGTTGAATATGCCGCAGTCTAACGTGTCGCGCGCCCTCACCGCGCTGGAACGGCGGCTCGGGCTGGAACTGTTCCTGCGCGGCCCGCGTACCCTGGCACTGACCGAGTTCGGCGAGCAATTCTTGCGGCGCGCCTCGCAGTTGCTGGACGAGCACAGCGATCTGCTCGATATGTCCGGCACCTATAAGCGCAGCCTGAACGGCATGGTCACACTCGGTGCGCCGATCGGCATCCACGCTTTCCTGGCCCGTTATTTACTGCCGCCGCTGCTGCACGCTGCGCCGGCGCTGACTGTCGATCTGGTGACCCGCCACCCCGACGAACGCGAGAAAAAGTACGGCGCGGTGTTCGACAGCGACTGCGACCTGCTGATCAGCCTCTTCCCACCGCAAAACGAAAGCCTGATCGCCAGGCCCTTTACTCGTTTTCGCGTCGGGCTGTTCGCCGCACCGGATTACATCGCCCGTTCGCCGTTGGCGGCGTTGGACGAGCTGTCTCAGCATCGTTGCATCACCTTGCGCATGCTGGGCGGCATCCGCAATACCTGGAGCGTCTACAATGCACAGGGAGAATTGGTGCAGGTCGAAATCAATGGCACCAGCGTCTGCGATAATATTCTGCCGGCGATCGAGCTGGCCAAACAGGGCCTGGGCATCGTCTACGCCCCGTATTATTCCGTGGCTGCCGAGCTGGATGCCGGCACCCTACAGCCCTGCCTGGCGCGCGAGCGCGGCATCGATATGCAAGCCTACCTGATCTACCGCCGGCGCGGCGTGTTGCCGCACCGCGTGCAGGTGACGATGGACAGCATCATGGAGAACGTCAAGCTGCACGCGCACCGGCTGATGTAACCAAGAACGCTCAGGAAGCCTTTTGCGCCATAATTTCGATGATCTGTCTGTCGGTGTGCTGCATCGATCGATTGGCCAGCGCGCAAAGGTTAGCGATCGACTGCTCGACATCGTTCGCCACGATCCCCTCATTGCCGCTTACCGCCGTGTCGTCCAGTGCCATCAGCACCGCTTTCCACGCCGAAGAGGCGCTGGTGGAAACCTTCATTGCGCAACTGTTGGAGGCGCCATCGCAAATCATCCCGCTCACATCGCCAATCATGCTGCCGATGGCCTTGGCGAGGGTGTCGTACCGGCCATCCGCCAACCATGCCATGCCGGCGGCGGCCCCCATCGAAGCGGTGGTAGCGGCGCACAACGCAGAGAGGCGCGGCAGACGATAGTGGATATAAATGGCGCTCAGGTGGGACAACATCAGCGCTCGCGCCAGCTTTTCTTCACCGGCCGCGAAGTGCTCCGCCACCACCATCACCGGCATGGTGGCGGCAATGCCCTGATTGCCGGAACCGGAGTTGCTCATCGCGGGCAGCGTCGCGCCCCCCATGCGCGCATCGGACGCCGCGCTGGTGCGGATCACGATGTCGCTGGCCAGATCGCTCGCCATCAATCCGCGCGCGCGCTGTTTTTGCAACGTAGCACCCACGTGCAATCCCCACTGGCCGCGCAGCCCTTCACGCGACAGCGCCTCGTTAAGGTGCGCGGCATCGAGAATAAAGCGGATATCGTCGAACGGTACCCGCTCAATAAAATCCACTATCTCACGCAGCGAAGTCTGCGCCAGCACCTGCAGCGGGCACACAGGTGCTTCGCCCTGCGCCTGCTCCGTCAACGTGAACAGCGTGGCCCCCTGCTGCTCGATGCTCACAATGCGGGTATGTCCGCCGACGATGGTGGCGCTGGCCCAGCGCTCACCGGCGTACACCTTCGCCCGGGCATAGAGAATATCGTCGCAAGGCGCCTGCAGCATGACGCGCACCGCCCCCTGTTCCAACAGCCACTTCGCCTGGGTGACGGCTTTTGCCGAAGCCTTCTCAAGCACTTGTAAACCGCCGTTAGCATCGCCGCCTACGGCCCCCAACGCGGCGGCGATCGGCAATCCCGCCATGCCGGTGCCGGGCACCGTCACGCCCATGCCGTTTTTCATCAAATTCGGCGAAACCCAGGCTTCAATGCGATCCACCGCCCCCGATAAATGGGCCGCCGCCGTGGCGCTGGCCAGCGCCAGAGAAACCGGTTCGGTACACCCCAGCGCAGGCTTTACCTCCTCCTGCACTGCGCGAATGTATTTTTTCCATAATGAAAGACTTTCAGGGTTCAACATAATGACAACCTTAATGCCGTGTTAGCGATATCAGGAGAATGCCAGGAACGGGGAGACGCACAGCAATAGACCGGTCACGATGATAAGCACCAGCGATGCGCCTTTATATTTATGCAGCGCGGGCACTTTATGAACCAGCCACGCCGGAATAAGACAGCCGACCAGGCCAAAGATGGGGCTGCAAATAGATGTGAAGCTCAGCACCGGGGCATTCAACACAATGGCGCTCCAGGCCAGCAGAATGGCGAACACCATAATGCCGCGCTGCACATATTTTTCATTGATGCTTTCCAGCGGCAGCTTACGGCGCAGCAGGTTCATCACGATACCCTGCGTCGCTTCACGAAACCCCAAGTAAACGCCGAAAAATGCGGTCATCACGGCGAAAATATTCAGTATCACGCTGACGATTTTTACCCAAGCGGCGCCATCGCCGCTTATGAATTGAGCGGCAATCGCCAGCGCGGAAATATTCTGCTCATAGGCCTTAACGGCCTCGTCATGCCCCATCGCCAGAGTGAAAGAGACGGCATAGAAAAAGACGGTGGTAAACAGGATACCGAAGGCGATATTCATGGCGCGCAACGCTTTATGCCGGGCAACCTCAATGGATTTTTCGCGCGAGCGATAAGAAATGACCATTGGGCTGAGCGTCTGAATAAACAGAATCGAGGTCAGGGTAAACGGCAGCGTAATGATGGCGTTTTTAATCAGCAGCGCCGCCGGCGGCAGCGCGCCGATATGATGCACGTGCCACAGGCCAATCATCGACACGCCGAGCGCCGCCACAACCAGCAGCTTGGTCAACACCATCAGGCTTGAAAGCTTAAACAGCAGCTGTTCGCCGCGAGATGAAATCGCCACTAAAATGCAGATCAGCGCCAGGCCGTAAAAGGGATTGTCGGACAACAGCCCTTCCGTCACGCCAAAGGTGTGCAAATAAGAAGCGCTGTCGTTGGTGATGGCGGTGGAATAAACAAACATCCAGATCACCAGCATGACAAAATAGAGCGCACCGAGCAGGATGCCCCAGTTTTTCCCCAGATAGCCGCTAATCACGCTGGGATAATCTTTACACTCCGGCGACTCCGCAAGGGTATTGATAAATAAACGCTGGAATAAATACATTGCCGGATAACCGATAATTGAGGAGAGCAAAAATACCCATAGCCCCATCAATCCGACCTGAACCGGTAAAAACACAATGCCTGCGCCAATGGCCATGCCAATACTCATAATGACCCAGCCGGTATCAGTGCTGTCGAATTTAATTGCCTCGCGCCATTCACTTTCCGTCATCTTCGCCCGCAAAGCAGGCGATGTATCATCCAATAGCACGCTATTATTTGAAGCCGTTTCCATAAGTTTCTCGCTTGTGTAGGTGGAGGTTTTTTTTAATAGTTTCGGCACGATGGACGGTACGAAAATGCAGGCAAGTTATGGTTTTAATGGGGGAAATCTTACCCCTGAAACAAGAGAAAAAAGTCACAATATTAGTGTGGATTAGCACCATCAAAGAGAAAAAAATTCCATGTATAAAAAATAAGAAGAAATAAATTCTATCGAAAACCGGTATGAGAGGCGCATCACATTATCCCGATGCGCCACGGCGTTCATCGCCAAACGGTGTTAACTCAAGCTTTCTATCCGTTTCTCATGAGCCGCGTCCGGCAGGCCACTCCGCCGGCCGGACGCCCCCCTCAGCGCGCCTCTTTCTCCCCCAGGAAGAAATACCACAGCGGAATGGAAAGCAGCAGGGTAAACACCAGCGTATACAGCAGCACCATCAGGCTCTGCATGATCACCATCTGGGCGCTCCAGTCACCAATCGGCAGCTGAAATTGCTCGACGGTGCCGCCGAGGATCGCTCGGCCCATCACACAGCCGATCGCCACCGCGACCGTCGCCACCGCCGCGCGGAACTTGCGCACCTCGGCGCGGCGGGCGGCCGCTTCCGGCGTTTCGTCCCGCTGGCCTTGCCGTTGACCACGCCAGCGCCACACGTCCACCAGCAGCAACGCCGCCAGGCTCACCCCCATCAGCGGCAGGCAATAGCCCAGCGCCGCCGCGATCAGCAATGTGCCTGCTCGCCCCGACAGGGAAAGCGCCAGCCAGGCGGCGATCAGCATCTGCACCGGATGCTGCGCCCCCGCCGCCGGGCGGCGGAGCCACCACATGCGGTAACCCAGCGCAATCATCAGGCACAGCCCGAGGCCAAACGCCGCCAGCAGCAGCTGATTCGGCAACCCGAACAGAATGCCCATATGGGCGTCGATGCCCCAGCGGGTCAGCTTGGCGATCAGCGGGAAGGTGTCGAACCGCACCTGGTCGACGACGGCAAAGCTTTGCGGCGCGATGGCAACCGCGTCTACCTGCGTTGGCCAGCTGCGATCCACTTCGGTCACCGTCCAGGCTTTGCCCTCGCCTTTCGGCTGGCGCAGCTCAACCTTAGCGGCGTCGATACCGACGGCGCGCGCGGCGTGCAGCGCCCGATCCCAGTCGCCGTTCAGCGCATTGCTCTGCGCGGCAGGGCCCATCTTCATGCCCGGCATCATCCCGCGGTGCTCGGCGTGCGGATCGGCCGGCGCCTGCGGCGCCTCGGCCAGCAGGCTGGTGTTGACCTGCGGCGTCAGCCAGCCCAGGTTGGCCCGCAGCGCATCGATGTTGCCGCCGGCCCACTGTGACCAGGTCAGCCCGGTGGCCGAGAAGAACAGCAGCCCGGCCAGCAATGCCACGCCCAGCGTGATATGCCAATGGCGGTTGGCGGCAAAGCCCCCTTTCGCCCTTTTCAGCTTGCGCTTCGGCCGCGTCGCCAGCCACAGCGCTACGCCGCCCAGCGCAGCCACCCACAGCCAGGAGGCCGCCAGCTCGCTGTAGTTGCGCCCCAGATCGCCGAGCAGCAGGCTGCTGTGCAACTTATCCAGCCAGGTGCGTAGCGGCAGCACGCCGGAGGTGCCGTATACCGTCATATCGCCCTTGATCGCCAGCGTGTAAGGATCGACAAACAGCGCGCGCGACTCGGAAGCGCCCAGATCGGCACCGACGAACTGTACGCGCGTGGTGTCCATTGCGCCGGGTGCCGGGCGAACGGCATAGATGTGCGCCTCGTCACCCGCCGCACGGCGGGCGGCGGCGATCTGGTCGGCCAGCGATCTCGCCTGCCCGTGCGGTTCGGTGAAAAGCGCATCGCGATACAGCGCCTCTTCAAGCTGCGGCGTCAGCACATACAGCGTGCCGGTCAGCGCAGCGACAAAAATAAAAGGGGCGACCAGCAGGCCGATATAAAAATGTAGCCGTCTGATCAGGTTCAGCATCGCGCCACGCGGCGATGCGGCAGGTGGAGTTTTGGTTATAGAAGACATGCTCTTTCTCGTTTTTCAAACTGTACGCGCAGGCAAACCGTCCGCAGCGATACGGACGGAATTCCCATGTTCAAGCTATAAGGAAAAACGGGTGGCCGGGCGGCCCGCGCGGGCTTGGCCGCAGAGCAAGGCGCCGAAGGGGCGGAGAAACGATGCGCGGCGCGCAAGGCAGGCGCGCGATGCGCGTCATCAGCCACAGCAGCGGGACGAATGCCCACAGCAGCAGCGGCACGTGGATCAGCAGCTCGCAATAGCCGCAGAAAATCATCTCCGCCGAGTCCATGCCGTGGTGGCCGACATGCTCGGCGGCGGGCATCGCCATCGCGTGCATCTCATGCGGCATGGCGGCGTCCGGCTGCGCCATGCCGCCCATCATCTGGTGGTGCATCAGCGATTTCGACACCACCGGCGCCACAAACAGCAACAGCACCGCCATAATGGCGATGCAGGCGGTAAAGCGTTGCTGTAACTGGCGTGGCACTCTCATCGCGGCGGCGAATTAACCCGGTCGGTTGCGAACAAGCGGCCAGTGTAACCCGCGATGCGTGCTCAGGTGAAAGAAAAATGAAATCGGTGTGGCGAGTCTCTAACGCCCCTCACCCGACACACTGTCCCTCCCCTCGCTATCCCCCCTTCATGCATGTTCTGCAGACCAGAAAATTTTTATCACACTGATTTAATTATTTTTATTTTCTCAACTTTCATTCTGCCGCTACTGGATTGCGCAAAAAAACAACATTGTATGACCGCCCTCACAAACATGATAACATTATATTGTTATAACAAAGGCGATAACAACCAAAAAGGAACCTCTGGATGAACTACCATCTTGTTGGCAACGCCATTGTTGAACACAGCGGCGGTTTAAATAACTTACGCCATGTCACTAACTGTATGACCCGGGTTCGTATGACGCTTGCCGATCCTGCCAAGGTGAATATTCAGGCGCTTAAAAGTATCGAAGGCGTGCTGGGCGTCGTGGAAGACGATACTTTGCAAGTGATTGTCGGCCCTGGTAAATCGTCGAAAGTGGCGACAGTGATCAATGAACGACTTGCTTCCTGTTCGCAAACGGCAACGTTGAGCGACGTTGAGCAAAAAGCGGCATTAGCGCGAGATAAATCTCACAAACCCACGCGCACCAAAGCCGTGTTGAAGCACATCGCCAACATTTTCGTTCCCATACTGCCGCCGCTGATCGCCGCCGGGATTTTGATGGGGTTGAACAACGTGTTGGTCAATTCTGCCGCCGCCTATGCGCTGACGCACGCCATTGCGGCCAGCGGCGAGCTTTCTCCAGCCCAGATCGTATTGGAACAGCGGCATCTGCTGGGGGTGAGCCAATTCCTCGATATCATTTCCAAAGCCTTGTTCAGCTTTCTGGCCATCTATACCGGCGTAACTACGGCGAAAGAATTCAGCGGCAACGCCATCATGGGCGGCCTGCTGGGCGCCATCACCATCGCTCCCCAGCTGCCTCTGCTGGGGCTGCTCCCCGGCCAGGGCGGATTGATCGGCGTTATTTTCTGCGTCTGGCTGATGTGCGTGCTGGAAAAGCAGGTGCGCCGTGTCGTTCCTGACATTCTGGACGTAGTACTGACGCCGACCATCGTGCTGACGGTGATGGCCGGCGCATTGTTGTTCGCCATCATGCCCGTTGCCGGTATTCTGTCTAACGGCATCCTGCACAGTTTGAACGGCCTGCTGGCCACAGGTGGACTGGCCGCCGGTTTCGTGCTGGCTTCGCTGTTCCCGTTCCTGATCTCGCTCGGCCTGCACCACGGCTTATTCCCAATCCATCTGGAGATGATCAATGCGACCGGTCATGCCCCCCTGTTCGCTATCCAGATCATGTCCAACGCGGGTATGGTCGGTGCCGCCACGGCGGTGCTTCTGCTAACCCGCGATCCAGTGATGAAAAAGATCGCCAAAGGCGCCATTCCCACCTCGATCCTCGCCGTAGGGGAACCTACCATCTTTGGCGTAAATATTCCGGCAGGATTCGCTTTTATCACCGGCTCCATCGGCGCCGGTTTCGGCGGCATGATGGTCGTGCTGCTCGGCGTCTCCACCAATGGCGTCGGCGCCGCAGGCCTGTCGGCCCTGCCGCTGATCGCAGACGGCAAATATCTGCAATATATCTTCGCCTGGCTTACCGGCTGCCTGGCAGCCTTCGTACTGACTTACATCACGGGCAAACTGCGCAAATACGATCGGGAAAGCGTCTGACGGGACGACAAACAGTTAAGGGAGCAAAAATGAAAGCCATCATGTTGATGTTCGACTCGCTGAACAAGCATCTGCTGTCCGCCTATGGCAGCGACCGGGCCATCACACCCAACTTCCAGCGGCTGAAAGAAAGAACGGTGCGTTTCGACAATTTCTACGTCGGCAGCATGCCCTGCATGCCGGCCAGGCGCGAGATCCATACCGGCCGCTACAATTTCCTGCACCGCTCTTGGTCGCCATTGGAGCCCTTCGATGACTCCATGCCGGAAATTCTGAAAAAACACGGTATCCACACGCATCTGGTCACCGATCACAAGCATTACTGGCGCGACGGCGGTGCCACGTATCACTCCCGCTACAACACCTACGAGTTCGTTCGCGGACAAGAGGGCGACTCCTGGAAAGGCGTGGTCGACAAGCCGATTTATCATTATGAGTCCGGCGAGCCGGAAGAGCTTAAGCAACGTCGCATCGCCAGCCGTACCCAGCACCAAATCAACGTGCAGTTTATGAAGGATGAGCGGGAGCACCCGCTAGCCAGAACCATTCATAAAGGCCTGGACTTCATCGATGAGAACCACGCGGCCGATAACTGGTTCCTGCAACTGGAATGCTTCGATCCCCACGAGCCGTTTTTCGTGCCGGAAAAATACCTGCGGATGTACGGCATTGACGACGCCAGCGTTTTCGACGGCTGGCCGCCCTATTACTTCGTGACCGAAAGCGAAGAACGCAAGGACGCCATTCAGAAGTACTACCTGGCATTGCTGACCATGGTGGACGACTATGTCGGCAAGGTTCTGGACTACATGGACAAGTACGATTTATGGCAGGATACCCTGTTAATCGTCAACACCGACCATGGTTTCCTGCTGGGGGAGCATGAGTGGTGGGGCAAAAACATCATGCCGCTGTATAACGAAGTGGCGAATATTCCCTTCTTCATCTGGCATCCCGAATATCCCTACAGCGGCGAATCGCGGCAGGCGCTGGCGCAAACCATCGACATCCCCGCCACGCTGCTCGATTTCTTCAAATTGAACAAACCAGCGGATATGCAGGGCGTCTCTCTGGTGCCGGCGATTTGCGACGATACCCCAATACGCGACTATGCGTTGTTCGGCTACCACGGTTGCCATATCAACATTACCGACGGCCGCTATGTCTATATGCGTTCACCGCAGGTACATGGGGCCGAAAGTCTGTTCGAGTACACCCTGATGCCCACCAGCATCAACCGACGGCTATCGCCCGAAGAGCTCCGGCACATGACGCTGCACCCGGGATTTCGTTTCACCAAGGGTTGCCAGGTATTGCGTATCCCCGCCTCTTCAGTGATGGCTCGAGGCGCCGATCGCTTCGGGCACCGGCTGTATGACCTGACGGAGGATCCTAAGCAGGATCGCCAGTGCCGCGACATCGTCGTCGCCGAACGCATGCTGTCTGCCATCCGTTGCATACTGGAACAAAGCGACGCGCCGCCCGAACTCTGGGCACGCTACCAATTGTCAGCCCCCGCGGCTCCGCTGTTGGGTACCGATCCGGACTGGGTGCCGGCATTCAGAGAGTATGTGCCGCAACTGCGCTACGGTATGTTGGCCCTGACGCAACATCTGGAAGGCACTCACCAAACAGCGATAATTGATAAACTGAATGTTTCCGCCAAACCATCATGGACCGCCGCCGATCTGTGGGCCTTCGTGCAACGAGAAGTCCCGCCTGAACAGCACGCTGGCGTGTTTTATAAACTGGCACTGGAAATGCGGCTTGATTGAGAGGTCGCCCCCGCTACGGGGGCGTCTGCAGTACGGGAGAAAAATAACGATGGAACAAGAACTAGACTACTCACGCGGCGCCAAGCCGCTGTATGCCCAGCTGCATGACATCTTGCTGGAGAAGCTGAAAACCGGCGAATACCGGAAGAACGACGTGCTGCCGACAGAGGCAGAGTTTGAAGAAATGTTTGGCGTCAGCCGCATTACCGCACGGCGAGCGCTGGCCGAATTGGTCGCCAAAGGGCTGGTCAAACGCCAGGCGGGCATCGGCACCATGGTCATCAGCACATCGGAAAAGCAGAGCGTCAAGACCCGAATCAGCTTGCTCGACGGCCAGCAAACGCAGGCGATAGCACGCAACAACCTGTCCCTGGCCCCTGTGCAGCCCCCGGCGCCTATCGCACAACTGTTTAACGCCAATAGCGCGATCCTGCTGACGCGCACCATTTACCGCCAAAACGAGGTGCCGGCGCAGGTCAACTACATCTATCTGACCCCGCGTTTAAACACGCTGACGTTGTCAGATCTGGAGAGAGGGTTGTACTGCGCGTTGGAACAGCGTAACGAAAACATCGATGCCTTCGAGGACATCATCACAGCCGAGTTACCGACGCCTGAAGACTGCGAAATCCTCGACATTGCCCCCTCCGTACCGCTGCTGGTCAAAACCCGTAAAGGTTACAACGAACAGGGCCAACTGGTGGAATATACCATCGCCAAACATATCGCACGTTATTATCAATACATCGTCGAGAATGGTAAATGAGCTGGTGGACACAGGGAAAGTCACCGGATTACCGGTTTACATTAGCCAATGAACGCACTTTTTTGGCCTGGATCCGCACGGCTCTGACCTTTATGGCCGCTGCAGTCGGGCTGGATCAACTGACAGACTCAACATCGCTGAAGGCGTTGATTGTAGCGTTGGCCCTCACGGCCGCTGTACTGGCCTGCTACGCCTACCATCGATGGGCAGGCAACGAGAAAGCGATGCGGCATGAACAAGCGTTAGGCTACCCGCGTCTGCTCATTTGGCTCAGCACAGGCCTGGCAGCGGGGATATTGCTCACGCTGGCTATGTTGGTTCGGCCATGAACGCCTCTAGCCGACAGCAAGATCCTGGCCTGCAACCGGAAAGAACGGCTCTGGCCTGGCAGAGAACCACATTCTCCCTGTTGTTACTGGCACTTATCACCGCGCGCACCGGCCTTTACCGCGAAGAATATAGACTTGCTGCGCTTGGCTGCGTTTCTTTTATGATGGCGATGCTGCTGGTGATCGGCTCTTTTGTTCGCCAAAAGTCGTTGATGGGCGTGATGGAAACTCAACTTGTATGGTCAGCATGGCTTAAAGGGCTACTCAGTCTCGCCATATTGCTCAACGCACTGGGTCTCGCACTGCACAGCGCATTCATGCTGTTATCAGAAGGAAGTACTCAATGACGGCCACCAACGGTTGCCAGGTCATGGCGAAACCCACCGGCTCGGTTTGCAACATCGACTGCACCTACTGTTTTTATCTTGAAAAAGAAGCGCTTTATCCCGAGCGTCAACAGAACTGGCGTATGTCGGATGAAACACTGGAAACGTATATTCAGCAGCATATCCATGCCCAGGATAGCGAGCAGGTGTTCTTCTCCTGGCAAGGCGGCGAACCTACTATGATGGGGCTGCCTTTTTTCCGCCGCATCGTGGAACTGTGCCAAAAATACGCCGACGGCAAACGTATTCAGCACGCTTTGCAAACCAACGGGCTGTTGCTGAACGAAGAGTGGGCACGCTTTTTCGCCGAGCACCGCTTTCTGATCGGCATTTCGATCGATGGCCCGCGAGCGCTGCACGATCGTTACCGCACCTCGCGCTCGGGCAAAGGCACCCACGCCCAGGTGCTGGCCGCCCTGGCTCTGCTGCAAGAGCACGGCGTCGAATTCAACACGCTTACCGTCGTCGGCAAGCATAACGTTGGCCAGGCTCGCGAGGTTTACGAGTTTCTTCTGGCAGCAGGCTCTCGCCATATTCAGTTCATTCCGCTGGTTGAACGCCTGAGCACGACGGAGAGTGCCACGCTGAAGCTGGTGATGCCGGGCGAAAGCGCTGCCACTCTGGCCCCTTGGACAGTGCCAGCCTGGCAATACGGCGAGTTTCTCAATCAAATTTTCGATATATGGGTGCGGCGGGACGTCGGACAAGTCTACGTACAAATGTTTGAGGTGGCGCTTTCTGCCTGGTGTGAGCGGCCGCCGGTGCTGTGCGTATTCGCCGAAACCTGTGGGCACGCCTTCGCTCTGGAAGCCAACGGCGACTTATATAACTGCGATCACTTCGTCTATCCGGAGCACCGGCTGGGGAATATTCATCAGCAAGATATCCGCACCTTAAACAACAGCGAAAAAGCGCATGCGTTCGGCCGCGCTAAAAAGACATCGCTGACGCCGGATTGCCGCCAGTGCGAATTCCGCTTCGTCTGCCACGGCGGCTGCCCCAAACACCGCTTCACCGTGTCACCGTCCGGTCATCCAGGGCATAACTATCTCTGCCCGGGGTATAAACATTTCTTCCGGCACATTTCGCGTGAGATGAACGTGATGAAGGATTTGCTCGCCAACGGTTATCCGGAGCACGCCATCATGTACGCACTGGCTCAGGAAAAGCGGGCTGGCGCCAGCAGCGCCAAACCCAACGCGCCCTGCCCATGCGGCAGTGGAAAAAAATATAAGAAGTGCTGCGGTTGAACTCCCCGGCATTGAGAAATATGACGCAATGTTAGGCTGAATGGCCAAACCACGAGCGATCACAGCGTCCGCGAATAAACCCGCGAGGCGTCGCCCCAGGGGTGATACCCGAGCCCGTTATAAACGAAGCCGCTGCGCTCGTAGTAGCCTTCCAGATCGGTGCACAGGTGCAGCTGCGGGAAGCCCAGCCGGCGGGTTTCCGCCGCCACATGCTCAATCAGTTTGGCGCCGTAGCCCCGGCCGCGCTGCGCTTCCTCTACGTAGAGTGCGCACAGCCAGGGATACAGTTCGCCACGGCTGATAAAGTCGTTGGTGATAAGCCCCGCACAACCGAGGATCTGGTCATTTTCCATCAGCAGGTACCACTGCGGCAGCGGGTTGGCGGCGCCGAGGCTGCGCTTGATGGCGTCTTCATACATCATCAGCGTCTGTGCCGTGGCCCAGTGCCGCTGAAAATACGCAATGGCGCGCGGCGCCAGCTCGGGCGCTTGCCGCACCGAAATCATGTCCATCGTCATTCCCGTTATTCATGTTGTCAGCGTAGAATTATGCAGCACTATGCACGGTATGGCAGCGGTATTCCGCCGCCGTCATTCACCCCAAGGAGTCATCATGACGCAAAACATCTATGACAATCAGACCTTTTTCGACGGCTATGCGCAGCTCAGCCGCTCGCAGCACGGCCTGGACGGCGCGCCGGAATGGCCCGCCATCCGCCGCATCCTGCCGGATTTGCAGGGCAAAAGCGTGGTCGATCTCGGCTGCGGCTACGGCTGGTTCTGCCGCAGCGCGCGCGAACAGGGCGCCGCCGAGGTGCTGGGGCTGGACGTCTCGCAAAAGATGCTGGCCAGGGCGCGGGAGATGACCGCCGACGCGGGCATCGCGTATCGTCGGCAGGATTTGGCGCAGCTGCAGCTGCCGCCGGAAAGTTACGATCTGGTCTACAGCTCGCTGACGCTGCACTACCTCGAGGATCTGGCCGCGCTGTTCGCCACGGTTTACGCCGCGCTGAAACCCGGCGGGCAGTTCATCTTCACCGCCGAGCACCCGATCTACACCGCCCCGGCGCAGCAGGGCTGGCTGACCGACGGCAACGGGCAGAAATCCTGGCCGGTGAACGGCTACCAGCGAGAAGGCCAGCGCGTTTCCAACTGGCTGGCGGAAGGCGTCATCAAGCAGCACCGCACGCTCGGCAGCTATATCAACCCGCTGGCGCAGCAAGGATTTATCATCCGACATTTGAACGAATGGGGCCCCAGCGCGCAGCAAATCGCCGCTAACCCGGCGCTGGACGAAGAGCAGGAGCGCCCGATGATCTTCATTCTCGCCGCCCGCAAACCCGCCTGATTCACCCGCAGTAAACCGTTCACATCATCACAGTTGGGGAGGCCGCCTCCCCCCAACGGCTATTATGCCGGCAGCGCCGCCCCGTGCGCCGCGAAGTGCGTCAACGCCTCACCCTCCATGCGATAGCGCACCCACTCGCCCTGCGGCTGTGCGCCGATGCTGAGGTAGAAATCGATGGCCGGTTGGTTCCAGTCCAGCACGCTCCACTCCAGGCGGCCGCACTGCCGCTCGCACGCCAGCTGGGCGATGTGCCGCAGCAGCTTTTTACCGGCCCCCGCGCCGCGATGCTTCGGCGCCACGTACAGGTCTTCCAGATAGATGCCGTTTTTACCCAGCCAGGTGGAGTAACTCATAAAGAACACCGCATAACCCGCCGGCTCGCCGTTCACCGTACAAATCAGCGCTTCGGAACAGGCGCCCGGCCCAAACAGGCTGCGTTCGATATCTTCCACGCTGGCCAGCACCTGCTCGCGCGCCTTTTCGTACACCGCCAGCTCGATAATCATATCCAGAATCAGTTGGGCGTCGCTTTTTTGCGCTGGGTAAATCTCGATGGTCATGGCAAATCCTGAGTGTGTTGATGACTGTTCTTGCCAGCATATCGCGCCTCAAATACTGTATGAACTGCATTTTTATCAACAGGTAATGAATATCATGCATCTGGATTTGAAGCGTCTCGATCTCAACCTGCTGCTGGTGTTTGAAGCGGTCTATCGGCTGCGATCGGTGACGCACGCCTTCGCTGCTGGGAGCGCCGTTCATCGTCGCCGACAGCGAACTGGTGATGAGCATGCCGCGCTACGCCGCGTAAAAATTGCGGCAGGCGGCGGCGCTGGATATCCACCCCCTGCCGTTTCCGGTGCCGCCGTATCAGATTAAAATCTACCTGCACCGCAAGAACGGCCGGCCGGAGGCCTGCCGCTGGCTGCGGCAACAGCTGCAGGCGTTGGCGGCGTTATAACGCGGGTTCGCCGATCGGCAGATACCCCTGCCACAGCGGCCGGGCCGGTTTGCCGTGCGGGTTGGCCCGCAGATGCACGTGGTAGCCCTGCAGCGCCTGCAGCAGCAGGCAGTCGTCCACCTCGGCCAGGTCATCCTTGTGCTGCTGCGCGCTGTCCGTCAGCAGCACCCGTTTGGCTTTCTCCTTCGCCTCGTCGGCGGAGCGCGCCACAAACAGGCCGAACTGGTGCAATTCCGCCAGCTCATCGCTGCGGTAGCCGCCCACGTTGACGAAAAACAGCTTCTCTTCACCGGCGAACGGCGCAGGCTCCAGGCTCACGTCGTAGCCGTCCGCCCAGTCGATGCGCGCGTAGCCGTCGACATGCACCTTGCGCTTATCGCCGAACCACTTTTCACGCAGCAGCGGATACGCCTCTTCCGGCCGATCCGCCGCCGCGAACTGCACGTCGTGCAACTCGATATTGGCGCCCGGCGCCGTACCGCCCACATAAAACATCAATAATCCCGGCATGTTAGTCTGCTCTCCTTGGTGACAATCGCTATATAAAATAATACATAACGAAACTCGTGCCAACGGCGGCGCCATTCTGTGTTATCAATAGGTGAGGTTTAATCTGTTGTGGAGGAACGCATGGCATTCAATATCGGTGATTTTGTTCAACGCACCACCGGCGGCCCAAAGATGACCGTGGTGGCAATTGACGGCGACACCCTGGTTTGCAGCTGGAATGAACTGGGTAAAGAGCAGCGCACGGAGGTGCAGGCCAGCGACGTGGCGCTGTACCACGAAGACGGCGATTTCGGTGTCTGCTGAATAACCGGGGCGCGCCGCGCCCCGTTATCGCCTTATGCGCGAATGTCCTGATAGGCCGGCGTGGTATCGAACTCATGTTTGGCGAACGGGCACAGCGGAATGATTTTGCGCTGCTCCGCGCGCATTTTCTCCACCACCAGCGCCACCAGCTTTTTGCCGACGCCCTGCCCCTTCAATGACTCATCCACCCAGGTGTGATCGATAATGGTCAGCTTGTCGCCGCTCGGCACGAAAGAGATCTCGGCGATCAGCTTGCCCTGCTCGTCATTGATATAAAAACGCTTGTCGTCTGCCAGTATTTTATGATCCATATTATTTCTCCCTATATTTAAGCGCGCCGCTGGGGCAGGTATCGATAACGCGTTTCACCTCGGCCGGATCGGCATTGTCCGGCATAATCCACGGGCGGCGATTCAAGGTAAAAATAGCCGCGTTGCCACGCACGCAGCGGGCGGAATGGCGGCAAACTGCGCCGTTAAAATAAACGTCAATCTTGTCGCCGGAATAACAACGATAGCCGGCGGCGGTCAATTCTTCGTCCATCACGACCTCACATTGCCTGTTTTATTGTTTTTGCTCCAGGCTCAAGTATAGGCAATACAGCCGGCTTCACCACGCATCCCTTCCGCCGAAAAAAAGAGGCGCAACCGCCCGCCGCCGCTAGAAAAAAACGTAAATTGTTCTAATCTTTATTCAGCAAGACAACATCATTCCGACAGTGGCTAAGGAGTTTGAAATGGGTGATAGCTCAAAAGACGGCGTTATTCTGCTGTCCCGCATATTACTGATGATTCTATTTATCATTTTCGGCTGGATGAAACTGGTCAACTTCGGTGCGACCGTCTCGGCGATGGAAGGCTACGGCGCGCCGATGCCATATTTGGCGGCGATCGTTGCCGTCGTGGTGGAGTTTATTTTCGGCATTGCGCTTATTCTCGGCCTGTTTACTCGCCCTATCGCGGTCATTTTCGCCCTGTACGTTTTGGGCACCGCATTTATCGGCCATCCGTTCTGGAAAATGACCGGTATGGAAATGATGGGCAACGAAATCAACTTCTTTAAAAACATCAGCATCATTGGCGGTTTGCTGTTGCTGGCGGTGACCGGCGCCGGCCGTTATTCGCTGGACTATAAAATATTTAATAAATAATTCATCGATGGCCGGCGACTGTCGCCGGCCATTTTATTTCGGCTATCCCTTCAACGGCTGCGCTTGGCGTGGCGCTCAAAGTTTTCCGCCCTGGCCTGCGCCGATTTACGCAGCGTGACGTAGCAGGCACCCTCGCCGCCGTCGCGCGGCAAGGCACGGCAAAACGCCTGCACCTGTTCAAACTGCGCCAGCCATTTGGCGACGTAACTGCGCACGATATTCGGGTGGCTTTCGTTCTGCCGCCCGCGGCCGTGCACGATCAGCAGCGAACGCAGGTTTTGCGCCTCCGCCTGCACGATGAAGCGAAACAGCGCCTGCCGGCTGGCTTCGACCGACTGACGCAGCAGGTTCAGCGACGCCTGCGGCGGGTAACGGCCGCTGCGCAGCTTGTCCAGCACGCCCTGTTGAATGCCCTCCCCTTTGAACGCCAGCGGTTGCTCGCAAGGGATCACCTCGAGAAAATCGGTGCTGAGGAAGTTTTCCTGCAGCCGCCGCTGCGCTTCGCGCCGCGCGCTTTTGTCCACCGCATCCTGCGGCTTGAGGTACAGCGTCTGCCGCCCGCTCGCCAGCGGCACCACGTCCGCCATTGCCTGTTCAAAAAAGTCTTTTTCCTGCTCGCTCATCTTCCACCTCTCTTGAACGGCAGCCTTTACGGCCGGGAATGGGGTCGATTGTAAGATGCCTTGGCGCGGTTGCAAGCCGGGAATTGTCAGCGGCAGTGGTCTCATTTGTCGCCAACGGGTGAGCTTACGAGCAGTTTTCGCTATACTGCTAAGCCATCATTGAGTGCCGCAAAGGATCGAGCCCATGACAATGCGCGAGCTGGAAATCCAGTTTCAAAATGCGATGAATGAGTTGCAGAGCAGCTTCGAACGGCAACACCGCGAATGGCAGCGGAGCTACCAGGCGTTGCAACAACTGCTGGAAGAAGCCAAACAGCGCGAAGCCGCCCTGCGGGCGCAAAATGAACAACTGGCGCGCAAACTGAGCACCGCCAGTTCGGTGCCGGAGCAGCACGCGCTGGTGAAGCAGATCAAAATGCTCGGCGCCCATCTGGATGCGCTGGCCAAAGACGCGGCCACCTTCAACCATCACCTGCACCAACAGCGTGCGGCCGATAATTTCAGCGGCGAACAGCATTGATAGCGGGCGCTGTCGCACAGCGCCTCCCGCCCCGTTTCTGGCGTATTGAGAGTGTAATAAAGCCTAAATGACCTGGATCATCCTCGCCGCCCTGATCGTCGTATTTATTATCGGTTACCGCATTTTGACGTCCGACACCCGTAAAGCCATCGATTCGTTGGCCCATCTGCTGAGGGTCAAACCGATGCTGATCGAATCGATGATCCAGGAAATGGGCGGCCGTCAAAGCCAGACCTTTATCCGCATGCTGAACAACGGCTACACCGAAGAGATGCACCAGGCCGCTTACCTGCTGTTCATCTACCTGACGTTCATCAAGCAGGCGGACGACGAGCAGACCGCCCTGTGGCGCGACGTACTGCTGCGCGCCGGGCTGTCGCCGGAGCTGCACGCCGAGCACACCGAAGCGGCGCTGTTTTACTTTGCCGAGCTGGATATCGATGCGTTTGAACTGGCGCAGTTCCGCCGCGCCTACAATGAGCGTTTCAACCGCGAAGCGTTGTCCCACGGCTGATCGCGTCCCCCTGAGCGGGGGACCGATTACAGGAACATGCTGAAAAGGTAGCGCGACAGCGCTTCGCGCGAGCTGAAACCGTGTGCGATGCCGTAACGCTGGTTCGGGGCGTCGCCGCTTAAATCCAGGGGAAACTCCAGATACTGCTCGCTGGTGCGCACCGGGGAGGTCGGCGTGGCGAAATGCACGCTTTTCTCTTTCAGCGCCGGGTGGATCACCAGCGCGGTTCTGCCCATCCGCGCTTCGCGATTCACATACACGTAGTGTGCGCCCTTGCGGTAGCCATAGGCCTGATCGGTGACATAATCACGCTCAAAGCCGGTATTCTCCAACACTTTAGCCACTTCATCCGGCCGTAAATACATCGATTCCTCCTCTCATTCTGGACCGCTGAGCGACCTTACCGTAATCATTCACCGAAACAATAATTTTCTGGAGAGGAATCCGGGTTTCAGACTATTCCTGAATCAAGCCCGGCTGTGCTGCAGCAAGCTCAGGGTGAGCAGCACGCCGAGCGCCACCAGCAGCGCCGCCGCCAGATAGATAGACGGCACGCCCGCCTGCCCGATCAACAGCCCGGCCAGCGGCCCGGTGATGCCCAGCGCCAGGTCGAGGAACGCCGAATAGGTGCCGAGCGCCGTGCCCTGATTCTGCGGCGGCACCTGTTTCACCGCCTCAACGCCCAGCGCCGGGAACACCAGCGAGAAACCGGCACCGGCCAGCAACGCCCCGGTTTGCACCATCCAGGGCTCACCGGCCTGCCAGATCAACAGCAGCCCGACAATTTCAACCAGCAACGACGCCAGCGTCACCTTCAGACCGCCGTGGCGATTGATGACATTGCTGAAGATCAGGCGGATGCCGACGAAGGCGCAGCTGAACAGCGTCAGTGAAAACGCCGCGCCGCTCCAGCCTTTGTCGGCATAGTACAGGGTGATAAAGGTGGCGATCACGCCGAAGCCGACGGTGCCCATCGCCAGCCCAAGGCCATAGGCCCAGATGCGGCCGAACACCGCGCGAAAGGCGATGCGCTGCCCGGCGGCGATCGAGACGTCCGGCTTGCCGCTGGCCAACAGCAGCGCCACCGCAACCGCCAGCACGATCAGCGCCGCCACCCCGGCCAATCCCCACTGCTGATTCAGGAACACGCCGAGCGGCGCGCCGGCCGCCATCGCCCCGTAGGTGGCGACGCCGTTCCAGGAGATCACCCGCGCAGTATGCATCGCCCCTACCCGGCCAATGCCCCACAGCGTAGAGCCGGTGCTGGCGAAGCTTTCGCCGACGCCGAGCAACACCCGCCCCGCGCACAGCAACAGCAGGCTGAGCCACGGGTCACCGTCAACCCCGAACGCCAGCGCGTAAAACAGGCCGCTGGCGCCGCAGCACGCCAGGCCGAACAGCACCACCTTCTTGGGCCCCAGCTGGTCGGCATAGCGCCCGGCGTGCGGGCGGCTGACCAGCGTGGCGAAGTACTGCGCGCTGATGATAAGCCCCGCCAGCACCGAGTTGTAGCCCAGGTGGTTATGCACGAATGCCGGCAACACCGCCAGCGGCAGGCCGATGGTCAGGTAGCAGACGAAAGTGAACATCACCACGGACAGAATGCGTCGGTTCAGCTGGAAGTTATTTTCTGCGGTCATCGAAGGTGGCTCGCATCGGACGGGGTAGACAGAGATGGCCAGCATACCCCGATGGGATCTGATGATAAATGAGAGAGTTATAACGAATTATTATTTCGCTAACGGTTTTATCGCCACCCGCGCGCGCAGAAAATCGATAAACGCCCGCACCTTCTCCGGCACGTGGCGAGTGTTCGGGTAGAGCGCATAGATGCTCTGCTCGGGGAAGCGGTGATCCGGCAGCAACCACCGCAGCCGGCCGGTGTCGATCTCCGGCTGCGCCAGCCACGCCGGCAGCAGCGCCACCCCGGCGCCATGCAGGGCGAACGCCAGCAATGCCGCGGCGCTGTCGCCGGTGAGCGTGGCGGCGTCCGCCACCTTGAACAGCACCGCTTCGCGCTGCGGCGTGACCACCTGCCAGCTGAGCGGCGAACTGAGCCGGCTGTGGGCAATCCACTGCGCCTGCGCCAGATCCGTCAGTGAATGAATTGGCCGTTCGGCCAGGTAATCCGGCGCCGCCACCGGAAAAATGGCGAAGCTGTCGATCCGCGCCGCGCGGTGGCTGGAGTCCGCCAACTGGCCCAGACGGATCGCCACGTCGAAGCGCTCCGAGATCAGATCGACGTGATAAGAAGAAGAGACATGCTGAATGCGCAGCCGCGGGTGCTGCCGCGAAAATGCCGCCAGCGCCGGCACCACCACCTGCGCACCATACTCCGGCGTGCTGGTGATACGCAGCACGCCACTCAACCCGTGGTGATCGCGGCGGACGTCGTCCAGCACGTTTTCCGCCTCCTGCAGCAGCTGCAGGCTGCGCTGGTAAAAGCGCTCACCGGCATCGGTCAGCGACAGCCGCCGGGTGCTGCGCGCCAGCAGTGACACCCCCAGCTCGTTCTCCAGTTGCTTGACGTTAAAGCTCACCACCGCCTTGGTTTGCCCCAGCGCCGCCGCCGCCGCGGTAAAGCTGCCCGCCTCCACCACCGCCGCGAAGATCGCCAGGCGCTGCAAATTCAGCATTTCGCCGCCCTTATTGTCAAAATAATTTTGACAGTGTAATCGCCCGCGGCCGATTTATCCGCACTTTTCCCCCCGATACACTGCTCGCCTTCAACCGGAGGCACCATGTCTTATCGCAGCAAAGTGGCAATCGTCTATCTGCTCGGCTTTTTCGTCGATCTGATCAATATGTTTATCGCCAACGTCGCCTACCCCGCCATCGGCCAGGCGATGCGGGCGTCGGTTAGCCAACTGGCGTGGGTCAGCAACGGCTATATTCTCGGCCTGACGCTGGTGATCCCGCTCAGCGCCTGGCTGGCGCAGCGCATCGGCGGGCGGCGGGTGTTCCTGCTGTCGCTGGCGCTGTTCCTACTGGCTACCCTCGGCGCGGGCAACGCCGACAGCATCGGCACGCTGATCGGCTGGCGCACCCTGCAGGGCATGGGCGGCGGCTTGCTGATCCCCATCGGCCAGACGCTGACCTACCAGCTGTACCGCAGCCATGAACGCGCCGGGCTGTCGGCGGCCATCATGCTGGTGGGGCTGCTGGCACCGGCGCTGTCACCGGCGCTCGGCGGCTGGCTCGTCGATCGGCTGGACTGGCGCTGGGTGTTTTTCGCCAACCTGCCGCCGGCGGCTCTGGCGCTGACGCTGGCGGCGCGGTGGCTGCGCGCGGAAGCACCTGAGACGGTGCGTAAACCGCTCGACGGCAAAGGACTGCTGAGCGCCTGCGCGGCGTTGACGCTGCTGCTGCTCGGCCTGACCCGGCTGAGCGAGGCCGGCCGGCAGGCTTCCGGCGCGGCGCTGCTGGCCGCCGGCCTGCTGGTGCTGGCGTACTATCTGCGTCATAGCCTGCGCGCGCCGCAGCCGCTGCTGAACCTGCGGCTGGTCGCCGATCCGCTGCTGCGCAACGCCATGGCGGTTTATTTGTGCATTCCCGGCCTGTTCATCGGCGTCAGCCTGGTGGCGATGCTGTATCTGCAAAACCAGCTGGGGATGCCCGCCGCCCAGGTCGGTGGCCTGATGCTGCCCTGGGCGCTGGCGTCGTTTCTCGCCATCACGCTGACCGGCAAAACCTTTAACCGGCTCGGCCCACGGCCGCTGCTGATCGCCGGCTGCCTGTTGCAAGGTGCCGGCATGCTGGCGCTGGCGCAGATCGACTTGGCAGGGCAGCACGCGTTGCAGATCGTCGCCTTCGCCCTGATGGGGTTCGGCGGCAGCCTGTGCAGCAGCACCGCGCAGAGCAGCGCATTCCTGCAGATCCCCGACGCTCAGTTGGCGGACGCCAGCGCGCTGTGGAACATCAACCGCCAGCTCAGTTTTTGCCTCGGCGTAGCGCTGCTCAGCCTGTTGCTGAATCTGCTGCTGAGCGTGTTGCCGCCCGCGGTGGCCTACCGCACCTGCTTCATCCTGGCGGGCGCCAGCGTATTTATCCCGCTGCTGCTGTGCCTGCGCCTCGCCAACCGCGCCATCGTGCGCCGACTCAACGCTCAACAGGAGATGTTATGAACCCGTATTTTACCGAAGTGATCGACGCCCACATCGCCATTGAACGCTGGCTGGGCAAAGGAAGCGGAGAAGAACAGGCGCTGCTGGCGCGCTTTACGCCGGATTTCAGCATGATCGCGCTGAGCGGCGCCGCGTTGGATTTCACCGCGCTGTGCGTTTTTTTCCACGCGCATCGTGCCGCCAAACCGGGATTGGAAATCGTGATAGAAGAGATGAAGCTGGTGGCCGAATGGCCGACGGGCGCGGTAGTCAGCTACCGGGAAAAACAGAGTCTGCCGGGGCAAAGCGCTACGTTGCGCTATTCCACGGTGGTCTTTGAACGTCAGCCCAACGCGCTCGGCTGGCGGCATTTGCACGAAACCGCCGCGGCGCAATAATTACAGAAAGCTGCCGGCCAAAAACAGTTCCCAGCCGACTACCACCCCGCACAGGGCCACCGCGCTGAAAATGACTTCAAACAGATAGCGATTGATCATCGTTCGTCGCCTCAAAAGAAGACACCCGGAAGAACCGGGTGTCTGGAGTACGGGCTGGAGAGTGCGGAACCTCTCGGTTCCGCAAACATCACTTAATTAAGCTTTTTTACCGGCTTTTTTGTGGTGTTTTTTAGCGGCCTGAGCTTTCTGCACTGGCGCTTTTTTGTGGTGCTTTTTAGCGGCCTGGGCTTTCTGAGCTGGCGCTTTTTTGTGGTGCTTTTTAGCGGCCTGAGCTTTCTGGGCTGGCGCTTTTTTGTGGTGCTTAGCTTTCTTGTGGTGCGTTGCTTTAGCTGGCGCTTTTTCAGCAGCAGCCGCTGGCGCAGCGGTAGTGGTGGTCGCAGCTGGTGCGGTGGTGGTAGCCGGAGCAGTAGCTGCAGTATCAGCAGCGAAAGCAACAGAAGACAGACCCATAGTGGCAGCAACGATCAGCGCTAATACTTTTTTCATCTTTAAATCCTCAGAGTGTTGTTTCGGTAAGCTCCGGTGGAGCCGTTGAAACAGATACTAGTGGAATCAAACTGCCGTTTCCGTGAGTGATTGGTTTCGCCGAGTAACCAAATGTACAGCGTTTGTGTACAGAGCTTGTTAACCCTGCGCGCAGGTATATGCTGAAGGAAATACCCCGGCACAGGTCGTCCACATCATGAAAACCGCCTCGCTGAAACATGCGCCCGGCCGCTTCGCCGGCCTGGCTCTCGCCGGTCTGCTGCTGTTGACGCTACTCTATCTGTTCGTGCGTCACTGGGCCGAGTTCGTGCAGTACTGCATTAACTTCCAGATTTACATGCACCGCTATCTGGTGCTTTATCTGCTGCAACAGCGCAACCATCAATACAGCGGCGGGCTGATGCTGATGCTGGCCAGCTTCGCTTACGGCTTCCTGCACTCCATCGGCCCCGGCCACGGCAAGTTTGTCATCACCACTTATCTGGCCACCCACCGCCAACAGCTGAACGCCAGCCGGCTGATCACCCTGCTGGGCAGCCTGATGCAAGGCGTAGTCGCCATTGTGTTCGTGGTGGTGCTGGCGGTGGCGCTCAACCTATCGATGGGCGATCTCAGCCTCAGCCGTTACTGGGTGGAAAAAGGCAGCGCGGTATTCATCGCCGTTTTTGGCCTGACGGTGATCCTGCGCGCCGGCGGCTGGCGCTGGCGGCGGCGGCCGATCATCAAAGCGCTGCACCCGGCCGACCACGCGCATACGGCGGCGTGCGACTGCGGCCACCGGCATCAACCCAGCGCGGACGAACTGACCGGTGGCTGGCGCAATGCGCTGTGGCTGATCGTCTCCATCGGCATTCGCCCATGCAGCGGCGCGATCCTGATTCTGGTGTTCGCCAACGCCATCGGCATGTTCACCTGGGGCGCGATCTCCGCCATGAGCATGGCGCTGGGCACCGGGCTGTCGATCATGATCCTCGCCACGCTGGTGCACCACGCGCGCGAGCGTTTTCTGGCCAACCAACCCGGCCTGACGGGCTATTATCTGGCGCAGGCGTCGCGTATCGCCGTGATGCTCGGCGGCGTGATCCTGATCCTGTTCGCGCTGGTGCTGTTCAATGCGGTGATCCCGGTCAGCGCCAACGGCGATTTTATCGCCGCCGGCTGCTAACGCCGATGAAATCGTCGTTTTTTTTGCGTTATCGTCACGCAAATCTCGGCATGGTCTACACTTAAACCACATGTGTCAAAATGGAGAGCCGAATGTTTAAGAAAGCGGAAAGAACAGAACGCGATATCGATCAGGACGTCACTCTGCTGGCCGATACGCTGGATGAAGTCTTACGCGAGTCCGGCGACAAGACCAAAGAGGAACTGAAAGAGCTGCACAGCAAGGCAAAAGGCGTGCTGCGCGACGCCCGAGCGCGCTTCAATGGTTCCACCAGTCTGACACAGCAAGCGCGCGACGCGGTCGATCAGGCCGACAGCTATGTGCGTGACAAACCTTGGCAGGGCGTGGGGATCGGTGCCGCCGTCGGCATCGTGCTCGGCGTGCTGCTGGCCCGGCGTTAACACCCCTGCAGTCATAAAGATAAAACAGATGTGCGTCTGGCCCGCGAAATCGCGGGCCGTTTAATTTGCGCGCCTGAACAGCTGCGCCAGCGCCTGCACCGCCCGCTCCGTCTCCTCTTGCCGGCTGAAATTGGCAAATCCCAACAGTAACCCCTGCCCCGCCGGATGGTCGATTTCCCAATCCGACAACGCCTGCGCCGCCAGCCCCTGTTGCCGCGCTTGCGCCGCCAACGGCGCATCCGCCAGGCCGTCGCGCAGCCGGGCCAACAGCTGAATACCCCCCTGCTGCGGCACCACCGTCAGCCACGCCCCCAGCTGCCGCTCCAGCGCCTGCGTCAACCCTTCGCGCCGCTGGCGATACAGCGGCCGCATGCGTTTCAGATGCCGATAGAAGTGCCCCTGCCGAATAAAATCCGCCACGCCGGCCTGCAGCAGCGGCGGGCAGCCGCAGCCGCGCAACCGGCTGCTGCGCACAAACGCCTCCGTCAGGCCGGCGGGCACCACCAGATAAGCCATGCGCAGCGCCGGGAACAGCGTTTTGCTGAAGGTGCCGGCGTACAGCACCCGCCCCTGAACATCGAGGCTTTTCAACGGCGGCAACGGCCGCCCGTGATAGCGAAACTCGCTGTCGTAATCGTCTTCGAGGATCCAGGCCCCACGCTGCTGCGCCCAGTCGAGCAGCGCCATCCGCCGCATCAGGCTGAGCGAGACGCCGAGCGGGCTTTGATGGGTTGGCGTCACCACCGCCAACCGCGCCGCCGGCTCAATCAGGATACCGGCGGCCACGTCCATGCCTTGCTCATCCACCGGCACGGCAACCGGCCTGACACCGGCAATCCGCAGCAACGGGCGCGTGACCGGATAACCGGGATCTTCTATCCACACCGCGTCGCCGGCGTGCAACAGCGTCTCCGTCACCCAGTCCAGCAACGCAGGATAGCCGGCACAGAGGAAAATTTGCTCCGGCCGGCAGCTGATGCCGCGCGACAGATGCAGATAATGGGCGATC
Organism: Serratia nevei; assembly: GCF_024160145.1. Taxonomy (GTDB): domain Bacteria; phylum Pseudomonadota; class Gammaproteobacteria; order Enterobacterales; family Enterobacteriaceae; genus Serratia; species Serratia nevei_A. Next base: position 125,130 of record NZ_JAMYWQ010000007.1, read on the forward strand.
GCCTCGCGCAGTTCGGGCAGGCCGCCGGCCGGCGGCAGCGCCAGCGAAGCCACCGTAGAGCCGCGTAACCGGCGGGCGACAATGCGCTGCCACAACGCCCGTGGAAACGCATCCAGCGCCGGCACACCCAGTTGAAACGGCTGCAGCATGCCCTGCGGCTGCAGCGGATCGGGCGCCATCGTCGGCAACGATTCCGCAACCGGCGGCGTGCCCGGTGCTCTGGGCTGCAGCTGCGGCGAAACATAGGTTCCGGCCTGCCCGCGGCTCTGCAAGAAACCTTCGGCGATCAGCTGCGCGTAGGCGCTTTCCACCGTGGCGCGCGCCACGCCCAGATCGCTCGCCAACCCGCGCACCGAGGGCAGCCGGCGGCCCGCCGCCAGGTTGCCCTGGGCGATGGCGTCTTTAATCCGCCGATAAATCTGCCGGTACAGCGGTTCGGCAAGCTGGCTGTCCAGCCGCAGCGAAGTCAGAAAGGGTTGCATCATGGCCTGGTTAAATAATCATTTTATGGCCCTATAGCATAGACCATAAGGCCGCTACAGTAGCGTCATGATTTCGTTACCTACCAATTGAGGTTGACCATGATTAAGCCACGTTTGAACTATGCCGAGCTGGCGCCCGCCCCGTACAAAAATATGGTGAGCGCGCTGATGGCGCTGGAGAAAGGCACCCTGGACAAGGCCACCATCGAGTTGATGTTTATGCGCGTATCGCAGATCAACGGCTGCGCCTACTGCCTGGACATGCACGGCAAAGCGCTGCGCGAAAGCGGCTTCAGCCACGCCAAACTCGATACGTTGGCGGGCTGGCGCGTCAGCCATGAATTCAGCGAGCGTGAACGCGCGGCGCTGGAGTGGGCCGAGTCGGTTACGCTGATCGCCGCCACCGGCGCGCCGGACAGCGCTTTCGCAGCGCTGAAGGCGCACTTCAGCGATACCGAGATCGCCGATCTGACCTTCGCCATCAGCATCATGAACGCCTTCAACCGACTGGCCGTCAGCATGCGCCAGTAATTGGCCTCCCAAAAGAAATAGCGACATTGCCTGCCTCTATTAAGAGACAGGCAAATAACTGCGGTATAACCAGGCACTGTCTGACAGACACCAGGATAAAAAGATGACCGTCAGACATAGCTCGAGCCATATAATGAATTACTTGACTGATTCCTCAGTCTTTTTATGTGCTCGCGCGGATGCCTTATGCGCTTCATCCGCCTTATGATGCGATTCTTCCAGGTGCTTTTTCCATTCCCCCTTCAGTTCAGAAATAACACCTTCATGCGAATGCTCGTGCGCATGCACGGCGGACTGATGGCGCAGGGCCAAATGTTTATGGTGAATAGCAGCCTCTTCATGTTTCTTTGCCGCTTCATGATGATGAATCGCAGTAATATGATGATTTTTAATCGCTTCTTTGGACATAAAATACTCCTTTTTTCATGTTTCAAATAGAATTAAATTAATCTGAGAATCTTGATAAAAAACCCTCGCACTAACCTTAGTGCAAATAAAAATATATTCCACACTGATTTTAAAATAAAAAAATAAATATAGATAAAACATATTAAAATCAAACCAGTGAAGCCAAATCAAGCCAGGTAAAAAAACAGACCGGGCCATGAGTCGCCAAGGAATATTTATATAATGCATTTAAGAAATAGAGATTATTTCCAGGATAAATAAAATACCATGATCATTGATATTAAAAATAACGTTACTTCGATAATAATTAAAAAAGCCAATAGCAGCGCCGCACATTCGACGCAGGGTACTTTTCTGGCACCACGCACCACGCCTGGAGGGGGCACATCGCGGGTAAGCGGCAAGTTTCGGCCCAAACCTGCGCGATCAAAAAATTTTTGCCTCGCTTTTTCCAGCCGCGGCGCGGCTTGCACCCTCACCCCGACAAAACACCATATATAGCGTGGTTGATAAAATAAATATCAACATATAGTATTTTATGGGTCAGCCGCAGGGAATGTCGTTCGGTTGATAACGCCGTCAGAAACGCCAGGAACGATGCTCCGTTATCTGACTTGTCCGCCTTTCCTTCAGCCTAAAGGTAAATGCGAATCATGAGCATTATTATTTACAGCAAGCCGGACTGTGTCCAGTGCAACGCCACCTATCGCGCATTTGACCAGCAGGGGATTGATTATCAGGTGATCGATCTCACCCAGGATCAGCAAGCGCTGAACCACGTTAAGTCCCTTGGTTATCAGCAAGTTCCGGTGATTGTCGCCGGTGACGATCACTGGTCCGGTTTCCGGCCGGACAAGATCGGCGCGCTGGCGCTCGCCTGCTGAGGCCCGCCGATGAATCCGCTGGTCTATTTCTCCAGCAGCTCGGAGAACACCCACCGGTTCGTTGAGAAACTGGGCCTGCCGGCGATCCGCATTCCGATCGCCGGCGCCCGCAGCAAGCTGCTGATGGAGCAACCCTATATCTTGATCGTGCCCAGCTATGGCGGCGGCAGCGCCGTCGGCGCGGTGCCGATCCAGGTGATCCGCTTTCTCAACGTTCCGCAAAACCGTTCATACCTGCGCGGCGTCATCGCCGCCGGGAACACCAACTTCGGCGCAGCGTACGGCATCGCCGGCGACATCATCGCCAAAAAATGCCAGGTGCCTTTCTTGTACCGCTTCGAGCTACTCGGCACCGCGCAAGACGTTGAAAACGTTCGACAGGGAGTAACCGCATTTTGGCAACGACAGAACTGACCAGGCCCGAGACGGGCGCGCAGGATTACCATTCGCTCAACGCGATGCTCAATCTTTACGATGCGGAAGGCCGGATCCAGTTCGATAAGGATCGGCTGGCGGCGCGGCACTACTTCCTGCAGCACGTCAACCAAAACACCGTATTCTTCCACAACCTGGAGGAAAAGCTGCGCTATCTGGTGGAGGAAGGCTACTACGAGCCGCAGGTGCTGGCGCAGTACCAATTCCCGTTTATCAAGCAGCTGTTCCAGCAGGCCTACGCCAAAAAATTCCGCTTCGAGACCTTCCTCGGCGCCTTTAAGTACTACACCAGCTATACGCTGAAAACCTTCGACGGCAAACGCTATCTGGAGCGCTACGAAGATCGGGTATGCATGGTGGCATTGACGCTGGCGGCAGGCGACACCGGGCTGGCGCAGGATCTGGTGGAGGAGATGATGTCGGGCCGCTTCCAGCCGGCCACCCCAACCTTCCTCAACTGCGGCAAACGCCAGCGCGGCGAGCTGGTCTCCTGCTTCCTGCTGCGTATCGAAGACAATATGGAATCGATCGGGCGGGCGGTGAACTCCGCGCTGCAGTTGTCGAAACGCGGCGGCGGCGTGGCCTTCCTGCTGAGCAATATTCGCGAGGTGGGCGCGCCAATCAAGCGCATCGAGAACCAGTCCTCCGGCGTCATTCCGATCATGAAAATGCTCGAAGACGCCTTCTCCTACGCCAACCAGCTCGGCGCGCGCCAGGGGGCCGGCGCGGTGTATCTCAATGCCCACCACCCGGACATTCTGCGTTTCCTCGACACCAAGCGGGAAAACGCCGACGAGAAGATCCGCATCAAAACGCTGTCGCTGGGGGTGGTGATCCCGGATATCACCTTCGAACTGGCGAAGAACAACGAAGAGATGTACCTGTTTTCGCCCTACCACGTCGAACGGGTGTATGGCGTGCCGTTTTCGGAGATTGCCGTCAGCGAGAAGTACCGCGAGATGGTGGACGACAAGCGCATCCGCAAGTCGCGCATCAACGCACGTGAGTTCTTCCAGGTGCTGGCGGAGATCCAGTTCGAATCCGGCTACCCGTACGTGATGTTCGAGGACACCGTCAACCGGGAAAATCCGATCGCCGGGCGCATCAACATGAGCAACCTGTGTTCGGAGATCCTGCAGGTCAACCGCGCCAGCACGTATCACGAGGATCTGAGCTACGATCGCATCGGCAAGGACATCTCCTGCAACCTCGGTTCGCTGAATATCGCCAAAACCATGGATGCGCCGGACTTCGGCAAGGCGATCGAGACCGCGATCCGCGCGCTGACCGCGGTGGCCGACATGAGCGATATCCGCTCGGTGCCCTCGATCGCCGAAGGCAACCGCAGCGCCCGCGCCATCGGTCTGGGCCAGATGAATCTGCACGGTTACCTGGCGCGCGAGCGCATCTTCTACGGCTCGGAAGAAGGCATCGACTTCACCAATCTCTATTTCTATACCGTGGCCTATCACGCCCTCCGCGCCTCTAATCGGCTGGCGATCGAGCGCGGCGGCGCGTTCGACGGCTTCGAGCACTCCCGCTACGCCAGCGGCGAATACTTCGACAAGTACACCGAGCGCGACTGGCTGCCGCAGACCGAGCGGGTGCGCGAGCTGTTCGCCGCCGCCGGCATCGCCATTCCGGGCCGCGACGAGTGGCGCGCGCTGCGTCAGTCAGTGATGATGCATGGGCTGTACAACCAGAACCTGCAGGCGGTGCCGCCGACCGGTTCGATTTCGTACATCAACAACGCCACCTCCAGCATCCATCCGATCGTTTCACGCATCGAAATCCGCAAGGAAGGCAAGATCGGCCGCGTTTACTACCCGGCACCGTACATGACCAACGACAACCTGGCGTATTACCAGGATGCCTACGAAATTGGCCCGGAAAAAATCATCGATACCTATGCCGCCGCGACGCAACACGTCGATCAGGGGCTGTCGCTGACGCTGTTCTTCCGCGATACCGCCACCACCCGCGATATCAACCGCGCGCAGATCTACGCCTGGCGCAAAGGCATCAAGACCATCTACTACATCCGCCTGCGCCAGATGGCGCTGGAAGGCACCGAGGTGCAGGGCTGCGTGTCCTGCTCGCTGTGAGGCAACTTATGACGACCGTAACATCGGCGCCGCTGGTGCGCGCCATCAACTGGAACATCATCGAAGACGACAAGGATCTGGAGGTGTGGAACCGCCTGACCTCCAACTTTTGGCTGCCGGAGAAGGTGCCGTTGTCCAACGATATCCCCTCTTGGGCCACGCTGACACCGAAGGAGCAGCAGCTGACCATTCGGGTGTTCACCGGGCTGACGCTGCTGGACACCCTCCAGAACACCGTCGGCGCCCCGGCCCTGATCGCCGATGCGCTGACGCCGCACGAAGAAGCGGTGTACTCCAACATCAGCTTTATGGAGGCGGTGCACGCCCGCTCATACAGCTCAATCTTCTCCACCCTGTGCCAAACGCCGGACGTGGACGACGCCTACCGCTGGAGCGAGGAAAACCGCGCGCTGCAGAAGAAAGCCGGCATCATTCTGGCGCACTATCGCAGCGACGATCCGCTGCTGAAGAAGGTCGCCAGCGTGTTCCTCGAGTCGTTCCTGTTCTATTCGGGCTTTTACCTGCCGATGTACTGGTCAAGCCGCGCCAAGCTGACCAACACCGCCGATCTGATCCGCCTGATCATTCGCGACGAAGCGGTGCACGGCTACTACATCGGCTATAAGTTCCAGAAAGGGCTGGAGAAGGTGGACGCCGCGCGGCGCCAACAGGTGAAAAACTTCGCCTTCGATCTGCTGCAGGATCTGTACGACAACGAGGTGCGCTACACCGAGGAGCTGTACGACGGCGTCGGCTGGACGGAAGACGTGAAAACCTTCCTGCACTACAACGCCAACAAGGCGCTGATGAATCTGGGGTATGAGGCGCTGTTCCCGCCGGCGATGGCGGAGGTCAACCCGGCTATCCTATCGGCATTGTCGCCGAACGCCGATGAAAACCACGACTTCTTCTCCGGCTCCGGTTCGTCTTACGTCATCGGCAAGGCGGTCAACACCGAGGATGAGGACTGGGATTTCTGACGGCATGACAACGATACCGGTCTTTCAGGCCGGTATCGTGCATTCAATACCCTTGTTCTTTCTGACTACGGATCGCCAGAACAAACGCCGTATCGATATCAGGGATATATTTGTAGAGCGCCAAATAACCGTGCGCTTGCTGCCCAATAATCAATTCACGCAGCCCTGCGCCAAGGGCTCGTCCGATTAATGGATTATGTTCCAATACCGCAATCGCCTGGATGATTTCCTGAATGCGCCGTCCTGAATCCGCGGCACCATGCTGAGCCAAATGAGCGAGAATACGTTCGATATCATCCCTGACCTCTGGCGCCAACTCGATATTTGCCATCAGCGCCCCAATTTTTTAACCGGAGGTTTAACAGCGTCAGTGTTACCCGCTGCGTAATTTTCCAAATAACCGCGTATCTCTTTCCAAGAGACAGTCTCTCCCGTCGCAATGATCTTGGCATAGCGTTTTTCCGCTTCATTCTCAAAGTCGCGGCGCAGCTCTTCTTGCTGCGTTTTCTCCGCTATGGCCTGCAAAATAAAGCTGTGAGACGTCACGCCAGCCTGCTCGGCGACGGCAGCAACTCGGGCTTTAAGCTCATCTGGAATACGGATGGTCGTCGTCGACATAATCGCTCCCAACGTCGGTCAATCACATGTAGCTCAATTGTGCTACATGAAGTCTGGCAGCGCAATAATGCTGGGGATTATTTCACCCACTGACGCAGCTCAAGCCGCCGCCAGATGGCGATCTCCGCCCGCGTGCGCCGGCATCCCCGGCACCGCCGGGTTTCGTCGTCGATGCGGCACAGGCTGACGCAGGGCGATCTCACGCCGTGCCGGGATTGCTGATTGTCGCCCGCCATAAACCGCCCTTGATATGATGTGTGCCGCCACAGGATACCCGATCCTGCGACGGCGCGTCGTCAATCAGATGATGCCGCCGTTGGCGCGCAGGGTTTGTCCGTTGATCCAGCCGCCGTCGGCCCCGGCGAGGAAGGCCACCGCCGCGGCGATATCTTCCGGCGTGCCCAGGCGCTCCAGCGGCGCCATCTTCGCCAGCCGCTCGATAAGCTCCGGGGTTTTACCGTCGAGGAACAAGCCGGTGGCGGTCGGCCCCGGCGCGACGGCGTTCACCGTGATATTGCGGCCGCGCAGCTCTTTTGCCAGCACGCTGGTCAACGCCTCGATCGCCGCCTTGCTGGCGGCATACATGCCGTACCCCGGCTGCAGCAGCCCTACCACGCTGGAGGAGAAGTTGATGATGCGGCCATTGTCGCGCAGGCGCTTCGCCGCTTCACGCATGGTGTTGAAGCTGCCTTTCAGGTTGATGTCGATCAGGCGATCCGCGTCTTCATCGCGCATATCCGCCACCGGCGCCAGCGCGATCACCCCGGCGTTGTTGACCAGCACGTCGATGCCGCCAAACGCCTGTTCGGCGCTGTCGAACAGGCGGGCGACCGCGACCGCATCGCTGACGTCGGCTTTGGCGCCGCGCGCGCGGCCGCCCGCCTGTTCTATCTTGCGCACCAGTTCATCGGCCGGCGCCGGATTGCCTGAATAGTTGATGATGACGGTAAAGCCGTCGGCGGCCAGACGCTCGGCGATAGCGGCGCCGATGCCGCGCGATGCGCCGGTGACGATGGCGACGGAGTGAGTTTTCTGGTTCATCGGGAGCTCCTTAAAGAAAACAACAGGCATGACGTTAATCATGCACTCTTTATCACGGCGAATAAGCCCCGATTCTCTGGCATCATAATCCCAAATTATCGAACAATGCGTCTGGGCTCGTGCGATGGCCGCCCAACGGGCGGCCATCGCCGTTACAGCGCGCCGTAATTCAGCGGCACCCAGTTGTACCCTTCGCCCTGGCGGTTCAGGTAGCCCAATCCGGGGAACGACAGGTGCGCGCCGCCCACCAGCTCACTCTGCCGTGCGCTGTCGCCGAACACCCGCAGCCGCTGAGCGACCGCCGCCTTGGCGTCGCTGTCAAAGCTGATAGCCACCTTCGGATGCGGCATCTGCACCGCCGCTACGTGGATCAGATCCCCCAGCAGCAGCAGCTTGTTGCCCTGGCTCGTCACCTGATAGACGCTGTGACCCGGCGTATGCCCGTGGGCGGCAAAGGCGGCGATGCCCGGCGAAAGCTCGCCGTCGCCGTTGAACGGCTTAAAGTGGCCGGCCGCCTGGTAAGGCTTGATCGCCGCCTGGGCTCTTTCGAAGTTGCTTTTATTTTCCGCGTTGGCCCGTTTCAGCTGGTCGGCGCTCAGCCAGAAGTCCGCGTCCTGGCTGGCGGCGCGCACCACCGCATTGGGGAATACCGCCTTGCCGTCGCGCGTCAAGCCGCCGAGGTGATCCGGGTGCATGTGGGTCAGGTAGATCTCATCCACCTGCTCCGGCTGGTAGCCCGCCGCACGCAGGTTATCCACCAGCTTGCCCAGGCCGTCCCCCAGCAACTGGCCGGCACCGCTGTCGACCATCACCAGCTTGTCGCCGGTATTGATCAGATAGGCATTGACCGAGGTCACCACCGGCAGGCTTTGATGCCGTTCGGCCAACCCAGCGGCGATCTGCTGCGGCGTGGTGTTCAGCAACAGCTTGTCCGCCGGCAAGCGAATGACGCCGTCGGACAACGCGGTCACTTCAAAGCTGCCCAGCATGATGCGGTAAAATCCCGGCGTCGGGGTTTTGGCCTGCGGCGCGGCGGCGCCAGCCTGTAATGACATAACGGCCAGCGCCGCGCCCAGCAGACAACGTTTCCAGAACATGATGACTCCTTGCGAGAATTGGACAGCGCTAAGTATTGACGCAAAAAGCCCGATGCGCCTGTTTAATAAATTCCTTTGATAAATATATAAATAATATATTTATTATGAATAATTTTGTTTGCCGAGCCACACAACCCCAATCCATATTTTCTCGCTCGCCACTTGGTTATTTTTCTTACTCCCTAAACCACGAGTAAGGAAATATCATGAACTATCAATTCGAAAACCTGGTCTTTGAAGGCGGCGGCGTAAAAGGCATCGCCTATGGCGGCGCGCTGGAATTGCTGGAAGCCAAAGGCATCATGCCGCAGATCAAGCAAACCTCCGGCGCCTCGGCGGGCGCCATCGCCGCGCTGCTGGTCGGCCTGGGCTGCAGCTCGGCAGACGTCACCAAAATTCTGTCGGCGATGGATTTTAAAAAATTCCTCGATTATAACGGCGGCTTTTTCGGTACGCTCCAGGACGCCTATCGCCTGTTCAATCAATACGGCATCGCGCCCGGCGATTATTTCTACCAATGGTCGCGCGATATTATCAAGCAATATACCGGCAAGCCGGATATTACCTTCGAGCAGTTCGAAGCGATGAAAGCGGCGAAAGGGTTCAAGTCGATTTACTTTATCGGCGCCAACCTCAACAGCGGCCAGCGCGAGGTCTATTCGCATCGCACCACGCCGCGCATGAAAGTGGCGGACGGCCTGCGCATTTCGATGTCGTTCCCGTTCGCCTTCGTGGCGAAGAACAATACCCTGGGTGACCTGTGCATCGACGGCGGCATGATCGACAACTACCCGGTGCGGCTGTTCGACTATGACTTTTCCGCGACGCCACCTTATATCGACAGTTCCAGCCAGCGTATCAACACCCGCACCCTGGGCCTTCGCCTGGACTCCGCCGGCGAAATCGCCCAGGCCGCCGGCCAGGCCGGACCGCGCACGCAGGTCAACAACCTGTTCGATTTCACCCTGGCGGTGGCCAACGTGATGCTGGACATCCAAACCAAGGTGCACCTGGACAGCGATGACTGGAAGCGCACCGTGTATGTTGACACGCTCGACGTCGGCACGCTGGAATTCGGCATCAGCGAGGAGAAGAAACGCGCGCTGATCGAATCCGGCCGCCGCGGCGTAGAGCGCTACTTCACCTGGTACGACACCGCCATGAAACAGGCAGCGTAACCGGTATTATCCCTGCCCGCGCGTACGGCCGACGCGCGGGCAAAAAAATCCCCGCGGGGGCGGGGAAAGGCAAAGTAACGCTAAGGATTTATAGGAGTTATACGAAGAACTTGGCCAACACCAGCAGCGACAGCGAGACGTTGATAGCGCCCCCGATCCGGGTGGCGATCTGGGCGAACGGCATCAGCGACATGCGGTTGCCGGCGGTGAGGATCGCGACGTCGCCGGTGCCGCCCTGTCCGCTCTGGCAGCAGGAGACGATCGCCACGTCGATAGGGTGCATGCCGATTTTCTTGCCGACGAAGAAACCGGTCGCCACCAGCGCGCTGACGGTCGTGACGATCACGATCAGATTCTGTACGGTGAACGCGTCCACCAGCTCCTGCCACGGCGTAATGGCCACCCCGACCGCGAACAGGATCGGATAGGTCACGGCGGTGCGGAAGAATTTGTACACCACCTGCGAACCTTCCTGAATACGCGGCGACACCCCGTGCGCCAGCTTCACCGCCACGGCGGCGAACAGCATGCCCACCGGCGCCGGCAGACCGATCAGGCGGTGCAGCAGCATACCCACCATATACAGCAGGATGGCCAGCAGCGCGCCACAGGCGATGGTGCTGACGTCCACCTTGCCGCTGATTTTTTCCACCGCGTCCATGTCGCTGTCGCCCTGCTTGCTCGGCATCAGGCTGCCTTCGCCGGTCAGGTGCGGATAACGCTTGCCCAGCTGGTTGAGCAGGCCGGCGATGACGATGGCGGTCAGGCTGCCGAGCATCACGATCGGCAGAATGCGCCCCAACGCCACGCCCTGCTCCATATGCAGGATCGCCGCGTAGCCCATCGACAGCGGGATCGCCCCTTCACCCACGCCGCCGGCCATGATCGGCAGGATCAGGAAGAAGAAGATCTGGAACGGCTCCAGGCCCAGCGCCATGCCGACGCCCATCCCCACCAGCATGCCGACGATCTCGCCGCACAGCATCGGAATAAAGATGCGCAGGAACCCCTGGATCAGCACCTGGCGGTTCATGCTCATGATGCTGCCGACGATGATGCAGCAGATGTAAAGATAAAGAATGTTGGTCGATTTGTAGAACTTGGTGGTCGACTCCACCACTACGTCCGGCAGCAGGCCGTAGTGCACCAGCGCGGAAGGAATGAAGGTGGCGCAGATCGCCGCCGCGCCCATTTTGCCGATCAGCGGCAGGCGCTTGCCGAATTCGCCGCAGGCGAAACCGAAGAACGCTAAGGTAGCCACCATCACCACGATATCGCTCGGCAATTTGCCTTCCAGGCAGTCGAGCAGAATCAATACGCCGGCCAGAATAAAGAACGGTAACGGAATAATCCCTACTTTATAATTGTCCAGTATCCGCCACCATTTCTCACGCAGAGGAATATCGGCGGCCTTGTCTTTGGCTACGAGGTAAGAATCATCTGTTGTGCTCATAATCTGGCCTCTTATTAGTTTGTTCAGCCATCATAGAGAAGCGCACGGATTATCTGCTGTGATTATGTTCAAAGTTAAAAAGGGTTTTTAATGGTGGTTATGGTTTCTATGGGGTTAATTAAGATTATGTAAAAACCGGCGTGGTTTTAATGGTGTTAATGGCGCTTTTATTTTAAAGCTTATCAACTTTATCGCAGACCAACCCTTTTCGATCGCTTCACTCTAATCCCGTGTGAGGGATCACAAGTTGATCGGGCGCAATATTACAGACCCCGCTTCTCGTGATAGGGTAAGGCTTCAGGATCTCTTTACGGTGAAGCACCGCCATGCGTCTCAAACTCTCATTTCAAATCAAGCTGTTTCTGTGCCTGGTGGCCTTCTCCTGCCTGCTGCTGACCTGCATCGGCGCCTACACCTATTACCAGCTGGATGCGCAGCTGCACCGCGATCTCGGCGCCCGCGCTCAGGTGCAGGCGCGGGAAATCGCTCTCATTCCTTCGCTGGTGGACGCGGTGGAAAACAACGACGCCGCCAAAATTGCCGCCCTGATGAAAAAAATCCGCGCCAGTAGCGACGCCAGTTATATCGTCATCGGCGATAATCATGCCCGCCACCTTTATCATTCCGAATATGAAGGCCGCCTGGGCACGCCGATGATCGGCGGCGATAATAAAGAGGTGCTGGAAGGCAAAAGCATTATTTCCATTCGCAAGGGCGGCATTGGCGTTTCATTGCGCAGCAAGGCGCCGATCGTGGATGAAAATAATCGCGTGATCGGCATCGTCTCCGTCGGCTATTTGAAATCGCATATCGATAATTTAAACGCCAGGACGCTGACGCAAATTATCGGCTCCATCGTCCTGCTGCTGATCGCCCTGTTCGTCTTTTCCTGGCTGCTGTCGAAAAACCTCAAGCGCCAGATGTTCTGGCTGGAGCCGAAAGAGATAGCGCTGCTGGTGCGCCAGCAAAAGGCGCTGCTGGAAGCCATCTATGAAGGGGTGATCGCCATCGATCCGCAGTTGCGGATCATCACCATCAACCATGCGGCGCGCGCGCTGCTGGATCTGCACCAGCCCGCCGCCGGCTTGCTCGGTCGGCCGATCGGCGAGGTGATCCAGGCGCAGCCGAACTTCTTCGGCGCCGCACAGCTGGGCCAGGATACGCACGACGAGGTGTGCCGCTTCAACCATGTGCGGGTGATCGCCAGCCGGGTGCGCATCATGCAGGAGCAGGAGCTGCAAGGCTGGGTGATCAGCTTCCGCGACAAGAACGATATCAATACCCTGAGCAGCCAGCTCAGCCAGGTGAAACGCTATGCCGACAACCTGCGCATCATGCGCCACGAGCAGCTGAACTGGACCGCCACGCTGGCCGGGCTGCTGCATATGCAGCGCTACGACGAGGCCATCCGCTACGTGGAAGCTCAGTCGGAGGGTGCGCAGGAGATCCTCGATTTCATCTCGCAGCGCTTCAGTTCGGCGGCGCTGTGCGGCCTGCTGCTGGGTAAATACTCCAGCGCCAAGGAAAAAGGCATCGAGCTGCGCTTCGATCCGGCCTGCCAGCTGCGGCAGATCCCGGCGGCGCTGAATGAGACCGAACTGATGTCGATCGTCGGCAACCTGCTGGATAATGCGGTGGAGGCGACGCTGCACAGCCCGGCCCCGCACGACGCGATCGAGCTTTATATCAGCGACGGCAGCGACGAGCTGGTGATCGAGGTGGCAGATCGCGGCACCGGCATCGCCGAGGAGATCCGTGATACGCTGTTTGAACAGGGCGTCACCACCAAAGCGGATAAAAGCGACCACGGCATCGGCCTGCATCTGGTCGCCAGCCACGTGGCGCAGGCGCACGGCAGCATAGAAGTGTCGGACAACGAGCCGCACGGCGCGATATTCTCTATATTTATCCCTAAATAAAACCCATAACCCGATTTTTTGAGCACCCGATTATGTCACACCAAGCACTGGACGTTCTGATCGTGGAAGACGAGCCGCAACTGGCGACGCTGCACGCGGAGTTCATCGAAAAAAATTTCAACCTGCGGGTGGTGGCCTACGCCGCCACGCTGGCAGAAGCGCGGGCCAAAGCCAATGCGCATCAGCCGCGGCTGATCCTGCTGGATAACTTTCTGCCGGACGGCCAGGGCATCGAGCTGATGGAAGAACCGGCGGTGAAGAACCCTGCCTGTTCGGTGATCTTCATCACCGCCGCCAGCGACATGCATACCTGCAGCCAGGCGATCCGCAACGGCGCCTTCGACTACATCATCAAGCCGGTGTCCTACAAGCGGCTGCGCAATTCGCTCGAACGCTTCATGCAGTTTGTGCAGACCCAGCGCACCTTCAAGATTATCGATCAGGACAACGTCGATGCGCTGTACAACCTGCAGTCGAAGCAGTTCTCCAGCGAGCCGAGCGCCAAAGGCATCGAAACCAATACCCTCGAGCTGGTGCAGGCGCTGTTTATCGCCCAGCCGGCGGTGGCGCATGCGGTGGAAGACGTGGTTGAGCAGGTCGGTATCAGCAAGACCACCGCCCGCCGTTATCTGGAATACTGCGTCGCTACCCAGTTCGTGCGGGTGGAGATGCTGTACGGCAATATCGGCCATCCGCGGCGGCTGTATCGCAAGGCCTGAGGCTGCCATCTGGCTGTCATATTGCGGCGATAACATAGCGCCCGACGATATCCCCCTCGATATCGGCACCTGTCGTTAAAACTGATGAAATACTGATGACTTTTGCCCGGCCTCTGGTCGGGTTTTTTATTGTCCAGATTGCAGGCCAGGCGTTGAAATATGCAGCTGCGTTATTTCTCCAACATCAATCCATGATGGCGAATAACGGCTGCCTATTTTGATTCATGGGCCAAAATACCATAACTAATTAAAACCTTGATGTAAACCACTAATATCCCATTTAAACGACATTCAGGGTTGTCTCAGATATTCACTGTGTTAGGGTAAAAAGCTCTTTTATTTCGCTAGGGACAGCTCATATCGTTTTAATTAAACCAGAGGAAACAGCAAATTGCATGGCAATTAAACTCGAAGTAAAGAACCTGTATAAGATATTTGGCGAACATCCGGAACGCGCATTCAAACTGCTGGATAAAGGTCTGACAAAAGATCGGCTGTTTGAAAAAACCGGCTTATCGCTCGGCGTAAAAGACGCCACTCTGGCCATTGAAGAAGGCGAGATATTTGTCATCATGGGGCTCTCCGGTTCCGGCAAGTCCACCCTGGTACGCCTTCTCAATCGTCTGATAGAACCCACCCGCGGCCAGGTGCTGATCGACGGTGAGGACATCGCCAAAATATCCGACACCGCGCTGCGCGCCGTGCGGCGAAATAAGATCAGCATGGTATTTCAATCATTCGCGCTGATGCCGCACATGAATGTCCTGAATAATACCGCCTTCGGTATGGAATTAATCGGCACACCGCTGCAGGAGCGCCAGGAAAAAGCGCTGGACGCCCTGCGCCAGGTTGGGCTGGAGAATTATGCGCTGTCTTATCCGGATGAATTATCCGGCGGTATGCGCCAGCGCGTGGGATTAGCCCGCGCCCTGGCCAATAACCCGGATATATTATTGATGGACGAGGCCTTCTCGGCGCTCGATCCGTTAATTCGCACCGAAATGCAGGATGAGCTGGTGAAATTACAGGCCCAGCATCAGCGCACCATCGTGTTTATTTCCCACGATCTGGACGAAGCGATGCGCATCGGCGATCGCATCGCCATCATGCAGGGCGGCGAGGTGATCCAGGTCGGTACGCCGGACGAGATCCTGAATAACCCGGCCAACGACTATGTGCGCACCTTCTTCCGCGGTGTGGACATCAGTCATGTGTTCAGCGCCAAGGATATCGCCCAACGGCGCCCGGTGGCGCTGATCCGCAAAACCCCCGGCTTTGGCCCCCGATCGGCGCTGCAGCTGCTGCGCGATGAGGACCGTGATTATGGTTATGTGGTTGAACGCGGGAAGAAATTTATCGGCGTAGTGTCGATAGAGTCGCTGAAAAAGGCGCTGTCCGCCAATCAAACGCTGGACGATGCCCTGCTCGAGGCCCCCGCCGCCGTACCGGCCGACACGCCGCTCAGCGATCTGATCTCCCTGGTCGCCCAGGCGCCGTGCGCGGTGCCGGTGGTGTGCGAAGAACATCACTATCTCGGCATCATCTCCAAGGCCATGCTGCTGCAGGCGTTGGACAAGGAGGGCTCCGCCAATGAGTGATACCACGCAAACCCAAGATCCCTGGGCTACCGCACCGGTCGATACCGGCACCGCACCCGCAAACGATGCCGCCGCCAACGCCGGCGACGCCTGGTCCAGCGCGCCAGCTACCCATGACGCCGCCGCGTCAGGCGCCGATTGGCTCAGCAGCGCCCCGGCGCAGCCGGAGCACTTCAGCCTGCTCGATCCGTTCCACAAAGCCTGGGTGCCGTTCGACGCCTGGGTCACGCAAGGCATCGACTGGCTGGTGCTGCATTTCCGCCCGCTGTTCCAGGGCATCCGCGTGCCGGTGGACATGATCCTGAACGGCTTTCAGCAACTGCTGCTGGGCATGCCGGCGCCGATCGCTATCCTGGTGTTCTCGCTGCTCGCCTGGCAGGTCTCGGGCCTCGGCATGGGCGCCGCCACGCTGCTCTCCCTGATCGCCATCGGCGCCATCGGTGCCTGGTCGCAGGCGATGGTCACGCTGGCGCTGGTGCTGACCGCGCTGTTCTTCTGCATTCTTATCGGCCTGCCGCTCGGCATCTGGCTGGCACGCAGCAAGCATGCCGCCAGGGTGATTAGACCGCTGCTCGACGCCATGCAGACCACCCCGGCCTTCGTCTACCTGGTGCCGATCGTCATGCTGTTCGGCATCGGCAACGTGCCGGGCGTGGTGGTGACCATCATCTTCGCGCTGCCGCCGATCGTGCGTCTGACCCTTCTCGGCATCAAGCAGGTGCCGGAGGATCTGATCGAAGCCGCCGAATCCTTCGGCGCCAGCCCGCGCCAGCTGCTGTTCAAGGTGCAGTTGCCGCTGGCGATGCCGACCATCATGGCCGGCGTGAACCAGACGCTGATGTTGGCGCTGTCGATGGTCGTCATTGCCTCGATGATCGCCGTCGGCGGCCTGGGCCAAATGGTGCTGCGCGGCATCGGCCGGCTGGACATGGGCCTGGCCGCCGTCGGCGGGGTCGGCATCGTGATCCTGGCGATCATTCTCGATCGCCTCACCCAATCGCTGGGGCGCGATCGCCGCAGCAAAGGCCTCGGCCGCTGGTATCGCCGCGGCCCCATCGGGCTGCTGACTCGCCCGTTCATCAAACAAGCCTGACGCTTTGCCAGCCGGCGGCTGCGGCCCCGGCGGGCGATGACACCACCACATCGAAAGAGGGGAAACACTATGCGCACCACGGGCATCTGGGCTCTCGCCCTGACGACGCTGATTGGCTCACACAGCGTGAGCGCGGCAGATTTACCCGGCAAGGGGATCGCGGTACAGCCGGTGCAAAGCACCATTTCCGAAGAGACGTTCCAGACGCTGCTGGTCAGCAAGGCGCTGGAAAAATTGGGTTACGACGTGAAGGAACCGCGAGAAGTGGATTACAACGTCGCCTACACCTCGATCGCCTCCGGCGACGCGACCTTTATCGCGGTCAACTGGGATCCGCTGCACGCCGATCAGTACCAGGCCGCCGGCGGCGACGCCAAGTTCTACCGCGAAGGCGTCTACGTCAACGGCGCCGCGCAGGGCTACCTGATCGACAAGAAAACCGCCGAGCAGTACCACATCACCAACGTCGAGCAGCTCAAGGATCCCAAGATCGCCAGGCTGTTCGACACCAACGGCGACGGCAAGGCCGATCTGACCGGCTGCACCCCGGGCTGGGGCTGCGAAGCGGTGATTAACCACCACATCAAGGCCTACGGCCTGAGCAACACCGTCGAACACAATCAGGGCAACTACGCGGCGATGATCGCCGACACCCTCACCCGCTACAAAGAGGGCAAACCGGTGCTGTATTACACCTGGACACCGTACTGGGTCAGCGATGTGATGGTGCCGGGCCGCGACGTGGTCTGGCTGCAGGTGCCGTTCTCCTCCCTGCCGGGCGAGCAGAAGAACGTCGACACCCAGTTGCCTAACGGCGCCAACTACGGCTTCCCGGTCAACATCATGCGCATCGCCGCCAACAAACAGTGGGCCGAAGCCAATCCGGCGGCCGCCAAGCTGTTCGCCATCATGAAGCTGCCGATCGCCGACATCAACGCGCAAAACCTGCGCATGCATGAAGGCCAGGCTTCGGAAGCCGACATCCAGAACCACGTCAACGGTTGGATCAAGGCGCACCAGGCCACCTTCGACGGCTGGGTGAAAACCGCCGCCGAAGCGGCGAAGCCGTAACCGCTCAGGGGCGCCGCCTTGGCCGCGCCCCTACCCCGCCATATCGATGCCGCTGAAATGCAAGAAGCGTTCGGCGATAGTCGACATGGGCTGCGGCCAAATGCAATACACCTGGCGCCGCGGCCCGTCTTCAATCGGAATCGACACCAGCGCGCTTAACCGCTGCGCGGTCGAGATCGGTACGATGCCCGCCGCCAGCCCGCGCCGCACCAGATTCTCCAGCCATTCGATATGATCGATTTCAAAACTGACGTGCCGACGGATGCCCGCCGCCTGAAAGGCGCGATCGGTTTGGCGCCGCGCACCGGTACCGCTGTAGAAATCCACCAGCGGCACTTCCGCCAGCGCCTGCAGGTTCACCCGCTCGCGGCCGGCCAGCGGATGCTGTGGCGCCACCAGCGCCACCAGCGGCTCATCGGCCAACTGCCGGTGCGACATCGGCAGCAGGTCAGCATCACCCGGCCAGATGCCGACGAACGCCATATCGCATTTTTGCTGGCGCACGTCTTCCAGCAACGCTTCGCTCATGCCGACGTACAGGCGGATATTCACCGCCGGATAGTGGCGGTGAAACTTGTCGAGCCTTTCGGTCAGAGCCATCACGTTTATGGTTGAAATGGTGCCGATAGTCAGGGTGCCGGACACCGCGCCATCGGCCGCCGTCACCTCCTCCACCAGCGCCTGCTGCGCCGCCAGCAGCCGCTGCGCAGGGGCCATGAAAGCCTGGCCGGCGGGGGTCAACCGCACCCGACGCGAAGTGCGTTCAAACAGCGTGCAGCCCAGCTCTTCTTCCAGTTTGGCGATCTGGTGGCTCAGCGCCGACTGCACCGTATGGCAGCGCTGCGCCGCCCGGGTAAAGTTCAGCTCTTCCGCCACCGCCAGCGCATAGCGGATCTGTTTCAGGTTCATGGCATCTATCTTGAAATGAGATAAATAAAATGAAAATTATACATTGGTTTCCCGGCGTGCGTTGCCGGATACTGCGCGCCATCTTCTTCCCGTGATGAAAAAACCATGAGCCAACAAAACGCCCATCCGGGCCTCAGCCCGGCGCTGACCGTGCTGATCGCCATCGCTACCGGCCTGGCGGTCGCCAGCAACTATTACGCGCAGCCGCTGCTGGAAACCATCGCCACCGGCTTCAACCTGTCGGTCAATCAGGCCGGCTTTATCGTTACCGCCGCGCAGCTCGGTTACGCTACCGGCCTGCTGCTGCTGGTGCCGCTCGGCGATATGTTCGAGCGCCGCGGGCTGATCGTGTTCATGACGCTGCTGGCCGCCGGCGGTATGCTGATCACCGCCACCTCCGCCACGCTGCCGATGATGATCCTCGGCACCGCGCTCACCGGGCTGTTCTCGGTGGTGGCGCAGATTCTGGTGCCGCTGGCCGCCACGCTGGCCCACCCGGAAAAGCGCGGCAAGACCGTCGGCATCATCATGAGCGGCCTGCTGCTCGGCATCCTGCTGGCGCGCACCGTCGCGGGCGCGCTGGCATCGTTTGGCGGCTGGCGCACCATCTACTGGGTCGCCAGCGTGCTGATGATCCTGATGGCGCTGATCCTGTGGCGCGCGCTGCCGCGCTATAAGCAACACTCCGGGCTGAACTACCCGCAGCTGCTGGCCTCGATCTTCAGCCTGTTTTGCCGCACGCCGCTGCTGCGCACCCGCGCCATCCTCGGCGCCCTGTCGTTCGCCAACTTCAGCGTGCTCTGGACCTCCATGGCCTTTCTGCTCGCCGCGCCGCCGTTCAACTATTCCGAAGGGGTGATCGGGCTGTTCGGCCTGGTGGGCGCCGCCGGGGCGCTGGCCGCTTCGCGCGCCGGGCATTTGGCGGACAAGGGCAAGGCCGGGTTGACCACCACCGTCGGCCTGGTGCTGCTGCTGCTGTCCTGGATACCTATCGCGTTGGCTAAACAATCGCTGTGGGCGCTGATCGCCGGCATCCTGATCCTCGATCTGGCGGTGCAGGCGGTACACGTGACCAACCAGAGCGTGATGTACCGCATCATGCCGGACGCACGCAACCGCCTGACCGCCGGCTACATGACCAGCTACTTTATCGGCGGCGCCCTCGGCTCGCTGCTCTCCGCCTCGGCCTACCAGCATGCCGGCTGGTACGGCGTGGCCGCCGCCGGTGGAGTGTTATGCCTGCTCAACCTGCTGACCTGGTGGCTCGGCAAGCGCCACGACCCGCAGGGGCCGGCGACAATCTGATTATCGTGCAAATAGTCACTTAAGAAATTTATTAGCGGTGCAGGGTATAAACATTACTTACTCTCTGGTAATGTTCTGGGCATAAACTATTGAAGTCCTATCTACCCTGCGACCCACAACCATGCAAAGCCAAGCTGCAGACAGCCTCAATCCGCCCGCCGTCAGCGCCACCTTCGCCAATGGCGTCATCGACAGTTTGCCGATCGTCATCGGGTATGTCCCGGTGGCGTTCGCCTTCGGCCTCAGCGCCGTCAAACTGGGCTTTTCCCCGCTGGAAAGCATTTTCTTTTCCTGCATCATCTACGCCGGCGCCAGCCAGTTCGTGATCACCGCCCTGCTGAGCGCCGGGATGTCGCTGTGGGTCTCCGCGTTGACGGTGATGGCGATGGACGTGCGCCACCTGCTGTACGGCCCGGCGCTGCGCCACCGCATCGTCTCGCGCATGTCGCCCGGTAAAACGGCGCTGTGGGCCTTTGGCCTGACCGATGAGGTGTTCGCCGCCGCCACCGCCAAACTGCTGCGCAACCACCGCAGCTGGAGCGAAAACTGGATGCTGGGCATCGCGCTCTGTTCCTGGCTCTCCTGGGTGGCCGGCACCGCGCTCGGCGCGCTGTTCGGCAACGGCCCGCTGGAGCAGTTCCCGGTGATCGAAGCCTCGCTGGCCTTCATGCTGCCGGCGCTGTTTCTCAGTTTCCTGCTGGCCGCTTTCCGGCGCCCGCAGAGCCTGACTATCGCCGCCGCGCTGGCCGGCGCGCTGCTCGGCGTGGTGCTGTTCTCCATTCCGGTCGCCATTTTGGCCGGCATCGGCGCCGGCTGCGTCGCCGCCCTGTTCCAGCCCGCCCCTGCGGAGGCCAACCATGAACACTGATGTGCTGGCGATCGGCCTGGTGGTGGGCTGCGCCAATTACCTGTTCCGTTATCTGCCGCTGCGGCTGGCGCCGGCGCGCGCCCAGCCCGGCCTCAAACGCGGTAAAGCCGCTCTGCTGCTCGACAGCATCGGCATCGCTTCGATCTGCGCCCTGCTGGTGGTCTCCAGCACGCCGGTGGTGATGCGCGAGCCGGACAAGCTGCTGCCGACGTTGGTGGGGTTCGCCGCGCTGGCGCTGTGCTTCTCCCGCAGCAAAAGCATCATTCTGTCAACGCTGCTCGGCGCGACGGCCTTTGGCATCACATTAAAGCTGTTAATGCTTTTCGGCCCGGGCTGACGCCGCACCCGGCCGGTTGGCTTCATTTTGGCGTTTCATGCGTCACATCTTTACAAACACTGACAAATGACACGAATTGCTAAATTATCCGCACGGCTGAACATTTACATTATTTGTCACCGTCGTTACTATCTCGAACGAAATTAATGAGGCCCTAAATTATGGAAAGCTCGTTTGCCCCCATAGAACAAATGCTGAATTTCCGCGCCACGCGGCAGAAAGATTTCCCTTATCAGGAAATCCTGCTGACCCGCCTGTGTATGCACATGCAAGGCAAGTTGCTGGAAAACCGCAATAAGATGCTGAAAGCGCAGGGGATTAACGAAACACTGTTTATGGCGCTGATTACCCTGGATGCGCAGGAAAGCCACAGCATCCAACCTTCTGAGCTAAGCTCTGCCTTAGGCTCCTCACGCACCAATGCGACCCGCATCGCCGACGAGCTGGAGAAACGCGGCTGGATCGAGCGCCGGGAAAGCGACAACGATCGCCGCTGCCTGCATCTGCATCTGACGCCGCAGGGGGAAGAATTTCTCAGTCAACTGCTGCCGCCGCAGCACCAATGTCTGCATTTCCTGTGGTCCACGCTGACCGACGATGAGCAAAAACAGCTGGAACAGCTGACGCGCAAATTGCTGGCACGTCTTGATCAAATGGAAATCACAGAACAGTTACCCTAATTCACAATTTCTGTTCAGGTACCTACTTATGCGATCCCCATTTAACTGGAGATTCACCCCGCTGTTCGCCGTGTTGCTGCTGGCCGGGTGTGCTTCGACCGATAATATTGCTCCACAATCCACGCTGATGGATCCGCAGAGCCTGCAGTTGGCTCAGCCGAAAGTCAGCTCGCTGGCCGTCAGCCCGCAGTGGTGGCGCGCCCTCAAGGATCCGCAGCTGGACGCCTTGATGACGCAGACGCTGCAAAGCTCGCCAACCCTGCGCCAAGCCGCCGCTCGCGTGCGCGAAGCGCAGAGCGTGGTGGGTGAAGCCAGTGCCGCCAACGGGCCGAACCTGGATCTGAATGCCAGCACCCAGCGTCAACGCGTGCCGCAAAACGTCAATATGGGGCTGGGGTATCCGCATAAGCCGATCTACGAAAGCTCCAACTCGCTGGGGCTGAACCTGGCTTACGAGTTCGACTGGTGGGGCAAATACCGCAATCAGGTGAACGCCGCCAAAGCGCAGGTCAATGCCGCACGCGCCGAGCAGGAACAGGCGGCGCTGACGCTGACCAGCTCGGTGGCGTCCGCCTACTACCAGCTGCAGAGCAATCTGGCACTCGAGAAGTTGTTGCAACAGGAAGTGAACAACAACGAGCGCCTGACCGCGCTGCGCCAACAGCGCTATCAGGCCGGCCTGACCGGCGTCGACGTGCCGCAACAAACCCAGGCGCAGTCCGACGTCGCCAAGCAGCAGATCCTGCAATTGCAGTCGCAGATCCAGCAGCTCAGGCATCAGCTCGCCGCGCTGGCAGGCCAGGGGCCGAACGCCATGCAGCACCTGCGGCAGGTGCCGCTGCCCGCAGACAACCTGATGGCGCCGCAGGGCGAGCTGACGGCGGATCTGCTGGGCAAACGCCCGGACATTGCCGCGCAACGCCAGTTGGTGGAGTCATACAGCCAGCGCGTCAGCGCCGCGCGTAAAGAGTTTTACCCCAGCCTGACCATTTCAGCCTTCGCCGGCCTGATGACCACCAATACCGGTGGCACCAGCCCGAATCTGTTTGAAGCGGCCAGCCAGGCCTGGAACGTGATGCCGGCGATTTCGCTGCCGATCTTCCACGCCGGGGCACTGCGCAGCAAGCTGGGCGAGGAGTCCGCGCTGTATGACGAAGCGGTGGAATCCTATAACCAAACCATCCTGAACGCGGTACAGGAAACCGCCGACGCCATCACCATCCAGCAGAGCTCTGCACAACAGCAGCTGCAGGCGGCGTCCGCGGCCCAGTCGATGCAACAGGTGTACCAGGTCGCCAACGCCCGTTACCAGGCAGGGATTATCGGGCGCGACGAGTTGTTGACCAGCCAGACGCAGCTATTGCAGCAGCAACAGGCGGAGTTGAATGCCAGCAGCAATTTACTGCAGGCGAAGATAGGACTGATCCGCGCGCTGGGCGGTGGCTATCAGGCCCCGGCCGCAGCGGATTCGAAAGCATAATAATATAAGGCTTGGAGAACACCATGAGCGCAAGCGCGGAAATCCAAAACCCGCAGCAACCGAGCGGCAAGAAGAAGCAGCGTAAATTTTGGCTGCTGTTGCTGACGGTTATTTTCATCGTTATTGGGGTGGCTTACTTAGTGTATTGGTTCCTGGTGCTGCGTCATCACCAGGAAACCGACGACGCCTACGTCTCCGGCAACCAGGTGCAGATCATGGCCCAGGTGTCCGGCAGCGTGAACAGCGTCAATTTCGACAACACCGACTACGTCAAGCAGGGTGACGTGCTGCTGACGCTCGATCCGACCGATGCCGAGCAGGCGTTTGAACGCGCCAAAACCGGCCTGGCCAATAGCGTGCGTCAGACCCACCAGCTGATCATCAACAGCAAGCAGTATCAGGCCAACATCGCCCTGCGCAAGACCGATCTGAGCAAGGCCGAGAACGATCTGAAGCGCCGCGTGGTGCTGGGCAGCGTTGACGCCATCGGCCGCGAAGAGCTGCAACACGCTCGCGATGCGGTCGACAGCGCCAAGGCCGCGCTGGAAGTGGCGGTGCAGCAATACAACGCCAATCAGGCGATGGTGCTGAACACCCCGCTGGAACAGCAGCCGGCGATCCAACAGGCCGCCGCGCAGATGCGCGACGCCTGGCTGGCGCTGCAGCGTACCAAAGTGATCAGCCCGATCACCGGCTATGTCTCGCGCCGCAGCGTGCAGGTCGGCGCGCAGATCGCCGCCGGTTCGCCGCTGATGGCGGTGGTGCCGGCCGATCACATCTGGGTTGACGCCAACTTCAAGGAAACCCAGATCGCCAACATGCGCATCGGCCAGCCGGCGACGGTGGTCAGCGACGTCTACGGCGACGACGTGGTGTATCAGGGCAAAGTGGCCGGTATCGACATGGGCACCGGCAGCGCCTTCTCGCTGCTGCCGGCGCAAAACGCCACCGGCAACTGGATCAAGGTGGTGCAACGTCTGCCGGTGCGTATTGAGCTCGACGCCAAGCAGGTGGCCGATCATCCGCTGCGCATCGGTCTTTCTACGCTGGTGACCGTCGACACCGCCAACCTGGACGGCCGCGTGCTGGCCGACGTGGTGCGCGACAAACCGCTGTACCAGAGCGACGCGCTGGCGTTGAATCTGGCGCCGGTTAACCAGCTGATCGCCGACGTGATCCATGCGAACGCCGGCTAAGCGCGCGGGAGGCCATCTTGCCACAGAAACCGCTTGAAGGTGCCCAGCTTGCCTGGATGACGGTCGCGCTTGCCATGGCGACCTTCATGCAGGTGCTGGACTCCACCATCGCCAACGTGGCGATCCCCACCATTTCCGGTAACCTCGGGTCTTCCAACTCGCAGGGCACCTGGGTGATCACCTCGTTCGGCGTGGCGAACGCCATCTCGATTCCGATCACCGGCTGGCTGGCGAAACGCTTCGGCGAAGTGCGGCTGTTCCTGTGGTCCACCGCGCTGTTCGCCCTCGCCTCCTGGCTGTGCGGCATCTCCAACAGCCTCGGCATGCTGATCTTCTTCCGCGTGATCCAGGGCGTGGTGGCCGGGCCGCTGATCCCGCTGTCGCAGAGTTTGCTGCTGAATAACTATCCGCCCGCCAAGCGAGCGATGGCCCTGGCGCTTTGGTCGATGACGGTGATCGTCGCGCCGATCTTCGGGCCGATCCTCGGCGGCTACATCAGCGACAACTACCATTGGGGCTGGATCTTCTTCATCAACATCCCGATCGGCGTTTTCGTGATCGTGGCGGCGATGGCGACGTTGAAGGGGCGGGAAACCAAAACCGAGATCAAACCGATCGACACCGTCGGTCTGGTGTTGCTGATCGTCGGCATCGGTTCGCTGCAAATCATGCTCGATCAGGGCAAGGAGCTGGACTGGTTCAACTCGACCGAGATCATCACGCTCACCGTCGTGGCGGTGGTGGCGCTGCTGTTCCTGGTGGTGTGGGAGCTGACGGACGACCATCCGGTGGTGGATCTGTCGCTGTTCAAGTCGCGCAACTTCACCATCGGCTGCCTGTGCATCAGCCTGGCCTACATGCTGTACTTCGGCGCCATCGTGCTGTTGCCGCAGCTGCTGCAAGAGGTGTACGGCTATACCGCCACCTGGGCGGGGCTGGCGTCGGCGCCGGTCGGGCTGATCCCGGTATTGCTGTCACCGATCATCGGCAAGTTCGGCAACCGGCTCGACATGCGCCGGCTGGTCACCTTCAGCTTCATCATGTATGCCGTGTGCTTCTACTGGCGCGCCTATACGTTTGAACCGGGCATGGACTTCGGCGCCTCCGCCTGGCCGCAGTTCGTGCAGGGCTTCGCCATCGCCTGCTTCTTCATGCCGTTGACCACCATCACGCTGTCCGGCCTGCCGCCGGAACGCATGGCGGCGGCGTCGAGCCTGTCGAACTTCACGCGAACGCTGGCGGGGTCGATCGGCACCTCGATCACCACTACCCTGTGGACGCAGCGCGAATCGCAGCACCATTCGCAACTGACGGAGTTCGTCAACCCGTACAACCCGCAGTCACAGGAGATGTACCGGCAGCTGGAACAGCTCGGCATGAGCAAGCAGCAGGCGTCGGCGTATATCGCCAACGAGATCACCGCGCAGGGCCTGATCATCTCCGCCAACGAGATCTTCTGGCTGTCGGCCGGGGTGTTCCTGGTGCTGCTGGCGCTGGTGTGGGTGGCGAAACCGCCGTTCAGCTCCGGCGGCGGTGGGGGCGGCGGCGCTCACTAGGCTTTAATAAACGAAACGGGCACCCTGGGGCGCCCGTTTTTTTATCCGACGTAGAAAAGATTACGCCTGATTCTGACGCCACCAGTCCGCCAGCAGAATGCCGGTCGCCACCGAAACGTTCAGGCTTTCCACCTTGCCGGTGCCGCCGATAGACACGTTCATGTCGCCCTGCTGCCAGGCGCTGTCGCTCAGACCGTCCCGCTCCTGGCCCAGTACCAGCACCATCTTGGCCGGCAGCTTGGCCTGCGCCAGCGCAGTGCCTTTGTGGCTGGAGGTAGTGACGATGGTGTAACCCGCCTTGCGGAAGGTATCCAGCACCGACAGGAAATCATCGGCGTTGATCGCCTTGATATGCTCCGCGCCGCCTTCAGCGGTGCGCACCGCCGCGCCGGACTCCAGCAGCGCCGGATCCTGCAGCAGCACGCCGTTGACGCCAAAGTGGGCGCAAGAACGGACGATGGCGCCCAGGTTATGCGGGTTACCCACTTCTTCCAGCGCCAGCACGCAGTCGGTCGCCGGTGCGCTTTTCAGGTAGGTCTGCGCATCCAGGCCCTGACGTTTTTTGATCAGGAAGCACACGCCGCCGTGGTGCTCGGTGCCGGAAGCCTTGGCCAGCTCTTCCTCATCCACCACGTGGTAAGCCTTGCGGTTGGCCGCCATCCAGCGCAGCGCTTCGCGGAAACGCGGGGTGACCGACTGCACGAACCAGGCGCGCACAATCGCTTCCGGGCGGCTGGCGAACAGCGCCTGACAGGCGTTTTCACCGTAAACGCGGGTTTCTTCCGCACGCTGGCGACGCAGCTGTTCCGGATCGATAAAGCTTTTGCCGCTGATACCGCCGTGATCAAACGCCGGCTCTTCATTCGGCGCGCGCGAAACGGTTCTCCACGGTGACTCGTTGCCACCGCGATCTTCAGAGCGCGCCGGACGGCGAGGACGATCGCTTTCACTGCGGCGGGAGTCGGCGCCACGGCGATCGTTGCCGCCGCGCGCCTTGTCTTGACCGGTGCGGCCCGAGCGCGCACCGTCAGCCGGACGGCCTTTGCCGGCCGGACGTTTATTCTTGTTGCGGTCGTCGCCGTTGTCGTCGTCACTGCGGACGTACATCACTTTGACTTTACCGTTCTTGCCACTAAATGAATCGTTCATTGTCTTCTCCACCAACGCGCAGGGCGCGAAGATTACCTGATGTTGGTGCACGAAGCCACCAACTTGCGCTAAAAGCTCCCAACTATCACATCCATTGAACAAACCTCATTGTCCATGCGCCGGGTTTTGCCGATAATTGTCAGCATTAAAGAAACATCTCCGCAACCGCGTTGCGGGGACCATGCTTTCTCTGTACCCGAGGTCAACATGAATACAGTTTGTGCAGCTTGCCATGCCACCAACCGCGTGCCGGAAGAACGTCTGGCGGACAACGCGAAATGCGGCCGCTGCGGCCATGAGCTCTTCGACGGTGAAGTGATCAACGCCACCGCCGCCACGCTGGACCAGTTGCTGCAGGACGATCTGCCGGTCGTGGTCGATTTCTGGGCGCCGTGGTGCGGCCCGTGCCGCAGCTTTGCGCCGATCTTTGAAGACGTGGCCGAAGAGCGCGCCGGCAAAGTGCGCTTCGTGAAAGTGAACACCGAAGCCGAGCCGGAGCTGAGCGCCCGTTTCCGCATCCGCAGCATCCCAACCATCATGGTGTTCCGTCAGGGCAAGATGGTCGACATGCTCAACGGTGCGATGCCAAAGGCGCCGTTTGACAACTGGCTCAACGAGTTAGTGTGATTCGGCAAGTATAGGCCGTATCCCGCCATCGCGCGCGAACGCGCCCCGATCGAGCCCGCCCCTCCCGGCGGGCTTTTTTCTGCGTTACAATGGCGGTTTTTCCCCAGGATCGTTATGACCGACAACGCCGTACTTCGCCTGCGCCAATTCCGTTTAGACCGCGCCACCCGCCCCTTTCTGGCGCGCGGTTGCCGAGTGGCGCGTTGTCAGGGTTGCCTGCTGCCGCATAAAAACTGCCTGTGCGACACCATTCGCCCGCAGCAGGCCGGCAGCCGTTTCTGCCTGATCATGTTCGGCGCCGAGCCGCTCAAGCCGAGCAACACCGGCCGCCTGATCGCCGATATCCTGCCGGACACCCAGGCGTTCCTCTGGTCGCGCACCGAGATCGATCCCGCCCTGCTGGCCGCCATCAACGATCCGACGCGGCAGCCTTATGTGGTGTTCCCTGCCTCCTACGCCGACGCCGAACGGCCGGTGTTCAGCGAGCTGCCCGCCGGCGGTAAACCGCCGCTGTTCATTATGCTGGACGGCACCTGGGCGGAAGCGCGCAAAATGTTCCGTAAAAGCCCGTACCTCAATCAATTCCCGGTGTTTTCCCTCAACGTCGACGCCGCATCGGACTACCAGCTGCGCGAAGCCAGCCGCGCCGAGCAGCACTGCACGGCGGAAGTGGCCGCTGCCCTGCTGCAACAGGCGGGCGATCTGCCGGCCGCCGACGGATTGAATCAGCATTTCCGCTATTTCCGCCAACAGTATCTGGCGGGAAAACCGACCCGGCCGGAGGCACAGGTCACAGCAATGTAGCCATAAAGCGCCTAAAATCAGGCGTAACGTTGCCAAAAGGAGCCGTGCATGAGCCAGCGAGGGTTAGAAGCGCTACTACGTCCCAAATCGATCGCCGTGCTGGGCGCTTCGCAGCAGCCCGGCCGCGCCGGCAACCTGATGATGAGCAACCTGCTGGCCGGCGGTTTCGGCGGGCCCATTTTGCCGGTCACGCCGCGCTACAAGGCGGTATGCGGCGTGATGGCCTACCCCGACGTCGCCAGCCTGCCGCTGACGCCGGATCTGGCGATCATCTGCACCCACGCCAAACGCAATCTGGCGCTGATTGAAGCGCTGGGCCAACGCGGCTGTAAAACCGCCATCGTCCTCTCTTCGCCGCCGGAACAGTTTGCCGAGCTGAAGGCCTGCGCGCAGCGCTACGCCATGCGGCTGCTGGGCCCCAACAGCCTGGGCCTGCTGGCGCCGTGGCAGGGCATCAACGCCAGCTTCTCGCCGGTGCCGATCCAAAAGGGCAAGCTGGCGTTTATCTCGCAGTCCGCCGCCGTGGCCAACACCATTCTCGACTGGGCGCAGCAGCGCGAAGTCGGCTTCTCCTACTTCATCGCGCTGGGCGACAGCCTGGATATCGACGTCGATGACCTGCTCGACTTTTTGGCGCGCGACAGCAAGACCAGCGCCATCCTGCTGTATCTGGAAAACATCAGCGATGCGCGGCGCTTTCTCTCCGCCTCGCGCAGCGCCTCGCGCAACAAGCCCATTCTGGTGATCAAAAGCGGCCGTAGCCAACAGGCGCAGCTGCTGCTCAACAGCCAGCTGGGGCTGGACGCCGCCTATGACGCCGCCATCCAGCGCGCCGGCCTGCTGCGCGTGCAGGATACCCATGAACTGTTCTCGGCGGTGGAAACCCTCAGCCATATGCATCCGCTGCGCGGCGAACGGCTGATGATCGTCAGCAATGGGGCGGCACCAGCAGCGATGGCGCTGGACGAGCTGCTCGGGCGCAACGGCAAGCTGGCCACGCTGAGTGATGAGAGCCTGGCGAAGCTGAGCGACGCACTGCCGGATTTCATTCGCGCCGGCAACCCGCTCGACCTGCGCGATGACGCCACGCCACAGCGTTTCCTGGCGGCTATCGAAGCGCTACTCGACAGCCACGACTATGACGCGCTGCTGTTGATCCACGCGCCGAGCGCGGCGGCGCCCGGCACTGCCACGGCGGAACGGCTGATCGACGCGCTGCATCGCCATGCGCGCGGCAAACGCATCACGCTGCTGACCAACTGGTGCGGCGAATACTCTTCGCAAGAGGCGCGCCGGTTGTTTACCGAAGCCGCCATTCCCACCTACCGCACGCCGGAAGGCGCGGTGACGGCTTTTATGCATATGGTGGAATACCGCCGTAACCAGAAGCAGCTGAAAGAGACGCCGGCGCTGCCGAGCGGCCTGACCGCCAATACTGCCGACGCCCACCGTCTGATCCGTCAGGCGCTGGCCGAGGGCGCCACCCAGTTGGATACCCACGAGGTGCAATCCATTCTGCAGGCCTATGACCTGAGCACCCTGCCGACCTGGATCGCCGAAGACAGCGCCGAAGCGGTACACATCGCCGAACAGATCGGCTACCCGGTGGCGCTGAAGCTGCGTTCGCCGGATATCCCGCATAAATCGGAAGTTCAGGGCGTGATGCTCTACCTGCGCACCGCAACCGAAGTGCAGCGCGCGGCGGAGGCGATCCTCGATCGCGTGAAGCGTACCTATCCTCAGGCGCGCATCCATGGCCTGCTGGTGCAGAGCATGGCCAACCGCGCCGGCGCCCAGGAGCTGCGCATCGCGGTGGAGCAAGATGCGATTTTCGGCCCGCTGATCATGCTGGGTGAAGGCGGCGTGGAGTGGCGCCAGGAAAATCAGGTGGCAGTCGCGCTGCCGCCGTTGAACATGGCGCTGGCGCGTTATCTGGTGTTGCAGGCGGTGAAAGGCGGCAAGATCCGCGGGCGCAGCGCGCTGCGGCCTTTGGATATTCCCGGATTGAGCCGCTTGCTGGTGCAGGTCTCCAACCTGATCCTCGACTGCCCGGAGATCGTCCGGCTGGATATTCACCCGGTGCTGGCCTCCGGCAGCGAATTCACCCTGCTGGACGTTTCGATGCAGCTCGCGCCGTTCAGCGGCGATCCGCAAGCGCGGCTGGCGATTCGCCCTTATCCGCATGAGCTGGAAGAGACTATCGCGCTGAAAGACGGCAGCCAATGCCTGTTCCGCCCGATCCTGCCGGAAGACGAGCCGGCGCTGAAGCATTTCATCGACCGGGTGACCAAGGAAGATCTCTATTATCGCTACTTCAGCGAGATCAACGAGTTTACCCATGACGATTTGGCCAACATGACGCAGATCGACTACGATCGAGAAATGGCCTTTGTGGCGGTGCGCGCAGACGAGATCATCGGCGTGACCCGCGCGCTGTCCGATCCGGACAACACCGACGCCGAATTCGCCGTGCTGGTGCGTTCCGATCTGAAAGGCGTAGGGCTGGGCCGCCAGCTGCTGGAGAAAATGATCGCCTATGCGCGCGCTCATGGCCTGACCCGCCTGAGCGGCATCACCATGCCGAATAACCGCGGCATGATCGCGCTGGCGCAGCGGCTGGGCTTTGGCATCGAGGTGCAGCTTGAGGACGGCATCGTCAATCTGACGCTGCCGCTGCAGGCCGCCGACGCGCAGTGAGCTGCGTCGCAATGCGCTACGAATCCACCACTTAACGCCAAAACATACGCACAATCGGGGAAACTAATGGTATTATCGCCCGATTATTCGGTTTATTGTTTTTATGCCTGTGGCGTTCCGGCCATCAATCATGAGAGAAGAAGCGCACTGTGATGTTGTCAAAATTTAAACGTAGCAAACATCAACAACACCTTGCACAACTGCCCAAACTCCCCCAGACGGTTGCTGATGTTCGTACGTTGTACGCGCCGTCCGACTTTCGCGCCACGCTGCTGGACGCCATCGCCAACGCCACCCAACGTATCTATCTGGTGGCGCTGTATCTGGAGCATGACGACACCGGGCGCGAGATCCTCAACGCGCTCTATCAGGCCAAGCAGCGGCGGCCCGAGCTGGAAATCTGCGTGCTGGTCGACTGGCACCGCGCACAGCGCGGGCGCATCGGCGCCGCCGCGGCCAATACCAACGCCGACTGGTATTGCGCCATGGCCAGCCAGCATCCAGAGCAGTCGGTGCCGATCTACGGCGTGCCGGTCAATACCCGCGAAGCGCTGGGCGTGCTGCACCTGAAGGGCTTTGTGGTCGACGATACCGTGATCTACAGCGGCGCCAGCATCAACGATGTCTATCTGCATCAGCATGAGAAATACCGTTACGATCGCTACCAGCTGATCACCAATGAGGCGTTGGCCGATACCCTGATCGATTACATCAAGCAGCATCTGCTCACCGCCGGCGCCGTACAGCGCCTCGATCGCAGCGATCGGCCGAAAAGCCCGGAGATCAAAAACGAGATCCGCCAGTTCCGTTTCGCCCTGCGCCGCGCCGGTTACCACTTCCGCGGCAAGGCCGGAAACGATGAGCTGGCGGTAACGCCGCTGGTTGGGCTTGGCAAACAAAGCGTGCTGAATAAGACCATTCATCACCTGATGTCCTGTACCGATCAGAAACTGACGCTGTGCACCCCCTATTTCAACCTGCCGGCGCTGCTGGTACGCAACATCATTTATCTGCTGCGCCAGGGTAAACAGGTGGAGATCATCGTCGGCGACAAAACCGCCAACGACTTCTATATTCCGGAAGATCAGCCATTCAAAATCATTGGCGCGCTGCCCTATCTGTACGAGATCAACCTGCGCCGCTTCCTGAGCCGCTTGCAGCGTTACGTCGACACCGGCCAGCTGATCGTGCGTCTGTGGAAGGATGGCGATAACAGCTATCACCTGAAAGGCATGTGGGTAGACGAAGAATGGCAGCTGATTACCGGCAATAACCTCAACCCGCGCGCCTGGCGGCTGGATCTGGAAAACGCCATTCTGATCCACGATCCCAAGCAGGAAATGCGCGAGCAGCGGCAAAAAGAGCTGGAGTGCATCCGCACTCACACCACCGTGGTCGGCCATTATCAGGAGCTGCAAAGCATTCAGCAGTATCCGATCAAGGTGCGCAAGCTGATTCGCCGTCTGCGGCGTATTCGCGTCGATCGGCTGATTAGCCGTATCCTCTAAGTGGTACTCTGACCCCGGCCAAAGCCGGGGTTTTTATTTTACAGCTGTATCTCTTTGCCTTTGCGATGCAGCCGGAGCGAGACCAGCAGCGCCAGCAGGCACATGCCGGAAACGTACCAGAAGAAGGCATTCTCCACGCCGAACGATTTCAGCGACAGCGCGACATATTCCGCCGAGCCGCCGAACAGGGCGTTGGCTACCGCATAAGACAAGCCCACGCCTAACGCACGCACCTCCGGCGGGAACATCTCGGCTTTGAGCAGCCCGCTGATCGCGGTGTAGAAACTGACGATAAACAGCGCCAACACGATCAGGCCGAACGCCATAAAGGGATTGGTCACCTCTTTCAGCGCAAACAGGATCGGCACCGTCAGCACGGTGGCCAATGCCGAGAAGATCAGCATCGAACTGCGACGGCCGATTTTGTCAGAGAACGCGCCGACCGCCGGCTGCAGCAGCATAAAGACGAACAGCGCGACGGTCATGATGGCGCTGGCCAGCCTGGCGTCCATACCGGCGGTGTTCACCAGATATTTCTGCATATAGGTGGTGAAGGTGTAGAAGGTCAGCGAACCGGCGGCGGTAAAGCCCAGCACCATCAGAAACGCTTTGCGGTTTTTCCACAGCCCCGTCAGCGAACCGGCATCCTGGTGGTTACGCGTCTTCGCATCGGAGGTTTCATTCAGCGAACGGCGCAGGTACAGCGCCACCACTGCCAACACCGCCCCCAGGGCAAACGGTATACGCCATCCCCAGGCCTTCAGCTCTTCGCCGGACAATATCTGCTGCAGGATCACCAACACCAGCAGCGCCAGCAGTTGCCCGCCGATCAGCGTGACGTACTGGAACGAGGCGTAGAAGCCGCGCCGCCCCTTGATCGCCACCTCGCTCATGTAGGTGGCGCTGGTGCCGTACTCGCCGCCCACCGACAACCCCTGGAACAGGCGCGCGATCAGCAGCAGCGCCGGTGCCCAACTGCCGATCGACTCATACGTCGGCAGACAGGCGATCACCAGCGATCCGGCACACATCATGCAGACCGAAAGCAGCATTGAATTTTTTCGTCCGTGCTTGTCGGCTATGTAGCCGAACAGCCAGCCGCCGATAGGCCGCATAAAGAAGCCGGCGGCGAATACCCCGGCGGTTTGCAACAGTTGTGTGGTGCTGTTGCCCGCCGGAAAAAATGAGGCGGCAAAGTAGATTGAGCAGAAGGAGTAAACGTAAAAATCAAACCACTCCACCAGATTACCTGACGAAGCCCCGACGATAGCGAAAATGCGTTTTTTGTTATCCAGCGCCCCCTGTTCGACGCCGTGCTCCCCCTCGAGAGCCGAGGTTGTTTCTGTCATGATATTTTCTCCGAGCCATAGTAATGATGAAATTCGGCTTCCTGCCGCCTGGTGTTACTTTATTGTTATTTATAAGTTAACAACCAACAGAATAGCGGACGAAGAATATCTGGGATTCAGAGAAACAATGCGTTGGTTTTGTGATGAATATTGAACAGTACGATGAAAGCTGAAACGGATTACAGCGGGGATTTTCCATTTTACGCATAGCAAAAAGCCCTGAACGTCAGTTCAGGGCTTTCGGCTTTGTTTGATGCCTGGCAGTGTCCTACTCTCGCATGGGGAGACCCCACACTACCATCGGCGCTACGGCGTTTCACTTCTGAGTTCGGCATGGGGTCAGGTGGGACCACCGCGCTATTGCCGCCAGGCAAAT
>NZ_JAMYWQ010000070.1 GCF_024160145.1 Serratia nevei
CTGAAGGACAAATTAAAAAGTGGCCAACTTAAGAAACAGGCGCAAGCCGAAGTTTCTGAGTAACCACGATCAGGGGTGGGTCCGTTTTACTTTGGCAGGGTGGGTCACAATTCGATCGGTATTGACAGAGAGCAGGTGACTCCTCGTATAACAAGAAATAACGCATGCGTAACTCCAGCCATTGAGGCCTCGTCACTTATAGAGAAATACATATCATCACCCCATAAAGTTCTTATACAGCAACAGAATACCGATAAGCAGCAGTGCTGCTCCAGATATATAATTTAGAATTACAGTCACACGTTGGTTTTTTTGTGACATTTTTGCTAGCATTCCTCCCGTCAATCCAGCTGTCAAATCGATAGGCAAAGCTGTTGCTGGAACAATTAGGGAGATCAGTAAAGCTTCTAGAGGAGTATATCCACCCGATAGGATTAATCCTGGTAGGATAGAAAGATAGAAAAGAATAGTTTTTGGATTCAAGAACTCGACTGAAACAGCCTGAAAGTACAATTTTGACAATTTATTCCTTTTCCTATCCACACTAAGAGATTGAGGTCCTCCAGTATTCCTTGCCTCCTTTAATGCATCCCAGCCAAGATATAAAATATAGACGCCACCAATTAGTGCGACAGCATTTGCCACATGTGCGTTCTGAGCAACGATAGCGGTCACCCCTAGTCCTGCTAGAATCGCATGGATTGAACTTCCAGAAGCAAGCCCCAGAGCAGATACAGCCCCTGCAGCCTTTCCTTCGCTGATACCTCTGGCACTGACAAACAGCAACGAGGGACCTGGACTTAAATTAAGTAAAAGTGCGGCTAATGCGAATGCGAGAATACTAGTATGTTCCATAATTATCCTATCACAAGTGATGTTAATGCTTTATAGTTGCAGGTCAGTACGTGTTGAGACTTAACCATATTATTTTCTCCATTTGAAGAAATAGTCATGCAGGCTCCTGACTGAATTTTTTTTCTGCATTTCATGCAAATACCAGCTTTGCACATATGCTTCAGTTCAATATTATTCTCCAGAGCTGAATCTAGGATAGTATCCTCAGGGATAATTCCGAAAACGTCTTCATTATGCTTGACTATAATCTTTCGTGGTAAGTAGTTGATATGGTATGATCTATTTTTATTGTGTTCGGACTCTTTCAGCACAATCTCGGGGTAAATACTATTCTTACTGAAGATACGCGTAATATTTTCGAAAAGGTAGTTGCCAATAATAATGAATCTATCAAACTTGGTCAAATAGAATGACACTGATATGGCCATCAGAAGCCCATTATCACTCCAATTTTTTTTGATATAATTTATATCTCTGAGATAACATGTCTCATAAAGATTGACAAACTCTAAAGACAGGATTTTGATTTCTTTATCATCATGGAAGTTAATTTCAAATATGGAGCATTCCTCATTATATCCATAAGGATCATATCTTGAAACTTTCAGTGTCAATACTTCTGCAACATCGTCATTATGTCGAATCGCTCCCTTGATGAGCAGTGTTCTATTACTCATTAAATTCTACTCCTCCGGGAGCATGAAATCATTATTTAGAAATAACTTTCAGCACTTCCCTGCCGACGAATATCCAGTGAGCAACAATGGAAACCACCTCCCACAGTCCTGCCATGACGGAATGATGCGGGTATTACCTCTAACCCACAGCGCTCAAGAATCTCAGCTAACTTATGCTGATTCCTCTCTACAATAATCGTCTTTTCATCTATAGAAAGAACGTTCATTGCGATCCAAACGGACGCTCTAGCCCAGTCAAAAGAATAACCGATATCTTCGGGATCATTAAAGAAAACGAGTTCCCAGTTTTTAAATTTGGCCGGGATATCTGCTGGGGTCATTCTCCCTGCATTAATTAATGCTAATCCAGGGCGTAGTAATTGCATAGTTGTTCCAACATGATCACTGCAAATTGACATTTGATGGAAGTTAAATTTCTCGCCAAAGGTTCTTTCCAGCCACTCAAATCCGGCACGATTTCCACTATTGCTGATGTTATAGAAAATATCTTTTCCGCAACGCATTATGTTGGCTGCATCGAACAGGGGATCATTCTCCGCCAGGTAAGGCGTTGCACCGTCCCAAAGATAAGTATCATCAGTTAAAATTGGTTTTGGGGCTGAGAGCCATTTTTCACCTTTTGAAAAATACTCCCGAGTGATATTGCGGAAAGACTGGCTCTCGAAGTATCGATTCCGTGACGGCATAGGCACTTCGATCAATGTATCGCCAAGTACCAGCATGCAATCTCGAGGCATTAGAGCATGGGATTGTTGAGATGCCCAATGCGGAGTCTGGCAGACAACATCCAGGTTGATAGCTTCAGGTCGTCTTACTTTTACCCCATAACCTTCCAAAATGGACGTCAACTCCTGAAAATCTTCTTCCATTTCACTTTTTACACGTTCGATAATTGGTGTTGGGTTTTTTTGCTGAACAAAATCCTCCTGAAGATCAAAGAAATTTCTGGAGGAAATATCTAAATCTGGGAGGGTGAGATTTTTAGGACTGCCTAGAATGATTTCTTCTAACCTACCCCAATCGCTGTAACTGTTAATGATATTCATTTTTCATCCTGTTTTTTAGTGAAACCCAAAGCGAAAGACTGACCTGTCGGCATGACTTCCAGAACGTTGATGTTTACATTGGCTGGTAATGAGAATGTCCAGAAAACTGTTTCAGCAATATTATCTGCGGTGAGATAGGTTTTTTTTTCATACAGTGAATCCGCTTTTTCCACATTTCCTTTGAATCGAACTATGGCAAATTCAGTTTTAGATAAGCCCGGGGCAATGCAGGATGCCCTGATGTTAGTACCTTCTAGATCGGTTTTTAGGTTGAGTGTGAAATTATGAACAAACGACTTAGTTGCACCGTATACATTGCTCCCGATGTAAGGATAATAAGCGGCTACTGAACCGATATTGATAATATGACCTTGGTTTTTTATCTTGAAAATCTCCAGCATACGTCTGGTGATATGTAAAAGGGCCAATATATTTGTGTTAACCATAGTCTCCCAGTCACTGATATCATTATCCTGGGCTGGGCCAAATCCCAATGATAATCCTGCATTGTTTATTAGTGCTATAATGTTTCCGAAATCTTTTGGTATGTTATCAAGACATTCATCAACTGAATATTTATCGGTGATATCCATTGCTAGTGCGTGAACTTTTCTAGGAAAATCCATTGATAACTCCATCAGCTTTTCCTTACGCCTCGCTATTGCAATGACATTATATCCTTCGGCAAGAAAGCGACGAGCAATG
This sequence comes from Serratia nevei, assembly GCF_024160145.1. GTDB lineage: Bacteria > Pseudomonadota > Gammaproteobacteria > Enterobacterales > Enterobacteriaceae > Serratia > Serratia nevei_A. The sequence goes on from NZ_JAMYWQ010000070.1 coordinate 3,305, forward strand.
GCTTCTCCGAAGCCTGAGGATGCTCCAGTGACAATTATCGTTTCCATTTAAGTCTCTTTTTATAGGTTAATTTTCTTGCTAAAAGGACAGGTCCAAACTTGCTGATTCGCATTCCCCGCATACTGCCTAGCTTCGCTTTGTTCACCAAAGTCACTTAAATTTGGATTTAGTATCCCTTGAATTTTCATCTCTCGCCGTCGTATTTCCTTCTGCATTTTCTGGAATGCGCCGTCAGCCTTAAGGTATCTGAATTGGCGATGGGCGTTGAACACGAGGGCTGGAAAGGGGGCTTGCCGGCTGATCCTGGAGGAAGAAGGATGTAACCCCACGATAAAGAAAGGTTCCCCTATCAGAGAAAAGCCAAAATCTGGAGAGTATGGATCAGCGGAGGACTCCTTACTCCATTCATATCCAGCCTGAATATCAAGTTCATGTAAGCGAGTGAGGGTTGTCCAGACAAAGTCTTCAAATTCAGCTTCGGACTGTATGCCCTGATCGCTGAAGGTTAGAACAAAAGTGGCGTTAGTTTTACTCAGAGTTTCACGAATACCGGCGAATTGTTGTAGAAAGCCATATGCATCTTCAAGGGTCACTTTGTTGTCGAAGCAACAATCACGATGAAGCAATGTTTTCAGGTAAGACGCGGTTTTCGCAGCTATGCAACTAAATGAGTCGGATTCAACAAAAGCCATGAATTTTTCAAAAATTTCTGGACTATTTGTAACTGAAATATCATCCCTAGACATAACCCAGTCTCGCATAAGTTTTCATAATATGTGCATAAAATTAATTTCCACAACATGGGTGTGTCAACAGATATTTATGTAAATATTTTGACATCAAGAATGCTTTTCGCTTCATGTTCATTAATTTCATGATGTTATAAAATAATGAAGTTTTTTATAGTGTTTTTTTTGAGTGATAATATTATTTTCATTGAAAAATTATTAGCTAAATAATTTTTATATATAATAAAATTGAATATTTATGCCATATAAAGTGTGATGATTGGCACTGCCTTTAGATGATGTTGAGTGCGGAGGGGAAAGCTACGGGTAGACCTTGCGTGCTCCATTATGGAATGGTACACAGCATGAACGAACTATCTTTAATGCCATATTATGCTCAAGTTCTGCCGCACCTTGTCCCCCAGGCAAAATCATTTGGGGGCATAATAGGGGGCATGGTTCAAAATCGAAATTGATAAAACTGAGTAAATTCAACTGAAGTTGCCATCAAATGCGACTCCTGTGATCTCCCTGACCATTTTCCTATGCTGAACGATACGGCTATCTTTAATGCAATGAGCCAGCTCGGCCGTGCGCGGGCCATTCGGAGGTCAATATGCGAAGTCTGGAAGATCAACTTGCCGCTTATGCCGCCTATCACCGCGATGCGCGCAATATCGCCACGCATTTTATCGGCATCCCGCTGATCGTCGTCAGCCTGCTGGCGCTGCTCTCCCGGCCGGCGTGGGGCGCGGGAGGGTTGCCGTTTTCGCCGGCCTGCGCGGTGGTTATTGTCGCGGCGCTCTATTACCTGCGGCTGAACCTGCGCCTTGGCATCATGATGCTGGCGTTGCTGCTGCTGTGCCTCGGGTTCGGCGCCTGGGTGGCGTCGCTGTCGACGGCGGCGTGGCTGAGTATCGGCATCGGCGGCTTCGTCATCGGCTGGCTGTTTCAGTTTGTCGGGCACTTCTGGGAGGGGCGAAAACCGGCGTTTATGGACGATGTGACGGGCCTTATCATCGGCCCGCTGTTCGTGCTGGCGGAAGCCTGCTTCCTGGCCGGCGGGCTGCGCGAACTGCAACGGAACATCGAAATGCGCGCGGGCAAAGTGCGCAATGGGAGGGCATGAGGTGGGCTTGATTCCTACGGTGATGGACGCCGATATTAACCCCTCCCGCTGCACTTTTAACAAATTTGCAAAAGTCTTTTAGCCTCCCGCCTGCTTATCTTTGTTGTGATCAATGTCATACTTTCGGCATCTTAACTGTTCCCGCGCTTCGGCAGCGGTAAACCGGAGTTGTTGCATGAAAGTGAATTATCCCTTGTTAGCGCTGGCGGTGGGGGCGTTCGGCATCGGCACCACCGAATTCTCTCCCATGGGTTTGCTGCCGACCATCGCCAAAGGGGTGGACGTCTCCATTCCGATGGCCGGCATGTTGATCAGCGCCTACGCCGTCGGCGTGATGGTCGGCGCGCCGCTGATGACGCTGCTGCTGTCGCACCGGGCGCGCAGAAGCGCGCTGATTTTCCTGATGGCGATCTTTACCCTGGGCAACGTGCTGTCGGCCATCGCGCCGGATTACACCACCCTGATGCTGTCGCGCATCATCACCAGCCTGAACCACGGCGCCTTCTTTGGCCTCGGATCGGTGGTGGCCGCCAGCGTGGTGCCGAAAGAGAAACAGGCCAGCGCCGTGGCGACCATGTTTATGGGGCTGACCATCGCCAATATCGGCGGGGTGCCCGCCGCGACCTGGCTGGGTGAAACCATCGGCTGGCGCATGTCGTTCCTGGCGACGGCCGGGCTGGGCGTGATCGCCATGCTGGGGCTGTGGTTCTCGTTGCCGAAAGGCAGCGCCGGCGCGCGCCCTGACGTGAAACGCGAGCTGTCGGTGCTGGTGCGCCCGCAGGTGCTGACCGCGCTGCTGACCACCGTGCTGGGGGCGGGCGCGATGTTCACGCTCTATACCTACATTTCGCCGGTATTGCAGCACATCACCGAGGCGACGCCGCTGTTCGTGACGGTGATGCTGGTGCTGATCGGCGTCGGTTTCTCGATCGGCAATTACCTCGGCGGCAAGTTCGCCGACCGTTCCGAGAGCGCGACGCTGAAGGGCTTCCTGCTGCTGTTGGTGGCCATCATGCTGCTGATCCCGTTGCTGGCGCGCAACGAGATCGGCGCCGCGGTGAGCATGGTGATTTGGGGCGCGGCGACCTTTGCCGTGGTGCCGCCGCTGCAGATGCGCGTGATGCGCGTGGCCAGCGAAGCACCGGGGCTGTCGTCTTCGGTCAACATCGGCGCTTTCAACCTGGGCAACGCGCTGGGCGCCGCCGCCGGTGGCGCGGTGGTCTCCGCCGGTTTGGGCTACAGCTTCGTGCCGGTAATGGGGGCGATTATCGCCGGGTTGGCGCTGCTGTTGGTGTTACTCACCGGCCGCACCGCGGCAAAAGTCGTTTACGCCAACGGCTAAGCGACGGCGTGCGGCGGTTTTTTATCCGCCGCACGCCGTTAGCCGCATAAAACATAAATGCTTATCCACTCCCGCCCCCCATTTATCTGTTCGGCATCAACTCTTAGCCGCTATCATTACCCATGTATATGCATGGTGGCCGTTTGCACGGCACCTCTGGGATAATGAAAGACCTGCCTAAGGAAAGATCCACATGAGAAATATCTTCTTCTTCGACGCGATGCTGACGCCAAAAATCATCACTGCCGTTTACTGGCTGGCGCTGTTGGGCGTGTTGATCAGCGGCATCGGCATGATGTTCTACGGCGAGTTCTTCCGTGGCCTGTTCGGCATCATCGTCGGCGGCGTGTTCGTGCGCGTGGCGTTCGAAATGATCATCATTGCGTTTAAAAATAACGAATATCTGCGCAAGATCGCTGAAAAACCGTAATTGCCTCAAGACGCCGGGCTTGCCCGGCGTTGTTTTTCTCTCCGCTCCTGGCTAGTCGAAGCCGAGCAGGCTGAACGCATCGTCCTGCGGGTAGTAACCGAGCAGGCGGCTGGTCTCTTCCAGCGATAACCGTTTGTAGCGGTTATTGGAAACCCCATGCACCACCGCATATTGCACCCCTTCGATGCGAATGCAGCGCTCCAGCAGATCGGCGGCGTCGCGATGGCTGAGAAACGCGCTCATGTCGCGGGCGCTGAGCCGATCCCCCGGGCTTAGGCTGGTGAAGTTGGCGATGCGCACCGACAGGGCGGAAAGCCCTTCCTGATGGGCGAAGTAGGCGGCGATGACTTCGCCGAACGCCTTGCTGGCACCGTACAGGTTTTTCGGTTTCGGTGCGTCATCCGGGCGGATCTGGTAATCGAGCGGATAGCCTTCCACCGCCTGCGCGCTGCTGGCGAACACCACCCGGCGGCAGCCGGCGTCTTTCGCTGCGCGGAAGATATTGAAGGTGCCGAGAATGTTGTTGTCCATCAACGAGCCGCAAAAGTCGGCGTCGGGGGAGGGATCGGCGGCCAGATGCAATACGGTGTCGATATTGGCGCAGGCCGCGCGGCAGGCGTCGAGATCGGCGATGTTGAAGCTGATGACCTCATCGCCGGGTTGCAGATCGTTCAGCAGGTTGATGTCGCGTTCTGCCAGGCGCAACGCGTAGCGGTTGCCGATCGCCAGACGAAATGCCGTGGCTACCCGGCCGCCGGCGCCGGTGATCAGAACCCGTCCCAACTCAGTCCGCAACGTCATGGTCGCTGTCATCCCTACAATCGATTACGCGTTGACCAGTAATAATCGCCCACGTGACTTTTGTCCAGTTGTTTTAATTAGTCATTCTGATGTTTTTTTTGCCATTATCAATGGCGTACGGTGATTTTTTCGCAGGTGAATATCGTGGAGTGTTAACGATATTCAATCAGGTTTGGCGATATATTTGCCTTATAGGGTGCGGATTATGGCTAAAGAATGGGGGGTGGTAGCCTGTCTCTTGATCAGATCTCTTGCTCGAGAGACTTGGCCAGCAGATAACCCTCAAGGATGGTTTGCAGTTTGAACCATCCTTCCCATAATCTCTCCCATCCCACTCGACCCGTGCGTTTACTGTC
>NZ_JAMYWQ010000071.1 GCF_024160145.1 Serratia nevei
CCAGGATCACCGATTCCGAAGAGTGGTAAAAGTTGGCCGGTTTAAATCGGAAACCATGATCGAATTAAATCGTAAAGTGCGATCGGCTTATATCGGAATTGATGATCGGTTTGGGTCGGAATATGCAGGTTCAACGCTATAGCATTTTGCAAGTAGTCCGGGGCCAAGTGAGCATAGGCCATTGTTTGCTGAATGCTGGCGTGCCCGAGTATTTGTTGCAATGCGATAATGTTCCCCCCGTTCATCATGAAATGGCTCGCGAATGTGTGGTGCAAAACGTGCGTAGCCTGTCCGCGTGGAAGGTCGGGTTTAACTCGTCGCAATATCCCGCAGAACTTTTCATAATCAACGTTGAAAAGCGTTCCGTCATCATTCCCCTGGCATTTTCTTTCACCTCTCTTTCAAGTTCATCAGAAATTGGCACCACGCGTTTTTTGCCGTTCTTCGTCTTAAGAAAAGTCACGCGGCCGCGTGTCATGAGTGTCCGCTTCAGGGAGTAGACTTCACTCCACCGGCCGCCAGTACTCAGACTTACCAGCGCAAAAACAGCCTGTCATCGCCTTCCGTGCTGCTCAGCAAATCATTTATTTCGTCCATATCAAGAAATGTCATTTCCGGGTTCTTTTCGGCCAACGGGGCTAAACCGCGCACTGGATTAAGACCTGAAAACTCGTTCAGTTCTATCAGGGCCCTGAACATGCCGGAAAGTCGGTACATATCTCGGTTGATGGTTGCCGCACTTATGCCATCTGTTAGCCGCTGGCTGCGATGCAATGTCAGAACACGCTTATTCAGCTTGTTGACGGTTATATCGCCGAGCGCCTTTAACTGCATACTGGCTTGATCTCAACTTTGGCAAAAAACCATCCACTACCGTGAAGAAAACCACCCGCAGGCGACGAACCAGCCAGGCCAAAAAGAAAGAACCCGCATCAAGCAAAGAAGAAGGGGATTATCTGGCCGGGGCCGAAGGTAACGTTTTTGTTATCCGTAAAACCTTCAAGACGGAAAAGGCGGCAAAGTGGCGGGAGTTACAGCGTGGGGCGGCGACGTTCAGCATCACCCTGGCGAGTGGCCGCGCGGATTTGTACCCGGAACAGCCCGCCAGCGTCTACGGCTTTAAGTCCACGATCGACAGTGGGAACTGGAAGATAACGCGGTGCGTTCACGATATTGGCGGGGGGAGGGTTTACCACGTCGCTGGAACTGGAAGTAAAAATCGACGACTGGACAGCGGAGAGTGAAGATTCGACATGAATATTAGTGGCGTTAAACCGTGGGGGAAGATGCCGAAAGCTGATTTAATTGCGAAATGTAAGATGAAGGCATTCTTTGCAATGAATGTGATTAAGCTTATGCATAAAGAAAGATACTAACTAATTAAAGTTAGTATCTTTCTTTTTTTCGATAGTTAATTATGAATAACTTCAGGTCTTTTGTTTTTTCCTCTAAAAAATGACTCAAGAAACCTAGTCCAAGGACTATCAACTAGGTGAGTAAAAATAACTGAAAATATAATGGTGCATGTGATGTATGAAATTAATGTAAGGGGGATGGATTTTGTGTATATAAAGGTTGTGGATGCGAGGCTGTTCACAACAATAAAGTGTGTTAGGTATAAACCAAATGATAATTCACCAAGCTTTAAAAAAAATTTATTTGAAAATACACTGGCAATGTTCATATTTGTGTTAGCTGTGAATATTAATAGCATCGCCGAAATGGGATAAAAAAGATTGAATGAAAGTGTTGCGAACTGGCTTGGTAAGTATAGAGATGCCATAGCTAGGGAAAAAATCAAGGTAATAACTGCGATAGGTAATGAGGTGTTGATTTGTTTTGTTCTAAGTAATAACGCTAATAACGCCCCAAGGATGAACTCAAAAAAATGCGTATTAAAACAAGCAATTGCCGCTGTTATTAATAATAGAAATTGAGCTTTTTTATTTATCGTTTTACAGAACACTGCCAAAAAGATGACTATTATTACAGCAAATAATTCATATGATATCGTCCAAAGATTAGAATTGTATGTAAGAGATGGATTGAAAGAGATAAAATCAGTCCAAAAAGATTCTTTTATAGCCAGTGTTAAGCTCGGACTAAATTGGTACCATTTACCAAGCCAGTCTGATCTACTAAAAGACGCTGCTGCTGTGTTGGTGAATAAATTAAAAAAATGAAATAAAAATGCTATAAGGCAGACAATAAAAATCGGCATGCTTAATCTTAGAAAACGTTTTATGCATGCTTTTAAAGCATTGCGTAAGTTCGATTTATAGAATTTTTGGAAAAATATATATCCACTTAAAACAAAAAATAAAGCAACAGCGAAGTGACCATTCCAAAATGTACTAATAAAAGAATGATTTATATATTTTTCTCCTGATATAAATGAATTATCAAAAGCTCTGAAAAAATGGAACAGGGCTACTGATAGCGCGGCTATCCCACGAATGCCATCAAGTTGGGTATTTCTTTTGGCATGAAGTAGGTTTGCTTGTAATGGTTTGTTATTGTATATCATTTATGTTTTTTTGGTTACTCTGTTCAAGTAGCATTAAGTGTCTTCCATTTTTGCTGATCAGGCTATTGATGGCAACATCTTCATTACAGCACTATGTAGCAATATCAGTCGTGTGGATGATATCGGTAACTGTGGCTTTACTACCTAGCTGGGGTCCGAGGTGAAAGTTGACGACCCGAACACTGAAGCGGGTGACGAATCAACGATTTAAGAGTTATACTTGACGTGATATTAACCAGTCATGAGGAGGTCCGCGTATGGCAATGCGCTGTCCTCGCTGCTGTGCAACCGCGAAAACACGTACCCGTGTAGAGTTGAGTGATTTAGTACGGCGCAGTTATCATCAGTGTCAAAACATGTTGTGCGGATATTGTTTTACCAGCATGACGCAAATTGACGAATCATTAAACCAGACTCAACCAGTCCCCGGCGCGACAGTTCCACAAGATGTTTTTCCAAGAAGCCACCATGGTGAGGATCAGTTAAGCCTGATTCTTTAGTCACTTAGAGATAGCGGCCTTGATATCACATCAGGCCGCTTTTTTGTCGAAGTGTAGTCAAAACGTAGACGAAGTTTAGAATAAATCCTTTTATTCCAGTTTGTTACGTTCGGGATATCTTCACCATCCCTGTCTTTCCCGCCATGATGGCGGGGTTTTTTTTATCCGACATTTCGCTATATTGAGCGCCACACCTTTTGACCGGGATCCCTTAATGGAACAGCGTTATGCACGCCTGGTAAAGTCCGCTGCGTTGGCCGCTACCGCGCTGGCGTCGTCGCTGCTGTTAATCAAAATCGTCGCCTGGTATCACACCGGCTCGGTCAGCCTGCTGGCGGCGCTGGTGGATTCGCTGGTCGATATCGCCGCATCACTGACCAACCTTCTGGTGGTGCGCTATTCGCTGCAGCCGGCCGATGCCGAGCACACCTTCGGCCACGGCAAAGCGGAGTCGCTGGCGGCGCTGGCGCAAAGCATGTTTATTTCCGGTTCCGCCCTGTTTCTGTTCCTCACCGGCTTCCAGCATCTGTATGCGCCGCAAACGCTGCGCGATCCCTGCGTCGGGGTCGTCGTGACGGTGATCGCGTTGCTCAGCACCCTGATTCTGGTTACCTATCAACGTTGGGTGGTCAGAAAAACGCGTAGCCAGGCGGTGCGTGCAGATATGCTGCATTATCAGTCAGATGTCATGATGAATGGTGCTATTCTTATCGCTCTTGGGCTAAGCTGGTACGGTTTCCAGCGGGCGGACGCGTTGTTCGCGCTGGGCATCGGCGTTTACATCCTGTATAGCGCGCTGCGCATGGGCTACGAAGCGGTGCAGTCGCTGTTGGATCGGGCGTTGCCGGATGACGAACGCCAGGCGATTATCGAGGTGGTTTCCTCCTGGCCCGGGGTGAAAGGCGCGCACGATCTGCGCACGCGGCAGTCGGGGCCGACGCGTTTCATCCAGCTGCATCTGGAGATGGAAGATTCGCTGCCGCTGCGCGAGGCGCATCGGTTGGCCGATCAGGTGGAGCAGGCGTTGCGGCACCGTTTTGCGGGGGCGGACGTCATCATTCACCTGGATCCGTGCTCCGTGGTGCCGCCGGGTAGGCAGGGGCATTGGGAGCTATAATCAGATAGAGGCACAGATCGAAGTATTATCATGAATATCTGAGTTAGCTCAGCGTGCCATGCGGTGTTTTTACCGTTATATTGCGTGACTTGAATCAATTCAGCTGGGTGTTTTTGATATAATATCCAGCAATAAGCCGTAAAGCTGGTTTTCTGCAGCCGGAGAGGTTTCAAGACGATCGGCGGAGACAGAATTCTTAAGAAATTGCATCTACACAGTTCAGAGGTAGTCATGATCAAGAAAATCGGTGTACTGACGAGCGGCGGTGATTCGCCGGGTATGAACGCTGCAATCCGTGGCGTTGTGCGTTCTGCGCTTTCAGAAGGTCTGGAAGTTTTTGGTATTTACGATGGCTACCTTGGCTTGTACGAAGATCGCATGGAGCAGTTGGACCGCTATAGCGTATCCGACATGATCAACCGCGGCGGCACCTTCCTCGGCTCTGCCCGCTTCCCGGAATTCAGGGATGAAAACGTGCGTGCCAAGGCGATTGAAAACCTGAAGAATCGGGGCATCGACGCGCTGGTGGTGATCGGCGGCGACGGTTCCTACATGGGCGCCAAACGCCTGACGGAAGAAGGCTTTCCGTGCATCGGTCTGCCGGGTACCATCGATAACGACGTTGCCGGCACCGACTACACCATCGGTTACTTCACCGCGCTGGAAACCGTGGTGGAAGCGATCGACCGCCTGCGCGATACCTCCTCTTCGCACCAGCGTATCTCCATCGTGGAAGTGATGGGCCGTTACTGCGGCGATCTGACGCTGGCGGCGGCGATTGCCGGCGGTTGCGAATTTATCGTGCTGCCGGAGATCGAGTTCAATCGTGAAGATCTGGTATGCGAAATCAAGGCCGGTATCGCCAAGGGTAAAAAACATGCCATCGTGGCGATCACCGAGCACATCTGCGACATCGATGAGCTGGCGCGCCACATCGAGCAGGAAACCAAGCGTGAAACCCGTGCCACCGTACTGGGCCACATTCAGCGCGGCGGTTCGCCGGTCGCCTACGACCGCATCCTGGCCTCGCGCATGGGCGCCTACGCCATCGAACTGCTGCTGCAGGGCTACGGCGGCCGTTGCGTCGGTATTCAGAACGAAAAAATGGTGCATCACGACATCATCGACGCGATCGAAAACATGAAGCGTCCGTTCAAGGGCGACTGGCTGGAGACGGCGAAAAAGCTGTATTAATACGCCGCTCACCGCACGACGAAAAAGCCTCCGCTTGCGGGTAATGCCGATCGTTTAAGAACACTTGAACGATCCACTCAGTAAGAGACAATCCGGATTCAGCCCTCTGATTCCGGATTTTTTTATGTCTGAACACGATATGGATTTCGTTGTTGATGTTTGCCCTT
>NZ_JAMYWQ010000072.1 GCF_024160145.1 Serratia nevei
CTTTTTCTTCTGGCGCGTTATCGATCTGGTCGAAAGCACGTGCAGAACCGCCGTAGGTTTTAGCCAGTACGGTAGTGATCGCTGCAGTCAGGGTAGTTTTACCGTGGTCAACGTGGCCGATAGTACCGACGTTAACGTGCGGTTTTGTACGTTCAAACTTTTCTTTAGACATCGATTGTCCCTCTAAGACACGGATAAATCGGTGGTATCACCACATCAACCAAGCATTTGCTCGTTGAATCCAGAACAGAAAGAAAATCAGGGGGCGAGAAATTAAGAAGTGGTGCTGATAGGCAGATTCGAACTGCCGACCTCACCCTTACCAAGGGTGCGCTCTACCAACTGAGCTATATCAGCACATCTTGGAGCGGGCAGTGGGAATCGAACCCACATCATCAGCTTGGAAGGCTGAGGTAATAGCCATTATACGATGCCCGCATCCTGGAACTCGGCTACCTGATTTTTCTGTAGAATTTTGGGATGGAGCAGGATTGTTCATCACTCGGCTCGCATCCTTCGGGCCGGCTGCGCCTTGCGCTGCACAGCTCGAACCTTGTCGAAGGCTTTCGCCCTCTCCTCCCGCCATCAACCGTTGCGGTATTTATCGCATCTCAGTTAATCGCCGAAGGCAAGATTTGGTGGTGGGGGAAGGATTCGAACCTTCGAAGTCTGTGACGGCAGATTTACAGTCTGCTCCCTTTGGCCGCTCGGGAACCCCACCAGATTTTAACTACTTGTGACTTGAATGGTGCCGGCTACCGGAATCGAACTGGTGACCTACTGATTACAAGTCAGTTGCTCTACCTACTGAGCTAAGCCGGCATCAAGTGCAGCGCATTCTAGGTAGAGCGGGCGACCTATGCAACAAAAAAATTGCTTTACGCGCACTTTCGCTCATAAATCAGTCAATTTTGCATGCTGCCATGCAATTCATGGCCTGCGGCGTGCAAACATTCATCACTAGCGGCAATCATTCTCTACAATTTTATCCACTTTTTGCAAGCCTTGAGCGTTCCTTTCTCCGTGTCGGGCTTCTCAAAACAGTTAACCCGCGGCGGTAAACTGTGAGCGGGATCGATGCCCCACCTGCCCCGGTCCCGACATGGACTACACGGATTCTTTGCCCTTTCGTCTTGGCCATACCATTCGTCGCTCTGGCGCAGTTATCGCATAGGCGCAAGACGCTGGAGCAAGCGCCCTGCAGCAGCCACGTGGGCGCCTGTAACGGGATACCCAGTCCGGTTCGACGGCAAAAGCGTTTTATCGCAGCCTGAATTATCGCTGTTTGGGCAAGCGACCGGTTTATGCGGCGCCCCCGATGGGCATACCCTCCGATCGTCATGGCGGTATCCGCCCCTGATGATACCCCCTTGCAACCCCGCTTTATCAACTGCGCGCCGCTTCGCACAATTGACATAAACTGCTGCCAATCGACAACTTTTGCGAAAAAAGTCTACGCCAAAAACGAAGCTGTCTATAATATGCAGCTTGTTTATTCTCTGGAGCTGGCGTCCGGCGCCTTTCCCAACCTGCGTTAACAGGCAGAATTTGGCTTATGATAAAAAGAGATCAATCTTTAGCAACGCCCTACCTACAGTTCGATCGTACCCAATGGGCTGCGTTGCGAGATTCGGTGCCGCTGACGTTGTCGGAAGAAGAGATCGTTAAACTGAAAGGGATTAACGAAGATCTCTCGTTGGAAGAAGTTGCGCAGATTTATCTGCCGCTGTCACGACTGTTGAACTTCTATATCAGTTCCAACCTGCGTCGGCAGGCAGTGCTGGAGCAATTCCTCGGTACCGACGGGCAAAAGATTCCCTATGTCATCGGCATCGCCGGCAGCGTCGCCGTCGGCAAGAGCACAACCGCGCGTCTGTTGCAGGCGCTGCTGAGCCGTTGGCCGGAACACCGCAGCGTTGAGTTGATCACAACCGACGGTTTCTTGCACCCTAACAAGGTGCTGAACGAACGCGGTTTGATGAAGAAAAAGGGCTTCCCGCAGTCTTACGATATGCATAGCCTGGTGAAATTCGTGTCGGAAGTGAAGTCCGGCGCCAAACGCGTCACCGCCCCTGTCTATTCCCACTTGATCTATGACGTTGTGCCCGAAGGCAATAAGGTCATTGAGCAGCCGGATATTCTGATCCTGGAAGGGCTGAACGTATTGCAAAGCGGCATGGATTATCCTCACGATCCGCATCGCGTATTCGTTTCCGATTTTGTCGACTTCTCCATATATGTCGATGCCCCGGAGACGCTATTGCAAAGCTGGTATATCAATCGCTTCCTGAAATTCCGTCAGGGCGCATTTTCCAATCCCGATTCTTATTTCCATAACTATTCAAAATTGCCGGAACCGGAAGCGATTAATATCGCCACACAATTATGGAATGAAATTAACGGGTTGAATTTGCAGCAGAATATACTGCCTACGCGCGAACGCGCCAGCCTGATCATGACCAAAAGCGCTAACCACGCCGTTGAAAGCGTGCGTTTAAGAAAGTAAGCCTACCTATCGATTCAGGGGACGTTGCCGTCCCCTTGTTTTTTCTAACTATTCCGCGCTGCGCAGCGATATCTCGCCACCAATGAAGGGCTTGATCTCCCCGTCTTGTTCCAACAGCAGCGCACCCTGCGAATCGATACCGCGGGCGATACCCACAATCTGCCGCTCGCCAATCAGCAGCTTGACCGGCCTGTCAATAAAGTTATCCAGGGTACGCCAGCGACCGATAAAGGGTGCCAGCCCGTCTATCTCAAACTGTTTCAACGACTGGCGCAGTTCATTGAGCAAGGTTGCAGCCAGCTCATTACGATCGATCTGAATACCCGCCTCCTGCAGGTTAATCCAGCCTTGGGTAATGGCACTGGCATTGGTATCACGCATTGCCAGGTTGATGCCGGCACCAATCACCAGTTGAGCCGCATCGCCGGTTTTCCCCGTCAGCTCGACCAGAATCCCCGCCAGTTTACGATCGTTCAGATAAAGATCGTTAGGCCACTTCACTCGCACATCCGCCGCGCCGAGACGCTGTAGCACTTCCGCCATCACCATACCGATCACCAGGCTGAGCCCCATGGCCGCCGCCGGGCCCTGTTCCAATCGCCAGAACATCGACAGATATAGATTGGCACCGAATGGCGAGATCCACTGCCGCCCACGGCGCCCTCGCCCCGCCTGTTGGTATTCAGCGACGCAGGCGTCGCCAGAGTGCAATTCGGCGATGCGGTCCAGCAAGTATTGGTTGGTGGAATCGACCACCGGCAACACGCTTACACGCTTGTCTTCCAGCAGACTGAGGATGCGTTCAGCTTCCAACAGCTGGATGGCGCTGGGCAGGCTGTAGCCTTTGCCGGGCACGGTAAAGACATCCAGTCCCCATTCGCGAATGGTTTGAATATGCTTATTGATCGCAGCACGGCTCATACCGAGTGACTCGCCGAGGTGTTCTCCGGAATGGAATTCGCCGTCGGCCAGCAGCGCGATCAGTTTTAACGGAACCTTGGTATCTTTCATGACAGCACCGCCACGGCATTCAACTCACCGGTCGCGCCAATAAAACGCACCTCGGGCTCCAGCCAGACGCCAAATTTGTCGGCCACCGTCTTGCGTACGTGGCGCGCCAGCGCCACTACATCCTGGCTGTGGGCGTTGTCGATGTTCACCAGCACCAGCGCCTGCTGGCGGTGTACCGCAGCACCACCGATACGATATCCCTTCAATTCACATTGATCGATAAGCCAGCCGGCGGCCAGCTTCACCTGGCCATCCTGCTGCGGGTAATGCGGCATGCCGGGATATTTGGTGATGAGTTCTGCGGCTTTCTCCGCATTCACCAGCGGATTCTTGAAGAAGCTGCCGGCATTGCCGGTTTCACGTGGGTCGGGCAGCTTGCTGCGACGCATGGCACATACGGATTCAAATACCTGAAGCGGCGTCGCCGTGGCGGGATCCAGCTTGACCAGATCGCCGTAGCTCAATTTAGGTTGCCACTGTTTGTTAAGACGCAAACCCAGCCCGACAATGACATGCCCGGTTTGGAAACGGTGTTTGAAAATGCTTTCCCGGTAGCCGAAACCACACTCGGCTGCCGGAATGCGATCGATAGCACCGGTAGAGAAGTCCAACAGATCGACATACTCGCAAACGTCTTTCAATTCGACGCCGTAGGCGCCGATGTTCTGAATAGGCGCAGAGCCGGCCAATCCGGGAATTAACGCCAGGTTTTCCAACCCGCAGATCCCGGCCTGCAGCGTATATTGCACCAGGTCGTGCCAATTTTCGCCGGAGCTGACGTGGAGGTACCAGGCGTCATTATCTTCCCGAACGTCGATGCCCTTTAGTTGGTTGACCATTACCGTGCCCGTAAAGTCCTCCAGGAACAGCACGTTGCTACCTTCACCGAGAATCAGCAGCGGCTCCTGACGCTTACGCGTTTGTTGCCAAACCTTGAGCATCTGCTCAATTCTATCGGCCATGATCAGGTGCGCTGCGTTGACCGGGAGCGCAAAGGTATTGTGGTTTTTTAAGGACGCGCTTTCAGTAGACATAACGTTCAGTACCCATACGGAAATAATCTTTTGCCTAGTCTACTCGATTCAAGGCGTCTGGCTAATATTTGTTTTAATTAACGTGAAATTTATCGAGTAATACACTGAAGAATTAAGATTTATCTTTGATATAACCGGATAATTCTCATCAATAGGTACATAAATAGACATTTTTATTATTTAAATAATAATCCTGGGCTATTAATTATATATTGAACTGGCTATTTTTCTGGTCAAAAACATTATGCATTCTTATGAGAATAAGCAGCATGTGCCAAAAAAGATATTTTTTTAAGCAATAGGTACAGCCAGGGAATTTATTTTACGCATAGCAAAAAGCCCTGAACGTCAGTTCAGGGCTTTCGGCTTTGTTTGATGCCTGGCAGTGTCCTACTCTCGCATGGGGAGACCCCACACTACCATCGGCGCTACGGCGTTTCACTTCT
>NZ_JAMYWQ010000073.1 GCF_024160145.1 Serratia nevei
CAGGTGCGGACTTCATCGTGGCGCGGGTAACGCAGTGTTACCCATCAGACGCCGTATAGATTTAAGCAAGCCCATCATAAATCAAAATCGGTGTTGCAAAAACGGGGGTGACCATAGATTTTTTTTTAGGCGTTATTACCGGCAGGCTCTGCATTCAGGAATAATCATTCCCTGCGGACGATTTGCCGGAACTGGGCGGCAACGGCCCGCGCGAAGCGCGGGTCATTAATAGGGTAAGGCGTTTTTATCAATCGGCGTTTTTCGCTGGGTTGCACCGTGTCTTCCAGCGCTTGCACAAAGGCGGCTAGCGCCGCCGGATCCCAGAACGGCTGGTTCGGCGCATCCAGAGCCGACACGCCGCCCATCGGCACCACGAAGCGCACTTCACCCACGCAGGCATTCATTTTTTCGCCAATCCAGCGTCCGATAAGCGCGTTTTCCTGCGCGCTGGTGCGCACCAGCGTGACCTGCGGATTGTGATGGTGGTGTGGGCGGTTGGCATAGCGCGCCGGCACTGTATTCGGCGCACCGAAGTTGATCATGTCGATCGCGCCGCAGGAGAGCACGCATGGAATGCCGGTACGCGCGATAGCGCCGAAACGATCCGCATTGCAGGGTAGCACGCCGCCAAACAGATAGTCGGCTACTTCGGTGGTGGTCAAATCGATGGCGCCCTGCAGCTGCCGGCTGTCGATCAGTTTCTCCAGCGCTCTGCCGCCGCTGCCGGTCGCGTGAAACGTCAGACAATCCCATTGCGGCTCAAGGTCGGCGACCAGCGCCTGAGCGCAGGGCGTGGTGACGCCAAACATCGTCAGGCCGATCGCAGGTTTGTCTTCGTAATGATCGGCGACGGCGAAACGCACGGCGCCGGCTATTTGGCGCGCCGCGTTGCCAAGCACCTGCCGCGAGATACGGTTCAGGCCGGCGAGATCGGTGACCGAGTACAGCATGTTGATGTCGCTGGCGCCGACATAGGCGGAAACGTCGCCCGCCGCCATGCTCGAGACCATCAATTTCGGCAGGCCGATCGGCAGTTGCTGCATCGCCGGCGTGATGATGGCGGTGCCGCCGGAGCCGCCCAGGCCGAGCAGGGCGGCGATATCGTGGCGCGTCAGAATAAAACGTTCAAAAGCGGTCGCCATGGCGGCAATGGCCTGGCCACGGCCGGCGCGGAAGATCGCGTCTGCGCCGGCCGGATGGTGGCGGGCGATGTCCTCTGGACGGATATCGGCCGGGGAGTCAAACGGCAAGCTACGGGGGGAAAGATCGACGGTTCGCGTGGGTAAACCCAAGGCAGCGATCAGTCGCCGTACATACTCCAACTCTTGTCCTTTCGTGTCTGCTGTGGTAGCAATATAGACAAAATTTGAAGTTTCATTCATGGTTTTTTCCGGGGTGATTCTTTTTTTATTTTAAAAATTATTATGTTATGTTTCTTGTAGGGCCCTGGTGTTGGCAATTAAATTAAAATGATTAATGTATTTATATAATGAGACGGCCGTATCATTTTTGCAAGGGCAGCTCGACGCAAAATGGGATGACCGTCTCATTTTGGCGCTTTTCCGCGTGGCCGACGCATTGCCTTCAACTCGTCAACGGGCGCGTATTCCCTGTCGTGCAAGCGTGTGCAGATACATGAGGTTTATGTGCCGATAAATGCTTTCCCCACCCCGTCCGATCCTGCTCTGACCTCCGCCCGGGCAAAAACCTATCGTTTATTGTTGACCAGCGCGATGGCGCTGTATGACGAGGGGGCGTTTCCTTCAATCACCGAACTGGCGGCGCACGCGCAGGTATCCCGTGCGACGGCCTACCGTTACTTCCCAACCCAAAGCGCGCTGATTAGCGCCGTGGTGGCGGAAAGCCTGGGGCCGATCCTGTCCTGGCGCCCGCAAGACGATGATGCTTTGAAGCGCATTCAGCAGTTGCTGAGCTTTGCCTACCCCCAGATGGAGCGGCATGAGGGGGCATTACGCGCGGCGTTGCAGCTCTCTTTGCAGCAGTGGGCGAAAGCGACGCCGGGCGAAAAATTCGTGCGCGGCAACCGCAAGCGGCTGCTGACGCTTGCGGTGGCACCGTTGCAGAACAAACTGCCTTCGTATTCGATCCAGCGAGTGATTCATGCTTTCTCGCTGATTTACGGCTCTGAGGTGTTCCTGGTGCTGAAGGATATCTGGGGGCTGGAGCTTGAGGG
Source organism: Serratia nevei (assembly GCF_024160145.1). Lineage (GTDB taxonomy): Bacteria > Pseudomonadota > Gammaproteobacteria > Enterobacterales > Enterobacteriaceae > Serratia > Serratia nevei_A. The sequence continues at coordinate 2,195 of NZ_JAMYWQ010000073.1, forward strand.
GATCCAGGACGTCACGCAATGGATGGCCAAAGCCATCCTGCGTCAAGCGGAAGAGGATGCGATGAACAGCAAAAAATCATCAGCAGGATAATCCATTTTTCGCCGATGGCCGAGCGAAAAACCAGCATAATTCACTGAGTGAATATTGGCAAAAGTTATAATTAAACGTGATAAAAGGCGCCTGTTAAGCACTTTTCAGGCGGCCGGGAACCTTTCTGGGTCTTGATTATATATTGTTATTTATCATTAATTTGATTTGAATTCTCTTCGTTCTGTAACGCCGCTCATACCCCGTATAATGCCATCGTCTCTCCTTATCGGATCTCGTCTGATTCATCCGTGAAACTTCCCTCCCTCCCGTTGAACTGCCGGGTGACACATTAAGCGCACTTGAGATTGTTGTGCTTTAGTTATTTGGTGTTACCAAACTGTTACACAAAAAATCTTATAAAACATTTGCAAACAACAACGGACGGTATCTGGGATGGAGAAGAAGCATAAAGGAGTCAAACCCGCTCGGGCGGCCTTCGGCTGGCCTGCCATCGGGGTTAATCGCGCACGGTGGAGCGCGATGCTGATCTGCCTGACGGCGATCGGCGGAGCGCAGGCCGCCAGCTATATAGAGAACGGCAAAGCGGGCGATCCGGCCAGCTGGCGCAGCAGTGAGTTCAACGCGGAATGGGGGCTGGGGGCGATCCACGCCGACCAGGCTTACGCCGCCGGTTATACCGGAAAAGGCATCAAACTCGGCATTTTCGATCAGCCGGTTTACGCCAGGCACCCCGAATTTTCCGGCCCTGATAAGGTGATCAATCTGGTTACCGAAGGCATCCGTGAATACACCGACCCGTACATTCCGGTGAAAAAAGGCGATGCCTTCCGCTATGACGGTACGCCCAGCACCGACTCCAGCGGCAAATTAGGCTCGCACGGCACCCACGTGGGTGGCATCGCCGCCGGCAGCCGCGACGGCGGCGCCATGCACGGCGTGGCGTTTAACGCGCAGATCATCAGCGCGGAAAACGGCGATCCCGGCCCGGAGGATGGCATTGTACTCGGTAACGACGGCGCGGTTTACCAGGCCGGCTGGAATGCGCTGGTGGCCAGCGGCGCGCGCATCATCAACAACAGCTGGGGCATCGGCATTACCGATAAATTCGCCAAGGGCGGTAAGAATCCCGCTTATCCTCATTTCACCGTCGACGATGCGCAAAAGCAGTTCGATCAGATCAAGGTTATCCTGGGCACCAAACCCGGCGGCGCCTATCAGGGCGCGATCGACGCGGCGCGCAGCGGCGTGGTCACCATCTTCGCCGCCGGTAACGACTACAACCTGAACAACCCGGACGCCATGGCCGGCCTGGCCTATTTCGTGCCGGATATTGCGCCGAACTGGCTGTCGGTCGCCAGCTTGCAAGATCCCACCAATAGCGGCGATTACAGCATCAGCACCTTCTCTTCCCGCTGCGGCTATACCGCCAGTTTGTGCGTCTCGGCACCGGGTACCCGGGTGTATAGCTCGGTGATTGAAGGCACCAGCGTGGAGAATTTAACGACCGGCTACGCCAAATACAGCGGTACCTCAATGGCGGCGCCGCACGTGGCCGGCAGCGTTGCGGTGCTGATGGAGCGTTTCCCGTATTTGAATGGCGCACAGGTGGCGGAAGTGCTGAAAACCACCGCCACCGACATGGGCTCGCCGGGCATCGACGCGCTCTACGGCTGGGGGATGATCAACCTGGGCAAGGCCATCAACGGTCCAGGCATGTTGGTGACCGTCGAAGATATTCCTGCGGAGTTCCGCATCCCGGATCCGGCGGGGGTGGCCTACGGCCCGACCCAGTTCGTGGTGGATCTGCCGGGCGTCGGCGCGGTGCTGGACAAGGGTA
>NZ_JAMYWQ010000074.1 GCF_024160145.1 Serratia nevei
AGCGCGAGTTTGCCGGCATCGAGAGATGCAACGTAAAAGAATCGGTGGAGCGGTAGTTCAGTTGGTTAGAATACCTGCCTGTCACGCAGGGGGTCGCGGGTTCGAGCCCCGTCCGTTCCGCCACTTAATTGATAAGCCCTGAGTCTCTGACTCAGGGCTTTTTCATATGCAAAATTCATCATGTTTCGTCGATTTCCCTCCGGTCTGCCGTTTTTCTCCGTCATATTGTTGCCTGTTGGTCAAAAGTCTTATGCAGAACCTGGCATTTTTGCTCACTAAAAATATTGCCATACTCTCTCGCATCGCTATTTATCCACTAATGAGAGAGCAAATATTGTGAGCATCCCTGCATTTGGTTTAGGTACTTTCCGCCTTCAGGATCAGGTCGTTATCGACTCGGTGAGCATGGCGCTGGAATTGGGCTATCGGGCTATCGATACCGCACAGATCTATGAAAACGAAGCGGCCGTCGGCCAGGCGATCGTTGCCAGCGGTGTGCCGCGTGGCGAGCTATTTATCACAACCAAGATTTGGATCGCGAATCTGGCTAAGGGGACATTGATTCCCAGTCTGCAAGACAGCTTGGCCAAGCTGCAGACTTCGTATGTCGATCTGACATTGATTCACTGGCCATCGCCAAATGATGAAGTGCCAGTCGCCGAATTTATGGCTGAACTGCTGGAAGCCAAGCGATTGGGGTTGACCCGTCAGATAGGGGTATCCAATTTCACTATCGATCTGATGCAGCAGGCGATTGACGCGGTCGGTGCCGATCAGATCGCAACCAACCAGATCGAACTGTCGCCATTCTTGCAGAATGAAAAAGTGGTGGCGTTCGCACGGCAGCAGGGCATTGCCATCACCTCTTATATGACGCTGGCGTATGGTAAAGCGTTGCAGGATGAGACGATCAAGCGTATCGCGACGCGACACAATGTGACGCCGGCACAGGTGGTTCTGGCCTGGGCGCTAAAGCTGGGCTACGCGGTGATCCCTTCCTCGACCAAGCGTGAAAACCTGGAGAGCAACCTGTTAGCGCAGCAGCTGACGCTGAGTGATGAAGAGATGACGCAGATTGCCGCGCTGGAAAGCCACGGCCGATTGGTCAGCCCGGAAGGTCTGGCACCCAACTGGGACTAATCTTCGGCTACCGCGACCTCAGGCGCCCGAGAGAGCGCCTTTTTTATCACTTTAACCGCTCGCTGATAAAATCGATAAAGCTGCGCAGACGGTTACTGACGGCGTTATCGCTGTAGTACACCGCGTTGATCGGCATTTCGAGCGGTAGCGTGTCTTCCACCAGAAGGGGGATCAGGTCCCCGCGTTTGACGTCTTCATCACTCATAAAGTCCGACAGGCAGGCGATGCCATTGCCGTGCAGGCACAGGTGGCGCTGGGTTTCGCCGCTGTTGGTGGTCAGCCCCGGAACGATCTCCAGTTGGCGACCATCGGCACAGGCCAGCGGCCAGCGGTTCAGGTTGGGCAGATCGTTAAAGCCGATGCAGCAATGGTGTTCTAGCTCGGCCACGCTCTTTGGCGCGCCATACTGCGCCAGGTAGGCGGGGGAGGCCAGAATGCGCCGATAGCTGGCCATTAGCTTGCGCGCTTTCAGCGTAGAGTCCGTCAGCTCGCCGACGCGGATTGCGATATCCACTTTCCGTTCGATCAAATTGATGAAGTTTTCCGAAGAGACCAACGATAGCGACATTTCCGGATAGCGTTCACGAAACTCGGCGACCAGCGGCGTCAACAGATGCAACACGACCGGCGTTGCGGCATCGACGCGCAGCAGCCCCTGCGGGCGTTGGCGGTTTTCCATCAACGCGTTTTCCGCTGCGGCCATATCGCTCAACACCTTTTGCACCTGCCGAAAGTAGTTTTCGCCTTCCTGGGTCAGACTGATTTGGCGCGTCGTGCGGTTGAGCAGGGTCACGCCCAGCTTGCTCTCCAGTTTTTTTACCGTACGGCTAACCACGGAGTTGGCCTGCTGCAGGCGCTCTGCCGCCCGGCTGAAGCTGCCGCTCTCCACTACGGTGACGAAGGTGATAAGCTCGTCCGAATTCGCTTTCATTTTTGCTCCACAGGCAAACTTTGTTTGAAATATTTAGCGATTTTGTCATTTAATCACGTCGGAGCATCGCCGTCACCCACTTGAGCGCGAACCTGTACATGCCTATTTCCCGTGCGCATTTTGCTGGCCTTTTCGCATTTTTCACCTCTGATGCGTCACCTTTACACAGCTATACCCTCAGAATATTGAAATCACCGCAGACGGCCCCTATAACTGAAAAGGTTATGCCTGTAAAAGCCATGCCCTCTGTGCGGGGCAGGCGTATAATCAATTCACCGTTGGCGAAGTCTTCATCGCCAGTTTCATGCTAATGGGTAATAGGCGAATCGCGTGCCGAAACGAACTTATGCAATGAGGTATGTTGCAGGCCAGCCAGTTGAACGAATCTTTCCTGGCGCCGCTAACCAGCCGTTGCCGCCAGGGGCTGCGCTGCCGACGACCGGCGCTCTGCGCGTCATGGTATGGAATATTTTCAAACAGCAGCGAGCCGACTGGCTTTCGGTGCTGAAAAATCATGGTAAAGATGCGCAGCTGGTATTGTTGCAAGAGGCGCAAACCACACCGGAGCTGGTGAGCTATGCTACCGCCAACTATCTGGCGGCCGATCAGGTGCCGGCCTTTGTGTTGCCGCAACATCCTTCCGGCGTGATGACGCTGGCAGCCGCTCATCCGGTTTACTGCTGCCCGCTGCGCGAGCGTGAGCCGCTGCTGCGGCTGTCTAAGTCGGCTTTGATCACCGTTTACCCGCTGTACAACGGTGAGCTGTTGATGGTGGTGAATATCCATGCGGTGAACTTCAGCCTGGGAGTAGACGTTTACAGCAAGCAGTTGGGGCCGATCGGCGAGCAGATCGCCAGCCACCGGGGGCCGGTGATCATGGCGGGGGACTTCAACGCCTGGAGCCGTAAACGTATCAATGCGCTGTATGATTTTGCCGGCGAAATGGCGCTGCGTGAGGTTAGCTTCACCGACGATCACCGCCGCAAGGCCTTTGGCCGCCCGCTGGACTTCGTGTTTTACCGTAACCTGGGGGTTGTGGAGGCATCGGTGCTGGTGACCAGCGCGTCGGATCACAATCCGTTGTTGGTGGAGTTCCACCCGGAAAAAGACGCTCCCGTCTGGTGAATCACAGGTAACAAAAAAGCACCCCGAGGGGTAATGCCGATCGTTTAAGGATCAATTGACCGATCCTGTGGTTGCTGTACAAAGGGTCCATGGCATCGTCATGGACCCTTAAAATGGAACTTTCCCAGGCTCTTGGCATTATCAATTTCACCAC
>NZ_JAMYWQ010000075.1 GCF_024160145.1 Serratia nevei
AAGCGAGAAGCAGCAGGTGAGCGCACTGAGCCAGTTGGCCGCAGGGCTTGCAGGCGGGCTGGCGACGGGGGATACTGCGGGAGCCGTAACCGGCGTGCAGGCTGGGAAGAATGCGGTGGAGAATAACTTCCTGAGTACGACCTCTTCAACGAAACGGGATGAGTTGGCAGAGAAAGTACTGCAAGGTGATAAAACACTGCAAACCGCGAAAGAGTTTTTGCAGTTGGAAAATGCGGATAAACGTAGTGATGCGCTGGTCGCCAAGTTCAATAAAGATCCGGTTGGGATGACATCGGGAGAACGCGCGGAACTGACCGGTTATCTGATGGTTTATGCTGCCGAAATGCAAGCCCAGTACGGTGAGGCAGTCACTAAAGAACTGATTACTGGAATGCTGACAGGACAGGCTTATCTGAAATCAGCCCCGCAGACTGAAGCTCAGCAAAAAGCGCAAACCATTATGAATACCTGGGGCTACCATAAATCCAATGCGAGTATTGGTGACCCTGTGGTTCTGTATGGTCTGGGGCCGCTGGGGAACTCAATCAAGGCTGGGATGCTAGGCAATGCGGCGATAGGCGTTGGTGTTAATGCAGCCGTTCAACTTGGTGGTAAAGATCCATTTAACTACGTTGATGCGATACTTGCCGGTGTTACTGCCGCAGCTACTACAGGGAAAGGCATAGGTGTATCTGCTGGAATCAATATGGGCGGAGCAGCTTTGGGTAGTGCGCTAAAAGGGGAGGATCCAACTGGAGCCGTAATTGGGGCAGGAGCTGGCTCATTGCTGGGAGGTAAAGCTGGACAGGTTACTTCTGGTGCAATCGGCCAGGTAGTTGATAAAACTACTTCTGATATAGGAGGTGCTGTAGTGGGTTCTGTCATATCTGAGGCTGTTGGTGGTGCTGTAAAAGAAGAAATAGATAAGGCAGGTAAGAAATGATTAAATTTCAAAGGGCAGGTATTCCCTTATTGATTTTTTTGGTTATTTATTGGTCTTTAATTATTTCTGTGACCATCTTTTTTGCTGTACTAAGTGTTGCGGTATTCTTTTTTTTAACCAGTAGTAATGATTTGAATTTTGATTGGTTAGTTCAAAGTGTTTCTGCGATAAGAAAAGGAGTCTCGGCTGGTGCAGTTCTAGGTATCGGCATTTGGATTAAAGCCAAAATAGAAGAAAACAGACGCAAAAAAGTCCAGAGTGAAAAACAGAAATAAAGATATAAAGAGTCCCGGCCAGTTGGCCGGGATTTTTACTTTTACGTTCTAAAAACGTCCACTTCCCGCTGTTGTAACCGGATCACACCGGGCGCAGCGGTCAGTTCCAGTTGTTCAGCACTGGCAATGCCGGACTCGGTCAGCCAATCGCCACCAATCACGACCTCGCCGTTCTCCCGCACCCAATCCGCGCCCAAATCCTGCCGCTGCTGGCTGGGTATACTCGGCCTGACGGCGCGCTACATTGCCGGCCAGCTGTTCCCGGGCAAAACGGCAGAGCAACTGAGCGAAAGCGAGAAGCAGCAGGTGAGCGCACTGAGCCAGTTGGCCGCAGGGCTTGCAGGCGGGCTGGCGACGGGGGATACTGCGGGAGCGGTGACCGGCGGGCAGGCTGGGAAGAATGCGGTGGAGAATAACTATCTGAGCGTTCAGGAGAAGACCGAGCTTGAACTGGCGAAGCAGAAACTCCAGAACAGCAACGACCCGGCAGAGCGTGAGCAGGCCCAGCAGAAGATCAATGAACTGCGTGAAAAGGACATCACCAGCGACAAGAAAGTGATCGAAGCCTGCGGTAACGGTGGCGCAGCTAGCGAGGCCTGTGCGAGTGCGAGACTGGAAGTTATCGCTGCCAAAGGTGAGTATGAAACCGGGCCGTACAACTCGAAGGTGAGCCAGCAATACGCAGATGCTTACGGCCAGATAGTGAACCTGTTGAATATCACCAGTGTTGATGCACAGAATCAACAACAGGTGAAAGATGCGATGGTGAACTATGCCATGGTGCAGCTTGGCGTAGATAAGGCTACGGCAGAGGCCTACATCGAAACCTATGATGGGATGAAGACTGTAGCGGCCTCGTTGACTCCTGTGCTTGGTTCAGCGGCAGCGAAGCAGCTTAGTAAGATTGTTGATGCAAATCTGAAGGTTGTGGCGAAAGGGAACGTTGACGGTAATAAGTTCAGTGATACTAACCAAGGTATTAGACCTTCACAGTTAGCCGATTTTAATAAACTGACTCTTATCAACGATGTGGTACAAGCCAAGATAGATAAGCGCCCTGATAAAAATTACCCTAATGGAAATATGGGCACAGCTCATGCAGAAGTGGGTGTGATTCAACAAGCCTTTGACAAAGGAATGACTCAAGGGCGTGAAATGGCGATGAGTGTAGCTGGTAAGGAAGTGTGTAACTACTGTCTGAGTGATGTAAGAGCTATGGCAGAAAAGGCCGGATTAAAGTCACTGACGATATACGAAGAAGCAACAGGTAACGTTCTTTTTTGGCAGCAAGGGATGAAAAAAATAGAGAATCGAGGGCCAGCAAAATGATGAATTATGAACTTTCTCGATTATGTACTGGTGAGAAATATGTCAGGAATGAGTCCCCTTTATGGTCTGATGTGCTCGATTTTTTAAATGCTTTGAAGAATAGTAGTGGTAGTGTAAATATTAGGATCATTAATGCTCCAGATGTTGGGCCTGAAAGACTCAGCGTTGAGGCAGAGAATGGTTTTTATCTAGTGACTTTGCTCGAATATGACGAGTCTGGAGGAGATGTAAGATCTATATGGGATCAAACTTCTTCTGGGGAAAGTGTCATGATTCTTGGTAATTACTGGCCGGAACGACAGCTTACAAAGGACTTTGATCTTGTTGTCAGGATCTTTAAAGAGTTCTTTGATACTGGCAACGTATCAACGGAACTTCTGAACTGAGAGTAGAATCCCGACCAAGTTGGTCGGGATTTTTACTTTTACGCCCTAAATCTTCCCACTTCCCGCCGCTGTAACCGGATCACACCGGGCGCAGCGGTGACGTCCAGTTGTTCAGCACTGGCAATGCCGGACTCGGTCAGCCAATCGCCGCCAATCACGACCTCGCCGTTCTCCCACACCCAATCCGCGCCCAAATCCTGCCGCTGCTGGCTGGGTATACTCGGCCTGGCGGCACGCTACATTGCCGGCCAGCTGTTCCCGGGCAAAACGGCAGAGCAGCTGAGCGAAAGCGAGAAGCAGCAGGTGAGCGCACTGAGCCAGTTGGCCGCAGGGCTTGCAGGCGGGCTGGCGACGGGGGATACTGCGGGAGCCGTAACCGGCGTGCAGGCTGGGAAGAATGCGGTGG
>NZ_JAMYWQ010000076.1 GCF_024160145.1 Serratia nevei
GGTTGCGGCCCACGTCGACGGTAACCTTTTCTCCGCTCGCCTGCGCACCTTTCAGTGTGGTATCTCTGCCGCTGGTCAGGCTGAGGTTGCTGCCCGCATCAAGCCGGGTTTCGGTATGGGTCAGCCCATTGCCGTTCTCATGCCAGTGCAGGTCCGTTCTCCATCATCTGCGTCGCCATCGCGTGACGGAACAAATGGCAGCTCCCTTTGTCAATGCCTGCCGCTCACGGCACCACCGCATTGGGATGCCGCGAGCCCCGCTACCTTACTTCAATGTCTTTAATAACTCATCCAGTAGTTCAGAAGCATCGTGTTTATATTCTGATTCCCAGCGTGTTTGCCAGTCTGCGGGACGGCCTTCACTCTCCCATTCAGACAGAGCAAGTGCATTGATAATTTCTAGTTCAAACCATATTTTCTGATAATTATCTCTATTGTGCTCATCTTCAAATAGCTCATTTAGCTGAGGCAAATCTTCTGCGTAACTGACGAACCTCGCAAAGCTAATGACATCACTTAATGAATGAAGCGCATACTCACAGATATCATTCTTCTCATTTATCGCCATATTTAACCGTGACCACTCTACCAGATTCTCCCCCGTCGCCAGCCCGCCTGCAAGCCCTGCGGCCAACTGGCTCAGTGCGCTCACCTGCTGCTTCTCGCTTTCGCTCAGCTGCTCTGCCGTTTTGCCCGGGAACAGCTGGCCGGCAATGTAGCACGCCGTCAGTTCCCCGCCGCCCGCGCCCAGTCCTCCGGCCAATCCTGACTGGTTGTTCAGCTGCGCCGTCACCGCGCCCAGCACCGCGTGCGCCATCGCGTTGGCGGCGATATTGTCTTCACCAACCCGCTTCTTGATTTCCGTCGCCAGGTACGGCGATCTCGCCCTGCATGCGGATCACGTCCATCGCCTGGCCGCCGATCTCGCCAATAAGCTGCGCCTGTTTCAGCCGCTTCTGCTCCTTCTCCTTGTTGAATATCGGGCTGATGCTGCCGCCGATGTGTTCCCCTTGTAATCGGCCTGGTTGTGGATGTCCGTCCAGCCCAGCGTGCCGGTATCGAGACAGCTCTGTCCTTTGCCTCCATGCTTGAAACAAAGATCCCGGCCAAATGGCTGGAAACTTTGCTACTTAGTAGGGTAATTGTAATGCGCAGGTATTTGATAGTGCTCTGGTATATCAGGCCAATCTGAAGATCTCAACAAAGAATCAGCATCCTCTTTAAATGCATCAAAAAAACTTGATAAATTCATTGAGTATACTCTGATATATACCAATGCCGCTTGTATTGCGACCTTATCACCATCCAAACTCGCCCTTACCAAAAACTCTTTAGCATTTCCAAGCAATTCAAGCTGACGATGGAAAACATCACATTGCTGAGCTTCATAATCAACCAAAAGATCACTCTCATCTATTGGTTTTTTTGGCATGATCTTCGATAACTGAAGATAAATGTCTTTTAACTCATCAAAATTAATTTCTTTAATCATTTAGGCAATTTCCGTCCTTCATTAGCAGCGACTTTTGTTTTATCTACATTAACTGAACCATCCAAATTTAAAACAACCCTAAAGTTACCTTTGCTATCAAACACCTCAAGATGATTTTTATGGCTAGCATCTAGATAAAATTGATCTCCTTTACGGATTTCATCACTGATATTACTAGAAGCTTTATAAACTGTTTGTCCTTGATAAATCTTGCTAGTTTTCTGTGAACTATCTTTTGCCAAGATACCAAAACCAGCCTGCTTAAAGAACTCCCCCATATTTCCGACAGAGCCAGCATTAGGAACATATGGCACTTTCTTACCTGGAAGGATAATTCCAGCAACCAACCCGCCAGTGGCTTCCAGCGCTGCCTGATTTCCTTCAGACGCCTGTTTGATTGTGTCGGCTACTGCTGACCAAGTATCACTGCTCATCAGCGCCTTAACGCTGTCCGCTACCGCCTGATTCTTACCGGAGAGGTCATTAAGAGCCGTACTACAGTAGCTATCCCCGGTAGCACATGATGCCAGCGCCATAGCCGCATCGGCTGCGTAATCCGCTCCACCTAATGCTGCATCGCCAGTATCCGCAAGCGCGTTTATGATGCCATTCGCGATCGAAGACGTTGTTCCTTCACCAAGTTTATCCCTAACCTGATTTTTCAGAGATTCGGCGGCCTGTTTAACAGACTCCCGCGCCTTATCTCCCGACAACGAGTTATTCTCAACCGCATTCTTCCCAGCCTGCCCGCCGGTCACTGCTCCCGCAGTATCCCCCGTCGCCAGCCCGCCTGCAAGCCCTGCGGCCAGCTGGCTCAGTGCACTCACCTGCTGCTTCTCGTTTTCGCTCAGCTGCTCTGCCGTTTTGCCCGGGAACAGCTGGCCGGCAATGTAGCGCGCCGTCAGTTCCCCGCCGCCGGCACCCAGTCCGCCTGCTGCGGCCGACTGGTTGTTCAGCTCCGCCGTCACCGCGCCCAGCACCGCGTGCGCCATCGCATTGGCCGCAATGTTGTCTTCACCGACCCGCTTTTTGATTTCCGTCGCCAGATACGGCGAGGCACCGCTCGCCAGCGCACCCGCCAGGTTGTTCCCCGCCAGCG
>NZ_JAMYWQ010000077.1 GCF_024160145.1 Serratia nevei
CAGGGAGTCGGTGAACATCTACAACACACAGCGGCCGCACCTGTCGCTGAAATACAAAACGCCCGATGAGGTTCATCGGGCGTTATCCGGCTGAAAAGTGTCAACCTATATCAGGACTAGTCACCGACGCTCCCGCCGGCGGGGGAAGCCCTTATACTCTCGGCAACGACAACAGAGCGGGAGATGAACCCGTTCGAACCCCATCAGGCTGTAGAGGTTACGCATGGACATTTTACGTATTGGTTTGGTTTCCGTTTCCGACCGCGCTTCCGGCGGCGTTTACCAGGACAAGGGCATCCCGGCGCTGGAAGCGTGGCTGAGCGGCGCGCTGGCGACGCCATTCAAGCTGGAAACCCGGCTGATCCCCGATGAGCAGACGCAAATTGAACAGACGCTGTGCGAGCTGGTGGACGAAATGGGCTGCCACCTGGTGCTGACCACCGGCGGCACAGGGCCGGCGCGCCGCGACGTCACCCCCGACGCCACGCTGGCGATCGCCGATCGCGTGATGCCCGGCTTCGGTGAGCAAATGCGTCAGATCAGCCTACACTATGTGCCAACGGCAATTCTTTCTCGCCAGGTGGGGGCGATCCGCAAACAGGCGCTGATCATCAACCTGCCCGGCCAACCGAAGTCGATCAAGGAAACGCTGGAAGGGGTGAAGGATGAGCAGGGCAATGCGGTGGTGCACGGCATCTTCGCCAGCGTGCCTTATTGCATTCAGCTGCTCGACGGGCCTTACGTCGAAACGCACGCCGCGGTGGTAGCAGCATTTCGGCCAAAGAGCGCGCGTCGCGAGATAAACTTCTAAATTTCAGCGATCTGCGAGATCGGCTTCAGCCCGTCTGGTGTGAAAATAATTTGCCGCTATAGTAAGGATTCTTTTACAGAAAGCCTGCGGCTTTTATTTTTACAGCCTTTACCGACGGTGCCCTATGCCTCACGACACTAATCGCCGCTTAAACCGGCAAGACTACAAAACGCTGACGTTGGCCGCGTTGGGCGGCGCGCTGGAGTTTTACGACTTCATCATCTTCGTGTTCTTCGCCGCCGTGGTCGGCGATCTGTTCTTCCCGGCGGACATGCCGGAATGGCTGCGGCTGGTGCAAACCTTCGGCATTTTCGCCGCCGGCTATCTGGCCCGCCCGCTGGGCGGCATCGTAATGGCGCACTTCGGCGATCTGGTCGGCCGCAAAAAGATGTTTACCCTGAGCATTCTGCTGATGGCGTTGCCGACGCTGGCGATGGGCCTGCTGCCGACCTACGCCAGCATCGGCATTGCCGCGCCGCTGCTGCTGCTGCTGATGCGCGTGCTGCAGGGGGCGGCGATCGGCGGTGAGGTGCCGGGCGCCTGGGTCTTCGTCGCCGAACACGTGCCGCGCCGGCGCATCGGCTTCGCCTGCGGCACGCTGACCGCCGGGCTGACGGTAGGCATCCTGCTGGGCTCGGTGGTGGCGACGGTGATCAATACCACGCTCAGCCCACAGAGCATCGCCGGCGGCGGCTGGCGCATTCCTTTCCTGTTGGGCGGCATGTTCGGCCTGGTGGCGATGTACCTGCGCCGCTGGCTGCAGGAAACGCCGATCTTCATCGAGATGCAGGCGCGTAAAGCGCTGGCCGAGGAGCTGCCGCTGAAATCGGTGGTGCTCAATCACAAGCGGGAAGTGGCGGTGTCGATGTTGCTGACCTGGCTGCTCTCCGCCGGCATCGTGGTGGTGATCCTGATGACGCCGACCTATCTGCAAAAGCAGTTCGGCATCGCGCCGGCGTTGACGCTACAGGCTAACAGCATCGCCACCATCATGCTGATCGCCGGCTGCATCGTCGCCGGTTTGTCGGCCGATCGCTTCGGCGCCAGCAAAACGCTGGTGGTCGGCAGTGTGCTGCTGGCCGGCTGCAGCTGGCTGTTCTATCAGACGGTGGGCGTGCGCCCGGAAATGCTGTTCGCCTGCTATGCTCTGGTGGGGTTCAGCGTCGGCGTGGTGGGAGCGGTGCCGTACGTGATGGTGCGGGCGTTCCCGGCGGAAGTGCGGTTTACCGGCATCTCGTTCTCATATAACGTCTCGTACGCTATTTTTGGCGGTTTAACCCCTATTTTTGTGACGCTGATCATGAAATTAACCCCGTTAGCACCCGCTTACTACGTGCTGGCGCTGTCGCTCATCGGGCTGCTGCTCGGCCTCTACCTGCATCGCGACCTGAACAGCGAGGCCGGGGAGCGGCGAGCCGATTCCTACAGCTAAAAAAAAGCCCTGCGACGCAGTAATGCCGATCGTTTAAGAACACTTGAACGATCCACTCAGTAAGAGACAATCCGGATTCAGCCCTCTGATTCCGGATTTTTTTATGTCTGAACACGATATGGATTTCGTTGTTGATGTTTGCC
>NZ_JAMYWQ010000078.1 GCF_024160145.1 Serratia nevei
TACCCTTGTCCAGCACCGCGCCGACGCCCGGCAGATCCACCACGAACTGGGTCGGGCCGTAGGCCACCCCCGCCGGATCCGGGATGCGGAACTCCGCAGGAATATCTTCGACGGTCACCAACATGCCCGGGCCGTTGATGGCCTTGCCCAGGTTGATCATCCCCCAGCCGTAAAGCGCGTCGATGCCCGGCGCGCCCATGTCGGTGGCGGTGGTTTTCAGCACGTCGGCAATCTGCGCCGAGGTCATGTACGGGAAGCGCTGCAGTAACACCGCCACCGCGCCGGTGACGTGCGGCGTCGCCATCGAGGTGCCGTTTTTATTGCCGTAGTCCGACACCAGATTGGCCGGATCGGAACCGTTGGCCACGGTGCTGTAGATTTTGCTGCCCGGTGACGAGACGCAGAAGCTGGCGGTATAGCCGCAGCGGGAAGAAAAGCTGCTGATGGTGTAAGGCACGCTGTTGGTCGATGCCGCATCCTGCGCCACGCTGGCGACCGACAGCCAGTTCGGTGCAATGTCCGGCACGAAATAGGCCAGCCCGCTGATCACATCCGGCTGGTTGTAGTTGCCGTCGTTACCGGCGGCGAACAGCACCAGAATATTTTTGCGCGCGGCGTCGATGGCGCCCTGATAGCCTGCGCCCGCCAGGCTGCCGAGCAGCGGTTTGACCCGATCGAATTGTTCCTGCGCATCCTTCAGCTCAAAGTGCTGTGCGTTAGGATCGCGGCCGCCGTCGGACAGAAAGTCGGGGATACTGACGCCCCAGCTGTTGTTGATCACCCGTGCGCCGCTCTTGATCATCGCCTGCCAGCCGGCATTGGTGACGGCGCCGTCCAGGCCGAGGAATTCGCCGTAGGCCGGGCCGTCATTGTCGTTATCAACGCTGATCACCTGTGAATCGAAGGCCACGCCGTGCATGCCGACGCCATCGCGGTTGGCGGCGCTGATGCCCGCGACGTGCACCCCGTGATTGCTCAGCATGCCCTGCGAGCCGCTATAGAAGTGGAAGGTGCCGTCGAAGTAAAAGCGGTCGCCGGCGTTAATGCCCGGCCGGTGCGGATCGGTATAGGCGCGATAGCCTTCGGTGACCACGTTGATCAGTTTACCGTCGCCGGCGAACTCGGGATGGCGGTTGACCGGGGTATCGAAAATGCCCACCTTCTGCCCTTTGCCGGTATAGCCGGCGGCGTAGGCCTCATCGGCGTGGATCGCCCCCAACCCCCAGTTGGCGTTGAATTCGGCGCTGCGCCAGCTGGCCGGATCGCCGGCTTGGCCGTTCACCTCGAGCGGCGCCGCCTGCGCATACCCAGCCAGCGCCATGCAGCAGACCAGCGCGTTCAGCCGCCACGGTGAGCGACGAACGTTTCCTTTGCTATCAAAACCCATTGTTATTGTCATTTCCTTACCTTTTGCTTGTTATTGGCCGACGCCCCAGGTGCGCCGGGTTCTCATTAGCAGGATGTGAAAAAGGAACCGCCCGCAGACGGTTCCCTACAAGGATTGAGTCGATGTTGCTTAGAAGCGCCAGGTGAAGCCGGCGTTGACGCTGTTGTCCTGATGGTGCTGCGACAGCAGCCCGCCGTAGCCCAGCGACAGCGTGGCGTTCTTGTTCACCGCCACTTCCGCTCCCGCCTTCAGCACCATCCCGTCGCGCGAGACCGCCACGCTGTCCACCACGAACGGCGCGTTGCCGCCGTTGAACCGCAGCCCGGTGCCTCGCTCCAGCCCGCCGTACTGGTGTTGCCACCCCAGCTCACTGCGCAGCGCCACCGTCGTGCCCGTGCTCACCTGCCATTCGGTGTCCGCACGCAGCCCCAGCGTCGACACCGTCGCGTCCGTGTGCTGCTTGTCACCGCGCAAGGCCGCCGCGCCGCCGCTTTCCGCGATGCCGTTGTTCTCGAAGTTCACGTACGCCAGGTTCACGAACGGCTCCAGGTTCAGCCACTCGCCCTGCACGCTGTAACCCGCTTCCGCGAACAGCTGCTCGGTGCGCGCGCTGTACTTCGCCGTGTCGCGGTCCGACTGCATCCCGTAGTTCACCGACCGCCTGGTGTCGATGCGGTGCCAGGTGTAGCCCGCCCCGCCGCGCAGCGCCAGCGCCCCGAACTGCCTGTCGCCGTACGCCGCCAGGTGGTAGTTGTCGCTGTCCGCCTTCGACCCGTACCCGCCGTGCAGCGAGGTGCGGGTGTAGCCGGTCGCCACCCCCAGCCGCCAGTCGTCCGCTACCGCCGAGTCCAGCCCCACCAGCACCCCGTAGGTCGAGGCCTGATAGCCCGTGGCGTTGGCGTCGCCCGACGCGTGGTCCCACGCCCCCAGCA
>NZ_JAMYWQ010000079.1 GCF_024160145.1 Serratia nevei
GCTTGCCAACGCCATCCGCGCACTCAGCATGGACGCCGTACAAAAAGCCAATTCCGGCCACCCGGGTGCCCCTATGGGCATGGCGGACATCGCCGAAGTCCTGTGGCGTGACTACCTCAACCACAACCCGACTAACCCGCACTGGGCTGACCGCGACCGTTTCGTGCTCTCCAACGGCCACGGCTCCATGTTGATTTACAGCCTCCTGCACCTCACCGGCTACGACCTGCCGATGCGCGAGCTGGAAAACTTCCGTCAGCTGCATTCCAAAACCCCGGGCCACCCGGAGTACGGCTACACCCCGGGCGTTGAGACCACCACCGGCCCGCTGGGCCAGGGCATCGCCAACGCCGTCGGCTTCGCCATCGCCGAACGCACCCTGGCGGCGCAGTTCAACCGCCCGGGCCACGACATCGTCGACCACCACACCTACGCCTTCATGGGCGACGGCTGCATGATGGAAGGCATCTCGCACGAAGTCTGCTCTCTGGCCGGTACCCTCAAGCTCGGCAAGCTGACCGCTTTCTACGATGACAACGGCATCTCCATCGACGGCCACGTCGACGGCTGGTTCACCGACGACACCGCCCTGCGCTTCGAAGCCTACGGCTGGCACGTGGTGCGCAACGTCGACGGCCACAACCCGGACGCCATCAAGGCCGCGATTGAAGAAGCCCGCAAGGTGACCGACAAGCCGTCGCTGCTGATGTGCAAGACCGTTATCGGCTTCGGTTCGCCGAACAAGGCCGGCACCCATGACGTGCACGGCGCCGCGCTGGGCGCCGCCGAAGTGGCCGCCACCCGCGAAGCGCTCGGCTGGAAATACGCCGCCTTTGAAATCCCGCAGGACATCTACGCCCAGTGGGACGCCAAAGAAGCCGGTCAGGCCAAAGAAGCGGCCTGGAACGACAGGTTCGCCGCTTACGCCAGGGCCTTCCCGGAGCAGGCCGCCGAGTTCAAGCGCCGCATGAACGGCGAGCTGCCGGCCGACTGGAAAGCCGACGCCAGGGCGTTCGTGGAAAAACTGCAGGCCAACCCGGCCAACATCGCCAGCCGCAAGGCATCGCAGAACGCGCTGGAAGCGTTCGGCAAGGTGCTGCCGGAGTTCCTGGGCGGCTCCGCCGACCTGGCGCCGAGCAACCTGACCATGTGGTCCGGCTCGAAAGCGCTGAACGTTGACCCGGCGGGCAACTACATTCATTACGGCGTGCGCGAGTTCGGCATGACCGCCATCACCAACGGCATCGCGCTGCACGGCGGTTTCCTGCCGTACTCGGCGACCTTCCTGATGTTCGTGGAATACGCCCGCAACGCGGTGCGCATGGCGGCGCTGATGAAGCTGCGCAACGTGTTCGTCTACACCCACGACTCCATCGGTCTGGGCGAAGACGGCCCGACCCACCAGCCGGTGGAGCAGCTGGCGAGCCTGCGCGTGACCCCGAACATGAGCACCTGGCGCCCGTGCGACCAGGTGGAATCGGCGGTGGCGTGGCAGTACGGCATCGAGCGCAACGACGGCCCGACCACGCTGGTGTTCTCGCGCCAGAACCTGACCCAGCAGCCGCGCAGCGCAGAGCAGCTGGCGAACGTGTACCGCGGCGGCTACGTGCTGAAAGACTGCGCGGGCACGCCGGACGTCATCCTGATTGCCACCGGCTCCGAAGTGGGCATCACGGTAGAAGCGGCGGACAAGCTGACCGCGGCGGGCCGCAAGGTGCGCGTGGTGTCGATGCCGTCGACCGACGCGTTCGACAAGCAGGATGCGGCGTACCGCGAGTCGGTGTTGCCGGCGGCGGTAACGGCGCGCGTGGCGGTGGAAGCGGGTATTGCGGACTACTGGTACAAGTACGTGGGCCTGAACGGCGCCATCGTGGGCATGACCACCTTCGGTGAGTCGGCGCCGGCGGAGCAGCTGTTCGCCGAGTTCGGCTTCACCGTGGACAACGTGGTGGCCAAGGCGCAGGCGCTGCTGAAGTAAGCAGCCTGGCGCCAGCCGATAAAAAAGCCGGTCATCGTGAC
>NZ_JAMYWQ010000008.1 GCF_024160145.1 Serratia nevei
TGCAGGACTTTAATTTCCATACGAATCTCAAAAGTGATCATAAGCTCCCCTGTATTCAGAGGAGCAGATTAACCCCTGGATCAATTTTCAACCGCTGGGGTGGATCAGTTTTGCACCGTTGGTAACAGTTGCAGGGTAAAGTGTTCCCCACGCGAGTGGGGATAAACCGGCAACTTCTTCCCTGAAGTGCATGAGGATGCAGTGTTCCCCACGCGAGTGGGGATAAACCGGGTGGAAAGCCCTGCATCGAGACCAAGAATCGCGTGTTCCCCACGCGAGTGGGGATAAACCGAGCCGCACCCTGCTTATCCCAGACGAACGGATGTGTTCCCCACGCGAGTGGGGATAAACCGAAATCGCCGTTGCACATCAGGCCTTCCTGGATGTGTTCCCCACGCGAGTGGGGATAAACCGCCCAGCGACTACCTGACAATCCCGCTGTGTCGGTGTTCCCCACGCGAGTGGGGATAAACCGATTGGCATTGATGAATCTCGGATTAGCCACTGGTGTTCCCCACGCGAGTGGGGATAAACCGCCCCCAATGGCAGGGGGCGCGATGCTTATCTAGTGTTCCCCACGCGAGTGGGGATAAACCGGCGGTGATGGTGACATTTTTAGGCATTGCCAGCGTGTTCCCCACGCGAGTGGGGATAAACCGGATCTGGAGGGGTGCCGACAATAGCTGGAACGCGTGTTCCCCACGCGAGTGGGGATAAACCGCTATCGGCTAAGGCCATCATAATTCTCAACGCGTGTTCCCCACGCGAGTGGGGATAAACCGAGGTGCTCCGTATTCAGATTTCCACCACTGTTGTGTTCCCCACGCGAGTGGGGATAAACCGGCGATGGAGCGCTACAAGGTGCAGGATATTTTCGTGTTCCCCACGCGAGTGGGGATAAACCGTTAATGCCTTTCTGCTGCCCATCCACTAACACGTGTTCCCCACGCGAGTGGGGATAAACCGTCCCGCGCGTTTTCACTTGGCTGCCTCCTGCAGTGTTCCCCACGCGAGTGGGGATAAACCGTGAATTACATTCCCGACAGCCCAGCCATGTCCGTGTTCCCCGCGAGAGCGGGGATAAACCGCGTTCTCGGCAACCGCACCGGCGTAGCCAGCTGTGTTCCCCGCGAGAGCGGGGATAAACCGAGCTGATCGCCGAGCGCAGCCTGGTGCTGTGTGTTCCCCGCGAGAACGGGGATAAACCGGCGTCAACGGGTAAAGAGGCGCGCAAAGGACCGTGTTCCCCACGAGAGCGAAGATAAACCGGCCATCAGCTATCTCTCCGGTGAGCCGGGGATAACCCAACTGATGGATAGCTGACCGGTCAAGATGTGGAGTTCTCCATATGAGTGGAGATAAACAAAAACATCAAAAGGCATAATATCAATAATGAAATATTATCATGTTAATTATATCAGTTGGTATAAGGTGGCGTTGGTTGCATTTAATAATTTATATGAAATAAAAATTAATTTTTTTCGTTTTGGCTTTACTGTTGTGAGCTTAATGGGCTTTTTGTGTTTTTGAATCATATATAAGTACCTTTAATCTGATGGAGGTGCTAAAAATACCAAAGTGCTATTTATATCTAAACGGGATTGTTTATGGGAAGTGATATCCCTGACTATATGCGTTACTGGGGAAAAGCAAAAAAAGTCGACTCACCCGAAGAGGGCAACGATTACCACCTATTAGCTTATCACTGCCTGGATGTCGCTGCCTGTGGATACCAGATGGTGATTGATAATCGTTTCCATGCCGCTGATATTCTCGCAGAGATAGGCTTCTCTCGTGCCGACGGTGCTTACTGGTTTGCGTATTTTCTGGCGCTACACGATATCGGTAAATTTGCGCGAGGTTTCCAGCAACTTTATCCGCATAGTAATTCCGCATTGGTACCTGATGCGGGGCGGATTTATCGCCCGCGACATGACTCTCTGGGATACTGGCTTTGGCAGAACCATATCTTGTCTCGCTGGTTGGATGACAATATCGCCTTGTTGCCTGATGATGAAAATAAGGAGCGATATGAAAGCAGCCTGAACATTTGGTTACAGCTGGTGACTGGGCATCATGGCGAACCACCGGAGAACGCTAACGGTGCGCTGGCTTTTACTCGTGAAGATATGTTAGCGACAGAATCATACTTGCTGGCTATTCAGGCTGTGTTCCCCGAAACGTCTTTTCCTCCGCAATTTGCCGATAAAACGTGGCGCCGCAATTTAAAAAAACAAAGTTGGCTGCTGGCCGGGTTGGCTGTATTAGCGGATTGGTTAGGTTCAAACCAGTATTACTTCCCCTTTGTAGCAGCGCCAATGGCGTTAGCAAACTATTGGAAACAAGCTCAGCGACGGGCGCAGAATGCCATTGCTTCGTTACCTGCGGCATCGGTGGTTAACGCGGAGTATCAATACCAGCATATTTTCCCATTTATCATAAAGTTATCTCCGCTGCAGCAAGATGCCGATGAGGCCGACATTTCCTCCCAAGGTAGCCAGTTATTCATTTTGGAAGATGTTACCGGTGCGGGGAAAACGGAAGCCGCTTTGATTCTCGCCAACCGTTTGATGTCACAAGGAAAAGCAGATGGCTTGTATGTCGGTTTGCCCACGATGGCGACAGCTAATGCGATGTACCAGCGTCTCTCCAGGGCCTATCACGCTTTATTTCAGCCTGCTTCGCGCCCTTCTTTAGTGTTGGCGCACGGAGGCAGCAAAATGTCCAGAGCGTTCAGCCAATCCGTATGGCAGGGGGAGAACAACGGGCAGTCGCGTTATGGCGGTGCTGAATCCAGCGCCAGCGGTGAATGCAATAGCTGGTTTGCGGACTCACGTAAAAAGGCGCTATTGGCAGAGGTCGGCGTTGGTACATTGGATCAGCTCCTGATGGCGGCAATGCCATACCGTCATCAATCACTGCGGTTGCTGGGCATTAACCGGAAAGTGTTGATTTTGGATGAAGTGCACGCTTATGACAGCTATATGGTGCGCCTGTTAGAGGGGTTGTTGCATTTCCACGCTGCTCAAGGGGGAAGTGCCATTATCTTAAGTGCAACATTGCCTTATTCACTACGAGGTAAGCTACTTAACGCTTTTGCGCGCGGTGCGGATTGGAGCGCGCCTGAGCCAATGCAGAATGCCGGCTACCCGTGGGTATCGCAATTGAATGATCGGGGTTTGGCTGAGCGACAAGTCGCGACGCGTGCCGAGGTAAAACGCCATGTCAATGTGAGTTGGATAACCCATCTGGAAGATGCGCTTGCGATGATTGAGCGAGCGGTAGCGGACGGGCGTTGCATCTGTTGGATACGTAATACCGTTGATGACGCGATGTTGGTTTATCGCCAATTACAACAGCGCGGCAAGATCCCTGCAGAAGATCTTTTGCTGTTCCACAGTCGTTTTGCCTTTGTCGATCGTTTGCGCGTGGAGCAAACAACATTGGATTGGTTTGGTAAAAATGGCGATCCGCAACAGCGGCAGGGCAAAGTGCTCATTGCCACTCAGGTCATTGAACAGAGTCTGGATATAGATCTGGATATGATGATCAGCGATCTGGCTCCGATCGATCTGCTAATCCAACGCGCCGGGCGCTTGCAGCGCCATATCCGTGACGAAAACGGCAACAGCGGCGATGTCACGCAAGATGCTCGCCCGGCGCCGGTATTGTCCGTCTTCTCGCCTGAATGGCAGCCAAATGCTCAAGAGGATTGGCTGGGAGAGGCACTACGGGGAACGGGGTACGTTTATCCGGATCATGCTTGTTTATGGCGTACGCAGGCGATTTTGCGCGAGTTACGGGGCATCACCATGCCGGACCAAGCAAGAACGCTGGTGGAAAGCGTGTATGAAGGCAGCATTGAAGCGCCATCGGCCCTGTTGGACGTGGAGGATAGGGTTCTCGGTGCTAAGTATGGTGAACGCATGGCGGCTGGGCAAAACATCTTGTCTCGCGATCAGGGATACGATCGCCGGGCCAGTAGCACGCTGTGGAGTTCAGCAGCAGAGTTAACTACCCGCCTTGGTGACGAAACTCTGGATATTTACCTGGCGTATCGTACCCCTGAAGGCATCAAGCCTTATGCCGATGTGGATGATTTCCCGTGGGAGCAAAGCCGGGTGCAGGTACGCGAAAAATGGTGGCGTAAGCATTGCGCCAGGTTACCCCAGCTGACGGAGACGGAGTTGGAAGCATTTCGAAAACAACAGCATCGGCCCCAGGGAATCGTGTTGCTGCTGGAAACGGACTGTAATTATTACCATCAATCGCTGGGGTTGTTGGGAAATGGACCGTAATCAAGGAGATAAAATGGAACCTTTTTCACTTCTCACCGAACCCTGGCTGCCGGCGATCACTCGTTCAGGCCAGAGAAAAAAGATTTCCCCAAAGCAGTTGTCGGATGACGACATTGTCGAACTGACCTATCCCAGGGCTGACTTTCAGGGCGGCGCCTATCAGTTCCTGATTGGTCTACTCCAAACGGCGTATGCGCCGGAAGATGAGGATAGTTGGAAAGACATTTGGCGCGAAGGGCTGGATAGCGAGGCCTGGCGGCAGGCGCTGGCGAGTATCGCTGATGCGATGCAGTTTGGCCCGCAAAAACCTGCGTTTTTACAGGATTTCTCCACGCTGGAAAGCGAGAACAGTTCTATTTCCGGTTTGTTGGTCGATTCTCCCGGCGGTAACACCCTTAAACTGAATAAAGATCATTTCATTAAGCGTGACAGCTACCAGCGTTTCTGCCCGCATTGCACCGCGATGGCGTTATTTACCGTACAAACCAACTCTCCGGCGGCGGGGGCGGGATTCCGCACCAGCATGCGCGGTGGTGGGCCAATGACAACGTTGGTAATGCCGCAAAATCACAATCTGCCGCTGTGGAAAAAGCTGTGGCTGAATGTGTTGCCTCAGGAACGGCGGCCAGCACCGGCCGAATTGCCGTTGATTTTTCCCTGGTTGTCACCCACGCGCAGCAGCGAGAAGGCGGGTAATAGCGTGACACCGGAAAATGCGCATCCTTTACAAGCCTATTGGGGTATGCCACGCCGTGTTGAAATCGACTTTACTCATACAGAGGCGGGGAATTGTGACCTTTGTGGCGAACATCATTCTGCCTTGCTGACACAGATCCGCAATAAAAACTATGGCGTGCAGTATGAAGGGTGGCTGCATCCGTTATCCCCCTATCGGCAGGCGGTTAAAGCGGGTTCACCGTTGCTGTCGCTCAAAGGGCAGCCTGGAGGGTTGGCCTACAAAGACTGGTTGGGGCTGGCGCTGGGGGCAGAGGATAAGTTCAACCGCACGGTACCGGCCGAAGTGGTGCGCGAGCAAAGCTATCGTCAGCTACGTCCGGCAGAACCCCTCTACCTTTGGTGTTTTGGTTTCGATATGGACAACGCCAAGGCGCGTTGTTGGTATGAGCATCGTTTACCCAGCCTGGCTATCGATAAAGCGGTGCACTCACAATTCAGTGCGACTATTGAATTGGTCGTTGCTTTAGCCACGGGCAGCCTGTCGTTATTGAAATCGGCGCTGAAAGAGGCCTGGTTCGAGACGCCGAAGG
Organism: Serratia nevei; assembly: GCF_024160145.1. Taxonomy (GTDB): domain Bacteria; phylum Pseudomonadota; class Gammaproteobacteria; order Enterobacterales; family Enterobacteriaceae; genus Serratia; species Serratia nevei_A. The sequence continues at coordinate 5,567 of NZ_JAMYWQ010000008.1, forward strand.
AAGCGAAAGGCGATTTTAGCGCGTTGGATATCGCATATTGGCAGGAAACCGAGGCTGATTTTCGCACGCTGCTCTCTTGCCTGGCGCAAGAACTGCCCGATGAGTCAGCGGAGGCTCGCACTGCATTGCGCAAGTGGGAGTCTGCGCTGCATCAATATCTATTTGTGACCTTCGATCGCCTGGCGTTGAACAATCCGGATGACAACCAGGTACTGCTGCGTGTTCTTACCGCGCGGCGCCTGATGGACAAAAACTACACCAGGCAGAAGGTACTGAAAGATGTAAAAACGCTGATGGCCGAACGAAAGGAGGTTCAGGGTGCTTAACAGTAATACCAGTAGGGAGTTGGTTTTTACCCAGGTGGATGCGCAAGAGGCGTTAAAGCGCTGGTTTAATGATTTGCAGCAGCGAGATCATCGCCAGTCTTTTAACGGCCGCGTATGGCGAGCCGAGCTGCGGCGGACCAAAGGACCTTACGAGGCGCTGACCTGCGAAGGATTTCGTGCGCTGTGCCAGCGGTTGGAAAAAATCATGCCGTTTCAGCCTGGCGATATGTTGGCATTGGCGTTATTTGCCAGCGTCGCGGTACATGCCGGCCGCGCAAATGGGCAAGACAGTTTCGCCGCGCAGTTAGGTAAGGAGTTAAAAGGGCGGCCTTGCCTGTCGTCGCTGCGTTTTGAACGTTTGCAGCAGGCCAGGCAGCCTGAGGCGTTGCATAGCCAACTGATGAAAGCGGTGAAATTACGCGGTGATGAAGGGGTGAATATCGTTTCGCTGGCGGACGGGATATTTCTCTGGATGCGCGAGTGGTTGGCGCGCGAGGAACATCGCCCGGTCGAAACCAATCCATTCCGCCGCAACAGCGTGCGTTGGGCCAGTGAATACCTGATGGCATCGGGGAAATAAGTTAATTTAATAAGGACTTAATTATGACTACATTTATTCAGCTTCATTTATTAACCGCTTACGCCCCATCAAATTTGAACCGTGATGATACCGGGCGGCCGAAAACAGCCATCATGGGGGGCGTTGAACGTTTACGCGTCTCCTCACAAAGCCTGAAGCGTGCTTGGCGTACTTCAGAAACCTTCACCGCTTCACTGAACGGCCACATCGGTGCCCGCACCCGGCGTCTCGGACGAGAGATTTATCAACAATTGTTGAATGGCGGCGTGGCGGAAGAAACGGCGTTGTCGATCGCAGGAAATATCGCCGGGAAACTCGGCGCGATTAAAAAGGATAAGAATGCGACGCCGGTCCAGAATCTGGATATCGAACAACTGGTGCATATCAGCCCGGAAGAGCGGGAGAAAATCAGCCAACTGGTGAATGAGCTTATCGCAGCTCAGCGCGAGCCTAAAGAAGATGAATTGAATATCAAGCAGCTACTGGGTGAGCAGGCGCAAGGGGTGGATATCGCGCTGTTTGGCCGCATGCTGGCGTCTAACCCGGAATTTAACGTTGAGGCCGCTTGTCAGGTTGCCCATGCCTTGGGCGTTAGCGCAGTGGCGGTGGAAGAGGACTTCTTCACGGCGGTAGACGATCTTAATCGTAAAGAAGAAGATGCCGGTTCGGCGCATATGGGGGAGCAAGGCTTCGCATCCGCATTGTTGTATAGCTATATCTGCATCAGCCGCGATCTGTTGCTGCAAAACTTGAAGGGCGATGAGGCTTTGCTTGAACGCACCTTGCGAGCATTTACGGAAACGGCGATTACGGTTTCCCCAACGGGAAAACAAAACAGCTTCGCTTCACGTGCCTACGCCTCTTATGTTTTGGCGGAAAAAGGGGAATGTCAGCCGCGTTCGCTTTCCGTTGCTTTCTTCAACCCGGTGCGTGGTGAGGATCAGCTTTTGCAGGCGATTGCCGGCCTGCAACAGCAATACCAGAAGTTTGCGCGCGCATACGATATGCATTCCGAGAGCTATCAGCTGAATGTGGAAGAAGGCGAGGGCACGTTGGCGGGTTTACTGGATTTTGTCGCCAAATAAACAGGAGGCATGATGTCCCGTTATCTGTTATTCCAGCTTTATGCGCCTATGGCGTCATGGGGGGCACCAGCCGTGGGGGAAGTGCGTCATACCGATGCGGTTCCAACACGTTCCGCCCTATTGGGGTTATTGGCAGCGGCACTCGGTATTCCCCGGGATAATGAAGACGAGCTGAATCAATTTAATCAACATTACCGCTTCGCTATTCTACCGTTGTCATCTCGTGAGCAATGGTTGCGTGACTATCACACCACTCAGGTGCCGAGAGAAAATAAAAAGCGGCGTTATTTCACCCGTCGTGAAGAATTAACTTTAGCACCGCAAGAGGTGGGCACCATGCTTTCCTCGCGTGAGTATCGTTGTGATGCCTATTATCTGGTGGCCGTTAGCGCAGAATCTGATGCTCCTGTAGGTTTGGAGACTTTGGCACAGGCGCTGAAAACACCGATATTTCCTCTGTATTTGGGGCGAAAGGCATGTCCTTTGGCATTGCCTCTGGCACCCAGAATACTGACCGGACAGCTGGCGGACGTATTCCGCGCGGGGGAAAAACAACTGGAACACGATCTTGCCCTCTTGTATTCCCCTGCCAAACCGATGGCGCTTTGCTATTGGGAAGGTGAGGCGGAAGGCGTGGATCCGCTGGAGTCCCGGCAACGCAACGATCGGCCGCTCAGCAAGAAGCGTTGGCAATTTGGGACGCGCGTGCAGCATAGCGGAAAATATCGGAGGGAGGCGTAATGTTTCTTTCTCGCGTCACTTTGGATCTGGCAAGGTTGCCGCCGGCCATGTTGGATAAATGGCTCAGTACACAACAGACTTATGCCAGCCACCAATGGCTATGGCAACTCTTCCCCGATGAGCCGGAAAGGTGCTTTTTGTTCCGTCAGGAATCGTCGACCGTTCAGGGCCAGTTTTATCTGCTGTCAGAAAGGCGGCCGCAGCAGCAACATAATTTATTCCAGATCGCGACTAAACCGTATGAGCCGCAATTGGTGAAAGGCATGACATTGTTTTTCAATCTGCGGGCCAACCCGGTCATTACCCGGCAAGGTAAGCGCAGCGATGTGATGATGGATGCGAAGTTTCACGCCAGACGGCAAGGCGTTCTCCCTTGCGAGTGGAAAATGCGGCAGGAACACGCGGCGCAACATTGGTTGCAAGAGCAAGGAGAGCGGCATGGTTTTAGATTAAGCCCGTTGATGGAGGATTTTACTCACGTAGTTGCCTTCCAGTCGCAGCGATTATCGCGCCGCAATGGGGAAAAACCGATAACTTTCAGCACGGTGGATTACGCCGGTTACCTGACGGTTACTGAACCGACTCTGTTTCTGCAGGCATTGCGTTCGGGGCTGGGTAAAAGCAAAGCATTGGGATGTGGGTTATTGATGATTAAAAGGGGATAAGCGATGGGTTTTATCCCCCTTAATCCGATTCCTTTGAAAGAGCGAACTTCGCTGGTCTTCTTGCAATATGGCCAGATTGACGTGATTGATGGCGCGTTCGTGCTGGTGGATAAGACGGGAATCCGCACGCATATTCCGCTGGGATCCGTGGCTTGCATTATGTTGGAGCCGGGAACTCGGGTGTCGCATGCCGCGGTGAGGCTAGCGGCAACGGCGGGAACGCTGCTGGTGTGGGTCGGCGAAGCAGGCGTTCGATTATACGCTAGCGGTCAGCCTGGGGGAGCGCGTTCGGATCGTTTGTTGTATCAGGCTAAGCTGGCTTTAGACGATGAACTGCGTCTGAAAGTCGTTCGAAAAATGTTTGAGCTGCGTTTTGGTGAGCCGGCACCCAGCCGGCGTTCCGTTGAGCAGTTGCGTGGTATTGAAGGCGCCAGGGTAAAACAGACCTACTCTTTATTGGCCCAACGTTATGGCGTGAAATGGCATGGACGCCGTTATGACCCCAAGGACTGGGATAAGGGAGATGTCGTTAACCAATGCATCAGTGCGGCCACCTCTTGCCTGTATGGCATTACCGAGGCGGCCGTATTGGCTGCAGGTTACGCCCCGGCGATTGGTTTTGTGCATACGGGTAAGCCCTTGTCCTTTGTTTATGATATTGCTGACATCGTGAAGTTTGAAGGCGTCGTCCCAAAGGCCTTCGAAATCGCCGCGAGTTCTCCTCTGTCCCCTGATAAAGCAGTGCGTTTAGCCTGCCGAGATATTTTTCGCGCGCAAAAAACGCTGGGCCGCCTTATTCCTTTGATTGAGGAGGTTCTGGCTGCGGGGGAAATCGAACTCCCTAAACCTTTTGAAGATGCGCAGCCCCCTGCGATTCCTGAACCTGTTTCGTTAGGTGATGCGGGTCACAGGAGCCGTAACTGATGGGCATGCTGGTTGTCGTGACGGAAAACATCCCTCCCCGGCTGCGAGGTCGGTTGGCCGTGTGGCTATTGGAAGTGCGGGCGGGGGTGTATGTCGGTAATACCTCGCGTAAAGTCCGTGAAATGATCTGGCATCAGGTTACTGCCTTGGCGGGAGAGGGTAATGCCGTTATGGCTTGGGCGATGAATAACGAGTCCGGTTTTGATTTTCAAACATGGGGAGAAAATCGACGTGAGCCGGTAGATCTCGATGGGTTAAGGCTGGTCTCTTTCTTCCCTATTGAAAATCAGTAAGTTATCGATCTTTAAAAATATGGAAAAGTTGGTGGAATTTTAGAAGCCTAGAAACTCAAGTTATAACAATTAGTTAATCTTAGAGTGTTCCCCGCGCCAGCGGGGATAAACCGGTACCCCTCCCAGCTTTCACGAGATCCGTTCGCGTGTTCCCCGCGCCAGCGGGGATAAACCGTCTGCGCCCTGCGGTATGGCGGGGATGACGTGCGTGTTCCCCGCGCCAGCGGGGATAAACCGGATATTGGTGGCGCATTGAGGGCGCCGGTACGCGTGTTCCCCGCGCCAGCGGGGATAAACCGGGCACCAGCCGGATTGAAAAGGCGTATGAGGAGTGTTCCCCGCGCCAGCGGGGATAAACCGGAGCCTTCCCCATGAATTCCTTGAAACAGATGCGTGTTCCCCGCGCCAGCGGGGATAAACCGGCAGAGAAAACCGACGCTATCGGCTTTAACGCGTGTTCCCCGCGCCAGCGGGGATAAACCGCCATTACCGGGAACGACAACATTTCATTTAACCGTGTTCCCCGCGCCAGCGGGGATAAACCGAACAGCACCAGGAGCATCGCGGCGGGCACACTGTGTTCCCCGCGCCAGCGGGGATAAACCGAATTGCCGATGAGTCGCTTTTGCTGGAGCTTTCGTGTTCCCCGCGCCAGCGGGGATAAACCGTAATGTTATGACATATCTATTCACCATCGTTGCGTGTTCCCCGCGCCAGCGGGGATAAACCTAACACAGACGAACCCGTAGATGTTAGTTCACTGTGTTCCCCGCGCCAGCGGGGATAAACCGATGACCATTGGCTTTTTATCCGGCGTTACAGAGTGTTCCCCGCGCCAGCGGGGATAAACCGATAACGTCAGCAATACCCGAGAACGAATAGCTGTGTTCCCCGCGCCAGCGGGGATAAACCGCAACGCTTCGCCTTTCTCAGTCAGATGGAAGAAGTGTTCCCCGCGCCAGCGGGGATAAACCGTCGGTAACGGTGCGCGCAACGTCATCAGGGATGTGTTCCCCGCGCCAGCGGGGATAAACCGGTAATCATCATGGCTGGAAATGCTTATTTAACGTGTTCCCCGCGCCAGCGGGGATAAACCGGCCGTAGCGTATGGCATCCCAGCAGTGGTTATGTGTTCCCCGCGCCAGCGGGGATAAACCAGTGGAGACGGATGCAGAGCTGCGCCAGCGCCAGTGTTCCCCGCGCCAGCGGGGATAAACCGGCGGTATCACGATTGTTGCATGCCGAACCGGTGTGTTCCCCGCGCCAGCGGGGATAAACCGTGGTAGCGGCTGCGTGGAAAAGTGAAGGGCTGGTGTTCCCCGCGCCAGCGGGGATAAACCGGTGACCTACAAAATCGAGGTGAGCACAGACGGCGTGTTCCCCGCGCCAGCGGGGATAAACCGCAATTACAGGCCATGTTATTTCCCCTCCCGCAGTGTTCCCCGCGCCAGCGGGGATAAACCGGATGAGACGGCGCTTGAGAACAGGTTAACGTCGTGTTCCCCGCGCCAGCGGGGATAAACCGCGGCGGCACAGGCCTGCCCTTCATCAGGTGCTGTGTTCCCCGCGCCAGCGGGGATAAACCGCTTCCACCAGCGCCATAATCTGCTCATCATGCGTGTTCCCCGCGCCAGCGGGGATAAACCGTGGTCATGGCCGCGATGATGGACCGGTTCGGGGTGTTCCCCGCGCCAGCGGGGATAAACCGTGAACTCGCTGAACTTGCCACCGAGCGCTCTTGTGTTCCCCGCGCCAGCGGGGATAAACCGGAGACGTCATAACCATGCTAGTTCCCAAGTGGGTGTTCCCCGCGCCAGCGGGGATAAACCGATTGCACACGTAATCCAGATTTGGCTTACCTTGTGTTCCCCGCGCCAGCGGGGATAAACCGGCGCAGCCACACCGGCGGAGACTTCGGCCAGTGTGTTCCCCGCGCCAGCGGGGATAAACCGCATCAAAATGGCATCGTCATAGCTTGAGGGCTGTGTTCCCCGCGCCAGCGGGGATAAACCGTCGCTGCGCAGCGTGCGGATCGTGTGACGTTGCGTGTTCCCCGCGCCAGCGGGGATAAACCGCAGGAGCGGCTCAACAAACTGCAGGATGCCTCGTGTTCCCCGCGCCAGCGGGGATAAACCGCCGACGCTCGACAAAATCGAGGCATTGGCGGGGTGTTCCCCGCGCCAGCGGGGATAAACCGTTCACCGAGCTGTTCGAGGACAACATGATCGAGTGTTCCCCGCGCCAGCGGGGATAAACCGGCCGTGGCCATGACGCCGGCGCAGCGCCAGATGTGTTCCCCGCGCCAGCGGGGATAAACCGTTGGGCAGTCTGCGACCTTACAGCGGTATGACGTGTTCCCCGCGCCAGCGGGGATAAACCGGCGACATGGCGCTATGAGAATGGGCGCCTGCAGTGTTCCCCGCGCCAGCGGGGATAAACCGTATGGGCCGAACTTCAATCGTTGGTCGAACAGGTGTTCCCCGCGCCAGCGGGGATAAACCGGAGAGTATATGAGCGCAATTGTATGGGATGGGGTGTTCCCCGCGCCAGCGGGGATAAACCGCTTTAAATGCTCGGCGACGCTGTGAGCGCAATGTGTTCCCCGCGCCAGCGGGGATAAACCGATACCGGCCAGATCGCTCAGCACCGTCCAGGCGTGTTCCCCGCGTCAGCGGGGATAAACCGGAGAATCCAAACACGCGCGGAACCTTAACCGTGTGTTCCCCGCGCCAGCGGGGATAAACCGGTCAATACCGTCTGCAGTGAGCCGGGCGGCGAGTGTTCCCCGCGCTAGCGGGGATAAACCGGCCCGTAACGTTTATGCTGATCATGTGGCGTCGTGTTCCCCGCGTTAGCGGGGAAACCTGTGGTAATGCGCTTATATCTGCAGCCAGTAGTCACCATGAGAATGGAGATAAATTGACTTCAGCAATCATTCAAACCTTTTTGTATCGTTTGGATATTACCAACGCCGCCGCGTTCAGCCTTGCGCGGCGGCGACTGACATCGTGCCAACCAGAGCGGCGATCTGCGCGATCTCCTGTGGCGACAGCGCGTTTTCTCCCAGCCTTCGCAACAGCGCCTCGCGTGCGACGGCGAAGGACAACGCCTGGCCGAGAACGGCGTGCGCGCGCAGGATATTCTCTTTCAGGTCAGGTTGGTCGCTGCGGATTGCCGTGATCAGCTCGCTCACGGCATGATGCAGCGGTGAGAATAAACGGGTATGCAGAGCATCGAAATCGGCACTGGGCTGGAGCTGTTCTCGCGCCAACAACAGGCTGCTTGCCGCAGATGTTTCCGAGCCCAGCAAGGCGGTGACGAAATCTTGCATCAATGTCCGTAACGCTTCCGCCGGCGTTTGCCCGGCGAGCAGGCGGCGCGGCAAGGCCAAATGGGCGACAATGCTACCGGCGACATGTTCCAGTACCGCCAGATAGACGCCCTCCTTGCCGCCAAAATGATAGGGAATAGCGGACTGATTCACCCCCGCCGCTTCGGCCAGTTGGCGGGTGCGCACGCCTTCGAGCCCCTGTTTGCTGAACAGGCTCAAGCCTGCCCGGATAAGACGTTCCTGGGTTTCGCGGGTACGCTCATTGAGCCTGTCCTGATTCTGCATTGAAACACTGTCTCCTGATTATCGATGTTAACCGCCTGCGAACATCAGCCGGGTTGAGTTCTCATTCAGTGCCACGCCGCCTGTTTCACCGACCAGTACCGTACCGCCGAGGTTGGCCATATGCCTGCCGAAAGCACAGTTGGGTTCAAAAGCGAAGCACATGCCCGCTTGCAGCGGCAGTTCACGCCCCACGGTAGGCAAACGCCTGAGCTGCGCATAGCGGGCGGCTTCGGGGAGAGACTCGATGCCGGGCGCGGTGCCGAAACCGACCGGGCCATAGGGATTAAGGCTATGGATCAGCGGATGCACGTGCCAGCCGCCGGCGGCCAGCAACGGTTGCTCCATGGCGTCGACCACATCGCCGAAGGTGTTACCCGTTCGTAGCGCGCCCAATCCCGCCTCATAACTCGCTCTGGCGATCGCCGCAGCGCGCAGAATATCGGGGTGTACCTCGCCGATGGCGACGGCGGCCTGATGCTGGGTTTCCATCATACCGTACAGCGCGAAGATCTCCGACAGCACCAAATCGCCTTCTTGCAGAACCCTTGGCGCCTGGGCGCGGTATTGCCAGGCAGGTGGCCCCCAGCCGATGTACTCGGGGCCGGATCCCAACAACAGCTCTGCAGTATAACCGCCCATTGAGAAGCAGGTTGCCGTCACTGCTGCCACCAGATCGGCTTCGGAAACGCCGGGTCTGGCGGTGGCACGCAATGTTTCGCTCATGGCTTCGCCGATGTGTGCGGCATAGCGTACCAGCCGCAATTCCTCCTCGCTTTTTACCGAGGCGCGCCGGAAGAATTCGCGGTAGACCGGTATCCAATTGGCCGTTGGGAGCGCCTCCGTCAACCCCTGCAGCGTGCGAGCGGGCATGGCGCCGTCGAAGTAGAAGGGAGGGTAGGGTTCCAGCCCGATGATGCCGATGCGGCTTCCCGCTAAACGGCGCTCGGCCAGCCAGGCGCCGACATCGCGGCCGGTTTTACCGACGAACAGCTGTTGCGCGCCGATCCACTGCAGATCGCCGCGCAACGAGGCCTGCAGGTGGTCGGCTACCATCATCGAAGCGAAGGTGTAGATGCGCGGCGATTCATCGCCGACGAAAACGACGATCGAACCGGGACGATCGTTGGTGAAGTAGCAATCTGGTGCGAAACCGGCGGGGGCGGCGGCTTCCCGGTCGCCGTATACGATCAGCGCCGCAAGGTCTTCCGTCTGCATAATGTCCCGCGCCAGCTGCCAGCGGCGGTCGCGCTCGGCCAGAGATAACGGTTCAGGGCGTGTCAGCATGTCGTTACTCCTCATCATATTATGGAATGTCGCCTAAAAAATTAATTCATTCAAATGAATTAATCAAGGGTTCACAGTGAACAAAACAGAAAACAGTGCGTAATGCGGGGGATTGAAGGCGGCCAGGTGAGCCATGCTGCAGAGAAAACAGGAGAAACGTGCGGCGTAAACCGATACCGGCGGCAGAGCACCGCCGGCGTTTACCTCGCTAAGACACCAACTCCAACCCCGCCACGCGGCGCCAGTAGCCGTTGCAGTCGGCGTGGTCGGTCAAGGCCAGCGGCTGCTCGCCGCGTTCGTTGGCGCGGAAGGCGTCGATTTGTGCCAGCGTCTCGGCGCCCTGCGGCGACAGACGCACGATGTCCACCAGCCCCTGCATGCTTGGCAGCTCGTTGCCGAGGTTATAGCAGTAGCCGCTCATGGTCTGGATGCCGTTGAGCACGAACACCTGCTGCTGTTCCTGCGAGCGCATCATGCGGCCCTGCGGATACTTGATGCAGCAGGTTTCGCACTCGTCCTTGCCGCGGTTCTCCGAACGCGCGGTGAAGCAGCGCGCCGAATAGGCCAGCGGCAGGTGGCCGTAGCTCAGCACCTCCACCTCGAAGTCGTGGCGGAAGCCCAGCTCGTCGCACTGCGCCAGCAGGTTGGCCAGCCAGTCGCGCGAAAGCTCGACCGGCATGCACCAGCGCATCATGCCCTGGCGGCGCAGCAGGCGCAGGGTATAGGCGTTGTAGCAGTTCAGCGCATGGCCGGCGACGAACGGCAGGCCGCGCTCCGCCGCCATGTTCACCGCGCCCAGATCGTTGGCTTCAAACAGGAATTCGCCGTTCTCCACATAGCGTTTCAGCTCATTCAGCTCGGACGGCGCCTGCAGCAGCGCCAGCGTGGAGATCACCACCTGCTTGCCGCTGCGGGCGATTTCGCGCGCCAGCGCCAGCCAATCGCCGACCTTCATCTCGCGCCGCTTGGTGCAGACGCTCTCACCGAGATAAATGATGTCGGCGCTGCTCTCCGCCGCCTGCTGATAGAACGCCGCGATGTCGTTTTTCGGCCAGTAGTAGAGTACCGGCCCCAGTGCGTATTTCATCTTACCTCCGGCTACTGCCATTTGCGGTGATAGGCGCCCAGCGTGGTCTGGGTGCCCTCGGACATCGCGCCCAGCGTCTCCATCCAGGCGGCGTCGGCGCGGTAGGCGGCCGGATCGGCCTGGCAGCGGTCGATCGCCTGGCGCCAGACGCGCGCTACCTGGCTGACGTAAGCCGGGCTGCGCTGGCGGCCTTCGATCTTCACCGAGGCAATGTTGGCGGCCAGCAGCTCCGGCAGCAGCTCCAGCGTATTGAGGCTGGTGGGCTCCTCCAGCGCGTGGTAGCGCACGTCGTCCACCAGATAGCGGCCCTTGCACAGCGTCGGGTAACCGGCGTTTTCATGATCCTGGTAGCGGTCGATCAGCACGTCGTTCAGGCGCGACTCCATGCCCTGCGGGGTTTGCTGCCAGCGCACGAACCGCGCCGGCGAACAGGCACCGACGGTGTTCGGCGACTCGCCGGTCAGGTAGGAAGAGAGATAGCAGCGCCCCTCGGCCATGATGCACAGGCTGCCGAAGGCGAACACTTCCAGCGGCACCGGGCTGGTGCGCGCCAGCTGTTTCACCTGATGCATCGACAGCACGCGCGGCAGCACCACCCGGCCCACCTCGAAGTTGCGCTGGTAGAAACGGATCGCCTCTTCGTTGGTGGCGGAGGCCTGCACCGAAACGTGGCGCTCCAGCTGCGGGTAGCGCTGGGTGGCGTATTCCAGCATCGCCAGATCCGCCAGAATCAGCGCGTCGGCGCCCAGTTGGGCCGCCATATCCACCGCGCGCTGCCAGCGGACATAGCCGTCGGGATGGGCGAAGGTGTTGATGGCGATATGCAGCTTGCGGCCGTGGCGATGCACGTAATCGACCGCTTCCTGCAGCTTTTTCTCGGTGAAGTTGAGGCCGGCGAAGTGGCGCGCGTTGGTATCGTCTTTCAGACCGATGTAAACGGCGTCGGCGCCGTTATCCACCGCGGCCTTCAGGGCCGGCAGGTTGCCGGCGGGGCAAAGCAGCTCCATAGATTTATCCTGGCTTAGCCGTGCGCCCGGCCGGGCGCACGCTGTCTTTAAAGGTTGCCGGCGGCGGTGCTTCGCCGGCAAACGCGAATCGGGGAGGCCATTTTAGGCAAAGGGGCGCACACAGGTTTTGATTTGGGGCAGCTTATGGCGTATTGATAAACATGGCGGTGAAATGCACTATTTGTTGATATAGACCGCTGAAGCCGCGCGCCAGTGTGGCAAAATAGCGGTAGTCCGTATTGAAAGGAGTGGATGACCGTGTTGGAACAACTACGAGCACGCCTTGTGCGCCAGGGGCCGTCGCTGCTGCGCATCCCGCTGAAATTCACGCCGTTCGCCCTGCAGCGCCAACTGCTGCAACAGGTGCTGAGCTGGCAGTTTCGCCAGGCGTTGGCGGATGGCGATCTGGAATTTCTCGAATCGCGCTGGTTGAAGATCGAAGTTCGCGATCTGGCGCTACAATGGTTTATGACGGTAGAAAACGACAAACTGGTGGTCAGCCAGCACGCCGAAGCGGATGTCAGCTTCAGCGGCGACGCCAACGATCTGATCCTGATCGCGGCGCGCAAGCAAGATCCGGATACGCTGTTCTTTCAGCGTCGGCTGCAGATTGAAGGGGATACCGAATTGGGCCTGTATGTGAAAAATTTGATGGACGCCATCGAGCTGGAAAGCATGCCCGCGCCGCTGCGCATGGGGCTGTTGCAGTTGGCTGATTTTGTCGAAGCAGGGTTGCAGGAGGGCACGGCGTCGGCTTCCCGTGTGGCGGTATCATGCTGATCCGCGTAGAGATCCCGGTAGATGCGGCGGGCATCGATGCTTTGCTGCGCCGCGCCTTTGGCCGCGACGACGAAGCCGATCTGGTGCAGCAGCTGCGCGAAGACGGCCTGCTGACGCTGGGCGTGGTCGCCACTGACGACGAAGGCGGGGTAGTGGGTTACGCCGCGTTCAGCCCGGTGGACGTGGCCGGCGAAGACCGCCAATGGGTGGCGCTGGCGCCGCTGGCGGTAGACGAAAGCCTGCGCCGCCAGGGGCTGGCTGAAAAGCTGGTGTACGAAGGCTTGGATTCGCTGAACGAATTCAGCTACGCCGCGGTGGTGGTGCTGGGCGAGCCGGCCTACTACGGCCGCTTCGGCTTTAAACCGGCCGCCGCCTATGGCCTGCACTGCCGCTGGCCGGACACGGAAAGCGCGTTCCAGGTCTACCCGCTGGCGGAAGACGCCCTGAATGGCGTCAGCGGCGAAGTGGCTTTTTCGGCGCCGTTTAATCGGTTTTGATTGTTAATTTGTTGATAATTAATATTAATTTGGTGACCTAGGGGGCCGCCAAAGTGTCTTTTGAAATTTTGTTATAAATCAAGTTGTTGCGTTTTATCGGAACGAGAAAGTATTTGGTGAAATTTGAGGTCTTTAAAAATACATTCTAATTCAATCATATACTCTAAGAGTGTTCCCCGCGCCAGCGGGGATAAACCGCGCGTACGGCATCAATAAGGCGGATGTCACCCGTGTTCCCCGCGCCAGCGGGGATAAACCGTTTTTCTGCGATGCGCAACGCACGTTGTTCTTGTGTTCCCCGCGCCAGCGGGGATAAACCGCCAGCGCACCGGGCGAGAAACTCGTCAGTGAGGTGTTCCCCGCGCCAGCGGGGATAAACCGCCAACAGGCAACACGCCAAGGGGTGAGCGATGCGTGTTCCCCGCGCCAGCGGGGATAAACCGAAGCCGAAAAAATTCGTCGGAGCAATGCGCCGCGTGTTCCCCGCGCCAGCGGGGATAAACCGATAGCCCATCTCTTTATCTTCGAGTTTTAATGGTGTTCCCCGCGCCAGCGGGGATAAACCGCCAAATCGGCATAGGAGGTGATTGGATACGGAGTGTTCCCCGCGCCAGCGGGGATAAACCGTGCCTCGATGTCGGTGCCGTTCAGCTCGAGGAGTGTTCCCCGCGCCAGCGGGGATAAACCGGCAGCACCGGCGGCTGAGCGGGCAGGGTATAGCGTGTTCCCCGCGCCAGCGGGGATAAACCGCTCCAGCTGTGCCGCCTCCGCTTTGCCGTTCAGTGTTCCCCGCGCCAGCGGGGATAAACCGCTTTCCTGCGTCTCAATATCTGCGCCGCCGGTGTGTTCCCCGCGCCAGCGGGGATAAACCGTTCTTTTATTTTATCTGGCGTATCATCACTTAGTGTTCCCCGCGCCAGCGGGGATAAACCGTCATTCGGATCCGCGCGGGCGATAGAAGCCAGGTGTTCCCCGCGCCAGCGGGGATAAACCGAAATTCAGCACCGAGGCGATGCGGCTGCTGATGTGTTCCCCGCGCCAGCGGGGATAAACCGCTGGTCGTCAGCGACCTGTCGAACATCGAGGGGTGTTCCCCGCGCCAGCGGGGATAAACCGAGCATATGGTTGCTCTCTTTGAATCAAAAGTTGTGTTCCCCGCGCCAGCGGGGATAAACCGCCTCCTGCGGACTTTAAAATGCTCTGCTGCTTGTGTTCCCCGCGCCAGCGGGGATAAACCGCGCCCGCGCATCTTGCGCGCCAGGTCGTCGTCGTGTTCCCCGCGCCAGCGGGGATAAACCGGGTGCCTGGCAACGTTCTGCATTCCGTTGGACGTGTTCCCCGCGCCAGCGGGGATAAACCGTTCTGGTAACTGTCCCGGAACCACGCGCGCACCGTGTTCCCCGCGCCAGCGGGGATAAACCGTCGGTAACGGTGCGCGCAACGTCATCAGGGATGTGTTCCCCGCGCCAGCGGGGATAAACCGCGATGGTGTTGATCTTCACATATTCCAGCACCGTGTTCCCCGCGCCAGCGGGGATAAACCGCAGCTGCACCCTGAATTATTCAATAAACCGGAGTGTTCCCCGCGCCAGCGGGGATAAACCGCCCCTGCCAGTGATAGACGGCCAGCACCCGGAGTGTTCCCCGCGCCAGCGGGGATAAACCGGCACGCTCGACGGCAACAGCGGCAGGCAGGACGTGTTCCCCGCGCCAGCGGGGATAAACCGCAGGCGCTTGGATATGAGCCACATATCGCGATGTGTTCCCCGCGCCAGCGGGGATAAACCGGCTTTCGCGGCGCTTAAATTGCCCGATTCGAAGTGTTCCCCGCGCCAGCGGGGATAAACCGCCAACACCACATACACCGTGAACGACAACGGCGTGTTCCCCGCGCCAGCGGGGATAAACCGTTGAACAACGGGCCTTGATATGCCTCTCTGACGTGTTCCCCGCGCCAGCGGGGATAAACCGTTCCGCTGTGGAGGGTGAGTCTGTTGAATATGGTGTTCCCCGCGCCAGCGGGGATAAACCGTCAACACGGTTCATCGGCAGGGCGAGAGTCAGGTGTTCCCCGCGCCAGCGGGGATAAACCGCCCACGGTGGTGTGGTTGTAGAACAACATGACGTGTTCCCCGCGCCAGCGGGGATAAACCGCCAACACCACATACACCGTGAACGACAACGGCGTGTTCCCCGCGCCAGCGGGGATAAACCGGGGCCAGATATGCTGGCAGCAGCGCCGGAGGGGTGTTCCCCGCGCCAGCGGGGATAAACCGGTTTTGAAAATAAAGTAGCAGCGACTTTTAATGTGTTCCCCGCGCCAGCGGGGATAAACCGGTTACACAGCACCTTCTGATCCTTTGGTATTCCGTGTTCCCCGCGCCAGCGGGGATAAACCGATTGGAATGATCTCCGCGATTATCGGGCGAAGGTGTTCCCCGCGCCAGCGGGGATAAACCGGCGGTTCTCTTTGGATAGCAACCCCATAGTTAGTGTTCCCCGCGCCAGCGGGGATAAACCGAAGACCTGTCGATCCTCGCGAAGCACATCGGCGTGTTCCCCGCGCCAGCGGGGATAAACCGCCGTCGCTACGGATGCGCAGCTCGAGCCAGTAGTGTTCCCCGCGCCAGCGGGGATAAACCGTTCGAGAAAACACCTTCAGATCGCCGCGCATCCGTGTTCCCCGCGCCAGCGGGGATAAACCGAACAAATGGATCAGTTCGACACCAGCTTGGCAGTGTTCCCCGCGCCAGCGGGGATAAACCGAATCGCGCCATGTTGTCCAGCGTGCCGTTGAAGTGTTCCCCGCGCCAGCGGGGATAAACCGAACTTCAACTCGATAGATGTCTGAGTCATCCCGTGTTCCCCGCGCCAGCGGGGATAAACCGCCATCCGCCAGCGCCTCAGTAAAACAGGTTGTGTGTTCCCCGCGCCAGCGGGGATAAACCGTAACAAACTCGCCCGCTCAACGAGACCACCAGGGTGTTCCCCGCGCCAGCGGGGATAAACCGCTTTGAAATCGGTGTTGGCTGAAATGGATAGACGTGTTCCCCGCGCCAGCGGGGATAAACCGCCTATCAGGATTCGGTGGGCGTCTGGACGATTGTGTTCCCCGCGCCAGCGGGGATAAACCGGCGACTATCACCGCGTATATTTCAACGGTGAAGTGTTCCCCGCGCCAGCGGGGATAAACCGTTTATCAATAACGATAAGCCCTCTGGATTTGTGTGTTCCCCGCGCCAGCGGGGATAAACCGATTCGGTTATGATCTGCGCGTACAACAGCACAGTGTTCCCCGCGCCAGCGGGGATAAACCGGTCTTGCATTTACTTATCCTTTCGATTTGCCAGTGTTCCCCGCGCCAGCGGGGATAAACCGGAAACGGGCGAGTGCTTTGATGATGTCAATATGTGTTCCCCGCGCCAGCGGGGATAAACCGGATCCAGAGCACCGCGCTTTTTTGTGGAAGAAGTGTTCCCCGCGCCAGCGGGGATAAACCGTGTTCATCGTCAGATCCCCAGCGCATCCGCTAGTGTTCCCCGCGCCAGCGGGGATAAACCGAATATGACTCACCAGATGGTTCGGACGCGCACGTGTTCCCCGCGCCAGCGGGGATAAACCGGTCGGCGATGCCCTTGGCGAGATTGAAGAGGCGTGTTCCCCGCGCCAGCGGGGATAAACCGCACCCTTTTAGCGCGCGGGCGAGGCGGGGGAGGTGTTCCCCGCGCCAGCGGGGATAAACCGGAACTTGCATATTTGAATGCATTAAATATGTTGTGTTCCCCGCGCCAGCGGGGATAAACCGGCCTGACTCGTACAAACAAATACGGTCAATTTGTGTTCCCCGCGCCAGCGGGGATAAACCGCTCACGTTGACGCTTGCGCTCAAGCCGCATTTGTGTTCCCCGCGCCAGCGGGGATAAACCGCCTGAATGGTAAACAGATTTCATTGGGTAGTTGTGTTCCCCGCGCCAGCGGGGATAAACCGCAATTACAGGTCATGCTATTTCCCCTCCCGCAGTGTTCCCCGCGCCAGCGGGGATAAACCGCATCTGAGCGTGAGGATGTTCCCTTCGGTAACGTGTTCCCCGCGCCAGCGGGGATAAACCTCTGGCTCATCGCGGCGCCAGGGAAGAATTTTCGTGTTCCCCGCGCCAGCGGGGATAAACCGTTTTATGTAAAGAACACAAATCACCCACAACAAGTGTTCCCCGCGCCAGCGGGGATAAACCGGCTCTGGTTAACGGCGCGGTGGCGCTGGTGATGTGTTCCCCGCGCCAGCGGGGATAAACCGGGAAGAAGGATAAAAAGCGCGGTCGCCGCAATGTGTTCCCCGCGCCAGCGGGGATAAACCGGGATCGTCTTGTTGGATTTGAACAGCGCCAGCGTGTTCCCCGCGCCAGCGGGGATAAACCGAACACAAATCACCCACACAATGCAGAATGCTAGTGTTCCCCGCGCCAGCGGGGATAAACCGCCAACCTATCCAACGGTGAGTTTGTGAGTACAGTGTTCCCCGCGCCAGCGGGGATAAACCGAAACAGCACTAGGGTATATTGTAGGCATCAGTGTGTTCCCCGCGCCAGCGGGGATAAACCGGAATACCGCCAGGCGCGTGCGGGCCTTTCTGTGTGTTCCCCGCGCCAGCGGGGATAAACCGCCCGCATCGAAGTGGGGTAAACGCGGCTACCGGTGTTCCCCGCGCCAGCGGGGATAAACCGCATGGTGAGGATATGGATGGGCTTCTGACTGGCGTGTTCCCCGCGCCAGCGGGGATAAACCGATCGGCCGGCTGTCTGCCAGCGTCAGAAAAGCGTGTTCCCCGCGCCAGCGGGGATAAACCGAAATTGTACAAAATATCCTGACCTGGCTTGGCGTGTTCCCCACGCTAGTGGAGTAGGTGATAACCTATTGAATTTTAATAGCTGTGCCGGCAACCAAAAAATCTGCAGAATTTCTACCGTACAGCCTCATACAGCTAATAAATACTCCAACGACAGCGGCGGGTGGTTCACCAGCCGCTCTTTTTGTATTTTGCTCAGCTGTTTGACGCGGTATTCCAGCTTCAGCGCCGTTGAGCGATCCCCCACCTGGCAGTGAAACGCCAGCGTCAATTCCCCTTTGCCACGCAGCGCCTTGGCGCCTTTGCCGGCCTGATGCTGCGCCAGGCGGCGCGCCACGTCGGTGGTGATGCCGGTATACAGCATGCCGCTCGGTAAACGCAGCATGTAAAGGTGCCAGGGAGTGGGGGAAGTGTCGGTCATCGTACGCCGTTTCGGTGGCCAGGGTCGGCGTATGATGGCATGTTCGCCATCACAATCCCATCCCCGGCCGCCGGTGTCTTACCGCGTTACCCCTTTTTTCCCGCCAGCTCGAAGCGCGGTGAGACGATGCCGTACAGCGTCCAGCCGAGGAAGGTGGCGATGGCGCCCCACATCATCGCTTCCTCACCGGAGCTGTAGAGCGCGTAGAAGCTGTACAGCGCGCCGATGCCGGCGATGATATTGGCGATGCGCGCCTTGTTGTCCGGCACCTTCGCCACTTTCTGAATAATGACCAGCGCCGCCATCGACAGGATGTAAGGGATGATGTTGGTCACCACCGCCAGGTTCACCAGCACGTTGAACTGCTTGTTCAGCGACGGGCTGATGGTCATCAGCGACAGGCCGCTCTGGATGATGACGATGGTCAGCATGCCTTTAACCGGCGCGTCGGCCTTGCTCAGCTTGGAGAAGATTTTCGGGAAGAAGCCGCTGTCGGCGGAGGATTTGAACACCTGAGCGATGGTGAACTGCCAGCCGAGCAGCGAGCCGACGCAGGACATGACCATCAACGCCATGATGATCTTGCCGACCGTTGGGTTGAACATGTGCGAGAACGCCAGCCCGAACGGGGCGGTGGAGTTGGCCAGATCCATGTTCGGCACGATGCCGGCGATCACGTTGGTCGAAACGATATAGATCACCGCCGCGCTGAGGGTGCCGCCCAGTACGGCGATCGGCACGTTGCGCTCCGGGTTTTCCACCACGTCGGTGTTGGCGCAGGCGGATTCCAGCCCCAGGAATGCCCACAGGGTCATCGAGATCGAGGCGCCGATGGCTTCGAAGGTCGGCACCTGATGCGGGTTCCAGGCGGCGACGTAGGCGCTGCCGCTGAACCAGTACCAGCCGATGACCGAGATGCCCACCACCGGAATGATCACGCCCCAGACGGTGATGCCGCTGATTTTGCCGGTGATGCGCGCACCGCCGAAGTTGGCGACGGTCGCCAGCCACAGCACGCCGATGGTGGCGATACAGATCCCGAGCGGGCTGAGCGTAGCGCCAAACAGCTCGGTGCCGTAGCCGACGGCGGAAATGGCGATGGCGATGTTGGCGATCAGCAGCGAAACGCCGTAGGTGTAGTTCGCCATAAAGTTGCCCGATTTGCCGAAGGCGTATTCGGCGTAGCCGCCCATGCCGCCGGATTTACGGCTGAACATGCCGCATTTGGCGAAGGCGTAAGCCAGCGCCATCGAGCCGACGGCGGTCACCAGCCAGGAAACGATCGAAATCGTGCCCACTTCGGCCAGCTTGGTCGGCAGCATAATTATGCCGGAACCCATCATATTCACGGCGGTCAGGATCGTTAATTGCACGACCCCCATTTTATTATTGGACTTACTCATGATCATTTTCTCTTTTAGGATGCGATCCGGGCGGCGAGAATCATCGCCGCCCCGTAAGGTGATTAATTTTTCATGACGTAGCCGTAAGCGCGGTTCCAGCCGTCCTCATC
Organism: Serratia nevei; assembly: GCF_024160145.1. Lineage (GTDB taxonomy): Bacteria > Pseudomonadota > Gammaproteobacteria > Enterobacterales > Enterobacteriaceae > Serratia > Serratia nevei_A. Next base: position 25,229 of record NZ_JAMYWQ010000008.1, read on the forward strand.
CTGTTGGATATAAACGCCCTGCAATTCCGGCGCGAATCCCGGCAATAAGTTGATGCCTTCTTCCAATGCCAGGAAATAACGCTGCGCGGCGCCGCCCCAAATTTCACCGGGCACCACGCACAGCACGCCCGGCGGGTAAGGCAGGGCGCCTTCGGCGGCGATGCGGCCCTCGGCTTTAGCCAGCGAGACCAATTCCACATTGCCGCGCACGAACTCGGTATTGGCGTCCTGCGGATTCATCACCACGCGCGGGAAATAACTTTTGCGGAACATCTCTTTTTGCAGCTCTTTAACGTCGTAGCTGACGTAAAGGTCGTGCATTTCCTGGCACAGCTGGCGGATGGTGTAGTTTTGGTAGCGCTGCTGGTGGTTTTTATAGACCGCAGGCAGCACCTCGCTGAGCAGAGAGTTCTGCTCGATGTGCTTCTCGAAGCGGGCGATCAGGGCCACCAGATGCTGCATCTTGGCGATGTCTTCCGCCGGCGTCAGCAGGAACAGGATCGAGTTGAGATCGCATTTTTCCGGCACGATGCCGTTTTCACGCAGGTAGTTGGCCAGAATGGTCGCCGGGATGCCGAATTCGCTGTAGCTGCCGGTGGCGGTATCGATGCCCGGCGTGGTGAGCAGCAGTTTGCACGGATCGACGAAGTACTGCGATTCGGCATAGCCCTCAAAGGCGTGCCATTTCTCGCCGGGCACGAAGTTGAAGAAGCGCAGATCGTTGGCCATCGCCGTGGTGTCATAGGCCTGCCACGGTTTGCCGTCGATCTGATCCGGCACGAACGGTTTGATCATCGTACAGGTGTCCAGCAGCATTTTGCGCGCTTCGATCCCCACGCGCACGCACTCCTGCCACAGGCGCTGGCCGCTTTTGCCTTCGTGCATCTTGGCGTTGACGTCCAGCGCGGCGAACAGCGGATAGAACGGGCTGGTGGAGGCGTGCAGCATAAAGGCGTTGTTGAAGCGCTTGTGGTTGCAGTAGCGGCTCTGGCCCTTGATGTGCTTATCTTTTTTGTGGATCTGCGAGGTCTGCGAGAAACCGGCCTGCTGTTTGTGCACCGACTGGGTGACGATGATGCCGGGATCGTTTTCGTTCAGCTCCAACAGCAGCGGCGAGCAGTCTTTCATCATCGGAATGAACTGCTCATAGCCCACCCAGGCGGAGTCGAACAGGATGTAATCGCACAGGTGGCCAATCTTGTCGACCACCTGGCGGGCGTTGTAGATGGTGCCGTCGTAGGTGCCGAGCTGGATGATCGCCAGGCGGAACGGGCGGGCTTCGTTGGCGCGTTCCGGCGCCACTTCGCGGATCTGTTGGCGCAGGTAGCGTTCGTCGAAGCAGTGCGCGTCGATGCCGCCGATAAAGCCGAACGGGTTGCGGGCGGTTTCCAGGTAAACCGGCGTGGCGCCGGCCTGGATCAACGCGCCGTGGTGGTTGGATTTATGGTTGTTGCGGTCGAACAGCACCAGGTCGCCGCGCGTCAGCAGGGCGTTGGTCGCTACCTTGTTCGAGGCCGAGGTGCCGTTGAGCACGAAGTAGGTCTTGTCGGCGTTGAACACCTTGGCGGCGTGCTGCTGCGCGGCGCAAGGCGCGCCTTCGTGGATCAACAGATCGCCCAGTTTGACGTCGGCGTTGCACATGTCGGATCGGAAAAGCGTTTCGCCGTAGAAGTCGAAGAACTGGCGGCCCGCCGGGTGTTTGCGGAAGAACTCGCCGCCCTGGTGGCCGGGGCAGGCGAAGGTGGCGTTGCCCATTTCCACATACTGCGTCAGCGTGTTGAAGAACGGCGGCAGCAGCTCGCTCTCATATTTGGCGGCGGCGGCCTCCAGCTGTTTGCCGTAGAACTGGGTGTTCTTGCCGCACAGCTCAAACACGCCGTGCAGCGCCGGCAGTACGGCGTTATCCAACTCTTCTTCGCAGCAGACGGCGACGAACAGCGGAATGTTCAGGCCGTGCTCTTCGATGCGCGCCAACATACCTTGCATGACGTCGTCTACCGACAGCACGATGGCGGCGACGTCATTAAAATCGCTGTGATGCACATCGACGATGTCGCGTTCAGTTTCAAAACAGCCGAGGGTTTGGGTGTTGGCGGCAATTTTTAATTTTTTCATTTTTCTCATTCTTCAGGCAAAGGCAGTCCGCCGGCAAATAATTCCATTTGCCGTTAACGCCTTCACGAAAATAAAGGTGTGCGAGAACCCAGCGATGCCGAAAGGCATTAACTGTGTTCGCTGTTTTATTTAGCTTGGATGCGCTTGGCCGAAATTAAGAATGAATTGCGTGTCCTTCCCGGTTAGCGAGAAAGCGATATTATCACCGGCGTGCGGAGAATAAGTAAAAACGCAATGACACTCTTATCAACGGCGTAAGAGCGAGGGGAGAGGGTTATCTGTAGTTGAAGAATGCGAAGCTAAAGCAGCTGCGATGAGCCATCATCATAATATGGGTTGTGCGCCTGATGTGCGCCATTTTTCGGTTATTGTTTTCCATTTTCTAATCCACCTTGCTGAGTGAAAAGATGGCGCTATTTTAACGCAAGGTGGGCTAAAAATCGTGATAAAAGTCACATAAATGCCGGTGTTTATAAATAACTATTCACCTGTTATGCAATGAGTTGCATAAACAGCGTTCAGGTGGGCTAACGGGCATGTAAACGAATTGCTAATCGGTGCTGGGCGGGCGGGCTAAATTGATGTTCCGCCAGGATGGGAACAATAAAACCGCTCGAATAACCGGTTGCATAACGATCAAATAAATCCGTCTTGTATTTTTTATGTTATAAATCTGCTTTGGGCTTAATTTAATAAAAATGCAGTTATTGTGTTTTTATATTCAATTTGGTTTTTTGAGGATTATCGTTATTTGTGACTCGCCTCAACAACGCAGGGTAAGATGAAGTGAGTGAACAGGGAGGCGAGTAACCTTGAATACCCCAGAACAACGGCAGCAGATTGCGGATTTCATCGGCAAACAACACGTCTTGACGCTGTGCGCCGGCGACGGCCTCGACATGTGGTGCGCCAACTGTTTTTACGTGTTCGACGCCGCGGCGATGGCGCTGTGGCTGATGACCGAACCGCACACCCGCCACGGCGGGCTGATGCTGAACAACGGCCGGGTGGTTGGCACCATCGCGCCGAAGCCGAAAAGCATCGCGCTGATCCGCGGCGTGCAGTACCGCGCCGAGGCGGTGCTGCTGAGCGGCGAAGAAGCCGAGGCGGCGCGCGCGCGTTACTGCAAGCGCTTCCCGATCGCCAGGGCGATGAAGGCCTCGGTTTGGCGGCTGGATCTGCACGAGGTGAAGATGACCGACAACACCCTCGGCTTCGGCAAGAAGCTGCATTGGGCGCGGTCTATACTTTAAGTCGACGTATTGATTACAACGGGAGATTGCATGGCGCGAGCACTGTTAGTCGGCGCAACCGGGCTGGTGGGGCGCGAGTTGCTGCAGCGGTTGCAAAGCGATCCGCAGATAACGGCCATCGTGGCGCCAACGCGCACGCCGCTGCCGCCGCACGGCAAGCTGACCAACCCGGTCGGCGATGCGCTGTTCGAGCTGCTGAGTAGCCTGCAGCAACCGGTCGATCTGGTGTTCTGCTGCCTGGGCACCACCCGCCGGGCGGCGGGCAGCGCCGATGCCTTCCGCTACGTCGATTACCAGTTGGTGGTGGAGAGCGCGCTGACCGGCCGCCGCTTGGGGGCGCAGCACTGTCTGGTGGTGAGCGCGCTGGGCGCCAACGCGGATTCCACCTTCCTGTATAACCGCACCAAAGGCGAGATGGAGCAGGCGCTGCGCGAACAGCACTGGCCGCGCCTGACGCTGGTGCGGCCTTCCATGCTGGTGGGGGATCGCCCTGCGCCGCGCCTGATGGAGCGCCTCACGCTGCCGCTGTTCAGGCTGCTGCCCGGCAAATGGCGCGCCGTCTCCGCCAAAGACGTGGCGCAAACGCTGCTGCAGCAGGCGTTCACGCCGGGCGAAGGGGTCAGGGTGCTGGAGTCGGATCGGCTGCACTGTTACCGAGGCTGACGCTGAGGTGATCGAACGCCAGCTCCAGCCCGGCGGGCAGTTCGTTGTCCAGCAGCCACAGATCGAGATGATGGCTGATGTGCGTCAGCAGCGTGCGTTTGGGCTGCAGCAACCGCTGCGTCTCCTGCGCGCGGGTCAGATCGTTGTGGTTGCGCGGCGCCTGCGGCTGGGGCGGCAGGCTGCAATCGAGCACCAGCAGATCCAGCGCCACGTTTTGCAGATAGTCGGCGGTGGCCGGCGGCAGGCCGACGGTGTCGGTCAGGTAGGCCAGCGCAGCGCCCGCCGCCTGGATCAGATAGCCGTGGGTCAGTTTGGAGTGTTGCAGCGGCAGCGGGGTGATGCGCATGCCGCCCAGCTCGACGGTGGCGAAGGGCGCCAGCGGCGGCTGAAACGCCAGAATGCCGGGGTGTTTGAACAGGTCGTCGCAGCCCTGTTCATCCGGCGGGCCATACACCGGAATGGAATTTCCGCACCCCCAACGCAAAGGAAATAACCCCTGAACGTGATCCATGTGGTAATGTGTCAGTAAAAAACGTTGAATTTGCCCCGCCGAAAATCGCCGCTCCAAAGCCGGTAATCCCGCATCCAATAAGGTCGTTTCTCCCTGATAGTTAAGCATGGCGCTGCACGCTCGCCGCCGAAATGCCGGCTCGCGCCGCGCCCGTTGGCAGATAGGGCAGTCGCAGCCGAACACCGGCACCTGCTGCGCGCCGCCGGTGCCGAGAAAGGTCAGTTGCATCGCTCCCCTCCGTTAAAGGTACTTCTGCGCAAAGCGGTTGATGTCGCGAAAATCCGCCAGCCGCGCCTGCAGCGTGGCGTGATCCCAGTGCCACCACTGGCTGCGTTCGATGCGTTCTATCAGCGCGTCGTCAAAGCGCATGCCGATCTTCTTGGCCGCCACGCCGGCGACGATGCTGTAAGGCTCCACGTCCTTGGTGACCACCGCCGCGCTGCCGATCACCGCGCCGTTGCCGACGCTGACGCCCGGCATCAGGATGGCGTTATGGCCGATCCACACGTCGTGGCCGACGGTGACGTGGTGCTCGCGCCGCCAGTCGAAGAACGCCGCATCGTCTTCCCCCAGCCCGTATTCGGAAGCGCGGTAGGTGAAGTGGTGCTGCGCGATGCGCTGGTAGGTCGGGTGGTTGCCGGGATTGATGCGCGCATAGGAGGCGATGGAGACGAACTTGCCGATGGTGGCGTAAAAGATCTGGTTGTGCCCGGCGGTGTAGGAGTAGTCCCCCATCTCCACCTCTTCCAGGATCGCATCGTCGGCCAGATGCACATATTGGCCGAGCCGGGTGCGGTTAAGGGTCACGTTGTCGCCGATTTTCGGCTGGGCGAAGTCGTTCATGGCGTCGCGTCCTGAGTTTGTCGGGTAGTGGTAGGCAGCAGCGCCAGCAGCGCCGCCAGGGTGTCGTCGAGTGGGCCGTCGTTGTGCAGCACCCGGCAGCCGGCGGGCAGGCTCTGCTGATATTCCGCCGCCCGCGCCAGCCGCTGCTCGATCTGTTCGGCGCTTTCTCGCCCGCGATCCTGCAGGCGCCGGCGCAGGATCCCGGCGCTGACCTGCAGACACACCGGCAGCAGCTGCGCACCATAGCGCTGCTGCGCCTGCGGCAGGTGGGCGCGCGAACCGTTGACCGCCACGTCGATCCCCTGCAGCAGCCAAAGATCCACCTCGATCCCGAACGCGTAGCGCTGTTGGTGCGCCTGCCAGTCGAGCGCGAACAGCCCTTTAGCGCGGCGGCGCAGAAATTCCGGTTCACTCAGCGCAATATGATTCTCGCAGCCGGCGTCCGCCGGCCGGGTGATGTAACGGTGCGCTACCAGCGGCGCGCTGTCGGCGTCGGCCCGCAGCGCGGCCAGCAGGCTGTCCTTGCCTGCGCCGGAAGGCCCCATCAGGTAGATGAGCCGCGCCATCAGAATACCTGCCTGCCCTGGCGCCACACGTTCTGCACGTAAACGTGCTCGCCGTGCGGCCGCGCCAGCACCAGATCCGCCCGCAGTCCTTCGGCGAGGCTGCCGCGATCCTGCAGATTCAGCGCCCGCGCCGGGTTGCGGGTGATCATGCGCACCGCCTGGGGCAGATCGTAGGCGTTGCGCTCGTCCGCCGCGAGGCGAAACGCCGCGTCCAGCAGGCTGGCCGGGTAATAATCGGAAGAGAGAATATCCAGCACGCCCAGCGCCGCCAGCTGGTGCGCCGCCACGTTGCCGGAGTGGGAACCGCCGCGCACGATGTTCGGCGCGCCCATCAGCACCTGCAGGCCCTGCTGGTGCGAGGCGCGGGCGGCCGCTTCGGTGGTGGGGAACTCGGCAATGGCGCTGCCCAGCGCGCAGGATTCGGCCACGTGCGCGGCGGTGGCGTCGTCATGGCTGGCCAGCGAGATGCGGCGCGCGCGGCAGTGGGCGGCGATCGCCTCGCGGTTCGGCGCGGCCCAGCGGGCGGACAGGGCGACCTGCTGCTCCTCGTACTCGCTCATCTGCTGGTCGTTGAGGTGGTATTTGCCCTGATAGTATTCGCGGTATTTTTCGCGCGAGGCGAACTGGCGCTGGCCCGGCGAATGGTCCATCAGCGACACCAGCGACACGCCCGGCTTGTCCATCAGCTGTTCGAACAGCGGCAGGGTGCTCTCGTGCGGCAGCTCGCAGCGCAGGTGCAGCCGGTGCTCGGCGCGGTTCACCCCGGCGCGCTGGCTGTGGATCACCGCGTCGATCATCTTCTGCAGGTTTTCCAGCCGGTGGCCGCCGTCGCGCACGTCGCCGATCGCTACCGCGTCCAGCACCGTGGTGATGCCGTTGGCCACCATCAGCGCGTCGTGGCTGCTCATCGCCGAATGGGCCGGCCAGTCGACGTTCGGGCGCGGGGTAAAGAACTTGTCCAGGTTGTCGGTATGCAGCTCGATCAGCCCCGGCAGCAGCCAGCCGCCGTCGCCGTCCAGCGCCTGCGGCAGCCGGCTCGGGCCGTCGGCGAAGCTGCGGATCACGCCGTCCTGCATTTCCAGCGAGCCTTGCACCACCTGGTCATCCAGCACCAGCTTAACGTTATTGACGATCATCAGAGGGCCTCCAGCGCCTGCGGCGCCTGCATGTCATAAAGCCGGTCGGCGACCTGTTGGCGGACGCCTTCATCGTGGAAAATGCCGACGATCGCCGCGCCGCGCGCCTTGGCGCGTTCGATAAGCTGCACCACCGCCGCGCTGTTGCGGCTGTCGAGCGAGGCGGTCGGTTCATCCAGCAACAGAATGGGGTAATCGACGATAAAGCCGCGCGCGATGTTCACCCGCTGCTGTTCGCCGCCGGAGAAGGTGGACGGCGCCAGCGGCCACAGGCGCTGCGGCACGTTGAGCGCGGCGAGCAGCGCTTCGGCGCGTTCACGGCACTCGGCGCGCTCGACGCCCTGTTCCAGCAGCGGCTGCATCACCACCTCCAGCGCGCTGATGCGCGGGATCACCCGCAGGAACTGGCTGACCCAGCCCAGCGTATGGCGGCGCACCGCCAGAATTTGGCGTGCGTCGGCGCTGACCATGTCCAGCCAGTCGCCCTGGTGGTTGATCCAGATATGGCCGCTGTCCGGCAGGTAGTTGGCGTACAGCGAGCGCAGCAGGGTGGATTTGCCGCTGCCGGAGTGGCCGTGCAGCACCACGCATTCGCCGCCGTGGACCGTCAGGTTGGCGTCGTGCAGCACCGGCAGGCGGGTGCCGTACTGCTGGTGCAGCACAAAGGTTTTACTGAGATGTTCAACTCGGATTTGCATAGTCATCTGTTATCGCCTTGGGTTACGACAGCACCGAAGAAACCAGCAGCTGGGTGTAGGGGTGGTGCGGATCGTCCAGCACCCGGTCGGTCAGGCCGCTCTCTACCACTTCGCCCTGTTTCATCACCAGCAGGCGGTGGGCCAGCAGCCGCGCCACGCCGAGATCGTGGGTGACGATCACCGCCGCCAGCTGCATCTCCACCACCAGGTTGCGCAGCAGATCGAGCAGGCGCGCCTGCACCGATACGTCCAGCCCGCCGGTCGGCTCATCCATAAACACCAGCTTGGGGTGGGTGACCAGGTTGCGGGCGATCTGCAGCCGCTGCTGCATGCCGCCGGAGAAGGTGGTCGGCAGATCGTCGAGGCGCGACAGCGGAATTTCGACGTCCTCCAGCCACTGGCCGGCCTGGCGGCGAATGTCGCCATAGTGGCGCTGGCCGATGGCCATCAGCCGTTCGCCGATGTTGCCGCCGGCGGAGACCTGCGGCCGCAGCCCGTCGAGCGGGTGCTGGTGCACCACGCCCCAGTCGGTGCGCAGCAGGCGGCGGCGATCGCTCTCCGCCATGGCGTACAGATCCTGTTCCTGGCCCGCCTGCGGGCGGTAAAGGATCTGCCCGCGCTGCGGCGCCAACCGCGCCGAGATCGACTTCAGCAGTGTGGTTTTGCCGGAGCCGGATTCGCCGACGATGCCCAGCACTTCGCCGGGATAGATGTCGAACGACACGTCGCTGAAGCCCTTGCCGGGGGCGTACAGGTGGGTGAGCCGGTTCACCGACAGCAGCGGGGTGGTGCTCAAAGGGGTGGAAGTCATCAGTGCTGCGCCTCTTGCGAAGATTGCGCCAGCTGCTGCCGGCAGTAGTCGGTGTCCGAACAGACGAACATGCGGTTGCCCCGATCGTCGAGCACCACCTCGTCCAGGTAGCTGTGGCGCGAGCCGCACAGCGCGCAGGGTTCGTCCCACTGCTGCACGCTGAACGGATGGTCGTCGAAGTCCAGGCTCTCCACCTTGGTGAACGGCGGCAGGGCGTAGATGCGTTTCTCGCGCCCGGCGCCGAACAGTTGCAGCGCCGGCATCATGTGCATTTTCGGGTTGTCGAATTTCGGGATCGGCGACGGATCCATCACGTAGCGATCGTTGACCTTCACCGGGTAGGCGTAGGTGGTGGCGATATGGCCGTAGCGCGCGATGTCCTCATACAGCTTCACCTGCATCACGCCGTACTCCTCCAGCGCGTGCATCTTGCGGGTCTCGGTTTCGCGCGGCTCGATAAAGCGCAGCGGCTCCGGGATCGGCACCTGATAGATCAGGATCTGGTCTTCGTGCAGCGCCGTTTCCGGAATGCGGTGACGGGTTTGGATCAGCGTGGCCTCCGGCGTGCGTTCGGTGGTGGCCACCCCGGCGACGCGCTGGAAGAAGCGGCGGATCGACACCGCGTTGGTGGTGTCGTCGGCGCCCTGGTCGATCACCTTCAGCACGTCGGCGCGGCCGATGACGCTGGCGGTGAGCTGAATGCCGCCGGTGCCCCAGCCGTAGGGCATCGGCATTTCGCGGCCGCCGAACGGCACCTGATAGCCGGGGATCGCCACCGCCTTGAGGATGGCGCGGCGGATCATGCGTTTGGTCTGCTCGTCCAGATAGCCGAGGTTATAGCCGGTCAATACTTCACTCATCGCGGGCCTCCTGATGCTCGCTGTATTCCTGTCGCAGCCGCTTGAGCAGCGCCAGTTCGGCCTGGAAGTCGACGTAGTGCGGCAGCTTGAGATGGGAGACGAAGCCGGCGGCCTCGACGTTATCGGCGTGGGCCAGCACGAACTCTTCGTCCTGCGCCGGGCCGGCGACGCCTTCGCCGTAGTCGGGGCTTTGCAATGCGCGGTCCACCAGCGCCATCGCCATCGCCTTGCGTTCGGCGCGGCCGAACACCAGCCCGTAGCCGCGGGTGAAGTGCGGCGGGTGGTCCTTTGGATCGACGAAGCCGTTGACCATTTCGCACTCGGTCAGCAGGATTTCGCCGATATCGATGGCGAAACCGAGCTCTTCAGGCACGATCTCCACCGAAACGTGGCCGGTGCGGATCTCGCCGGCGAACGGGTGGTTGCGGCCGTAGCCGCGCTGGGTGGCGTAGCCGAGCGCCAGCAGAAAACCTTCGTCGCCGCGCACCAGCTGCTGCAGGCGCGCCGAGCGCGAGCAGGGGTAAACCGGCGGGTTGCGGGTGATGTCGTCCGGCGTGCTGCCGTCGTCCTGTTCCTCCCGCGCCAACTGCTGGCGGCACAGCAGATCGAACACGTGGCTGCAGTTGTCCGGCAGCGGTTCGTCGGCCTGCGGCGCACGCGGCGCCTCGCCTTCCGCCAGCAGCGCGAAGTCCAGCAGCCGGTGGGTGTAGTCGTAGGTCGGCCCCAGCACCTGCCCGCCGGGCAAGTCCTTGTAAACCGCCGAAATGCGCCGCTCCAGCCGCATGTTTTCGCTGGCCAGCGGCTCGCTGACCGCCAGGCGCGGCAGGGTGGTGCGGTAGGCGCGCAGCAGGAAGATCGCCTCCACCAGATCGCCGCTGGCCTGTTTGATGGCCAGCGCCGCCAGCTCGCGATCGTAGATGCCGCCTTCGGTCATCACCCGATCCACCGCCAGCCCCAGCTGCTGTTCGATTTGTTCCGCGCCCATCGCCGGCAGCGCGTCGTCGCCGCGCCGCAGCTGTTCCTGCAGCTGATGGGCGGCCTCAATGGCTTTTTCGCCCCCTTTTACTGCTACGTACATCAGCACACCTCCACGCGGGTGGTCCGCGGGATCGCCAGCAGGCGATCGCCGCAGGTCAGCAAAATATCCAGCCCCAGCGGGAAGCGCTGCGGGCGGTTGATCAGGTAATCCAGCAGCGCCGGCGGCAGGCGCGGCGCAATCAGGCGATGATTTTCGATGCCGGGGCCGGTCAGGCGCAGCGCGGCGCCGTTCTCCAGTTCGGCGAGCTGCACGATGACCGTGGCGCCGAACTCCGGCGAGATTTCCGTGCCGTGCGGCAACGCCTGCAGATCGGCGGCTTGCAGCTGCTCATCGAACAGGGCAAAACAGACCTCCTGCGCCGTGGCGGCCAGCGGCGCACCGCTGTGAAAACGAATGTTTGTTAGCACTTGCTCACTTTTTAGCGCAGTGCACAGCTGCAGCGGCGTTTCCTGATCGGCCAGCGTCAGCAGCGCGGCGGTGCTGGCGGCGTTCAGCGGCGCCCAGGCCGGGCCGTTCGGCAGCGTCACCCGGTGGCCCGGTTCGCTCAAGGCTTTAAGAATCAAACGGAAAGCGTGCTGCGATTGGTCTATCGGTTGTTCAAAACCGGTCAATAAACTCATGGCTTAATCCCCTCGCACCAGCGTAAAGAAGTCTACCCGGCTGGCGGCGATCGCCCGGGCGCGCAGCTGGCGCTGTTCGTGCTGCAGCGCGGCCAGCGGCGCGATCAGCTGTTGTTGCAGGCGTTCGCCGTGTTCCGGCTGTTGCAGCAGCGCATCGGCCAGCGCGCACAGCTCGGCGTGCGCCTTGTCGCGCCCGGCGATATAGCTGTAGCCGTAGCCGCCGTTGTCCAGCTGCACCACCGCGCGGGTGACCGTCATGTCCCCCAGCACGAAGCGGCGGCCGGTGGCGCCCATGCGTCCCTGCAGCTGGGCCAGGCCGATCTCCGGCGCGCGGATGCTGCGGTAACCCGGGCTGAGGTTCAGCGCCTGCCAGTGGCTGCGCAGCTGCTCGGGCCGGCTGTGCGCCAGCACCGACATCCAGCGTTGTCTCGACTCTAAGGCTTGCATTCAGTGCTCCATCGTCAGTTCAATCATGTCGGCGCGGGCCAGGCTGACGGAGTATTCCGCCACGTCTTCGCCGCCGCTGCGGACGTTAAGGGTGCGCACGCACAGCAGCGGCGCGTGGGTGGCGATCTCCAGCAGCCGGCTCTCTTTGGCCTGCGCGCGGCGCGCGCTGATGCGCGTCTGGCGGCGGGTCAGCGGCTGCTGGAGGTGCTGTTCGATAAACTGGTGCAGCGAACCGCTGTGGAACTGCTGCAGCGCCGGCCACCAGTCCAGATCGGGCAGATAGTGGTCGATCACGCTCATCGGCACGCCGTTGACTCGGCGCAGGGTGCGCAAGTGGATCACCATTTCGCCTTCTTCACGCGAGAGCGCGCTGGCGACATGCCCATTGCACGGGCGCAAGACAGCGAGTAAGCGCTCACTGGTGGGATGGCTGCCCTGCTCGAACAGGTTCTGGCTGAAGCGGGTGTTGGCGTGCAGCGGGTAGTCGTAAGGCCGCATCAGCACCAGAATGCCGACGCCGTGGCGACGCTGCAGCCAGCCGCGCTCCACCAGCTGATCCACCGCGCGGCGCAGGGTGTGGCGATTGACCTGATAACGCTCGGCCAGCTGCTGTTCCGAAGGCAGGTAGTCGCCGCAGCGGTACTGCGTGCGCAGCTCCAGTTCCAGCTGCGCGGCGATCTGCTGATAGCGGGTGGGGTAAGTGGTCGGATGTCTAGATAACTCCATCATAATAAAAACCTCGTCATACCGATGGCTGTGCGATGAAGGCGAAAGCGGTGCGTTTCATCGGGCGTCTACCCTGTGGTTTTCAAGTTGGCATCATGGTGCCGGGCGCAGATGACAATCGCGTTACGCGTCGGTGGCGAACAGATGAACTATTTAGGACAGCCCGGGCGTGCACGGGCGGCGGCGGCGCGCTATGCTGGCGCCACTGTTGACTGACTCTGGCCGCGACCATGCCGCAACCGCTGAACGCCCCTGAACCCGCTCCACGCGCCTGGCCGCTGTGGAAACCGATCCTGTTTATGCTGGTGGTGGCCGTCGGCCTCTACTTCGTCAAATGGCAGCCTTACTACGGCAAGGCCTTCGTGGCGGCGGACAGCCACTCGATCGGCAAATCGATCCTGGCCGACGGCGCCGCGAGCCCCTGGTTGGCGGCCTGGCAGTACGCGCTGGTCTACTTCACCGCGGTATGGAAGGCGGCGCTGCTCGGGGTGCTGCTAGGTTCTCTGGTGCAGGTGCTGATCCCGCGCGACTGGCTGGCGCGCACGCTCGGCCACCGGCGTTTTTCCGGCACCGTGCTGGGGGCGCTGATCGCGCTGCCGGGCATGATGTGCACCTGCTGCGCCGCACCGGTTGCCGCCGGCATGCGCCGCCAGTCGGTGTCCAGCGGCGCTGCGCTGGCCTTTTGGCTCGCCAACCCGGTATTGAACCCGGCGACGTTGGTGTTTATGGGATTTGTGCTCGGTTGGCCGTTCGCCGCCATCCGCCTGGTGGCGGGCGTGGTGATGGTGCTGGGCATCGCCTGGCTGGTGCAGCGCGTGACCGCCAACGATCCGCAGCCCGCCGCGCCGCAGCCGCCGGTGATGACGGCGCAGAGCGACGAGCGGCCGTTCCTTGCCCGCTGGGGGAAAGCGCTGTGGGCGCTGTTTTGGTCGACCATCCCGATCTACGTGCTGGCGGTGCTGGCGCTGGGCGCAGCGCGGGTCTGGCTGTTCCCGCACGCCGACGGCGCCGTCGACAATAGCCTGCTGTGGATCATCGCGCTGGCGATCGTCGGCTGCCTGTTCGTTATCCCCACCGCGGCGGAAATCCCGATCGTGCAGACCATGATGCTGGCGGGCATGGGCGCAGGCCCGGCGCTGGCACTGCTGATGACCCTGCCGGCGGTCAGCCTGCCTTCGCTGCTGATGCTCAACAAGGCCTTCTCTGCCCGCGCGCTGTGCCTGACGGCGGCGCTGGTGGCGCTGTGCGGCACACTGATCGGCGTGGTGGGGATGGGGTTGGTGTAAAATGTTCAAAAAACGACCGCTTATCTCGATGTTGTTGTCACAAATGTGCTAACGTGTCTGTTCAAGATTCAGTGTCGCCATTGTGCGATTGTAGGAGGAGCAAAGATGGAAAGTCGCATCCAGTTTCGCATCGAAGATGAGACCAAGCGTTTGGCGCAAAAGGCCGCCGAGGCTAAAGGAACGACATTAAGTGAAGCCTGTCGCCGCTTGGCGGAGCAAATGGCTGATGAGCAACGGGCTGCAGAGGAACACGAAAACTGGTTGAAAGATAAGGTAGATGCAGCTTTTTCCCGTCTGCACGAGGGTAATGCTGTCTACCTTAGCCAACAAGAAGTAGAAGAAAGCATGGATGCCTTTAAGGCAAAGATTAGAGCGAAATACGACCGAAAATAGGGATCGTTATGCGTATCGAATGGGATAATGCGGCGCTACGGGACAGGGAACGTATTTTTGAGTTTCTTTATATTTTCAATCCACAGGCGGCAGTGCAGGCTGATAACGAGATAGATAAAGCGGTTAAGCGCCTGCTGGATCATCCTGAGTTAGGTAAGCTCTGGTATGGGAAGGCGCGTAAGCTGCTAATTAACAAGGCCTCCCTGTTGTTGGTGTATATCATCGTCGATGATGTTATTAAGGTTTTCTCGATTGCCCACCAGCGCGAGAAATTTCCAAACTAGCGTTGTCATCGCAACCTATGCACCACCTGGTTGCTGCTGCCGCGCCAGATCAGCGCCGGATCTTTCAAATCCTGCACGAACTTGCCGTCGATCAGCACGTTGATCCTGTCCACCACCTGCATTTGCTGCGTGTCCAGCTCCGCCAGCCGGTAGCCGGTCCACAGCCAGATATCCTTGCCGGGGCACTCGGCGCGCACCCGTTTCACCAGCGTTAAGATGCTCGGCACGTTGGCCGGATGCAGCGGATCGCCGCCGGAGAGCGACAGCCCCTGGCGCGGCACGCGCGTATCGTTCAGATCGGCGATGATGCGGTCTTCCAGCGCCGGGGTAAACGGCTGGCCGGAGTTGAGCCGCCAGGTGCTTTTGTTGTAGCAGCCGGGGCACTGGTGCACGCAGCCGGCGACAAACAGCGTGCAGCGGGTGCCGGGGCCGTTGACCACGTCGATTGGATAATACTGGTGATAATTCATGTGAGGCCTGCCCATCAGGCTATTTTACTGGCCATTTTGCCTCCGGGCAGGGCTCCCAATCCTCACGTACTGCGTGTACGCTGCGGTTGGTGCGCGCTGGCCGAAGGCAAACTGGCTGCGACAATCACGCCTGATGAACAGGCTTCTGCCTAGGTTGCACGGCGCTTTTCAGCCGAGCTGTCCATTACCGAGGTGTTTCACCCGGCGTTTCACCTCTTCCTGCTTGCCGGCGTTGAACGGCCGGGCATCGGGGCTGCCGAGGTAGCCGCACACCCGGCGGGTGACCGAGACCTTGGCCGAGTCGTGGTTGCCGCATTTCGGGCAGGTGAAGCCTTTGCTGGTGCAGGAGAATTCCCCGGTGAAGCCGCATTCGTAGCACTCGTCGATCGGCGTGTTGGTGCCGTAGTAAGGCACTCGGCTGTAGCTGTAGTCCCACACGTCTTCCAGCGCCTTCAGGTTGTGCTGCAGGTTCGGGTACTCGCCGTAGCAGATGAAGCCGCCGCTGGCCAACGGCGGGTAGGGCGCTTCGAAGTCCAGCTTGTCGTACGGGTTAACTTTCTTCTCCACGTCAAGGTGGAAGCTGTTGGTGTAATAGCCTTTGTCGGTAACGCCCGGCACCACGCCGAAATCGGCGGTGTCCAGCCGGCAGAAGCGGTCGCACAGGTTCTCGCTCGGCGTGCTGTAGAGGCTGAAGCCGTAGCCGGTCTCGTCTTTCCAGGCGTCGACGGCGGCGCGCAGCCGCGCGACGATCGCCACCGCTTTGGCGCGCAGCGCTTCGTCGTCATACACGTGGTTTTCGCCGCCGAACAGCGCGTTGATGGTCTCATGCAGGCCGATATAGCCCAGCGAAATTGAAGCGCGGCCGTTCTTGAAGATATCGGCGATGTTGTCGTCGGCCTTGAGCCGCACGCCGCAGGCGCCTTCCATGTACAAGATTGGCGCCACCCGTGCCTTGATGCCTTCCAGCCGGGCGATGCGCGTCATCAGGGCCTTTTTCGCCAGCTGCAGGCGCTGATCCAGCAGCGCCCAGAAGCGCGATTCATCGCCCATCGCCTCCAGCGCGATGCGCGGCAGGTTGAGGCTGATGACGCCGATGTTGTTGCGGCCGTCGTGCACCAGCTCGCCGTCCTGCTCGTAGGTGCCGAGGAAGCTGCGGCAGCCCATCGGCGTTTTGAACGAGCCGGTGACCTTCACCACCTGATCGTAGTTGAGGATGTCCGGGTACATGCGCTTGCTGGCGCACTCCAGCGCCAGTTGCTTGATGTCGTAGTTCGGATCGCCGTACTGGTGGTTGAGGCCGTCGCGGATGGCGAACACCAGTTTGGGGAACACGGCGGTCTTGCGGTTTTTGCCCAGCCCGGCGATGCGGTTTTTCAGGATCGAGCGCTGGATCAGGCGCGACTCCCAGCTGGTGCCGAGGCCGAAGCCGAAGGTGACAAACGGCGTCTGGCCGTTGGCGGTGTGCAGGGTGTTGACCTCGTACTCCAGCGACTGGAAGGCGTCGTAACACTCTTTCTCGGTGCGCGCCATGGCATAGCCTTTGGCGTCCGGGATCTGCCATTCCTCCGCCACCTGCAGGTGTTTGCGGAAGCTCTCGTCGACGAACGGTGCCAGAATTTCATCGATGCGGTTGATGGTGGTGCCGCCATAGATATGGCTGGCGACCTGGGCGATGATCTGCGCGGTCACGGCGGTGGCGGTGGAGATCGACTTCGGCGGCTCGATTTCGGCGTTGCCCATCTTGAAGCCGTTGGTCAGCATGCCTTTCAGATCGATCAGCATGCAGTTGAACATCGGGAAGAACGGCGAGTAGTCGAGATCGTGATAGTGAATTTCGCCGCGTTCATGGGCCAGCACCACGTCGCGCGGCAGGATGTGCTGCTTGGCGTAGTGTTTGGCGACGATGCCCGCCAGCAGGTCGCGCTGGGTTGGGATCACCTTGCTGTCCTTGTTGGCGTTTTCGTTCAGCAGCGCGCGGTTGCTCTGCTCGACCAGGCCGCGAATTTCCTGGTTCAGGCGGCCGCGCAGCTCGCGCGCCACGTCGCGATCGTGGCGGTATTCGATATAGGCGCGCGCCAGCTGTTTGTACTCGCCGGCCATCAGCTGGTTTTCCACCGCCTGCTGGATCTCGTGGATATCGACGCGCGGCTGCTGCGCCATGCGCTGAGCGACCACGCGGGCGACGGTGGCGCAGTAGTCGGCGTCAACCACGCCCACCGCCAGCGCGGCGCGCTCGATGGCCTGCGCGATGCGCGCTTCGTCAAAAGGTACCTGGCAACCGTCCCGCTTAATCACTACTGGTTTCACGTTGTACTCCTTGTTCCCCGAGGGAGCGTTCATACCCGCCTGACGCGGCGAGCAACCGTCAAATTTCGCTTATCCACAGGGTAAAGCCGCAGCGCGCAAGGGCTGTGGCGGCGTGTGGATGATTTTGTGGATAACTACTATATATAGGTGTTCTTAATTCTTAATGCACTATATATAGATGCTGGCGAGATTCTTTTGATGTAGAACAAGGAAAACGGAAGAGCGTGCGCAAGCTGAACAGTCGTCAATCGCTCACTGGCCGATCGCGAAAATGCGCCAGCAGAAAATCGACCCAGACGCGCACCCGCGGCGGCAGATCCGCCGAGGCGTAATAGAGCCACAGCTGCACCGGGCGCGGCCAGCACTCCGCCAGCACCGGCCGCAGCGTGCCCTGCTCGAAGTGCTTTTCGAGGTACCAGCGCGCCAGGTTGACGATGCCCAGCCCGGCCAGCGCCGCATCCAGCAACATTTCCGGGCGGCTCACCACCAATCGGCCGTTCAGATCCAGCGCCAGCGTTTCGCCCTGATGGCGCAGCTGCCATTTGACGTGGCGGCCGTTGCCGGGGTTGCGGTGCAGCAGGCAGTCGTGCCGCAGCAGGTCGTGCGGCGTTTGTGGTTCACCGCGCCGCGCAAGATAGTCGGGCGACGCCGCCAGCGCCATATGCATCGGGTAGAGCGGGCGCGCCACCAGCCGGCTGTCGGGATCGACCCGGCTGCCGATGCCGACGTCGAAGCCTTCGCCCACCAGATTCACCACCCGGGCGTCCAGCGACAGATCGAGATCGATCTGCGGGTAGCGCGCCAGAAATTGCGGGATCAACGGCATCAGCATCTGGCGGCCGAAGCCGGGGATCATCGTGACGCGCACCACCCCGGCCGGCGCCTGGCGTTCGCCGCCGGCGCTTTCCAGCGTCGCCGCCAACGCCTGCCACAGCGGCGCCACCTGCGCCAGCAGCGCTTTGCCCTCGTCGGTCAGCAGCACGTTGTGGGTGTTGCGCTGAAACAGCCGCAGCGCCAGCTTCTCTTCCAGCGCGCGGATATTTTTGCTGACCGCCGCCGGCGTGACGCCCAGCTGGCGGGCGGCGGCGGAGAAATTTTGCGCCTGCGCGGCGGCGAGGAAGGCCGGCAGCAGGCGGTGCACGTCAAAGGGCAGCGACATAGTGGTTGATACTTTCGGTTGAAATTAAAGTGACCTTGAACAGCCTACACCCGAAGCGGCAGAAATGGAAAAATGCCTCATCTTCTTTACGTTCAAGGAATCATTTATGTCACGCATTTTAGTGTTAACCGCCCACCGCGCCCCCGACGAGTCGCGCATCAACCAGGCGCTGATCGAGGCCGTGCGCCCGCTGCCTAACGTGACCGTGCACGAACTGATCCGCGCTTACCCGGATTACCGCATCGACGTGGCGCGCGAACAGGCACTGCTGGAAAGCCACGATGCGGTGGTGATGATGTTCCCGTTTTTCTGGTACAGCTCGCCGGCGATCCTGCGCGAATGGCAGGACGCGGTATTAACCTATGGTTTCGCCTACGGCAGCGAGGGCACCAAACTGCATGGCAAGCCGCTGCAATTGGTGGTGAGCACCGGCGGCAACGCGCAGGCCTACACGCCGGCAGGCTACAACCGCTATCCGGTGCAGGATCTGCTGCTGCCGTTCCACGCGCTGGCTAACCTGACCGGCATGGATTATCTGCCGCCGCATCTGGTGCAGGGCGTGAGCGACATGAGCGATGAGCAGTTGGCGCAAGCGGCCGCCGGGGTGGTGGCGCTGATGGGGACATTGTAGGGCGCAGCGCTCGCCGCGCCCTGCGGGGTCAGTCTTCGAGCAGCCACCACACCGCTTCGAACGGCCGCAGCGTCAGCGCCTGCGGCTGATCCGCCGAGTCGCTGTAGTTGCTCATCAGCGGGCGCCACTGGGCGGAGGCTTCCACGCCTTGCGCCGCCCAGGCCAGCGGCTCGCGGCTCAGGTTGGCCACCACCAGCAGGCGCTGGCCGTTCCAGCTGCGCTGATAGCACCACAGCGCCGGGTGATCCGGCGCCAGATCCTGATAGTCGCCGTGGGTCAGCAGCGGATACTGCTTGCGCAGGGTGATCAGCTGGCGGTAGGCGTAAAACACCGAGTCGAGATCGGCCAGCGCCGCGTCGGCGTTGATCTGCGGGTAGTTCTCGGCGCAGCCGATCCACGGCGTGCCGGTGGTGAAACCGGCGTGCGGCGCGGCGCTCCACTGCATCGGCGTGCGGCCGTTGTCGCGCGATTTGTCCGCCAGGATCGCCAGCAGTTCGGCGTCGCTGCGGCCCTGAGCGCTCAGTTCGGCGTACATGTTCAGGCTTTCCACGTCGCGGTACTGCTCGATGGCGCGGAAGCCGGGGTTGGTCATGCCGATCTCTTCACCCTGGTAGATATAAGGCGTGCCCTGCATGCCGTGCAGCACCATCGCCAGCATTTTGGCGGCCGGCACCCGCAGTGCGCCTTCATCGCCGAAGCGCGACACGATGCGCGGCTGATCGTGGTTACACCAGAACAGCGCGTTCCAGGCGCGGTTATGCATCCCTTGCTGCCAGTGGCGGAAGATCTGCTTTAACTCCACGTAATCCGGCGCCGCCCGCGTCCATTTTTCTCCGTTGGCGTAGTCCACTTTCAGGTGGTGGAAGTTGAAGGTCATCGACAGCTCTTCGCCGCTCTGCGCCGCGTACTGCTGGCAATGCTCAAGCGTGGTGGAAGACATCTCGCCCACCGTCATCAGGCCGCGTGGCTGAAACACGTCGCGGCTCATTTCCTGCAGGAACTCGTGGATGCGCGGGCCGTCGGTGTAGAAGCGGCGACCATCGCCCTGGTTGTCGGACGGGAAATCCTGCTGCTTGGACACCAGGTTGATCACGTCGAGGCGCAGGCCGTCGACGCCTTTGTCCGCCCAGAACTGACACACTTTCTTCAGCTCTTCGCGCACCGGCGGATGTTCCCAGTTGAGATCCGCCTGCTCGACGGCGAACAGGTGCAGATAGTACTGGCCGCTGCCGGCGTGCCACTGCCAGGCATTGCCGCCGAATTTGGAGCGCCAGTTGTTCGGCGGCATCTCCCCCTCGCCGTCGCGCCAGACGTAGAACTGGCGATACGGGCTGTGGCGATCCTGCGCGGCCTTGAACCACGGGTGCTCGGTCGAGGTGTGGTTGAACACCATGTCCATCACGATGCGGATGCCGCGCCGGTGGGCGGCGGCGACCAGCTGCTCGAAGTCCGCCATCGTACCGTAAGCCGGATCGATGGCGCAGTAGTCCGCCACGTCATAGCCGTTGTCCACCTGCGGCGACACGTAGACCGGCGTCAGCCAGATGGCGTCGACGCCCAGCTCCTGCAGATAGTCCAGCCGCCGGGTCACGCCAGCCAAATCGCCGTAGCCGTTGCCGGTGCTGTCCTGAAAACTCTTCGGATAAATTTGGTAGATGACGCCGTTCTGCCACCAGGGGGTTGGGTTGCTCATAGATCAATACCTTTGAATCGTGACAACGGGCCCGTACCCTTCATCTTTCAAACTGCAGCGTTGTTGGCTGCTGGCGCTGCACCCCAGTCACTTACTTGAGTAAGCTCCTGGGGATTTGCACCCTTGCCGCCTAGCTGCAGCTCGAAAGCTATAGGGTATTTCCAGCCCCTACATTCATGTTGCGTATTTTGCGTCAATTAAACCGGCAGCTCGCCACGGGCTGCCTTGCGCTTGTAGACCATGATGGTCAGCACCAGCGGGATGACGATCGCCACCAGAATCGCCAGCGAGTAAATCAGCCAGAACTGCGGTTTGATAGACAGGATGCCCGGCAGGCCGCCGACGCCGATGCCGTTGGCCATCACGCCGTCCAGGCCGCAGATAAGGCCTGCGATCGCGGAGCCGATCATCGCGCACAGCATCGGGAAGCGGTATTTGAGGTTGATGCCGTACATCGCCGGTTCGGTCACGCCGAGGTAGGCAGAGATCGCCGCCGGCACCGAAATTTCACGCTCGTTGGCCTTGCGGCTGATGATGATGATGCCGAGCACCGCCGAGGCCTGCGCGATGTTGGACAGCGCAATCAGCGGCCATACCGGGGTGCCGCCCATGCTCTGGATCATCTGCATGTCGATGGCCAGCGTGGTCTGGTGCACGCCGGTGATCACCAGCGGCGCATACAGGAAGCCGAACAGCGCGGCGCCCACCGGGGCGAAGCTGCCGGTCATCACCGCTTTCACCGCCCAGGCGACGCCGTCGCCGATCATGCGGCCGAACGGCCCGATCAGCGCGTGCGCCAGGAACACCGCCAGCAGCAGCGAAACCACCGGCACCACCACCAGATAGAGATAGTCGGGGACGATCTTTTTCAGCCGGGTTTCGATCCAGCCCAGCGCCATGCCCGCCAGGATCGACGGGATCACCTGCGCCTGATAGCCCACTTTCTGGATCACGAACCAGCCGAAGTTCCACACTTCCGGCGTTTGCTGGCCGAGCAGGTAGGAGTTCATCAGCTGCGGCGACACCAGGGTGACGCCCAGCACGATGCCGAGCACTGGCGTGCCGCCCATCTTTTTCACCGTCGACCAGCAGATGGCCACCGGCAGGAACATGAAGATCGCTTCACCCAGCAGCCACAGGAAGTCGTAAACGGTTTTCCACGCCGGGTGCATCTGCGCCAGCGTTTGGCCGTCGGACATCGGGATGTCGCCGATCACGTTGCGGAAGCCGAGGATCAGGCCGCCGCTGATCAGCGCCGGCAGCAGCGGGAAGAAGATCTCGGCGAAGTGAGAGATGGTGCGCTCGGTCCAGGTCATGTTCTGGCGCGCGGCGACCTTGGCCTGTTCCTTGTCGGCCTCGTTGACGCCGGTGCTGGCGATCAGCGCCTGATAGTAGTCGCCGACGTCGGTGCCGATCACCACCTGGAACTGCCCGGCGTTTGTGAAGCAACCTTTGACCATCGGCAGCTCTTCGATTTCTTTGGGGCTGGCCTTGCTGGGGTCATTGAGGACGAAACGCAGCCGGGTAATGCAATGGCTGACGGTGGCGATGTTCTCGCGGCCGCCGACCAAAACAATCAGGCGATCAATATCCTGCTGTTTTACTTTGCTCATTATGGGATACCTGCAGAGGTGTTGACTGAGTAATGATCAAAGCTTAGCCACTCGGCTTTTTGAATGAAATGGGAACGTTCCCGGTTTGGGGCGAGGATCACAAAATGACAAAAAATGGTCAACTTCCAAGCAGATCGTCAGGAAAGTTTGCTGGGCACCACCAGGCGGCGGATCCCCTGTTCGCCGCTGAGCTGCGCCAGTAGCTGCTGCGCCGCCAGCAGGCCGGCGCTGCCGTAGCCGAACTCGACCGACAGGGTATCGGGGAACAGGAAGCTGAGCAGCGGGGTGTTGCCGATGGCGCACACCTGAATGGCGTGCGCCGGCTGCTGCTGCAGGTATTTTATCGCCCCCAGGGCGATGCTGTCGGAGGCGCAGATCAGCGCGCTGGTGTGCGAGTCGATCACCTCGGCGGCGTGCTGGAAACCGCTCTGATAGCTCAGCTCGCCCAGCGTGGCGCGCGGCGTGAGCTTGAGGCGTTCACAGGCGTCGAGGTAGGCCTGATAGCGGCGCTGGCCGGTGGTGGCGTCGCTGAGCTGCACCCCCAGATAGCCGATGTGCCGGTGCCCCTGCCGGTGCAGGCGATCCATCAGCAGGTTCACCGCGCCGGCGTCGTCGTAGCAGACGGACGAGAAGCCGTCGTATTCACGCACCATCACCACCATTTTTTCCTGCCACGGTTTGAGCATCGCCGCGGTCAGGCCGGTGAAGCCGAACAGGATCACCCCGTCGACGTTGCGCTGGCGCAGCACGTGCAGGTGCTCCTGCACCAGGCGGGTTTCGAACTGGCTCTCCATCACGATCGGGTCGAAGCCCTGCTGATACAGCAGCGGCAGCATGGTGCGCACCGCCTGGTTTTCCGACGGCGAATCGAGACGGGAAACGATGATGCCTACCACCTTGTCGCTCTGGCCGCGCATGGCGCGCGCCGACTTGGAGGGGGTAAACCCCTGCTGACGGATCACCGCTTCCACCCGTTCGCGGGTTTGCGGGCTCACGCTGCCTTCATTGTTCAGCACGCGTGAGACGGTGGATTTGCCTACGCCGCTCAGGCGTGCGATGTCCTTGATGGTCAGCCGGTTTTGCATGGTTTACTTGTCGTTTAGGTTGTAAGGCGTAAATTGACGGCCAATAATGAATGCCCGTCAGCATAGCTCATTTTCCGACGCGGATCTTGATGCAAAACGGGATTGTGACATTGCGATGAACGGCCGCTCCTGCCGCTCTGTTTTTCCCTTTACCGGAGGTTATACCCCATATGGACCCCGACCCGACTGCTTTAGACACTCACTCGGTTCTCCGGTAAAACCTCTCCGCCTGGCGCTGCTGTTTTACCGGTGAAGTACATCACGGTAACCGGTGGCGCGCGCTTCGTCGTTCGCTCCTGCTGCTGAAAAAAAGAATAAGGATCTGCATTGGCAGAGGCTTTTTGGCGTGCCCGCCATCTGCCCGGCCGATGACGATCCCCGTTTACCCGCTGCCGTGAGGCACCGGGCGACGAGGTGCGACCATGAAACTGAAAAAACTCCCCCGTCAGCTGCTGGGCCTGTTCGCCCGCAGCCTTCCGCGCCGTTTGGTGCACCGCGACAGCCTGCTGGACAGCGTCGGCGGCGCTGCGCGCGATATGCCGGCCGGCCTGGCGCAGCAGCGGCTGGAATGCGCCGCCGCAGAGACGATGCAACTCTTTGAGCGTTTTCACAGCCACCCGGAAGGCATCACCGCCCATGAGGCGGAACAGGTGCGCCGGCGGTGCGGCGAGAACGTTATCGACGATCAGCAGAAAGAGGCCTGGTGGCAGCACCTCTGGCACTGCTACCGCAACCCGTTCAACCTGCTGCTGACCGCGCTCGGCATGATCTCTTATGCCACCGAGGATCTGACCGGCGCCTTGGTGATCGCGCTGATGGTGCTGATCTCCACGCTGCTGAACTTCATCCAGGAGGCGCGCTCCAACCGGGCGGCCGACGCGCTGAAAGCCATGGTGAGCAACACTGCCACGGTGATCCGCAGCGATGCGCTCACCGGCAAGAGCGAGCACGTGGAACTGCCGATCGCGCAGCTGGTGCCGGGCGATATCATCAAGCTGGCGGCCGGCGACATGATCCCGGCGGATCTGCGCGTGCTGTCGGCCAAGGATCTGTTCATCAGCCAGGCGGCGCTGACCGGCGAATCGCTGCCGGTGGAAAAATCCGCGGCGCCGCAGGCGTCGGCGGCCGATCCGCTCGACTGTCAGAACCTGTGCTTCATGGGCACCAACGTGGTCAGCGGCACCGCGCTGGCGATGGTGATCGGCACCGGCGGCAACACCTACTTCGGCCAGCTGGCGCAGCGCGTCACCAGCCAGGATGATCAGCCGAACGCCTTCCAGAGCGGCATCAGCAAGGTCAGCTGGCTGCTGATCCGCTTTATGCTGGTGATGACGCCGATCGTGCTGCTGATCAACGGCTACACCAAGGGCGACTGGTGGGAAGCGGCGCTGTTCGCGCTGTCGGTGGCGGTCGGGCTGACCCCGGAAATGCTGCCGATGATCGTCACCTCGACGCTGGCCAAAGGGGCGGTGAAGCTGTCGCGCCAGAAGGTGATCGTCAAACGCCTGGACGCCATCCAGAACTTCGGCGCCATGGATATTCTGTGCACCGACAAGACCGGCACCCTGACTCAGGACAAGATCGTGCTGGAGCGCCACACCGACGTGTTCGGCGCCAGCAGCGAGCGGGTGCTGCGCTACGCCTGGCTGAACAGCTTCTACCAGACCGGGCTGAAAAACCTGCTCGACGTGGCGGTGCTGAGCTGCGCGGAGCAAAATCAGCAGCCGGAAGCGCTGCAGCACTACCGCAAGGTGGATGAGATCCCGTTCGATTTCGTGCGCCGCCGCATGTCGGTGGTGGTGGCCAAGGACAACGAGTATCACGAGCTGGTGTGCAAGGGCGCGCTGGAAGAGATGCTGGCGATTTGCAGCCACGTGCGCCACGAAGACGAGGTGATCCCGCTCAGCGAGGCGCTGCTGGCGCGCATTCGCCGCATCACCGACGATCTCAACCAGCAGGGGCTGCGGGTGGTGGCGGTGGCCAACAAGATCCTGCCAGCGCAAACCCACGAATACGGCGTGGCGGACGAGTCGGATCTGATCCTCGAAGGCTACGTCGCCTTCCTCGATCCGCCGAAGGAGAGCACCGCGCCGGCGCTGGCGGCGCTGAAACAGAACGGCGTCACGGTGAAGATCCTTACCGGCGACAACGAGCTGGTGGCCGCCAAAGTATGCCGGGACGTCGGGCTGGCGGCCGAGCACCTGCTGCGCGGCAGCGAGATCGAGCAGATGGACGACGAGCAGCTGGCGCAGGCGGCGGCGCGCACCACGGTGTTCGCCAAGCTGACGCCGCTGCACAAGGAGCGCATCGTCAAACTGCTGCGCCGCCAGGGGCACGTGGTGGGCTTTATGGGCGACGGCATCAATGACGCGCCGGCGCTGCGCGCGGCCGATATCGGCATCTCCGTCGATTCGGCGGTGGACATCGCCAAGGAAGCGGCGGACATCATCCTGCTGGAAAAAAGCCTGATGGTGCTGGAGCAAGGGGTGATCGAAGGGCGCCGTACCTTCGCCAACATGCTGAAATACATCAAGATGACTGCCAGCTCCAACTTCGGTAACGTGTTCAGCGTGCTGATCGCCAGCGCCTTCCTGCCGTTCCTGCCGATGTTGCCGCTGCACCTGTTGATTCAGAACCTGATGTACGATATCTCGCAGATCGCCATCCCGTTCGATAACGTCGACGACGATCAAATTACCCAGCCGCAGCGCTGGAACTCCGCCGATTTGGGGCGGTTTATGGTGTTCTTTGGGCCGATCAGCTCGATCTTCGACGTGCTGACCTTCAGCCTGATGTGGTGGGTGTTCAAGGCCAATACGCCGGAAATGCAGACGCTGTTCCAGTCCGGCTGGTTCGTGGAAGGGTTGCTGTCGCAAACGCTGATCGTGCACATGATCCGCACGCGCAAAATTCCGTTTATCCAGAGCCGCCCGTCCTGGCCGCTGTGCATCATGACGCTGGCGGTGATCGCCACCGGCATCGGCCTGGTGTTCTCGCCGCTGGCCGGCTTCCTGCAGCTGCAGGCGCTGCCGCTCGGCTACTTCCCGTGGCTGGTGCTGATCCTCGCCGGTTACATGGTGCTGACCCAGTGCGTGAAAGGCTGGTTCGTGCGCCGCTACGGCTGGCAATAACCCGCTCGCCCCCTCCGGCCGGGAGGGGGCAACTGTGATCCCGTCCGCTTTTTCACCGCAACGGTTGGACATCTGTTCTGTGCTGCGTCTTTATCTACAGCGTTGGCTGTTTTCCCCTGCGCCTTTCAAACCAACGCGTTGTTGTTTATCGCCTAGCGGTGGTTTGAAATTCATTGGGGATATTTTGTTTTTTTCCTCTGAGGAATTTCCGATGCACAGACCTTTCCGTTATACGCTACTGGCTTCATCGTTATGGTTTTCTTGCGGCGCGCTGGCGCAGCCGGCCGGCGATCTGCCGCTGATGCCCTGGCCGCAGCAGGTGGAAGTGACGCAACCGGCGGGCAAGCTGGTGCTGGATCATCGCTTGTCTCTGACGCTGCAGGGTGACGACCTGGGCGACGCGCTGCCGCGCTGGCGCCAGCGCATCGAACTGCAGACCGGCTGGACGCTGGCGCCGATGGAAGAAGCAAACGGCGCGGCGATCAAGGTGGTGATCAAGGACCGGGTGGCGGCGCAGCCGCTGCCGGGCAGCGACGAGAGCTACCGGCTGGCGGTCACGCCGCAGGGCGCCACGCTGACCGCCAACACCCGCTTCGGCGCGCTGCGCGGCATGGAGACCCTGCTGCAGCTGCTGCAGACCGACGGGCAAAACACCTTCCTGCCGCTGGTGGATATCCGCGACGTGCCGCGCTTCCCGTGGCGCGGCGTCTTGTTGGATTCGGCACGCCATTTCCTGCCGCTGCCGGACATTCTGCGCCAGCTCGACGGCATGGCGGCGGCCAAGCTTAACGTGTTCCACTGGCACCTGACCGACGATCAGGGCTGGCGCTTTGCCTCCGAGCACTACCCCAAACTGCAACAGCAGGCCAGCGACGGCCAGTTCTACACCCGCGAGCAGATGCGGCAGGTGGTGGCTTACGCCACGGCGCGCGGCATTCGCGTGGTGCCGGAGATTGACATGCCGGGGCACGCCTCCAGCATCGCGGTGGCCTATCCCGACCTGATGAGCGCGCCGGGGCCGTATCGCATGGAGCGCGAGTGGGGCGTGCATAAGCCGACGCTCGATCCGACCCGCGACGAGGTGTATCGGTTTGTCGACACGATCGTCGGCGAGCTGGCGGCGATCTTCCCCGATCCTTATCTGCACATCGGCGGCGACGAAGTTGATGCCAGTCAGTGGCGGGCATCGCCGTCGATTCAGGCGTTTATGCAGAAGAACGGGCTGGCGGATACCCATGCGCTGCAGGCCTACTTCAACCAGAAGCTGGAAAAGATCCTCGAGAAGCACCAGCGGCAGATGGTCGGCTGGGACGAGATCTATCATCCGTCGCTGCCGCGTTCGATCGTCATTCAGTCCTGGCAGGGGCAAGACTCGCTGGGTGCCAGCGCCCAGGACGGCTATCAGGGCATTCTCTCCACCGGTTTCTATCTCGATCAGCCGCAAAGCACCGCCTATCACTACCGCAATGAAATTCTGCCGCAGCCGCTGGGGGTCGAGACGGCGGTGCAGCCCGGCGAGCAGGCGCAAAGCTGGCGCTTCAGCATGCCGCGCCTGAAGGGCAGCGCGGTGGAAGGCAGCTTCACGCTGATCGAGGGCAAGCAGGGCTGGCGCGGCTTCATCGATTTCAACGGCAAGTCGCGCCGCGCGGTGCACGACATCGTCTGGCGCACGCCGCAGCAGGTGACGTTCCGCGTCGATACCTGGATGGGCGACACGCGGCCGGTGTTCACGCTGCAGCAGGACAAGCTCAGCGGCTATACGTTGGTCGGCAACGTGCGTTACCCCACCCGCGGCGACAAACTGGCGGCGGTGCCGGCGGGCAAGATGCCGGTGGTGCCGGACGAGAAAGGGCAGGCCAACATTCTCGGCGGCGAAGCGGCGCTGTGGGCGGAAAACGTGCGTGCGCCGCTTCTCGATCTCAAGCTGTGGCCGCGCGCCTTCGCGGTGGCGGAGCGGCTGTGGTCGGCGCAGGACGTTACCGACGAAAGCAACATGTACCGGCGGCTGGCGGCGATCGACGCCTGGTCGGTGGTGTCGGTCGGCCTGCAGCAGCATGCGGAAACGGCGCGCGAATTCACCCGGCTGAGCAACAGCGTGCAGATCCTGCCGCTGCAGATCCTGGCCGAGGCGGTGGAGCCGGCGCAGTATTACACCCGCCAGCACCTGAAGTTCCAGGCCGGCAACTATCACCAGTTCGAACCGCTGAACCGCTTTGCCGATGCGCTGCCGCCGGAGAGCAGCGCGGTGCGCGACATGCATGCCCAGGTCGCGGCCTTGCTGAAGGATAAGCGCGATAAGGCGGCGGCGCAGGCGCTGCGCGAACGGCTGCAGCGCTGGCAGGCGAACGGCGCGGCACTGCAGACGGCGATCGCGGGCAACCGCACGCTGCGGGATCTGGCGCCGGTGGCGCAGGACGTTGGCGCCTTGGCCACGCTGGGCTTAACGCTGCTGGAATGCCATCAGCAGGGCAAACCGCTGAGCCGGGCCGAGGCCGAGCAAGCGCAGCGCCAGCTGGATGCGGCGGCGCAGACGCGCGACGAAGTGGTGATTGCGGCGGTGTACCCGCTGGAGGCGCTGCTGCGGGGGCTTAAAACGGAGTGAGGGGACAAATAAAAACGGCCAGTCTGCACTGGCCGTGATTCGCATGCGTGTCGATTAACGACGCACGGCGATGGCTTCGATTTCGATCTTCACGTCTTTTGGCAGACGCGCCACTTCCACGCAGGAGCGGGCCGGGAACGGCGCGCTGTGCTCGGTGAAGAAGGCTTCGTACGCGGCGTTGACGGTGGCGAAGTCGTTCAGGTCTTTCACGAACACGGTGGTTTTCACGATGTCGGCAACGATCAGGCCGGCGGCTTCGACGATCGCCTTGACGTTTTCCAGCGACTGGCGCGCCTGAGCGGCCACGTCGTCGGCAACGGCGCCGGTTTTCGGATCGACCGGGATCTGGCCGGAAGTGATGATCATGCTGCCCAGATCAACGCCCTGCACGTAAGGACCAATGGCTGCCGGGGCGAGTTCAGTGCTGATATTACGTGACATGTTTTCTCCTGATAGACCCGTTGTCTTTCACGCTGCCGCGCGGTCGGCCGCAGCGTAAAATTCGGTGGGTAGCAACGTGGGTAGAGTTATTTTCAGGCATCCATTATAGGGAGTGACGCGCAGATTAACAGCGCCGCTCCCGCTAAAAGGGCAGAATTCAGTCGGCCTGCAACACCACCTGATGCTCGAACTCTTTTTCGCAGTAGCGGCACTTCAGGTGCACTTCGCCGTCGCGCGGCTTCACGCTGAAGCTCGACGCCACCGGCTCGCTGCGGCTGATGCAGTTGCTGTTCGGGCAGGTCAGCACGCCGTCGATGTGATCCGGCAGGCTGAGGGTCAGCTTGCGCACCACTTCATAGTTGTCGATGCGGTTTACCGTGGCCTTTGGCGCGTACATCGCCAGCTGGTTGGCCTGCTGCTCGGTCAGGAAGGTGTTCTCGATCTTGATCAGATCCTTGCGGCCCAGCTCGTTGGAGGGCAGGTTCAGGCCGATGGTGATGCGCTGGTCGGTGGCGGTCAGCTTGAACAGCGTCAGCAGTTTAAAACCGATCTGCGCCGGAATGTGGTCGATCACCGTGCCGCATTTGATCGCTTCGACCTGCAGTTTGTTGTCGTGAGTCATGGCGGTTCCCCCTTAAAGAGCCAAATCTGCGTTGAGCACCAGCGCCAGCAGCGCCTGGCGGGCGAAGATGCCGTTGCCCGCCTGCTGGAAGTAGTAAGCGTACGGCGTTTTATCCACGTCGGTGGCGATCTCG
The DNA here is from genome assembly GCF_024160145.1 of Serratia nevei. Classification (GTDB taxonomy): domain Bacteria; phylum Pseudomonadota; class Gammaproteobacteria; order Enterobacterales; family Enterobacteriaceae; genus Serratia; species Serratia nevei_A. Next base: position 55,367 of record NZ_JAMYWQ010000008.1, read on the forward strand.
TCGATGCGCGGCAGCGGGTGCAGCACCTTGAGGTTGGCGCGCGCGCCGGCCAGATCCGCAGCGCGCAGCACGAACTGCGCCTTCACGTTGGCGTACTCGGAAGGATCGAGACGCTCTTTCTGTACCCGGGTCATGTAGAGAATATCCAGTTCCGGCACCACTTCTTCAATGCTGCCGTGCAGGCTGTACTCGATGCCTTTCTCTTCCAGCATTTTCAGGATGTAGGCCGGCATCGCCAGCGCGTCCGGGGCGATGAAGTAGAAGCGGTTGCCTTCGAACTTGGCCAGCGCCTGGGTGAGCGAGTGCACGGTGCGGCCGTACTTCAGGTCGCCGACCATGGCGATGCTGAGGTTGCTCAGGCGGCCCTGAGTTTCCTGGATGGTGAACAGATCCAGCAGGGTCTGGGTCGGGTGCTGGTTGGCACCGTCGCCGGCGTTGAGCACCGGCACGTTGCCGGAGAATTCAGCGGCCATGCGCGCCGCGCCTTCCTGCGGATGACGCATCACGATAGCGTCCACGTAGGTGCTGATCACCGAGATGGTGTCGGCCAGGGTTTCGCCTTTCTTGCCGAGCGAGGTGTTGCTGCCGTCGGCGAAGCCCACCACCGAGGCGCCGAGGCGGTGCATCGAGGTTTCGAACGACAGGCGGGTACGGGTCGAGGCTTCGAAGAAGCAGCTGGCGATCACCTTGTGTTTCAACAGTTCCGGCTGCGGGTTGGCTTTCAGACCGGCGGCGGTGCGCAGCACCAGCTCCAGATCCTCGCGGCTGAGATCGTTAATAGAGATGATGTGTTTGTGATACAGCGGGTTGGCCATTTTTCACTCCTCCTCGACGCGTGCCCGTGGCGCGGGACTTTTTAAGGCAAAAAAAAGCCCCTCAATGAGGGGCTTGAAACGATCGGTTCAGCAACAGGAGAAACAACGGCAGCTGGCCGCCGATAGGCAGTCGGTTTTGTCGATTGCGGCTAACAAAACAAACGTCGTTTTTCATGCTTTCTCCTGGCAAATTGTGGCGCATTATACTCGCGCTTTTCGCCACTGCAAGCGTTAAAACGCCGTTTTTTGCCGCTCCGCAATCGATTGGCCGGCGATGGCCGCCCGCCGGCTATTTGCTGACGCGATCGTAATAGACCATGTCGGCGTTCAGCCCCTGCTGGTAGCCTTTGACGTTGTCGCGCAGCACCACTTCGGTTTTGGCCTGATCGATAAACACGTACGGCGAACTGCGCTGCAGTTCCTGCTGCATGGCGGTGTACAGCGCGCGGCGCTTGGCCGGATCGGCTTCTGCCAGCGCCGCCAGCGTCTGCTGGTTCAACTGCGGGATCTGCCAGCCGTTCAGCCCGGCCACCGTGCTGCTCTTGCCGTCGTTGTAGGCGAAGGCGCTGGCGTTGGAGTGGGCGTCGAAGTAATCCGGGATCCACAGGCGGATCGCCGCCTGATGCTGCCTGGCGCGCACGCGGGAGTAAACCTGGCTGCCCGCCGCCGGCAGCAGTTCTACCTTCACGCCGGCGGCGGCGAAGCTGCCCTGCAGCGCCTGCGCGATGGTGATGAACGGTGGTTTGTTCTCTACGTCGAGCGTAAAGGCGGCGTGGGTGATGCCCGCCTTGGCCAGGATGGCTTTCGCCCTGGCCGGATCGTAGCTGAACGGATTGGTCTCCAGCGCGCCCGGCAGCCCGACCGGCAGGAAGCTCTGGTGCACGAAGTATTGGCCCTTCAGCAGATCCTTCGTGATGCCCTGATAATCCACCAGGTAGCGCGCCGCTTCCCAGAAGGCCGGGTTGTTCAGCAGCGGATTGGCGCCGTTACCGGTGTTGAACACCAGGTAGTTTTGTTCGGCGGACGGGATCTCCAGCACCTTGACGCCCGGCTGGTTTTTCAGCGTGTCGGTCTGATCGGCGCCCAGTTCGCGGGCGATATCGGCGTCGCCCTGCTGGATCAGCAGGCGGCGGGTGGCCGGATCCGGCACGTTTTTAATGATGATGTTTTTCAGCTGCGGCTTGTCGCCCGGCGCGGTGGGGTTGGCGTCCAGCACGATCGCCTGATGCGGCTGATAGACGCGCATCTTGAACGGGCCGCTGCCGGCGGAGTGCATTTTCAGCCAGGCGTTGCCGAAGTCGCCGTCTTTGACGTTGGCCAGCGTTGCCTTGCTGTCGACGATCGAGGCGATCGGCGTCGAGAGGATATTCAGCGCCACCGCCGGGCTGACGTCCGCCGTCCAGCGCAGCTGCACGGTATGTTCGTCGATCTTCTTCAGCTGCGCGTCGATGTTGTCCGGCTGCCAGCCGAGCACGTTGAGGATGAACGCCGGCGATTTGTTCATTTTGACCGCGCGGCTGTAGGAAAAGATCACGTCGTCGGCGGTTAGCGGGTTGCCGGAGGCGAACGCCGCCTGCGGCCGCAGTTTCACCGTCAGCGTTTTGGCCGCCGCATCGCCCTGCCAGCTTTCCGCCAGCACCGGCGCCACCTTGGCCGGATCGTCGCGATCCGCCTGCACCAATCGTTGATACAGGCTGGGCACCGTCTGGATGCTGGAGAGTTCGTTGGCTTCCGCCGGATCGAGGCTGACGATGTCATCCAGCGATTGCACCACCACCAGCGTATTCGGCGGCGTGGCGGCTAACGCGGCGGCGGGCAGGGCGGCGAGCAGGAACAGCGGCAAGAGTTTGGCTTTCATCGGTGTGTATCCCCTGAAGGCGCCGCCAGGCGGCGCTGAGAACGGTTTGTTATCGTTGGTTTTCACGGCGCGGGCGCCGTCGGCCTGTCACGGTAGAACCTTTGCCGGCGGTGGGCAAAGGCCAATCCGCTATTTGATATTCCAGGAATATATTAGCCGCCCTGGCCGGGGGCGCCAGGGCGGAGGGGAGGACTGTCAGAGGGTTTCGCTCAGCGTGGCGACCAGCACCGCCTTGATGGTGTGCAGCCGGTTTTCCGCCTGATCGAACACCACGCTGTGCGCTGATTCGAACACGTCGTCGGTCACTTCCATGCCGCCGTGCAGATCGTACTGCTGCGCCATCTGCTTGCCGAGCGTGGTTTGATCGTCGTGGAACGCCGGCAGGCAGTGCAGGAACTTCACGTTCGGGTTGCCGGTCAGCTTCAGCATCGCCATGTTGACCTGATACGGCCGCAGCAGCGCGATACGCTCCTGCCAGGTCTCTTTCGGTTCGCCCATCGACACCCACACGTCGGTGTAGAGGAAGTCGGCGTCCTGCACCCCTTCGGCGATGTCTTCGGTCAGGGTGAGTTTCGCGCCGGTTTGCTGCGCCAGCGCCTGGCATTCGGCCACCAGCTCCGGCTGCGGCCAGCAGGCCTTCGGCGCCACCAGCCGCAGATCCATGCCCGCCAGCGCGGCGGCTTCCAGCAGCGTGTTGCCCATGTTGTTGCGCGCGTCGCCGATGTACGCCAGTTTCACTTCGCTCAGCGCCTTGCCCGGCAGGTGCTCCTGCACGGTGAGCAGATCCGCCAGCAGTTGGGTGGGGTGGAACTCGTCGGTCAGGCCGTTCCATACCGGCACGCCGGCGTATTCCGCCAGGGTTTCCACCAGCGCCTGGCCGTAGCCGCGATACTGAATACCGTCGTACAGGCGGCCCAGCACCCGGGCGGTGTCTTTCATCGACTCTTTATGGCCGATCTGGCTGCCGCTCGGGCCGAGGTAAGTGACCTGGGCGCCCTGATCGAATGCGGCAACTTCGAAAGAGCATCGCGTGCGGGTCGAGTCTTTTTCGAAGATGAGCGCAATGTTTTTGCCCTGCAGCCGGCGCTGTTCCTGCCCTTGCTTCTTGGCCTGCTTCAGATCGGCCGAAAGCCGCAGCAGCGCCTGCAGCTCGGCGGGGGTGAAATCCATTAACCTCAGAAAGTGACGTTGGTAGAACGCATTGCCGGTGCTCATAGTCCGATTCCCTGATTGTGTAATTGAATTAAAATTCACTTTATATGTATGAATATTCAATTTCAACCCCGGCGAGGAAATCTTTCACGTTTATCGTGGAAGCAATGTCGGCGGTGTGTGAAAATAGAAGGAATGAAGGCCATTTGACTTGAGGATATAGGCATGGCAAACCGCGAATTGCTGGAAGAACAACGTGAAGAGACCCGCCTGATCATCGAAGAACTGCTGGAAGACGGCAGCGATCCGGACGCGCTCTACACCATCGAGCACCATCTGTCCGCCGAGAAATTTGAGGTTCTGGAGCAGGCCGCCGTTGAAGCCTTCAAGCTGGGCTACGAAGTGACCGACGCCGAAGAGCTGGAAGTGGAAGACGGGTCGATGGTGATGTGCTGCGACGTGATCAGCGAAGTCGGCCTGAACGCCGAGCTGATCGACGCTCAGGTCGAGCAGCTGGTGGCGCTGGCGGAACGCTGCGGCGTCAACTACGACGGCTGGGGCACCTACTTCGAAGATCCGAACGGTGAAGACGGTGAGGATGACGAAGACGACGACTACATCGACGAAGACGACGACGGCAAACGCCACTGATTAACCCCGCTTATTCACATGGGCCGGTTTTCGCCGGCCCCTGATATCCCCGTCGTCTTTCAAGCTGCAGCGTTGTTGGCTGCACTCCCTCACCCCAGTCACTTACCTAAGTAAGCTCCTGGGGATGAGTGAGCTGGCCGCCTAGCTGCAACTTGAAATACATAGGGCAATGACGCCATGACATACCAATCCCTGTTAGCCCCGATTTTAAGCTTCCTGCACTGTGAAACGCCCGAGGCCTGGATCGACGCCGCGCGCCGTCCGGAAAACCTGCAGCTGTTGCTGACTGACCACCTGGTGTGCGAGCTGAAGGCCGCGCAGACCGGCATGTGGCTGATCCGCCGCTACGTGGCGGACAAAGAGAGCGGCGACGCGCTGTTGGCGCTGCTGCGCCCTTACGAGGCGTTTCTGCACGAAGCGCAGGGCGCGCCGGACACGCTGTTTCGCCAGGGCCAGTTCACCCGCAAGATCCTGCCGAAAAACGGCTCGGCCTACGGCCAGGATCTGGCGGATCGCATGGTGCTGTTGATCAAGGAAGAGTTGCATCATTTCTCGCAGGTGCTGGAGATCATGCAGACGCGCGGCATTCCGTATCGCAAGATCACCGCCAGCCGCTACGCCAAGGGCATGATCCGCGAGATCCGCACCCACGATCCGGCGACGCTGATCGACAAACTGATCTGCGGTGCCTACATCGAAGCGCGATCCTGCGAACGCTTCGCCAAACTGGCGCCGCACCTGGACGACGAGCTGAACCGCTTTTACGTCTCGCTGCTGCGATCCGAAGCGCGCCACTATCAGGACTACCTGACGCTGGCCGAGCAGATCGCCGGCGGCGACATCAGCGAACGGGTGGCGCATTTCGGCCGCCTCGAAGCTGAACTGATCCTGTCGCCGGACAGCGAACTGCGCTTCCACAGCGGCGTACCCGCCGCCGCCTGACGTTGAGGGGCGCCCCTACTGCGGCGCGCCCAGCAACAGATCCACCGCCTTTTCCGCCAGCATGATGGTCGGCGCATTGGTGTTGCCGCTGGTGAGCTGCGGCATCACCGAGCAGTCGATCACCCGCAGCTGTTCAAAACCGTGCACTCGCAGCTGCGGATCGGTCACCGCGTCCTGCGGCGACGGCCCCATGCGGCAGCTGCCCACCGGGTGATACACCGTCTTGCAGAAGTTGCGCACGAACGCTTCCAGCTGCGCCTCGTCGCGCGTCCACTCCGGCTGCGGCATCAGCAAATCTTTAATCAGCGGCTTCAGCGCCGCGGTTTGCAGGAAACCCAGACCGAACTTCACCGCGCGCACGCTGCCGGCCAAATCGTCCGGGTGGCCGAGGTAGTTGGCGTGCAGCTTAACCGGATCGCGCGGGTTGCTGCTGCGTAGCAGCACTTCGCCGCGCGCCTTCGGCTGCAGGTAGCCGACCTTGAGCGTGAAGCCGTGAATGTTCGGCAGCGGCTCACCGGGCACGTCGTCCCAGCTGTCGAGCATCGGCAGGAAGTGGATCTGCACGTCCGGCCGGCCGTCGCCCTGGCTGTCGGTGAAGGCGGCGCCTTCCAGCACGTTGGACGAGAGCACGCCGCTGCGAAACGCCAGCCACTGCGCGCCGTGGCTCAGCGCCTGCAGGCCGCGATCGGCGCCGAACAGGCTGATCGGCTCGTGGGTGCTGACGTTGATCGACATGTGCAGGTGGTCGTGGAAGTTTTTGCCCACCGGCAGATCCGCCCGCACCTCGATGCCCAGCTGCTGCAGGTGGTCGCGCGGGCCGATGCCGGAGAGCATCAGCAGCTTCGGCGAACCGACCGCGCCGGCGCTGACAATAACCTCTTTGGTGGCGCGCGCGGTGACTTCCGCGCCGCCGTTCTGGCTGTAGACCACGCCGGTGGCGACGTTGCGCTCGAAGGTCAGCCGATGCGCCAGGGCGTTCAGTTTCACCACCAGCCGCCGTTCGTCGCGCACCGCCTTCAGGTAGGTGCGGGCGGTGCTGGCGCGTTCGCCGTTGTGGGTGGTGGTCTGGTAGAAACCGACGCCGTGCTGGCTGTCGCCGTTGAAGTCGTTGCGATAGGGCAGGTTCAGCTCCTGGCCAGCGCGGATAAACGCCATGCTGAGCGGGTGGCGGTAGCGGTTTTCGCTGACCGGCAGCAGCCCGTCGGCGCCGTGGTAGTCGTCCGACAGGCTTTCGTTGGCCTCGGCGCGTTTGAAGTAGGGCAGCACCTCACGGTAGCTCCAGCCGGTGCAGCCGTAGCGGTCGGCCCAGTCGTCGTAGTCCTGCGGCTGGCCGCGCAGGTAGATCATGCCGTTGACCGAACTGCTGCCGCCCAGCACCTTGCCCTGTGCGATCTGCATGCGGCGGTTGTTGGCGTGCGGTTCCGGTTCCGTCTCGTAGGGCCAGCTCTTTTTGGCGATGATCTTGGCCACCCCGGCCGGCATCTTGATGAACAGGTTATTGTCGTCGCCGCCGGCTTCCAGCAGCAGCACCCGCGCCTGGGTGCGGCGGATCAGCTGCGCCGCCAGCACACAGCCGGCGGAACCGGCGCCGACGATGATGTAATCAAAGGTGTTTTCCGACATGACAGCTCTCCGTGCGCGATTGGGATACTGGCAGAGTAGCGCGGGGGAAAAAACGGTCAATTTGCGATCGTTAATTTATTAACGAACTTCACATTAAATTTACATCGTGGTTTTTAACGTCAGTTAATCTGCTTTAAAAACGGCGTTATAGCGAGTTTTACTGATTGATTGCGATATTAATAAAATGGCGCAGCACGCTGCGCCATGATAGAGAGGCGGGGGGCGATTACAGCGTTTTCAGCATGGTGACTTCGCAATCGACGTGGCCGGTGGCGCCCATCGCGTGGTCGATGTGTTCGAAGCCCAGGTGTTCATACAGCGCAACGGCCTGCGTCAGGCTGGCGGTGGTCTCGAGGTAACAACAGCGGAAGCCGTGCTGGCGGGCGAAATCCAGCGCCTGCAGCGCCAGGCGTTTTGCCAATCCCTTGCCGCGCAACACCGGCAGGAAATACATCTTCTGCAATTCGCAAATATCGTCTGCGCCGCCCTGCAGCGGCGCGATGCCGCCGCCGCCGGCGACCTGGCCGTCCACCTCGATCACCCAGTAAGCGCTGCGCGGCAGGCTGTAGAGCTGATACAGAGCGTCCAGATTGGGATCGGAGACGGTATAGCCTTTATCCGCCGTCAGGCCGTGCTCGGCGGAGACTTCGCGAATGACGTGAGCAATGGCGGGATTGTCTTCCGCCGTGATGGGGCGCACCAGCAGGCGCGCCGGGGTTGCTGTTGTCATGTTTACACTCGCCATTGAAAGAGACCACGTTCGTTTTTCGTTTTTATCGCAGCACGAAACGCGCCGGGGGTTATTTCCCGGCGGCGTCCCTGCAGCAGTAATATCTTGTAATAACATCTAACCCGGCCCGGATGCAACGGCGATAAAAAAACAGCGGGGAAGACCCCGCTGTTTTTCAGGCGTTGGCGTGAGCCGGTGGATTACAGCGCGGCGATGGTCGCCTGCTGTTCCTGCAGCTTCACTTTGCCTTCTTTGCAGGCCGCCAGACGATCGCGTTCTTTGGCGACTACCGCTTCCGGCGCGCGCGCCACGAAGCCTTCGTTCGCCAGCTTGCCTTCGATCGAAGCGATTTCCGCATCCAGCTTGCCCATCTCTTTCGCCAGGCGCGCGATCTCGGCGTCCTTGTCGATGAAACCGGCCATCGGGATCAGCAGCTCGGCGCCGTCCACCAGTTTGGTGACGGAGACCGGGCCTTTATCACCGGCCGGCAGCAGCGCGATGGATTCCAGGCGCGCCAGACGGGCGATAAAGCTTTGGTTCTCCTGCACGCGGCGCTGGGCGTCGGCGCTGCAGTTGCGCAGCAGCACGTCGAGCGCTTTGCTTGGCGCGATGTTCATCTCGGCGCGGATGTTGCGCACGGCGATGATGGTTTGCTTGATCCACTCCAGATCGTTCAGCGCCTGCTCGTCTTCCAGCGCGGCGTCGTAGGCCGGGAACGGCTGCAGCATGATGGTGTCTGCGGTCGTGCCGGTCAGCGGCTTCACACGCTGCCAGATGGTTTCGGTGATGAACGGAATGATCGGGTGCGCCAGGCGCAGCAGCGCTTCCAGCACGGTGATCAGCGTGTGGCGGGTGCCTCGCTGTTCCGCTTCGCTGCCGTTGCTCACCACCGGCTTGGTCAGCTCCAGATACCAGTCGCAGAACTGGTTCCAGGTGAATTCGTACAGGATGTTGGCCGCCAGATCGAAGCGGTAGGTGTCCAGCGCTTCGCGGTAGGCTTTCACCGTGCGATTGAATTCGGCCAGGATCCAGCGATCCGCCAGCGACAGCACTTTCTCGCCGCCGTTGAAGCCGCAGTCGTGCGCTTCGGTGTTCATCAGCACGAAGCGGCTGGCGTTCCACAGCTTGTTACAGAAGTTGCGGTAGCCTTCCAGGCGCTTCATGTCCCAGTTGATGTCGCGGCCGGTCGAGGCCAGCGCCGCCAGGGTGAAGCGCAGGGCGTCGGTGCCGTGCGGCTCGATACCGTTCGGGAACTGCTTCTCGGTGCGCTTGCGGATTTTCTCCGCCAGCTGCGGCTGCATCATGTTGCCGGTGCGTTTTTCCAGCAGATCTTCCAGCGAGATGCCGTCGACCATGTCCAGCGGATCGATCACGTTGCCTTTCGACTTGGACATCTTCTGGCCTTCGTCGTCGCGGATAAGACCGGTCATGTAGACGGTCTTGAACGGCACCTGCGGCTTGCCGTTTTCATCCTTGATGAAGTGCATGGTCAGCATGATCATGCGCGCGATCCAGAAGAAGATGATGTCGAAGCCGCTGACCATCACGCTGGTCGGGTGGAAGGTTTTCAGCGCGTCGGTCTGCTCCGGCCAGCCCAGGGTGGAGAAGGTCCACAGGCCGGACGAGAACCAGGTGTCCAGCACGTCTTCGTCTTGGGTCAGCACCACGTCGGCGCCCAGGTTGTTCTCGCTGCGCACTTCTTCTTCGCTGCGGCCCACGTAGACTTTGCCGTTCACGTCATACCAGGCCGGGATGCGGTGGCCCCACCACAGCTGACGCGAGATGCACCAGTCCTGAATGTCACGCATCCAGCTGAAGTACATGTTTTCGTACTGCTTCGGCACGAACTGGATATCGCCCTGTTCGACCGCTTCCACCGCCACTTTGGCCAGCGGCGCGGTGCGCACGTACCATTGGTCGGTCAGCATCGGCTCGATCACCACGCCGCCGCGGTCGCCGTAAGGCACCGTCAGGTCGTGCGGTTTGATTTCGTCCAGCAGGCCCAACTGATCGAAGGCGGCAACCACCGCTTTACGCGCCGCGAAGCGCTCCAGGCCACGGAACTCGGCCGGGATCTCGTTGCAGTAGTCGGTGCAGACTTCGCCCAGGGTGTTGAACACTTCCGCTTCCTGACGGATGTCACCGTCGAAGGTCAGAATGTTGATCATCGGCAGGCCGTGGCGTTTGCCGACTTCGTAGTCGTTGAAATCGTGCGCCGGGGTGATCTTCACGCAGCCGGTGCCTTTTTCCATATCGGCGTGTTCGTCGCCGACGATGCGAATGCGGCGGCCGACCAGCGGCAGAATGATCTCTTTGCCGATCAGGTCTTTATAGCGCGGATCTTCCGGGTTGACCGCCACGCCGGTATCGCCCAGCACGGTTTCCGGACGGGTGGTGGCGACCACCAGGTAGTCTTTGCCCTCGGCGGTTTTCGCGCCGTCGGCCAGCGGGTAGCGCAGGTGCCACATGGAGCCTTTGGACTCGCGGTTTTCCACTTCCAGATCGGAGATGGCGGTGCGCAGCTTCGGATCCCAGTTCACCAGGCGCTTGCCGCGGTAGATCAGGTCTTCTTTGTGCAGACGGACAAACACTTCGCGCACCGCGTTCGACAGGCCTTCGTCCATGGTGAAGCGCTCGCGCTCCCAGTCCACGGAGTTGCCCAGACGGCGCATCTGACGGGTGATGGTGCCGCCGGACTCCGCCTTCCACTGCCAGATTTTGTCGATGAACGCGTCACGGCCGTAGTCGTGGCGGGTTTTGCCTTCTTCCGCGGCGATCTTGCGCTCCACCACCATCTGGGTGGCGATGCCGGCGTGGTCGGTGCCCGCCTGCCACAGGGTGTTTTTACCCTGCATGCGCTGATAGCGAATCATGGTGTCCATGATGGTCTGCTGGAACGCGTGGCCCATGTGCAGGCTGCCGGTGACGTTCGGCGGCGGGATCATGATGCAGAAGCTTTCCTGGCTGGTGTCGCCGTTCGGCTTGAAGTAACCCTGATTCTCCCAATGATCGTACAGCTTCTGTTCGATCTGTTTTGGGTCGTATGCGGTGTCGAGCTGACTGTTTGTCTTTTCCATTCTTTATCGTATTCAGTGAGTTGGCGGCGTAGCCGTGGTCAAATGGAAGCCGACGCTGCGATAGGCCTTGTAACGGTCGCGCGCCAACTGTTTCAGAGTGTCTTCGTAAGGAACGAAGTCTACCACTTCATGGAAAGCGGTAGCAAAATCGGCAAACTGCGGCAGCAGGGCGATCAGCAGATCGCGCGGGGCATTGCCGCGCTTGCCGGGCCAGCACAGTTCCACCGGCGCACCGTAGTGCGGCCCTTCGCCGGCCAGGTTGTGCGGCACGAATTCATGCGGCTCGCGCTGCCACAGCGCTTCGTCCAGCCGCTGGGCCTGCTCCTGGCTCTCGCAGGCGATCAGCACCCGCTTGCCGGAACGGAAGCCGCTGGCGGCAACGGCGCAGGCCACGGCCTCATGGGCGCTGAGCGCGCCAGACGGTTCCGCGTTGTCGAGCAAATAAAACGTCGCCTGTTTCATTAAGGATCCACCGCTGCCGATAAAAAAATGTAGGGGCACAGCATGCTGTGCCCCTTAGGATTATACCTGAATTACCGCTCAGATTTAATCGTCGCCGTTCAGGCCTGCACGGTTGAGCAAGAACTGCGACAGCAGCGCCACCGGGCGGCCGGTCGCGCCCTTGGCTTTACCGGAGCGCCAGGCGGTGCCGGCGATATCCAGGTGCGCCCAGGTGTACTTGCGGGTGAAGCGCGACAGGAAGCAGGCGGCGGTGATGGCGCCGCCAGGGCGGCCACCGATGTTCGCCATGTCGGCGAAGTTGGAGTCCAGCTGCTCGTAGTACTCGTCGGCCATCGGCAGGCGCCAGGCGCGGTCGCCTGCCTGCTCGGAAGCGCCCAGCAGCTCGTGCGCCAGCGGGTTGTGGTTCGACATCAGGCCGGTGATGTGGTGGCCCAGGGCGATCACGCAGGCGCCGGTCAGGGTGGCGATGTCGATCACCAGCTCCGGCTCGAAGCGCTCGACGTAGGTCAGGGTGTCGCACAGTACCAGACGGCCTTCGGCGTCGGTGTTCAGCACCTCGACGGTCTGGCCGGACATGGTGGTCAGCACGTCGCCCGGACGGTATGCCCGGCCGCCCGGCATGTTTTCACAGCCGGCCAGCACGCCGATCACGTTCAGCGGCAGGTTCAGCTCCGCCACCACGCGCATCACGCCGTACACGGTTGCCGCGCCGCACATGTCGTATTTCATCTCGTCCATGCCGTCGGCCGGCTTGATCGAGATGCCGCCGGAGTCGAAGGTCAGCCCTTTACCGACCAGCACGATCGGCTTAGCGTCCGGATTTGGGTTGCCCTTATATTCCATCACCGACATCAATGATTCGTTCTGCGAACCGGCGCCGACCGCCAGATAGGCGTTCATGCCCAGCTCTTTCATCTGCTGTTCGCCGATGACGCGGGTGGTGATGTGGGTGCTGAAGGCGTCCGCCAGCTGGCGGGCCTGCGAGGCCAGGTAGCCGGCGTTACAGATGTTCGGCGGCATGTTGCCGAGATCTTTGGCCGCCTTGATGCCGGAAGCCACCGCCAGGCCGTGCTGGATAGCGCGCTCGCCGCTGGTGAGCTCACGGCGGGTCGGCACGTTGAACACCATTTTGCGCAGCGGACGGCGCGGCTCCACCTTGTTGCTTTTCAGCTGATCGAAGGTGTAGAGCGTCTCTTTGGCGGTTTCTACCGCCTGACGCACTTTCCAGTAGGTGTTGCGGCCTTTCACGTGCAGCTCGGTCAGGAAGCAGACCGCTTCCATCGAGCCGGTGTCGTTGAGGGTATTGATGGTTTTCTGGATCACCTGCTTGTATTGGCGCTCATCGAGCTCGCGCTCTTTGCCGCAGCCGATCAGCAGGATGCGCTCGGAGAGAATGTTGGGCACATGGTGCAGTAGCAGCGTCTGCCCGACCTTGCCTTCCAGTTCGCCACGGCGCAGCAATGCGCTGATATAACCATCACTGATTTTGTCGAGTTGTTCTGCGATAGGGGACAGGCGGCGCGGTTCGAAAACGCCGACTACAATACAGGCACTGCGCTGTTTTTCCGGGCTACCGCTTTTTACACTGAACTCCATGCACTCTCCTGAATCTTAAAGACAAAGGCGGACGCTACGGCTAGAATAACCGACTCCGTAACGATCTCCTGCCATTTGAGTTAACGAATTATGTTAACCTGAACGGCATAAATTGCTCTGTTTTGGCGACTATAAGCAAGTTCCTATAGGACACCCAAACGGCTTGATGTTGTAATACTATTTTAGCTGTGAAGGTTGCCATATGATGAGAATAAATGGCGGATTAACGATGAAATTATCGATTTTCCTGCAAAAAGACAAGTTTTCACAGGCGTAATAAGCGTGATCATCATAAGATATCTGGTACGGGAAACGCTCAAGAGCCAAATCGCCATCCTGTTCATCCTGCTTCTGATCTTCTTTTGTCAGAACCTGGTCAGGGTGCTGGGCGACGCGGTGGACGGCAATATCCCGACAAACTTAGTTCTCTCTCTGCTCGCGTTGGGCGTGCCGAAAATGGCGCAGCTCATCCTGCCTTTGAGCCTGTTTCTCGGCTTGCTGATGACGCTTGGGCGGTTGTATACCGAGAGCGAAATCACCGTTATGCACGCCTGCGGGCTGGGCAAACGCACCCTGATTATCGCCGCCATGATCCTGGCGCTGTTCACCTCTGCGGTCGCGGCGGTGAACGTGTTTTGGGCCGGCCCCTGGGCCTCGCGCTATCAGGACGTGGTGGTGAACGAAGCCAAGGCCAACCCGAGCATCGCCGGGCTGGCGGAAGGGCAGTTCAAACCCTCGCAGGACGGCAACGCGGTGCTGTTTATCGGCAACGTGAAGGGCAGCACCTTCAACGACGTGTTCCTGGCGCAGCTGCGGCCGAACGGCAACCAACGCCCGTCGGTGGTGGTGGCCGAGCACGGCAACATCGTGCAGCAGAAAGACGGCTCGCAGGTGGTGACGCTCGACAAGGGCACCCGCTTTGAAGGCACCGCGCTGCTGCGCGACTTCCGCATTACCGACTTCACCGACTACAAGGCGGTGATTGGCCATCGCACCGTGGCGGCGGACAACACCGAATCCGAACAGATGTCGATGCAGACGCTGTGGGAATCCGACGATCCGGACGCGCGCGCCGAGCTGCACTGGCGCCTGACGCTGGTGGTATCGGTGGCGCTGATGGCGCTGCTGGTGGTGCCGCTCAGCGCGGTGAACCCGCGCCAGGGCCGTGTGCTGAGCATGCTGCCGGCCATCCTGCTGTATCTGATCTTCTTCCTGCTGCAGACCTCGCTGCGCTCCAACGCCGGCAAGGGCAAGCTGGATCCGATGCTGTGGCTGTGGCTGGTTAACGGCGTTTACTTGGCGATCGCGCTGGCGCTGAACCTGTGGGATACCGTGCCGATGCGCAAGCTGCGCGCACGCCTGAGAGGAGCGGCCTGATGTTTGGCGTATTAGACCGTTATATCGGTAAAACGATTTTCAACACCATCATCATGACGCTGTTCATGCTGGTGTCGCTGTCCGGCATCATCAAGTTTGTCGATCAGCTGCGCAAGGTCGGCCAGGGCGAATACACCGCGCTGAGCGCCGGCATGTACACCCTGCTGAGCGTGCCGAAAGACATCGAGATCTTCTTCCCGATGGCGGCGCTGCTCGGCGCGCTGCTCGGCCTGGGCCAACTGGCGACGCGCAGTGAACTGGTGGTGATGCAGGCTTCCGGCTTCACCCGCCTGCAGATCGCCGGCTCGGTGATGAAAACCGCCATTCCGCTGGTGCTGCTGACCATGGCGATCGGCGAGTGGGTGGCGCCGCAGGGCGAGCAGATGGCGCGCAACTATCGTGCCCAGCAGATGTACGGCGGCTCGCTGCTCTCCACCAAGAGCGGGCTGTGGGCGAAGGACGGCAACGATTTCATCTACATCGAGCGCGTCTCCGGCGATAAAGAACTTTCCGGCGTAAACATCTACCACTTCAACGATCAGCGTCGCCTGGAGACGGTGCGCTATGCCGCCACCGCCAGCTTCGAGAAAGGCCTGTGGCAGCTTTCGCAGGTGGACACCTCGGATCTGACCAACCCGAAACAGGTGACCGGTACCCAGACGCTGACCGGCGAATGGAAAACCAACCTGACCCCGGACAAGCTGGGCGTGGTGGCGCTGGATCCGGATTCGCTCTCCATCAGCGGGCTGCACAACTACGTGAAGTACCTGAAGCAGAGCGGCCAGGAATCCAACAAATACCAGCTCAACATGTGGAGAAAAATCTTCTCGCCGCTGTCGGTGGCGGTGATGATGCTGATGGCGCTGTCGTTCATCTTCGGCCCGCTGCGCAGCGTGCCGATGGGTATCCGCGTGGTGACCGGCATCAGCTTCGGCTTCCTGTTCTACGTGCTGGATCAGATCTTCGGCCCGCTGAGCATGGTCTACAGCATGCCGCCGGTGCTGGGCGCGCTGCTGCCGAGCATGCTGTTCCTGCTGATCAGCGTGTATATGCTGCTCAAACGCAAGTAGCGGGGCGAGCGGTAGTGAAGAAAGGCGTGGCCGCGGGGCCGCGCCTTTTTTGTTGGTGCGGCATGCCCCCGCCTGCGGTTTTTGTCGTGTTATAGTCACTTCAGTGGCAATGCAGGGAGAGGGAGCAGGCAGCCAATGGAAGATGAATATAACCTCAGCAACATTATCGGCAAGCGCCTGGAAGCGGCACTTGGGGAGTTGGGCGATCTCCTGTGGGCGTATGTGGTGTTATCCAAAAAAGACATTGCCTGCATCTTTGGCGTCACCAACTACCCGAGTGAATGGGTAAAAAAGTATCAGGAGCAGGGGTTGCAGTACATTGATCCGGTGGTACTCACCGCCCGCAATCGCCTGACCCCCTTCGCCTGGGACGAGCAAATTATGGCTGACGCAGGGCTGCACTTTCCCGAACTGTTCGAGCAGGCCCGCGAGTTTGGCGTGACGCATGGCTATACCTTCGTGCTGCACGATTACAACGACAATCTCGTCACGCTTTCCTTTGCCTTTAGCGCGGAACAGAAAATGGAAGCCATCCAGGCGCTCACCGAGCGTAAAGGCGACATTTCAGTATTGCTGGCCTCGCTGCATGAGTCCTATCTGGCGCTGTCACCACTGTCAGCAAAAAACGCCGCAGCGCTGGAGAGAAACGCCCGTTTTACCGACAGGGAAAACGAGATCCTCTATTGGGCCAGCGTGGGCAAAACCTACCAGGAAACGGCGATGATCCTGGGCATAAAGACCGGCACCATCAAGTTTCATATGTCCAACGTCGTCAAAAAGCTGGGGGTAACGAATGCCCGACATGCCGTGCGCCTGGGGATGGAGCTGCGGCTGATTAAGCCGGTGGAGTACTAAGGCAACGGCTGCGCAGAACTCATCAGCGGGATACGTCTAAAGGGAGAAAATATCGGCTGGCGAGCAGCGTCTTTCGATTCGGGAAATAGCGAGCGTTAACCGGTATTGATTTGGCGCCGTGGCGATTAACGTGAAGGCCGCAATAGCGTATCGGCGGCTCCGAACTCTGCAATTTGAAATAATCACCAGGTTGAACTGATAAAGGTCTAGTAAGGGACTGTACTTTAGTCTAACTAGTTTCGCACCCCTTGAGGCGATACACTTCTCCGGTAATGTTTTGATAAAAAATACAAAAAAAAACCTGACCGCGTAGGGCCAGGTTGCCAATATTGGCCAACACCAGGGAAAATTTTCTTACACCATCTTAAAGCTATTAACTCTGAAGAGGCAAGCGATCTCAGCTGGTTTTTAGGCATTAACCAGCCATTTTGTTAGGTCTGTACGCTATTTTCTGGTGATTTAAGATAAAACTCATCTAATAGAATTACTCTTTCACCTTTGAGAGCACCATTCCGATTTTTTTATTTCCTACCTGATATCCACCAATGAAAAAATAGTGTTCTCGAAATGTTGCGCAACCTGATTCTTTATTGGCTGACACATGGGTATGCAATTATTTGCAGCATTGCCATTGCGGCTGGGGATTATTTTGTTTTTGACTGGCGCTGGGTGAATCAGTGGTGATGGCGGGAGGAATATGTGCCCTTTCGTGTGGCGGGTTCCTGAACCTGTTTCGCTAGTTGGGCGAGCGGCTCTGGCTAGCGGGAGTGAGTGACGTACGGCACATGAATTATCATTACTCTGTGCAACGATGCTGAAACCTGGGATCGGACGGCATCGCGCGTGACGCCTGTTCCTGGATGCTCGTTGCAACAGCCTGTGGATGTAGCATGCTCATCATCAACAGGGTTGTGAAGGGCGCACAGCGGGAAGGCGGGGCGTGCAAACGCGCGTTGCGGCGGTTTTTTCGACACTTAACTCATTGAACAACGGATAAGTGTTGCGTGCTGGTCGCGGGAAGGTATAATTCACCCGTTTTCCGCATACTACTTCAGTGCCGAAGTGGCGAAATCGGTAGACGCAGTTGATTCAAAATCAACCGTAGAGATACGTGCCGG
This sequence comes from Serratia nevei, assembly GCF_024160145.1. Classification (GTDB taxonomy): domain Bacteria; phylum Pseudomonadota; class Gammaproteobacteria; order Enterobacterales; family Enterobacteriaceae; genus Serratia; species Serratia nevei_A. Next base: position 72,693 of record NZ_JAMYWQ010000008.1, read on the forward strand.
TTCGAGTCCGGCCTTCGGCACCATTAAGTACCGCGCGAACAAGAAGCCACCGAGAGGTGGTTTTTTTGTGCCTGGAATCTGCCTGCCGCAATTACCTACCCACTTTACTCTGTATTGACGTATTTCCCATTTCAGTAAAAACCGGATCTTCCTGATGCTTTCATAAGGCCTATCTGATTGACCTTAAAGGCTAAAATAGCGTTTCATTGAACCCTTTCGGATCAAGGAATTCCAGGATGGAGCCACAACAGGAAGGGAGCACGCGGGCGTTAACGCCGGGCGAAGTCAATCTGGCGCGTTCAGTGTTTGGCAGCACCATTTTCTATCAGACCGTATTGGTTCACTGCGACAGTTACCTGCCGTTTGGGCTACAGAATCAGTACACGGCGATGAGCCCGAATGGGGAGCTGTATTTTCGCAGGGCTTTATACCGACCTGATTTTACGGTGCATCATTTGGCACAGCACCTGTTTATCCACGAGATGGCACATGTTTGGCAGCATCAAAGAGGCATGTGGGTGCGTACCCGTGGGCTTCTCAGTTGGGCGGCGAGCTATCAATATCGGCTCGATCGGTTGCTGTTGCGTGAGTATAGTATGGAACAGCAAGCATCGATAATTGCAGACTATTTCTATCTCAAGAAGTTTGGTGTTAGCGATTTTATCGGTTTATACGGTAGGAATTACTCAGGGATAGTAGACAGAAGTACATTGTCAAAATTTCAACCCATAATCAGAAGCGCAGGGCTGCCACTATGAAAAAATTCCTCTTACTCTTTATTCCTCTTTTTATCTCTGGTTGTCCTATGGGGGATAAAGTCAATTTACGCCCGGCAAAAGCAACGACTGTAGGCAGCAAGATCTGCGTTTTTGTTGATAAGAATGATATGGAAAGAGAGGAGTCCATTCTCAAGGTAGCCATATGGAAGTATGGCAATGATAATTATGTCTATGAAAGATCATATGCAAACACGCCTATTGGATTGGAACCTGGGAAGTGTGTTCCTGGCATCGATGAGTATGATTTTATCCTTGGTGAAGGATACAGTGTTATTGTCAGTACGCCTTTGCATCCGTATGAAGCCGGGTTTATCGTGTGGAAACGGGGTGAGGAGGTTATGTTGGAGCCGTATTAGGTTTTAATATGGTGATATTAATGATAGGTTTCAGATTTGTTATTCTACCCAAAAAATATTTCATAGCGAATGCATTTTGGAACATGGATAAAGACAACTTGCGACAACTAGCATCCATTAATAATTTTTGTATGCTCGGGAGGCAGGAATCGGTTACTCCTTATTATGACTTAATTATATCCAGGGAGTGAACCAAGGTGCAGTGAGATCTACGTTCTAATCTTGATGAGGTTTCATAGTTCGGATATTAATAATACTATTTATTAGCGGAGGCTTTTTAAAATTTAGAAAATTAAGTAAACCTTTATGCACTCAATAGTACAATGAGATCTATTTATACACCATAGTCGTGCAAGATAATCAATGTCTTGATGTTACCTTTGGATTGTGATAGAAGCCTGCATAATGTAAAATCAGTCACAAGAATATGACTGCTTACAAAAGTGAAGGGTAAATTGAACAAAATCAAGGCAATAGATCTTTTTTCAGGTGCGGGAGGCTTTTCGTTAGCAGCTCTGGATCTGGGTATTGAAATTTTAGCTGCAATAGAACTTGATCAAGATGCATGTGATACGTACAGCAGAAATTTAATTCAAAAAAGAGAAAATAGCATAAAATTAATAAACAAGGATATTATGACTATTTCACCTGATGAGTTAATGGATTGCTTAAAACTCAAAGAAAAAGAATTGGATATAATCATTGGTGGGCCACCTTGCCAAGGTTTTTCATCACATAGAATAAAAAATGCTGGTGTAAATGATCCAAGGAACGAATTGTTAATTCGTTACTATGACTTTGTTAAAATATTTCGACCCAAGATATTCCTTGTTGAAAATGTGCCGGGTTTACTTTGGGAAAAGCATAAAGACTACTTAAATAACTTCAAAATGCTTGCGGCTAATAGTGGTTATAAAATAGTCGGGCCATTAAAGCTGAATGCAAAAGATTATGGAGTTCCTCAAAATAGAGGCCGGGTATTTATCTTGGGTCTTAGAGATGACATTTTTCTCAACGAAGGTGATTGGCCACCACCTCCAACTCATTTTAAAGATAAAACCCCTCATTGGATTAATGCTTCTGAGATTTTTGAAAAACCATCACCATCGGTTTTTGAAAGAATTAGTGTTGTTTTAGGTCAAGATGTCACTCAGACATTAAAGTTCAAAAGTCCTCTTAAAGAGGATAAGAGTGACCCGAATAATGTACACATGAACCATGCCGACTATATGATTGAAAGGTTCAATTTAACACCAATTAATGGTAGTCGGGAAGATGTTGATTTTAGATTACCATGTCATTCTAATGGATATTCAGGTCATACAGATGTTTATGGTCGGATAAGGTTGTCAATGCCAGGCCCAACTATAACTACTGGTTGTTTTAATCCCTCAAAAGGACGTTTCCTGCATCCGTGGGATAATCATGGAATTACCGTGAGACATGCGGCACGATTTCAAACATTCCCCGATGATTACATTTTTTCTGGTGGCATCATTAGTCAAGGTAAACAGGTTGGAAATGCTGTTCCTGTGAATCTAGGGAAAATTCTTCTGAAATCTTGTATTGAAATAATAAGCAATAACTCTGAAAGGGATGATAAAAATGCAGATGAGATCTCTTAGCTTTAAAGCGAGAGCAAGGACAATTGAACATCTCGGTAAGGGGCAGATTGCAGATTGCCCAACTGCTGTAAGCGAGCTTTGGAAAAATGCATATGATGCTTATGCAAGAGATGTGGCATTATACACAATAGATGGCGATTATCCTTGCGGAGCCCTTATAGATAACGGTTGCGGAATGTCCTTGCAACAAATTATTGATAATTGGCTTGTTGTTGGCACCGAATCTAAAACGAGAAAGAACACCTTAGAAGAAAATGAGCGGTTCGGATTAGGTATCCGAAAAACTCAAGGAGAAAAAGGGATTGGGCGATTATCTGCTGCTTTTCTATCTCCCGTAACTTTTCTTGTTACTAAGAAAATGGATAATAATTATGTTGCCTTACTAATTGATTGGAGGCTTTTCGAAAACCCGTATCTCTCATTTGACGATGTCACTGTTCCATTCAGAGAGTTTGAAAATATAGATTCTCTCTCTGATGTTTTATCTGGTTTGCTCATTGAACTTAAGAAGAATGTATCCTTTCCCAGCAAAGATGAAGATGAAGTTCGTCATTTTAATCATCTCCTCACAAAAGCAGCTTGGGAAAAATTCTCAGAAGACGAGAAAACTGTAAATGAAAAAAGTGACTTTATTACTACTCAAGATAAAATAATTAATTTTTGTGATCAATTTAAAATAGATCCTAGTGTCTTCGTTCCTTGGGAAGAAATCTTAATCAAAGTTGAAAAGATAGACGGTGGTAAACATGGTACCGCTCTCTTTTTATTGGAGCTTGGACGAGATTTGTCATTATTAACCAATGCAGGGGATTTAGCTAAGGATAATGCAGAGTTATCTGATGTTGAACAAAGCTTGGTTGACACTTTAAGGGCATTTGTAAATCCTTATATTTTAGAGGATCTATCATTCTCTTATGAGATATATACAGTTAAGGCCAATGGTTACCATCGTCAAATATTAAAGCAATCGGATGTATTTAGTAAAAGCGATTTTGATGCTTTAGAGCACACTGTTGTAGGCTATGTTGATGAGAAAGGTTGGTTTAGAGGTCGCGTAAAAGCTTTTGGTGAGGATAAGGGCGAAGTAGTTATTCCTGCCAGCATAAGTGTTAATTCTGATTCTGGAGTCGGACCATTTGAAATTCAAATTGGGACATTAGAATTTCTGCCGCAAAATACCTCGCACACCGAGCGAGAGCATACACATTTTGACCTCAAGGCAAAAAAATATGCTGGGCTTATGGTGTTTCGGGATAATTTAAGAGTGTTGCCATATGGACGAGTAGATAATGATTTCTTCCAGATCGAGGAAAGACGTTCATGGAATGCTGGACGGTACTATTGGTCTAACCGAAGAATTTTCGGATTTATCAGTATCACACAATCAAATAATAAAGAACTAAAGGATAAATCAGGAAGGGAAGGCTTCATTCGAAACCAAGCTGCTAGAGAATTGAAAACATTAGTTTCAGATTTATTAACATCATTAGCGGATAGATTTTTTGGTAAACATTCCGAAGATCGTAAAGAACTTCTTGAGCAAGTTAAACGTGAAAAGGAATTACGAAAATCAGCACAGCAACAAGCTCGTAAATCTACACAAAAGAGTTTCTCTGAGGCACTAAAAACGCAAACTCCCGTTTTAGATGCTTCGCTTGAAGCTGTAAAAAAATTGAAGACTAAATTAGATAGCAATCAAAACAAGCATGATTTTAATTATATAAAAGAAATAGATGCTGACCTTGCTAATTTAGAATCATTGAGAACAGAAATAAAAACTCCAACTAAGCCACCTAAAATTGGTGTATATGAGGAGAGATATAGAAATTATCGTGATAAATACAATGAATTCTCTGCGTATATATTAGAGATGAAATTAATAGTTAACAAATTGGATTCTGAATTAAATAAGTTAGAACCTTCGTTAGTAGGTAAAAATCATCTTGATAAAAATCAAGGGATCATAAATGCCAGATTAACCAAGTTTAGTAATAATATAGATGAAAAAACAAATGCACTCTTAAAGAAATGGGGAGAAGAAATTAAAAGTGATAGAGCTATATATTACTCTAAAGCTATATCAATAGTTGACTCAATTAATGTCAATACTGAGATCGAGAATGTTTTAAATTTACTCGATAGCATTTATATTGAAACAATTGACTCCCTAACATTCAAATACCAATCTATAAATAAAGGATTAGAAAGGTTATTTGAAGGAGTAAATTTAGACTCCGCTTTTTCGCTATCAGAAGAAGAAAGAGAGTATTTCGAGGATAAAGCTAAGAGTTTAAATGCTTTGGCTCAGTTGGGAATCAGCGTCGAAATACTCTCACACGAGCTTGAAGAAATGGACTCGATGGTTACACGAGGACTAAATTCTTTGCCTTCAACCGCGAAGGAACACCCAGGTTTCACATTGGCTCTGAATGCACATAGATCATTAACACAACAAATCCGGTTTTTATCACCTTTGAAAATATCTGGATATCAGTCAAGGCAAAAAATTTCTGGGAAAAATATAATGGATTATATCCTGAAATTTTTTGGTGATCGTTTTGAAAGACAACGTATTTCCATTGAGTTCGGTGATGATTTTAAGAACATATCTATCAATGATATACCTTCACGAATATATCCGGTTTTTACTAATATTATAAATAACGCAATGTATTGGGTGAGTTTGTCCGATAATCGTCTTATCAAAATAGATTTTGTTAATTATCTAGTTATAATTGCAAATACAGGCCCTGCTATAGACCCAGATGACATTCCTCGTTTATTTGAATTGTTTTATAGCAAAAGAGCTAATGGTCATGGTGTCGGGCTTTATTTATGCAGGGAGAATTTAGCTGTAGCACACCACAAGATTTGGTATTCTGATCCAAATGTTGAAGATGACTATTTAATTAAAGATGGTGCTAATTTCGTAATTAAGTTCAATGGAGTGGAGTCATAACATGACTATAACAACTTATAATTCCCTTGTGCAGAAAACTTTTTGTGATAATGCTATTCGTTCAGTAGTAATGATAGATGACGATTTTATTACTTATTCTGACTCTATCAAAGCACTTAATAGCGAGATAAAATTAGACCCAGCAAAAATTGATTCCTCAAAGCGTGCTGCTACCCTCGAAGAATATTTTCAAACCAAGAATATGATCTGTGATATTGACAACGGTTCAGTAAACTTTGATGTTGACCGGATCCGTAAGTCAGATTTGGTCATAATGGATTATCATTTAGATAACAATGCACCGGATAAAACTATTACAATATTAAAAGAATTAAAAAATTCTGATCATTTGAATATGATTGTTATTTATACGAGAGAGGAGCTCAAAACTGTTTGGATGCAAATTGCTTCTTCTCTAAGAGGGATCGAAAATTGTAATGATAAAATACTTGAAACAGAAAATGATGAATTAATTGAATACTGGCAGAGTGTTATTTTACCTGATTTGAACCACAAAGGAGAAAGGGCATTAACGAGGGATGAAACTGTACTATATATCCAAGATGACTGCCTATGTAAGCGTATTAAGAAAGCAATCCGAAATGATGGAGGCCTTACAGAGCAAAATGATATTAATTTCATTGCTAAGATGATTTCTGAATATGCAGTCGCTGAAAATGCCGTCATTCCAGATTATATGACAAAAAGCATGGTTGTAGGGGATACTGCCGGTAATAAATGGATTCAAAGTGGTAATATATTTATCAGTGTGTTCCATAAGGATAAAGATAATCATGAAAGTGATGGTGAGAGAATTTGGCAAACACTAAATGAATCATTAATTGAATGGAACCCATCTTACTATCAAATTATCAAGTCAGAGATTCAAAATACTATTGAAGCAGAAGCGCTTTCTTTCAATAACCATTTAGCTAATGATGGTTATGGTCAAGCTGGATGGTTGAATCAAATATTAAATTCCGCTTCTGATGAAATTAAAAGGAAAAACATTGAATTTGTTTTTAGTAATTTATCTGAAGAACTCTATGAAAGATTGAAGGGAAATAAATCTTTAGTAGGCTTCATTAATGATGTTTTTGAAACATATACAACTGATTTTAAAAGTAATGGAGAAGCGAAATCATTAGAGTATTGTTCAAAACAAATGAATTTACCTGCAAATGCAAGCTCGTTTAATGAGATGTATCATGCTTTGAACATGAATTTGTCTTCTAGGAATTTTGAAGAAGGACATATTTCAACAGGTACAATTTTCTTCGATACTGAATCTGAAAAATGGTATTTATGTGTTTCTGCTGCTTGCGATCTTGTTCCTACTCAGGGTAATGATCCACATCATAAAAGATTAAGTCCTCATCGTTTAATTAAGGTGTTAGAACTTTTCAATGCTAACCAGAATAAAGCATTACCTAATGCAGAACAATCCAAGTATATTTATGTAATTCATAAGAATACCAGAAAATATTTATCTATATTTGAAGGCGATAAAACTTTACCAGTGGTTGATTATATGGTTGTTTTAAATCACGGTCATACTGTTCCGGGGGAAGAGAAAAATATACTTTCAGCGGTATTCTTGAGTAGCATGGATGACAACGTACAAAATGTACCAGTTAAACTGAAATTAAAATCCCAGCTTCGAAGTGGTTATGCTGAACGATACCAAGCTATTGCGTCGCAATACAGTTCTAGAATTGGTGTGGATTATGTATCTATGATGCCTTAAAACATGAAAAGCCGATATGATATAGGAGTATAGTTATATCGGCTTTTCATAGTACCAAGTTATATTTAATACTCTTCCGAAACTTAATTATTATCTCTGCTTTAATCTCCTAAGTTTCATTGACTCAAGCGAAAATAACAATAAAGTTGTGCTATAAATGAATCCTGAATTAGTTAACAACTTGAGATTTAAGGCATCTGGTTTCTCACTTAAAAAATGAAATGCATAAACCAAATAAACTGCTAATGTTGCCGTTCCAATCGTAGGGCCGATATCGCCCTGATCATGAGGTTCCAATGTGACATTGAACTTAAATATGAGCCATTCATATCCCCCTGTTAAAAAGACTACCATTATCATTGCAGATAAAAGATATAGTATGTTTTCTGTGTTAGGACTTTTTAATGCTGACTCTTTTTGTAAAAGTTCACATACTGATAAACCAAAGAAAATAAAGCGGCCTTGAACTAAATTTTTCAAAAATCTTAAATAATGTATCCAAGTTCACTTCTCCAAGCAATATATTTGTTGCTTTATATTACCATAACTCAAGAATCCTTATAACCTGTATGCAAATTATCCTATTTTTCAATTGGATGAAAAAACAAATATACGAGTTATTTTGGTGTTCTTTAAAAAATTCTTGCTAAAAATACATGAATTAACTTACATTCATAATGTTCGTCATGATTTTTTATAGCGTTCGATTATCACCAATCGGGACTGATGGTATCAATGATGGTATCATCGACAATGTGGATTGCTTTAATTACTAAAGATCAAAAGGATAGTTGCGATGTTCGAGTTCGGCCTTCGCTCAAATGATGGCCGCCGAAAAATGTTTCTTGCGCCCCAAGTCGGTCTTTCGTAACTACCCATTCTGATAATGCTCATTTAGCAACATTGGATCTGTAGTAATGATATGTAAGCCTAATTTCCAATGAAGATATTCTCTCTATGAAAAGCAAGATGAGCTTTATCTGGAGAATGATTTATAGGCGTGCTAATTATTTCACCCTCATATATCTCGAAGTTTTCCACATAGATACTGCTTTTCAATAGCTTGATTTTATTTGATAGTACCAGTCTCAAGTCTTCGTCGAAAGTGATTAGCCCACGGTCAAAAGCCTTGTCATGCAGGCTGGACAGGCACAATCCGTTACTAGGGTTAAGGCGTTGTTCGATTGAGTGGCTCCAAGGCAGGATATGGCTAGCAACGAGTAATGCTGGTTCTTCTAATCCGGTTATGCAGCAACGATATTCGTAAGCTTCCAATACATTTTTGCGAAACAGGTTTTGGTCTACACGTGTTTTGACTGTAGAGAACTTATCTCTGCCACTGAAATCTTTTGGCTCTTCATCAAAATCAGGTGCGGCTGGTTTCTCCAAGTGTTCCATTGCCGTTTGGCATTGCTGATTAAACAAATCCATATCTTGGCTCATTTCTTTCCACAGCTCGCGATCGGCATTGGAAGCGCCTTTCAAACCGCTTCGACCAGATTCGATAATGTATGGATCCAAACTAGCGAGGTTAACCAGTTTCATGGCTAACGCCGACGGCGTACGGTCAATCAATTTTGCATAGTGGATTATTTCGGGATTTCTCGAATGAAGTTTGCCAAACGGTATTTGGCTGTACAGAGTGAAAGCGATCAGTAATTCTTCTCTAGTCCAAAGTTTTGCAGCAGCCATACATCCATACCCAGCAGTTAACTCATCGATTTACCGAATGCGTTAACTATGCCAGGTAGGGGAGGAAATGCCTACCTTGATGAATGCTTTTGTTGTGATATGTCAGTCAGATCTATTGGAAATTGTGGGTGGGAAGGGCGATGAGCATCGCCCTGATTGCCATTTACGTTAGCCGCAGGCTTCCATCTCCCGCAGTGCCCGCCCATAAAGGTTACACAGCGCAGGAACCAGATGCGCCGTAGCGTTGAGGTAGCGATTCATCTGCTCCCAGCCTTCGGTATCCAGCTGTGGGTGCTTTTGCAGTAAATGGCCGAATAGCATCAGGCCGTGGCACAAACCTTCCGCCTGTTCAGCAGAGAGTGCGGCCAGGTCTAAAAGTTCTGAAGGGTTAAAAGCGCTGAGATCGAGGTGGTTAAACAGTTGGCGGTAGAGGGTGAGGGTGCTTGCAACGGATTCTGTAGTGGGAACCTTTGTCATGGGTGCATCTCCGTATGTCATTGATTAATGACTATCACCAGAGACGCTAAACTCGGGTGGTAGCCCAGACGGGGTTAGCGTCACCGGGACATACGAACCGGCGCTTCTTGCGAAGCCCCCGCCTGAGCCACCATTATTTGGAGTGAACTAAAGCTGCTGCATTATTACATAATACAGCGGTAGTATGTCAGATTCGGAACGCTAACTCCGGCTGCGGATTTTTCCGCAGCGGAAAAACTATAGCGTTATCAGCAAAGGGAAAAAATAAGCTGTATAGAATTACAGTTTATTTACTTTTAGGATTGGAATGCATCTCGCAATTTGCCATTCTCTCGGCATTAAATGATTAGTCATAAATCCATAGGCGATATTTATTAGTTAAAGCTAATAAAATGGAATGTGATGGCAGTAGGTTTATTATCGTAAGAAAAAACAAGCAGGAAACACACTACGGCTAATGCCACTCCCTCCACCCCGTTAGCACCATAAGCCCATAAAGGAGCCCACCCACAGGCCCCAATATCTAAACCCTGCTTACCCCAACCCCCCAATCCTTCCCCGAATCTCCTCCTCCGGCAGGTCCACACCAATAAATACCAAGGTGCTCCGGCGTTCCTCACCAGGCAGCCACTCCCGATCCCAGTCGGCGTTATACAGGCGCTGCACGCCCTGGAACAGCAGGCGGCGCGGCTCGTTTTCGATAGACAGAATGCCTTTGTAGCGCAGCAGGTTGTCGGCGTATTCCAGCAGCAGGCCTTCCATCACGTCGGAGATTTGCATCAGCGGCAGCGGGCGCTCCAGCGTCACTACGATCGAGCGGATGTCGCTCTGCGGCTGCGGGATGCGGCGGAACAGCGGGGCGGGCGGCGTCAGGTTGAGCTTGTCGTTCAGCGTAAAGCCTTCGATGTCGAACAGCACGCTCAGATCGATATCGCCGTGTGTCACCTTGTAGACCGGCGCGCGGGCGTTCATCCGCTGCAGCCGCTGGATCAGCGCCTCGCAGTCCGGCGCCACGTCGGTTTTGGTCAGCAGGAGGCGGTCGGCGTAGCCCACCTGCGCCTGGGCGATGCTGAACTGGCTCAGCTGCTGGTCGGCGTGCGCCGCGTCCACCAGGGTGATGATACCGTCCAGCAGGAAGCGCTCGCACAGGATCTCGTGCGAGAAAAAGGTCTGGGTAATCGGGCCGGGATCGGCCATGCCGGTGCATTCGATGATCAGCCGATCGAACACCAGCTGGCCGCTGTCGACGCCGTCCAGCAGATCCAGCAGCGCGTCCGCCAGTTCGTTGGATTTGCTGCAGCAGATGCAGCCGTTACTCAACGTGGTGATGCGGCTGGCGCGATCGCCGATCAGCGCGTCGTCGATCGGCACTTCGCCGAACTCGTTCTCGATGACCGCGATTTTATAGCCGTGTTCGGCGTTCAGGATGTGGCGCAGCAGGGTGGTTTTGCCGGCGCCCAAAAAGCCGGTCAGGATGGTGACTGCAATGGGTTTCATACGGGTCCTTGTGACTGCGGGTTAACAGCAGCGCATGCCGCCTTTGCCGTCGCCGCCGTAGCGCGCTTGCTGGCGCTCGCGGAAAAATTCTTTATAGGTCATCACCGGCTTGTCCGGGTGGTTGTCTTTCATGTGCTGGACGTAGGTATCGTAGTCAGGCACGCCCACCAACATGCGCGCCGCCTGCCCGAGGTACTTCCCCGCCTGGCCGAGATTTCCGAACATAGTTTCTTACTCCCAAATACCCTGCTTACCCTTCGTCTTTCGAACCGCAGCGGTGTTGGCTGCACTCCCGAACCCCAGTCACTTACTTGAGTAAGCTCCTGGGGATTCGCTCACTTGCCGCCTTGCTGCGGCCCGAAATCCTTTGGGTACCGGTTAGCTTTCATGTCGGTACTGCATAACTGATTTCATTATGCAGGGTATCCGTTAAATCACATCAATGCTGGGTCGAAACTTTGACCTCCCCCTCAGTTACGCCGTCGGCGGGCGCGGCCTGCGGCACCGGCACGTAAGGCGTTTCCTGATCGGTGCGTTTCGGGTTTTTGTGCGCCGCCAGCGCGGTTTTCACCCCGTAGAAGATGATGCTGTACACCACCAGCAGGAACAGAATACTCAGCCCGGCGTTGGTGTAGTTGTTCACCACGATGTGGTTCATGTTGGCGATCTGCTGGGCGCTCAGCTCGGCGCCGCCTTCGGCGATCTTGCGCTTGTACTCGCCGGCCAGGAAGAAGAAGCCTTCCAGCTGTGGGTTGTCGCTGAACAGCTTCAGGCCCAGCGCGTAGGTGGTGCAGATCAGCAGCCACACCGCCGGCAGCACGGTCACCCAGATGTATTGGGTGCGCTTCATCTTAATCAGCACCACGGTGCCCAGCACCAGCGCCACGGCGGCCAGCATCTGGTTGGAGATGCCGAACAGCGGCCACAGGCTCTTCACGCCGCCGAGCGGATCCACCACGCCCTGATACAGCAGGTAGCCCCACAGCCCGACGCAGCCGGCGGTGCCGATGATGCCGGCCACCAGCGAGTCGGTTTTCTTCAGGAACGGCACGAAGTTGCCCAGCAGATCCTGCAGCATAAAGCGGCCGGAGCGGGTGCCGGCGTCCAGTGCGGTCAGGATGAACAGCGCCTCAAACAGAATGCCGAAGTGGTACCAGAAGCCCATGTTGGCGCCCGGAATGATCTGGTGGAACACGTGGGCGATGCCCACCGCCAGCGTTGGCGCGCCGCCGGCGCGGTTCAGCACCGAAGGTTCGCCGATGTCGGTGGCGGTCTGCAGGATCTGTTCCGGGCTGATGACGAAGCCCCAGGAGCTGACCGCCGCCGCCGCATGCACGGTCACGTCCTTCAGCGAAGCCATGATCATCGGCGCGTCTTCGGTGCCCAGGCGGTGCAGATCCGGCATGGTGATGCCCAGCGCCGCCGGCGGGGTGTTCATGGCGAAGTACAGGCCCGGCTCGATAATGGAAGCCGCCACCAGCGCCATGATGGCGACGAAGGACTCCATCAGCATCGCGCCGTAGCCGATAAAGCGCGCGTCGGTCTCATTGGCCAACAGCTTCGGCGTGGTGCCGGAGGCGATCAGCGCATGGAAGCCGGAGACCGCGCCGCAGGCGATGGTAATGAACAGGAACGGGAACAGGGTGCCTTTCCACACCGGGCCGGTGCCGTCGACGAACTGGGTGACCGCCGGCATTTTCAGCTCAGGGTTGAGGATCACGATGCCGATCGCCAGCCCGACGATCACGCCGATTTTCAGGAAGGTCGCCAGGTAGTCGCGCGGCGCCAGGATCAGCCACACCGGCAGCAGGGCGGAGACGAACGCGTAGCCGATCAGCGTGAAGGTGATGGTGGTGTCTTTAAAGGTCAGCGCCGGGCCCCAGTACGGGTCGTGCGCCACCACGCCGCCGAACCAGATGGCGGCCACCAGCAGCACGATGCCGATGATTGATACTTCACCCACGCGGCCGGGGCGCAGATAGCGCATGTAGATGCCCATAAACAGCGCGATCGGCACGGTGGAGCAGACGGTGAACACGCCCCACGGGCTTTCCGCCAGCGCTTTCACCACGATCAGTGCCAGCACCGCCAGGATGATGATCATGATCAGGAAGCAGCCGAACAGCGCGATGGTGCCCGGTATCGGCCCCATCTCTTTTTTGATGATCTCACCGAGCGAGGCGCCGTTGCGGCGCGAGGAGATGAACAGCACCATAAAGTCCTGCACTGCCCCCGCCAGCACCACGCCGCCCAGCAGCCACAGCGTGCCGGGCAGGTAGCCGACCTGCGCGGCCAGCACCGGCCCCACCAGCGGCCCGGCGCCGGCGATGGCGGCGAAGTGGTGGCCGAACAGCACGTTCTTGTTGGTCGGCACGTAGTTCAGGCCGTCGTTGTTGACCACCGCCGGGGTGGCGCGGCCGGCGTCCAGTTTCATCACCTTGGTGGCGATGTACAGGCTGTAGTAGCGGTAGGCCACCAGATACACCGCCACCGAAGCGACGACGATCCACAGCGCGCTGATGTGTTCGCCGCGGCGCAGCGCCACCACGCCAAGGCAGGCTGCGCCGAGTATCCCCAGCAGCATCCACGGAATGTGCTTTAAAATCCCCTCTCGTTTCATGAGGTATCCTTAATTCCAGTCTGCAAAATATGAATGAACTCATCCGCTTGTAAGAGATGTCAGAGTGGCGCGGTGAGCCGTAGCGTCTTTCCCGAGGTAAGGCGGGTTTAGGAACAGCTCATCATCGCCGGGGGTAAGGGGGGAAGACAGGCGTATTTCGCTCAGCGGTCAGATTCGCCGGGTGAACGGTTGGATGGACGGGGTGAGCGGTTGGCGGCCTGAACCAGAGAGTCGGCCGCCGGTGGACTGCGGTCAATAAACCTGCCTGCCGTTGATGCCGGCGGGGAAAATGCCGGTGGCGAAAATATGCCCGTTGGCCTGGATCTGATCGTCGGGCAGCATCTCCAGCGGGAACTCGGCCGCCAGGCAACTGAGAAAGGCGTTGCGATCGTCGGTGGTGGTAAAGCCGATCAGATCGTAGAACAGCAGAGAAGCGATCAGCTGGTGATGTTCCGGGATGCGCCGCAGCAGCGCCGCCGACGGGAACGGCAGGTGGAAGAAGAACGCGCAGGCGTTCAGCAGCCCCTGTTCCTTCAGCGCCTGGGCGCAGGGCAGCAGCTGGTAGTCGTCGATGCAGACGATGTCGTCGGGGCACAGGTGCTCGCAGGCAATATCGGCAAACCGGCGGTTCAGTTGCCGGTAGGCGCGGTAGTTTTCCGGCGTGAAGTGCGCCTTCTCCGGCTGGTTGTGGAACACCGGCCACAGGCCGTCGTGGTAGTAGCCCTGATAGTGGCGGCGAAACTCCTCGATCGACAGCGGGAAGGTCACCTGATCGTAACCGGCGCGTTGGCGGCAGCTGATCGGGCGCTGCGCGAAATTCTGCACGTCGCCGTTCCAGCCGAGCCACAGTCCCGGTTCGGCGTCGGCCGCCAGCGTCTGGCCGGCGCAGGCCAGATCCTTACCGTCGCACTGCTTGTTGGAAATCAGCACCAAACGAGACATGGGGGTCTCCTTATCAGTGAAGGGCGCGCAGGGCGTGCGCCGAACCATCGGCGCGCCAGGGCGCTTGCAGCGCGGGCAGCGTGACGCGCAGGCCGCGCAAGGCCGGATGCGCCAGGCAGCAGCGCGTCAGCCAGCTTCCCAGCCCGACGCCGCGGTATTCGGCGCTGACGAACAGTTCACTCACTGACGCGAAGGTGGCGTAATCGGTCACCATGCGGGCGAAACCGAGCAGGTGGCGCTTGCGGTACAGCCCGAAGCACAGGCCGTGGTGCACCAGGCGCTCGGCCGCCGCCCGATCCGGCAGGCTGAGGAAACGCTGGAGCGCCTCGATATCCAACAACTGCCGATCGGTGCTGATATGAAAAACGCCTTTGCGCCAGCAGAGCAGCGGCTGCACGGGCGCCCGTTGCGGTTGCATATTCATGATTATCCTTAGGTTAATGAACCGGGGGTTACAGCATCCAGCCGAGTTCGGCGGCGGTGACCTGTTCCTCGAAGCGGCGCAGTTCGGCGCTTTTACAGGTGTGCCACAGGGTGCAGAACGCCGGGCCGAGCAGCTCACGCAGCGGATCGCTGTGGCGGAACAGCGCCAGTGCCTCCTGTTGGCCGAGCGGCAAGGGCGCGGCGTTGTCGCTCTCGCAGCCGTTGGCGGCGGGCGGCAGCGGCTGCGGGTTTTCCAGCCCGTGCAGCAGGCCGCCGAGCATCACCGCCAGCGCCAGATAGGGGTTGGCGTCGGCGCCGGCCAGGCGGTATTCGATGCGCTGGTTGGCGCTGTCGGCGCAGGGCAGGCGCAGCGCCACCGTGCGGTTGTTGTGGCCCCAGGAGGCGCGCAGCGGCACGTGCATGCCAGGGCGGAAGCGGCGAAACGCGTTGATGTTGGGCGCCAGGATCGCCATCGACGCCGGCATCAGCGCCAGCATGCCCGCCATCGCCTGCTGCATGTTGTCGCTCAGTTCGCCCGGCGCGCCGGTCAGCAGATTCTCGCCGTGCTCGTTCTGCAGGCTGATGTGAAAATGCAGCCCGCTGCCGGCGGCGTGGGCGCAGGGCTTGGCCATAAAGCAGGCGTGCTGGTGGTGTTGCTCGGCAATCTGCCGCGTTAGGCGTTTCAGCGCCATGATCTGGTCGCAGGCTTCCAGCACGCGCCGGCTGTGATGCAGGTTCAGCTCGTACTGGCCGGAGGCGGCTTCGGCCACCACGCCGGTCAACGGCAGGGCTTGCAGGCGGGCGTGCCGTTCGATGTCGCTCAGCAGCGCATGGTGGCGCTCGGGCGCATCCACCGCGAAGCTCTGCGTCGGGCAGGCTTCCGCCTCGGCGGGGTGCTGCGGATCCTGCAGGTAGAACTCCAGTTCGGCCGCCACCACCGGGAAGCAGTTGCGCTCGTGCAGGCGCTTCAGCACCCGTTGCAGCACCACGCGCGGCTCCAGCTCGCAGGCGCCGCCGTCGGCGTTTTGCATCGTCAGCAGCAGCTGGGCGTGGCGTTCGGGATCGCGCGCGCAGGGGCGCAGCGTACCGGGCACCGGCAGGCACAGGCGGTCCGGTTCGCCCGCCCGCTGCCCCAGCCCGCTTTCTTCAATCACCCGGCCGTGCAGATCCAGGGCGTAGATCGACAGCGGAAAGTAGCAGCCTTTTTCCAGCCCAAAGGCTTCGGCGATCGGCAGCCGCTTGCCGCGCAGCTGGCCGTTCAGATCGTGCAGATAAATGTCCAGCTGTTCGGTCTGCGGATAGCGCTGCAGGTAGTGCTCCAGCTCTTTGTGGAAGGTGCGGGTCGTCGAAGCGGGCAGCTCCGCCAGCAGCGGATTGAAGCCGATGATATTAGAATGCATGGCGTGCTCCAGAACGGCGACCGGTCACGGCCAGAGGCAGGGATAAACGCATGAGACAACTCTCTTGTGAAGCCATAGCGGCGATGTGAAAAGGGTATCTGTGGCGGCAAAAACTGTCTGTAAAAACGCCGTAACGTTAATGGGGCGTGGAATAAAAATGCCGTAAAGAGCGCGGCGGCGTTGGAGTGGGGAATAAAACGTCCGCATCCCCTGGCGAAGCCGCAAGACAATTCCCCCCTTCTTTTGCGAGCTGCCAGGCAAAACGCCAATGGCGGTCTGGATAAAATTATAGATTCCGGTCTATCGGCTCTTCATAGATTGTAATCTATAATCAGGCGATGCCATGTGGACGGTAATGACAACGAAAGAGTTTACAAGGAGTCACCCATGAGCACCTTAAAGCAACTGCTGGCCTCCCGCACCCCGGAGAGCCGCCGGCGCATCGAGGAAATGGCCGAAGAGATGCTGTTTGAAGCACACCTGCACCAGCTGCGGGAAGCGCTGAATATTTCCCAACAGGAATTGGCGAAAACGCTGGGCATTTCCCAGCCTTCGGTCGCGGCCATCGAAGGGCGCGGCAATGAGCTGAAGATTTCGACCCTGAAACGCTATGTGGAAGCGATGGGCGGCACGCTGCGCCTGGACGTTGAGCTGCCGGGCGGCAAGCACGTCGGGTTTACGGTTTAAGCGCAGGCTGCGCGCCACTCCCCGCCATTTCCCGTTCGATCACCGTCGCCAGCGCCTGCGCGGCGGAAGAGAGTTGATGCTGCGCCAGGCGGATCAGGCCCACGCGCCGTTCGATGATCGGGCCGATCAGCGGCACGCAGACCGCCCCCAGCTCATCCATCTGTTGCTCGCACAGCGCCGGCACCGCGCTGGCGCCGAGGCCGTTGGCCACCATGCGCCCGACCGTCACCAACTGGTGGCTTTCAAACGCCACCTCCAGCGTTCGTCCGCTGCGGGCCAGTTCCTGCTCCAGCAGCAGCCGCACCGCCGATGGCCGCTGCAGGGTGATGAAATCCAGCGTCAGCAGCTCCTTCCAGCTCACCTGCGCCTTGCGCGCCAGCGCCGAATCTTTCGGCACCACCGCCAGAAAGCGATCGCGGCACAGCGGGGTGAAGTGCAGGGTGTCGCTCGGCTCCGGCTCGAAGGCGATGCCCATCTCCACCCGCCCTTCGCGGATCATTTCAAACACCTGCTCGTTGATGACGTCGTGCACCGCCACGTTGATGCCGGCGTAGCGATCGCGAAACGCCTTGAGGATCGGCGGCAGCGGGTTGCCGGCGAACGACGGCATGGCGGCGATCGCCACCTTGCCCATCTGCAGGGTGAAGCGCTGGCGCATCGCTTCTTCCGCGTTATCCCAATCCGCCAGCAGCTGGCGCGCCATCGGGAAGAAGGTTTCCCCCTCCGGCGTCAGCGTCACCCGGCGGGTGGTGCGCAGCAGCAGCGGCCCGCCCAGCGCGTCTTCCAGCCCACGGATCGCCAGGCTGAGCGCCGGCTGAGAAATATTCAGCCGCTCGCTGGCCTGGGCGAAGTTCAGAGTGTGAGCTACCGCTAAAAACGCGCGTAACTGTTTGATGCTCATTTTCATTTTGGCTGACGTTAACTCTTTGTTAATTGTCGGTTAACGGCTAATTAATAAAAATTCTAAATGAATGCGGCATAAAAACAAAATTAACAAATCATTTTTGTGACCTGAAGATGCCCTCACGCAAGCCAGGGCATTTCGCCCTGCGCCGCAACATGCAGGGGCAACGATATGGCAGGGCTCGACAAACGCGTCGGCAGCTACCAGGAAGCGCTGGCAGGCCTGACGGACAACATGACGGTGCTGGCGGGCGGCTTTGGCCTGTGCGGCATTCCGGAAAACCTGATCGAAGAGATCCGCCGGCGCGGCGTGCGCGGGTTGACGGTGGTCTCCAACAACTGCGGCGTCGACGGGTTCGGCCTCGGGCGGCTGCTGGAAACCCAGCAGATCCGCAAGGTGGTGGGATCTTACGTCGGCGAAAACGCGCTGTTCGAGCAGCAGGCGCTCAGCGGCGAGCTGGAGGTGGATCTCACGCCGCAGGGCACGCTGGCGGAGAAGATCCGCGCCGGCGGCGCCGGTATCCCGGCGTTCTTCACCGCCACCGGTTACGGCACGCCGATCGCCGCAGGCAAAGAGGTGCGCGAGTTCAACGGCCGCCCTTACATCATGGAAACCGCCATCACCGGCGATTTCGCCATCGTTAAAGGCTGGAAGGCCGATCACTTCGGCAACGTCATCTACCGCCACACCGCACAGAACTTCAATCCGCTGATGGCGACCGCCGGGCGCATCACGGTGGTGGAAGTGGAAGAGATCGTCGCGCCGGGCGAGCTGGATCCGGCGGCGATCCACACCCCCGGCATCTACGTCGATCGGCTGATCCAGGGCACCTTCGAGAAGCGTATCGAACAACGCACCCTGCGGGCATAAGGAGAATTTGCATGCTTACCCGTGAACAAATGGCGCAGCGCGTGGCGCAAGAGCTGCGGGACGGTGACTACGTCAACCTGGGCATCGGCATCCCGACGCTGGTGGCCAACTACGTGCCGGCGGGCATGGACGTGATGCTGCAGTCGGAAAACGGCCTGCTGGGGATGGGCGAGTTCCCGACCGAGCAGCAGCTGGACGCAGACATGATCAACGCCGGCAAGCAGACGGTCACCGCACGCCTCGGCGCGTCGATCTTCGATTCGGCGCAGTCGTTCGCCATGATCCGCGGCGGCCACGTCGATCTGACCGTGCTGGGGGCGTTTGAAGTGGACGTCGAGGGCAACATCGCCTCATGGATGATCCCCGGCA
Organism: Serratia nevei; assembly: GCF_024160145.1. GTDB lineage: Bacteria > Pseudomonadota > Gammaproteobacteria > Enterobacterales > Enterobacteriaceae > Serratia > Serratia nevei_A. The sequence goes on from NZ_JAMYWQ010000008.1 coordinate 92,040, forward strand.
AGATGGTCAAGGGCATGGGCGGTGCGATGGATCTGGTGGCGGGGGCGGAGAACATCATCGTGGTGATGACCCACGCCTCGAAAGGCGGCGAGTCCAAGCTGCTGCCGCGCTGCACGCTGCCACTGACCGGCGCCAACTGCATCCGCAAGGTATTGACCGATCTGGCTTATCTGGAAATTGAAGACGGCGCCTTCGTGCTGCGCGAACGCGCGCCGGGCGTCAGCGTGGCGGAGATTGTCGCCAAAACCGCCGGCCGGCTGATCGTGCCGGAGCAAGTGCCGGAAATGCGTTTCTGAAACGGGAGGTGAATGTGCAACAACGTGAAGTGGTGATCGTGGCGGCAACGCGCACGCCGGTCGGCAGTTTTCACGGCGCGCTGGCGCCGTTGACGGCGGTGGAACTGGGCACGGCGGCGGTGCAGGGGCTGCTGGCGCAAAGCGGGGTAGCGCCGCAGCAGATCGATGAAGTGATCCTCGGCCAGGTGCTGAGCGCCGGCTGCGGGCAGAACCCGGCGCGCCAGACCGCGCTGAATGCCGGGCTGCCCGTTACGACGCCGGCGCTGACTATCAACAAGGTGTGCGGCTCCGGTTTGAAGGCGGTGCATCTGGCGGTGCAGGCGATCCGCAGCGGCGACGCCGAGGCGGTGATCGCCGGCGGCCAGGAGAGCATGAGCCAGTCGCCTTACCTGATGGCCGGCGCGCGCGCCGGTCTGCGCCTCGGTCACGCGCAGATGGTGGACAGCGTGATCCACGATGGCCTGTGGGACGCGTTCAACGACTACCACATGGGCATCACCGCCGAGAACCTGGCGGAGAAATACGCCATCAGCCGCGCTGAGCAGGACAGCTTTGCGCTGCGTTCGCAGCAGAAGGCGCAGGCGGCGCAGCAGGCCGGGCGTTTTGCGCAGGAGATCACGCCGGTGACGGTGCCGAAGCCGAAGGGCGAAGCGTTGCTTGTTAAGCACGACGAGCAGCCGCGCGATACCAGCCTGGAGGCGCTGGCGCGGCTGCGCCCGGCGTTTCGCAAGGAGGGCACGGTGACCGCCGGCAACGCCTCGTCGCTCAACGACGGCGCCGCCGTGGTGCTGCTGATGAGCGCGGAAAAAGCCGCCGCGCTGCGCTTGCCGGTGCTGGCGCGCATCGCCGGTTACGCCTCGTCGGGCGTCGATCCGGCGATCATGGGCATCGGCCCGGCGCCGGCCGCGCGCCGCTGCTTGGAGAAAGCCGGCTGGCGGCTGGAGGAGGTCGATCTGATCGAAGCCAACGAAGCCTTCGCCGCGCAGGCGCTGGCGGTGGGCAAAGAACTGGGCTGGGAGGCGGAGCGGGTCAACGTCAACGGCGGGGCGATCGCGCTGGGGCATCCGATCGGCGCGTCCGGCTGCCGCATTTTGGTGTCGCTGCTGTACGAAATGCAGCGCCGCGGGGTGAACAAGGGGCTGGCGATGCTGTGCATCGGCGGCGGGCAGGGTGTGGCGCTGGCGGTAGAGCGCCCGTAAACAACCGAGGAGGGCACGATGCAGTCATCTGACTATGCGGTACTGGGTGCCGGGCTGATGGGGGTGGGCATCGCCACCCACTTTATTCGCCACGGCCATGAGGTGCTGCTGTATGACCCGGATCCGCAGCGCCGGGTGGAGGCGCCGGCGGTGGCGAGCGGCATTCTGGCCGAGCTGAGCGACGTCGGGCAGTTTGATAACGCTGAGCGCGACGCGGCGCTGGCGCGCCTGCGCGTGACCGGCGAGCTGAACGACGTGGCGCGCGCCCGGCTGCTTATTGAGGCGATCCCGGAACGGCTCGAGCTGAAGCACGCGCTGTATGAGCAGTTGGAAGGGCTGATCGCCGACGACGCGGTGATTGCCAGCAACACCAGCGGCCTGCCGCCGGACGAGCTGGCGGCGCGCATGACCCACCCGCAGCGCCTGCTGATCGCCCACTTCTGGCACCCGCCGCACCTGATCCCGCTGGTGGAGATCGTGCCCGGCCGCGCCACCGATCCGCGCCATCTGGCGGCGGTGCAGGCGCTGCTCGGCGGGATGGCGCTGGAGGCGGTGCTGCTGGAGCGCGCCGCGCCGGGGTTTGTCGGCAACCGGCTGCAGTTTGCGGTGCTGCGCGAGGCGCTGCACATCGTCCACAGCGGCATCGCCAGCGCCGAGGTGGTGGATCAGGTGATGCGCGCCTCGCTGGGGCGGCGCTACGCCATGGTCGGCCCGCTGGAGGCCGCCGACATGACCGGGCTGCCGACGGTGGCGGACATCGCCCGCCACCTGTTCCCGGAACTGGCGACCGGCGACGAGATGATGGCGCTGGTGGAGCAGCGGTTGCAGCGCGGCGATACCGGCCAGCGCAGCGGCCGGGGATTTTATCTTTGGGATGACGCACGCAGGGAACGCATTCAACGGCGACGGGCGCATCAGCTGCGCTTTGCGCTGAAACCGTAATTTCGCACTCCGTACCTGACAATAACAACGATACTGAGGTGACCGATGAGCGTTTTGATTGCCCTGGCAGCACTGGGATTACTGATGCTGGCCGCCTACCGCGGCTACAGCGTGATTTTGTTCGCCCCGATCGCCGCGCTGGGCGCGGTGCTGTTGACCGATCCCGGCGCGGTGGCGCCGACCTTCACCGGGCTGTTTATGGAGAAGATGGTCGGCTTCGTGAAGCTCTACTTCCCGGTGTTCCTGCTGGGGGCGGTGTTCGGCAAGCTGATCGAGCTGTCCGGCTTTTCCCGTTCGATCGTCGCGGCGGCGATCCGCATTCTCGGCCGGCGTCACGCCATTCCGGTGATCGTGCTGGTGTGCGCGCTGCTGACCTACGGCGGGGTGTCGCTGTTCGTGGTGGCGTTCGCGGTCTATCCGTTCGCCGCCGAGCTGTTCCGCCAGAGCGGTATCCCCAAGCGGCTGATCCCGGCCACCGTGGCGCTCGGCGCCTTCTCCTTCACCATGGACGCCTTGCCCGGCACGCCGCAGATCCAAAACATCATCCCGACCAGCTTCTTCGGCACCAATGCCTGGGCCGCGCCCTGGCTGGGGTTGATCGGCTCGCTGTTCATCATCGCGATCGGCCTGCTGTATCTTGAACGCCAGCGGCGCAAGGCGCAGCTGAAGGGAGAGGGGTACGGCACCGATCTGCTGAACGAGCCGGAAACCCCGGACGACATCAACCTGCCGAACCCGCTGATCGCCATCCTGCCGTTGATTTTGGTCGGGGTATTCAACCTGGGCTTCACCCATTGGATCCCGCAGTGGTACGGCGCCAGCCATGAGCTGACGCTGCCGGGGCTGGCCAAGCCGATCACCACCGACGTGGCGAAGATCACCGCCATCTGGGCGGTGGAAGCGGCGCTGGTGTCGGGTATTCTGCTGGTGGTGGTGTTCGGCTTTCGCAATATTCGCGGCCGGCTGGCGGAAGGCAGCAAGACGGCGGTCGGCGGCGCGATCCTGGCGGCGATGAACACCGCCTCCGAATACGGCTTCGGCGCGGTGATCGCCGCGCTGCCGGGCTTTTTGGTGCTGTCGCAGGCGCTGGCGGCGATCCCCAACCCGCTGCTGAACGAAGCGATCAGCGTCACCCTGTTGGCCGGCATCACCGGATCGGCCTCCGGCGGCATGAGCATCGCGCTGGCGGCGATGTCCGACAGCTTTATCGCCGCCGCCCACGCGGCACAGATTCCGCTGGAGGTGCTGCACCGGGTGGCCTCGATGGCCAGCGGCGGCATGGACACCTTGCCGCACAACGGCGCGGTGATCACCCTGCTGGCGATCACCGGCCTCAGCCACCGGCAGGCCTATGGCGGCATCTTCGCCATCACCCTGATCAAGAGCGCCGCGGTGCTGTTCGTGATCGGCGTGTTCTACCTGACCGGCATTGTTTAAAGGAGCGATACCATGAGTGTACAAGGCAAAACCGCGCTGGTGACCGGCTCGACCAGCGGCATCGGCCTCGGGATAGCGTCCGTGTTGGCCGCCGCCGGCGCGCGCGTGATCCTCAACGGCTTCGGCGAGGTGGAGCAGGCACAAGCGCAGGTCGCGCGGCTGGGCGCCGCGCCGGGGTATCACGGCGCCGATCTCGGCGATGCGGCCCAGATAGCGGACATGATGCTGTATGCCGAACGCGAGTTCGGCGGCGTGGACATTCTGGTGAACAACGCCGGCATTCAGCACGTGGCGCCGCTGGATCAGTTCCCGGTGGAGAAATGGAACGCCATTCTCGCCATTAACCTGTCGGCGGTGTTCCACACCTGCCGATTGGCGCTGCCGGGGATGCGCGAGCGTAACTGGGGGCGCATCATCAACGTGGCGTCGGTGCACGGGCTGGTGGCGTCGAAAGACAAGTCGGCCTATGTGGCGGCCAAGCACGGCGTGGTGGGGCTGACCAAGACGCTGGCGCTGGAGACCGCGCGCACGCCGGTCACCTGCAACGCCATTTGCCCCGGCTGGGTGCTGACGCCGCTGGTGCAGCAGCAGATCGACAAACGCATTGCCGCCGGGACCGATCCGCAGCGGGCGCGCGATGAGCTGTTGGCGGAGAAGCAGCCTTCGCAAGCGTTCGTCACGCCAGAGCAGCTCGGCGAGCTGGCGCTGTTCCTGTGCAGCGATGCGGCGGCGCAGGTGCGTGGCGCCGCCTGGAACATGGACGGCGGCTGGCTGGCGCAGTAGTGTCTGCCCCTCGGCGCGTTCAGGCGCGCCGGTTTTTTCACATGCTGATCGCGCCGCCCAGGGTTTCTCCGGAGGCGTTGCGTTCCGCCAGGTAGCGCGCCGGCGGTTTGCCCACCGCCTTTCTGAACATGGTGACGAAGCCGCTGGCGCTCTCGTAGCCCAGATCCAGCGCCACCGTCTGTACGCTCTCGCCCTGCGTCAGGCGCTGCAGCGCCAGCATCACGTGCAGCTGGCGCCGCCAGTGGCCGAAGCTCATGCCCATCTGCTGCTGCAAGGTGCGGCTGAGGGAGCGCTCGCTCATGCCGATGCGCTGCGCCCACTGCCCGAGGGTGGATTTGTCCGCCGGGCTGCTCAGCATGCCTTCGGTCAACTGCCGAATGCGCGCGTCGTCGGACACCGGCAGATGCAGGTTCTCGATCGGCGCGGCCGCCAGCTGGTCCAGCAATACCGCCGTCAGGCGCCCCTCGGCGCCCTGTTCGTCGTAGAGCGGTTCGAAGGTGCTGGCCTGCAACAGCAGCTCGCGCAGCAGCGGCGAGACCGACAGCGTGCAGCAGTTTTGCGGCAGACCGGCGGCGGCCTGTTGATCGACGAACAGGCAGTAGGCTTCGGTGGAGCCGGCGCCCTGGGCGTTGTGCAACACGTTGCCCGGCATCCACAGCGCGCACTGCGGCGGCACCAGCCACAGCCCGTTTTCCACTTCGCAGCGGATCATGCCGCGTACCGTGTAGATCAGCTGCGCCTTCTGGTGACGGTGCGGCTCAACTTCCCAATCCTGCTCGAGAGTGGAACCCTGCAAGGCAAACAGCGGGCGTGGCACTTGATCGATATCCAGACAGTGACGGGGGATCTGAACTTTCATGAGAATAATTCTCAATTTGGCGGAATTGGAAAGTATTATGTCCTGATTGCGCAATGCGGTCTAGTGCCGGTGCCGATAAAGTAAGCACCGGTCCTAAACCCTTTCGTGAGGAAACTGATTATGTCTCTAGATACCGCCGATTTTCCGCTGGTGTGGATGCGCCAAAACGGGCGCGATACCCAGGCCGAGCTGGCCGAATTCAGCGCGCTGCTGGCGCGCGCCGAACCCTTCGTCCTGATGACCGATCGCAGCGTCGGCGATGAAGAAGAGCAGCACGATCGCGATGCCCGCACCCAGGTGGCGCTGTGGAAACGCGATAACCGCGAAGCGCTGAAGCTGTGGGTGAAAGGCATGATCATGCTGGAGCCGGACGAGGTCAAACGCGCGGCGGCGGAAGAGTTCGCCGAATACGGCGCCAAATTCTGGGGCTATCCGGTGCTGGTCGCCGCCGATGAAGCCGCTGGCCGGGTACTGGCGCAGACATTACTGGGTAAATAAGGGGAATACCATGCACCAGCAACAGGTGATTGAACAGCTGCTGGCCTGGATTGAACAGAGCCTGGATCAGCCGCTGACGCTGGACGACATCGCCGCCAAGTCCGGTTACTCGAAGTGGCATTTGCAGCGGATGTTCAAGCAGCATACCGGCCACATTCTCGGCACTTACGCCCGCCGCCGCAGGCTGACTGCCGCCGCGCGCGAACTGCGCCTGACCAATACCAGCGTGGCCTGCATCGCCGATACTTACCAGTTCGATTCGCAGCAGACCTTCACCCGTTGCTTTCGCAAACAGTTCGGCCTGCCGCCGGCCAGCTATCGCCGCAGCCAGGACTGGTCCAGCTATGGCCTGCAATCGCCGCTGCGGCTGGCCGAAGCGCCGTTGCCGCAGGCCGATATCGTGACGCTGCCCGCCATGCAGCTGGTGGGATACACTCAGCGCCGCAGCTGCACGTTGGGGCAGCTGGCGGCCTCCAAGTGCGAGCTGCGCCGCCATGCCTGGCGGCAATTGCTGCAGCCGCAGACGCTGCCGGAGGTGGCGTACGGCCTCACCAGCCTGGAGGCCGATCGGCAGCGCCGGGGCAGCCAGCGTATGGCCTACACCGCGGCGTTGCCGGACGAAGGGGCGGTGGGGGAGCGGGTGAGCATCGAACAGGGCGAGTATGCTCGCTTCGCCTATCACGGGCAGGCGGATGGGCTGCAACATTTTATCGCGCGGCTGTATGACACCGCCATGCCGCAGATGAACGCCATTCGCCGGCCGGGGCAGGATATCGAGCGTTTCTACCCGGCGCAGGAGGGCAACTGCCCGCTCGGCGGCGCGGCGATCCGCTGTGAATATCTGATCCCGATCCGGCGTGTGGAGACGTTGGCCGCCGCCAGTTAGGCGGCGGTTCTCGCAAAAAATCCCCTTCGTGGTGCGTCAGGTTACAAAAAATTGCGATATTACATCGGTAATGGTTCACACTTTGATTGATGTGCACATATAATGCGCATCCGGTCAATTCCCCCCTGATTTTCAGGCCGCAGCGCCGTTGGCTGCCGGCAGATTTTCATCGGGGCAAGGTGGCCGTAGAAACCGATATCCATAATCGCCAGTGGCCTTGACCAACACGAAGATGAAAATGAGCATTCGCGCGTTATTAACCCTGTTTACGGCACTGGTTGCATTCAGCCAGGCTGCCTTCGCCGTCGTCTACCCGCTGCCGCCAAAAGACAGCCGTTTGGTGGGCGAAAATATCCAAATCACCGTACCGGAAGACAGCAAACTGCCGCTGGAAAGCTTCGCCGCCCAGTATCAGATGGGGCTGAGCAACATGCTGGAAGCCAATCCGGGCGTGGATCCGTTCCTGCCGAAGGCCGGCAGCACCCTGACCATCCCGCAGCAGCTGATCCTGCCGGACGCGCCGCGTGAAGGCATCATCATCAACAGTGCCGAGATGCGTCTGTACTACTACCCGAAAGGGTCCAACACCGTGGTGGTGCTGCCGATCGGTATCGGCCAGCTGGGTAAAGACACCCCGCTGAACTGGACCACCACCGTGCAGCGCAAGAAAGACGGCCCGACCTGGACGCCGACTGCTAAAATGCGCGCCGAGTACGCGGCCGAAGGCGAGATCCTGCCGGCGGTATTCCCGGCCGGCCCGGATAACCCGATGGGGCTGTATGCGTTGTATGTGGGGCGTTTGTACGCTATCCACGGCACCAACGCCAACTTCGGCATCGGTCTGCGCGTGAGCCACGGCTGCGTGCGTCTGCGCGCCGACGACATCAAGTACCTGTTCGATAACGTGCCGGTCGGCACCCGCGTGCAGTTCATCAACGAACCGATGAAAGCCACCGTCGAGCCGGACGGCTCGCGCTACGTGGAAGTGCACAACCCGCTGTCGGCCAACGAACAGCAGCTGCAATCCAAGGATCCGGTGCCGTTGACCATCTCGGCGCCGGTCGGCAAAGTGCTGATGGACGCCGGTGTCAACCAGAGCGAAGTGGACGCGGCGATCAAGGCCCGTTCCGGCATGCCGGTGAAAGTGAACTGATCGCCTCGGGCTTCAGTGAAAATACCAAGAAGACGCCTGCGGGCGTCTTTTTTTATGCCGGTAAAACAGGTTGTTGCGTGTGTTTTCGCCATGATGCCCTCTGCGCTGTACAGCTGCGCGGTATCAAGCCAACCGGTTTTTGCCCGTTGTCTGAGTGCCAGTCTGTCGCTCAAGCTGCTTGCGATCGTACGTAAACACGGGCTTCAGGTCTTGTTGTCGTGACCGTTTTAGTTGTCACTATTCTCACATTTCCCTCTCTGGCTTTACCCCTCTGAAATGTCCATACCGCAATTATTCCGATAAAAACTATCGCTAATTAATAAGTTATATCCCTACGTTTATCGCCCGCCATTGAAAAAATTCTCGCAAAAAATCCACACTGTGAAAATAAGATCACATAAGCGTAACAAAAGGTAAACAAAGCCCTCCTATATTGGCTGCTTCGCTTTTGGGAGGGAGTGTCATGCGTAACTGGAACGAACCGAAAAAGAATAAAGCGCACATCGAGCTGATCCCGATGATCGACGTGATGATGTTTTTATTGGTGTTTTTCGTCTTGATTAGCCTGAACGTCATTCCGGCGCTTGGGCTGAAAACGCAGCTGCCGTCCGCCGGCAGCGCGCAGCAGCTGAAACCGCAGAAGAAGGCCATCATCACGCTGGGGGCCGACGAACAGCTGCAGCTGGATGGCCAGCCGATCGCGCTCGGCGCGTTGGTCGACACGCTGAAGCAACAGCAGCAGGCCAACCAGACCACCACCATCATCGTTAACAGCGACAAGGGCGTGGCGGTCGAGCGGCTGGTGGCGGTCATGGACAACCTGCGCCAGGGCGGTTTCTTCTCCGTCTCCATCGCGACACGGAAGCTGTGACATGTATCTGCTCTATCGCTCACGTCATCTTTTCAGCTGGTTGCCGGCGCTGATTGTCGCCGGTTGCCTGCTGTTCGCCAGCCAGCAGGCGGCGCTGAAGATCCAGCCGCGCTACGACGAAACCGCCATTGAACTGGCGCTGGTGGAGCCTGAACCGGCGCCTGAACCTCAACCGGAAACGCCGCCGGAACCTCAGCCCGAACCGCCGCCGCCCGAGCCGGAGCCGATCCCCGAACCGGTGGTGCCGGCGCCGGAACCGATCGTCGAGGCCAAACCGGTGCCGAAACCGCAGCCGAAACCCAAACCTAAACCGATGAAAGAGCAAGCCAAACCGGCAGAGAAGCCTAAAGCGACGCCGGCACCCGTCGCCCCGCGCGCGCTGGTCAGCAAACCGGCGGCGCAGCCCGCCCCGGCCGCCCCGGCGGCGCCGAAGGTGAACGCGCAGGCGATCGAAAACGGCTATCTGTTGGCCTTGCGCCGCGAGCTGGAACAGCGCAAGCGCTACCCGAGCGGGCGCCAGGCCTCGCTCGAACGCCCGCAGGGCAACGTGGAGGTGTGGCTGGAAGTCGATCGCAGCGGGCGGGTGCTCTCTTCCGGCATCGCCAACAAAGCCGCCAGCATGCTGCTGAACCGCGCGGCGATGAGCAGCCTGCAAAGCATCAGTTCAGTGAAGCCGTTCCCGAGCGAGGCGTTCGCCGGGCAAACAACCAAAAGATTTACCGCAACGTTCAATTATCAGGCGCCTTAGCGCAAGGGTTAATCGTTTGATTTTTAAGGGAAGCACACAATGAAATCGTTCAATCGTTCTGGGATTTATCTGGCGGTGATGTCGGCGCTGCTGCCGGGCGCCGCGCTGGCGGCCGACGCCACTGATGTCGGCACCATCAGCGTCAAGGGGCAGTCGCTCGGCGGCGGCATGATGGTGCAGGATGACAGTGCCAAGGCGCGCTCCACCGTCACCAAAGAGGCGATGGATAAAATGCCGGCGGCGGGCAACGCCATCGATAAGCTGAAATATACGCCGGGCCTGAACGTCAACAGCAACGACGCCAGCGGCCTGAGCGGCGTGGACTACACCATGCGCGGCATGAACTCCGATCAGATCGGCCTGTCGATGGACGGCATCCCGATCAACGACTCCGGCAACTACGCGGTATACCCGAACCTGCTCGGCGATGCGGAAAACCTGGAGGAAGTGTTCGTCACCCAGGGCTCCTCCGAAGCGGATGGCCCGCACATCGGCTCCAGCGGCGGCAACATCGGCCTGGTGACGCGCCGCCCGGCGAAAGATTTCGGTGGCTTCCTCAAGCAGACGCTGGGCAGCAACAACCTGAGCAAAACCTTCGCCCGCCTCGAGACCGGCGAGTACAACGGCTTCAGCAACTGGCTCTCCTATTCGCACACCGAGGCGAAAAAGTGGCGCGGCGAGGGGCGCCTGTACTCCGACAAGTTTGAGATGAACTCGCTGTACGAAGACGGCAACGGCAACAGCAGCAATCTGGTGATGAAGTACAACCGCCAGAACAACACCAACTACAACACCCTGAGCAAGGCGCAGTTCCAAAACGACGGCCGTGACACCGACTACGCCACTACGCCGGAGTACAACAGCAAGGGGCAGTTGAACAAGTACTACAAGATTGAACGCAACCCGTTCGAGAACTTCACGCTGTCGTTCAGCCAGAAGCTGCAGCTGCGCGACAACCTGTCGCTGACCCTGCAGCCGTATTACTACTGGGGCAACGGCGGCAGCTTCACCGGCCAGACGGCCTCGGTGCTGTCCAACACCTCCAGCAAGGCCGGGCAGTATGACCTCAGCAACCTGAAATCCAACACCTATTATCGCCCGTCGTGGACCCAAACCTGGCGGCCGGGCATCACCACCAAGCTGAAATGGGACATCAACGATCGGCACAGCCTGGATATCGGCTACTGGTATGAGCGCGCGCGTCAGCTGCAGACACAGCCGTTCATCCGCATCAAAGATGACGGCAACCCGGCGCAGATTTGGGGCCAGCCGGGCGGATCCGATCAGGTGAAGGACGCCAACGGCAACACCGTGCAGGGGCGCAACCAATACACGGTGACGCCGGCGCAGAAAGTGTGGCTGCAGGACACCTGGTTCGCCACGCCGGACTGGACCTTCGTCGGCGGGTTGGCCTATCAATACGTCGAGCGCAAGGGGCAGCGGTACGGTAGCCTGACCGAACGGCCGGACAGCAAAAACGCCACTTACCATGAGCTTCTGCCGAACTTCAGCGCCAGCTATAAGGTGAACCAGGAAAACCAGGTGTTCTACAACCTGACGCGCAACATGCGTACGCCGCCGAACTATGTGCTGTACAACGCCGGCGACTCGCTCAGCACCAAACCGGAGTTGAGCTGGAACCACGAGCTGGGCTGGCGTTTCCAGCAGGAAGACATGCTGCTGAGCGCCACGCTGTTCTACATGCGCTACAGCGATCGCCAAATCTCCACCACCAACTCGTCGGGCGACTACGAGATGATGAACATCGGTAACGTGGAGAACAAAGGGCTGGAGCTGGAGTGGAGCGGCCAGCTGCCGCATAACTTCAACTACTACACCTCTTATACCTACACCGAGTCGAAGCAGAAGAACGACATTGTCAGCAACGGGCTGCCGCTGCCGACCTCCGGCAAAGAGGTGCCGAACGTGCCGAAAAACCTGCTGAACATGACGCTGGGTTATGACGATGGGCTGTATTACGGCAGCGTCAGCGGCAAGTACGTCAGCGCGTTCTACGGCGATCTGACCAACGACGAGAAGATTGGCGGCCGCACGGTGTTCGATCTGGCGGCGGGGGTGCATCTGCCGGTGGACAAGAAAATCGTCAAGAGCGCCGCGCTGCGTTTTGGCATCAGCAACCTGTTTGACAAGGAATACCTGACCTCGGCGCGCACCACCACCTTCAACTCGGTGCCTTACGGCGGCGTCAAAGCCAGCACGCCGTATTACAACGTCGGCGAAGAACGCACCTTCAGCGTCTCGCTGGAAGCCACCTTTTAACTGAATACCCCGCCGCCTGCCCGGCGGTGGGGAAGAGGAACCCTGTATGGACGCCAATCTGTTGCACGACATTATTTTCTACGTGATGTACGCCGCGCTGGCGATCGCGCTGGTGATCATCATCGAACGCACGCTGTACTTCGCCTATACCCAGCGCCAGGCGCGCCGGCTGGAGCAGGCGCTGACGCCGGACGTGCGCCGCGCCGCCGATCTGCCGGACGAGCTGACCCAGCGCAACAGCCTGCCGATGGCGGTGATCGCGCCGGTATTGGCGCAGAAGCACCGCGCCGGCGACCGCGAGGCGATCGGCGATCTGATCGACGCCCAGTACCTGCTGAGCAAGCCGCCGATGGCGCGCGGCCTGTGGCTGCTGGAAACCGTGGTCACCGCCGCGCCGCTGCTGGGGCTGCTGGGCACGGTGATGGGGATCATCGAAACCTTCAAGGCGCTGGCCGCTTCGGGGGTGTCCGAGCCGAGCCTGGTCTCGGCCGGGATGGGCACCGCGCTGTACGCCACCGGCCTCGGCATCGCCATCGCGCTGCTGTGCCTGGTGGCCAACAACTTCCTGCAGAGCCGCATGGAACGCATCAACGAGCTGCTGAAGGTGCTGCTGATCCGCGCCGGCCAACCGACCGGCCGCCCGGAGAGCGGCAGCGGCGAACAATGGGTTGACAGCGGGGCGCCGCGCTATGCCTAATGGCCATCCAGTACGGCGGCCGTTCGGCCGCCTTTATACGGCTTTATGGGGCGGTTGTTTGTTGATGTTGAGCCAGAGCGCTGTGGCGCGTTTTGCGATTCCCGGCTACGAGCTGGTGTACACCGCACCGGTGGAAACTGCATTGCAGGCCGATGACCTGCGCAACACCGCCGAGGTGTGGCGCGAAATGTTCGACGCGGCGAAAACCCGCATCGATCTGGGGCAGTTTTACGTGGCGAATCAGGACGGTTCGTTGCTGGACGGCGTGCTGCAGCACCTGAAGGCGGCCGGCGAGCGCGGGGTGAAAATCCGCTTTTTGGTGGAAGAGAAAGGCATCCGCAATTCCACTGCCGAAACGCTGGAACAGCTGAAGGCGATCCCCAATCTGGAGCTGCGCATCATTCCTTACCAGAAGCTGAGCGGCGGCATTCTGCACGCCAAGTATCTGCTGGTGGACGGCGAACAGGCGTTCGTCGGCAGCCAGAACTTCGACTGGCGCGCGCTGGAGCATATTCACGAAACCGGGCTGCGCATCAGCGACGCCAAGGTGGTGGGGCAAATTCAGGCGATCTTCGAACAGGACTGGCAGGCGCAGGCGCTGTTGGCGCAGGATAAGCCGGTGCCGCCGCTGCCCGATTCGCCGGCGACGGCGCCGGCGCAGGGCAACTATCTGGTGGCCAGCCCGCGCGCCTACAACCCGGCGGGGGTGATTGACTCGCAGGCCGAGCTGCCGCGCTTGCTGGCCGGCGCCAAGCGGCGGGTGCGGGTGCAGGTGATGGATTACGCGCCGCTGTCGTTCGGGCCGGAGCGCAGCCGCCCCTTCTATGCGGTGATCGACAACGCGCTGCGCAGCGCGGCGGCGCGCGGGGTGCAGATCGAGCTGATGGTGGCCAACTGGAACACCAAAAAGCCGGATATCGCCTGGCTGAAGAGCCTGGCGCTGGTGCCGAACGTGCAGATCAAAGTGGTGACCATACCACCGGCCAGCAGCGGCTTCATTCCGTTTGCCCGCGTGATCCACAGCAAGCTGATGACCATCGACGATGAGATTGCCTGGGTGGGCACCAGCAACTGGACCGGCGGCTATCTGGACAACTCGCGCAATCTGGAGCTGGTGCTGCACAGCGCGGCGATGAGCGGGCGGTTGGACCAGCTGTACCAACAGCTGTGGAACAGCGTCTACGCCGAACCGTTGCGGCTGGATTACGACTATCCGCCGCCCAAGCCGGGCGGCGAATCCTGATAAGCCGGGCGCGGTTAATCCCCGCGCCCTGTGTTTTTACCGCCGCCAGCCGGCCTTCTCCAGCGCCGTCACCAGCTGTTCGGCGCTCAACCCTTCCGCCCGGTGGCCGTTGCCGCTGACGGTATTGGCCGCCAGCAACGCATTCACGATCGCTTCCTCCACCGCTTCCGCCGCTGCGGCGAACAGCGCCGAAATGTAGTCGTTGTTCACCATGCGCAGCGGCGTGGTGAAGGCGCCTTTATTGGCGTAGTCGGCGGGCGGCAGGCCGTCGTTGCCGGTAGCGAAGGCGATGAAAATGTCGCCGCTCGAGTCCTCGGTGCCGCCGCCGGTGCGGGCGATGCCGATGCCGGCGCGCTGCGCCAGCCGCGCACACTGGTGCGGCAGCAGCGGCGCGTCGGTCGCCAGCGCCACCACGATGGAGCCCATGCCGGGGTGCGGCAACTGCGGCGTGAACGGCGAGGGGAGATGCCCCAGATGCCGGCCTACCGGGTAGCCGCCCACCAGCAGCGACTCGCGCTTGCCGTGGTTGGCCTGCACGATGGCGCCCACCGTCCAGCCGCCCTGATCGGCGGGCAGGCGGCGCGACGCGGTGCCGCTGCCGCCTTTGAATTCATGGCAGATCATGCCGCTGCCGCCGCCGACCGCGCCTTCCTGCGGCAGGCCGCCCCGGGCCGCCTGCTGCGCCTGGCGCACGTGCTCGGCCTTGACGTGAAAGCCGTTGATGTCGTTGAGCAGGCCATCGAAGGTTTCCATCACCACCGGCATATTCCAATACACCGCGTTGTCGCCCGCGGGCAGCGCTTCACGCTCCAGCGCGATCAGCGCATCGCGCACCACGCCCACGCTGTGGGTGTTGGTGAAGGCGATCGGGCTGGTCAGCAGGCCCGCTTCGCGCACCCATTCCAGGCCGGTGGCGTCGCCGTTGCCGTTCAGCACGTGCACGCCGGCGAAGCAGGGCGCATGGCGGGCGGAGCCGGGGCGCGGTTCGATCACCGTCACGCCGGTGCGCACGCTGCGCCCGTCCGCCAAATCGGCATGAATGCTGGCATGGCCAACGCGCACGCCGGGCACGTCGGTGATGGCGTTCAGCGGGCCGGGCGTGCCCTGTCCGATGATGATGCCCAGATCCTGAGCGCGCTGCGTCATGGTTATTCTCCTTCTATTGAGGGGGCGGCGAGGGGCGCCGTCTGGCGGCCGCGCAGATGGTTCAGCGCCAGCCCGAAGCCGATGATGCCGGCAATGATAATAAAGTCTTTCAGGCTGCTGGCGATCAAAATCGTCCACAGCACGTACAGGCAGCACAGCAGCGCCACCACCACCGGCAGCGGCCACAGCGGCATCAGGTACGGGTGGTGGAAGTGGCGGCGACGGCGGCTGATCAGCGCCGCCACCGCCATGATGATGTACACCAGCAGCAGCAGGATCACGGTGAACGAGGTCAGCGATTCGAGATCGGAGCAAAACGCCAGCAGCGCCGAGGGCACGCCGAACAGCAGGGTGGCGATCCAGGGGGTGCCGAAGCGCGGGTGGATGATTTTCAGCGCCCGGTTAAACGCCGGCAGCCAGAAGCCGTCGCGCCCGCTGGCGAACATCATGCGGCTGAACTGCGCCACGATAGCGATGATGGCGTTGAACACCGACAGATAAATCGCGCCGCTTACCACCCGCGCCAGCGTCGGGCCGCCGAGCTGGGTGACCACATAGCCGACCGGATCGGCCTGTTTGGCCATCTCCACCAGCGACGGCGAGCCGATCAGCAGGGCGGTGAACGGCACCAGTTCCACCAATACCACGATGACCAGCGTCAGCATGATCGCCAGCGCCATCGGCTTACCCTGTTCGCGCATGTCTTCCGCCATGTACACCGCCGCGCCGTAGCCGTTGTAGGAGAACAAGGCGACGCCGACCATGGCGACGATCAGCGGCAGCGACACCGGCGCCAGGCCGCCCTGTGCGTCCAGCATCACCGGCGCGGTGAGGATCGCCGCGCTCTGATGCGGGTGGCTGAAGCCGAGCCAGGCGATCAGCGCCAGCACCGCCACTTCCACCACCAGGAAAGCGCCGGTCAGCAGGGCGTTGGCCTTGATGTTGAAAATGGCGCAGGCGCCGCCGATCAGCACGGTGATCATCCCGGCGGTAGAGGCGTCGAACCGGGTGCCCAGCGCGGTGTTCAGGTAGGGCACCGCGCCGGTGGCCAGCACCGCCGGCACGAACAGCGCGGCGCTGAGGATGAACAGGTAGGTCTGCAGCCCGCACAGGGTGCCGAACAGGCGCTTGATGATGCTGTATTCGCCGCCGGCGCTGGGGTGAGCGGCGCCGAGCTCGGCATAGCACAGCGCAATGGCGGCGGCGACGCAGGCGGCGATCAGAAACGACAGAAAGGCGCCGCTGCCGGCGCTGGCGATCGCCAGCGGAGCGATGACGAAGATCGAACTGGCCGGCGTCACGCCGGACGCGGTGATCATCACCACGTCGAGGACGCTGAGATTGCCTTTGAAGGTGTGTTCAGGGGCGGACTCTTTCATGGGATAACGACTCCATTAACGTGTGAGTGAATTATTGTTTTGCTGCACAGGCTGTACGCAGGAATCAAATGGAGCGCGCGGAAATGCCGGGGAAGTCTCGGACGTTTTATAGTGAGCACCCCGGCATGGTGTATCAACGTAATTGCGCCTGTGTCAGATAAACCAATAGACTCCCGGCGACCGGTATCAGCGCATCGTTAAAGTCGTAATGCGTGTTATGCAACGGCGCTGAGTCACCGGCGCCGATGTTGATGTAACAGGCCGGCACTCGTTGAGCCATAAAGGCGAAATCATCAGCGGCGAGGATGGGAGGATGATCTAAAACCACGTTGCCGGCCCCGAAATGCTGCACCGCTACGGCCCGAGCCAGGCGTGTCGGCTCCTCGTGGTTGATCTGTGACGGATAACTTATGGCCGCTTCGCTGATTTTTGCGTTGACGCCGAAGCAGGCGGCCTGATGCTGCACGATGTCATTGACGCGGGTGACTATCAGTTGCCGCTGTTGCTTATCGAAGCTACGCAACGAAAGCTTCATTTCCAATTCGCCGGGGATCACATTGAAATTGGTACCGGCATGAATGCTGGTAATGCTGACGGCGGCACAGTCAAATGGATTGACGTTGCGTGCAATGATGGTTTGTAACGCCTGGATCATGGCGCCGGCCGCAACGATCGGATCGCAGGTAAAATGCGGTGAGGCGGCGTGACCGCCTTTGCCTGTGATATGGATGTGCAGGCTGTCTACTGAGGCCATGACAGCCCCCATGCCGATACTCATCTGACCGAATTGCAGCGTGGGGGAAGGGTAGTTATGCCAGGCGAACAGCATGTCGCAAGGGGCGATGTCCATTAGCCCATCTTGCAACATCGCTTCTGCGCCGGCACCGCTCTCCTCGGACGGCTGGAAGATAAGATTAAGCGTGCCCGAAAAGCTGCGGGTTTGTGCCAAATGCCTGGCAACGGCCAGTAGGGTCGCCGTATGCCCATCATGGCCGCAGGCATGCATGACGCCAGCGTGGCGACTGACATACGGACATCCCTCGGCTTCGCTCATCGGCAACGCATCCATATCGGCTCGCAGCCCGAGGGATTTCTCTCCTTTTCCCACCTTGAGCGTGCCGACCACACCGGTACCGCCAAGGCCGCAGGTCACTTTATATCCCCACTGCGCCAGGTAATCTGCGACTATCTTACTGGTGCGATGTTCCTGGTAACCTAATTCAGGATGTTGATGAATATCCTGCCGTATGCGCCGCATTTCTTCAAAAGAATCAAGCAGGCCGGGAACGCAATGTTGTTTCCAATCGATCATTCTGCCAACTCCTTATTTATCATTGTTCATAGTCACGTTGCTTGAATAAGCAGGTGGCGATCAGGCTGATGGCCAACATACCGATCAGGTACCATGCCGGTGCCATGGGGTTGCCGGTGACACTGAGCAGCCAGGTCACCGCGACCTGTGCTGTGCCGCCAAACAGCGTCACGCCCAGTGCGTAGATCATTGACATACCGGTCGCCCTGACTGGCCGAGGTAGCGCTTCGACGATCAGGAGGGTGCTGGTAAGCATATTGATGCCCAATGCGACAATCAGCAGCAGACGGCATGCGACGGCCAGCCAGAGTGAATCGGCCATGCCGAGAAACCAAAAGGTGGGATAGGCCATGACGATGCCCACCACAATGGAGAAAATCATGGCGTTTTTATGATTCTTGAACCGATCGACATAGCGTCCTGCGAAGTAAACCGAAATCACCTGGATGACGGCGGCGAGGCAACTGAACAAATAAGCGATGGGAGCGGCAATGTGGTGGGTTTGGATCATGTAAGTCGGCATGTAGAAAAGTACGATATAAACCATCGCCGTACCGGACATGATTATCATCACGCCGAGAATTAAATCGCGGCGGTAGCTCGTCAGCATTTGCTGCGCGGGGTGGGCAACATTCCTTTCGTTCTGTTGGGCACCAATAAAGGTTTCTTCAACATGGCGACGAATATAGACCCCGACAGGGATGATGAGCAGGCCGATGATGAAGGGAACACGCCAACCCCAACTGTAAAGCGATTCCTCAGATAAACTGGAGGTTAATAACAAGCCTAGTGAAGCGCCAAACAGGGCGGCAATCCCTTGGCTGATAGACTGCCAGCTAACAAAGAATCCGCGCTGATTGGCGCCGGCGGACTCCAGCAACAGCGTGGTCGCTGACCCGACCTCACCCCCGGCGGCAAACCCCTGTAAAAGACGGCCAAGGACGATAAGCACCGGCGCCAACCAGCCGATTTGCTCGTGAGTCGGCGCGAACGCGATGAGTGCGGTAC
Organism: Serratia nevei; assembly: GCF_024160145.1. Classification (GTDB taxonomy): domain Bacteria; phylum Pseudomonadota; class Gammaproteobacteria; order Enterobacterales; family Enterobacteriaceae; genus Serratia; species Serratia nevei_A. The sequence goes on from NZ_JAMYWQ010000008.1 coordinate 110,777, forward strand.
CGATGCCCATGAGCATGATAGTCACCAGCATCGCGGCTTTGCGGCCCTGGCGGTCGGCATAACCGCCCAGTAACACGCTGCCCAAAGGCCTCATGACAAAACCCACACCAAAGACGGCAACTGCCATCAGCAATGAGCCGTAGGCGGTATCGCTGGGGAAATATAATTTGCCGATGACCATGGCAAAAAAGCTGTAAACCGTGAAGTCGAAGATTTCCAGCCCGTTCCCCAGGCTGGCTGCCATGATCAATCGATAGTTATTGGGTTGGGTTGTCAGCTCAATCTGAGCATGAGCACACGGCATGGCGCGGCTCCCTGCAGCATCGTGAATACCCATGCTATTTTTAAACTGCGGAGGGTCAGGTTGCTGGTGCATGATGAAAGTCTCCATTAACACATCAGTAAATTATTGTTAGTCGCCAAGACATCACGCAGGAGCAACGGCGATGGCATGTGTTTGGCGACTCGGTTCTTATGACACTGCGCTAGTGGAAGTCAGGGGTTCCCTGGTATTGGTGTTTGTATCCTTCTTATGTATTTGAATTCACAAATGGGAGAACAGGTTACCCCTGCCCCGACGGGAAGCTGAAGCTGGCGCGCCGGGCATCGCCGGAGGCCGGCCAGCGCTGGGTCACGGTCTTGCGTTTGGTGTAGAACCTGACGGCGTCCGGGCCGTAGGCGTGCAGATCGCCGAACAGCGAGCGCTTCCAGCCGCCGAACGAGTGGTAGGCCACCGGCACCGGCAGCGCCACGTTGATCCCCACCATGCCGACCTGAATGCGGCTGGAGAAGTAGCGCGCCGCTTCGCCGTCGCGGGTGAACAGACAGGTGCCGTTGCCGTATTCGTGGGCGTCGATCAAGGCCATCGCCTCCGGCAGCGACGCCGCGCGCACCACGCCGAGCACCGGGCCGAAGATCTCCTCCTGATAGATGCGCATGCCGGGCGTCACGCGATCGAACAGCGTCGGGCCGAGGAAATACCCCTGGCTGGGGCGGCCGTCGGCGCCGATCACGCTCAGTTCGCGGCCGTCCACCAGCAGCTCGGCGCCTTCGGCCACGCCCTGATCGATATAGCCTTTTACCTTCTGATAATGCTGTTGGGTCACCAGCGGCCCCATGTCGTTGCGGTTGTCGCTGCCGGGGCCGACGCGCATGGCGGCCATCTGTTGCCGCAGCCCGGCGATCAGCGCTTCGGCGGTGCCGTCGCCCACCGCCACCACCAGCGGGATGGCCATGCAACGCTGGCCGCAGGAGCCGAAGGCGGCGCCCATCAGCGCGCCGACCGCGCCGGGGATATCGGCGTCCGGCAGCACCACCGCGTGGTTCTTGGCGCCGCCCAGCGCCTGCACCCGTTTGTTCTGCCCACAGCCGGTGTGATAGATGTGCTCCGCCACCGGCGTCGAACCGACGAAGCTTATCGCTTTGACGCGCCCGTCATGCAGCAGCGTCTCCACCGCTTCGCGATCGCCGTTGACCACGTTGAGCACCCCCGGCGGCAGCCCGGCTTCCGCTGCCAGCCGTGCGATATACAGCGCGGCGGAAGGCACGCGCTCGGAAGGCTTCAGCACGAAGGTGTTGCCGCACGCCACCGCCATCGGCCACATCCACAGCGGCACCATCGCCGGGAAGTTGAACGGCGTGATGCCCGCCACCACCCCCAGCGGTTGAAACTCGCTCCAGCTGTCGATGCCCGGGCCGGCCTCTTTGCTGTGTTCGCCCTTCAGCAGTTCCGGCACATAGCCGGCATATTCGATATTCTCGATGCCGCGCTGCAGTTCGCCCAGGGCGTCGCTGAGCACCTTGCCGTGCTCGGCGGTGATCAGCTGGCAGATGGCGTCGGCGTGCTGCTCCAGCAGATCCTTGAGCTTCATCATGATGCGCGCGCGCTTCAGCGGCGGGGTGTCGCGCCAGGCGGGATAGGCCTGTTCGGCGGCGGCGATGGCGCGCTCCACCGTGGCGCGGTCGGCCAGCTGCACCTCCTGCGCCGATTGGCCGGTGGCCGGGTCGTAAACCGGCTGGCTGCGTTCGCCGCCGGCGGCGGGCTCGCCGTTGATCCAATGGGTAATGGTCATGATTCTCTCCTTATTCGGTGGCGTTGAGGGCGTCGCCCACGGCGTTGATCAGCGCATCGATCTGCGCTTCGCTGCTGATGAACGGCGGCGCCAGCTGCAGGGTGTCGCCGCCGTAGCGCACGTAAAATCCGCTTTCCCAGCAGCGCATCGCCGCCTCGAAGGGGCGCCGCGCCGGTTCGCCCGGCCGCGCCGCCAGCGTGATGCCGGCCGCCAGGCCGATGTTGCGAATGTCGGCGACGTGTTTGGCCCCTTGCAGGCTGTGTACCGCGCGCTCGAAGTAGGGCGCCAGCGCCTGTACGCGCTCCACCATCTGTTCGCGCTGCAGGATGTCCAGCGTCGCCAGCGCGACCGCGCAGCTGACCGGGTGGGCGGAGTAGGTGTAGCCGTGCGGGAATTCGAGCTGGTAGTCCGGCTCGCCGCCGTTCATGAAGGTGTGGTAGATCTCCGGCCGCACCACCACCGCGCCCATCGGCTGCGCGCCGTTGGTCACCTGTTTGGCGATGTTCATGATGTCCGGCGTGACGCCGAACGCCTCGGCGCCGGTCATCGCGCCGCAGCGGCCGAAGGCGGTGATCACTTCGTCGAAGATCAGCAGGATGTCATGCTGGGTACAGATTTCGCGCAGGCGCTGCAGGTAGCCGACCGGCGGCACGATCACCCCGGCGGAGCCGGAGAAGGGTTCGACGATCACCGCGGCGATCGTTGAGGCGTCGCGCAGCGCGATGATGCGGTTGAGCTCTTCCGCCAGCTCTGCCCCCTGTTGCGGCATGCCGCGTGAAAAGGCGTTGCCGGCCAGCAGGGTGTGCGGCAGGTGGTCTGCCTCGGCGCCGGCGCCGAACGTCTTGCGGTTGCCGGCGATGCCGCCGACCGAGATACCGCCGAAGTTAACGCCGTGATAGCCCTTTTCCCGGCCGATAAAGCAGGTTTTGGCCGCCTGGCCTTTGGCGCGCCAGTAAGCGCGCGCCATTTTCAGCGCGGTGTCCGCCGCTTCCGATCCGGAGCCGGTGAAGAACACGTAATCCAGCCCTGCCGGCGTCAGTGCCTTGATCTTGTTGGCCAGTTCGAACGACAGCGGGTGGCCGAATTGAAACGCCGGCGAGTAATCCAGCGTCGCCAGCTGGCGCTGGGCGGCGTCGGTGATTTCCTGCCGGCCGTGCCCCAATCCGCAGCACCACAATCCGGACAGGCCGTCGAAAATCTTTCTGCCGTCATGGCTGGTGTAATACGCCCCCGCGGCCTGAGTAATGATGCGCGGCTGCGCTTTAAAATTACGGTTACCGGTAAAAGGCATCCAATGGGCCTCTAACCCTTCGGCATCGAGACTATTTAGCGGGTGATTTTCAGCGGCCATGTTTTCCTCCGAACAGGAAAATAAGAGCGATTAATAAAATAAACCGAGTTGTTAACGAATTGTTGTGCGAAATTGACTATGTACCGCTTGTTCTCTACTGTGAATAATCATATGTCGAAACTTACTTAAGGTTTTATGCAAGTAAAAAAGCGCGCGCTGTTAGGGCAATTGTCGGATATGGATCTGCGTTTGCTGCGGGTATTCAAGGCCGTGGTCGACTGCGGCGGCATGAGCGCCGCCGAACTGGAGCTGAACATCAGCCTGTCGACCATCAGCAAGCACATCAAGGATCTGGAGCAGCGGCTGGGCCTGACGCTGTGCCAGCGCGGGCGCGAGGGCTTTGCGGTCACCGACGAGGGGCTGCTTATCTACCAGGAAACGGTCAACCTGCTGGCGGCCACCGAGGCGTTCCGGCGCGGGGTGGACGAGGTGCACCAGCGCATGGGCGGGCAGCTGCACGTGGCGATATTCGACCATACGGTCAGCAATCCGCAGGCGCAGATCGGCCGGGCCATCGCGTTATTCAGCGAGCGTGCGCCGGAGGTTTCTTTGCAAATGTACGTGGAGCCGATTAATACCATTGAACGCGGCGTCATTGACGGGCAATTTCAGGTTGGCGTTATTCCCATGCACCGCAGCGCGGAAAGTTTATCTTATCATTCGTTATTCAGTGAGAGGATGTTCTTATATTGCGGCGCGCAGCATGAATTATTTTCCGCCCCCCATGAAACATTAAATTGGGATCTGCTGCACAATTATGCCTTCGCCGGATTAGGCTACCATTCGCCGAATATGGAACTGAGCCTGCAGCAACATTTGCATCGCAAAGCGACGGGGTTCGCGCAGGAGTCGATCGCCACGCTGATCCTGTCCGGCAAATACGTCGGCTTTTTGCCGGATCACTACGCGGCGTTTTTCGTGGCGCAGAATATGATGCGGGCGATCAAGCCGGCGCTGTTCCGCTATCACTGCGAATACTCCAGCGTGCTGCGCCGCTCGCCGGTGCCGCAGCGGGTGGTGAAGCTGTTCCATGAGTGCCTGCTGGCGGCCCACGGAACAGCGTGACGCTTACTGCTCTTTCTTCTTGCCGAAGATTCTGATCAGCGCGCCGACCAGGATGCCGACCGCGATGCCGGCGAAGATCCAGCCGATGATGCCCATTTCCTTAACTCCTGCTAGTGCGTTGATCTGATTATACCCGTCATACTTGAAACTGCATCTGTGTTGGCTGCGAGTGCGTACGCCAGTCACTGACTTGAGTAAGCTCCTGGCGAGCCACCTCTTGCCGCCGGGATGCCGCTCCAACTATTTAGGGTAGATATCATCATTCGACGCGAAACGCCTCTTCGATCATCCGCTGCCGCTGTGCCGGCGCATAGTCGATCCAGGCATTCTTGCTGTTGGATTTTTCCAGCGCCACCGCCAATTCCTGGCCGGAAATCGGCAAATCGTCCTGCCAGAACGGCGCGATAGCGTGGCGGGTGATGAAATCGGTCAGGTAGCTCTCCGGGCTGCCCTGCCAGTGCGGGTACAGGCGCGCGGCCAGCTCGGCCATCAGCGCGCGTTGCTGCGGCTGTTCGCTGTTTTCCAGCAGGGCGAGGAACGGCAGCAGCAGGCGGCCGCAGACCTGGCCGTGGTGGTAATCGCGCAGCGCGCCGATCTCGCCGGCGATGCCGTGGATCACCCCCAGCCCGGCGGCGCTCAGCGTCAGCCCCCCGAGGTAGGAAGCTTGCATAATCGCTTCGCGCGCCGCGTCGCTGCGGTTGAGCGCCGGCCAGGCCGCAAGAAAGTGGCGGATGCCGCTCAGCGACAGGTCGCGCGTCATGGCGCCGGCGGTTTTCGACAGATAGGCCTCGAACAGGTGGGTGAAGGCGTCGATGGCGCAGTAGGCCAGCACCTTGTCCGGTGCGCCCGCCAGCAGCTGCGGATCGAGAATGGCGGTGTGCGGCACGAAGTTATTGTGGCGCAGCGAGGCCTTCACTTTGCTGACCTGGGTGTCGGTGATCACCGCGTTCTGCGTCACCTCGCTGCCGGTGCCGGCGGTGGTGGGAATGGCGATCAGCGGCAGGGTGGCGCCGCTGATTTTGCTGTCGCCCACCTTTTCCATATAGCGCAGCGTCGGCAGCGGATGCTCCACCAGCGCGGAGAACGCCTTGGCGGCGTCCAGCACGCTGCCGCCGCCGATGGCCACCACGCGCCGCGCCTGGCCGCGCCAGCGCGCCACCCAGGCGTCTATTTCCTGCGGCGACGCCTCGTGGCTGACGATCTCGGTGCCGATGAGCAGCGGCGCCAGCGATTCGCGCAGGCCAGCGTACACCGGGCCGTTGAGAAAAGATCGGCAGCTGAACAGCAGCGTCGGCTGCGGATCGGCAAGCAGCAGCGGCGGCAGTTGCTGGATGCTGCCGTGGCCGAACCAGGTCTGGCGGTTGGCTATGATGTGGCTGACGGACATGAGGTCTCCTTGACGGCGTGGCAGGGCGCGATGCCACAGCATAAGCCAGCGGGCGCGGAGCGGCCACCGCTTTCCCCGCTGCGGCAACTTGTGAGTTGTTTAACATGTAAACGATCGCGTTCTTGCATTTCGGCGCGCCGGATGCTTTTTTTAACAGTACTGGCCGCCATGCGGCTAACCCCATCCGAAATCGGTAGATTGTTAATGTATTAATAATGGCGAGGCGGGTATGGATATTCAGGTTGAACGCTTGTCTGCGGTGATCGATGCGGTGGCCAGCCCGCGCTTTTATCCCAGCCTGTTGAATTGGCTGGAAGGGTTTTTCGCCTTCGACAACGCCATCGTCTATGCCTTCGAACGCGGCCGGCCGCCGCGCTGCCTGATCAAAACCGAGCGGGAAAACAGCGATGCGGTTAACCAGATCTACCAACAGGGCGCCTATCTGCAGGATCCGTTTTACCGCGCGCTGAACGCCGGCGGCGAAGGCGAGGTGCTCACGCTGCGCCAGCTGGCGCCCTGCGGGTTTTATCACAGCGACTATTACCGTAATTTTTATCGCAAGACCGGCTGGCACGATGAGGCCGGCGTGCTGCTGCAGCTGACGCCTGAGCGCGGGCTGGGGGTGTTCTTCGGCTCGGCGTGCCGCACGGTGGCGGTGCGCTACCCGCAGCGGGCGGAGCTGCGCAGCGCGCTGACGCTGGTGAAAAGCGTGGCGCGGCTGCACGGCGAAGTGGTGGCGGCTCCGGCCGAGGCCGACACGGGGAACGACGATGGCGCGCAGGCGCGTTATCTGCTGACGCCGCGCGAGCGCGAGATCGTCGATCTGATCCTCGCCGGCTGCGGTTCGCAGCAGATTGCCGACCGGCTGTTCATCAGCCTCGGCACGGTAAAAAATCACCGCAAGAACATCTACGGCAAGCTGAACATCGGCTCGCAGGCCGAGCTGTTCAGCCTGTTGCTGACCGCCCCGCAGCGCCGCAGCGCGTGAATGCATCGATCTATCCCCTATAGCTTTCGAACTACAGCTAGGCGGCAAGGACGAGAGTCCCCAGGAGCTTACTTAGGTAAGTGACTGGGGTGAACGTCAGCAGCCAACAACGCTGTAGTTTGAAAGATGAAGGGGAAAAATGTCCCTAAGGGGACATAGCGGCACGGCTGCCGCCTCCCGATAATCCGATGTCATGGCATAGGCAATCGGGAGTGCGGCAGTGAACAACGAAATCGAGTCCTTAACCTACTACGCGGCGACCAAAAAATACGATCTGCGCTTCCCGACGCTGGAAGAGGATCTGGACGTCGACGTGGTGATCATCGGCGGCGGCTTCTCCGGCATCAACACCGCGCTGGAGCTGGCGGAGAAGGGCATCACCAACATCGCCATTCTCGAAGGGCGCTATCTGGGTTACGGCGGCACCGGGCGCAACGGCGGCCAGGTGATGGCCGGCATCGGTCACGATCTGGAGAAGATCAAGCGCCACGTTGGCCCAGCCGGGCTGGAAACCATCTTCAAAATCAGCAACCTCGGCGCCGGCATTATCCGCGAGCGCATCAAGAAATATGACATCGACGCCGACTTCTGCTTCGGCTACGGCTATCTCGGCAGCAACGCGCGCCAGGAGAAGACCCTGCGCGGCTGGCTGAAGGAGTTCAAGGCGGTAGCGCCGCAGGAGGAGATTGAGCTCTACACCGGGGCGGAGGTGAAGCAGGTGGTGGGCTCCGACGCTTACACCTGCGCGCTGAAACACATGGGCGGCGGCCACGTGCATTCGCTCAATCTGCTGCTGGGCGAGGCCAGGGCGCTGAGCGGCTACGGGGTGAAAATCTTCGAGAACAGCAGCGTGCTCAACGTGGAGTATGGCCCGCGCATCACGGTGCGCACCGCCATGGGCTCGGTGCGCGCCAACAAGATGCTGTGGGCCTGCAACGGCTTCCTCAACGGCATGGAGCCGCAGATCTACCGCAAGACCATCAATACCTACGCTTTCCAGCTGGCCACCGAGCCGCTGTCTGACGATCTGATCCGCCAGATCAGCCCGATCCGCGGCGCCTACAGCGACATCCGCCCGGTGATCGACTATTACCGGGTGACCAACGAAAACCGGCTGCTGTTCGGCAGCGCCACCCGCCTGATCGAATATTTCCCGTCGGATCTCAAGGCCTGGAACCGCAACCTGATGCTGAAGGTGTTCCCGTACCTGAAAGACGTGAAGATCGATCTGGCCTGGGGCGGCCCGCTGTGCTGCAGCGCCAACCTGTTCCCGCAGATCGGCACGCTGCCGGATCGCGACAACGTGTTTTACGTGCAGGGCTACTCCGGCTTCGGCGTGACGCCGAGCCACATCGTGTGCAAGGTGCTGGCGGAGGGCATGAGCGAAGGATCCGATCGTTACGATCTGATGAGCTCGATCCCGCACGTCAACATCTTCGGCAAGGACAAGCTGCGGCGGGTGATGACCACCGCCGGTAAGGTTTGGCACCAGACATCCGGCTACTGGAAAGGCCGCCGTTAACCCTCAGAGGAGAATGACATGAAACCGTTACTGCTTAAACAACCGCTGCCGGAACTGCTGGAGATCGGCAGCGTCAGCAACCTGGGCGCCACGGTGATCGCCGGCACGCCAAACGTCGGCGTGGCCAGCATCTTCGGCGAGCCGACCGACAACCTGAACTGCGGCGTGTTCAGCTGCACCCGCGGCAGCTTCGTGATGGAGTATCCGTTCGCCGAGCACGCCACGGTGTGGGAAGGCAGCGCGACCCTGACCAACGAACGCACCGGCGAATCGGTGCAGTATCAGGCCGGCGATTCCTGGTTCGTCGAGAAGGGTACCCCGGTGCGCTGGGACATCACCTCGGATCGCTTCGTCAAACACTACCTCGCCATCGTCGAAGGCTGACGCCGTCATGCCCCCCTCGGCCCGCTGAGGGGGAGCGCCTTAGCCTAACACCCGCGCAATAAAATCGGTCACCCGCTTGAGGATCTGATCCTTATTGGTTTCGTTAAAGTTCTCGTGCCGCCCGCCGGCATTGATCATCCGTTCGACATCGTCGCCGCGCAGACGATCGAGCGCGGTTTGCGTTTCGCTCATCAGCACCAGCCGATCGTCGTCGCCGTGGATCCATAGCGTGGGCAGCGCGCCGAAGCCCGGCCCGGCGTTGATGGCGGCGAGGATCCGCTGCATGGCGCGCAGGGTGGGGCGCTTGAACGGCCCGTGCCACACCAAAGGATCTTCCTGATACGCCGCGCCGACCGCCGGATCGCGCGCCAGGGTGGCGGTATCCAGCGGCGCGTCGGGGATCGTCGGCAGTTCGGCCAGATCGGAGATCGCCGTTCTGTCGCCGAGCAGCGGGCCGGACAGCACCAGCGCGCGCACCTCCTCGCCGTAGCGCTGCACGTAGCGGGTGGCGATCATGCCGCCCATCGAGTGGCCGATCACCACCAGCGGCAAGGCGGGGTATTGCTGCCGGAAATGGCTGACCACGCGCTGCACGTCGTCGACCACGGCGTCATAATCTTCGATCAGCACGCGTTCGCCCTGCGACAGGCCGTGGCCGAGATGGTCGGGGCCGAACACCCGCGCGCCCTGTGCCTGCAGCGTGCGCGCCACGTATTGGTAACGGCCGAGATGCTCGCCGTAGCCGTGTATCAGCAGCGCCAGATAGCGCGGCTGGTCGTTTCCCCAGTCGTGCACGGCGATGTCGCCGTGCCGGCCTTTGATAAAGCTGACGGTTTGTTCGGGCATCTTATTGTTCTCATGGTGACAGGGTTGCCCTTCAGCGTAGCGGCTGGCGGCGAGGTTGTCAGGGGCGCCGGGTGCGGCGCCCGCAAAGAGGGGATTACAGGCCGAACTGGCGCGCCAGCGCGTCGAGCGCCTCGTGCTGGAAGCGGTTGAAGGCGTCGCGCGGCTGCTGTTGCTGGATGAACGCCAGCAGCGGATCCTGCACTTCAGTACGCACGCCGCTCAGCTGTTCCATCACCGCCAGCCCGCAGAACGGCACGTAGGATTCGGCGTAGCCACCTTCGTGCACCATCACCAGCTTGCCGCCGCACAGCCGGTCGGCGGCGTCCTGCACCAGCGCGGTCATGGCACGGAAGCTGTCGCTGTGCAGCTGCATGCGCGCCAGCGGATCGAGGGCGTTGGCGTCGTAGCCGCAGGCGACGATGATCAGCTCCGGCTCGAATTTTTCCAGCGCCGGGATGATGATGCGCCGCATGGCGTGCAGGTAGCCGTCGTCGCCGGCGCCGGCCAGCATCGGCACGTTAACGTTGCAGCCCGCCCCGGCGCCTTCGCCGCGATCCCGTTCGCCGGCATAGCCCGCCGGGAAGCAGCCATCCTGATGCAGCGACAGCGTCAGCACGTCGCCGCGCTGCCAATAGATGTGCTGGGTGCCGTTGCCGTGGTGCACGTCCCAGTCGAGTACCGCCACCTTGCCGAGGCCATGGCGGGCCTTGGCGCGCTCGATGGCGATGGGAATATTGGCCAGGAAGCAGAAGCCCATCGATTGATCCGGCAGGCAGTGGTGGCCCGGCGGGCGCGACAGCGCATAGGCGTTATCCAGCTCGCCCTGCAGCACCGCTTCCACCGCCGCGCAGGCCAGCCCGGCGGAGAGTTTGGCGATTTCATAGCTGCCCGGCCCCAGCGGCGCCTCTTCCCCCAGCAGGCCGCCGCCGCTGTCGCTCACCTGTTTGAAACGCTGCAGGTAGTGGGCGGGGTGAATGCGCAGCAGGTCTTCTTCCGTCGCCGGTTCGGCGCTCAGCAGGGTGAGTTGGCGCGACAGGCCGGACACGTCCATCAGGTTCTTCATGCGCCGTTTGGTTTCCGGCGACTCGGCGTGGCCGGCGCCCGAAGGCGGTTGCACCCAGCCGCCGACCGGCAGGGTGGTGGCGTGCAGGCCGGTGCTGTGCCAGAAACAGCGTTCATCAAACAAGAAACCGGTTGTTCTTTTCACCTTTCTCCTCCTGTTATACGGCGCGGTGCGCGCGGTGAAGCCAGCGAAATCAACAGCAGCGACAGCAGCGCGCAGCCCAGCGCGCCGAACAGCAAAGCGTTGAAACCGCCGAAAGATTCGATCAGAGAGCCGGCCAGCGTCGGGCCGATGGCCATGCCGCCGCCGATCACCAGGTTGATGCCGTTCATCAGTTTGCCGTCGTTATCCAACCCGGCGACCCGCGCCAGAATGAACGGCAGCACGAAGGTCCAGGTGAATTTGAACAGCAGGGCCGCCAGGGCGAAACGCAGCAGCAGGGGCTGGCCCGTCAGCAGCGCCACGCTGGCCAGCAGCAGGGCGTACCCCAGCACGATCAGGCATCCGCCGCCGAAGCGCGCGCCGATCAGCGCCGCGGCCCCCGCGCCGACGATGCCGAGCAAGGTGGCGACGGCCAGCACCTGGCCGCTGTGGGCCGGCGACAGCCCGGCGCCGGCGGCGATGCCGCCGATAAAGGTCCAGACCGCACTCAGGCTGATGTAAAAGGTCAGCACCGCCAGCACGGCGCACAGCTTGCGTGCCAGCGAGGCGGCGGGGCCGCTGCGGGCGGCGCGGGCGGCGGTGAAACCGTTGGGGAACGCCGGGATCAGCGGCAGGCAGCACAGCATAATGGCCGCCAGAATCAGGTAGACCGCCATCAGGCCGACGTGCGCGAACAGCGGCGGCAGCACCAGCAGCCCGACCGCGCCCAGCACCAGCTGGCCGAGCACCCAGAAGGCATAGACCCGACTGGGATTGGCGGTGCCGGCGGCACAGGTGATGCACAGGATCATCAGGGTGCCGCCCGCCAGCGAGGCGATAAAGCGCAGCGGCAGCAGCAGGGTAAAATCCTGTACCAGCGCCGAAGCCAGGTTGCCGACGATAAACACCAGCGCCGACAGCGTCGCGACCCGCCGCCAGTTGATGCGCCCGATCCACCACCACGCCGGCAGCGTGGCCAGGCTCATGGCGCCGAGTTCGGTGGAGAACAGGTGGCCGATCTGCGACGGGCCGAGCTGCCATTGTGCGGCGAGCTGGGCGGCCACGGCGGGGGCGGTCATCAGAATGCCCGGCGCGATGGCGGCGAAGACGATAATGGCGGTCAGCAGCCGCGGCGGGCAGGGGAGCGCCGCGCCGACGGCGGGCGCGGAAACCGAATCACTGGACATAAACCTTATTCCCCAAGCGTTAAGTGACGATGAAATATCCCGCCCGGCCCGATTGCGGGCAGGGGGAAGCCGCGCCATAAATGGCGAATACGTTCTGGCGTTATTTTCCGGCCGCCGTCAGCGGTGGCCGTTATCGGGCGTTAACCGTGGGCGAGAAAGCCGCCGGCGACCAGTTCGGTGCGGTTCACCACGTCGGTTTTGGCGAAAATATTGCGCATATGGGTTTTCACCGTGGACAGCGAAATGCCCAGCTTCAGGGCGATGCGCTTATTGCTGGCGCCTTCGCGCACCATGTTGACGATCTCTTGCTCTTTGGCGGTTAGCAGCTGCGCCTCGCCGTCGGGCAACAGATCGCGCGTCGCCAGCTCGATCAGCGGCAGCACCGCGCGCAGGCGGCCGCGCTCCACTTCAGTGAACGGCGTATCGCGGATCAGCGATACCCCGGCGACGATGCGCTTGCGCTGGCGGATGAAGATCTCCGTCATGTCGCGCATGTCGTTCGGCAGCATAAAGTCGTGGTAATAGCGGCGGTTGCCGGCGATCGCCGCCGGGCTCATGCCGACCATGGTGATGTCCTGGCGATGGAAATTGGCCGGCTGCAGCGGGTCTATCTGCTGGAAGTGGTTCAGATACTGCTGATGCGTTTTATCGGGCATGCCGTGCAGGATGTAGTGATCCGGCCGCAGGTCGCGATCGACCAGATAAAACACCCCGGCGGACACCGGGATCAGGTGCGTGATGGTCGCCAAACAACTGTTGATAAAGGCATCGGATGCGGTGCTGTGCATGATTCGTGTTCCTCCCTTTATCATTCAATCTGGAGAAGGTTGGCGGTCAATATATGAACGATACAAGCATAGTTGTAGCAATTTGGCAACACAATAAAAACATATTAACAACGTGAGGCCGATTACAATAAAACACATAAATAACAAGATGACACTGCGTTAATCAGGGCTTTTTGGGGCAGATTTTCCGTGATTTTCATTAATAGGTTAATGAAATCATTCACCGCTTTTCCCGCTGAATTTATAGCGCTTTTCAATGCTTGCCCGGCCGAAGCCCTCGCCGCCCCGCGCGTGCTACAACCGGCACGACTGGAGCCGTTCCTCGTTCTTAAGAACGATAGCCAGGCTTTTCCGCCGCTTCCTACACTGCGAATTGAAGATAGCGCCAGGCGGCGCCAAACGTATAAGACGAAAAAATGATGACCTTTCTCGGGCTGAGGCGTCGGGTTGTTCAGTCCGCATGACCATACGGGGAACGAACGATGCAGAAAACAACGTTGGCGGTGGCGCTGAGCGGCGCCTTATCGGGCCTGGCGCAGGGGGCGGACGCCGATCGCCCCAATGTGCTGATCATTCTGGTGGACGACATGGGCTACTCCGACATCAGCCCGTTCGGCGGCGAGATACCGACGCCCAACCTGCAGGCGCTGGCCGAACGGGGCGTGCGCATGAGCCAGTACTACACCTCGCCGATGTCGGCGCCGGCGCGGTCGATGTTGATGACCGGCAACACCAACCAGCAGGCCGGCATGGGCGGCATGTGGTGGTATGAGAGCACCGCCGCGCAGCCGGGCTATGAAATGCGGCTGACCGACCGCGTGACCACATTGCCGGAGCGTTTTCGCGACGCGGGTTACGCCACCATGATGGCGGGCAAATGGCACCTGGGCTATGTTGACGGTGCCAAGCCGACCGATCGCGGCTTCGAGCGCGCCTTCGCCTTTATGGGCGGCGGCACCAGCCATTTCGACGATGCGAAACCGCTGGGCACCGTGGAGGCGTTCCATACCTTCTACACCCTGAACGGCAAACGCGTCTCGTTGCCCAAAGATTTCTATTCCAGCAAGGCCTATGCCGATCAGCTGGAACAGTGGATCCGCGATACGCCGCAGAGCAAGCCCGTCTTCGCCTACCTGGCGTTTACCGCGCCGCACGATCCGCTGCAGGCGCCGGATGACTGGATCGCCAAATTCGACGGCAAATACGACGCCGGTTACCAGCAGGCCTATCAGCGGCGCATTCAGCGCCTGAAGGCGCTGGGGTTGATTTCCGATCGCACGCCGATGCCGACGCTGGCGCTGGATAAGGCCTGGAACGCGCTGACGCCCGAGCAGCAAAAATATGAAGCCAAGACCATGCAGGTGTACGCCGCGATGATCGCTTACATGGACGATCAGGTCGGCGCGGTGCTGCATACCCTCAAGCAGACCGGCCGTGACCAAAATACGGTGATTGTGTTCGCCACCGACAACGGTGCCAACCCGGCCAGCGGCTTCTACTACGGCTCGAAGCCGGAGTATTGGCGGCAGTTCGACAACAGCTACGCCAATCTCGGCCGCAAGGGATCTTTCATTTCCTACGGGCCGCACTGGGCCAACGTCAGCAACGCGCCATACGCCAACTACCATAAAACCACCAGCGCGCAGGGCGGCATCAATACCGATTTCATCATCTCCGCGCCGCGGCTGAAGGGGCGCGGCGGCATCGACCGCACGCCGATGGCGGTGTATGACATCGCGCCGACGCTGTATGACTATGCCGGCATCGACGCCAACAAACCGCTGAAGGCGAAACCAACGCTGCCGATGGTCGGCGTCAGCTTCAAGCGCTATTTCAGCGGCGAGGCCGACGGCGTGCCGCGCGCGACCTACGGCGTGGAGCTGCATAACCAGGCCGCCTACGTGGAGGGCGTCTGGAAGCTGCGGCGGTTGGTGAAGACCGGGCCGACGGCGCAGATGGCGCCGTGGGGGCTGTTCAACCTGCATGACGATCCGCTGGAGACGCGCGATCTGGCCGCCGCCAACCCGGAGCGAGTCAAACGGCTGAGCGAGGCGTATCGCCGCTTTGCGCAGCAGGGCATGGTCATTGAAGCCAAAGGCGCAGCGATCGACTACCTCGGCGTCGACGCCAGCACCGGCGACTACATCGGCCTGGATCCGCTGACCCACAAACCGTTGCCGCAGGCGGCGCCGTGAACCTGGCCCAGCTGCGTGCGCAGCAGATCCCGGTGGAGAGCGAACCGCGCGCGGCGGCGCCTTTTCATTTGCTGGTGAAGCCGATCGGCGCCGGCTGCAACCTGGGCTGCCGCTACTGCTACTACCCGCAGCGCCAGCAAGAGCGGACGCGCAAGATGGACGATGACCTGCTGGCGGAATTTATCCGCGGCTACATCGCCGCCCAGCCGCGTTACAGCCGCGAGATCAACTTCGTCTGGCAGGGGGGGGAGCCGCTGCTGGCGGGGATCGGTTTTTACAAGCGGGCGCTGGCGTTGCAACGCCGCTACGCGCCGCCGGGCGTGCGCATCAGCAACAGCCTGCAGACCAACGGTACCCTGCTGAACGACGCCTGGTGCCGGCTGTTCCGGCAGCATCACTTTATCCTCGGCGTCAGCCTGGACGGCGACCGCGAGGTGCAGGACGCCCACCGGCCGGACAAGCGCGGCGGCGCCAGCTATGACGCGGCGCTGCGCGGCATTGCGCTGTTGCAGCGCTATCAGATCGACTTCAACCTGCTGATGGTGGTGCACGACGGCGTCGCGGATCGCGCCGAGGCGATCTACGATCATGCGGTGGCGATCGGGGCGCGCTATTTGCAGTTCCAGCCGCTGATGCTGGAAGGGGACGCGCCCACTGCCGGCTATGGGCTGAGCGCCGCCAACTGGGGGCGCTTCATGCTGGCGGTATACCGCCGCTGGCGCAGCCGCGGGCACGTCGGCCAGGTCTTCGTGATGAACATCGAGCAGGTCTACGCGCAGTATTTCACCCACGTCAGCCCCAGCTGCGTGCACGCCGAACGCTGCGGCGGCAATCTGGTGATGGAGCCGGACGGGCGGCTTTACGCCTGCGATCATCTGATCAACGCGCAGCACCTGCTCGGCCATGCCGATCGCCACACGCCGCTCGCCACGCTGGCGGCAAGGGCGGCGGAGATGCCGTTCGGTAAAAACAAGAGCCTGCGCCGCGAGTGCCAACGCTGCAGCGTGAAAAGCGTCTGCCAGGGCGGCTGCCCGGCGCATGTGGGCGAAGATCGCTACAACCGGCTGTGCGCCGGCTATTACGCCTTCTTTTCCGCGCTGCTGGCGCCGCTGCGCGCCTACCCGCGCAGCCCGCAGGGGGCGATGCAGTGGCGCGCCGCCGTGAGCGCGGCCGCAGGTTGAAAGCGTCTCGTCCTTAAGGACGATAGTCAGCATTTTCCTTTCCTCTCTATAGTGAGATTACCGTCGCTGGCGGTGAAAAACCTGCAAGCACCTGCATGCATCAGGCCAAAACTATAAGAGGAAATAACCATGAACCTGTCGTCGCGGTTGCACGCCCACCTGGCTCGAGGCAAGGTCGGCTTTCCCACCACCCTGGCCAGTTCGGTCGGGGTGATCATGGCCAGCCCGGTGATCCTGACGGTCACCAGCGGCTTCGGCATCGGCGGCGACACCTTCGCGCTGGCGATGCTGATCGCCTTCATCATGATGCAGGCGCAGCTCACCACCTTCTCCGAAGCGGCGGCGCTGCTGCCGACCTCAGGTTCGGTTTACGACTACATTTCCTGCGGCATGGGACGCTTTTTCGCCATCACCGGCGCGCTGTCGGCCTACCTGATCGTGCACATCTTCGCCGGCACCGCCGAGACCATTCTCTCCGGCATCATGGCGCTGGTGAACTTCGAGCACCTCAACACCCTGATGGAAAGCCACAACGCCTCCTGGATGGTCGGCGTCGGGCTGGTAATCGTGTTCGGCCTGCTCAACGCGTTCGGCATCGAGGCCTTCGGCAAGGCGGAGATCGTGCTGACCTTCGCCATGTGGAGCACGCTGGTGATTTTCGGCATCGTCGGGCTGCTGTCGCCGCATGCGGTGCCGCTCGAGGGCTGGTTCGGCAGCACGCTGAGCCTGAACGATCCGTTCGCGGTGTTCAGCCTGATCGGCATGGCGATGTTCATGTTCGTCGGCTGTGAGCTGGTGACGCCGATGGCGCCGGAGATCAAACGCTGCGATCGGGTGATCCCGCGCGCGATGGCGCTGGGGCTGTGCGGCGTGGCGGTGTGCATGGCGCTGTACGGCGCGGCGCTCAGCCACCAGGTGGAAAACGTGGTGATCGACGCCGCCAGCGGCACGCGCCTGCTGGAAACGCCGATGGCCATCCCGGCGTTCGCCGGCCAGGTGATGGGCCAGTTCGGCAAATACTGGCTGGGCGTCGGCCTGCTGCTGGCGGGCGCCGCGACCATCAACACGCTGATGGCGGCGGTGCCGCGCATTCTGTACGGCATGGCGCTGGACGGCGCGCTGCCGCGCATGTTCGCTTATCTGCACCCACGCTTTAAGACGCCGGTGGTCGGCATTCTGGTGGCGGTACTGATCCCCTGCGTACACGCCTTCGCCATCCAGGGCAACCTCGACAGGATCATTCCGCTGGTGCTGGCGGCGGTGTGCGCCTGGGGCGTGGCCTACCTGCTGGTGACCTGCTCGGTGGTGATCCTGCGCGTACGCCGCCCCGATCTGCCGCGCGCCTATAAATCGCCGTGGTTCCCGCTGCCGCAGATCGTTTCCAGCGTTGGCATCGTGCTGGCCATCGTTTACATCACGCCGCCGGGAATGAACCCGAGCGATATCTACATTCCCTTCGGCTGGATGATCGGCCTGACCGCCGCCTATGCGCTGTTCTGGACGCTGTGCGTGCAGAAAGTGAATCCGTTCAAGCCGGTGCCGGTCGAGCAGGTGCTGGAGAACGCGTTCGCCAAGGGTGAAAACGAGGAGGCGCAGTTTGATCGGCTTACTTCCCTCACTTAATCGCGCCTGGCGGCGAGCGCCGTCGGGCTATCGGCCGGGCGCCGCGCTGGATCGTCTGGCGCGCAACCTGGAACCCTACGCGTGCGAACGCCTGGCGCCGGGCCTGCTGCGGCTGACGCTGCCGCAGGGGCCGCAGATCGAGGTCAGCGAACAGGTGCAGGGGCTGTTTATGGCGCATATCGTCAGCCACCGCTTTCGGTTGCAGGGCCCGTGCGCGATGCAGCTTCCGCTGACGCTGGACGTGGTGACCGGTGGCTGGCTGCGGCGGCGCGGGGTGCGTTATCTGCTGCGCCAGCGCCATGCGGCCGCGCAACGGGTGCTGGACGGCCTGCAGCGCTACCCGCAGATCGGCGAGACGCTGGCGCAGCTGGATTTTCGCCGCGTGCGGCTGACGGTGAACGACGGGCGTTGGCAGGTGGATATCGAGCATTTCGCCGCATCGGAGGTGGTCAGCCGTTTGCCGGCCGGCCGCCGCTACCTGCGGCTGGATGCCGAACAGCGGCGGCTGCTGTTGAGCAGCCTGCTGATGATCGGCCAACTGATGGAGAAGCTGAATCATGAATAGAGTGGTTGTGATTACCGGCGGCGGCACCGGCGTCGGCGCCGCCTGCGCCCGTCTGCTGGCGGCGCAGGGCGATCGGGTGTTCATCATCGGCCGCCGCCCGGCACCGCTGGCGGCGCTGGCGCAAGAGATCGGCGCGCAGGCGCTGGTGGGCGATGCCGCCAGCGGCGAGAGCTGGAACCACGCGCTGCTGCCGGCCATTCTGCGCGAAGCCGGGCGCATCGACTGCCTGATCGGCAGCGCCGGCGGCATGGGCTTCAAGCGCATTACCGAGATGACCGACGCGCAGTGGCAAGGGGCGCTGGACAGCAACCTCAACAGCGCTTTCGCCAGCGCGCGCGCCTGCCTGCCGGAGCTGATTAAAAGCGGCGGCAACCTGCTGTTCGTGGCCTCGATAGCCTCGCTGGCCGCCGGGCCGGAGGTCTGCGGCTACGTCACCGCCAAGCACGCGCTGATCGGGCTGATGCGCTCCATCGCCCGCGACTATGGCCCGCTGGGCGTGCGCGCCAACGCGGTGTGCCCGGGCTGGGTGACCACGCCGATGGCGGACGAAGAGATGCAGCTGCTGATGGACGCCCATCAGATTTCGCTGGAGCAGGCTTACCAGATGGTCTGCCGCGACGTGCCGCTGCGCCGCCCGGCCAGCGCCGAGGAGATCGCCCGCGTCTGCCGTTTCCTGTGTTCCAGCGAGGCTTCAATCATTACCGGCGCGGCGCTGGTGGCCGACGGCGGCTCCACCATCGTCGATGTGCCGACCCTGGCTTTCACTTCCCTGTAAGGAGCATTTCCATGAGTTCAGAAGCGGTATTCATTCAGGTTGGCGCGCTGGCGGAAGGCTTTGCGCCGCACAGCAATACGCTGGAACGCCAGCACGGGCTGGCGGGCACCACGCTGACGCTGCGTTTTCGCGACGGCGCGACGCAGCGTTGCCGGTTTACCGACGAACAGACGCTGGAGTGGGGCGAACGGCGCGGCGTCGCCTATCGCGCCACCAGCATTCGCCCCGGCGTGCTGTTCATCGATTTTCTCGATCCTGCCCGCGCCAACGCCAGCATTACGCTGGTATGCGACCGCAATCAGGGCAACTTCACTGCGGTATACGGCCAGCTGCCGGACGAAGCGCAGGCGCGGCTCGACGCCTTCAGCCGGGTGGAGCAGGGGCTGCCGCTGACCGCGGTCGAAGCCGAATTCCGCTTCGGCACGCTGGACGACGCCGACGTGGCGCCACCGGGCTTTACCGATGAGCTGATCGGCATGCGCAACATGTACACCTACAGCCCGACCGAACGGTACGAGCACATCTACCTGAACGATAACTTCTACGCCTGGCAGTGTCTGGACGGGGTGGAGAAAGGGCTGGCGGACGTCGATCGCTGCCACTACGTGAAGGTGGCGGAGCAGCTTTATCTGTTCGTCTGGCGCGAGAAGATCATCCCGACGCTGGGCGTGGTGATGATCGATCTGCAGGGTATGCGCACCGACGGCAAGATCCTCGGTTATCAGGGCAGCGATTTCAGCGCGCTGAGCAACTTTGCGGTCGGCGCCCATGCGCAGGTGCTGAACACCACGCGCCACCCGCGAGGATAGGGCGATGAGCGCAACCTATGCGGCCGACGCCTTCGCGGGGCAGGCGGTGCTGGTGACCGGCGGCGCTCAGGGCATTGGGCTGGCGATCGTCAGCGCCTTTGCCCGGCTGGGCGCCGAGGTGACGATCGTGGACGTGCAGCTGCCGCAGGCGCAGGCGGCGGCGCAGGCGCTGCGGGACGAAGGGCTGAGCGTGCGGGCGCTGGCTTGCGATCTGGCCGATCCGGGGCAGATCGCCGAGGGGGTGACGGCGGTAGGTGAGTGGCATCAACGGCTGGACGTGGTGATCCACAACGCCGCTTACTTTCCGCTGACGCCGTTCGCCGCTATCGACGCGGCCCTGCTGCAACGCACGCTGAGCGTCAATCTGATGGCGCCGTTCTTTCTGGCGCAGGCGGCGCTGCCGTGGATGCGCCGCCGGGGCGGCGGCTGCATTCTGGTGACCTCATCGGTGACCGGCCCACGGGTGGCCTACCCGGGGCTGGCGCACTACGCCGCCTCCAAGGCTGGGGTGAACGGCTTTATTCGCGCGGCGGCGCTGGAGCTGGCGGCGGAGAACATTCGCGTCAACGGCGTGGAGCCGGGGATGATCCGCACGCCGGCGATGGCCAACCTGGGCGACGCGCAGGTGAATCAGGCGATCGCCGCCTCGGTGCCGCTCGGGCGGCTGGGGGAACCGGAAGACATCGCCGCGGCGATGGTGTTTCTCGCCTCGCCGGCGGCGGCCTACATCACCGGCCAGACGCTGGTGGTGGACGGCGGCGCGCTGCTGCCGGAAACGAGCTCTCAAGTCTGATTCAGACGCGTTTCTATGCTCAACAAATAAACCCCTTATAAGGGGTTTATTTGTTGAGATATCGTTGTTATCGTATCCATCTATACATAATCACCCCAAATAAGGGGGTATTAGTAGGAATGATGCCGTGGATAAAATGACAGCCATCAATACGCTGGATAAATTCAGCAGGTTGGGAAAGCACATTTTTCTTACTCAAGATCTCGCCACCCTTTTCCCTGCCGAATCACCAAAAACATTACAAAAATCAGTCGATCGCTTAGTGGCCGCCGGTATCCTTAAACGGGTGGCGAAGGGGGTTTATGCGAACGCTCGGGCTTCTCTGGGGGGGTACCCTTTGGAGAGCATCGCGATCAATCTTCGGCGGGGAGAATACAACTACATCAGCCTGGAATCTGCTTTATCTCAGTATGGCGTCATGTCACAAATTCCTATCGATAGGCTAACCATCATGTCTACCGGCCGTTCTGGTGAATTCATCACCCCATGGGGAGTTATCGAGATTACCCATACCAGCAAGAAACCTATCGATATTCTACGTGGAAGCCTTGAAGGTCGGGGCCCATTGCGCATTGCAACGAAAGAAACGGCGATAAAAGATCTGTTCCGGGTAGGGAGAAATACGCATCTCATTCAACAGGGAGAGCTCGCTGATGTCTGATTTCGTCGATTTTAATCAGCTGGTCGATGACATCGTCGGGTCAGATAATCTGGCGTCCGTCAGGCCCGTGGTGGAAAAGGAACTGTTGCATTATGACATTTTGTACGCACTCTCGAATGCAGGATTGTTAAAGTCTCTGATATTTCAGGGGGGCACGTCGCTGCGCCTGTGCTACGGGTCTAACCGTTTCAGTGAGGACTTGGACTTTGCGGGAGGCCGTCTTTTTTGCTCTGCAAACATGAAGGAAATCAAAACGTGCATTGAGCGCTATGTTGGCAGTCGGTATGGTCTGGAGGTGACGGTTAAAGAGCCTGCGGAACTGAGACGGGAGCCCGACTACGTTGATGTTACCGTGGACAAATGGCAAATGTCGGTGACGACGTTCCCGGAGCGTAAAGAATTACCGAAGCAACGCATCAAAATCGAGATTGCCAATATTCCAGCCTATACGAGCGAACCGCGGATGCTGATAAGGAATTATTCTCAGTTGCCGGACGGATATTCTGATTTGATTGTCCAGGTTGAGACGCTGAATGAAATTATGGCTGACAAACTCGTTTCCCTGCCTGCGACTACGCGCCGCATCCGCTATCGGGATGTTTGGGATCTAGCCTGGTTAAAGCAGCAAAATGCGGATGTCGATGCTGATTTGGTGGCGAAAAAGCTGATCGATTACGGCCTGGATCGCAAATTTGAAGCGTTGCTGCAGGCTCGAATCGAAACTTTACATGCCGTTGTCACAAGCCGGGAATTTAATGCTGAAATGAGGCGATTCCTGCCCGTTGAAGTTTATGAGCGCACCATCAATCAGCCGCTGTTTATGCAATATCTTGAGACTGCGTTAAGTGAATTGCTGACTACAGTGCAAAGGCAACTCTACGGTAAGCCTGCGGCCGTCCCGCCGTTCAAAATGTAGCGGCAATTTATCCCTCTAAGCCCGACGAGTTCGGGCTTTTTCTTGGGTACAGGTTAGCCGCAAAGTCAGTTGTCAATGGAATATCTCGGCCAGCGGCCTCACTGCTTGGCAGGATGCGCGGTGACGTTGGCGGGCAGGCTGTTGCCCAGCGTGATCAGCTCGTCCAGCAGCGTCATCAACTGGTCCATTTTCTGCCGCGAGAAAGCGGCTTCAATCTCGGCGTAGCCCTGTTCCACCTGGTGGCGCGCCACTTCATACAGATCCTGGCCCTGCTGGGTCAGCGACACGTACAGCTTGCGCTGATCGTTGACCGGCTTGAGGCGAAAGATCAGCTTGTCACGCTCCATGCGCGACAGAATGCCGGTCAGGCTGGGGCGCAGAATGCAGGTTTCCGCCGCCAGCTCGTGGAATTCGATCGAGCGGCTGTTGGCCAGCACGCGGATGATGCGCCACTGCTGTTCGGTCAAATTGTGGCTTTTCAGGATCGGGCGGAAGAACCCCATGGCGGTTTCACGCGCCTGCAGCAGGGCGATGGTTAACGATTCATGCATAAGTTTGGCCTTAGCTATCAAGGTGTTCGTTGTTACGGCGCTCGTTAATGGGGGCGCCTGCCCCGCAAAGCCCGATTTTGTTAATAACTTAATAGTAGCCAAAGTTACCCGTAGGGATAAAGCAAAAATGCGGGGTGCAGCGAAAAATGGCGATAAAAATGGTTAATACGTTGAATAATCACGCTAATGTTCATTGTTTGTGAATATTTTGTTATAACGATCACAAATCACTCCAAGCGCGTTGCGTAAAAGCTGCACAGCGTATAAAACTAATCATTAATATATTAATGAATGCCGGTTGTCATGTTTTGCCATTGGAGGAGTTCGCATGAAAGGCACCGTATTTTCCGTTGCGCTGAATCACCGCAGCCAACTGGACGCCTGGGATCAGGCGTTTCACCAGCCGCCGTATCAGACCCCGCCCAAAACCCCGGTCTGGTTTATCAAACCGCGCAACACCCACCTCGCCAACGGCGGGGCGATCCCGTTTCCGGCCGGTGAAACCGTGCACAGCGGCGGCACGCTGGCGGTGATCATCGGCGATACCGCACGCAAGGTGCCGGCGGCGCAGGTGAGCCGTTATCTGGCCGGTTACGCGCTGGCCAACGACGTCAGCCTGCCGGAAAGCAGCTTCTACCGCCCGGCGATCAAGGCCAAATGCCGCGACGGGTTCTGCCCGCTGGGGGAGATCGGCCAGCTGGCGAATGCCGATCGGCTGGAGATCGTCACCGAAGTCAACGGCGTGGAGCAGGATCGCTGGTCCACCGCCGATCTGGTGCGCTCGGTGCCGGAGCTGATCGCCGCCATCAGCGACTTCATCACCCTGCAACCGGGCGATGCGGTGCTGATCGGCACCCCGTACCAGCGGGTGGAGATCAAACCGGGGGATGAGGTGACGGTGCGCGCCGCCGGCCTGCCCACGTTGACCAACCGTGTCACCCAGGCAGGAGCCGCATCATGAAACATGCCCGTATTCGCCATCATGGCCAGGTCTTCAACGTGCAGGTGGACGACCAACTGCGTGTCACGCTGCCGAACGGCGAGGTGCTGCAGGAGCGCGAAGTGGAATGGCTGCCGCCGGCGCAGGGCACGGTGTTCGCCCTGGGGCTGAACTATGCCGACCACGCCAGCGAGCTGGAATTCAAGGCGCCGGAAGAACCGCTGGTGTTCCTCAAGGCGCCGAACACCCTGACCGGCCACCGCCAGGTGTCGGTGCGCCCGGCCGGCGTGGAGTACATGCACTACGAAGCCGAGCTGGTGGCGGTGATCGGCAAGACCGCGCGCCACGTCAGCCGCGAGGACGCCATGGAGTATGTGGCGGGCTACACCCTGTGCAACGACTACGCCATCCGCGATTACCTGGAGAATTATTACCGGCCGAATCTGCGGGTGAAGAGCCGCGACACCCTGACGCCGATTGGGCCGTATATCGTCGATCGCGATGACGTCGCCGATCCGCACCGGCTGGCGCTCAGCACCTACGTCAACGGCGAACTGCGCCAGCGCGGCAGCACTGCCGACATGATTTTCGACATTCCGTTCCTGATTGCCTACCTGAGCGAATTCATGACGCTGCAGCCGGGCGACATGATCGCCACCGGCACGCCGAAAGGGCTGGCCGACGTGCAGCCGGGCGACGAAGTGGTGGTGGAGATCGAGGGCATCGGCCGCTTGGTTAACCACATTATCAGTGAAAAAGATTACGAGGAGAGCCTGCGATGAAAACCATCAACCACTGGATCAACGGCAAGAACGTCGCCAGCAAAGAGTACTTCACCACCACCAACCCGGCGAACGGCGAGGTGCTGGCGGAGGTGGCCTCCGGCGGCCAACGGGAGATAGACCAGGCGGTGGCGGCAGCGAAAGAGGCATTCCCCAAATGGGCCAACACGCCGATGAAAGAGCGCGCGCGCCTGATGCGCCGCCTGGGCGAGCTGATCGACCAGAACGTGCCGCAGATCGCCGAACTGGAAACCGCCGACACCGGCCTGCCGATCCACCAGACCAAAAACGTGCTGATCCCGCGCGCTTCGCACAACTTCGAGTTTTTCGCCGAGGTGTGCCAGCAGATGAACGGCAAGACCTACCCGGTGGACGACAAGATGCTCAACTACACGCTGGTACAGCCGGTGGGGGTATGCGCGCTGGTGTCGCCGTGGAACGTGCCGTTCATGACCGCCACCTGGAAAACCGCGCCTTGCCTGGCGCTGGGCAACACCGCGGTGCTGAAGATGTCCGAACTGTCGCCGCTGACCGCCGATCGTCTGGGCGAGCTGGCGCTGGAAGCCGGCATTCCGGCCGGGGTGCTGAACGTGGTGCAGGGCTACGGCGCCACCGCCGGCGACGCGCTGGTGCGCCATAAAGACGTGCGCGCGGTCTCCTTCACCGGCGGCACCGCCACCGGCCGCCGCATCATCGAAAGCGCCGGGCTGAAGAAATTCTCCATGGAACTGGGCGGCAAGTCGCCGGTGCTGATCTTTGAAGACGCCGACATCGAGCGGGCGCTCGACGCCGCGCTGTTCACCATCTTCTCGATCAACGGCGAACGCTGCACCGCCGGTTCGCGCATCTTCATTCAGGAGAGCATCTACCCGGAATTCGTCAAACGCTTTGCCGAGCGCGCCAACCGCCTGCGCGTGGGCGATCCGCAAGATCCCAACACCCAGGTGGGGGCGCTGATCAGCCCGCAGCACTGGGAAAAAGTCTCCGGCTATATCCGCCTCGGGGTGGAAGAAGGGGCGACCCTGCTGGCCGGCGGCCCGGACAAACCGGCCGGCTTGAGCCACGGCAACTTCCTGCGCCCGACGGTGCTGGCGGATGTCGACAACCGGATGCGCGTGGCGCAGGAGGAGATCTTCGGGCCGGTGGCCTGCCTGTTGCCGTTCAAATCAGAAGAAGACGGCCTGCGCATGGCCAACGACGTGGAGTACGGCCTGGCGTCGTACATCTGGACGCAGGATGTGAGCAAGGTTCTGCGCCTGGCCCGCGGCATTGAAGCGGGCATGGTTTTCGTCAACACCCAAAACGTACGCGATCTGCGCCAGCCGTTCGGCGGCGTGAAAGCCTCCGGCACCGGCCGCGAAGGCGGCGAATACAGCTTCGAAGTGTTCGCCGAAATGAAGAACGTGTGCATTTCCATGGGTGATCACCCGATCCCGCGTTGGGGCGTTTAGTCAGGCCCCGGCATCGTTCACGGAATCATTTTTGTTTCATGTGAGGACTTATGGGTAAGTTAGCGTTAGCCGCCAAGATTACACATGTTCCATCGATGTATCTGTCGGAAATCCCTGGGAAAAACTTTGGCTGCCGGCAGGCGGCCATCGACGGCCATAAAGAGATCGGCGCGCGTTGCCGCGAGATGGGCGTCGACACCATCGTGGTGTTCGACACCCACTGGCTGGTGAACAGCGCCTATCACATTAACTGCAGCGCGCATTTCTCCGGCGTGTACACCAGCAATGAGCTGCCGCACTTCATCCGCGACATGACCTACGACTACGACGGCAACCCGGCGCTGGGGCAGTTGATCGCCGATGAGGCGTGCAAGCTTGGCGTGCGCGCCAAGGCGCACGACATCCCGAGCCTGAAGCTGGAATACGGCACGCTGGTGCCGATGCGCTACATGAACGCCGACAAGCATTTCAAGGTGGTATCGATTTCGGCGTTTTGCACCGTGCATGACTTTGCCGACAGCCGCCGGCTGGGCGAGGCGCTGAAAAGCGCCATCGAGAAATACGACGGCACCGTGGCGGTGCTGGCCAGCGGTTCGCTGTCGCACCGCTTCATCGACGATCAGCGCGCCGAAGAGGGCATGAACAGCTACACCCGCCAGTTCGATCAGCAAATGGACGAACGGGTGGTCAAGCTGTGGGAAGAGGGGCGCTTTCGCGAGTTCTGCGAAATGCTGCCGGAGTATGCCGATTACTGCTACGGCGAAGGCAACATGCACGACACCGTGATGCTGCTGGGCCTGCTCGGTTGGGACAAGTACGACGGCAAGGTGGAGTTCATCACCCCGCTGTTCGCCAGTTCCGGCACCGGGCAGGTTAACGCCGTGTTCCCTTTGCCCGCTGAAGCCTGAGGTGTGTGAATGCCCCATTTTTACGCTGAATGTACCGACAACATCCGCCGCGAGGCGGATTTGCCCACCCTGTTCGCCAAGGTCAACGAGGCGCTGGCGGCGACCGGCATCTTTCCGCTGGCCGGCGTGCGCAGCCGCGCCATCTGGCTCGATACCTGGCAGATGGCCGACGGCAAGCAGGACTACGCCTTCGTGCACATGACGCTGAAGATCGGCCACGGCCGCAGTCTGGAAAGCCGGCAGCAGGTGGGCGAGATGCTGTTTGCGCTGATCAAGGAACACTTCGCCGCGCTGATGGCGCAGCGTTACCTGGCGCTCTCTTTCACCATGGAAGAGCTGGATCCGGTGCTGAATTACAAACAGAACAATGTCCACGCGCTGTTCAACAAGGCGTGAATAAGGGGTCGTAAATGCTGGATAAAGAGCAGGTTAACCGCGCCGTGCAGCGCCTGCATCAGGCGGAAAAGAGTCGTGAACAGATCCGCGCGCTGTCGCTCGATCATCCTGAGATCACCATCGAAGACGCCTATGCCATTCAGCGGCAGTGGGTGGAGCTGAAGATCGCCGAGGGGCGCACGCTCAAAGGCCACAAGATCGGCCTGACCTCGCGCGCCATGCAGGTCAGTTCGCAGATCACCGAGCCGGATTACGGCGCGCTGCTGGACGACATGTTCTTCAACGACGGCAGCGACATTCCGATCGATCGCTTTATCGTGCCGCGGGTGGAGGTGGAGCTGGCGTTCGTGCTGGCCAAGCCGCTGCGCGGGCCGAACTGCACGCTGTTCGACGTTTACAACGCCACCGACTACGTCATTCCGGCGCTGGAGATTATCGACGCGCGCAGCCACAACGTCGATCCCGAGACTCAGCGGCCGCGCAAGGTGTTCGACACCATCTCCGACAACGCCGCCAACGCCGGTGTGGTGATGGGCGGGCGGCCGATTAAGCCGGATGCGCTGGATCTGCGCTGGATCTCCGCGCTGCTGTACCGCAACGGCGTGATTGAAGAGTCCGGCGTGGCGGCGGCGGTGCTCAACCACCCGGCCAACGGCGTGGCCTGGTTGGCCAACAAGCTGGCGCCGTATGAGGTGGAGCTGGAGGCGGGGCAGGTGATCCTCGGCGGCTCTTTCACCCGGCCAGTGCCGGCGCGGCGCGGTGATACCTTCCACGTCGACTACGGCCCGATGGGCTGTATCAGCTGCCGCTTCGTCTAATAAGCAGGCTCGGCGAACCGAGCCGCAATAAACCGGGCGGGGGCCATGCGCTACGCCCGCTTGTCAGGGAGAATGCGATGTTAACCAACCACTTCAAGCGTGCGCTGCAGGAAAAACGCCCGCAGATCGGGCTGTGGCTCGGCCTGTGCAGCAGCTACAGCGCCGAGCTGCTGGCCGGCGCCGGTTTCGACTGGCTGCTGATCGACGGCGAACATGCGCCCAACAACGTGCAAACGGTGCTGGGGCAACTGCAGGCGGTCGCGCCTTACCCGAGCCAGCCGGTGGTGCGGCCACCGTGGAACGACGCGGTGATCATCAAGCAGCTGCTGGACGTCGGCGCGCAAACCCTGCTTATCCCGATGATTCAAAACGCCGAACAGGCGCGCGACGCGGTGCGCGCCACGCGCTATCCGCCGCAGGGCGTGCGCGGCGTCGGCAGCGCCCTGGCGCGCGCTTCGCGCTGGAATCGGGTGCCCGATTACCTGCAGCAGGCCGATGAGCAGATGTGCGTGCTGGTGCAGATTGAAACCCGCGAAGCGGTGAAAAACCTCGACGCCATTTTGCAGGTGGAAGGGGTAGACGGCGTGTTTATCGGCCCGGCGGATCTCAGCGCCGACATGGGCTTTGCCGGTAATCCGCAGCACCCGGAGGTGCAGCGCACCATCGACGACGCCATCGCGCGCATCCGTGCCGCCGGCAAGGCGCCGGGCATTTTGATGGCCAACAAGGCACTGGCGCAGCGCTATCTGGAGGCCGGCGCGCTGTTCGTTGCGGTGGGGGTGGACACCACCCTGCTGGCGCGGGCGGCGGAAGCCCTGGCGGACGAATTCAAACGGGGCGGGGCGCAGGCGCCTTCATCGGGAGTCTACTGAACCATGAACCACGTCGATTCGCTGCCGCCGGCCAACCCGGCGCAGCAACATAAAGCGTTAACCGCCGCCGAGCAATCGGTGATTAAAAAGTTGTTTCGGCGCCTGATCATTTTCCTGTTCGTGTTGTTTGTTTTCTCTTTCCTCGATCGCATCAACATCGGCTTCGCCGGGCTGACGATGGGCAAAGATCTCGGCCTCAGCTCGACCATGTTCGGGCTGGCGGCGACGTTGTTCTATGTCACCTACGTGATCTTCGGCATTCCGAGCAACATGATGCTGAGCCGGGTGGGCGCGCGGCGCTGGATCGCCACCATCATGGTGCTGTGGGGCATCGCCTCCACCTGCACCCTGTTCGCCACCGGGCCGACCAGCCTGTACGTGCTGCGCATGATCGTCGGCATCACCGAGGCCGGTTTCCTGCCGGGCATTCTGGTGTACCTCACCTACTGGTTCCCGGCGTTCTACCGCGCCCGCGCCAACGCGCTGTTCATGATCGCCATGCCGGTGACCATGGCGATCGGCTCGCTGGTCTCCGGTTATATCCTGGCGCTGGACGGGGTGATGAACCTGAAGGGCTGGCAGTGGCTGTTCCTGCTGGAAGGCATTCCGTCGGTGCTGCTGGGCGTGGGGGTCTGGTTCTACCTCGACGATACGCCGGCCAAGGCCAAGTGGCTGACCGACGAGGAGAAAGCCAGCCTGCAGGCGATGATGGAGGCCGACAAGCTGCAGCTGGTGCAGCCCAACGGGCCGAGCAGCCACCGCGCGCTGCAACAGCGCAGCCTGTGGCGCGAGATTTTCACGCCGATCGTGCTGATGTATACGCTGGCCTATTTCTGCCTGACCAACACCCTGAGCGCGATCAACATCTGGACGCCGCAGATCCTGCAAAGCTTTAACCAGGGCAGCAGCAACGTGATGATCGGCATTTTGGCGGCGATCCCGCAGATCTGCACCATCGCCGGCATGGTGTGGTGGAGTAAACGATCCGACAGGCTGCAGGAGCGCAAGCATCACACCGCGCTACCGTACCTGTTCGCCGCCGCCGGCTGGCTGCTGGCGTCCGCCACCGATCACAGCCTGATCCAATTGCTCGGGATCGTGATGGCCTCGGTCGGCTCCTTTACCGCCATGGCGATCTTTTGGACCACGCCGGATCAGTCGATCAGTCTGGAAGCGCGGGCGGTGGGGATCGCGGTGATCAACGCCACCGGCAACATCGGATCGGCGCTCAGCCCGCTGTTGATCGGTTGGTTTAAAGACATGACCGGTAGCTTCAACTCCGGGCTGTATTTTGTCTCGGCGCTGTTGATCGTCGGCGCCGTGCTGGTGTGGCGCATCCCGATGAAGGATTCGCGCCCGAGAGCGACGCCTTGATACGCAAGTGGGCATGATTGCAGGAGGTAATGGGGTGCGGAAAAGTACCGGTTTTATCGCCAACATCGATATTTGCAAAGAGTATGACGCGCGCTACGCCGCCGACGAGGTGCACTACGAAACCTTCGCCGGGCTGGCGGCGTTCTTCGGCCGCGACATGCAGGTGCACTGGCACGACTGCTTCTTCCAGGTGCATTTCCTGGAGACCGGCAAGATAGAGCTGCAGCTCGACGATCAGCACTATTCGGTGCAGGCGCCGCTGTTCATCCTCACGCCGCCGTCGGTGCCGCATGCGTTCTTCACCGAACCGGACAGCGACGGCCACGTGCTGACGGTGCGCCAGGAGCTGATTTGGCCGCTGCTGGAGCGCCTGTATCCCGGCAGCAACCTGGCGCTGGACATGCCGGGCATCTGCCTGTCGCTGGCCGACGCGCCGCAGGAGCTGACGGCGCTCAGCCACTACTGGGCACTGATCCGCCGTGAGTTCGGGCAGAGCCTGGCCGGGCGCGAACAGACGCTGGCGCTGCTGGCGCAGGCGGTGTTCACGCTGCTGCTGCGCAACACCGCGCTGGAAGACAGCGCCAACAGCGGCGTGCGCGGCGAACTGCAGCTGTTCCAGCGCTTCAACAAGATGGTGGACGAGCGTTTTCGCGAGCACCTGCCGGTGCCGGAGTATGCGCAGGCGCTGGGGGTGACCGAATCGCGGCTCAACGACCTGTGCCGGCGCTTCGCCAACCGGCCGCCCAAGCGGCTGATCTTCGATCGGCTGCTGCGCGAGGCCAAGCGCATGCTGCTGTTCAGCGCCTGTACGGTGCATGAAACCGCCTACAGCCTCGGCTTCAAGGATCCGGCCTATTTCGCCCGTTTTTTCAATCGGCTGGAAGGCTGTTCCCCCTCGACCTACCGCGCGGCGCAACACGCCCTTTCGTAACCGCGATCACAGTTTGCCGCGAAAGCGGCAAACTGACCTGAAAAGTACCGGCGATTGCCGCAAAAGTCTCTTCTCGAAACCGGCTTTGGCAGCTTCAATTAAGCAACCAAAAGAAAACATTATTTTAACAAATGGCCGATTGCACGGCCTGAAAAATGCCGATGACGAGGAAGACCCGATGAAACCAGAAGACTTTCGTGCCGACAGCAAACGCCCGTTCACCGGCGCCGAATACCTGAAAAGTTTGCAGGACAGCCGCGAAATCTACATTTACGGCGAGCGCGTGAAAGACGTCACCACGCACCCGGCGTTCCGCAACGCGGCGGCGTCAGTCGGCCAGCTGTACGACGCGCTGCACGATCCGGCCAGCCAGGATCGCCTGTGCTGGAATACCGACACCGGCAACGGCGGCTATACCCACAAATTCTTCCGCTACGCCCGCAGCCCGGAAGAGATGCGCCAGCAGCGCGATGCCATCGCCGACTGGTCGCGCCAAAGCTACGGCTGGATGGGGCGTACGCCGGACTACAAGGCGGCCTTCGGCTGCGCCCTGGGCGCTTATCCGGAGTTCTACGGCCAGTTCGCCGACAACGCGCGCCACTGGTACAAACGCATTCAGGAAACCGGGCTCTATTTCAACCACGCCATCGTCAACCCGCCGATCGACCGCCACAAGCCGGTCAACGAGGTGAAGGACGTCTACATTCAGGTGGAGAAAGAGACCGACGCCGGCATCGTGGTCAGCGGGGCCAAAGTGGTGGCCACCAACTCGGCGTTGACCCACTACAACTTCATCGGCTTCGGTTCGGCGCAGGTGATGGGCGATAACCCGGACTTCGCGCTGATGTTCGTGGCGCCGATGGACGCCGAAGGGGTGAAGCTGATTTCGCGCGCCTCCTACGAGCTGGTGGCCGGCGCCACCGGATCGCCGTTCGACTACCCGCTCACCAGCCGCTTCGACGAGAACGACGCGATCCTGATCATGGATCATGTGCTGATCCCGTGGGAAAACGTGCTGATCTACCGCGACTTCGACCGCTGCCGCCGCTGGAGCACCCAGGGCGGTTTCGCCCGGCTGTTCCCGCTGCAGGCCTGCGTGCGCCTGGCGGTGAAGATGGACTTTATCACCGCGCTGCTGCAAAAGAGCCTCTCGTGCACCGGCGTGCTGGAGTTCCGCGGCGTGCAGGCGGATCTGGGCGAAGTGGTGGCCTGGCGCAACCTGTTCTGGTCGCTGAGCGACGCGATGTGCGCCGAAGCCACAAAATGGGAAAACGGCGCCTACCTGCCGGATTCCGCCGCGCTGCAAACCTACCGCGTGATGGCGCCGATGGCCTACACCAAGGTGAAACACATCATCGAGAAGAACGTCACCAGCGGTCTTATCTACCTGCCGTCCAGCGTGCGCGACATGAACAACCCGGAGATCGACAAGTATTTGGCGCGCTACGTGCGCGGATCGGACGGTATGGATCACGTCGAGCGCATCAAGATCCTCAAGCTGATGTGGGATGCGATCGGCAGCGAATTCGGCGGCCGTCACGAGCTGTATGAGATCAACTACGCCGGCAGCCAGGATGAGATCCGCCTGCAGTGCCTGCGCCACGCTCAGGGATCCGGCAACATGGATCGCATGATGCAGATGGTCGACAAGTGCCTGGCCGATTACGATCAGCACGGCTGGAAGGTGCCGCACCTGCGGAACAATGACGATATTAATCAGTTGGATAATCTGCTGAAGTAATTCAGGAGGAGGGGGTATGTCTCAGGAAAATGAACAGCGCCTGCGCTTTCGCGACGCCATGGCCAGCCTGTCGGCGGCGGTGAATATCGTCACCACCGACGGCCCGGCGGGGCGCTGCGGCATCACCGCCACGGCGGTGTGCTCGGTAACCGATACGCCGCCGACGCTGCTGGTGTGCATCAACCGCAATAGCGCGATGAACCCGGTGTTTCAGGAAAACCGCAGGCTGTGCGTCAATGTGCTCAACCACGAGCAGGAGCTGATGGCGCGCCACTTCGCCGGCATGACCGGCGTCAGCATGGAAGATCGTTTCCGGCTGGAAGAGTGGCAGCTCGGCGCGCTGGGGCAGCCGGTGCTGCGCAATACCCTGGCCAGCCTGGAAGGGGAGATCGAGCAGATCCAGAGCATCGGCACCCACCAGATGTACCTGGTGCAGATCAAGCAGATCGCGCTGAGCGAAGCCGGCAACGGGCTGATCTACTTCAAGCGCAATTTCCATTCGGTGATCCACCAGATGGCGGTGCCGGCCTGAGGCGTTGGGGCGCAGCCTGCTGCGCCCCGCGTTTCAACTCTTGTTGGCCGCCAGATCGCCCACCAGGCGGTTGACCGGATCGCTCATGTTGGTGAACTTGCTCAGCTCCGAGCGGGTCACCACCACGAACACCCCGACGTTTTTCGCCGGGATCATCGCCATGTAGGTGATGAATCCGCCGCCGCCGCCGGTTTTCTGAATGATGCCCGGCAGCCCGTCCTTCGGCGCCATATACACCCAACCCAACCCCAGCGCATCCGCTTGCCCCGGCACGTCCATGCCCTTCAGCGACACCAGATCGTGACGCTGGAAGTACATGGTTTGCTCGCTGGCGGCGGTGGCCTTGCGCGGGCCGCTGGCGCTGGAGGAGAGGAACTGCTGCATCCAGCGCTGCATGTCGCGCGGGGTGGAGTAGACGCCGCCGCTGCCGGCCGCGGCGGTGGTGTCGCGGCAGGCGCTCGGGCCGGCCGCCGCCACCATCAGGCGCGAGCACTGTTCGGGGCTCGGCGTCAGCGTGGTGTCGACCATGCCGAGCGGCGCGGTGATTTTCTCTTTCAGCAGCGCGTTGTAAGGCTTGCCCGCAGCGCGCGACAGCGCGTCGGCCAGCAGGTCATACGCCAGGTTGGAGTAGGCGGCGCGCGCGCCCGGCGGCACCGTGACGTTGGCATGCGCCAGCCACTGCCAGCGCTGGGCCTTGGTCGGCCAGGTGAACACCGGCGTTTTCGGCGGCTTCTTGCCCGGCTGCTCGCGCGGCAGCGAGCTGGTGTGCGTCGCCAGGTTCAGCAGGGTGATCGGCTGGCCGGCGTTGTAAGCCGGCACATAGGCGCCTTTGGGCGCGTACTTGCGCAGCGGGTCGGTCAGTTTGACCTGGCCTTCCGCCGCCATTTTCACCATCACTTCGCTGGTCATCAGCTTGGTGATCGAAGCGATGCGGATCAGCGAATCCGGGCGCGGGCGCAGGTTGTTGCCGGGTTTGGTATCACCAAAGCTGCGGTTAACCACCTGATTGCCGTCGATCACCACCAGCGCCATGCCGGTGGCGCCGCTGTTGTAGAAAATATGTTCGGCATACTGGTCGACGATTTGCGAAGCCAGCTGCGGGGACGCGGCCTGCACGGCCAGCGGCGCGGCGCACAGGCCCAGCGCCAGTAATAAAGCGGAGACAGAGTTCTTCAACGGTTGTTATCCATTTAACAATGCAGCGGGGAAAGGGCTCATCCGCCGTCCAGTGTAATGCGCCCGGGCCCCGGCTGCATGTAGAAAAAAGAGCGGTGACGATAAAATTATTTAACCGCCGGCGGCCTACTGCGCGCGGGCGAAAATGGCGATCACTGCGTCGAGGTGCGCCTTCATCGCCTTGCGGGCGCCGCGCACGTCGCGCGCTTCGATCGCCGCCAGGATCGCCCGGTGTTCCAGTTCGGAACGGTGCGGCATGTCGTCCGGCGTATAGTGGCGCTGCAGCACGCGGAACATGCTGCCGTAGCGGTGGCCGAGCAGGTGGCCGATGATGAACGCATAGGCCGGGTTGCCGCTGGCCTGGGCGATGCGGATGTGGAACAGCCGATCGCCGGGGTGGGTGGCGGAACCGGCGCGGTTATCGCGGCAGTTCTGCTCATAGGCGGCGCGGATGCCCGCCAGCTCTTCGTCGGTGGCGTGGCGCGCGGCCAGCGCGGCGGTCTCCGGTTCGATCAGCAGGCGGGTTTGCAGCAGTGAAAACGGCGGCAGCTCGGCGTTGAAATCCAGCTCGATGTTCAGTTCGTCGTCGATCTCCGCCCACTGGTTGCGGCCGGCCTGGGCCATCACCGGCTCCTGCGACGGCGCCAGCGGCGTTTGCGAGCGCACGATCACCCCGTTGCCAACCTTGACGTCCACCAGGCCGATCACTTCCAACGCGATAAGCGCCTCGCGCACCGACGCGCGGCTGACCTGCAACTGCTGCGCGAGATCGCGCTCCGAGGGCAGGCGGCTGCCCGGCGGAAATTCGTTATTTTCGATCAGACGTTTGAGCTGGTCAGCTATCTGTCTGTAAATTCTTGGGTTTTCCAGTCGGGTAATCGGCATTTTTGACCTTTGACGATTCGGCGCTCAGTGATTTGGCGCACAATTATGCGACAAGGCGCTTGAGTAATCGTTATTCAAGTGTAAAAAAATGGTTAATCAAAATGCGGTTTTAAGGCTGTTTTATTAACTTCTTCCCCCAACGATAACGCGTAAAGCGTCTTTTGTCATGTTAGAGGCCTGACCTTTAATCGCCTTTAGTGGCCTGACCATTAGACCTTTAGGCCGAGGAGTCAAGATGGATTTAACCGGGAAACGCGTACTGATCACCGCCGCCGGGCAAGGGATCGGTTTTACCACCGCCAGGCTGTTCGCCGCCGCCGGTGCCGAAGTGATCGCCAGCGACATCAACCTCGAGCGCCTGCAGGGCTCCGCCGGGATCCGCGCGCTGACGCTGAACGTCACCGATCCGGCCGCCATCGCGGCGGCGGCGGAAGCGATCGGCCCGATCGACGTGCTGTTCAACTGCGCCGGCGTGGTGCACAGCGGATCGATCCTCGATTGCAGCGAAGATCAGTGGGCGTTCGCGCTCAATCTCAACGTCACCGCGATGTTCCGCATGATCCGCGCCTTCCTGCCGGGCATGTTGGCGCGCGGCAAAGGCTCGATCATCAACATGTCCTCGGTGGCCTCGAGCGTGAAAGGGGTGCCGAACCGCTTCGCTTACAGCGCCAGCAAGGCGGCGGTGATCGGCCTGACGCGCTCGGTGGCGGCGGACTACGTCACCCAGGGCATCCGCTGCAACGCCATCTGCCCCGGCACGGTGGAGTCGCCGTCGCTGCGCCAGCGCATTGCTGAGCAGGCGCGCGAGCAGGGGCGCAGCGAGCAAGAGGTGTATCAGGCGTTCGTCGCCCGTCAGCCGATCGGGCGCATCGGCACCACCGAGGAAATCGCCCAATTGGCGCTGTATCTGGCCTCCGACGCCAGTTCATACACCACCGGCACGGTGCAGATCATCGACGGCGGCTGGAGCAACTGAGCCGCCATTTTTGAGAGAGGAAGGCATGAAACTTTTACGTTACGGGCAACCCGGGCAAGAGCGCCCCGGCATGTTGGATGCGCAAGGCCGCCTGCGCGATCTGTCGCAGCATATCGCCGACGTGGGGGGCGCCGCGTTATTGCCGGCGTCGCTCGCCAAACTGCGTGCGCTGGACAGCGCCATGCTGCCGCTGGTCGAAGGGCAGCCGCGCCTCGGCGCCTGCGTCGGCGGCATCGGCAAGTTTATCTGCATCGGCCTGAACTATGCCGATCACGCGGCGGAGACCGGTGCGGCCATTCCTGAGGAACCGGTGGTATTCAACAAATGGACCAGCGCGGTGGTCGGCCCCCACGATCGGGTGGAGATCCCACGCGGCTCGCAGAAAACCGACTGGGAAGTGGAGCTGGGCGTGGTGATCGGCCAGGGCGGACGCTACATCAGCGAAGCAGACGCGATGCGCCACGTCGCCGGCTACTGCGTGATCAACGACGTCTCAGAACGCGAATATCAAATTGAGCGCGGCGGCACCTGGGACAAGGGCAAAGGCTGCGACACCTTCGGGCCGATCGGCCCCTGGCTGGTGACCGCCGATGAGATCGCCGATCCGCACAGCCTGAACCTGTGGCTGGAGGTGGACGGCAAGCGCTATCAGGACGGCAACACCCGCACCATGATCTTCCGCATTCCGCAGATCGTCAGCTACCTCAGCCGCTTTATGAGCCTGCAGCCGGGCGATGTGATCTCCACCGGCACGCCGCCGGGCGTCGGCATGGGGCAGAAACCGCAGCCTATCTATCTGCGGGCGGGCCAGACGATGCGTCTGGGCATCGAAGGGCTGGGCGAACAGCGCCAGCAAACCGTACAGGCTTAACCGGGAGCGCCGCCATGACCACCATTACCGCACTGCGGGTTGAAGACATTCGTTTCCCCACGTCGCAGGGGCTGGACGGATCCGATGCCATGAATCCGGACCCCGACTATTCCGCCGCCTACGTGATCCTGGAGACCGATCGCGCGGATCTCAGCGGCCACGGGCTGACGTTCACCATCGGCCGCGGCAACGAGATCTGCTGCGCGGCGATCCGCGCGCTGGAACACCAGATCGTCGGCGAGCGGCTGGAGGATATCGCCGCCGACATGGGCGCCTTCTGGCGGCGCTTCACCAGCGACAGCCAGCTGCGCTGGATCGGGCCGGACAAAGGCGCTATTCACC
Organism: Serratia nevei; assembly: GCF_024160145.1. GTDB lineage: Bacteria > Pseudomonadota > Gammaproteobacteria > Enterobacterales > Enterobacteriaceae > Serratia > Serratia nevei_A. Next base: position 148,635 of record NZ_JAMYWQ010000008.1, read on the forward strand.
TGGCGACCGGCGCGGTGGTTAACGCGGTGTGGGATCTGTGGGCCAAATCGGCCGGCAAACCGGTGTGGCGGCTGGTGGCGGAGATGACGCCGGAGGCGCTGGTGCGCTGCATCGACTTCCGTTACATCACCGACTGCATCACGCCGCAGGAAGCGCTGGCGCTGCTCAAGCAGCGGGCCGAGGGCAAAGAACGCCGCCTGGAACGGCTGCTGCAGGAAGGGTATCCCTGCTACACCACTTCGGCAGGGTGGTTGGGTTATCCGGACGACAAGCTGCGCCGCCTGTGCCAGGAAGCGGTCGACGCCGGTTTCTCCTACCTGAAACTGAAGGTCGGGCGCGATCTGGAAGACGACATCCGCCGGGTGCGCATCGCCCGCGAGGTGATCGGCCCGGATCGCCGGCTGATGATCGACGCCAACCAGGTGTGGGAGGTGGATGAAGCCATTCCGTGGGTGAAGCATCTGGCGTTCGCCAACCCCTGGTTTATCGAAGAGCCGACCAGCCCGGACGACGTGGAAGGGCACCGCCGCATCCGCGAAGGGGTGGCGCCGGTCAAGGTGGCCACCGGTGAGATGTGCCAGAACCGCATCATGTTCAAGCAGTTCATCATGCGCGGCGCGGTAGACGTGGTGCAGATCGACGCCTGCCGCCTCGGCGGCGTCAACGAAGTGCTGGCGGTGATGCTGATGGCGGCCAAATACCGGCTGCCGGTCTGCCCGCACGCCGGCGGCGTCGGGCTGTGCGAGTACGTGCAGCACCTGTCGATGATCGACTATCTGTGCATGGCCGGCACCCACGAAGGCCGGGTGATCGAGTATGTCGATCATTTGCATGAACACTTTGTCGATCCCTGCGTGATCAACGGTGCGGCCTACATGCCGCCGAGCCGTCCCGGCTATTCGATCGAGATGCATCCGTCGTCGATCGAACAGTATCGGTTCCGCGGGTGAAGCGGGAGGATCGCATGCCGCGTATCGACGCTCACCAGCACTACTGGCGCTATCACCCACGGCACTACCCGTGGATCGATGAGCGGATGCGCGTGCTGCGACAGGATTTCGATCCGCCCCGGCTGCGGCCGCTGCTGCAGGAACACGGTTTCGACGGCGCGCTGGCGGTGCAGGCACGCCCCAGCGAGGAAGAGACGCTGGCCCTGCTGGCGCTGGCTGAGCAGGGCAAGGGCGTATGCGGCGTGGTGGGCTGGCTGGACATCGCCGCGCCGCAGCTGGTGCAGCGTCTGGAGACTTTGCGGCCGCGTACCGCGCTGCGCGGGGTGCGCCATCAGGTGCAGGACGAAGCGGATCCGGCGGCCTGGCTGGCGCGGCCGGAGGTGGAACGCGGCATGCAAACGCTGCAGCGCGCCGGGTATGTGTACGAGATCCTGGTGACGCACCGGCATCTGGCGGCCGCGGCGGCGTTCGCCGCCCGCCACGATGAGCATTGGCTGGTGTTGGATCATTTCGGCAAACCGGACATCGCGCGCGGCGCGCGGCACTGGGCGCAGCAAATCCGGCCGCTGGCGGCGCTGCCGCACGTGGCCTGCAAGCTGTCGGGGTTGATCACCGAGGCACCGGGTGGCCGGTGGCGGGCGGAAGAACTGCTGCCGTTCTTCGACGCCGCGCTGGAGGCGTTCGGCCCGCAGCGGCTGATGTTCGGCTCCGACTGGCCGGTGTGCCTGCTGGCCGGCGACTACCGCCAGGTGGTGCAACTGGGCGAACGGGCGCTGTCGGCGCTGGGGGCCGCCGAGCAGGCGGCGATTTGGGGCGACACCGCCTGGCGAATTTACGGTTTAACGGAGTCTGGGTATGGATCTGTATCTGCAAGATAAGGTGGTGCTGGTCACCGGCGGCGGTGCCGGCATCGGCGCGGCGATTGCTCATGTGCTGGCCGAAGAAGGGGCGATCCCGGTGCTGGTCACCAACGCCGCGCCGGAGGCGGCGCTGCTGGCCGATTTGCAGCGGCTGCAGCCGCGCACCGAGGTGATCCTCACCGAACTGTGCGACGAGGCGGCCTGCCGCCATGCGGTCAGCCAGACGCTGGCGGCCTTCGGCCGCATCGACGGGCTGGTGAATAACGCCGGGGTCAACGACGGCGTCGGGCTGGAGGCAGGGCGCGAAGCGTTCGTCGGCTCGCTGGAAAAGAACCTGGTGCACTACTACCTGATGGCGCACCTGTGCCAGGCGGCGCTGCAGGAGAGCCGGGGCGCCATCGTCAACATCGCCTCCAAGACCGCGCTCAGCGGCCAGGGTGGTACCAGCGGCTACACCGCCGCCAAGGGCGCGGTGCTGGCGCTGACGCGCGAATGGGCGGTGTCGCTGCGTCACGACGGCGTGCGGGTGAACGCGGTGGTGCCGGCGGAGGTGATCACCCCGCAGTACCAGCGCTGGCTCAACACCTTCGCCGAGCCGCAGCGGCAGATGGCGAAAATCACCGCGCGCATTCCGCTCGGGCAGCGCATGACCACGCCGCAGGAGATCGCCGACACCGTGGCGTTCCTGTTGTCGTCGCGGTCGTCGCACACCACCGGGCAGTGGCTGTCGGTGGACGGCGGCTACCTGCATCTCGATCGGGCGCTGACGTGAGCGGCGTGGCGGCAGGGCGGCGCCGTTTCTGCCAGGCGCTCGATCTGATTGACTCACCGGCGCTGATTGCGGAGTACCAGCAGCATCATCAGCGCATCTGGCCGGGCATCGCCGCGCATTTGCGTGAGCACGGCATTCTGGACATGGAGATTTACCGGTTGGGCACCCGGCTGTTCATGATCGTGGAGGTCAGCGCCGATTTCGACGCTGCGCGCTTTGACGCCGCCGGCCTGAACAACCCCGAAGTACAGCGATGGGAAGCGCTGATGTGGCACTACCAGGCCGCCACTCCCTGGACGCCGCAGGGCGAAAAATGGGTGGAAATGGCGCGGATATTTTCTCTGCAACAGCAATAACGCCAACATCATCATCGCCAGACGATACGAGGGTATCACCATGCTTGCTGAAAAAAGTGCGGCTTCCGCGCAGCCGGGCGTCGCCGTGACCGCCAATCTGCGCTGGGCCTTTATCCTGGTCACCAGCCTGTTCTTCATGTGGGGGCTGTCCTATGGCCTGCTGGACGTATTAAACAAACATTTTCAGGAGACGTTGCACGTCACCAAGGCGCAGTCGGGGCTGCTGCAGGCGGCCTATTTCGGCGCCTATTTCCTGGTGGCGCTGCCCGCCGGGTACTTTATGGATCGCAAGGGCTACAAGGCGGGCATTCTGGTCGGGCTGTGCCTGTATGCGCTGGGGGCGCTGCTGTTCGTGCCGGCGGCGTCGGCCAACAGCTTCGGCGTGTTCCTGTTCGCGCTGTTCGTTATCGCCAGCGGTTTGGGCTGCCTGGAAACGGCCGCCAACCCGTACGCCACGGTGCTGGGCGACGCGCAGGGCGCCGAACGGCGGCTCAACCTGGCCCAGTCGTTCAACGGCCTCGGGCAGTTTATCGGCCCGTTGATCGGCGGCACGCTGTTCTTCTCCGCCAGCCAGTCCGCCGGCGGCAGCGATCAGAGCGCGGTGAAGATGACCTATGTGGCGATCGCCGTGCTGGTGCTGCTGATCGCGCTGTTGTTCAGCCGCACCCGGCTGCCGGCGATCCGCGAAGAGGAAAAACCGGTGCACGGCGTGATAGCGCAGGGATTGTGGCAGCATCCGCATTTTGTCGGCGGGGTTATCACGCAGTTCTTCTACGTGGCGGCGCAGGTGGGCGTAGGGGCGTTCTTCATCAACTATGCCACCGAACACTGGCGCGAGGTGTCTAACCAGAGCGCTTCTTACCTGCTGTCGATCGCCATGATCTGCTTTATGGTCGGGCGCTTCTTCAGCACCTGGTTGATGGGGCGAATCAAACCGGCGACGCTGCTGGCGGCCTATGCGCTGATCAACATCGCGCTGTGCGGCGTGGTGATGCTGAGCGTCGACGGCGTGTCGGTGGTGGCGCTGATCGCGGTATTCTTCTTTATGTCGATCATGTTCCCGACCATTTTCGCCCTGGGGGTGAAAAACCTGGGTAAACACACCAAACGCGCCAGCTCCTTTATGATCATGGCGATCGTCGGTGGCGCCATCATGCCGTACTTCATGGGGGCGCTGGCCGACCGTTACAGCACCGCGCTCTCTTATCTGCTGCCGCTGCTGTGCTTCGCGGTGGTGCTGGTTTACGGCCTGCGGCAGCGCCGCGCCTGATTCAACCCGGCGGCGAATCGGCCTTCGCCGCCGTTGTCAGCGCCTGCGGGCGGGTTCGCATCAGGATCGCCAACGCCAGCAGCAGCACGATGCCGGACAGCACGCCGTTTATCGTCAGGCCCCCGGCGTCCACCGCCAGCCCGCCCGCCAGTGAACCGCAGGAAATCGCCAGGTTAAACAGCGTGATATACAACGAAGAGGCGACCTCGACCGCGTCGGGAGCCGCCTTGAGCATCCACGCCATCAGCGAAACGGAAACGCCGCCGTAGGCGATGCCCCACAGCAGCAGGAAGGCGGCGCCGCTCAGCGGCGCGTGGCCCAGCAGCGGCAGCAGCAGGACGGCGAGCGCCAGCCCGAAGGCGATCAGCGCCAGGGTGCGGCGCAGCCGTTTGGCGGCGGCCTGGCCGGCGATGAAATTCCCGGCGATACCGGCGACGCCGTAGGCGAACAGCAGCGGCCCCACCCAGCGGCCTTCGATGCCGGCGACCGTCTGCAGCAGCGGGCGGACAAAGGTGTAAGCCATAAAGTGGCCGGCGACCAGCAGAAACGTCAGCAGCAGCCCGAGGAGCAGCCGGCGATTCGCGCGCTGCGCGGTGAACAAGCGCCAGCTCACCGCCTGCGTGACCGGCAGCGGCGGCAGCACCCACAGCAGCAGGAGCAGGGTCAGCGCCGCCAGGACGGCGACGGCCAAAAACGCCATGCGCCAGCCCAGCGTTTCGCCGAGGAGCACCCCGAGCGGCACGCCGAATACCGAGGCCGCCGCCACGCCGCCGAAGATGACGGACAACGCCAATCCGACGGAGGCCGGCGGTACCAGACGTTCCGCCAACCCACCCGCGATGGCCCAGATGCCGCCGATGCAAAAGCCCAGCAGGATGCGCGCAGCGAACAGCAGCGCCAGGGAGGTGGCGGCGGCGGCCAGCAGGTTGGCGGCGATCAGCAGCAGCAGGAAGGCGATCAGCAGGCTGCGGCGATCCGTGCGCCGGGCGCCCAGCACCACCAGCGGGGCGAACAGCGCGGCAAACAGGGCAGGCAGGGAAATCAGCAGCCCGGCACGGCCTATCGATGCGTTCAGGGTGCTGACGATCGGAGTCAGCAGCCCGACGGGCAGCATTTCTGCGGTGACGACGGTGAAGGTGGCCAGGCCGATGGCGAAGGTCGCCAGCCAGGGTTTTGCGCCGCCGCCGGCGTGTAAGGCGCTCATAATGACTCTCCCAACAGATGAAGAACCTCAGTGTATCCGCGCCAAAATGGCTGATAAACTGGCCTGAATGCGCAATATTGGGGACAAATCGTGGCCAATTTACCGGCTATGCCGCTGGATAACCTGACCGACCTGCTGGTGTTCATTCGCGTCGCCGACGCCTGCAGCTTCACGCTGGCGGCCGAGAGGCTGGGCATCTCCCGATCGGCGGCGGGCAAATGCGTGAACCGGTTGGAGGAGCGATTGGCCACCCGGCTGCTGCAGCGCACCACGCGCAGCGTCAGCCTGACCGAAGACGGCTCGGTGTTTTACGAGTATGCACAGCGCATCCTGTCGCAGGCCGAAGAGGCGGAAACGGCGCTCAATACGCGGCGGCAAACCCCGCGCGGGCGGCTGCGGTTGGATCTGCCGGTTTCGTTGGGGCGATTGCATATCCTGCCGATTCTACGGGAGTTTTTGGCGCAGTGGCCGGAGGTGGACGCCGACGTCAGCTTCTCCGATGAGTACAGCGATCTGGTGCGCGACGGCATCGACGTGGCTGTCCGCGTCGGCGGCAGCGACGACAGCCGGCTGGTGCGGCGGGTGCTTGCGCCACATCGCCTGATCACCTGCGCGGCACCGGATTATCTGGCGCGGCACGGTACGCCGGCAAAACCGGAGGCGCTGGGCGAGCACGAGACGCTGGTCTTCAGCCATCAGGGGCTGCCGGCGCCCTGGCGCTATTTGGTCAACGGCCAACTGCACGAACAGCCGGTGCGCGGTCGGATGCGTTTCAACAACGTCGAGGCCCTGCGGGATGCGGCCGTCGCCGGAGCAGGCCTGTGCCAGGTAGGGGCGTTTCTGGTCGGCGAGCAGATTGCGGCCGGCACGCTGGTGCCGGTGCTGGAGCGCTATTGTCGCCCGGGGCCGCCGATCTGCGCCGTCTATCCCAGCCGGCGCCATCTCTCCCCCAAGGTGAAACTGTTCCTGGCGGCGATCGAACGGCGCTGGCAGGGCAAGGCGATTTGGGAAGTCGATTAGCGAACGTGTTACTCCTGCGGCTGCAGCAGGGCGGGCTGGACGTTTTGCGCCAGCTGGATATTGTTGCGGCCGCTGTGCTTCGCCAGATAGAGCGCGGCGTCGGCCGCGCCGATCGCTGATTCGACGTCCAGCTTTTCCAACGCCGAGATGCCGGCGCTGAGCGTCAGCGTGCCGCTGTGCTGCGGGCTGGCGCCGTGCGGGATGTTCAGTTCCGCCACCCGTTGGCGCACCCGCTCGGCCAGCTGCGCCGCGTAGCCTTCGTGCACGTTGGTCAGCAGCACCAAAAACTCTTCCCCGCCGTAGCGCACCACGATGTCGCGCGAACGCACCGCGTCGCGGATAGCGACCGCCACCTGCACCAGCGCCCGATCGCCCATCGCGTGGCCGTAGCTGTCGTTGTAGATCTTGAAGTGGTCGATATCCAGCAGCAGCACGTAGTGGCGGCCGGTTTGCGGCTCCAGCAGCAGGTTGATCTTATTCTCCAGCCCGCGGCGGTTATAAAGGCCGGTCAGGGGATCGAGCATGCTCAAATTATTGAATTTGTCCCGCTCGTTATACAGATTGGCCACCAGCGCGTGAGTAAAGATTTCACTGCGTTTCAACATCAGGTGATGGATGGAGAAAGCGATAATAGGCAATAGCGTGGTGAATAATATCCGCAGGGTATTATGCATGCCGTCCAAAGCCAGGATCACCATTGCGGAAGGCACGGCGTGTAAACAAAAGGCGGTAAAGTTATCCGTCAGGGAAATAGCGCTGATAAAAAAGATGCTGAACAAACTAATTAATAAAAAATCTTGGTTGTTCGGCAGGCAATATTGACTTTTAACGTAAATATGTGCGGCCCACAGCAGGCCGAGCACGCTGGCGAACAGGTTGAGTTTGCATAAGTATTTCCGCGGCGTTTGCAGGGAGAATAGCGCCGCTGCCAGACAAAATAGCGGTATACATAATAAAGGTAGGGTAAAGGAGGGCGTATCCCTAAAAGGGAACAATAACGTAAATACGGAAGAGGCGGCATTCATCACCAAAAAAAGAAATAATGCCAGGCGCTGCTTGCTGTTCAGTAATTCCTGATAAGAACGGGCGTTCATACGGAGGTCACTCTTTGCAAAGTCGTTCTGTCGAATAATTAAGGTTGAGAAGCATTCCCTCGGCGCGAAATATCCACGGAAGTTGCATGGTTGATGGTTGTGATTATTATCATGCAAACAGGACTAGGAATTTTCTTATGTCAAATTATCATTTTTTCATGCTGGTGTCATCTGGGTTTGATTGCCGTAGCGAAAATGATGCGGCAGCCAAAAAAGTGTTATATGATATTGGTTATCATTATCACTTGTGGGAGGGGTGTCATGCTCACCGCCATGATTGCCGCATGCGGGCTGTGGGGCGTCAGTTGGTGCCTCGGCGATCGCCTGGCCAGCGCCTGGGGCGTTTTGCTGCCGTGCGCGCTGATGCCGCTGCTGGCCTTGATCGATCTGAATATGATGCAGCTGCGCACCCTGATTGTGATAGCGATGCTGGCGACGCTGGTGATGCTGTTCAACAGCCGGCTGCGCCACTATCTGCTGCTGCCTTCCTGCATGGCGCTGGCGGGCGGCCTGGCGGCAATCAGCCTCAACTTCAGCTTCGCGTAAACGCCGGAAACGGCAAAACCACGCTTAGGCGTGTTTATCATCAATGCGTTGGGATTTTTTCGAGGGAACTGCCGGAGAGATCATCAATTGGTGCGAAGAGAGGGACTTGAACCCTCACGTCCGTAAGGACACTAACACCTGAAGCTAGCGCGTCTACCAATTCCGCCACCTTCGCACAGTCGATGTTGTTGCTTTGATTTATATTACGTCGCCAGCTTGGTGCGAAGAGAGGGACTTGAACCCTCACGTCCGTAAGAACACTAACACCTGAAGCTAGCGCGTCTACCAATTCCGCCACCTTCGCATCGATGCTGAGTGCAATATAAATCATGTGGTTATTTGGTGCGAAGAGAGGGACTTGAACCCTCACGTCCGTAAGGACACTAACACCTGAAGCTAGCGCGTCTACCAATTCCGCCACCTTCGCGTACCAGAAACATTACCGGAGTAACGTTACCACGGAGGCGAATTCTAGAGATTTTGGCGGGCACGTCAACAGTTATTTCCCCGCTTTGCGGGCGTTTGCTGGAAAAACAGCCATATCGCCGCTTTTCTGCTGGTCAAACAGCCAAATCAGCCAATCAATCAACACCCTGACCCGTGGCGCCAGGAAACGGCCGGGTGGATACATGATGTAAATCGGCATCGGCGGGGGCGGCGTTTCCGCCAACACTTCCACCAGTTCGCCCCGTTCCAGCCAGGGAGCAAGCGAATAGCGCGCCGCCTGAATCAATCCCATGCCGGCACGCGCGCCGGCGATGTAGGCGTCGGCGCCGCTGACGCTCAGCCGGGCGGAGAGTTCGCGCTGTTCCACCTTGCCGCCGCGGCAGAATTCCAGCGGGTAATCACGGTTGCTGGCCAGGGAAAAATAACCCACTGCGCGGTGCGGCGCCAGGCTATCGATGTCCAGCGGCGTGCCGCAGGCCTGCAGGTAAGCGGGAGAAGCGCAGGTGATCTGCGGCAGCTGGGCGATGCGCCGCGCCACCAGGCTGTCGTCTTCGGTTTCCCAGGCGCGCAGCACGCAGTCTACGCCTTCGCGCAACAGATCGACGTGGGTGTCATTGGCGCCCAGCGCCAGCGTGATGTCGGGATAGCGCCGGTAAAAGTCGCCCAGCGCCGGAATGACGATCTCGCGCGCCAGCGAATGGGGCATATCGATGCGCACCTTGCCGGACGGCTGCAGCTTATGGCGGCTGAACAGCGTGTCCGCTTCCTCCAGCGCCCCCAGCAGCTGCACGCAGCGTTGGTAGTAAAGGCTGCCTTCGCTGGTCACCTGCACCTGGCGGGTGGTGCGGATCAGCAGGCGCACGCCCAGCCGCTGCTCCAGCCGTTTCAGCGCGTTGCTGACCGTGGCGCGCGGCAGCTGCAGGCGCTCGGCCGCCCGGCTGAAGCTGCCCAGTTCGACGATGCGGGTAAAAATGCGCATGGCTTGAACCTGATCCATGTCCACTCCGGATTGTTGGTGATTTTTGAACAGTGGTGTGCGATCTGCATTATTTATCTTTGTAGCGTAAACAACCAGACTTTGCTGCGTTATCCGTTCATCGCATGAGGGCAGCACAATGCAACAACGTAAACTGGGTACCCACGGTCCCGTCGTCTCCGCCCTGGGGCTGGGATGCATGGGCATGAGCGACTTTTACTCCACCGGCGCCGATCGGCAGGAGGCCATCGCTACGCTGCATCGGGCGCTGGAGCTGGGCGTCACGCTGCTCGACACCGCCGATATGTATGGCCCGCACACCAACGAAGAGTTGGTGGGGGAAGCTATCAAGGGTAAACGGCAACAGGTGTTCCTGGCCACCAAGTTCGGCATCCTGCGCGATCCGGCAGATCCTTCGGCGCGCGGCGTCAGCAGCCGGCCCGAGTATATCCGGCGCTCGGTGGAGGGCAGCCTGCGGCGCTTGGGCGTGGAGGAGATCGATCTTTATTATCAGCATCGGGTCGATCCGCAGGTGCCGATCGAAGACGTCGTGGGCACGATGGCGGATCTGATCCGCGAAGGCAAGATCCGCCATATCGGCCTGAGCGAGGCGTCGGTCGCCACGCTGGAGCGGGCGCACAAGGTGCATCCGATCACGGCGCTGCAGACCGAGTATTCGCTGTGGACGCGCGATGCCGAGCAGGGCGTGCTGGCGGCCTGTGAGCGCCTGGGCATCGGCTTTGTGCCTTACAGCCCGTTAGGGCGCGGTTTCCTTACCGGCGCTATCCGGCGGCCGGAGGATCTGGCCGAGGACGATTTCCGCCGCGGCAACCCGCGCTTCCAGGGCGAAAACTTCGCCCGCAACCTGGCGCTGGTGGAGAAGGTGGGTGAGCTGGCGGCGCAGAAGGGCGTCAAGCCTTCACAGCTGGCGCTGGCCTGGGTGTTGGCGCAGGGCGAGCACATCGTGCCGATCCCCGGCACCAAACGCCGTCGCTATCTGGAAGAGAACGTCGCGGCGGCGGAGATAACGCTGAGCGCGGCCGAACTGGCGGCGATCGAAGCGGTGTTTCCGCTGAGTGCGGCGGCCGGCGATCGCTACGGCGCCGAGTCGATGGCCTATATCAACGGCTAAAAAAAAGGTTCATCGCGTCTTAGCGTGAACCAATAGAAAACGGCAGTCAGAACGTTTAGGTTTGTATTCGCCAAAACACACCCTAAACCTTCAAAACTGCCGTCACTATGAATGCTAACCTTTGC
>NZ_JAMYWQ010000080.1 GCF_024160145.1 Serratia nevei
AATCGGGATAGGGGCTGATCTCACGACCAGCCTCCTCCCACACCACCGTACATACGGGTCCGTATACGGCGGTTCGGTTATGTTGATCGTCGCCTGCCTATAACTTCGGCAGGCCCAGTTTGGTAAACAGCATATTGGGGAGTGCTATATTCAGCGCCGGGCTACAACTTATCCGCCACTCTTTGTGGTCACTCCCCGCTGTCTGCGCCGCGAGATTTTTGCTTACTCCCCGGCTGAGCAGCTCTTTGTAACGCTTTCTGCCCGTTCTCCACTGTTTCCAGAGGATGCTTCGCAGTCTGCGCCTTATCCACCCGTTTAGATTGCCCAACAGGGACGGCCACTGGTTCAGTTTGTAGTAACTTTTCCACCCCGTCAGATAGCGTTTTAACGGCTGGATTAGCTGTTCCAGACTTCGGCCCGTGTTACGGCCCGTCAGCTCTCTTATCCGCATTTTGAACCGTTTCACCGACTCCGGTGACACCACACACCAGACCTTCTTGCCCCTTCTGTAGCTGTAACCCAGGAACTTACGCGTTTCCGGATGCGCTACCGCGCTCTTCTTCGCGTTGACCTTCAGCTTCAGTTTACGGCTCAGCCAGTGCGTCACTCCCGCCATCACCCGGTTGCCTGCCCGCTCGCTTTTCACGTAGATATTACTGTCGTCTGCGTAACGTACGAACTTCAGGCCGCGTTTCTCCAGCTCCTTGTCGAAGTCGTCCAGCAGCAGATTCGATAACAACGGCGACAGCGGGCCGCCCTGCGGCGTCCCTTCTGTCACCGGCCTTACCATACCCGCTTCCATCACGCCTGCATTCAGGAACTCACGGATAAGTGACAGTACCCGTTTATCCGACACCCGCTTCGCTATCCGGCTCATCAATACATCGTGATTCACCCGATCGAAGAACTTCTCCAGATCGAGGTCAACCACCCAGTTGTAACCCGACTCGATGTATCCCTGAGCCCGTTTCACTGCCTGATGCGTTGAGCGGCCGGGGCGGAACCCATAGCTGCTGTCACTGAACGACGGGTCCCACTGCGCCTGCAACACCTGCATCACCGCCTGCTGGATGAAGCGGTCCACCACCGTCGGGATACCCAGCAGGCGTTCGCCGCCGCCGGGTTTTGGGATGGTCACTCTTCTCACAGGGGATGCGCGATAATTGCCTGACAGTAGTTGCGCTTTCAGTTCCGGCCAGTGGTGCTTCAGGTAGCCCGGCAGTTCGCTTACGCTCATGCCATCGACGCCGGACGCACCTTTATTGGCCTTCACTCTCTTCAGGGCATACCTGAGATTGACTGGTTCACAGATGGCTTCCATCAACCATACTGCTGACGATGGACTTTCTCTTGTCGTTGGTGCCTGCACGGTTTCAGCCCCCTGTGAATCGGCGTTCGGGGCTTCACCCCGTCTGCGGGTTTCAGGGCCGCGATGCGTTTTCTGCTGCATGACCTTTCAGAACCTCCGTGATACTCGTCACTCATTACCGTTCGGGCCTTCAGACGTAACGTCCTACTATGCCCTCTGCTGACTCCTGTCCGCCGGTCAGCGCACCTTACGGTGCACTCAGTCCTGAATTCAGGACGCCGGACAGGCCTCCCGGGGTAAGCTCAGCCGCTTTCACTACACACCTGCCAGATTTACCACCCCGGCTCTTGATGGTTATGGCTTTTGCGACCCTTTGCTCGCTCTGCCAGCCGGGTTGGCCTCATATCTGATTTCTGTTCGTCAGGTCATAGTTTTGCTTCACGCTTCCTTCAGACCCCGTCTCGCAACGACGCCCTTGCGCTTCACTAGCCCTTCGCCACCATCAGGCTGGACAGGGGACTTTCACCCCCGAGCTGCTGAGCATGCCCGGCACACAAAGAAAA
>NZ_JAMYWQ010000081.1 GCF_024160145.1 Serratia nevei
GTCTGCCGTTGGCTGCCAAGCCCGGCAAGGTAATACCGGACGGCATTGAGTTTGTCTTGCAGTGAATACTTCATAAAGCTGCACCTCCAAATGTCAGATGTGTCCAACATTTGGGGTGCAGTTCACACGCCGCGCCCTGATGCTTAGTACTTCAGCATGAAAGAGCGATAGGCCTTCAACACCAGCAGGAAATCCTCAACGCCGCAGAATGAGAGGCTTTCTTCGTCGTAGTAGTTCATCCCCTCTTCCATTTCGTCGCCTTCGAACTCCAACTGATTGGCGCGGATCATCACTTCTTCGCCATCCATCAGCAGCGTATATTCGTGACCTTCCAGCTGCCATTGACGCTCGCTGCCTTTGACCTCGGCCGCACCGGCTTCAATACGGTCCAGCAGATTGAAATCGCCTTTGACTTCTTCGTTGATCCAGTGGCCAATCGCTTCATGCCCCATCGAAAATCTGACGATCACCTGACCGGTAACGTCACGCAGAAATTCGTAATCCATAGCATGCCCTCCTGAGCCTTTTTCTTAGTGTAAACATAAATTGATTGCTAACTCAGTGAGCGCTCGCAAAGTTGGCAACTCGGCAAAATAAAACCTCGGCGGCGCGCAATATAGCGGCTTGCGGCGGCGATGGGAAGACACCTGCCGCAATCCATCGGGGAAAGACATCGCCGCCGTGCGGCGTCTTTTCGCCATGAAGAAAACCTGCCGATAATCAGCAGATAACCGCGATGTCTTTGAATCATGTAGAGACCGTGAAGATGTATGTCATGATTTTTATCAGGATTATTTTTTCACTTTAAAAATAAATAAGTTATCGATTCCTGGTGCGGTATGGCCTTATTGACATCCGCGCAATATCGATTAGCTTTTAAATAAAGGAGCTCGAATTATGTTCACCAACGGCCAGAGGTGTTTTCACCTCGTTCATACCTATCACCACGATCAGGATGTGTGCCATGAAATACATCACCTCCATTATTGCACTGGGCATAATGTTCTCTGCATCGGCGTTCGCCGCCAAACAAATCACCCTTGAAGAATCCGCCAACTACACCAAACTCGGCGATCTCTCCATTCAGCAGACCGGCGTACCTACCGTAGGCCATAAATACATTTCCACCGCCGTGGATAAAAAATGCAATGAGCTCAGTGGGCTGGATGGGAAAGACTGCTTCTACCGCATCGTCTCCGCCAGTGGGCAAGAAAGCGACCACAAGGATATCCATGTGGAAATATTCAAAAAGTAACCCATTCAACCGCGTGCCGGCCCCAGCTTAGCCACATGCAAGAGGGGGCCGAACGCAGACGTCTACCTGCGTCAGGGTCGTGAAAATGAACGTTATCCTGTCGAAATACCCTATGTTGCTGCTGGCGGGCTTGCTGCTGCTGCCTGCCGCCCGGACGGCCGCAGATGTCTTCGTCAATATCGGGCCGGAACCCGCCTGCCCCTACGGCTACTACGATTACGCCCCTTACTATTGCGCGCCCTACGGCTATTACGGTCCCGATTGGTTTGTCGGCGGCAGATTTATCGGCGCGGGGCCCTGGTTCCATGGCCCGCGAGAATTCCGCGGCCATGTGGATAACCGTTTCGATCCAAGGCACGGTTACCATGGCGCATTCCCGGAACGGGGCGATGTTCCCTTCCACCATTTCAGAGGTAATGAGATACGTAACGGCCGCGGCTAAGCGGCGGTGAAGATAAAAAAATGGGGCCCCTAAGGCTGTCTCTTGATCAGATCTCTTGCTCGAGAGACTTGGCCAGCAGATAACCCTCAAGGATGGTTTGCAGTTTGAACCATCCTTCCCATAATCTCTCCCATCCCACTCGACCCGTGCGTTTACTGTC
>NZ_JAMYWQ010000082.1 GCF_024160145.1 Serratia nevei
GCCGTTCTCATGCCCCTTGCCGGCATTCACGCCGGCCGAGACGCTGATGCCATACCCGCCCGAGCCGGCGCCGACGCTCACGCCCAGGTTGCCGCCTTTGCTGCTGTTCTTGCCAACGGTGCTTTCGCTGTTCTGGGCAGATTGCAGGGTAATGTCCCGCGCCGCATCGAGCGACAGGTCCTTGCCCGCTTTCAGCTGGCTGCCGGTGATGGCGATATCGCCGCTCTGGGCGTTGTGATTTTTACCGTGCGCCGTTATCGACAGGTTTTGCCCGGCGGTGAGCGTGCTGCCCTGCGACTGGCGGCTGTCGGTGCGGGTTTCGCTCTTCGACGACTGGCTGCCGTAGGAAGCGCTGATACCGACGGTGTTGGTGGCGCCCTGCGCCGCACCCTCGTCGCCCGGCTGCAAGCCGGCAGCGGCGTTTTTCGCCTCCGCCAAGGCGGTCAGTTCACGTCGGGTTTGCCCTTGGCTCCCATGACAACTGACACTTCAGCATCACACACTCTGGAACACGGTCGTCACTGACGAAGCCATATGGAAAGCGCTCTGTGAAGCCAGCCAGTACCGCCACGACCTTGGCGCGACTGGGTGCGGCAGAACGGTGAGCTGGTGATCGGCGGCGACTGGCTCACCGAGTCTGATATTACCAACGCTGAACAGCTGGAAATGACCTCCGCGCCCGATGTGCTCCAACTGCGGCGGCGGGAAGTGGACGTTTTTAAGGCTTAAAAACAAAGATCCCGGCCAACTGGCCGGGATCTTTTACTGCATCACCGTCACTCTACATAGTTGATCACTATGATTAAACTGAAGATGTAGTTCATAATTTTCAAATTTATATTTTATCCAGCGATTAGTATATCCCAAAAGCATATCCATTTTTCCACCTCCAGTTGCTGAAGGCTCCCCCAACAACCGGATAGCCTCTGACTCACTACTATTAATAGGCAAAGGCAGCTCCCCTACATATACAGAGAACCCTTCGTCAGCTTGCATGTACAAGCTAATTTGATTTACCAGGTCATCTTCTAATAAAAGTAAAACACCCGAGCTAAAGAATGAGTAATAGTTTCGATCACCTAAAACACCCTCATCGAAGGCAGGCAATTCATTAAGTTTTTTAGGAAGATAAACAAACTCATGACTCGTCTTCGAGCGCCCTAAGATGTCAATAAGATCATTCCATGCCAACATTATTTAATGACTCCTGTTTGCCGATTCCTGTCAATAATCTGCTTTATAGCATCATCAACCAGAACTGGATCATAACCACGTTCAATCATATTGGTTCTCAAAGCATCAGTATCACGGCATAACGCCCCACAAAGATTTTTCGCATCTTGCTGAACCTGCGCTGGCGTATTTTTGCCTTTATAAGTTGGGCCTGCTGCATGGACCTCTTTAGGAACCTCTACAGCAGTTGCATTTTGATATAAAGCCTTTTCTTCTGCCGGAGTGAGTTTCCTTCCTAACTCATTTTCCTTTGCTGTTCTCAGAGCAGCAAAGGAAGGTATGTGATCATGTTCTAATCCATCACCAACCTTTTCACGTGCTTTCAGGTCCTTATAAGCCCCTACATCCAACGCCTTGACTGATTGAATCTCATCACTGGCCTTGTTAATCAGCCTGGACGCTTCAGCGACATCCCCCTTCTTCAGCGCCGTTTCTGCCGCCTTGATCGCCTTACCTGCTGCATCTCCAGCCCCAGGAATGATGCCTATCGCCGCAACCAGATAATCCAAAGCACTCTGGGCTT
>NZ_JAMYWQ010000083.1 GCF_024160145.1 Serratia nevei
GAGGTCAGGATCATCGCGCTCTTCTCGTAACGTTTGGCAATGACCTGGAAGAACAGCTTGGCTTCCTCCTGACTGAACGGCAGATAACCTATTTCATCGATGATAAGCAGCTTCGGGGCCATGACACCGCGATTGAGTGTCGTTTTGTAACGCCCCTGACGCTGGGAGGTCGACAGCTGTAACAGCAGGTCCGCTGCTGTTGTGAAGCGAACCTTGATGCCCGCCCGTACGGCTTCGTAGCCCATGGCTATCGCCAGATGTGTTTTTCCAACGCCCGAGGGGCCCAGTAACACGATGTTTTCGTTACGTTCGATGAAGCTCAGGGAGCGCAGCGACTGGATTTGCTTCTGAGGTGCGCCGGTGGCGAAGGTGAAGTCGTATTCCTCGAACGTCTTCACCACCGGGAAGGCTGCCATCCGCGTGTACATTGCCTGTTTACGCTGATGCCGGGCCAACTTCTCCTCATGTAACAGGTGCTCCAGGAAGTCCATGTAACTCCATTCCTGATCCACCGCCTGTTGCGACAGCGCCGGCGCTGCGCCGATAAGACTGTCCAGTTGCAGCTGTTCGGCGAGAACCATCAGCCGTTGATGTTGCAGTTCGACCATCATGCGGCTCCTCTGCAGAACGTGTCATAGATGGACAGCGGATGATGCAACGGTTGCCTGTCGAAGGTCACCAGGCTTTCGTCGACCTGCATGTCATACTGTTTTTTCTCCGGTGGCAGTGCCAGCATGGATTGCTGTTCCTCCACCCAGCGATCACAGGGGCGGGTCTGGATAGTTTCATGCTTCCGTTGATTGGCCACATCGTACAGCCAGCGCAGACCGTAACGGTTTGCGGTTTCAACATCGACGGTGATACCCATCGGGCGCAGGCGCGTCATTAACGGGATGTAGAAGCTGTTGCGGGTATACTGCACCATTCGCTCCACCTTGCCTTTAGTCTGTGCCCTGAAGGGGCGACACAGTCGGGGGGAGAAGCCCATCTCTTTGCCGAACTGCCACAGGGAAGGATGGAACCGGTGCTGTCCGGTCTGGTAAGCATCACGCTGGAGTACCACCGTTTTCATATTGTCGTACAGAACTTCCCGCGGTACACCGCCGAAGAAGCTGAACGCATTGCGGTGACAAGATTCCAGTGTGTCGTAACGCATGTTGTCGGTGAACTCGATGTAAAGCATTCTGCTGTACCCCAGAACAGCAACGAACACATGCAGGGGTGACTTGCCGTTTCGCATGGTCCCCCAGTCAACCTGCATCTGCCGCCCGGGCTCGGTTTCGAAGCGAACGACCGGCTCTGCCTGAACGGGGAGTGTCTGCGAACGGATAAATTCTCTCAGGATAGTCAGCCCTCCACGATAGCCCAGCTCCATGATTTCCCTGGCAATAACGGTAGCCGGGATTTTGTAGGGATGCGCATCGCTGATCCGCTTAGAGATATAATCGCGGTATTCATCGAGCAGTGATGATGATGCCGGGCGTGGTGAATACTGCGGCTTTTCAGATTTGGCTTTCAGGTGGCTGCGGACAGTATTGCGCGAAATACCCAGTTCCCTGGCGATGGCCCGGATGCTCATTCCCCGCTTGTGCAGGACTTTAATTTCCATACGAATCTCAAAAGTGATCATAAGCTCCCCTGTATTCAGAGGAGCAGATTAACCCCTGGATCAATTTTCAACCGCTGGGGTGGATCAGTTTTGCACCGTTGGTAACA
>NZ_JAMYWQ010000084.1 GCF_024160145.1 Serratia nevei
TCATCAATTGACGTTACTCGCAGAAGAAGCACCGGCTAACTCCGTGCCAGCAGCCGCGGTAATACGGAGGGTGCAAGCGTTAATCGGAATTACTGGGCGTAAAGCGCACGCAGGCGGTTTGTTAAGTCAGATGTGAAATCCCCGGGCTCAACCTGGGAACTGCATTTGAAACTGGCAAGCTAGAGTCTCGTAGAGGGGGGTAGAATTCCAGGTGTAGCGGTGAAATGCGTAGAGATCTGGAGGAATACCGGTGGCGAAGGCGGCCCCCTGGACGAAGACTGACGCTCAGGTGCGAAAGCGTGGGGAGCAAACAGGATTAGATACCCTGGTAGTCCACGCTGTAAACGATGTCGATTTGGAGGTTGTGCCCTTGAGGCGTGGCTTCCGGAGCTAACGCGTTAAATCGACCGCCTGGGGAGTACGGCCGCAAGGTTAAAACTCAAATGAATTGACGGGGGCCCGCACAAGCGGTGGAGCATGTGGTTTAATTCGATGCAACGCGAAGAACCTTACCTACTCTTGACATCCAGAGAACTTTCCAGAGATGGATTGGTGCCTTCGGGAACTCTGAGACAGGTGCTGCATGGCTGTCGTCAGCTCGTGTTGTGAAATGTTGGGTTAAGTCCCGCAACGAGCGCAACCCTTATCCTTTGTTGCCAGCGGTTCGGCCGGGAACTCAAAGGAGACTGCCAGTGATAAACTGGAGGAAGGTGGGGATGACGTCAAGTCATCATGGCCCTTACGAGTAGGGCTACACACGTGCTACAATGGCGTATACAAAGAGAAGCGACCTCGCGAGAGCAAGCGGACCTCATAAAGTACGTCGTAGTCCGGATTGGAGTCTGCAACTCGACTCCATGAAGTCGGAATCGCTAGTAATCGTAGATCAGAATGCTACGGTGAATACGTTCCCGGGCCTTGTACACACCGCCCGTCACACCATGGGAGTGGGTTGCAAAAGAAGTAGGTAGCTTAACCTTCGGGAGGGCGCTTACCACTTTGTGATTCATGACTGGGGTGAAGTCGTAACAAGGTAACCGTAGGGGAACCTGCGGTTGGATCACCTCCTTACCTAAAGATATTAGTTCGAGTGGCGTGCTCACACAGATTGTCTGATGAAAAAGTAACGAGCAAAGCGCTACCTGTTGATGCCATGAGTCATTCATGCTGATACGAACCGATTAAGTTATTCAGTTTAATCGGATTTTCGTGTCCCCATCGTCTAGAGGCCTAGGACACTGCCCTTTCACGGCTGTAACAGGGGTTCGAATCCCCTTGGGGACGCCATTCCGATAATGAGTGAAAGACATTATCACCGGTTAGCGATAACCGAAAAAATCTTAAAGATGACTTGCGAGTCATGTTTAAGATATTGCTCTTTAACAATCTGGAACAAGCTGAAAATTGAAACATGACGGCTGAAATTTATCCCTCCGTAGATGTATTGGGATAAAGAGTAACCTGTCATAGAGTCTCTCAAATGTTTGCAGCACGAACGATGGAAACATCTTCGGGTTGTGAGGTTAAGTGACTAAGCGTACACGGTGGATGCCTAGGCAGTCAGAGGCGATGAAGGGCGTGCTAATCTGCGAAAAGCGTCGGTAAGGTGATATGAACCG
>NZ_JAMYWQ010000085.1 GCF_024160145.1 Serratia nevei
TTTGATGCCTGGCAGTGTCCTACTCTCGCATGGGGAGACCCCACACTACCATCGGCGCTACGGCGTTTCACTTCTGAGTTCGGCATGGGGTCAGGTGGGACCACCGCGCTATTGCCGCCAGGCAAATTCTGTTTCATTCCAACCGCTTCACTACCGTGTCGCCATCAGAACCAATCTGTAAACAAGCTGAATATTGTCTTGGTCTCACCAAAACACCTTCGGTGTTGTAAGGTTAAGCCTCACGGATCATTAGTACTGGTTAGCTCAATGCATCGCTGCACTTACACACCCAGCCTATCAACGTCTTAGTCTTAAACGTTCCTTCAGGGGCCTTGAAGGCCCAGGGAAGACTCATCTTGAGGCAAGTTTCGCGCTTAGATGCTTTCAGCGCTTATCTTTTCCGCACTTAGCTACCGGGCAATGCCATTGGCATGACAACCCGAACACCAGTGGTGCGTTCACTCCGGTCCTCTCGTACTAGGAGCAACCCCTCTCAATCTTCCAACGCCCACGGCAGATAGGGACCGAACTGTCTCACGACGTTCTAAACCCAGCTCGCGTACCACTTTAAATGGCGAACAGCCATACCCTTGGGACCTACTTCAGCCCCAGGATGTGATGAGCCGACATCGAGGTGCCAAACACCGCCGTCGATATGAACTCTTGGGCGGTATCAGCCTGTTATCCCCGGAGTACCTTTTATCCGTTGAGCGATGGCCCTTCCATTCAGAACCACCGGATCACTAAGACCTACTTTCGTACCTGCTCGAGCCGTCACTCTCGCAGTCAAGCTAGCTTATGCCTTTGCACTAACCTCACGATGTCCGACCGTGATTAGCTAACCTTCGTGCTCCTCCGTTACTCTTTGGGAGGAGACCGCCCCAGTCAAACTACCCACCAGACACTGTCCTCACCCCAGATTATGGGGCAGAGTTAGAACATCAAACATTAAAGGGTGGTATTTCAAGGATGGCTCCACGCAGACTGGCGTCCACGCTTCAAAGCCTCCCACCTATCCTACACATCAAGGCTCAATGTTCAGTGTCAAGCTATAGTAAAGGTTCACGGGGTCTTTCCGTCTTGCCGCGGGTACACTGCATCTTCACAGCGAGTTCAATTTCACTGAGTCTCGGGTGGAGACAGCCTGGCCATCATTACGCCATTCGTGCAGGTCGGAACTTACCCGACAAGGAATTTCGCTACCTTAGGACCGTTATAGTTACGGCCGCCGTTTACTGGGGCTTCGATCAAGAGCTTCGCCTTGCGGCTGACCCCATCAATTAACCTTCCAGCACCGGGCAGGCGTCACACCGTATACGTCCACTTTCGTGTTTGCACAGTGCTGTGTTTTTATTAAACAGTTGCAGCCAGCTGGTATCTTCGACTGGCTTCAGCTCCATCCGCAAGGGACTTCACCTACATGCCAGCGTGCCTTCTCCCGAAGTTACGGCACCATTTTGCCTAGTTCCTTCACCCGAGTTCTCTCAAGCGCCTTGGTATTCTCTACCTGACCACCTGTGTCGGTTTGGGGTACGATTCAATGTTACCT
>NZ_JAMYWQ010000086.1 GCF_024160145.1 Serratia nevei
AACCGGATTTACCAGGTCACACCCCCTACACGCTTAAACCGGGACAACCGTCGCCCGGCTAGCCTAGCCTTCTCCGTCCCCCCTTCGCAGTAACACCAAGTACAGGAATATTAACCTGTTTCCCATCGACTACGCTTTTCAGCCTCGCCTTAGGGGTCGACTCACCCTGCCCCGATTAACGTTGGACAGGAACCCTTGGTCTTCCGGCGAGCGGGCTTTTCACCCGCTTTATCGTTACTTATGTCAGCATTCGCACTTCTGATACCTCCAGCAACCCTCACAGGCCACCTTCAACGGCTTACAGAACGCTCCCCTACCCAACAACGCTAAGCGTCGCTGCCGCAGCTTCGGTGCATGGTTTAGCCCCGTTACATCTTCCGCGCAGGCCGACTCGACCAGTGAGCTATTACGCTTTCTTTAAATGATGGCTGCTTCTAAGCCAACATCCTGGCTGTCTATGCCTTCCCACATCGTTTCCCACTTAACCATGACTTTGGGACCTTAGCTGGCGGTCTGGGTTGTTTCCCTCTTCACGACGGACGTTAGCACCCGCCGTGTGTCTCCCGTGATAACATTCTTCGGTATTCGGAGTTTGCATCGGTTTGGTAAGCCGGGATGGCCCCCTAGCCGAAACAGTGCTCTACCCCCGAAGATGAGTTCACGAGGCGCTACCTAAATAGCTTTCGGGGAGAACCAGCTATCTCCCGGTTTGATTGGCCTTTCACCCCCAGCCACAAGTCATCCGCTAATTTTTCAACATTAGTCGGTTCGGTCCTCCAGTTAGTGTTACCCAACCTTCAACCTGCCCATGGCTAGATCACCGGGTTTCGGGTCTATACCTTGCAACTATTCGCCCAGTTAAGACTCGGTTTCCCTACGGCTCCCCTATACGGTTAACCTTGCTACAAAATATAAGTCGCTGACCCATTATACAAAAGGTACGCAGTCACACCACGAAGGTGCTCCCACTGCTTGTACGTACACGGTTTCAGGTTCTATTTCACTCCCCTCGCCGGGGTTCTTTTCGCCTTTCCCTCACGGTACTGGTTCACTATCGGTCAGTCAGGAGTATTTAGCCTTGGAGGATGGTCCCCCCATATTCAGACAGGATGTCACGTGTCCCGCCCTACTCATCGAACTCACGACCTGTGCATTTTAGTGTACGGGGCTATCACCCTTTGCTGCGCGACTTTCCAGACGCTTCCACTAACACACAAGCCGATTCAGGTTCTGGGCTCCTCCCCGTTCGCTCGCCGCTACTGGGGGAATCTCGGTTGATTTCTTTTCCTCGGGGTACTTAGATGTTTCAGTTCCCCCGGTTCGCCTCATGCCACTATGTATTCATGACATGATAGTGTGTCGAAACACACTGGGTTTCCCCATTCGGGTATCGCCGGTTGTAACGGTTCATATCACCTTACCGACGCTTTTCGCAGATTAGCACGCCCTTCATCGCCTCTGACTGCCTAGGCATCCACCGTGTACGCTTAGTCACTTAACCTCACAACCCGAAGATGTTTCCATCGTTCG
>NZ_JAMYWQ010000087.1 GCF_024160145.1 Serratia nevei
ACTGCCGATACTTTCACCCCATGACAGCAGCCTGTCCGGGCTCCAGCGTTGCTGGCGATGGGCATCGGGCATGTGCTCCGCCTGCGTCGTGAAGCCACCCTGCTGCCCGGAGCGCGGGTGTTGGGCAACCAACACGCCGCGGTGGTATAGGCGGATCAAGCGGGCTCCGGCTTCGATATCGATATGACTGCCGACGAGTGCATGCGGAACGGAGTAGGCATGCGTGCCGTACAGGACGTGGTAATCCGGCCCCACCTTGGCGCGTCGGATATCAACGTATTCGTACCGGTACGGCGGTAACGCTTTCAGCGCGGGTTTATCCAGACGTTCGAACAAGCTTCGCCGGCAACCGGGCAGACGTTTGAACGGGCGTTCATTCAGTTCTTTCAACAGTCGCCCGATCGCCAGATTAAGGGCGGCCAGCGTAGAGAACACCTCATGGCGTAACCGCATCAGGATCCAACGCTCGACAACCTGCACGGCGTTTTCGACCTTGGGTTTGTCCTTCGGCTTGCGGGGCCGCGCGGGGATGATGGCGGTGTTATAGTGCCGGGCCAGCTTGCGGTAGTTCTCGTTGAGCACCGGCTCATAGCGGTTGGCACGCGTGACTGCGGATTTCAGGTTATCCGGTACCAGCAACTGCGGGATGCCGCCGAAGAACTCGAACGCCCTGACATGCGCCATCAGCCAGCTTTCCTGGCGCTGGTTTTCACAGGCTTCAACATAGGTGTAGTTTGAGGCGCCCAGTGTGGCGACGAAGATCTGCGCCTGGCGCACTTCGCCCGTGTCTGGATTAATGATGGAGATAGTCGGCCCACAGAAGTCCAGGAACACCTTTTCACCGGCAACGTGGTGTTGACGCATGCTGCGCTTTTGCAGCGTCAGCCACTCGCGATAAAGATTGCAGAACTGGCTGTATCCATAGGCATTATCGCCGTTTTCCTGCTGGTACTCCTGCCAGAGCAAGATCTTGGTCATGCCCTTTCGTTTGAGTTCCTGATGGCACAACGGGAAGTTGGGCATGCGCTTATTGAAGTCACTGGGCCGCCCCGCATAAAGCAATGCCTCCAGACGCGTTTCGGTGACATCTTCCGGCAATGGCCAGACCAATTTGCTGCCCTTGAAGCGGGTCACGATATCAGAGATGGTGCTGCTGCCCAGGTTCAGGCATACCGCGATACTCCTGTTGGACAGGTGACAGTCAAATTTCAGGCGTAAAACTTCTTTGATTTTACTCATCCGCGTTCTCAGTCTGGCCATGGTGACACTCCTCCGGAAGATGCGTTGTCAGGAGAAAGTGTTGTCCATTGTTTTCAAAGTGAAAAGCGCGGGATTCCGATGTCAGGATCATGGATTCCGACAATTCGATCACGGATTCCGAAGCCAGGATCACCGATTCCGAAGAGTGGTAAAAGTTGGCCGGTTTAAATCGGAAACCATGATCGAATTAAATCGTAAAGTGCGATCGGCTTATATCGGAATTGATGATCGGTTTGGGTCGGAATATGCA
>NZ_JAMYWQ010000088.1 GCF_024160145.1 Serratia nevei
CCCGTCACCGCCTGCGCCGCCTTCTGCAAATCGCTGCCCGTGCCGTACTGCCGCATCGCGTTATCATACGCCCGCTGCAACACGTCCGCCTCGCGGAACGGTTTGCCGCCCTGCTCAAGCTGCTCCCTGGCCTGCGCCTGCGCCGCCGGATCTTTCTGCGCCTTCAGCCCGGCGATCTCGCCCTGCGTGCGGATCACGTCCATCGCCTGGCCGCCGATCTCGCCAATAAGCTGCGCCTGTTTCAGCCGCTTCTGCTCCTTCTCCTTGTTGAATATCGGGCTGATGCTGCCGTCGTTGGCATGCTCGGTATCCCGATTAAGCTGCCCCACATCCTGCTGCTGTTTGTCGGTGTCGCGGACTATCAGCGTGCCCTCACTGATGCCGGCCTTTGTCGTGCCCTCGGCGTGCCCGCCGTTGTTGGCGCCCGACAGCAACAGCAAGCTATTACACGTAAAAGCGACTACCCCAGCCAAGGCTGGGGTGCTGCTTATGGATGGTAAGGCTGGTAATCTTCGAATTCCCAAGCAAAAACACGAGAGAGTTTCTGAGCAATCTCCATCCAGTCATCGCCTTCACATTGATCGATGTAATCGGTAATGGTTTTGGTTATCTCATCCAAATCGTATTTACGTACCAGCAACGTGTGACGCATCAGTTCCGGCTGCCAGTGGTGCTTGCAGAGCCATTCAGGGGTGCAGATAAAAACATCAAAATGATTGATTCCCTCCTCCCCTACTGGCCCTATACATAAATGAGCTAAAAATTGAAAGCAATCATTCTGCTCAGGTTGATAGCTTAATAAATCAAACCAATCACAGCCAATACTTCTTAGAGATGCTTTCATTATTTTCCACCCAAAATGTTTAAGTGACCGTTACCAATCTTATCCATTTTTCCTGTTTCAATATTCTTTGTATAACTTTCAAAGTTGGCTTGAGTTCCTGTTGGATTTAACGAACCTGGAGTATTTGGCTTTTCTTTTGGCGAACGGTAAATTCTGGTTCCATCGGCACTTACTAACCCTGTACCATCACTCGTTGGTCGTGCCCCTTCCCCAACCCAAATTTTACCCAAGCGATCGGCTTCTTCTTTGCTGCCTGAGCCAATACCGTAGTTAAGTTTTCCATTGTCACCTTTTACTACCGCTGCTAACCGAGGATCTTGCTTGGCAATATTATTCAGGTTTTGCTGTTTTAACTCTTCTTTCAATTTTGGGTAAGTGGCAGCATTATGTGCTGATATTTCACTACTAGCTTTATTTAGCTGCTTAGACGCTTCAGCGACATCCCCCTTCTTCAGCGCCGTTTCTGCCGCCTTGATCGCCTTACCTGCTGCATCTCCAGCCCCAGGAATGATGCCTATCGCCGCAACCAGATAATCCAAAGCACTCTGGGCTT
>NZ_JAMYWQ010000089.1 GCF_024160145.1 Serratia nevei
TGACTAGTCCTGGCATAGGTTGACACTTTTATGCCTGTAAAACGCCTGATGCACCGCATCGGGCGTTTTATATTTTAGCGACTGGTGAGGCCGCTCTCCGTTGTAAATTTCTATCGATTCCCTCACCATCTTTCTTGCCTGCTCCAGATCTGCCGGGCGTGATAGCAAAAACTCCGTCTTCAGTATCCCGTTCACCCTTTCCGCCAATGCGTTCTGATAGCAGTCATAGCCATCTGTCATTGAGCATATTAGCCCGTATTTTTCATGGATTGACTGGTAACCTGCTGAACAATATTGTATTCCACGGTCCGAGTGATGGATCAGTGGCTGAGTCGTTTTTCTCTGCTTTAAGGCCTGTTTCAGAGCCTGCACGACATTGTCAGTACGCAGATCGCTGTGTACATGATGGCCCATTATTTTCCTTGAGCAAGCATCCGTTATCAGGCTCAGATAGACCATGCCATTCCGGGTTGGCAGATAGGTAATATCTGCTACCCATACCTGTTCTGGTCGCCTGACCACCACCTGTTCCGGTCCCGTTTTTAATAAATTGGGATGTCGCCGAAAACGATGATGGCTGTCCGTTGTTTTATGGTACGCCCGTCTGACTGGCACCAGCAGCCGGCGTTCCTTCAGCAGAGAGAACAACCGGTCACGTCCGACATGCAATCCATCATCTGATTGTTTATTCAGTAGATAATGCAACTTACGGGTCCCGATACGCGCCTGACGTACTCTTATCGTTTTAACAAAATCGACGATCCGGACATCACGAGCCCGCTGCTTACTAAGCCGTGTATTGTGCTGATACCAGGCTTGTCGGCTGTGTCCCAGGAACTGACAGGCCCGGGTAATGGTTATTTTTTGGGGCTGTTTTTGCGTGAGGACTTGCCTGGCCGCTTTTTTATGACACTGATCCCATAGTCATTTTTCAGCACGTTAACGACAGCATCCAGGAACTCCGCTTTCTGGGTGACCAGCTCAAGCTGTTCTTCAAGTTCCCTGATCCTTTGCTCAGGAGTTAAAGGGGCAGACGGTTGGCTCATGGGCAACTCCCGGCTGGAGAGAGAGGGAAGACCTGGGGCCCAGTTAAGGTGGCCATGCTTGCGTAACCAGGTCAGAACGGTCGAACGTCCCTGAATACCATAGCGCAGTTGAGCCTGTTTGTAGGTCATTTCGCCTTTTTCAACCTGCTCAACAACAGCAATTTTAAAAGACAAAGGATAGTCGCGTTGTGTGCGTTTAAACTCGGCCATTATCACGTTCTCCGGATTTAAGTCGAAAACGTGTCAACGCTATTCAGGACGGGTCA
>NZ_JAMYWQ010000009.1 GCF_024160145.1 Serratia nevei
ATTATTATGAAAGGCGCTGGCTGATAGAAGACTTTCATAAAGCCTGGAAAAGCGGCGGGGCACAGGTGGAAAGCCTGCGGATGCAGAGCCGTGGTAATCTGGAACGTATGGTTGTGGTGCTGGCTTTTATCGCTGTGCGCATCCAGCAACTGCGTTATCTGGGGTTGCAGAAGGCGGTAGGGGAAAAGCAAAGTTGCGAATGTATCCTGAGCCCTTTGGCATGGAAGTTGTTGTGGTTAAAGCGAGAAAATCAGGGGTTGCCGAAAACAGCGCCGAGTTTATCCTGGGCTTACCTAAGTCTGGGGAAATTAGCGGGTTGGAACGACAGTAAACGCACGGGTCGAGTGGGATGGGAGAGATTATGGGAAGGATGGTTCAAACTGCAAACCATCCTTGAGGGTTATCTGCTGGCCAAGTCTCTCGAGCAAGAGATCTGATCAAGAGACAGGGGCGCGGCGCCCCTCGCCATATTCCGCCGCTGATCTACAGCCTGTTTCCCCATTTGCGCCAGATGCGCGCGCGCCGCGCCGGCGATCTGTGCGCGGGCGCCCAGCGCCAGCTGGCGATCGGTCGTGCGCTGGCCCAGGAGCCGGCGCTGCTGATCCTCGACGAACCGACGGCGGGCGTGCCGCCCTCGATCGCCGCCGACATCGGCAACGTGATCCGCCGGCTTAACCGCGAACTGGGCATGACCATTTTATTGGTGGAGCATCAGCTGCCGTTCGTGCGCCGGGTAGCGGATCGTTTCTGCCTGTTGGACAGCGGGCGCACGGTGGCGCACGGCGCACTGGCACAGCTGGATGAGGCGTTGATCGGCACCGGGCTGGCGCGCCAGGAAGGAGAATGAGGGAGAAAGCCTCCCTCATGGAGGGTTTATAACAGGCTGATATCCAGATACTGCCCCAGCGGCGCCCGCTCGGCCTGCGGCAGGTGCGGGATTTCCCCCAGCAGCGGCGCCGGCAGCATGCGGCGCAGCGTGGCCAGGTATTCCTGATGCCGCCGCCCCGGCGGCGTCACATCGTTGGCGATCCAACCGGCCAGCGTCAGCCCCGCCTGTTGTACCGCCTGCGCCGTCAGCACCGCGTGGTTGATGCAGCCCAGTTTAATGCCCACCACCAGGATCACCGGCAGCTGCTCCTGCTGCACCCAGTCGGCGAAGGTGTACTGCGCCGACAGCGGGGTAAACCACCCGCCCGCACCCTCGACCAGCACCCAGTCGGCGCGCTGCTCCAACCGGCGCAGGCCGTCGGACAGCCGCGCCGCCTCGATCGGCCGGCCTTCATCGGCGCTGACGATATGCGGCGAGGTCGGTTCGGCAAAAACGTAAGAGTTCACTTCGTCGTAGCGGAGCGCCAGACCGCTGTTGGCCTGCAGCGCCAGCGCGTCGCCGTTGCGCAGCCCCTCGGCGGTCATCTCGCTGCCGGAAGCCACCGGCTTATAACCGGCGCTGCGGTAGCCTGCCCGGTTGGCGGCCTGCAGCAAGGCGCTGCTGGCGACGGTTTTTCCGACTTCGGTATCGGTGCCGGTCACGAACCAACGTTTAATCACGATAAATCACTCCATAAGCCAGATGATAACTGAGCGGGAACTGCCCCTGCCGGCACGGGTAAGCCGCCTGTAGCGCAGCGAGACGGCCGCGCGACATCAGGCCGCCCTCACGCCCCTGATGCAGATGCGTCGCCCCGATGCCCTTGAGCGAGCGCATCAGCGTCATCACATCCGGGTAGTTCAGGGTGCGCAGCTCCGTCACCAGCTCGTGTCGATAGTCAGCACAGGCGGCGCGGATCTGCGCCAGCGGCAGGAAGGCGTTCACGTGGCGCTCGCCGTCCACCTGTTGCCAGGCGTCTCCCAATTCCTGCAGCGATCCCGCCGCCAGCGTGGAAAACAGGATCGCGCCGCCGGGCCGGGTCACGCGATACAGTTCCGCCAGCGCGGCGGACAGATCGCTGCACCACTGCACCACCAGGCTGCTGAAACAGATGTCCATCGCCGCATCGGGCAGCGGCACCTGTTCGATGTCGCCCAGCAGATAATGGTGCGCCGCCTGCCGTTGACGGGCGACGTCCAGCATGCCCGGTGCCAGATCGAGCGCGGTTACCTGCATGCCGCGCTCGCGCCACAGGCGGCTGAAATAGCCGGTGCCGCAGCCGGCATCCAGCAGCCGTTCGCCCGGATGGGCACTCCCCATCCCCAGTAAGCGCTCGCCAACGTCTCGCTGCAGCGCGGCGGCGGCGTCGTAGCTGCCGGCGGCGCGGCTGAAGGCCGAAGCAACCGCCCGTTTGTTCACCGCGTCATTGGCTGACGTCATGCAATACCTCCAGCAGACGATCGATATCCTGCGGCTGATGCGCCGCCGTCAGGGTGATGCGCAGCCGCGCGCCGCCCGGCGGCACCGTCGGTGGACGGATGGCGCTCACCCACAGCCCGCGCTCGCGCAGGCGGGTCGCCAGATCGAGCGCGCGTTGATTGTCCCCCACCAGCAGCGGCTGGATGGCGGTATCGGAGTCCGTCAGGGTCAGCGCCAGCGGCGCCGCGCCCTGGCGGAAACGCCGAATGTTTTCCTGCAGCCGGGCGCGCAGTTCATCGCCCTCTCGAATGCAGGCCAGCGCCGCCTGCAGCGCACAGGCCTGCGCCGGTGGCATCGCGGTGCTGTAGATCAGATGACGGGCGAACTGCAGCAGATACTCGGCGGTCGCCTCATCGCACAGCACCGCCGCGCCGCTGACGCCGAACGCCTTGCCGAAGGTCGCCACCAGCAGTTCAGGGCGCACGCCCTGCTGCCAGCAGCTGCCGCGGCCTTGCTCGCCGCGCACGCCGACGCCGTGGGCATCGTCCACCATCAGCCAGGCGCCTGCCGCGCGGGTTAAGCGATGCAGTTCCGCCAACGGTGCACCGTCGCCGTCCATGCTGAACACCCCTTCGGTCACCGCCAGCCGCTGCCCTTCACAGGGTTTGGCCAGCAGATCCGCCAGCGCCTGCGGCTGATTGTGCTGGAAGCGGCGCAGCTCGGCCGGCGACTGCGCCGCCGCCTCCAGCAGCGAGGCGTGGCTGAGACGATCGGCCAAAATGCGATCGCCCTTCTGCATCAGCGCCGCCAGCACCGCCTGGTTGGCGGCGTAACCGGAGATGAACAGCAGCGCGCGCGGGTAGCCGAGCCAGTCCGCCAGCTGCGCCTCCAGCGCCTGATGCGCCGCGCAAAAACCGGTGACGTGGCCCGAACCGCCGCTGCCGACGCCGTAACGCTGCGCGCCTTGCTGCCAGGCGGCGATCACCCGCGCATCCTGGCTCAGCCCCAGGTAGTCGTTACCGGAGAAATTCAGGTAGAGACGATCGCCGAGCCGGATCTGGCGGCCGTTGCCGCCCTCGGTGGTCTGGCGCCGGCGGTAGGCGGCGTTCAGGCGCCGTTCTGCCAGCGCCTGCTCGATGCGTTGTGACCAGCTCATCACAGCGCCGCGTTGTAAAACTCGGCGGTATCGGCATTCAGCAGCTGCTTGGCCAGCACCTGCTGTTGCTGGTTGTCGCCGTGTTCGGTAGCGGTCTGCTGCGGATTCAGCCCCAGCTTGCGGAACAGCTGCAGATCCTTGTCTTCTTCCGGATTCGGCGTGGTCAGCAGCTTGCAGCCGTAGAAGATCGAGTTGGCGCCGGCCATAAAGCACATCGCCTGCGTCTGTTCGTTCATCTGTTCACGGCCGGCAGAGAGGCGGACATAAGAGGACGGCATCATGATGCGCGCCACCGCGATGGTGCGGATGAAGTCAAACGGATCGACGTCGTCGTTATCCGCCAGCGGCGTGCCTTTTACCTTCACCAGCATGTTGATCGGCACGCTCTCCGGCGGCTTCGGCAGGTTGGCCAGTTGCACCAGCAGCCCGGCGCGGTCGCGCACCGTTTCACCCAGCCCGACGATGCCGCCGGAGCACACTTTGATGCCGGCGTCGCGCACTTTGTCGAGCGTATCCAGGCGTTCCTGGTAGCTGCGGGTGGTGATGATGCTGCCGTAGAATTCCGGCGAGGTGTCGAGGTTATGGTTGTAGTAATCCAGCCCGGCTTCCGCCAGGCGCTCGGCCTGCGTGCCGTCAAGCGTGCCCAGCGTCATGCAGGTTTCCATGCCCATCGCTTTCACGCCCTGCACCATCTGCTGCAGATAAGGCATATCGCGCTCGTGCGGGTTCTTCCACGCCGCGCCCATGCAAAAACGGGTCGAGCCGTTCGCCTTGGCCTTGCGCGCCGATTCCAGCACCTGCTCGACCTGCATCAGCCGCTCCGACTCCAGGCCGGTCTTGTAGCGCGAGCTCTGCGGGCAGTATTTGCAGTCTTCCGGGCAAGCGCCGGTCTTGATCGACAGCAGCGTGCTGACCTGCACCTGACGCGGGTCGAAGTGCTGGCGGTGTACGGTTTGCGCTTCGAACAGCAGTTCGAGCAACGGTTTATCAAACAGGGCCTGGGCTTGCCCTACTGTCCAGTGAATGCGGTCGGCCATCATGGCGTCTCCAAAACGAAAAAGTGTCGCCAGTTTAAATATTGTGGATATACTGTCAACCAATCTTAATTCAATTTGGTTTACGAGTATGTCTGTCACCGCTTCCGACCTGGCGTTTGACCAACGTCATATCTGGCACCCCTACACCTCCATGAGCCGCCCGTTACCCTGTTACCCGATCGAGTCGGCCAGCGGCGTCGAGCTGCAGCTGGCGGACGGCCGGCGTCTGGTGGACGGTATGTCCTCCTGGTGGGCGGCGATCCACGGTTACAACCATCCGCGCCTGAATCAGGCTGCCGGCCAGCAGCTGGAGAAGATGTCGCACGTGATGTTCGGCGGTATTACCCATCCGGCCGCCATCTCGCTGTGCCGTCGGCTGGTGGAGATGACGCCGGAAGCGCTGCAGTGCGTGTTTCTGGCAGATTCCGGTTCGGTGGCGGTGGAAGTGTCGCTGAAGATGGCGCTGCAGTACTGGCAGGCGCGCGGCGAGCGGCGGCAGCGCATCCTGACGCTGCGCCACGGCTATCACGGCGATACCTTCGGCGCGATGTCGGTCTGCGATCCGGACAACTCGATGCACAGCCTCTATCAGGGCTACCTGGCGCCGCACCTGTTCGCCACCGCGCCGCAGTGCCGCTTCGACGAGGAATGGCGTGAAGAGGACATCGCACCGTTCGCCGCGCTGCTGGAGCAGCACGCCGGTGAAGTGGCGGCGGTGATCCTGGAACCGGTGGTGCAAGGCGCCGGCGGCATGCGTATCTACCACCCGACCTACCTCAAGCGGGTGCGCGAGCTGTGCGATCGCCATCAGGTGCTGCTGATCGCCGACGAGATCGCTACCGGCTTCGGCCGCACCGGCAAGCTGTTCGCCTGCGAGCACGCACAGGTGGTGCCGGACATTCTCTGCCTGGGCAAGGCGCTGACCGGCGGCTACATGACGCTGTCCGCCACCCTGACCACCCGCCACGTGGCGGAGACCATCAGCAACGGCGCAGCCGGCTGCTTTATGCACGGCCCAACCTTTATGGGCAACCCGCTGGCCTGCGCGGTGGCGGACGCCAGCCTGGCGCTGCTGGCGGAAAATCGCTGGCAGGCGCAGGTGAGCGCCATCGAAGCTCAGCTGAAACAGGAACTGCTGCCGCTCGCGGCGCTGCCGAAGGTGGCGGACGTGCGGGTGCTGGGCGCGATTGGGGTGGTGGAGATGCGAGAACCGGTGGACGTCGCCGAGCTGCAGCGCGAATTCGTCGAACGCGGGGTGTGGATCCGGCCGTTCGGCAAGCTGATTTACCTGATGCCGCCTTACATCATCGCAGCGGAACAGCTCAGTCGCCTGACCGCCGCCGTCACCGCCGCCGCGCGTTAATGGCTTACCAATGCTGGTCCAGATAGCGGGCCAGCAATCCCAGACACAGCAGCCAAAGTAAAATGATCATCGCCGCCGCCATGCGGCCGGTGGGGTTGTCGACGCGCTTTTGCGCCTTCTCGCGCAGCTCGGCCATCAGCGGCCTGGGGATCAGGCGCACCGCCAGGATGATGCCCAACGGCACGATGATTACGTCATCCAGATAGCCCAGCACCGGAATGAAGTCCGGGATCAGATCGATCGGCGAGATCGCATAGCCGGCCACCAGCAGCGCGATCAGTTTGGCGTACCACGGGGTGCGCTTATCACGGGCGGCCAGCCACAGCGCGTAAATATCGCGCTTGATGCTTTTGGCCCAACGGCGCAGCCAGCCGAACCACGGCGTGCGTTTTTTCAGTGAAATCATGGTGGCGTTGTTGGACTATCCGGCGGTCTGTAGAAAGGAAGATGCGGCCATGGTAACCGATCCGCGCCGCCGTTGGCGAATGGCAATCCCACTTGTATTGTCACGGCGAAACGATCTAGCTTAAGGGTCCGCGTTTACCGACAACTGGGAGTCACTATGGCTTTTCGTTTGTACAGCAACGATCTGCAAGACGGCGGCAAGCTGCCGCAGGCGCAGGTCTTCAACGGCATGGGCTACCACGGCGATAACCTGTCGCCGCACCTGGCCTGGGACGGCGTGCCGGCCGGCACCAAGAGCTTCGTAATCGCCGTTTACGATCCCGATGCCCCGACCGGCTCCGGCTGGTGGCACTGGGTGGTGGCCAACATTCCCGCCGATGTGCGCGAGCTGCCGCAGGGCGCGGGCTCCGGCAAAGCCCCGCTGCCCGCCGGCGCACTGCAGACCCGCACTGATTTTGGCTCGGCCGGCTACGGCGGCGCGGCGCCGCCAGAGGGCGAAAGCCACCGCTACCAGTTCACCGTGCATGCGCTGGACGTGGAGCGTATCGAGGTGGATGAGGGATCCAGCGGCGCGCTGGTGGGCTTCAACGTCCATTTCCACCGCCTCGGCAGCGCCACGCTGACGGTGACGTTCAACTGATCCCCCGCCAATAAAAAAGCGCGGTTCCACCGAACCGCGCTTTTTCCATACTCATCTGACCGCCGAATTACTTCGCCAGCACGCTCACCCACATCGGGCCTTTGCCCACCGGATAACGCGCCAGCGTGGTCAGCTCGCCGCTGCGCTGATCAATCTCATGCACCGCGATGTGATCGGACTTCTGGCCGGACGAAATCACGAAGCGGCCGCTGTGATCGATATTGAAACCGCGCGGCTGCGCTTCGGTCGGGTGATAGCCGACCACGCTCAGCGTGCCACCGTCTTCGGAAACGCTGAAGATAGTCAGAATGCTGGCGGTGCGATCGCTGGTATACAGGAAGCGGCCGTTCGGCGTGATATGGATGTCCGCCGCCCAGCGGGTACCGTCGAAGTCGGCCGGCATGATGTCCAGCGTCTGCGTCACCGTGTAGTGGCCGCCGTTTTCCGAGATGGCCAGCACGTCCACCGTACCGTCCAGCTCATTGACGCAGTAGGCGAACTTGTCGTTGTGGTGGAACGCCATATGACGCGGCCCGGCGCCGGCGGCGGTCGCCACCGCTTCCTGCGCGTGCGGCGTCAGCTGGCCCGCCAGGCTCAGGTTGAACAGGCGGATGCGGTCTTCTTTCAGGCACGGCACCAGCACCAGTTGGTTGGTCGGATCGATGTTCGCCGAGTGCGGCGCGGTCAGGCCGTCGATCTGCTGAATAGGCGCCGTCACTACGCCGTCGTGGCCGATCGGGCTGATGCTGGCGCAGTTGCCGCTGTAAGAGGCGGAGAACAGGTAACGCCCTTGCAAATCGGTGGAGATATGGGTCGGGCTGCCCGGCAGCGGCGCCATGCCGGCCTGCTGCAGCGTGCCGTCCGCCTCGATGCGGTAGCTGACGATGCCGAACGCCGGACGTACGCCGACGTACAGGTGGGTCTTGTCCGGATGAAGGGTCATCGGCTGCACCTGGCCCGGCACGTCAACGGTTTGCAGCAGCGCCAGCGCGCCGGCGTCGTCCAACTGCCAGACGTGGATCTGCTGGCTCTCCGGGCTGGCGACATAAACGATTTGCTTCATGTGTTCTCCTTGCAAAGGGTATAAAGAGGAACCGGTTTCAGGCCGTTCGATTGCCCCTAGCTTACCGCACATCCGTCGCATGGCAACCCCGCTTAGCACCGGAAGCTCACGCGGTTTTCTCCGTTGGCTATCCGGTGTACCATCGGATTAATTTCATGGCTAACGATAACGAGAACCCTATGAGCTACCGCGTCATCGCCCTCGATCTTGACGGCACCCTGCTGGACAACCAAAAACGCATCTTACCGCAATCGCTGGAAGCGCTGGCGCAGGCGCGCGCCGCCGGCATCCAGGTGGTGGTGGTCACCGGCCGCCACCACGTCGCCATCCATCCGTTCTACCAGGCGCTGCAGATAGACACCCCGGCCATCTGCTGCAACGGTACCTACCTGTATGATTTTCAGCAGAAAAAGGTGCTGGCCGCCGATCCGCTGGCGAAAGAGCAGGCCAAGCAGGTGCTGCAGATGCTCAAACAGACCGACATTCACGGGCTGATGTACGTTGACGACGCCATGCTGTACCAGGAGCCGAGCGGCCACGTGACCCGCTCGCTGGCCTGGGCCGAAACCCTGCCGGCGGCGCAGCGCCCGACGCTGTTGCAGGTCGGCAGTCTGGCGCAGGCGGCCGACGACGCGCAGGCGATCTGGAAATTCGCCACCTCGCACGCCGATACCCTGGCGCTGCGCGAGTTTGCCGACACGGTGGAAAAAGAGCTGGGGCTGGCGTGCGAATGGTCCTGGCACGATCAGGTGGATATCGCCAAAGGCGGCAACAGTAAGGGCAAGCGCCTGCGCCAATGGGTGGCGTCGCAGGGGCTGAGCATGGATCAGGTGGTGGCGTTCGGCGACAACTACAACGACATCAGCATGCTGGAAGCGGTCGGGTTGGGCGTGGCGATGGGCAACGCCGATGACGCGATCAAGGAACGCGCCGATCTGGTGATCGCCGATAACCTACAGCCGGGCATCGCCGAGGTGATCCGCACCCGCGTACTCTAGTTTTTTCGCCCTCCCGCCGGGAGGGCCTGTCTTAGCGGCTCTCGCGGCTGATCGACACGCTCTTTACCTGCGCGTACAGCCACTGCCCGGGGCGGATCGCCAGTTCATCGCGCGCCCACGGCGTGATCCGCGCCCACAGCACGTGCTCCCCGACCGCCAGCTTCACTTCCACCTGCCCGTCCACGTCCAGACACTCGCTCACCTTGGCCGGCAACACGTTGCGAATGCTGCTGTTGACCGGCGGCTGCAGCACCAGCGAGACGTCGGCAGCGTTGATGCGAATGCGCAGCTGGGTGCCCAGTTCGGCGTCGATGCCGCTGACCCACAGCCGCTGATCGCCGAGCGCCAGCGCGGTCATGGCATAGCGTTGATGATGCTCAATCACGCTGACGCGCAGCACGCTGCTCTGATCTTCACGCTGCAGCCACGGCCGCAGCGCGCTGCTGGCCCAGACGGCTTCCAGCCCGCCGAACGCGCGCACCTCGCCGCGATCCAGTACCATCACCTGTTCGGCCAGGCGCAGGATCTCGTCCAGGCTGTGGCTGACGTAGAGGATGGGGATGTTGACGTCCTGCGCCAACCGCTCCAGATACGGCAGCAGCTCGCGCTTACGCGGCAGATCGAGCGAGGCCAGCGGCTCGTCCATCAGCAGCAGTTCCGGCGCGGTCAGCAGCGCGCGGCCGATCGCCACCCGCTGTTTTTCACCGCCGGAGAGCGTCAGCGGCAACCGATTGAGCAACGGCCCGATGCCCAGCAACTCGACGATGGTGTTGAACTGTGCGCGCATGCCGGCCGCCATGCCGTACTGCAGGTTGCCGCGCACCCGATAGTGCGGGAACAGCCGTGCATCCTGAAACACGTAGCCGATACGGCGCTTTTCCGGCGGCAGGCAAAGGCCCGCGGCGGTATCCACCAGCGTGCGGCCATTGAGCGCGATGCGCCCCTGCTGCAAACGGGTCAGGCCGCCGATGGCGTTGATCAGGGAAGTTTTGCCCGCGCCGGACAGGCCGAAAATCGCGGTGATGCCCTGCGCCGGCAAATCGGCGCGGACGTTGAGATTAAGGTCGCCCAGCTGCTGCGAGAAATCCAGCTCCAGCATTTACACCCCCATCCGTTTGCGGCCCCAGCGGGCCAGCCATTCGGACACCATCAGCGAAGCCAGCGACAGCACGATGGCGATCGCGCACAGGCGCGCGGCGGCGGCTTCCGCTCCCGGCGTTTCGATCAGCGTATACATCGCCAGCGGAATGGTGCGGGTTTCACCGGGAATGTTGGAGACGAAGGTGATGGTGGCGCCGAACTCCCCCAGCGAGCGGGCGAAGGCCAGCACCACGCCGACAATGACGCCGGGCAGCGACAGCGGCAGCGTGATGGTGAAAAACACCCGCCACGGGTTGGCGCCCAGCGTACGCGCCGCCTGCTCCAGCCGAGTGTCCACCGCCTCCAGCGCCAGCCGGATGGCACGCACCATCAGCGGAAACGCCACCACCGCCGACGCCAGCGCGGCGCCGCGCCAGCTAAAGCTGAAGCTGAAGCCGAACCAGTCGTACAGCCACTCGCCGATGACGCCGCGCCGCCCCATGGCGATCAGCAGCAAATAGCCGACCACCACCGGCGGCAGCACCAGCGGCAGGTGAATAATGCCGTCCAGCAGCGCCTTGCCGGGAAAACGGCAGCGCACCAGCACCCAGGCCATCAGAATGCCGAACGGCAGGCTGCAGACCACCGCCAAGCCGGAGACTTTCAGGCTCAGCTCAACCGCCTGCCACTCGTACTCACTCAGAATCATTTACGCGGGGTGAATCCATAATGTTCAAAAATAGCGGCCGCTTCCGGGCTCTTCAGATAGGTATAGAAAGCGCTGACCGTCGGGTTTTGCCGATCTTTCACAATGGCCATCGGATATTCAACCGGTTTGTGGCTGTCTTCCGGGAACACGCCCACCACTTTCACCTTGTCGCTGGCGACCGCATCGGAGCCGTAAACGATGCCGAGCGGCGCTTCACCACGCTCCACCAGCGCCATCGCGCTGCGCACGTTGTTGGCGCGCGCCAGTTTCGGCTCCAGCGCGCTCCAGGCGCCCAGGTGTTCCAGCGCCTCTTTGGCGTAGATGCCGGCCGGCACGTGATCCGGATCGCCCACCGCCAGGCGGCCGCCGCTGAGCAGCTTGGCCCAATCGGTCTGCTTGTCGATGGCGATCTTGTCTTGCTTATCGCTCTTGGCGGCGATCAGCACCAGTTCGTTGCCCAGCAGCGTGTAGCGGGTGTCTTTCACCATCTGCTGCTTGTCGATGGCGTAATCCATCCACTGTTGATCGGCGGAGATAAACAGATCGGCCGGGGCGCCCTGCTCAATTTGGCGCGCCAGCGTCGAAGAGGACGCAAAGGAGGAAACCACCTGCACATCCTTGCCTTTTTGATACTGGGTGGCGATGTCCTGCAGCGCGTTGGTCAGCGACGCGGCGGCGAACACGGTGATCTTTTCCGCCGCCGAGGCCTGTGCCACCAGGCCCGATGCCAACACGATCCCGCCAACCCATTTGGTCCATTGCTGTTTCATTGTTTTTCTCCGCAAGTTAACGTGCATTATCACTCTTCGTTATATAAAAAATAATATAACGTGGCGCGAAAGCTTGTCATGCGGTTTATCGGCAAAGCGTGAGATAACTTGAGGAATGCCCGCCGGACGATGCCGGCGGATATCGGGATGGGGAACGGTCAGTGCTGGGTGCGGTTTTCTTTCGAACGCCCCACTTTGGAGAAAACGTTGAACACTTCGCCAAAACCGTAGATCAGGCCGAGAATGATCGCCATGACCACCGGCACCATCACCACGGCAAACAACAGACTTTTCAATAATTCCAACATGATAGCCTCGCTTAACTGCCCATTGAGCGGCAAATGCCTTTCACCGCATAAGGGTTATTCTACCCCAAAAAAATCGGCAAAACCGGAGTTATTTTAGTCAGCGCGGCCAATTTGTGATCGGCCAAACGTGCCCTTTCCACCGATATCATGTCGGGGCGGGGTAATAGATCAGCGGCGGCGCATAGCCGGCGGGCGCCGCCAGCCGGGCCTCCACCCCGTACACCGCGCGAATGTTCTCCGGCGTCAGCGCCTGCCGCGGCGCACCCGCCGCACAGACTCCGCCCCGCTGCAGCAGCGCCACCCGATCGCAATAACAGGCCGCCAGATTCAGATCGTGCAGCGTCACCACCACGCTGAGCTTCAGCCGCCGCAGCAGGGCCATAAACTGCTGCTGATGGGCGATATCCAGATGGTTGGCGGGCTCATCCAGCAGCAGCCACGGCGTTTGCTGCGCCAACGCGCGCGCCAGGTGCACCCGCTGCCGTTCGCCGCCGGACAGCCGCTGCCAATCGCGATCGGCCAGGTGGCTGATGCCCACTTGCTCCATCGCCCGCCCGGCGAGGCGACGATCTTCGGGGCCGAAACCACGCCAGCGGCCGGCATGGGCCAGGCGCCCCAGCAGCACCGCCTCCTTCACCGGCAGCGCGAAGGTGCCGGGGGCGGATTGCTCGAGAAAGGCGATGCGCCTGGCGCGCTCCCGCCCGGAAAACGCAGTAATTTCACGCCCTTCCAACCAAACACGGCCCCCGGCGGCAGGCTGCAATCCGGCCAGCAGCTTGAGTAACGTGGATTTACCGCTGCCGTTGACACCGAGCACGCCGGTGACCTCACCGGGCAAGGCGCAGAAACTGAGATTTTCCAGCACCGTGCGTGCGCCGGCTCGCCAGCTCACCGCCTCGGCGTACAGGCCGGAGCGCATTTTTTCAACCGTCATGCATTGACCTTCCGATACAGCAACAGCAAGAATACCGGCACCCCCAGCAGCGCGGTCAGCACGCCGACCGGCAGCTCGCGCGGGGCAAACAGCGTTCTGGCCAGGGTGTCCGCAGCCACAGCGAACAGCGCGCCGCACAGCGCGCTGGCCGGCAACAGCAGCCGATGCCGCGAGCCGACCAGCCGCCGGGCGACGTGCGGCACCGTCAGCCCGATAAATCCCACCGCGCCGCTGAACGCGACGATCGCCGCCGTCAGCGCGGTGGTCACCATATACAGCAGCAGCTTCAGCGGAGCCACCGACACCCCCAGCGAAGCGGCGGTCACGCCGCCGAACGCCAGCGCGTCCAGCTCACCCGCCCGCAGCCAACAAAGCAGCAACGCCGCCGCCAGCGCCAGCCCGCACAGCCCGACCTGCGGCCAGCGCGCGTCGCTGAACGATCCCAGCAGCCAGAACATCACGCCGCGCGTGGCGTTGGCATCCGCCTGCCAGAGGGTGATCAGCGAAGTCAGCGCAGAAAGCAGCTGCGTCACCGCCACCCCGGCCAGAATAAACAGCGTGGACTCCCCCTGCAGCGAACGCCCGGCCAGCAGCATCACCAACGCAAACGCCCCCAGCGCGCCGATAAACGCGCCGCCGGACACCGACAGCAGGCCGCCCCCCAGCCCCAATACCAGCACCGTGACCGCACCCACGCCCGCGCCGGAGGAGATCCCCAGCACCCAGGGATCGGCCAGCGGGTTGCGGGTCAGCGACTGCAGCACGGCGCCCGCCAACGCCAGCCCGGCGCCGGCCAGCGCCGCCAACAGCGCGCGCGGCATCCGCAGCGACCAGATGATGCGCTGATACACCTCGGCGTCGGTCGTCGCGCTGCCGCTAACGCCGAATACGATGCGCCAGGCGTCGTGCCACGCGATCGGCGCAGGCCCCGACAGGGTGGCGCCCAGCAGGGCCAGCGGCAGCGCCGCCGCCAGCAACAGCAGCCAGCCGGCCTCACGGCCGGGCAGTAACCGCCGGATCATGCTATTTCCAGCCTGCGATCACATAGTCGTCCAACAGCTGCCACACCGCGCCCGCCTCGCTGAAACCGGCTTGCCTGAGGGCCGCGAGCTGGAAATCCACCGGCGTCGGCGGCGGCACCGGGCGGCCGGCGAACAGCGCTTCACGCTCGGCCTGATAAGCGGCCAGCGCCGGCGATTGCAGCGCGCCCGCAAACCAGCGATCCCAATCCTCTACGCCGTTGTCCCAGGCGCGCTGTTGGGTCTGCGCGTCATGCCGCTCCGCCAACGCTTTCAGCCGCGGCTGACGCTGGTCATAGCGCTGATGATCGGCGTTGAGGAACACGCCGCCGTCGGCCAGCAGCCCGGCGAGGTTGCGGTACAGCGCCAGCTGCTGCTCGGGCATCAGCCAGTGCAGCGCCGTGCTGGACACCGCCGCCTGCGGCGCGGGGCCGGGCAGCGCAGAGAAACAGGCCGGATCCGCCAGATCGGCCTGCAGAATGCGGATCCGATCGCCGTACGCCGCCAGCGCGCCGCGCGCCACCGCCAGCAGCAGCGGATCGAGATCGATGGCGGTCACCCTGGCCTGCGGAAAACGCTGCAAAATGCGCAGGCTCAGCGAGCCCGGGCCGCAGGCCAGATCCACCACGTGAAAATCCTGGCCGGCGGCCAGCGCCAGCACGTCCAGCAGGGCGTTAAAACGCGCTTCCCGTTCGGCGATGTAGGCCGCCTGCTGGCGATCCCAGGAGTCCAGCAGCGAAGCGAATGAAACGGCAGTCATATCAAGGTTCCTTGTTGGCAAAAGCCGGAGCCGGCGGCGGCAAGGCCGCCAGGCCCCGAATCAAACGGCCCAGCGCCGCCACGGTGCGGGCAGAAGGGTCCATGTCGTAACCGGGGAGGATCACGTAGCGCCGCTGACGCACGGCGCGCAGCGTCGCGGTCAGCGGGTGATGCTCCAGAAAGGCGATCTTGTCGGCCGCGCTGTCGCCAAGGCCGCCGCGCGGCAGAGAGCCGAGCACGATCGCATCCGGATCGCGAGCGGCGATGGTTTCCCAGGACACCGTCGGCCACAGCTCGGGCCGATCGCCGAACAGGTTCTCGCTGCCGACGCTACGGCTCAGCAAGCCTGGCGCGCCGCAGCAGCCCGCCACATAGGGCGTTTGCGTGCCGGCATACCACCACAGCAGACGCAAATGCGGCAGCTGAGGGCGCTGCGCCTCAAGCGCCCTCAGTTGCCCGCGCAGCCGTTCGATCAGCGTTTCACCGGCGCGGCTGATGTTAAAAATGCGCGCCAGCTCCCGCAGCTCGGTGAAAATGTCTTCGAACGTCAGCGCGGCGGCGATCGCGCTTTGCTGGCCGCTGCAGGCGCCGGGAGAGAGGTAGCTGCCGATGCCCCATTCCGCCAGCCGCGCCCGATCGGGCGTTTCCGGGCTGTGCAGCCAGTAATAGCTGGCCGAATAGACAAAATCCGGCCGCATCAGCAGCAACGCTTCCGCCGTGGGCGGCGCCGGGCTGGTGGGCGCCCGCAGCGCATCGACCGGCGCCGTCGGCGCAGGATCGCGCGCGCGGTCATACCCGACCACGCCGATCGCACGGGCGGCCAGCCCCAGCGCCAGCAGGTTTTCCAGCGCCGGATTGGCGTAAACCAGCACCCGCTGCGGTGCCTGCGGGTAATCGCGCGTTGCCCCGCAATTTTGCAGGCTGACGGCATCGGCACGCAGCGGCACGCTTCCGCCCAATCCCAGGGCGCACAAGAGCAGGGCAAGCCAGCGTTTCACGCCGTCAGAACCTGACCGACACGAAGGTTTCATAGCTGCGCGGCGGCGCGATCAGCGCCTGGTCCGGGTAGGTGCGCTGATAGGCATACAGCTGGTTGGTGGCGTTGCGAATGCGAAAACCGACATCGACGATCGGCGTCAGCTGATAGTCCGCCGCCAGATCGAGCGTGGTGTACGCGCGCATCTTGCGCCGGTTGGCGTCGTCGTTGTAACTGCTGCCGACGTAGCGCAGCGAAGTAGCCAGCCCCAGGCGCGCCGTCGCCTGATAATGCACGCTGAGGTTGGCGGTCCAGTCCGGGATATAGGCCGGGCGATTGCCGTTGTAACTGCGCAGCGGGCTACCGCCGCGATAGTCGTCGTAGCGGGCATGCGTGTAGGCGGCGTTGCCGGCCAGCTCCCAGCGTTCGTCGGGACGCAGCACCACGCCAAGCTCGATGCCGCGCGACGTCTGCCTGCCTACCGCGTTCAACGCATCCGGCCGCTGCGCGTCGGGCACAAACAGGTTGTCCTTGCGCAGTTCGTACAGCGCCAGCGTCGCCTCGCCCTTGTTACCCCAGAACTGCCCTTTGGCACCGGCCTCCCACTGGCGCGCTCGCGTCAGCGGCAGATCGGTCTGCGCCGGGCTGAGGAAGAACAGATCGTTACCCGGCTCCTGGCCAGTGGTGTAGTTGGCGTAGAGCGTGAGGTTATCGGTGAACGCATAGCTGGGGCCGAAGCTCCAGGTGCTGAAAACGTAGGTGTGCGTGCGGCTCTCTTCCTGCGGCCCCTGGAAGCGCCAGTCCATGTTCATATGGTTGTAGCGCAGCTGGCCCAACAACGCTAAGCGCTCGGTCAGGCTGAAACGATCCTCGAGAAAGGCGGCGCACTGGTTCTGGGTAACGTGGCGCACCGGCGCGCCTTGGTGGTCGGTGCCCTGGGCGAACGGCTCTCTGGGCGGCGCCCAGAGCGGCACGTCTTCTGAGCCAGGGAAGCCGTTGGAGTAATACTGAAAATACCGTTTGCTCAGATCGAAGCCGACCAGCAACCGGTTATCGAACCCGGCGACGGCGCGGTCGAACACCAGCGAACTGCGGTTGCCGATCAGATCGTCATCGTGCGCCAGGGCACCGAAGGAGTCACGGTTGACATCGCCGGGCCGGACCGCCGCCGCGACGCGGAAACGCTCGACGTTGCGCCATTCGCGAAAGCCGCTGTAG
Organism: Serratia nevei; assembly: GCF_024160145.1. Classification (GTDB taxonomy): domain Bacteria; phylum Pseudomonadota; class Gammaproteobacteria; order Enterobacterales; family Enterobacteriaceae; genus Serratia; species Serratia nevei_A. The sequence continues at coordinate 16,723 of NZ_JAMYWQ010000009.1, forward strand.
TAATAGAATTGGTTATGCCATTCCACTTCGGGCGCCACGAACCAGTCCAGATTGGCCTGAAAGGCGGTGGCGTTGCTCTGGATGCGGCTGTCGGTGAGGTTGTTGTAATTGATGTCGCGCAGCTCGCCGGCAATGCGCCCATCCAGCAGCGGCGTGCCGTAGTACGGGTTGTTGGTGCGGTTGAGCATGCGATCCAGGCTCAGCGTCAACAATGCATCGTCCGTCAGTTTAAACAGCAGCGAGCCGGAAACCCGCTTCTGCCGATCGCGTTCGTCCTGCACGTTGCTGCCGCTGTCGTTGCCGCTGACGTCCAACCGGTACGCCACCGCATCGTCCACCAGCGCGCCGCCGGCCCCCAGATGCAACCGCTGGCTGCGGTAGCTGCCGAAGCCATAATCGAGCTCGAACGGCTGGCGGCTAAAGGTGGGCCGCCGCGAGATCAGGTTGACGCTGCCGCCTGCGGCGCTCAGGCCGTTCAAGGCCGACCCCGGCCCGCGCAGCACCTCGATGCTGTCGTAATGCGCCGGATCGCCCAGCTGCAGCGTGCTGCCGGGCATCTCCACGCCGTTATACAGCCAGGCGATCGGCCGGAAACCGCGCGCGGAAAAGTTGTTGGATAACGTTGGCGAAGCGACGCCGGACAGACCGGCGGCGTGCTCGACGGCGGCGGCCAGCGAGCGATCGCCCCGCTGCTGGATCGCCCTTGCGCTGATGATATCGACGCTGCGCGGCGTCTCCTGAGTCGTCAGCCCGAGCTGCGACGCGCTGCGGCTCACGGCGTTCAACGCATCGTAGCGCCCGGCGGGGGCCGCCGCCTCTACGGTGAGCTGTTCTTCGCATCCCGTGGCGTTGCGGGCTTTATCGCAGTCGGCGGCGTAGGCCAACGGTGCCGTCAGTGCACCGCCGATCCAGGCGGCAAGGCATAAAGATTTTCTGGGCGTGGCAAGACGCCGGCGTGTCGTACTCATGTGGAGCATCCCTGTGGTGAAATAAAAACCGGCCGCAGCCGGCGTAAAGCCTTCTCTTTTTTCTGTTATGTTATATTATAACAATAAAGCAATGCCAGTCTTTATTGCCCCGCACTCCACCGCGCTGCGCTTGGCGCTTTGCCGCCAAATCGGCGACAATAGGATTTTTGCCGCCGACAGGATGCGCTATGCAGGCCGAAATTCTTCTGACTCTTAAACTCCAGCAAAAGCTGTTCGCCGATCCGCGCCGCATCGCGCTGCTGAAACAGGTACGGCACACCGGCTCCATCAGCCAGGGCGCCAAACTGGCGGGCATCAGTTACAAAAGCGCCTGGGACGCCATCAATGAGATGAACCAACTGGCGGAACAAACGGTGGTGGAACGCGCCACCGGCGGTAAAGGCGGTGGCGGCGCGCAGCTGACGCACTACGGCCAACGCCTGATCCAGCTGTATGACCTGCTGGGCCAGGTGCAGCAAAAAGCCTTCGACGTGTTGCAGCAGGACGATCTGCCACTCGACAGCCTGCTGGCGGCCATCTCGCGCTTCTCGCTGCAAACCAGCGCGCGCAATCAGTTTTTCGGTACCGTGATCGAGCGCGATCATCAGCAGGTGCAGCAGCACCTGGCGATTTTGTTGAACGACGGCACCACTCGCCTGACGGCGGCCATTACCCAGCAAAGCGCCGACCGGCTGCAGCTGACGCCGGGCAAAGAGGTGCTGGCGCTGATCAAGGCGCCCTGGGTGCAGTTAAGCGTCGATATGGCGGAACATGTCGGCGCGGATAACGCGCTGGCGGGCGTGGTGGCCGGCATTCAGCCGGGCACTGAACACAGCGAGGTGCTGGTGACGCTGGCGGGCGGCGAAACCCTGTGCGCCACCCTGACGACGGCGGAGTTGCAGCGTCTGCAGCTCAGCGTCGGCGCCGCCGTACACGCCCTGTTCAACGCCGATCGCGTGATTGTCGCCACGTTGTGTTAAGCGCAACGTGACGTTGCGTTTTTGTTGATTGACATCCCCCTGCAATGCGCCTATTTCTAAGGCAAATAATTGCAAAAAAAGGAACAGGTGATGTCGTCGTTGCATATTTCGCAAGGTTCATTCCGCTTAAGCGATACCCGCACCCTGACGCTGGACGCGCTGGCGATCCAGGCCGGCGACAGCTGGGCCTTCGTCGGCGCCAACGGCAGCGGCAAATCCGCCCTGGCGCGCGCGCTGGCCGACGAACTCCTGCTGCTGAGCGGTGAACGCCGCAGCGATTTTCAGCACGCGGTGCGCATCTCCTTCGAACAGCTGCAAAAAATGGTCAGCGACGAATGGCAACGCAACAACACCGACCTGCTCAGCGCTGACGAGGACGACACCGGCCGCACCGCAGCGGAGATCATTCAGGAAGAGGTAACAGACGCCGCGCGCTGTGAGCGGCTGGCCGCGCAGTTCGGCATTACCGCCCTGCTGACGCGCCGCTTCAAATACCTCTCCACCGGCGAAACGCGCAAAACCCTGCTGTGCCGGGCGCTGATGCCCGAGCCTGACCTGCTGATCCTCGACGAGCCCTTCGACGGGCTGGACGTTCACTCGCGCACGCAGCTTGCCGCGCTGCTGAGCGAGCTTTCCGCCCAGGGCCAGACCGTGGTGCTGGTGCTCAACCGGTTCGACGAAATACCGGATTTTGTCCGGCAGGTGGGCGTGCTGGCGGACTGCACCCTGACCAGCCGCGGGCCGCGCAGCCAGGTGATGGCGGACGCGCTGGTGGCGCAGCTGGCGCACAGCGAAAACCTCAGCGGGCTGGCGCTGCCGCAGACCGAGGATCCGACGCAAAAGGGAGTCCTGCCGGCGGATCGTCCGCTGATCGTCCTGCGCGACGGCGTGGTCAGCTATAACGATCGGCCGATCCTCAATCATCTCGACTGGCAAGTTAACCCCGGTGAACATTGGCAGATCGTCGGCCCGAACGGCGCCGGCAAATCCACGCTGCTCAGTTTGATCACCGGCGATCATCCGCAGGGCTACAGCAACGATCTGACGCTGTTCGGCCGCCGCCGCGGCAGCGGAGAAACCATCTGGGAAATCAAGCGCCATATCGGCTACGTCAGCAGCAGCCTGCATCTGGATTATCGCGTCAACACCAGCGTGCGCAACGTGGTGCTGTCGGGGTTCTTCGATTCGATTGGCATTTATCAGGCGGTCTCGGATCGTCAGCGGCAGCTGACCGAACAATGGCTGGCGCTGCTCGGGCTCGACGGCGCGCGCGGCGACGCCCCGTTCCACAGCCTTTCCTGGGGGCAGCAGCGGCTGGCGCTGATCGCCCGGGCGCTGGTGAAACACCCGGCGCTGCTGATCCTCGACGAGCCGCTGCAAGGGCTGGATCCGCTCAATCGCCAGCTGGTGCGCCGCTTCATCGACGTGCTGATCGGCCAGGGCGCCACTCAGCTGCTGTTCGTCTCGCATCATGCCGAAGACGCGCCGCAGTGCATCACTCACCGCCTCAGCTTCGTGCCCGACGGCGAGGGCGGCTACGGCTACCAACACCAGCGGCTGGAAGCGGCATCCGCCTGAAACGCAGTGTAAACATATCCGGCAACACTTCACCGCAGCACATCACATTTGGCCTTTTATCATAGAAAGAAAGAAGGCCATTTTCTGGAGACGCCATGTCCGCTGCGTTGATTGTTATCGACCTGATCGAGGATCTGATCGGGCCCAAAGGGCGCGCCAACCACTGCCGCGAACAGGTGGTGGCAAACCACCTGCTCGCCAACGTCAATGCCGCCACGGCCTATGCCCGGGTGCGAAAGATTCCGGTGATTTGGGTACGGGTGGGATTCGCCGACGATTATCATGATATCCCGCCCCACTCGCCGCTGTTCAACCATTTGAAACAGATAGGCGCGCTGCGACTTAACAGCCCGGGCTGCCGCTGGATTCCCGAACTGCATCAGGAAGAGTCCGATCTGCTGTTTGAAAAAACGGCGGTTAGTGCCTTCTCCGGTAACAATTTGTTAGCCTGGCTGCGGCAACATCATTGCCACCATTTGCTGTTGGCGGGCGTCAGCACGCCGCTGGCGATCGAGAGCACCGCACGCCAGGCGCACGACGCCGGCTTCCAGGTGACCGTGCTGCACGATCTGTGCGCGGCCCCCACGCAGGAGATCCACCAGCAAAGCCTCGATACTCTGCAAAACCTGGCCGAAATCACCCGCTCGCAGGCCTGGATGAAAGGCTGAACGTCTTACCGCCGGTCCTGTGGGCCGGCACAATGCACGGATCCGTCACTGCCCCGACCTTTAGCGTCATTCGGGTGTGCTACTATCCGCTTTAGCGCTCAATTTCGCCATCATCGCACGCCGCAAAGGCGCTGAGCGCCGTGTACATATTTAAAGGGACATATTATGTGGGGCGTACTGGCTGCTTCGTTATTTTTCTTGCCGTTTAACCGGCTGATAGCCTGGGTGATCCTGGCCGCTTCGGCGGGCATGGGGCTTTATCATGGGGTACTGACGCCACTCAGCCTCGGTTGCCTGTTGGCCATCGTGGCGCTGGCGGGGCTGCGTCACCATTTTCGCGAGCGGCGCAATTTGGCGATCGCGCTCGAAGGGTTGGTGGTCGCCGGCTGCGTGGCGCTGTTCTTGCATCTGGTGCCAGGCATCCACAACCAGCTGATGATCGACGGCGGCAAAGCCGGCCCGCTCAGCGCACCGTTCACCATGTATTACAACTTCGACAAGGCGATGGTGCCCTTCCTGCTGTTCGCCTGCTTGCCCACGCTCTTCTCCGCCGAACGCGGCGGCAACGCCGGCAAGGCGGGTTGGATTGCGCTGTTGCTGGCCGTGCCGGCGCTGTTGCTGCTGGCCGTGGCGCTGGGCGGCTTAAAAATCGAGCTGCATGCACCCGCCTGGATCCTGCCATTCGTGATGGCGAATCTGTTCTTCGTCTGCATGGCCGAAGAAGCGCTGTTTCGCGGCTACCTGCAACAGCGCCTCAGCCAGTGGCTGGGGGCCTGGCCGGCGCTGATCGTCGCCGCCCTGGTGTTCGGCGCCGCGCATTTGGCCGGCGGCATGCTGATGGTGATCTTCGCGACACTGGCCGGCGTGATCTACGGCCTGGCATGGATGTGGAGCGGCCGCCTGTGGGTGCCGATTCTGTTCCATTTCGGGCTTAACCTGACCCATCTGCTGTTCTTCACCTATCCGCTGTATCAGCACCCCTGACGGCTGACGCCGGCAGAGAGCCTCTCTCTGCCGGTTGGCCGGGGTGAAAACGCTATCACCAATACCGCACCGCAACGCCGCGAATCATTTCGCAGTCAGCGTCTTCTTGCCCGCGCAGAGCTTTTCACCGAAGTGTAAACGATTCCATTTTCAGCGTTAGATCACCTTTTTGTCGCCGCGAGCATGCTATCTTTTTGCGCAATGTTCTCTCCCTGTTCAGCAACGGGCGTATCAAGACGGCAACTGAAAGCGATTACACCTCGTCACGCCAAGAAAGGAACCGTATGACGGCATTTAACCCTATCGACCATCCACACCGCCGCTACAACCCGCTGAGCGGCCAGTGGGTGCTGGTTTCACCGCACCGCGCCAAGCGCCCCTGGCAGGGCCAACAAGAGGCCGTCCCCACGGAAACGCTGCCGGCGCACGATCCCGACTGTTTCCTGTGCCCGGGCAACGCGCGCGTCACCGGCGATCGCAATCCGGATTATCGCGGCACCTACGTCTTCGCCAACGATTTCGCCGCGCTGATGAGCGATACGCCGCCGGCGCCCGACAGCCAGGATCCGCTGATGCGCAGCCAGAGCGCGCGCGGCGTCAGCCGGGTGATCTGTTTTTCTCCCGATCACAGCAAGACCCTGCCCGAACTGACGCTGCCGGCGCTGGAGCAGGTGGTCGCCGCCTGGCAGGCGCAAACCGATGAGCTGGGCAAACAGTACCCCTGGGTGCAGCTGTTCGAAAACAAAGGGGCGGCGATGGGCTGCTCCAACCCGCACCCGCACGGGCAGGTCTGGGCCAACAGTTTCCTGCCGAACGAGGCCGAGCGCGAAGATCGCCTGCAGCACGAGTATTTTCGGCAGCACGCCTCCCCGCTGCTGCTGGACTATGCGCAGCGCGAGCTGGCCGCCGGCGAACGCATCGTGGTGAACACCGAACACTGGTTGGCGGTGGTGCCCTACTGGGCCGCCTGGCCGTTTGAAACGCTACTGCTGCCGAAAGCGGCAGTGCAGCGCATTACCGATCTCAGCGCGGCGCAAAGCCAAGATCTGGCGCTGGCGCTGAAGAAGCTGACCAGCCGCTACGACAACCTGTTCCAGTGCTCCTTCCCCTATTCGATGGGATGGCACGGTGCGCCGTTCAACGGTGCCGACAACCGACACTGGCAGCTGCACGCCCATTTTTATCCGCCGCTGCTGCGTTCAGCCAGCGTGCGCAAATTTATGGTCGGTTACGAGATGCTGGCGGAAACCCAGCGCGACCTGACCGCCGAACAGGCCGCAGCGCGTCTGCGCGCCGTCAGCGATATTCATTACCGTGAAGCCGGAGCCCAAGCATGAGCCTGAAACCGCTTACCCATTCCCTGTTTACCGAACACTTCGGCTACGCGCCGGCGTTGACCATCCAGGCGCCGGGGCGGGTGAACCTGATCGGCGAGCACACCGATTACAACGACGGCTTCGTGCTGCCCTGCGCCATCGATTATCAAACCGTCATCGCCTGCGCCAAGCGCGACGACCGCCAGATCCGCGTACTCGCCGCCGATTATCAGAATCAGCAGGATCACTTCTCGCTCGACGATCCGATCGTCAGCCATCCCGATCAGCGCTGGTCCGACTATGTGCGCGGCGTGGTGAAGCACCTTCAGCGCCGCAATGCCGATTTTGGCGGCGCGGATCTGGTGATCGCCGGCAATGTGCCGCAAGGGGCGGGGCTCAGCTCCTCCGCCGCGCTGGAAGTGGCGGTGGGCCAGGCGCTGCAGGCGCTCTATCAGCTGCCGCTGGACGGCGTAGCGCTGGCGCTGAACGGCCAGGAGGCGGAGAACCAATTCGTCGGCTGCAACTGCGGCATCATGGATCAGCTGATCTCCGCGCTCGGCCGACGCGACAGCGCTCTGCTGATCGACTGCCGCTCGCTGGAAACCCGTGCGGTACCGATGCCGGACAACGTTGCGGTGGTGATCGTCAACTCCAATGTGCAACGCGGGCTGGTGGACAGCGAATACAACACCCGCCGCAAACAGTGCGAAGAAGCGGCGCGGTTCTTCGGCGTCAAGGCGCTGCGCGATGTCAGCCCCGAACAGTTTGCGGCGCGTCAACACCAGCTCGATCCGTTAGTGGCCAAACGCGCGCGCCATGTGATCAGCGAGAACGCCCGCACGCTGGCGGCGGCCGACGCGCTGGCGGCCGGCGATCTGCAACGCATGGGCCGGCTGATGGCGGAGTCGCACGCCTCGATGCGCGACGACTTTGAAATCACCGTGTCGCCGATCGATAGGCTGGTCGAGATCGTCAAAGCGACGATCGGCCCACGCGGCGGCGTGCGCATGACCGGCGGCGGCTTTGGCGGCTGCATCGTCGCGCTGATGCCGCAGGATCTCGTGGAGACGGCGCGTGCCGCCGTGGCGCACGAATATCCGCTGCAAACCGGCGGATTGAGGGAAACCTTCTATGTCTGCCAGGCTTCGCAAGGCGCCGGCCTATGCTGACGGCAACCACGGCAGTCGCCCCCGATGGGCAGCCTTACCAGCTGACGCAGCTGCAAAATGCCGGTGGCATGACGGTGACGCTGATGGACTGGGGCGCCACCTGGCTGTCCGCCGTCTTGCCGCTCAAATCCGGTGAAAAGCGCGAGCTGCTGCTCGGCTGCCGCAGCCCGGCGGACTATCAACGCCAGGGTGCCTATCTGGGCGCCACCGTCGGCCGTTACGCCAACCGCATCGCCAACGCCAGTCTGCCCATCGACGGGAAACCCCATGCGCTGGCCGCCAATCAGGGTGCCCACCAGCTGCACGGCGGCCCCGACGGTTTCCATGCCCGCCGCTGGCGCCGGGTCCAGCACGATGCGCAGCAGGTCTGCTATGCGTTGCATTCAGCGGAGGGCGATCAGGGTTTCCCGGGCAATCTCGAGGTACAGGTCTGCTACCGTCTGACCCCCGACAATCGCGTGGAAATCAGCTACCTGGCGCAGGTCGATCGCCCCTGCCCGGTCAACCTGACCAACCACGCCTATTTCAATCTGGACGGCGCCGGCACCGACGCCCGCGCCCAGCGGCTGCAGCTGTTCGCCGATCGCTATCTGCCCGTCGACGCCGAGGGCATTCCCTGCGCCGAGCTGACGCCGGTGGACGGCAGCGGCATGGATTTTCGTCAGCCGAAAGCGCTGCTGCAGGATTTCCTGCGCGACCGTGACCAGCAGCGGGTCAAAGGCTACGATCACGCTTTTCTGCTGCACCGCACCTGCGGCGCGCTGGAGAGCCCGGCGGCCCATTTGTGGTCCGCCGACGGGCAGGTACAGATGAGCGTGTTCACCGATGCCCCCGCGTTGCAACTCTACAGCGGCAATTATCTGGCCGGCACGCCGGCGCGCGATGGCGGCAGCTATGCCAACCATGCCGGTGTGGCGCTGGAAAGCGAGTTTTTGCCGGACAGCCCGCACCATCCGGAGTGGCCGCAGCCGAGCTGCTGGCTGCAACCGGGCAGCCGCTACCGCAGCGCCACGCATTATCAGTTTTATCCTATCTGACCCGCTACGCCCCTCGCCGCGCGGCCGGGGGCAATTTGTTATAAATACTTACCGTTTAACGCTCTCCCCCCATCGGCGCCCACCTTTCCTTATTCCAAAGCGCGCACTACACTCAGGCTACCGTGATAAGCACAACGCCTTGTGCAACGTCACAATTTTCGGCCGATGGCGGCCAATCAATAGCTGAAGGAACACCTATGCGTCTGATTACTGCACTTCCATTGCTGGCGGGCTTAATGCTGAGCACCAATCTGATGGCGGCCGACACCACGACGGCGACGAAAACGCCTTCTCCGGCGCAGGCGGCCCAACAGAAACGCATGACCGATTGCAACCAGCAGGCCTCCACCAAGTCGCTCAAAGGCGCGGATCGCTCCACCTTTATGAGCACCTGCCTGAAATCCGAAGGCACCGCCGCGTCGGGCAAAACCCTGACGCCGCAGCAGCAGAAAATGAAAACCTGCAACGCCGACGCCAAGACCAAGAATCTGAAGGGCGACGCGCGTAAAACCTTTATGAGCAACTGCCTGAAAAAATCGGCCTGATTTGCCCCACGCCACGGCGCGGCCGAAGTGATTTCGGCGCGCCGTTTCTCCCCCCTGCTGTGCCAGCCTGAACGATTCAGCTTTTTCCCTTCGCCAGCCCTTACTTTGCGGCAAGAAATTGGCTATGGTGAGACACTATCGATTGCCGAGCCCCGGCCCGCGGCAATATAATGATTTTCGTTATCATTGAAATGTCAGATTATTAAGGAGTTAAGCTATGGCTGTAACTAAGCTGGTTCTGGTGCGTCACGGCGAAAGCCAGTGGAACCAAGAAAACCGCTTCACCGGTTGGTATGATGTCGATCTGTCCGACAAAGGCCGCACCGAAGCGAAGGCAGCAGGCAAGCTGTTGAAAGATGAGGGTTTCACCTTCGATTTCGCTTACACCTCCGTACTGAAGCGCGCGATCCACACCCTGTGGAACATCCTCGACGAGCTGGATCAGGCCTGGTTGCCGACCGAAAAATCCTGGAAGCTGAACGAACGTCACTACGGCGCGCTGCAGGGTCTGAACAAAGCGGAAACCGCTGAAAAATATGGCGACGAGCAGGTGAAACAATGGCGTCGCGGCTTCGCGGTGACCCCACCAGAGCTGACCAAAGAAGACGAACGTTACCCTGGCCACGATCCGCGCTACGCCTCGCTGACCGAGCAAGAGCTGCCGCTGACCGAAAGCCTGGCGCTGACCATCGATCGCGTCATCCCTTACTGGGACGAAGAGATCCTGCCACGCATCAAGAGCGGCGAGCGCGTGATCGTTGCGGCGCATGGCAACTCGCTGCGCGCGCTGGTGAAATACCTGGATAACCTGAGCGAAGACGAAATCCTCGAGCTGAACATCCCAACCGGCGTGCCGTTGGTGTATGAGTTCGACGAGAACTTCAAGCCAATCAAACGTTACTACCTGGGTAACGCCGACGAGATCGCTGCCAAAGCGGCCGCCGTGGCTAACCAGGGTAAAGCGAAGTAATTTTGCCCGTTAACCAAAAAGCCCCCGGTGGAAACCGGGGGCTTTTTTATTACTGTCGCGGCCGCTGCGCCATCGCTTCGTCCACCGCCTCCAGCCTTTCCTGCATCGCCGGGTGGGTGCTGAGCCAGGCCGGCAGCGCCCAGTCATCGGCCTGTTCTCGTTCAGGCGCCTGCGCCAACGCGCGGTAGATCGCCGCCATTTGCACCAGCGAACGCCCTTGGCGCTGCATTTCCGCTATCGCGAACGCATCCGCCTCGCGCTCCATCCCGCGCGAGAACTGCATCTCATGCACCAAGGACGCAGACTGCAGCAGCGTATCGCCGATACCGCTGACGTCGCCGGTCATCCACATCAGCGTCAATGCCACCAATGACGAACGCACCAGCATGCGCATCGGGTGGCGATGCGCGTGATGCCCCATTTCGTGCAGCATCACCGCCGCCAGACCATCGTCGTTTTTCGCCAGGGCAACCAGACCATCGCTGAGCACCAGCGTGCCGTCCGGCAACATAAAGGCATTCGGCGCACCGGGCACCGCCATCAGCTTCAGCGACAGTGGCGTACGCTCCTGACGCATCTCGGCCGGCATCACCTGCCGGAACAGCTGCTGCAACGCCTGCTGCCGCTCGGCCGGCAATGCCGAGGGCGCGAAACCGCTCTGGCGCAAAAACGTCTGCGTGTGCGCGCCCAGCGTCTGTTCCATCGAGGTCGGGATACGCATGGCGATCTCGTTGCTCGCCCACGGCAATACCACGTAAACATAGGCCACCACCGCCAGCAACGTCATCAGCAGCGCCAGGGCGACGCCGCGTTTATGGCGTTCCAGACGATGCACCCAGCCCGGCGAACGGCGCTGATAGAACCAGCGGCGAAAGGCCGCATCGTCGTCCGGCACAAAGCGCGCACCGTCCTTAAAGGTCAGCGTCAGTGGAATATTGCCCAGCGCCGCAGAGACGGTGATGTCCGCCAAGGGGATATAACGTTGCTCATCCTGCCGCTGCAGCGTCACGCCCTCGCCGCTGTCGTTCACCAGCAGGCGAGCCGCCTCACGTGCGGCCCGCCCCGGCAACTGGTAGGTGCCCTCCAGGATCATTGGCGCCTCAGAAGCTGCCACCCAGATCCAGCGCCTGCACCGCTTCTTCAGCCATCGCGCTGTTGGCGGTTTCCTGATGCGCCGCGATGTCCAGCAACGCCAGATCGCCTTCAACCGCCGTGCACTCCGCCAGATAGCGGGCGTGACGCACTTCCGCCACCGGCGCAGCAAAGCCGAGCGAGAACAGCGTGATCAGAGTATTGGTGATCAACAGCCCCATGTACGGCAGCGTTTGCATCGAAGAGCGCAGTTTAACGTTGCCGTTCAGCGTCGCCTGGTTGAACAGATAGTTGCGTTGGGCAACAATCTGGTAGCTGCCGGCGATCAAAGCGCCAACCAGCAATACCACCATCATCAACAGCAGGCTGCCAATATTCTCCAGCACCAGCAAGTCGGCGGTTTCATCCGTCAGTATGCCCATCAATACCATCTGGTACAGCGACAGCATGAACGACCCCATACACACCAGCGCCGCCAACATAAACGGCAGGAAAATGAGCAGGCCGATCAAGGCAAATTTGATAAAGGCCGACTTTTTCAGCTCGGCAATAAACGGCGTGCGGCCGAAGAACAGATTATTAACGTACAGATCGTGCTGCAGCGCGCTAATAATACCGTTGACGGCGGCGAATGCCGGCACGGCCAACAGCAGCGTCAACACCAGCATCAGGCCGATGGCGTTAATGCTGTCAAAGCCGCTGCCAATACTGAGCAAAATGATTAAACCGACATAAAGCCCGATAATCAGTAATAGCGGGCAGAACAGTAGCGCCCAATAGGCGCGCCCGGTGCGGCAAACATAATTAAAACGCACGCCGCGATAGCTCGACATAATCGCATTGTAGCGCCAGCTGCGAATCACCACCCACGGCAGCAGGGCAAGCAACACCAATAAGACCATCAGCCCCAGCATGGGTACCATCGCCAGCAGGAGATAAAACACGATGATGCTGCCGATCACCAACAGTCGCCCTTTCAGAATTTGCAGCGGTTGCGCATGGTAATCGAAACGATCGCCGTCCAATTCCGTGTTGCCGTAAAAATAACGACGCCGACGCACCGTCGCCCAGGCGGAATAGATGCCCAGGGTCACGATGGTCAATAATGCGTTGACCAACCAAATAGCGAAGTACTCGCCACCTTTCCCGTGGAATTTAAGCCGGTGCAGCCCCAGCGGCTGCGAGGTATTGCTTGTCATCATTCTTTCTTCCTGAAAGTAATAGGCCATACCACTCCCCGCTTATTTGTCATGCGGGGTTTGTGGAATAAAAAATCGCCTTATATAAGCACAATGCCATGAGCAGTGACAATTATTCTTTTATTAAATAGGAATAATGCGAAGGGAGTCGCCTAATGATTTAATTAGCTTATCAATTGTAGGCCTTAAATTAGCGGGATATATAGAATTATGATGATCAAGATAAAAAAAGGCCCGCTGCCGGGCCCTTGTCATTTTCGCGATTAACCGCGTCGCGCTTTCACCGCCGCCGCCAGATCGCGCAGCACGGTTTCGGTGTCCTGCCAGCCGATGCAACCGTCGGTCACGCTCTTGCCGTAAACCAGCGGTTCGCCGCTTTCGAGGTTCTGGTTGCCTTCTACCAGGTGGCTTTCGATCATCACGCCGATGATCGCTTTTTCACCGCCGCTAATCTGCCCGCAAACGTCAGCGCTCACGTCCATCTGCTTTTTGAACTGTTTGCTGCTGTTGGCATGGCTGAAGTCGATCATCACCTGCGCCGGCAGCCCGGCTTTGCTCAGGCCGGCTTTGACGTCCTTCACGTGCGCCGCGCTGTAGTTCGGCTCTTTGCCGCCGCGCAGAATAATGTGACAGTCGCCGTTGCCGCTGGTGTTCACGATCGCCGAGTGGCCCCACTTGGTTACCGACAGGAAACAGTGCGGCGCGCCGGCGGCGTTGATGGCGTCGATCGCCACCTTGATGGTGCCGTCGGTACCGTTTTTGAAACCGACCGGGCAAGAAAGACCGGAGGCCAGCTCGCGGTGCACCTGCGATTCCGTGGTGCGCGCGCCGATGGCGCCCCAGCTCATCAGATCCGCCAGGTACTGCGGCGTAATCATGTCGAGGAATTCGCCGGCGGCCGGCAGGCCGCTGTCGTTGATCTCTACCAGCAGCTTGCGCGCCAGGCGCAGGCCGTCGTTGATGTTGAAGCTGTTGTCCATCTGCGGATCGTTGATCAGGCCTTTCCAGCCCACGGTGGTGCGCGGTTTCTCGAAGTACACGCGCATCACCACTTCCAGCTCGCCCTTCAGTTCTTCACGCAGCGCCAGCAGGCGCCCCGCGTACTCTTTAGCGGCTTGGGTATCGTGGATAGAACAAGGGCCAATCACCACCAGCAGGCGATCGTCGCTGCCGCGGAGGATATTGTGAATTGCGCTGCGGGCCTGAGACACCGTCTTTGCCGCACGTTCAGTGGCCGGGTATTTCTCCAGCAAAGCCACCGGCGGCAGGAGTTCCTTAATATCATTAATGCGTAAATCGTCGTTTTGGTAATTCATAGCTTTTCCATTCGGTATCGAGGGGTATTTCGCAGTGCGTAACGGTGTAGATCCCAACAATCTAGCCTGTGGGGATGGCGCTGTAAATCACCTTTGCCCCCCTCCGCTGGAACCGCCAAATTAACAGCAGATTGTGCTGTTTCATCAGGGGAGCACAGAGCCTCCTTTTTCGCTATGCTAGCGTTCGGAATATAAAGCGACCCGAGTTGAACATGCCCTCTTTGTTATTAGTTGATGACCACCCGGTGGTTCATGTCGCACTGGAAGCGGCGCTAATGAAATCCTCACGCGCCTACCGCCTGCAGGCGGCACAGGACGACGTTCAGGCGCTGGCCCGGCTGGCCGAGGCCGCTTTCGGCCTGGTGATCCTGGATATCGGCCTGCCGCAGGTCGACGGGCTGCAGCTGTTGAAAAAAATCCGCCGCCGCTACCCGCAGCAGCCGATCCTGATCTATACCGCGCAGGAGGCCGAGGTCTATGCGCGCATGGCCCATGCCGCCGGCGCCAACGGTTTCGTCAATAAAGGCAGCTCGCTGGCGCAGCTGGTGCAGGCGATCGAGCAGGTGCTGGACGGTGAAACCAGCTTCCCCGCCGCCGCGCTGGCCGAAGAGGCGCCGGCCGCGGACGGCGGATTGCTCACGCCCAAGGAACTCGAGGTGCTGGGCTTGCTGAGCCAGGGGCTGTCCAATCTGCAGATCGCCGATCGGCTGCACATCAGCAACAAGACCGTCAGCACGCACAAGAAAAACATCCAGCGCAAAACCGGCGCCGGCAACCTGCTGGAGCTGGTGGCGGTGTTTAAAGAGCTGGCGCCATGATGCGCCGCGCCCTGCTGCTGCTGATCCTATGGTGCGGTCTGGCGCAGGCGGGGGAGCCGGTGCGCTATCAGCTGGTCAGCAACCTGAATACCCCCGAGAACATGCTGATCGTCGGCGAAAAAAATCCCTGGCGCGACCGCACGCTGCGCGTCGGCATCATCAGTGAGAACACCAGCCCGTACAACATCATCGTGGACGACGATCTGTATGGACTGAACGCCGACTACCTCGGCTATATCCAGCAGGTGACCGGCATTCGCTTCGCCATATACGGCTTTGCCGACCTGACGCAGCTGGAGCAGGCGCTGCACGACGGCAAGATCGATCTGCTGTACGGCATCCCGCAGAGTGAAGCGCTGCACGGCTTGGCGATCTCTCAGCCCTACTACGTCAGTAACCTGCGCGTGTTGCGCGATCGCAGCAACGATCGGCCGGTGATGCTCAATTCCGCCAACGCCCGCGTCGCGATCGGCGCGCTGACCGACATGCAGTCCGGCGGCGCGCTGCAGGCCGTGGCGTCACAGATCCAGCGCTATGACAACAACCTGCAGGCGGTTTACTCGCTGCTCAACGGCAGCAGCGACTACTTTATCGCCGACGAGGCCAGCGCCAGCTTTATTATCGACCAGTTGCAGCTCGGCCAGCTCTATCAGATTGAAAGCAACGAGAACCTGGGCAACCTCTCCTTCGTGTTCGCCGCCGCCGACTCGCGGCTGATCGACACGCTGGACACCGCCATCACCAATGCGCCGATGGAGCTGATGAATGCCCTGCAGAGCCGCTGGAGCAAAAAGATCCCCAGCTACCTCGACACCGGCAATGCCGATCTGACGACGATGGAGAAGAATTGGGTGGCGAGCCACCGCGTGGTTTACTACGCCGCCATCGAAAACAACTTTCCGTTCGCCTACCGCGGCTCCGACGGCCAGCCGCGTGGCTACGCCATCGACATTCTCAACATCATCGCGCAAAACACCGGGCTGCGTTTCGCACCGCTGTGGGCGCGCAACGCCGAGCAGGCCGATCGGCTGGTGCAGTCCGGCCAGGCCAGCTTCCGCGCCGCCCTGCCGCTGGCGCGCGGCGTCAAGGTGCGCTACAGCGCCAGCATGCCGATCCACCGTTCGCTGTGGGGCGTTTACGTCGGCCAGTACGCCAACGGCATCTCGACCTGGAGCGATTTGGCCGGTAAGCGCATCGGCGTGCTACAGGGCGATTTGGCACAGGGGCTGGTGCCGGAGCAGGAACAAACCATCAGCTTCGCCGACAGTAAATCCCTGTACGACGCGCTGGCCAACGGCCAGTTGGATGCGCTGGTGGATAACGTCATCTCCGCCAACTTTTTGGCGCTGTCGCGCTATTCCGGCGCCATCAAGCTGGCCTTCGCCGCCAACAACATCCCCTATCCGGTGGCCTTCGGCGTGCGCCGCGATCAACCTCTTCTGTTGGCGATCCTCGATAAGAACCTGATGCAGATCCCGGCGGACACTCTGCAATCGCTGCGCGACGAGTGGATCGTCGATCGCAGCAACCTGATCGATGCGGTGAACGACAACCGCATGCCGCCGCAGACCACCTGGCTGCTGGCGCTGCTCGGTGCCGCCACCGTGCTGCTGCTGGCGCTGACGCTGCGCCGTTTCATGCTGCAGCGCCGTGAAAAACGCGAACGCGAAGAGCTCGAGCATGCCCGCCGCCGCGCCGAAGCGGAAAACCGCATGAAGAGCAAATTCCTCGCCACCGTCAGCCACGAGCTACGCACGCCGATGCACGCCATCCTTGGCCTGCTGGAGCTGGAACTCAAACGCCAGCCCGCGCCGGAAGGCCTGCCGGTGATCTACAGTTCGGCCTCTTCGCTGCTCAACCTGCTCAACGACCTGCAGGATCACGCCCGGCTGGAAACCGGTTCGCTGACGCTGGCACCGAAACCGGTAGCGTTGCGCCCCTGGGTAGCGCGCATCGACGCCCTTTACCGGCCGCTGATCGGCGAACGGCCGTTGACGCTGAGCGTGGTGGCGGATCCGGCGCTGCCGGAGGCGGTGATTATTGATGGTGAGCGTTTACTTCAGGTGGCTAACAACCTGATAAACAACGCGATAAAGTTCACGCCGCGCGGCGCCATTCAGGTCGAGATCGGCTGGCGCGCGCAGGATGAGCGGCAGGGGGAATTGCATCTGACGGTGAACGACAGCGGCTGCGGTATCGCCGCCGATGAGATAGGCAAGCTGTTCCAACCGTTTTACCGCGCGCGCGGCGCGCAACGCATCTCGGTGCAAGGCACCGGTTTGGGGCTGTCTATCTGCAAAGAGATCGTCGAGCAGATGGGCGGCCGCATCGAGCTGCACTCGCAGCCGGGCATCGGCACCCGCGTCGAGATCGCGATACCGGTCGAGCTGAGTGGGGCGGCGCCGGTTGTCGCCCCGGAGGAGCACACCTTTGCTCTGCCATCTTCCACCTTGCGTACCGCGCTGATCGACGATCACCCCACCAATTTGTTGTTGCTGGAACGCCAGCTGCGCCACTTCGGGCTACAGCCTGCCCGCTTTGAACACGGCTATGCGCTGTTGAAGGCCCAGCGCCGGCAACCGTTCGATCTGCTGTTTATCGACTATAACATGCCGCGCCCGGACGGCCTGACGCTGGCCAGGCTGATCCGCCGCGACGAACAACGGCGGCAACGCCCGCCTTGCCGCATCGTGCTTTGCTCAGCAGACGTGCAGGAGTTTACCCGCATCCCGCCGGGGCTGGTGGCGATCGACCACTTCCTGACCAAACCGATTTCGCTGGCGGCGATCGGCCAGGTATTGGCTCAGCAACCGCAGAATCAGGAAGAAAAGTCAGTCCTTACTGACCTGAGGCAAACGCTGGCCGAAATGGCGGGTGGCGATCGCGCCATGCTGCACAGGCTGGCGCAGACGCTCGGCGATACGCTGCGGCAAGACCGGCAACGGCTGGCGGACGCCGTCGCCGCGCACGACTGGCCGCGCCTGGAGCAGGCGGCACACCGTATCAAGGGCAGCCTGCTGATGCTGCAGCTGCCGGCAGCCGCGCAGCTGTGCCAGCAGCTGGTGGAGACCGCACGTCGGGGCGAGCTTGCCGCCGCCGCTTATACTAAATTAAAGGCGTTAGTGGCGCAGATAGAACCGGAGCTGGACGCTCTGCTCGCCACCGCCCCCTCTTTCGCTATGCATAAGGATGAATAATGTCGGACACACCACACGTACACCTGCCGAAAGACAGTAATAGTAAACGCCTACTGACCGCTTTTTTAGTCACCGCCGTCTTCATGGTGGCCGAAGTGGTCGGCGGCCTGTGGTCCGGCTCGCTGGCGCTGTTGGCCGACGCCGGGCATATGTTGACCGATGCCGCCGCGCTGCTGGTGGCGCTGATGGCGGTGCACTTCTCCCAGCGCAAACCCAACGCACGCCACACCTTCGGCTATCTGCGCCTGACTACTCTGGCGGCCTTCCTCAACGCCGCGGCGCTGCTGGTGATCGTGGTATTCATCCTGTGGGAGGCGATACGGCGTTTCTTCGAACCGCAGCCGGTGATGGGTACCCCGATGCTGATCATCGCCGTAGCGGGGCTGCTGGCGAACCTGTTCGCCTTCTGGTTGCTGCATCGCGGCAGCGAAGAGAAAAATATCAACGTGCGCGCCGCCGCGCTGCATGTGCTGGGTGACCTGCTCGGTTCGGTGGGCGCCATCGTCGCCGCCATCGTCATTCTTGCCACCGGCTGGACGCCGATTGACCCGATCCTGTCGGTGCTGGTCTCCTGTCTGGTGCTGCGCAGCGCCTGGCGGCTGCTGAAAGAGAGCTTCCACGAGTTACTGGAAGGCACGCCGCAGGAGGTCGATATCGCCAAGCTGCAAAAAGATCTGTGCCTGAATATCCCGGAAGTGCGCAACATCCATCATGTGCATGTCTGGCAGATCGGCGAACAGAAACTGATGACGCTGCATGCACAGGTGATCCCGCCTCATGACCACGATGGGCTGTTGCAACGCATTCAGGCTTATCTGTTGGAACACTACAGGATTGGCCACGTGACCATTCAGATGGAGTACCAGCACTGCGAGACGCCGGACTGTGGTATCAACCGGGCGCCGGAGCCGAGTGAACACTCACATGCCGAAGCGCACTCCCACCTGGGACATCGTCACTAAGCCAAGAGGGCGCCATCACGGCGCCCTCTGCGTTGTTACGGTGCGGAAGAGAGCGGGTTGGAATGGTTGCGCCCGGCGCTCTTGATCCACAGCCAGGAGCCGTTCAGGGCGATCAGCGTCAGAATGACATACTCCAGCGCCATCGCGTACACCCCCTGGTAGGCGAAGATCGCCACGCTGATGACATCGATAACCACCCACAGCAGCCAGTTTTCCACGTACTTGCGCGTCATCAGGATCATCGCCACGATGGAGAGCACCATCATCGCCGAATCCCAGAACGGGAACGCGTCCGGCTGCAGCTCAGGCAGCTGCACGTTCAGCCCCAGCCCTTGCATCACCGCTACCGCGATCTGCGTCAGCCAGGCGAACACGCGGTCGATATTGAAGGTCATCAGGCCGATGCCGATGACGCAAACCGCCGCCCAGGCCAACACTTTCGGCAGCGGCAGCCAGCGGATCTGCAGCTCAGCCTGATTATCCTGGGTTTGGCGGCTCCAGGCATACCAACCGTAAATGTTGGCGCCGAAGAAGAACAGCTGCAGCAGCAGGCTGGCATACAGCTGGATCTGAAAGAAAATCACCGCGAACAGCGTGACGTTGATCAGGCCGAACAGGTAGTTGATGATTTTTTCCTTGCTGGCGTACCAGATGCACAGCAACCCGAACAGCGTGCCGATGGCTTCGATCCACGACAGATCGTAACCGCCCGCGCCAAGCGGAATATGCACCAGAATATTGCTGGTACTGAAGAAGCTCATGAGGTCATCCTTTTAAACGGTTAAGCGTTGCCTTTAACCTGCATCTTAAGCTGAGCGGCGAAATCCAGCATGCGGTTCAGCGGCACCAGCGCCTTCTCGCGCAGCGCGGCGTCCACGTGGATCTCATGCTGTGCGCCCCCCTGCTCCAGCCCTTCGGCAATCGCCTTCAGGCCATTCATCGCCATCCACGGGCAATGCGCGCAGCTGCGGCAGGTCGCCCCTTCCCCGGCGGTCGGCGCTTCGAACAGCTCCTTGTCCGGGCAGGCCTGCTGCATCTTGTAAAAGATACCGCGATCGGTGGCGACGATCAGCTGTTGATGCGGCAATGTTTTCGCCGCCTGAATCAGTTGGCTGGTAGACCCCACCGCATCCGCCAGCTCGACCACTGCCTGAGGCGATTCGGGATGCACCAGGATGGCCGCCTGCGGATAAAGCGCCTTCATGCGCCGCAGCGCCTGGGTCTTGAACTCGTCATGGACAATGCAGGCCCCTTGCCAACACAGCACGTCGGCGCCGGTCTGTTTCTGCACATAGTTGCCAAGATGGCGATCCGGCGCCCAGATGATCTTCTCGCCCAGACTATCCAGGTGTTCAATCAGTTCAACGGCGATGCTGGAAGTGACCACCCAGTCGGCGCGCGCTTTGACCGCCGCCGAGGTGTTCGCATAGACCACCACGGTGCGATCGGGATGGCTGTCGCAAAATGCATGGAATTCCTCTTCCGGGCAGCCCAGATCCAGCGAACATTCGGCAAACAGCGTCGGCATCAGCACCTGCTTTTCCGGGCTGAGGATCTTGGCGGTTTCCCCCATGAAACGCACGCCGGCCACCAATAGCGTGGAGGCTGGATGGGCGCTGCCGAAGCGCGCCATTTCCAGCGAATCCGCCACGCAGCCGCCGGTTTCTTCCGCCAGCGCCTGGATTTCCGGATCGGTATAATAGTGGGCGACCATCACCGCATTGCGCTGCTTGAGCAGGGTTTTGATCTTCTCGCGATAAAAGGCTTTTTCCGCTGCGTCCAGCGGCACCGGTTTGGGCGGGAAGGGATACACCGCCGCGTTGACATCAAACATTTCACTCATCGCTGCAATCTCATGCTAGGCTGGGCGCCTGCCGCATGAGTATCGCCTGCCGCAACGCCCTTCGTTTTATATACTAAACAAAATACCTAAAACCGCGCGAAAAGTCCGCTGATATTTTCATATTTGCGCACCTATTGTTTAATAGATTAAAAATACAGACATTGGCGACGTAGCTAACAGCGAATAATGGCTTGGCGAGGGCGTATAACGCTCAGGGAAGAGTCCAGATCCCGACGGGGCGGTGTTGAAACGAGAAAGCACGAATGTAGGTAATGTAGGTTAAGGTGCTGCAGATGCGAAAAAAGCGCCAAAAGGCGCTTTTTTCTGAATTGGTGGGTCGTGCAGGATAACTCGGCCTTTGGCCTCGCCCTTGCGGGCCATCACCGGAGTGATGTTGTCTCGCTTCGCGAGACTCGAACCTTTACGGTTCTCATCCTTTACGATTCTCTATCACAACCATTCTTAAAGAATGGTGGGTCGTGCAGGATTGATTCGGCCTGTGGCCTCACCCTGCGGGCAACGCTGCGCGTTGTCGTATCGCTGCGCGATGCTCGAACCTCTACGGTTCTTCATCCTGCACGACTCGGTGAACTCTGTCGGCAAGAAGATTAAGTAGGGTTTAGGTGGCGCAGATGCGAAAAAAGCGCCAAAAGGCGCTTTTTTCTGAATTGGTGGGTCGTGCAGGATTCGAACCTGCGACCAATTGATTAAAAGTCAACTGCTCTACCAACTGAGCTAACGACCCGCAGTGTGGTGGGTGATGACGGGCTCGAACCGCCGACCCCCTCCGTGTAAAGGAGATGCTCTACCAACTGAGCTAATCACCCACTGCTGTGGTACTGCTATTTTTCACACCTTGCTCGATCAAAGCGTGGTGGGTCGTGCAGGATAACTCGGCCTTTGGCCTCGCCCTTCGGGCCATCACCGGAGTGATGTTGTCTCGCTTTGCGAGACTCGAACCTTTACGGTTCTCATCCTGACGATTTAACACCTTGCTCTATTAAAGCGTGGTGGGTCGTGCAGGATTCGAACCTGCGACCAATTGATTAAAAGTCAACTGCTCTACCAACTGAGCTAACGACCCACTGATGTGGTTTACTGCTGATGGCGAATAGGCTATTGGAACCGACTCGCGGAAAACAAGGATGGGGATGTTCAGGACAACTCGACGGGTACTCGACTCGGACCTTTACTTTGCCACATCAAACCGATTCTGAAGCTGCCATTCTTAAAGAATGGTGGGTCGTGCAGGATAACTCGGCCTTTGGCCTCGCCCTTGCGGCCATCACCGGAGTGATGTTGTCTCGCTTCGCGAGACTCGAACCTTTACGGTTCTCATCCTTTACGATTCTCTATCGCAACCATTCTTAAAGAATGGTGGGTCGTGCAGGATTCGAACCTGCGACCAATTGATTAAAAGTCAACTGCTCTACCAACTGAGCTAACGACCCATAACAGTGGTGGGTGATGACGGGCTCGAACCGCCGACCCCCTCCGTGTAAAGGAGATGCTCTACCAACTGAGCTAATCACCCACTGTTGTGGTTACTGCTACTTCAGAAATTGGTGGGTCGTGCAGGATGACTCGGCCTTTGGCCTCGCCCTGACGGGCCATCACTTCGTGATGTTATCCTTCCCGATTCCACTTCATTTCTTGCTTCAAAATTGGTGGGTCGTGCAGGATTCGAACCTGCGACCAATTGATTAAAAGTCAACTGCTCTACCAACTGAGCTAACGACCCAATTTCCCTGCCGCTTTAACATCTTGCAAGATGTCTTGGCAACGGCGGCATATATTACTAATTTATCTTGGCAGCGCAACCTAAATTTTTTACTGATGCGTTCAACTGCTTGTTCTTCACGCGAATGAGCCCAGAAATCGGTCAAATCGACTAACTTCTGGGCTCATTTTTCTGACTGTTAACCGCCTACGCGACTTTTCGCCTGTTTGGCCGCCGCACTGGTTGGGTACTGTTTAATCACCTGCTGGAACACGGCTTTGGCTTTATCGGCCTGCCCTTTTTCCTGCATGATGATACCCACCTTGTACATGGCGTCCGGCGCCTTCGGTGATTTAGCGTAATTCTTCACCACCACCGCAAAATAGTAGGCCGCGTCGTCTTTTTTACCCTTGTTGTAGAACAACTGGCCCAGCCAATAGTTGGCGTTGGGCTGATAGGTAGACTTCGGGTACTGTTTTACGAAGGACTGAAAGGCGGAAATCGCCTGGTCATACTGTTTTTTTTCCAGCGCCAGAGAAACAGCGGCGTTGTAGTCGCTGTTCTCATCACCACCGCTCGGCGTGGCAGAAGCGGCTGCAGGTGCGCTGCCGCCCGCATCGGAAGATGCGCCTGCGGCTGCCCCGCCGGCAGCGCCCGCGGCCGCAGAAGCGCTTTGAGCGCCGCCCTGGCTGAGGCTATCCATCTGCTGATAGATTTGCTTCTGGCGTTCAACCACCTGATTCAACTGATACTGGCTTTCCTGGATTTGCCCACGGAGAGAATCAATGTCGCGTTGGTTGTCAGAGAGTTGTTGCTGGAGTTGGTTTAAAAGTTGGCCTTGAGCATTGCTGATGCGCTCAAGTGAGGTGACGCGGTCTTCGACCGAGCCGGAGCCGACATTACTGATTGGCGCTTGGGCAGTAGCGGCCCAGGGGGCCGCTACGCCAACCAGTAACGACAGACTCAACAGGTGACGTCTGAAGTTACTGTTCATGCGATTCTCTTAGTAAACCAGAACGGCACGACGGTTTTTAGCATAAGCCGCTTCGTCGTGGCCCAGTACTGCTGGTTTTTCTTTACCGTAAGAAACGATAGAGATCTGGTCAGCGGAAACGCCTTTACCCTGCAGGTACATTTTAACGGCGTTAGCACGGCGCTCACCCAGAGCGATGTTGTATTCCGGCGTGCCGCGTTCGTCAGCGTGGCCTTCAACGGTCACTTTGTAAGACGGGTTGTTACGCAGGAATGCAGCGTGCGCGTCCAGCATCTGAGCGAATTCGGAGCTTACGTCATACTTGTCCAGGCCGAAGTAAACGATGTTGTTCTTCTGCAGTTCTTGCATCTGCAGACGAGCTTGTTCTTCGGAAGACAGGTTGCTGCTGCCGTTTTCCATACCAGTGCCAGCGCCCATACCAGATTGGTCGTTGTTTGCGCTTTTGTTAGAACTACAAGCTGCTACAGCCAGAACTGGCAGTGCCAGCAGAAGCCCTTTCAGCACTTTGTTCAGTTGCATTTCTTTGATCCTTTTATAGTTTGCCATACATATTTACACATGCATCACAGATACGGCGACCAGGCAGGGAATTTGACCTGTCCATCAGTTGCCGGAAGACGCGCTTTGAAACGCCCATCAGTTGACACCAACTGCAACACGGAGCCCATACCTTGCGTGGAGCTATAGATCACCATGGTGCCGTTTGGCGCAATACTAGGCGTTTCATCCAGGAAGGTGCCGGTCAAAACCTGAACGGCGCCCGATCCAAGATCTTGTTTGGCGATGTGTTGTGCACCACTGTTGGTGCTCACCATCACCAGGAATTTGCCATCGGAGCTGACTTCAGAATCCTGGTTCTGAGAGCCTTCCCACGTCAGACGCTGTGCGGCACCGCCGCTGGCGCTGATTTTATAAATTTGCGGACGCCCGCCCTGGTCGGAGGTAAATGCCAGAGACTGACCATCCGGGAACCAGGCCGGTTCGGTGTTGTTGTTGCGGCCGTCGGTCAGCTGCGTGATCTGGCCGGAGCCGAGGTTCATCACGTACAGGTTCAGGCTGCCGCTCTTGGACAGCGCGAAGGCCAGCCTGCTGCCGTCCGGCGAGAACGCCGGCGCACCGTTGTGGCGCGGGAACGAGGCGATCTGGCGGATTGCGCCGTTAGCCAGGGTCTGTACCACCAGCGCGGAACGGCCGCTCTCGAAGGTCACGTAAGCCAGTTTGCTGCCGTCCGGCGACCAGGCCGGCGACATCAGCGGCTCAGGCGAACGGTGCACCGTGAATTGGTTGTAACCGTCGTAATCCGCTACGCGCAGCTCATACGGGAATTTCCCGCCGTTGGTCTGCACGACGTAGGCGATACGGGTACGGAACGCGCCCTTGATGCCGGTCAGCTTCTCGAACACTTCGTCGCTGGCGGTATGCGCAGAATAACGCAACCATTGTTTGGTCACTTTATACTGGTTCTGCGCCAATACGGTGCCCGGCGAACCCGAGGTGTCCACCAGCTGGTAGGAGATCAGGTAGCTGCCGTCGGCGCCAGGTTGAACCTGGCCGACAACCACGGCGTCGATACCCAGCGCAGTCCAGGCCGCCGGCGTCACTTCAGACGCGGAGGTCGGTTGCTGCGGCATGCGCGCCACGTCGATCGGGTTGAATTTGCCGCTGTTGCGCAGATCCGCGCCGACAATCTTGCCGATATCTTCCGGCGGCGTGCCTGGGCCCGCCCATTTAAACGGCACCACGCCAATCGGACGAGCGGAGTCGACCCCTTGGGTGATTTCAATGCGAACTTCCGCGTGCAGCACGGACGCCCACAGAATTAAAAAACCTAGCGCTACTCGAAATGCCTGCTTCATCTCATCTCCCTTATCCAGGCGGGATGCCTGCGATAAATTAGCAGAATTTTAACAAACCAACTTACGTAAAACTACATAATCCCTGTTGGTTACCTTAGTACATCCCTGTGATCTTACTCAGCTCAAACAACCATTATTGCGGCTTGAACGTAAGGGGAGCATTCTTAAACACCTCATACACCGCCAGAGAAGTCGTTACCGAGGATTAAAATCAATTGGTGCATTTTTAAATACCTCGTAAACCTCTTTACTTGGTGGTTTAGGCATTTTCGCCTGCCGAGCTGCCGCTGCAGCTGCTTGGCAAAGTGCAGGATCGCCACCCTCCACTTTCACACCAATCACGAGACCATCAGGGGCCATATTGATTCTCAACGTACAAGTACGTCCCTTGTATGAGTCCCAATCATAGAACTTGTTCTGCACCGCAATTTTTATCTGGTTACCGTAGCTGGCCAAATCCGCCCCGCTGGCCCCAGCCGCCTTGGCATTGCCCTGCCCGGCCGGTTTACCATCACCTTTCGATTTAGCACCGCCGCCTTTCGGCGCGTTCTTGCCGTCCGCCAGGCCGCCAAACAGCTCGCTAACTTCATCCGATTGTTTCGCAGCCTCAGCGGCGGCCTTCTTCTTGGCGTCCGCTGCGGCTTTCTTGGCTGCCGCAGCTTTCTCAGCGGCGGCCGCTTTCTTCTCTGCCTCGGCGGCAGCCTTCTTCTCGGCTTCCGCTGCGGCTTTCTTCTCGGCTTCAGCGGCCGCTTTCTTCTCCGCGGCTTCTGCGGCTTTTTGCTCTGCGGCAGCCGCCGCGGCTTTCTTCGCCTCTTCCGCCTGTTTCTTGGCGGCGGCAGCGGCGGCCGCTTCTTTCTTGGCTTCCGCTTCGGCTTTCTTCTGCGCGTCCGCCTGCGCCTTGGCGACCTTTTCCGCTTCGGCCTTCGCCTTGGCGGCGGCGGCTTCGGCGACCTTCTGTTGCTCTTTAGCCTTGGCTGCGGCGGCTTCCGCCGCTTTTTGCTGCTCGGCGGCCTGTTTCTGCTGCTCCGCTGCCTTCTGCTGTTGCTCAGCCTGCGCCTTGGCGTCCTGCGCAGCTTTCTCCTGCGCCGCCAAACGCTCTTTCTCCAGCTCTTTCAGGCGCTGCTGTTGCTCCGCCTGCTTCTGCTGAAGCTCTTCGGCCTGTTGCTCCGCCTTTTTCTGGCGCTGCTTCTCGGCACGCTGCGCATCGTTGCTCTGCTGCTGCTGGCGGTTGTATTGCTCCACCACCGCGCCAGGATCGACCATCACTGCGCCCACCACGGTGCCATCGCCGCCACCGCCGGCGCCCATGTCGACCTTTTCCTGCAGCGATCCCCAAATCAGCAGGGCAATCAATATGAAGTGCAGAACGACCGAAACAATAACGGCGCGGTTCAGCTTATCGTTTTGCTCAGTTGCCTTTACCAAAATAGATTCCCAAAAACTGGTGTTGCTTATACGGGGTTCCTGGGCCGCAGCGCAGGAACCGGGTTGCCGTTCGCCTTACGGTCAGATCGGCTGGGTCATCAGCCCCACGGAAGCCACGCCCGCCTGATGGAGAATATTCAATGCCTTGATAATCTCATCGTAAGGGACTTCCTTCGCACCGCCGATCAAAAAGACCGTTTTCGGGTTAGCCGCCAAACGCGACTTGGCTTCGGCCGCGACTTGCTCAGGCGGCAGCAGCTCCATACGGTTGTGATCCACCACCAGGGTGTATTGACCTACGCCGGAAACCTCGAGGATCACCGGCGGATTGTCATCGCTGGACACCGTTTTGGAATCGGTGGCGTCCGGCAGGTCAACCTCCACGCTCTGCGTGATGATTGGCGCGGTTGCCATAAAGATCAGCAGCAGCACCAGCAACACGTCGAGCAGCGGAACGATGTTAATTTCGGACTTCAGCTCGCGCCGACTACGTCCACGTACTCTCGCCATGCTACCTCCTACTTATTTGCTGTCGCTGGAGAAGGCCTGACGATGCAGAATAGCGGTGAACTCTTCCATAAAGTTGTCGTAATTCTGCTCAAGCTTGTTGACGCGCTGGTTGAGACGGTTATAGGCCATTACCGCCGGGATGGCGGCGAACAGACCGATCGCGGTGGCGATCAGCGCTTCGGCGATACCCGGCGCCACCATCTGCAGCGTGGCTTGCTTCACCGCGCCCAGCGCGATAAAGGCGTGCATGATCCCCCACACGGTGCCGAACAGGCCGATATACGGGCTGATCGAACCGACGGTGCCGAGGAACGGAATATGGGTTTCCAGCGTTTCCAGCTCGCGGTTCATCGAAATGCGCATCGCGCGCGACGCCCCTTCGATCACCGACTCCGGCGCATGGTTGTTGGCGCGGTGCAGGCGGGCGAACTCTTTGAACCCGGAATGGAAGATCTGCTCGGAACCGGTCAGGCTATCGCGACGCGCCTGACTTTCCTGATACAGACGGGAAAGCTCGATACCGGACCAGAATTTGTCTTCAAAGGCTTCGGCGTCACGCGTCGCCGCATTGAGGATGCGGGTGCGCTGAATGATGATCGCCCAGGAGGCTACCGAGAAGCATATCAAAATCAACATGATAAGCTTAACCAGCAGGCTCGCCTTCAAGAATAAATCTAGGATGTTCATGTCAGTCACTGCTTAAACTCCGCGACAATAGACTTAGGAAGCGCTCTTGGCTTCATTTGGTGTGGATCAATACAGGCAATCAGGACATCTGCCTGGCTCAGTAGGGCCCCGTCAGAATTGACAATGCGTTGAGCAAACGTGAGAGAAGCCCCGCGCAGACAGGTGATTTCGCTCTGGACCTCCAGTTGCTCGTCGAGACGAGCCGGAGCCAGATAATCCACCGTCATGCGCCGGACGACAAAAGCGACTTGTTCACTGAGCAGCTGCTGTTGATGAAAGTTGTGCTGACGCAGCATCTCTGTGCGCGCTCTTTCAAAAAAGGCGACGTAGCGGGCGTGATAGACCACACCACTGGCATCGGTATCCTCGTAGTAAACGCGAACCGGCCATCGAAACAACGTATTACTCACTCTACTTCCCAGCAATGCAATTTAACGCTGCTACTATACGCAAGACGGATCGGGTTGGGAATGGGTTACAAGATGGGAATGAAAATAATTATGGGCCGTGAGGGCCCATAACGTGGGGACATCGGGGAGATTATAAAGAAACGTAAAGTAATCCTGCGCACAGGATCACAATTGCGGGAAGCGGCGCGAAAAAGGCGCGCCAGAGGCTGCGCTGCGGGCGGAATCCGAAACCGTGGATCACCCCGGCGCACACCGCCCAAATCAGCAACAGCCCTTCCCAAATCTCCAGCGAGCTGGTTTTGGCGGCGAAACGCGTCGGATCCCAGAACACGCATCCCGCCAAAATCAACGCCAGCACCAGGGAAAGGGCCCGGATCGGGCCCTTGTCGGTGACAGCGTACAGCTTGTCAATCACGGACGAGCTCATCACTTGCCGTCTTGCTGAGCTTTGGTCGCTTCGCTCTGCTCAAGCGCCAGCGCCGTGATGATGCCGAAGGCGCAGGCAAGAAGCGTTCCGAGAATCCAGGCAAAATACCACATGGTTTAGCTCCTTATCCTTAGTACAGCGAATGCTTGTTGTTTTCGATGTAGTTCTTGTCGAGGCGACCGAACATTTTGTAGTACGACCAGCTGGTGTACGCCAAAACGATAGGCACGAAGATCGCCGCCACGACGGTCATCACTTTCAGCGTCAACAGGCTCGACGTCGCGTCCCACATGGTCAGGCTGACGTTAGGCACGGTGCTGGACGGCATCACGAACGGGAACATGGTGACCCCGGCGGTGAGGATGACGCAGGCGATGGTCAGCGACGAGGTGACGAACGCCAGCGCGCCTTTCTCCAGACGCGAGAACAGAATGGTGAACAACGGCAGCACCACGCCCAACGCAGGCAACGCCCACAGCAGCGGATACTTGTTGAAGTTGATCAGCCAGGCGCCGGCCTGATGCGCCACTTCTTTACGCAGCGGGTTGGATTCCGCCAGGGTATTCAGCGCCGAAGTGATGACGTAGCCGTCGATACCTTTTACCAGCCACACGCCCGCCAGCAGGAAGCACACCGCCATGATCAGCGTCGCGATCTGCGCCGCGGCGCGTGAACGCAGGTGGATCTCGCCGGTGGTGCGCATCTGCAGATAGGTCGCGCCCTGGGTGACCAGCATGGTCAGGCTGACCACGCCCGCCAACAGGCCGAACGGGTTCAGCAGCTGGAAGAAGTTGCCGGTGTAGAACAGGCGCAGGTACTCGTCCACGTGGAACGGCACGCCCTGCAGCAGGTTGCCGAACGCCACGCCGAACACCACTGCCGGCACGAAGGAGCCGATAAAGATGCCCCAGTCCCACATGTTGCGCCAACGGCTGCTCTCCAGCTTGGAACGGTAATCGAAACCGACCGGGCGGAAGAACAAGGCGGCCAACACCAGGATCATGGCGACGTAGAAGCCGGAGAAGGCCGCTGCGTACACCATCGGCCAGGCGGCAAACAGCGCGCCGCCGGCGGTGATCAGCCACACCTGGTTACCGTCCCAGTGCGGGGCGATGGAGTTGATCATCACCCGGCGTTCGGTATCGGTTTTACCGATGATGCGCACCAGGATACCGACGCCCATGTCGAAACCGTCGGTGACGGCGAAGCCGATCAGCAGTACGCCAACCAGCACCCACCAGATAAATCGCAGTACTTCATAGTCAAACATACGTGGACTCCTGTTTAGCGCGCTTCCTGCACGGCGGCAGTCGGTTGTTCAAAGTGGTAGCGGCCGGTTTTCAGGCTGCTTGGACCCAGACGCGCAAACTTGAACATCAGGTACATTTCAGCCACCAGGAACAGGGTGTACAAGCCGCAGATCAGCCCCATCGAGAACAGAATGTCGCCCGCGGTCAGCGAAGAGTTGGCGACCGCCGTCGGCAGCACTTCACCAATCGCCCACGGTTGACGGCCGTACTCCGCTACAAACCAGCCGGCTTCCACCGCGATCCACGGCAGTGGCAGGCCATACAGCGCCGCGCGCAGCAGCCATTTTTTCTGGCCGATGCGACCGCGCACCACGCTCAGGAACGACAGGCCGATAATCAACAGCATCAGCACGCCACAGGCCACCATGATGCGGAAGGCGAAGTACAGCGGCGCCACGCGTGGAATGGAGTCCTTGGTCGCCTGCTGGATCTGCGCTTCCGTCGCGTCGCTGACGTTCGGGGTATAGCGCTTCAGCAGCATGCCGTAGCCCAGATCTTGCTTGGTTTTGTTGAATTCGGCGCGCACCGCAGGATCGGTGTTGCCGCCGCGCAGCTCTTCCAGCAGCTGGTAGGCTTTCATGCCGTTGCGGATACGCACTTCATGCTGCGCCATCAGATCTTTCAGGCCGGTGACCTGAGTGTCCGTGGAGCGGGTGGCGATCAAACCAAGCGCATACGGGATCTGAATAGAGAAGGAGTTTTCCATCTTGTCCTGATCGGGAATGCCGAACAGGGTGAAGGACGCCGGTGCCGGCTGGGTATCCCATTCCGCTTCGATGGCAGCCAGTTTGGTTTTCTGCACGTCGCCCATTTCGTAACCGGATTCGTCACCCAGCACGATCACCGACAGTACCGCAGCCATACCGAAGCTGGCGGCGATGGCGAAGGAGCGCTTGGCGAAGGCGATGTCGCGGCCTTTCAACAGGTAGTAAGCGCTGATGCCCAGCACGAACATCGCGCCGGTGGTGTAGCCGGCCGCCACGGTGTGAACGAATTTCACCTGCGCAACCGGGTTAAGCACCAGTTCGGAGAAGCTGACCATCTCCATGCGCATGGTTTCGAAGTTGAAATCCGACGCGATCGGGTTCTGCATCCAGCCGTTGGCGACCAGGATCCACAGCGCGGACAGGTTGGAGCCGAGGGCCACGAACCAGGTTACCGCCATGTGCTGCACCTTGCTCAGACGATCCCAGCCGAAGAAGAACAGGCCGACCAGCGTCGATTCAAGGAAGAACGCCATCAAACCTTCGATAGCCAGAGGGGCCCCGAAGATATCGCCGACGTAGTGAGAGAAATACGACCAGTTAGTCCCGAACTGGAACTCCATGGTCAAACCGGTGGCCACACCCAGAGCAAAGTTAATCGCAAATAACTTTCCCCAGAATTTGGTCATGTCTTTATAGATTTGTTTGCCAGACAGGACATATACCGTTTCCATAATTGCCAGCAAGAACGCCATACCGAGCGTTAATGGGACAAATAAGAAATGGTACATCGCCGTTAAAGCAAACTGTAAGCGCGACAGTTCGACAATATCAAACATCTTGACTCCTTGCTCCTCGCAGGAAGACTCCGACACGCGGTTATCGGCACGCTTCTTTCAAAGCCGCCAGTAACGCCCCGCAGTGAATGCCCTTAAACACAACAAATTTGATCCAGCTTCTCCGCTTTCAACCGCACACTCGGCCAATAGCCCCTCGGGCCGCCGACAAGCACGCCACTGAAAACCGACAACGGGTAACAAATGCAACAAGATCAACCATCCATAATCACAATATGGATG
Organism: Serratia nevei; assembly: GCF_024160145.1. Classification (GTDB taxonomy): domain Bacteria; phylum Pseudomonadota; class Gammaproteobacteria; order Enterobacterales; family Enterobacteriaceae; genus Serratia; species Serratia nevei_A. Next base: position 48,487 of record NZ_JAMYWQ010000009.1, read on the forward strand.
ATACTCGCCCAATCCCACACAATAAATAGGTTTTTACGTGACGTGGGTTAGACTTTTGGTTACAGGTCAAATCTTAGCCGAAAGAGGTACTTCGGGCTAATTTGATCTGAGACAATTTAAGCCTATCCGCATCTTATTTCCATATTCATCAGCACATTTCGCATAATTTTCTTAGGGTCATGTTGCGCAATGGTTTAATTGTTTTTTAATGATATTTTTGTGTTAAATAAATGTAATTTAAAAGAACCGCCATTGTATTATTACGCGCTTATTATGCGACATAATTAACCTTTTATTTCCAATAAGCCGTGACAGTGACAGCAGTCACAAAACAACAAATCTCTCTCCAATATTAGTCTATTTCTCGCGATGGGATCGTAAAGGTTACGATTTTGTAGCAAAATGACCACTTATGTTAAAATTTCATTGAGCGACAATAACTTATGAAAAAAATCATCTTTGCCTCTGTCTTGGGACTCTCGGGAAACGTCATGGCCGCCGAAACGGTAAATATCACCCTGCTGGGCACCTCCGATCTGCACGGCACCTTCGTGCCCTGGGACTATGCCGGCGACACGGAAAATCTGGCGGGCAGCCTGAGCCAGATAGCCACCCAGGTCAAAACGGTGCGGGCCGAGCAGCCTAACCTGATCCTGGTGGACGCCGGCGACACCATTCAGGGCAACTTCGTCGAAACCTTCAAGCATGAGGCCGTCAGCCCGATGATGCTGGGCCTCAACGCGCTCAATTACGACGTCTGGGTGATGGGCAACCACGAGTTCGACTTCGGCCTGCCGGTGCTGGCCACCTCGCTCAAGCAGTTCAAGGGCGCGGCGCTGGCGGGCAATATCGTCTGGGACAACGGCAACCCCTATCTGCCCGCCTACACCATCGTCGAGCGTCAGGGCGTGAAGATCGGCATTATCGGCATGGACACGCCGATGACCGCAGAATTCGCCAAGGGCACCGATCGCATCAAAGGGCTGAACTTCACCGATCCGGTGCAGGCGGTGAAACAGGTCATCCGGCAAATCGACGGCCAGGTCGACGCCATCGTGCTGGTGGCGCATATGGGTATCGACAACGAAAATCAGCGCCCGGGCACCGGCGTGGCCGACATCGCCAACGCCAACCCGGAGCTGGCGGCGATCGTCGCCGGCCATATGCATGTGAAGATCGACAAAGCGGTGGTTAACGGCGTCATCATCACCGAGCCGGATAAATACGGCCGCGCGCTGTCGCGCATCGATCTGCAGTTTGAACGCCGCGACGGCAAATTCACACTGATCGACAAAAACAGCTACACCTACCCGATCACAGGGCTGTCGCCGGACAGCGCCATGCAAGCGCTCTACCAGCCGTACCATGACATTTTGCGCGCCAACGCCAACCGGGTCGTGGCGAAGCTGAGCGGCAGCGATCTGGTACCCGCCGACGAATTTCGCGGCATTCCCCAGGTGCACGTGCAGGACACCGGCATCAGCGCGCTGTTCCAGCAGGCCGCCCGCCACTATGCGCCGCTGGCGCAGGTGATCGCCCTGCAGATCGACAACGATCGCGCCAAGCTGGACGTCGGCGACATCAAGGCCAAGGACATCGCCTTTAACTACCAATACGCCGGCGGCGAGATCACCGTGTATCAGCTCAACGGCAAAGCGCTTAAACGCTACATGGAGTGGTCCGCCGGCTACTTCAATCAGCTGCATCCGGGCGACGTCACCTACAGTTTTAACCCGGCGCGGCGTTCGTCCAAATATTCCACCAACGATTTCTTCGACGGCGTCACTTACACCATCGACCTGCGCCAACCTGCCGGCTCGCGCATCGTCGCTCTGCGTCTGACGGACGGCACGCCGGTCACCGACGATATGCCGATCCGCCTGGGCATGAACAGTTACCGCATGGGCCACCTGACGCAAAAGGGTGGCGCGCTGGCGGGGCAATCCTTCCCGGTGCTGTTCGACAGCAAAGCGCAATACGGTGAAGAAGAAGGCACTATTCGCCATCTGACCCTGCGCTACCTGACGGAGGTGAAACACGGCCACTATCAGGGCGTGCCGCCGCAGCGCTGGAAGCTGATCGGCATGGAGGGTTACGAACCGCAGCGGGCGATCGTCAAACGGCTGCTCAATGAGGGCGTTATCCAGGTGCCGACCACCGACGACGGCCGCTACACCAACATCGCGTCGATCAATGTCAAAGACGCGCTGTTCCGCAGCACCGACGATTACCGCGCCGCCCTCACCTCGCTGGAGCAGCAGCGGCAAGCCGCTGCGGATCCGGTGCAACAGCGCCGGCTGCAGGATCGGATCGCCTTGATCAAGGCGCTCAACAACTTCTGATCTTCACCCATAAAAAAGGCCACCCAATGGGTGGCCAAACATGTCGAGATATTGTTATTTCGTACTAAATTCTTAGCGCTTCAGCACCGCTTTTACCGCGTCGCCGATGTCCGCCAGGCTGCGAACGGTTTTCACGCCCGCCGCTTCCAGCGCAGCAAACTTCTCGTCCGCCGTGCCTTTGCCGCCGGCGATGATGGCGCCCGCGTGGCCCATACGCTTGCCTTTCGGCGCGGTCACGCCGGCGATATAGCCGACAACCGGTTTGGTGACGTGTTCTTTGATGTAAGCTGCCGCTTCTTCTTCAGCGCTGCCGCCGATCTCACCGATCATCACGATCGCTTCGGTCTGCGGATCCTGCTGGAACATCTTCAGGATATCGATGAAGTTGGAGCCCGGGATCGGGTCGCCGCCGATGCCCACGCAGGTGGACTGGCCCAGACCGGCATCGGTGGTTTGTTTCACCGCTTCATAGGTCAGGGTACCGGAGCGGGAAACGATGCCCACTTTGCCCGGCAGGTGGATGTGGCCAGGCATGATGCCGATTTTGCACTCGCCCGGGGTGATCACGCCTGGGCAGTTCGGCCCGATCATGCGCACGCCGGCTTCGTCCAGCTTCACTTTCACGGTCAGCATGTCCAGGGTCGGGATGCCTTCGGTGATGGTGATGATCAGTTTGATGCCGGCATCGATCGCTTCCAGGATGGAGTCTTTGCAGAACGGTGCTGGAACGTAGATCACGGAGGCCGTCGCGCCAGTCGCTTCAACCGCTTCGCGCACGGTGTTGAACACCGGCAGGCCCAGGTGCTGAGTGCCGCCTTTGCCCGGGGTTACGCCGCCAACCATTTTGGTGCCGTAAGCGATAGCTTGTTCGGAGTGGAAAGTCCCCTGGCTACCGGTGAAGCCCTGGCAAATTACTTTGGTGTTCTTATCGATTAAAATGGACATTATTTACCCTCCACTGCTGCAACAACTTGCTGAGCCGCATCAGTCAGGCTGGTCGCAGCAATGATATTCAGGCCGCTGTCCGCCAGTTTCTTGGCGCCCAGTTCGGCGTTGTTCCCTTCCAAACGCACCACCACCGGGACGTTAACGCCCACTTCGGCCACTGCGCCGATGATGCCGTCGGCGATCAGATCGCAACGTACGATACCACCGAAGATGTTAACCAGAACCGCTTTCACCTTGTCGTCGGACAGGATGATTTTGAACGCTTCGGTCACGCGCTCTTTGGTCGCGCCGCCGCCTACGTCCAGGAAGTTGGCCGGTTCGCCGCCGTGCAGTTTAACGATGTCCATGGTGCCCATCGCCAGGCCGGCGCCGTTAACCATGCAGCCGATGTTGCCGTCGAGGGCAACGTAGTTCAGCTCCCACTGAGCCGCACGGGATTCGCGCTCGTCTTCCTGGGAAGGGTCACGCATTTCACGCAGTTCCGGCTGGCGGAACAGGGCGTTGCCGTCGGCGCCCAGTTTGCCGTCCAGGCATACCAGATCGCCCTGCTTGGTGATCACCAGCGGGTTGATCTCAACCATCGCCAGGTCACGCTCCAGGAACAGCGTCGCCAGGCCCATGAAGATCTTGGCGAACTGGCTGACTTGCTTACCGGTCAGGCCCAGTTTGAAGGCCAGCTCACGGCCCTGATAAGGCTGTGGACCCGCCAGCGGATCGATGGTCATTTTGTGGATCAGTTCAGGGGTTTCTTCCGCCACTTTCTCGATTTCCACGCCGCCTTCGGTAGACGCCATGAACACGATGCGACGGGTCGCGCGGTCTACGACGGCGCCCAGGTACAGTTCTTTATCGATGTCGGTCGCCGCTTCAACCAGGATCTGGTTAACCGGCTGGCCCAGCGCGTCAGTCTGGTAAGTCACCAGACGTTTGCCCAACCAGGCTTCCGCGAAAGCACGGATATCTTCTTTGCTGTTGACGACTTTAACGCCGCCCGCTTTACCGCGGCCGCCAGCATGAACCTGACATTTCACCACCCACGGGCCGGAGCCGATTTTGGATGCGGCTTCTTCTGCTTCACGCGGAGTGGTACAGGCGTAACCGGTTGGTGCCGGCATGCCATACCGAGCAAACAGCTGTTTTGCCTGATATTCGTGTAAATTCATGATGTTCTATCCATTCAGTTCTGAAGGTTTTTAGCCGGACCATTATTACGCGGCAAACCGCATGGTTTTCCGGCCACATAGCACAGAGTGCGGGCGCGGCATGCCGCGCCCGGCAAGGGTTACTAGACGTCCAGCAGCAGACGAGCCGGATCTTCCAGCATCTCTTTGACCGTCACCAGATAACCGACGGATTCTTTACCGTCGATCAGGCGGTGGTCATAAGACAGCGCCAGATACATCATCGGCTGGATCACCACCTGACCATTGACCGCCATTGGGCGATCTTTGATGGCGTGCATGCCCAGGATGGCGCTCTGCGGCGGGTTGATGATCGGGGTGGACATCAGGGAGCCGAATACGCCGCCGTTGGTAATGGTGAAGTTACCGCCGGTCAGCTCTTCCACGGTCAGTTTGCCGTCGCGGCCCTTAACGGCCAGCTCTTTGATTTTCTTCTCGATGTCAGCCATGCTCATGGCGTCTACATCGCGCAGTACCGGCGTCACCAGGCCACGCGGGGTAGAAACCGCGATGCTGATGTCGAAGTAGTTGTGGTAAACCACGTCGGAACCGTCGATCGACGCATTCACTTCCGGGAAGCGCTTCAGCGCTTCAACCACTGCCTTGATGTAGAAGGACATGAAGCCCAGACGCACGCCGTGGCGCTTCTCGAAGGCTTCGCCGTACTGCTTGCGCAGGTCCATGATCGGCTGCATGTTGATTTCGTTGAAGGTGGTCAGCATCGCGGTGCTGTTCTTCGCTTCCAGCAGACGCTCGGCGACGCGTTTGCGCAGGCGGGTCATCGGCACGCGTTTTTCGCTGCGGCCGGCCAGAGCAGGCTGCGGTGCGGCTTCAGCGGCGGCGGCCGGTTTGGCAGCGGCGCCGCCTTTGGCCAGGTGCGCTTCCACGTCTTCACGCGTGATGCGGCCACCCACGCCGGTGCCTTTGATAGCGCCGGCATCGAGATCGTGTTCGGCAATCAGGCGGCGAATCGCCGGGCTGAGCGCGTCATTGCTTTCTTCTTCCAGGCTCGCGGTAGCGCGCTGCGCAGGCGTGGCTTCTTTCTCCTGGCTCTTCTCAGCGGTCGGCTTGCCGGAGCTGTCGCCCGGACGGATGCGGCCGAGCAGCTGGCGAGACAGCACGGTCGCGCCCTCTTCCTCCACGATGGCATCGAGAATGCCCGCTTCACTGGCCGGTACTTCCAACACGACTTTGTCGGTTTCGATTTCAACCAGAACTTCATCACGCTGCACGCTGTCGCCCGGTTTTTTGTGCCAGGTGGCTACGGTCGCATCGGCAACCGATTCAGGAAGGTCAGGAACCAGAATATCTACGCTACTCATTTAGCTTTCCCTTAAGTTTTTTATCATCTGCTTGCCGGCCCCTCGGCCGGCAAGCGAGCGAACATTAGTCAATATTCAGCGCGTCGTTCACCAGAGCCTGCTGCTGCTTCTGGTGTACGGACATATAGCCCACCGCCGGAGAAGCGGAGGCCGGACGTCCTGCGTAACGTAAAGAAGCCCCAAACGGCACCACTTCACGGAAGTTGTGTTGGCTGCAGTACCAGGCGCCCTGGTTCAGCGGCTCTTCCTGACACCAGACGAAATCATGCACGTGCGAGTATTGCTCCAGCACGGCCTGCACGGCCTGATGCGGGAACGGATACAGCTGCTCGATACGCACGATGGCCACGTCTTTCTGCTCGTTCTTGCGACGCTGTTCCAGCAGGTCGTAGTAGACCTTGCCGGAGCACAGCACGACGCGCTTGACCGCTTTCGGATCCAAGTCGTCGATCTCGCCGATCGCCGGCAGGAAGGTGCCGTTGGCCAGTTCGTCCAGCGAAGAAATTGCCAGCGGGTGACGCAGCAGCGACTTCGGCGACATCACCACCAGCGGGCGGCGCATACCGCGCAGCGCCTGACGACGCAGCATATGGTAAACCTGCGCCGGCGTGGACGGGACGCACACCTGCATGTTCTGCTCTGCGCACAGCTGCAGATAGCGTTCCAGACGCGCGGAAGAGTGCTCTGGGCCCTGGCCTTCATAGCCGTGCGGCAGCAGCATCACCAGGCCGCACATACGGCCCCATTTTTGCTCGCCGGAGCTGATGAACTGGTCGATAACGACCTGCGCGCCGTTGGCGAAGTCGCCGAACTGCGCTTCCCAGATGGTCAGCGTGCGCGGTTCCGCCGTCGCGTAGCCGTATTCGAACGCCAGCACCGCTTCTTCGGACAGCACGGAGTCCCAGACCTTGAATTCGCCCTGGCCGCTGTGGATGTTCGCCAGCGGGACGTAGACCGAACCGTTTTTCTGGTTGTGCACCACCGCGTGACGGTGGAAGAAGGTACCGCGGCCGGCGTCTTCGCCGGAGATGCGGATTGGAATGCCTTCATCCGCCATGGTGGCGTAGGCCAGCGTTTCGGCGGCGCCCCAGTCGAACGGCTTGTTGCCCGCCGCCATCTCGGCGCGATCCGCGTAGATTTTCGCCACGCGCGACTGCATTTCGATCGCTTCCGGCACGGTGCTGATGCGGCGGCCCAGTTCCTGCAGGCGCTTCATCTCAACCTTGCTCGGGTACTCTTCGTCCCACTCGTGGTTCAGGTACGGTGACCAGGTGAAGGAGTGCAGGTTCATCGGACGCCATTCTTCAACCACGCAATCGCCGCGGTCGAGCGCGTCGCGGTACAGGTTGACCATTTCCGTGGCATCTTCCAGGCTGGCCACTTTCTGCTCGGTCAGAACGTCAGCGTAGATTTTGCGCGGCGTAGGGTGTTTCTTGATCTTCTGATACATCACCGGCTGGGTGGCGCTCGGCTCGTCGGCCTCGTTGTGCCCATGGCGACGGTAGCAGACCAGATCGATCATTACGTCACGCTTAAAGGTGTTACGGAAATCCAACGCCAGGCGGGTGACGAAGGCCACGGCCTCCGGATCGTCCGCGTTAACGTGGAAGATCGGCGACTGAACCATTTTGGCGATGTCGGTGCAGTATTCGGTAGAGCGCGCATCCAGCGGGTTGGAGGTGGTGAAACCAACCTGGTTGTTGATGACGATACGCACGGTGCCGCCCACTTCGTAACCGCGAGCCTGAGACATGTTCAGGGTTTCCTGAACCACGCCCTGGCCGGTGATGGCGGCGTCGCCGTGGATGGTGATCGGCAGCACCATGTTGCTGCGCGCTTCGTCCAGACGATCGCGACGGGCGCGAACCGAGCCCATGACCACCGGGCTGACGATCTCCAGGTGCGACGGGTTGAACGCCAGCGCCAGGTGAACCATGCCGCCTTCGGTTTCCACGTCGGAGGAGAAGCCCTGGTGATATTTCACGTCACCGGTGCCGAGGTGTTCTTTATGCTTGCCGGCGAATTCGTCGAACAGATCGGCCGGCTTTTTGCCCAGCACGTTGATCAGCACGTTCAGACGGCCGCGGTGGGCCATGCCCAACACCACTTCGCGCGTGCCGTTCTTACCGGCGTGGCGCACCATCTCTTTCAGCATCGGCACCAGCGCGTCGCCGCCTTCCAGCGAGAAGCGTTTAGCGCCCGGGAATTTGGCGCCCAGGTAACGTTCCAGGCCTTCCGCCGCGGTCAGCTCGTTCAGGAAACGGCGTTTTTCGTCGGCGGTAAAGCTGGCGCGCCCCACCACCGACTCGATGCGCTGTTGGATCCAGCGTTTCTCTTCGGTGTTGGTGATGTGCATGTACTCAGCACCGATCGACCCGCAATAGGTCTGCTTCAGCGCGGCGTACAGATCGCCCAGCTTCATGGTTTCTTTGCCGATGGCGAAAGAGCCCACGTTGAAGGTTTCCTGGAAATCGGCTTCGGTCAGGTTGTGGTAAGCGGGATCAAGGTCAGGAACTTGCTCGCGCTGCCACAGGCCGAGCGGATCGAGGTTGGCATGCTGATGCCCGCGGAAGCGGAAGGCGTTGATCAGCTGCAGTACCTTGACCTGTTTGGCGTCGGTTTCCGGATCGGTGATGGTGGTGTTATAGCGCGCGGAGTCTTTCGCCAGGCGGCGGAAGTAATCGCGCGTTTGAGAGTGAAGCTGATCGGGTTTGACACCCGCGGTTGGTAGCTGTTGAAAAATGGAACGCCAGCTATCTTCAACGGAACCCGGATCGGTTAAGAAGTCTTCATAGAGCTGCTCTATGTAAGACTGGTTCGCGCCCGCCAGATAGGAGGAATCCAGCCAGGCCTTCATTGCGCCGTTCTGCATCATGATCCCTTAAGCTTTGAAGCTTTAGTTTTCGCCGTGGTTAACATAATTACCGTGATGAATACGGTTTGCCGTAAAACGGTTCACTCGACGTACTTGCGGCCATGACGGCCCGATACGTTCTGTTATGGACCTTGCGGTCCCTTACAAGGAACCTCTAAAAACCGGCGGAAGAACCCGGCTGCATAGCGCCGCAGCCGCGGGTCAGTTTTTAGAGGTTCCCTCCCCTATGGGATGTGCGCCGGAAAAGAGCCCGGCGCAGCATCTCATTCCGTTTATGCGCCGCGTTGCAGCAGCATGGACTTGATATGCCCGATAGCACGCGTCGGGTTCAAGCCTTTAGGACATACACTGACACAATTCATAATGCTATGGCAGCGGAAAACACTAAAAGCGTCGTCCAGATCATCTAAACGTTCTTGCGTTTCCGTGTCACGGCTGTCGATCAGGAAGCGATACGCCGCCAACAGACCGGCAGGCCCGATGAACTTGTCCGGGTTCCACCAGAACGATGGGCAAGAGGTCGAGCAGCAGGCGCACAGAATGCACTCGTACAGACCGTCCAACTTGGCGCGCTGCTCCGGCGACTGCAGGTGCTCGCGCGCCGGCGGGTTCTTGCCGTCGTTCAGCAGGTATGGCTTGATCTTTTCATACTGGGTGTAGAACTGGCCCATATCCACCACCAGATCGCGCACCACCGGCAGGCCCGGCAGCGGACGGATCACGATCTTGCCGTTGCCTTTGCGCAGCGACGAAACCGGGGTGATGCACGCCAGGCCGTTTTTACCGTTCATGTTCAGGCCGTCGGAACCGCACACGCCTTCGCGGCATGAGCGACGGAACGACAGGGTCGGGTCTTTTTCTTTCAGCTGGATCAACGCATCCAGCAGCATCATGTCGCGACCTTCTTCCGCTTCCAGGGTGTAGTCCTGCATGTGCGGCGCGTCATCGACATCCGGGTTGTAGCGATAAATGGAAAATTCGAGTTTCATCTGTCGATCTCCGCAATTAGTAAGAACGCACTTTCGGCGGGAATGCCGGGCGCAGCTTCGGTTGCATGTTCACTTCACGACGCGTCATGCTTTCCGATTGCGGCAGATACAGCGAGTGGCACAGCCAGTTGGCGTCATCGCGTTCCGGGTAGTCGAAGCGGCTGTGTGCGCCACGGCTCTCGGTACGGAAGTTGGCCGACACGGCGGTGGAATACGCGGTCTCCATCAGGTTATCCAACTCCAGGCATTCGATGCGCTGGGTGTTGAACTCGCTGGAGGTATCATCCAGGCGTGCGTTCTTCAGACGTTCACGGATCACTTTCAGTTCTTCCAGGCCCTTGGCCATCGCATCGCCTTCGCGGAATACCGAGAAGTTGTGCTGCATGCAAGACTGCAACGCCTTGCGAATTTCGACCGGGTCTTCGCCGGAACGGGTGTTGTTCCAACGGTTCAGACGATCCAGCGAAGCTTCCACGTCGGAGTCGCTGGCGTCGCGGCTCACGCCCTGCTCTTCCAGCGATTCCTGCAGGTGCATGCCGGCGGAACGGCCGAACACCACCAGGTCGAGCAGCGAGTTGCCGCCCAAGCGGTTGGCGCCGTGCACCGATACGCAGGCAATTTCGCCCACGGCGAACAACCCCGGGATCACCACGTCTTCGCCTTTCTCGTTCACGGTCAATGCCTGGCCGGTCACTTTGGTCGGAATGCCGCCCATCATATAGTGACAGGTTGGGATAACCGGGATCGGCTCTTTCACCGGATCGACGTGCGCGAAGGTGCGGGACAGCTCCAGAATGCCCGGCAGACGGGATTCCAGCACCTCTTTACCCAGGTGATCCAGCTTCAGCTTGGCGTGCGGGCCCCAAGGACCGTCGCAGCCGCGGCCTTCGCGGATTTCGATCATGATCGAACGGGCAACCACGTCGCGGCCCGCCAGATCTTTGGCGTTCGGCGCATAACGCTCCATGAAGCGTTCGCCGTGTTTGTTCAGCAGGTAACCGCCTTCGCCGCGGCAGCCTTCGGTCACCAGCACGCCCGCGCCGGCGATGCCGGTCGGGTGGAACTGCCACATTTCCATGTCCTGCACCGGCACGCCGGCGCGCAGCGCCATGCCGACACCGTCGCCGGTGTTGATGTGGGCGTTGGTGGTGGACTGGTAAATACGGCCCGCGCCGCCGGTCGCCAACACGGTGGCCTTGGCTTTGAAGTAAACCACTTCACCGGTTTCGATGCAGATAGCCGTGGTGCCGACCACCGCGCCGTCCTGGTTTTTCACCAGATCGAGCGCATACCACTCGGAGAAGATGGTGGTGTGGTTTTTCAGGTTCTGTTGGTACAGGGTGTGCAGCAGCGCATGGCCGGTACGGTCGGCTGCGGCTGCGGTACGCGCCGCCTGCTCGCCGCCGAAGTTCAGCGACTGGCCGCCGAACGGGCGCTGATAGATGCGGCCGTCGTCCAGACGAGAGAACGGCAGGCCCATGTGTTCCAGTTCCAGAATCGCTTCCGGGCCGGTTTTACACATATATTCGATGGCGTCCTGGTCACCGATATAGTCGGAACCTTTCACCGTGTCGTACATATGCCATTCCCAGTTGTCCTCGTGGCTGTTGCCCAGCGCGACGGTGATGCCGCCCTGTGCGGACACGGTATGGGAACGGGTCGGGAAAACTTTGGACAGCAGGGCACAGGTCGAGCCCGCTTGGGAAATTTGCAGCGCGGCACGCATGCCCGCACCGCCGGCGCCGATTACGACGGCATCAAACTCTCTGACTGGCAGTTTCATTTAAGCACCCCACACTACGATTGTTCCGTACAGTAAATAGACCAGCAACGCGACCACGACAGCCAGCTGCAACACCAGGCGAACCGCCAGCGGCTTGATGTAGTCCGTCAGCACCTGCCACAGCCCGATCCAGGCGTGCACCAGAATCGACAGCAAGGTCAGCAGAGTGAACACTTTCGTAATGGAAGTGGCGAAGAAACCGCGCCAGATGTCATAAGTGAGTTCCGGAGCCGTGACGAAGAAGCCCAGGATATACAGGACGTACAGGGTGATGATGATAGCGGAAGCGCGCAGCAGCAGCCAATCGTGCACGCCGTTGCGCCCTAATGCAGAAACGTTGTTTACCATACGAGGACTCCAGCCAGAACTGACAGCACGACGGTCAGACCGATCGCCACCTGGGCGGAACGGGTACCGGCGGCCAAACTCTCTTCGATGTAGCCAAAATCCATTAACAAGTGACGGATGCCACCGCAAATGTGATAGGCCAGCGCCGTAAGGATGCCCCAGAATATGAATTTGACGATGAAGCTATTCATGATGGCGGCCGCCTGCAGGAACCCCTCTTGGGAAGAGAGTGACAGGCCCAGCAGCCAGAGGAGGATACCCACGGCAACGAAGGTAATTACGCCAGAGACTCGGTGTAAGATAGACGCTATCGCAGTTACGGGGAACCGGATCGTTTGCAGATCCAAGTTGACAGGTCGTTGTTTTTTCACGTATTTGCCCACACAGCTCTTATTATTTTCCTTCCTCCGGGCCTGGGCGGGGATCAGACAGCGTTAAGAGCCTAAAACCCTTACACGTCACGCGCTCAAACATCAACATCCTCTGTGCTCAAACGGCGCGCATTTATAACGCTGGGTGCTCCTACTTCAGGGTAATCCGGAGACCTGGCGGCAGTATAGGAGGATCACATTCTGATTACAATTCTCATACAACCGCTTTGATAACATTTCCCCCGAACAGTGATTCAGATCACGGATTTCACAATTAGTGCAAAATTAATTATCTGATTTGACAAGAGATCAACATTTCCATTACATATAGGGGCACAAACGGTCCTATGATGCGCTATGGGTCAGCAGATACACTTCCCCCCGGGTTCGAGTTATGCAACAGTGTATTTGACGAACCTATCCCAATAGCCGTTGTTTCCCGCTCGATTTTGCCGGCGTCAACAAGCAAATAAAGCAAATAAAAACAGATTATTGGGATAGGTTCACATCTCTTCGAACAGCTCATAGGTAAGATTAACAGACTATAACGAATTACTATGAATCGTTAACAACTGGTCACCCGTCTCGTTCGCCTGGTCAGCACTCTGTACCCTACCCGCGCACAGTTGCGCAGTCGCTCACAGAGTTAGCGTCCGCACCATTTTTTTGCGGGCAACCTGCAGAGACTTAAGGTATTTCAGTTGTTAGTGGTTTTTAAAATAAGGCGCTAAGGAGACAGTAAATGACTGATAAGAAAGCGACGCTAACCATTAACGACAGCGAAGCTCCGATCGAACTGGGCGTATTGACACCGACACTGGGCCCCGATGTCCTCGATGTCCGCGCTCTGGGTTCCAAAGGTTATTTCACATTTGATCCCGGCTTTACCTCCACCGCTTCTTGCGAATCCAAGATTACCTTCATCGACGGCGACAAAGGCGTGCTGCTGCACCGCGGCTTCCCTATCGAGCAGCTGGCGAAAGAATCTTCCTACCTGGAAGTGTGCTACATCCTGCTGTACGGCGAGACCCCAACGCCGGAAGAGTTCGAGACCTTCAAAACCACCGTCACCCGTCACACCATGATCCACGACCAGATCACCCATCTGTTCCGTGGTTTCCGTCGCGACTCGCACCCGATGGCGGTGCTGTGCGGCGTGACCGGCGCGCTGGCGGCGTTCTACCACGATGCACTGGACGTCAACAACGAGCGTCACCGCGAAATCACCGCGTTCCGCCTGCTGTCCAAAATGCCGACCGTGGCCGCGATGTGCTACAAATATTCCCTGGGCCAGCCGTTCGTTTACCCGCGCAACGATCTGTCCTACGCCGGCAACTTCCTGCACATGATGTTCGCTACCCCGTGCGAAGAGTACGTGGTGAACCCGGTGCTGGAACGCGCCATGGATCGCATCCTGATCCTGCACGCCGACCATGAGCAAAACGCCTCTACCTCTACCGTGCGCACCGCTGGCTCTTCCGGTGCCAACCCGTTCGCCTGCATCGCGGCCGGCATCGCCTCCCTGTGGGGGCCGGCACACGGCGGCGCCAACGAAGCGGCGCTGAAAATGCTGGAAGAGATCAAGACCGTTGAGCACATTCCGGAATTCATCAAGCGCGCCAAGGACAAGAACGATTCCTTCCGCCTGATGGGCTTCGGCCACCGCGTGTACAAGAACTACGATCCGCGCGCCACCGTGATGCGCGAGACCTGTCACGAAGTGCTGAAAGAGCTGAACAAGAAGGACGACAACCTGCTGCAGGTGGCGATGGAGCTGGAACACATCGCGCTGAACGACCCGTACTTCATCGAGAAGAAACTGTACCCGAACGTCGACTTCTACTCCGGCATTATCCTGAAGGCGATGGGCATTCCTTCTTCCATGTTCACCGTGATCTTTGCCATCGCGCGCACCATCGGCTGGATCGCCCACTGGAACGAAATGCACGACGAAGGCATCAAAATTGCCCGTCCGCGTCAGCTGTATACCGGCTATGCCGAGCGTGATTTCAAATCCCAGCTGAAAACCAAGTAAGCCGCTTTCCCGGCTGAAACCGCACAGCGCCGCCCCTTCGGGCGGCGTTTTTTTTGGCTATTTCTGGCAGCCCGGGCACCAATAAAACGGCCGCGACGACAGTTCGGTACGCACGATCATCCCACCGCAGCGTTCGCAGGGCTCGCCGCTGCGATGAAATACCTTGAAGCGAAACAGCGCGCCGTGATGCCGGTTGTCATCCGCCTGCCCGCGCGTCTGGTAGGAAAGGCGCGGCACTGCCAGCAATGCCTCCGCCAGATGGCGCAGCGCCTCTGGCGTCAGATCCTGCGGTTTGTGCTGCGGCGCCAGTTCGGCCTGCCACAGGATTTCGGCGCGCAGATAGTTACCCAATCCGGCGAGAAACGCCTGGTCGAGCAGCATGCCGCCCAGCTGCCGGCGGCGAAAACGCGGCGTCAGCAACCGCTCCGCCACGTCGTCTACCGTCAGCGACATGTCCAGCACGTCGGGGCCGATGCGTTGCAAAAACGGGTGTTGCTCTATTTCCTCGCGCGGCCCGACGGTAATGTCGGAAGCGCTGTAAAGCAATATCGCGCTGCGGGCGGTTTCCAGCCGCACCCGCAGATCGCGCTTGGTCTCCGGCGTCTCCCCGGCCGCCGCCACTTTCCACACGCCGTACAGCTGGTTGTGGCTGTACATCGTCAGCCCATTGGAGAAATGGGTCAGCAGCGCCTTGCCGCGCGGCTCGATGGCGACGATGCGCTCGCCGAGCAGACGCTGGCGATAGTGTTTCAACTGGGGAAACGCGAAATCGACGGCGGTCAGCGGCTGATCGATCACCGCCGCCGCCAGTTTGTCCGCCGCCCGGCGAATCTCCGGTCCTTCCGGCATAGACCACTCCTTGCAGTACCCCGGCGCAGCCCGATGCGCCGGGGATTCTCATGATTAATGCGTCGCGCCGCCCACCACCTTCAGATCGTGCTCTACCTGCAAGGCGATGGAAACGGCCAGTTCCAATGCAAACAGCACCGTCGAGGCCGCCATGCTCGGCGCGCCGGGGTGCGCCGCCGCCTGCTCCGGCAGGTACGGGATATGAATAAACCCGCCCTTCACCGCACGCTGGCCGTTCAAACGGTGCAGCAGGCCATACATGACATGGTTGCACACATAGGTGCCGGCGGTCTGCGAAACGGAGGCCGGAATGCCGGCCTCACGCATCGAACTGACCATCGCTTTAATCGGCAAGGTGCTGAAATAGGCCGCCGGGCCGCCGGCGACGATCGGCTCGTCCACCGGTTGCTGCCCCTGATTGTCGGGGATACGCGCGTCGTCGACGTTGATCGCCACCCGTTCAATCGTGATGTCGGTGCGGCCGCCGGCCTGGCCGATAGCCAGCACCATCACCGGCTGCACCTCGTCGATCGCCGCATTGAGCGCGTCCAGCGCCGCGCCGAACACGCACGGCAGCTGGCGCGCCACGATGCGCGTGCCGACCAGCTCCATATCATTGAGCTGCTTCACCACCTCCCAGGAGGGGTTAAGGCGCTCGCCGCCAAACGGCTCGAAGCCGGTAATCAATACTTTTTGCATCCTTACTCCTACAGGAACATCAGGAAATACAGCAGGAACACGTTAACCAACAGCAGCAGCGCGCCGGTCGGCACCTGCGCCTTGATCACCGCATTCTTGTCCGGCAGCTCCAGCAGCGCCGCTGGCACGATGTTGAAGTTCGCCGCCATCGGCGTCATCAGAGTACCGCAATAGCCGGAGAACATGCCGATCGCCGCCATCACCGCCGGGTTGCCGCCGTGCTGCAACACCAGGATCGGAATGCCGATGCCGGCGGTAACGATCGGGAACGCGGCGAAGGCGTTGCCCATCACCATGGTCAGCACCGCCATACCGATAGCGTAGACTGCTACGGCAATAAAGCGGTTATCGACCGCCAGATACTCCTGGGTCAAATGCGAGATCGCGGTGCCGACGCCGGCGACGGTAAACAGCAGCCCCAGCGTGGCGAGGATCTGCGGCAGAATGAACGCCCAACCGATCGAATCCAGCAAGCGCCGCGCTTCCAGCACCGGCTGCAGCGCCTTCTCGTGGGTCATTTTCACCGCGATCGCCAGGCCAATCAGGCAGCCGACGGTCATCGAGAACAGAGTGATCAGCGTCGCGTGGTTGCCGCTGCCGAACACCGCGCTTTGCAGCGCCGGCACGTTGTTGAACAGCAGCACGCCGATCACCGTGACCACCGGGATCGCCAATGCGGGGATAAACAGCTTGTTGCCCAGGCGCCTGGCGCTGGCCTCGCGCTCCTGCGGCGTCCGCTGATGATAACTGCCGAGGCGCACGCCGCCGAAGCCGGCAATCAGGGCCATTACCACCACCACCGCGCCAACGATGATGTGCAGCACGCGTTTTTCGTTGCTGCCCTCGCCCAGCACGTCGCCCAGCAGGCGGTAAGTCCAGTCGCCGACCAGGAACACCAGGCCGTACAGCCCCCAAAACAGCCCGGTGGTGATGCGGCGCGGGTTGGCCCGATCGCGCAATGACATCACCGCCACAATCAGCAGCACCGCGCCGGCCAGCCAGTAGAGGTATTGTTGCTGGAAGTTCATCGTGCTTCCCCCTTCGCCTGCAGCGCCGCCAGATTCAGCTGCGCCAGCTCGGCGCTCAGCCGTTTATCCATCCGATACAGCCGAAACGCGTGGATCAGGAAAGCGAAAATGGCGGTCGGAATGCCCCACAGCGCGATATGCAGCGGTTCGGTCTGAATGCCGCCGGACTCCAGCATAAAGTTGTGCATGAAGATGATCGCACCGAAGGCCACGAAGATATCCTCGCCGAAGAACAGCCCGACGTTGTCGGTGGCGGCCGACATGGCGCGCAGACGGTGGCGCGTGCGCTCCGGCAGCTCGCCATAGCGGTTTTCCGTCGCCCCTTCCGCCATCGGCGCCAGCAGCGGCCGCACCATCTGCGGATGGCCGCCCAGGCTGGTCAGCCCCATGGCGGCGGTCACTTCGCGCACGAACAGATACACGATCAGCAGACGACCGGCAGTGGCGCTTTTAATCTTGGCGATCCACGCCTGCGCCCGCTCTTTCAACCCGTGACGCTCCAGCAGGCCGATCACCGCCAGCGGCAGCAGCAGGATCAGCGGCAGGTTACGGGTGTTGAGAAAGCCCTCGCCGAGCTTTTCCAGAATGACGTCCAGCGGCATCAGCGCCGCCAAACCGGTGATGATGCCGGCGGCGATCACCACCAGCACCGGGTTGAAACGCAATACAAATCCGGCCACGATGGCGGCGATGCCAATCAGTGGCCAGAGATTCACGGCCTGTTCCATAGTCTTCCCTCGATATTTTCTAATAGTTTTTTGCTTGTGATGTTGTGTCTTGCTTTACTGCTTTACTGCTCCGCGCTGACGCGGATCCCCTGTTGAACAAAGCTGTCCCGCAGCTTGCGCGCATACGCCAGCGCATGCTCGCCGTCCCCGTGCAGGCAGACGGTTTCCGCCTGCACGGCGGTCCAGACGCCATCCACGCTGCGCACCCGGTGATGGCGCACCATCTCCAGGGTTTGCGCCAGCGCCTGTTCGTCGTCCTCGATAAGCGCCCCCGGCAAACCGCGCGGCACCAGCGTGCCGTCGGCCTGATAGCCGCGATCGGCGAATACCTCCTGCCGGGTGGTCAGCCCGAGTTTTTCCCCGGCGCGGATCAGCTCGCTGCCGGCCAGCCCCACCAGCCGCAGCGCCGGATCGACCGCCTGCACCGCCCGGGCGATCGCTTCCGCCAGCGCCGGCTCAACCGCCGCCTGGTTGTACAGCATGCCGTGCGGCTTGACGTGCACCATCACCCCACCCTCGGCGCGGGCGATGGCCGCCAGCGCCCCGAGCTGATACACCACCTGCGCGTACACCGTTTCCGGTGGCAGCTGCATACGGGTACGGCCAAAGTTCTCCCGATCGGGAAAACTTGGGTGGGCGCCGATCGCCACGCCGTACTGCAATGCCCAGCGCACCGACTGACGCATGGTCTGCGCATCGCCGGCGTGAAAGCCGCAGGCGATGTTGGCCGAACTCACCCATTGCAGCAGCGCCTCGTCGTTGGCGCAGCCTTCGCCGAGATCGGCGTTCAAATCAACGATCATGTAACCCCCAGGCAATCTGTCGAAGGAAGAGATCCTGCTCGGCTTTGGCGCGCTGCGCCTCCGTCAGTGAGCAGAGAACGAAGTGGATCGGTTCGCCGAGACGGATCTGCGCCAAGTGGTAGAGATCGGCCTCGATCACGCAGGCGATACGCGGGTAACCGCCGGTGGTTTGCGCATCGGCCATCAGCACGATCGGCTGGCCGTTATGCGGCACCTGCACCACGCCGGGCAGCAGGCCGTGCGACAGCATCTCGCGATCGGTGGTGCGCGCCAGCGGCGTGCCGCCGTGCAGGCGGTAACCCATGCGGTTGCTCTGCGGGCTGAGCTGCCAGGCGGTGCGCCAGAACGTGTCCTGCGCCTCTTCGCTGAATTCGGCGTACTCCGGCCCCGGCAGCGCGCGGATGCGGTTGGTGAACAGCAGCTGCTTCACGCCGCAGCGGTGTTGCGGCAGCGCGCTGGATGTGCCCAGCGGCAGCCGATCGCCGTCCTTCAGATTACGGCCTTGGTGGCCGCCAAAGGCGGCTTTCATGTCGGTGCTGCACGAGCCCAGCATTTCCGGCACGGCGATGCCGCCCGAGATCGCCAGGTAGCTGCGCATGCCGCGTTTCGGCGTGCCCAGCACCAGCCGCTGCCCCTTTTTCACCGGGTAGCGCCAGCCGGTCCACAGCGGCTTGCCGTCCAGCTGCGCGTCGCAGCCGGCGCCGGTCAGGGCGATCCAGCCAGCGCGGGTAAACTCGGCGCTGAACTGGCCGAGGGTGATCTCCAGCCCGGCGGCCTCCGGCGCATTGCCCACCAGCAGGTTGGCGATCTTCAGCGCCGGTTGATCCAGCGCCCCGCCGGTGCTGATGCCCAGGCGGCGGAATCCCTCGCGGCCCAAATCCTGCACCGTGGTATAGATGCCGGCACGCAGAATAATCAGCATACGCCCTCCTTCTGCGGCACGAAGCGCACGTTGTCGCCCGGGCGCAGCAGCGTCGGCGGCATTTCATGCGGATTGAACAGCGCCAGCGGCGTGCGGCCGATCAGCTGCCAGCCGCCGGGCGTCACCAGCGGATAGATGCCGGTCTGGCCGCCGCCGATGCCGACGGAGCCGGCCGCCACCGCCAGACGCGGCTCAGCGCGGCGCGGCGTCGCCAGTTGTTCCGGCATGCCGCCCAAATAGGAGAAACCCGGCTGAAAGCCGAGGAAATAGACCACGTAGGCCGCCGCCGCGTGGCATTCCACCACCTGCCGCGGCGTCATGCCGGTATGGCGCGCCACTTCATCCAGGTCAGGGCCCTGCTCCCCGCCGTAGACCACCGGAATATCCACCTGGCGCGATTCCGGCGTCAGGCTCTCTTTGCTTTCCCAGCCTTGCTGCAGCAACACGAGCATCGCTTCGGCGTCGGCCTGCGGCGTATGCAGCAACAGCGTCAGGTTGTTCATCCCCGGCACCACTTCCCGCACGTCGGGATGGTGATTCAGCTTTTCCGCCAGCGCCCAGATGCGCTGCTGGCTCGGTAAGGTCACCGGCGGCGACAGTTCAAGCACTACCGCTCTTTCACCCAACAGGTAATAACGTGCTTGTTGCACCCTTATTCTCCTTATTATTATCGCGATGAAAAACACACCAGTTATGCGTGACGCGGCCCCGGCTGTCAATAGAACGCAACCATAAGGAAAATAAGGAAATAGCACGGTAAAAGGATTCAGCCGGCGCACGGGCCGGGCTGGATCCGGGGAAGAAAAAAATCAGGCGGGATTCGGGATGTCGATAAAGGCCACATCAAAGCCGTGGTGCTGCGCCAGCCAGTCGCCCAGCGCCTTCACACCGCCGCGCTCGGTGGCGTGGTGGCCGGCGGCGAAGAAATGCACGCCCATTTCGCGCGCGCTGTGAATGGTCTGCTCAGACACTTCACCGCTGATGAACGCATCGACGCCGAAGCGCGCCGCGCTGTCGATAAAGCCCTGGCCGCCACCGGTGCACCAGGCCACCCGGCGAATGTGCTCAGGCGCGTTATCGCCGCAGTGCAGCACCGCGCGCCCCAGCCGGCTTTCGATACGCTGTTGCAGCGCTTCGCCGGTCAGCGGCTGTTCAAATTCGCCGTGCGGCACCAGCGGCTCGACGTCGCCAATCACCCGAATGCCCAGCGCCTGCGCCAGCTGCGCGTTGTTGCCCAGCACCGGATGCGCGTCCAGCGGCAGGTGGTAGCCGTACAGGTTGATGTCGTGGGTCAGCAGCGTTTTCAGGCGGTTGCGCTTCATGCCGCGCACCGCCGGCGCCTCGTTTTTCCAGAAATAGCCGTGGTGTACGATAATCGCGTCGGCCTGATGCGCCACCGCGGCGTCCAGCAGCGCCTGACAGGCGGTGACGCCGGTCACGATGCGCTGCACGTGCGGGCGGCCTTCTACCTGCAATCCGTTGGGGGCGTAGTCCTGAAACGCCGCGGCGTTCAGTTCCGTGTTGATCAGTTGTTCCAGATCGAGGTTACGCATTCTCTTCTCTCTTCATAGTCAAAATGTCTGCCGGTCGCCCTGCGCCATCAGGATGAATTTCACGCCCAGATCGTTGCCCTGCGCCAGCTGCTGCGCAATGGCGGCGCGCGTGTCTTCGCCCTGCTTCAGGCTGGGCTTGATGTGGCTGATCACCACCGGCAAACCGTTCAGCGAGCCATCGCCGCCGCTGTACTGCGTCAGGTTCTTCAGCTCCTTCAGCAGCCAGGCCGGCGTCAAATGGCCGTACAGCTGTTTATCCTCCCCCCCGTTGGGGTAAGAGGTTTCGATAATCATGCCCTTGAGCTTCTTCTGCTCGACAAGCGGCCCCAGCGCGCGCCAGACGGTATCGAGATCGCGCGACTGCTCCACCTTATCCGGCCCGGTATCGCCGAAGTAGGCGAAGAACTCGTTGCCGTTGGAAATCAGCAGCATCGACGACGGGTAGCGATCGTGGCTGAGCGGATACATCACGCCGGTCAACCCGGTCAGGCCGAGGGTAAAGCGCTGCTGCGGCCGCACCGTTTGCAGCCGGTAAGTGCCCAGCCGCGAACCGTTGCCGGCGTCGGTAAAGTTCGGCCACGCCTTCCAGTTGAAGTAGTGATTACGCAGGGTCAGCACGGTGTCCGCCTGAGCGTAAACGGTTTTTTTATTGTCCTCGGGCGAGCCGACGATCAGCCCCGCCACGTGGTCCAGATGGCCGTGGCTGATAAAGTAGCTGCCGATCAACTGCCGGAACACATAGCCCTGCGGCGTGTAAGGCGCGGCCAGTTCGGGCGTCACCTGCGGGAAGCTGCCCTTCTCCAGCCCTTTGGCGATGCCCGGCAGCAGCGAACCGGCGTCCAGCGCCACATACCGCGGCTGATTGTCGCTGCGGATCAGGTAGGAGGTCAGGTTGCCGTCGCTGACGCCGCCGTCGACGCCGAGCGCCACCACGTCAAAGCCGGCGATCGCCAGCGCGGAATAGCCGCTCAGGCACAGGGCCAGCACCTTTTTCATCATTGCATCGCTCCTTGCAGTTGCCTCAAGACTCTCCCCGTTTTGCCGCCTCGAACGCCGCCAGCGTCTCCAGCCGGGCTTGCTTATGATCGACGATCGGCAGCGGGTAGTTCAGCGTACACCGCTGCTTTTCCGCCCAGCGATGGGGATGATGGATGTCATTGTCGGGCACATCCGCCAGTTCCGGCAACCATTTACGGATAAAAGTGCCTTGTGGATCAAAACGTTCACCCTGAGTCGTCGGGTTGAAGATGCGGAAATACGGCGCGGCATCGGTGCCGGTGGAGGCCGCCCACTGCCAGCCGCCGTTGTTGGCCGCCAGATCGCCATCCAGCAGTTGCGACATGAAATAGCGCTCCCCGGCGCGCCAGTCGATCAGCAGATCCTTCACCAGAAAACTGGCGCTGATCATGCGCAGCCGGTTGTGCATCCAGCCGGTGGCGTTCAGCTGGCGCATGGCGGCATCGACGATCGGGTAGCCGGTCTGGCCCCGCTGCCAGGCCTGCAGCTTCGCCGCGTCATCGCACCAGCGCACCTTGTCCGTCCAGGCGATAAACGGCCGATGGCGGCACAGATCGGGATAGGCCGCCAGCAGATGGCGATAGAACTCGCGCCAAATCAGCTCGTTGAGCCAGGCGAAGGCGCCGCTTTCGCGATCTTCCAGCAGCTGCGGGCATTCGGCGCGCAGGCGGTTGAAGCACTGGCGCGGCGACAGCACGCCGATCGCCAGATAGGGCGACAGGCTGCTGGTGCCGGCGAGGGCCGGCAGATCGCGCTGCCGGAGGTAATCCTGCACCTGCTCGCGGCAAAAGGCGCGTAGCCGCTGCAACGCGGTCTCCTCACCGGCGGGATAGCCATCCGCAATCTCCGCCGTAGGGTAATCGAACGCCGCCGGCGCCTCAGGCGCAGGCAACGCGCCACCGGCGCGGATCTTCGGCGCCGGCAGGCAACTCACGTCGGACTCGGTCAGGCGCTGAAGAAAGGCGTTGCGAAACGGCGTATAGACCTTGTACATCTCGCCGCCGCCGGTCAGCACGCTGCCCGGCGGCAACAGCAGGCTGTCATCGAAACCGTGGCACGCTACCCGGCCGCTCAACCGCTGTTCCAGCCGCGCATCGCGCCGCCGTTCGTTAAGTTCGTACTGGCGATTGTAAAACAGCGCATCCACCTGCTCCCGCTCGCAATAGTCCGCCAGCCAGTCGATCGACGCGGCAAAGTCTTCACAGGCATGACAATGCAGCGCAATGCCCTTGTGCGCCAGCGCCTGCTGCACCGCCCGCAGGCTGGCGTGGATCAGCGCCGCCTGCCGCGGCGCCAACTCATGTTGCCGCCACTGCTGCGGCGTGGCGATAAACACCGCCAGCACTCGCGCTTCGGGATCGCTGCAGGCGGCGTGCAGCGCTTTGTTGTCGGTGATACGCAGATCGTTACGCAACCAGACCAGATGCGTGGTCATAAAACTCCTTGTCAATCAATGCCCGTAACGCAAACGCAGCGCCTCCGGATAAGGTTCGAAATAGCGTTGTTCCGCCAGATAGCGATCGGGGTATTCCGCCATGTAATGCTTGAGCAGCGCGATCGGCGCCAACAGCGGCTGCATGCCCTGCCGGTAGCGGTCGATCAGGTGCGCCAGCTCCTGGCGCTGCGCCGTACTGAGCTGACTGCGGAAATAGCCCTGCACGTGCATCAACACATTGGTGTGGTTGCGGCGCGTCGCCTTGTGCGCCAACAGCGCCATCAGGCGGCTGCGGTATTCCACGGCGAAGGCCTCCAGCGAGTCCCAGCGGTGAATATCGGCGACGAAGCGCCCCAGCTCGCGATACGCCGGCTGCGAATGCGCCAGCAGCGACAGCTTATAGCGGCTGTGAAACGCGATCAGCCCGCCGCGGGTCAGCCCCTGACGCCACAGCATGTTCAGCTCGTACAGCGCATACACCCGTTCAATGAAGTTTTCCCGCAGTGCCGCATCCTGCAATCGTCCGTCCTCTTCCACCGGCAGCCACGGCATCTGGCGCAGCAGTTCGGCGGTAAACAGACCGACGCCGTTTTTACGCGAGTCCTTGCCGTTTTCGCTGTAGACCCGCACCCGCTCCAGGCCGCAGCTCGGTGACTTGGCGCAGACGATATAGCCGCACAGATGCTGCAAGGCCGCCACGCGCCGCGCGGAGAAGCCGCGCATTTCCTCGGTCAGATCGATGCCGGCGTCGTTGCTGTAGCGCATCGCCGGCCACGGCTGCGCCTGTTTCACCAGGCGCAGCGCCGGGCGCGGCGTGGGCAGGCCAATCGCCATTTCCGGGCAAACGGGCTCAAAGCGCACATAGGGCGCCAACTGCTCCACCGCAAAGGCCAGCCGCTTGTGGCCGCCGTCGAAACGCACCGCTTCGCCCAGTAAACAGGCGCTGATGCCGATCGGGATCTTGTCGCTCATACCGCTCTCCCCTGCTGCTAGCCATTGAAGAAAGTGTAGAAGAATGGCTTGCCGAATACGACCTTGCGCTTGATAGGGGCGGCTATAGGCATAAAAAAACCCCCGCCGCAGGGCGAGGGTTTTTCGTGAATCGGCAGTGGCTCAGTAGAAATCGCAGGACGCCAGTTCCGCCTGCTGCAGCCAGACCGGCTTATCGCTGGTTTTTGACCAGACGCGGTGCAGGTAGCTGTAAAAACGCCCGCGGTCGCTGCGGAACAGCATCACCGGCAGGGCCAAAATGCCCGCGAGGACGACTGCGCTGCGGCGCAGGAGAATCCGATGCAGTGAATAAGCGTGATAGGTCGTAGACATGCGAACCTCCTTAAAAACGCCTGCCGTTGATTTGTCAGGGAAAACGGCGTCGGCGTATCAAATGAACAATCGGTAATTTGGTAACTGGGTAAAATTTTAGCGCATTTGATGAAAGTTTACTACTCATCCGACCACTAAATCGCACAAAAAATCGCTAATCGCCGCAGCGATTCGTAATTTTGTTACATTCAGGTTAATTTTTAACTAAACATGGGTTACATTGTGGTTATTATCCGGTTCGTTATTTCCCGCTTACGCCCGTTCTCCCTCCCCCATCAAGGGCAAATCTCGCCACCGGCCTGATGGTTGAAACGCTGAATTTCCGCTGAAATTTCAGCCATTTTTATACTTTTTTTACACCCGCCCGCGCAATTTTTTCATCTTCTTTCTACCCCTCTCCCTACACTTCCTCTATCAAAAACAACACCTCTGGAGGTGTCCCGTGAGTTTCAGCGTTATTGGTGGTGCGCTGTTGGTTCTGCTGCTGTTGGCCTATTTGGTCTACGCCCTGTTTAACGCGGAGGATTTCTGATGGCGGCTTCAGCCTTTTTACTGATCGCCAGCTTCCTGCTGGTGCTTCTGCTGCTGGCCCGGCCGCTGGGCGGCTTTATGGCGCGCCTGATCGAAGGTGAGCCGCTGCCTGCGCTGCGCGGGGTGGAAGCCGGCGTCTGGCGCGCCTGCGGCATCCGCGCCACCGAGATGAACTGGTGGCAGTACGCGCTGGCGATCCTGGCGTTCAACCTGCTCGGCCTGGCGCTGCTGTTCGCCCTGCTGATGATGCAGGGCTCGCTGCCGCTCAACCCGCAAGGCTTCCCGGGTCTTTCCTGGGATCTGGCGCTCAACACCGCCGTCAGTTTCGTCACCAATACCAACTGGCAGGCCTACAGCGGCGAAAGCGCCCTCAGCTATTTCAGCCAGATGGCCGGGCTGGCGGTGCAGAACTTCGTCTCCGCCTCCACCGGCATCGCCGTGGCCTTTGCGCTGATCCGCGCCTTTACCCGCCGCGCCGGCAAGACCGTCGGCAACGCCTGGGCCGATCTGTTCCGCATCACGCTGTATGTGCTGCTGCCGATCGCGCTGCTGATCGCCCTGTTCTTCGTCAGCCAGGGCACGCTGCAAAACTTCCTGCCTTACCTGCACGTCACCACGCTCGAAGGCGCCCAGCAGACGCTGCCGATGGGGCCAGTGGCCTCGCAGGAAGCGATCAAGATGCTCGGCACCAACGGCGGCGGCTTCTTCGGCGCCAACTCGGCGCACCCGTTCGAGAACCCGACCGTGCTGACCAACTTCGTGCAGATGCTGGCCATCTTCCTGATCCCGTGCGCGCTGTGCTTCTCCTTCGGCCAGCTGGCCGGTGAAAATCGCCAGGGCCATGCGCTGATCTGGGCGATGGCGCTGATCTTCGTGGTGGCGGCGGTGGTGGTGATGTACGCCGAGCTGGCGGGCAACCCGCACCTGAGTGCGCTGGGCGCCGACAGCAACATCAATATGGAAGGCAAAGAGTCGCGCTTCGGCATTCTCGCCACCAGCCTGTTCTCGGTGGTGACCACCGCCGCGTCCTGCGGGGCGGTCAACGCCATGCACGACTCCTTCACCGCGCTGGGCGGCATGGTGCCGATGTGGCTGATGCAGATTGGTGAGGTGGTGTTCGGCGGCGTCGGCTCCGGCTTGTACGGCATGCTGCTGTTCGTGATGCTGACGGTGTTCATCGCCGGCCTGATGATCGGCCGCACCCCGGAATATCTGGGCAAGAAGATCGACGTCTACGACATGAAGATGACCGCACTGGCGATCCTGGTTACGCCGACGCTGGTGCTGCTGGGCAGCGCGCTGGCCATCGGCACCGACGCGGGCCGCGCCGGCATCCTTAACCCGGGCGCCCACGGCTTCAGCGAAGTGCTGTACGCCCTGTCCTCCGCCGCCAACAACAACGGCAGCGCCTTCGCCGGGTTAAGCGTCAATACGCCGTTCTACAACCTGCTGCTGGCCTTCGCCATGTTCTTCGGCCGCTTCGGGGTGATCCTGCCGGTGCTGGCAATCGCCGGTTCGCTGAGCGCCAAGCCGCGCCAGCCGGCGGGCAACGGCACCCTGCCGACCTATGGGCCGCTGTTTATCGGCCTGCTGATCGGCACCGTGCTGCTGGTGGGCGCACTGACCTTCGTGCCGGCGCTGGCACTGGGCCCGGTGGCCGAGCATTTGCAGATTTGGTTGGCAAACTAATCGACGTCACAGAGAGAGAATAAGAGATGACTCGCAAACAACGCGCGCTGTTTGAACCGGCTCTGGTGCGCACCGCGCTGATCGATGCGCTGAAAAAACTGAACCCTCGCGTTCAATGGCGCAACCCGGTGATGTTCGTGGTGTATATCGGCAGCATTCTGACCACCGCCATCTGGCTGGCGATCCTCGCCGGCCAAACCGACGGCGCCGCCGCCTTTACCGGCAGCGTCTCCCTGTGGCTGTGGTTCACCGTGCTGTTCGCCAACTTCGCCGAAGCGCTGGCCGAAGGGCGCAGCAAGGCCCAGGCGGAAAGCCTGAGGGGCACCAAGAAAACCAGCTGGGCGAAAAAACTGGCCGGCCCGCGCCGCGACGGTGCCACGGAGAAAGTGGCCGCCGAAAGCCTGCGCAAGGGCGATATCGTGCTGGTGGAAGCCGGCGACACCATCCCGTGCGACGGCGAAGTGCTGGAGGGCGGCGCCTCGGTGGATGAAAGCGCCATCACCGGCGAATCCGCCCCGGTGATCCGCGAGTCCGGCGGCGACTTCTCCTCGGTCACCGGCGGCACCCGCGTGCTGTCCGACTGGCTGGTGGTGCAGTGCAGCGTCAACCCGGGGGAAACCTTTCTCGATCGCATGATCGCCATGGTGGAAGGTGCCAAGCGCCGCAAGACGCCGAACGAGGTCGCGCTGACCATTCTGCTGGTGGCGCTGACCATCGTATTCGTGCTGGCCACCGCCACCCTGTTCCCGTTCTCGCAATACAGCGTCCAGGCGGCCGGCAGCGGCAGCGTAGTGACCATCACCGTACTGGTCGCGCTGCTGGTCTGTCTGATCCCCACCACCATCGGCGGCCTGCTGTCCGCCATCGGCGTGGCCGGGATGAGCCGCATGCTCGGCGCCAACGTGATCGCCACCAGCGGCCGCGCGGTGGAAGCCGCCGGCGACGTGGACGTGCTGCTGCTGGATAAAACCGGCACCATCACGCTGGGTAACCGCCAGGCTTCGGAGTTCCTGCCGGCGCCGGGCGTGAAAGAGCAAGAGCTGGCGGATGCCGCGCAGCTGGCCTCGCTGGCGGACGAAACGCCGGAAGGCCGCAGCATCGTGGTGCTGGCCAAACAGCGATTCAACCTGCGCGAACGCGATCTGCAGGCGCTGAACGCCACCTTCGTGCCCTTCTCCGCCCAGACCCGCATGAGCGGCGTCAACGTGCAGGAGCGCATGATCCGCAAAGGCGCGGTGGACGCCATTCGCCGCCACGTCGAATCCAATCAGGGTCACTTCCCGCGGGCGGTGGACGATCTGGTGGAAAGCGTGGCGCGCACCGGCGGCACGCCGCTGGTGGTGGCAGAAGGTGCCCGGGTGCTGGGCGTGGTGGCGCTGAAGGATATCGTCAAGGGCGGCATCAAAGAGCGCTTCAATGAGCTGCGCAAGATGGGCATCAAAACGGTGATGATCACCGGCGATAACCCGCTGACCGCGGCGGCGATCGCCGCCGAAGCCGGGGTGGACGACTTCCTGTCGGAAGCCACACCGGAAGCCAAGCTGGCACTGATCCGCCAGTACCAGGCGGAAGGCCGCCTGGTGGCGATGACCGGCGACGGCACCAACGACGCGCCGGCACTGGCGCAGGCCGACGTGGCGGTGGCGATGAACTCCGGCACCCAGGCCGCCAAAGAGGCGGGTAACATGGTCGATCTGGACTCCAACCCGACCAAGCTGATCGAAGTGGTGCACATCGGTAAGCAAATGCTGATGACGCGCGGCTCGCTCACCACCTTCAGCATCGCCAACGACGTGGCCAAATACTTCGCCATCATTCCGGCGGCGTTCGCGGCCACCTATCCGCAGCTGAACGCGCTGAACGTGATGCACCTGCACTCCCCGACCTCCGCCATCATGTCCGCGGTGATCTTCAACGCCCTGGTGATCGTGTTCCTGATCCCGCTGGCGCTGAAAGGGGTGAGCTACAAACCGATGAGCGCCGCGGCCCTGCTGCGCCGCAACCTGTGGCTGTACGGGGTCGGCGGCCTGCTGGTGCCGTTCGTCGGCATCAAACTGATCGACCTGATCCTGGTCGCGCTGCACGTCGCCGGTTAACCATTGAGGAAGATGAACATGACATATTTACGACCTGCGCTGGTGATGCTGATCCTGCTGACGCTGATCACCGGTATCGCCTATCCGCTGCTGACCACCGGGCTGGCGCAGTTGCTGTTTCCTGGCGCGGCCAACGGTTCGCTGCTGTACCGGGACGACAAGGCGGTTGGCTCCGCACTGATCGGCCAAAACTTCACGCGCGCCGATTATTTCTGGGGCCGCCCATCGGCCACCGGCGATTCGGCCTATAATCCACTGGCTTCCGCCGGCAGCAACCTGGCGGCGACCAACCCGGCGCTGGATAAGGCTATCGCCGAACGCGCGGCGCAGCTGCGCCAGGCGAATCCTGCGATGAGCGGCCCAATCCCGGTGGATCTGCTGACCGCCTCCGGCAGCGGGTTGGATCCGCAGATCTCGATCGCCGCCGCGCAATATCAGCTGGCGCGGGTCGCGGCGGCGCGTCATCTGCCGCCGGAACAGGTCGGCAAACTGATCGAAGAAAACACCGATCGGGCCACGCCCAACTTTATGGGGGAATCGGTGGTGAACGTGCTGAAGCTGAACCTGGCGCTGGATGCGTTGAAGTAAC
The DNA here is from genome assembly GCF_024160145.1 of Serratia nevei. Classification (GTDB taxonomy): domain Bacteria; phylum Pseudomonadota; class Gammaproteobacteria; order Enterobacterales; family Enterobacteriaceae; genus Serratia; species Serratia nevei_A. Next base: position 77,943 of record NZ_JAMYWQ010000009.1, read on the forward strand.
GCGCCATATTCAGCATAGTGATAGGGTTCGGCATGCCGAACCCCTTTTTGCTTGGTAACACAAGGAATTGTCATGGTCGAAGAAGAACAGCAGCGCCCCGATCCCGACAGCCTGCTGGCGCTGGCCAATGAAAAACCGCGCGGCCGGTTGAAGGTATTCTTCGGTGCCTGCGCCGGCGTGGGCAAAACCTACGCCATGCTGCAGGAAGCCCAGCGTTTGCGCGCTCAGGGGCTGGACGTGCTGGTCGGCGTGGTGGAAACCCACGGCCGCAGCGAGACCGCCGCCCTGCTCGACGGCCTGACGCTGCTGCCGCAAAAACGCATCCAGCACCGCGGCCGGCTGGTGCATGAATTCGATCTCGACGCCGCGCTGGCGCGCCACCCGGCGCTGGTGCTGATGGATGAACTGGCGCACAGCAACGCCCACGGTTCGCGCCACCCCAAACGCTGGCAGGATGTGGAAGAGCTGCTGGACGCCGGCATCGACGTGCTGACCACTGTCAACGTGCAGCATCTGGAAAGCCTCAACGACGTGGTGGGCGGCGTGACCGGCGTACGGGTGCGCGAAACGGTGCCCGACCACGTGTTTGACGAAGCCGGCGAAGTGGTGCTGGTCGATCTGCCGCCGGACGATCTGCGCCGACGGCTGCACGAAGGCAAAGTGTATATTCCCGGCCAGGCCGAACGCGCCATCGAGCACTTCTTCCGCAAAGGCAACCTGATCGCCCTGCGCGAGCTGGCGCTGCGCCGCACCGCCGATCGGGTCGATGACCAGATGCGCGAGTTTCGCGACACCCAGGGGCGGGAAAAAGTCTGGCACACCCGCGACAGCATTCTGCTGTGCGTCGGCCACAACAGCGGCAGCGAAAAGCTGGTGCGCATCGCCGCCCGGCTGGCGGCGCGGCTCGGCTGCCACTGGCATGCAGTCTATGTGGAGACCCCCAAACTGCACCGGCTGCCGGAAAATCAACGCCGCGCTATTCTGCGCGCGCTGCGGCTGGCGCAGGAACTGGGGGCAGAAACCGCCACCCTCTCCGATCCGTCCGAAGAACGCGCAGTGCTGCGCTACGCCCGCGAACATAACCTCGGCAAAATCATCATCGGCCGCCGCAGCGAACAACGCTGGAAACTGCGCGGCAGCTTCGCCGATCGCCTCGGTCGGCTGGGCCCGGATCTCGATCTGGTGATCGTGGCGCTGGAGAACGACGCCGCACAGCCGCCGCCGGGCAAAGAGCACGACGTCCGCAGCTTCAACGATAAATGGCGCATGCAGCTGCGCGGCTGTGCGGTGGCGGTGGCACTGTGTGCGCTGATCACCCTGCTTTCACAGTGGCTGCTGCCGGGCTTCGATCAGGCCAACCTGGTGATGGTCTATCTGCTCGGCGTGGCGATCGTCGCGCTGTTCTTCGGCCGCTGGCCGTCGGTGCTGGCGGCGGTGATCAACGTCGCCAGCTTCGATCTGTTCTTCGTCCAGCCGGAATGGTCGTTCGCCGTCAGCGATATGCAGTACCTGTTGACCTTCGGCGTGATGCTCGCCGTCGGCATCACCATCGGCAACCTGACCGCCGGCGTGCGTTACCAGGCCCGGGTAGCGCGCTACCGCGAGCAGCGGGCGCGCCATCTGTACGAGATGTCGCGCGGGTTGAGCCGCGCGCTGACCGTGGCCGACATCGCCAGCACCAGCCGCCACTTCCTTTCCAGCAGTTTCCAGGCGAAAACCGTGCTGCTGCTGCCGCAAGAAGACGGCCGGCTGCAACAAATGGTCGGCGAGGAAGGCGGATTGCTGTCGGTCGATGAAGCCATCGCGCGCTGGAGCTTCGACAAAGGCTTGCCGGCCGGCGCCGGCACCGACACCCTGCCCGGCGTGCCTTACCAGCTGCTGCCGCTCAATACCCCCAAGCAGACCTTCGGCCTGCTGGCGATCGAGCCCAACAACCTGCGCCAGCTGATGGTGCCGGAGCAGCAGCGGCTGCTGCAGACCTTCGCGGTGCTGATCGCCAGCGCGCTGGAGCGGCTGCACCTGGCGCGCAGCGCCGAAGAGGCCAAGCTGGATGCCGAGCGCGAGCAGCTGCGCAATTCGCTGTTGGCGGCGCTGTCGCACGATCTGCGCACGCCGCTGACCGTGCTGTTCGGCCAGGCGGAAATCCTCACGCTGGATTTGGCAGCCGAAGGCTCCAATCACGCCACCCAGGCCAGCCAGATCCGCCAGCAGGTGCTGAGCACCACCCGGCTGGTGAACAACCTGCTGGATATGGCGCGCATCCAGTCCGGCGGTTTCAGCCTGCGTAAAGAGTGGCAGTCGCTGGAAGAGATCGTCGGCGCTTCGCTGCACATGCTGGAGCCGCTGCTCAGCCAGCACCCGATCGTGGTCGAGCTGCCGCCGGAACAGATCCTGGTCAACTGCGACGGCAGCCTGCTGGAGCGGGTGTTCACCAACCTGTTGGAAAACGCCAATAAATACGCCGGCGTCGAGGCCACCATCGGCATTCGCGCCCGCACGCTGCCCGAGTGGCTGGAAGTCGAGGTCTGGGATAACGGCCCCGGCATCCCCGCCGATCAGCTGCAGCTGATTTTCGACAAGTTTTCACGCGGCAATAAAGAGTCGGCGATCCCCGGCGTCGGCTTGGGGTTAGCGATTTGCCGTGCCATTATTGAAGTGCATGATGGCCGCATCTGGGCGGAAAACGGCGCCAACGGCGGCGCCAGCTTCCGCTTCATGCTGCCGCTGGAAAAACCGCCCGAGATCGACGGCGACGCCTTCGATCTGTAATCAACGCAGGGGAAACGTGAGCATAACGCCAACCAACATTCTGATTGTTGAAGATGAAAAAGAGATCCGCCGCTTCGTGCGCACCGCACTGGAGAGCGAAGGCCTGCGGGTGTTTGAAAGTGAAACGCTGCAGCGTGGGCTGATTGAAGCCGGCACGCGCAAACCGGATCTGATCATTCTTGATTTGGGGTTGCCGGATGGCGACGGGCTGAGCTACATCCGCGATCTGCGGCAGTGGAGCGCCATTCCGGTCATCGTGCTGTCGGCGCGCAACGCCGAGGAGGACAAAATCGCCGCGCTGGACGCCGGCGCCGACGACTACCTCAGCAAGCCATTCGGCATCGGCGAGCTGCTGGCGCGGGTGCGGGTCGCGCTGCGCCGCCACTCCGCCAGCCAGCAGGAAAGCCCGCTGATAAGCTTTTCGGAAATCACCGTCGATCTGGTGAATCGCCGGGTGCTGCGCAACGAAGAAGATCTGCACCTGACGCCGATCGAGTTTCGCCTGTTGGCGGAGCTGCTGGCCAACGCCGGCAAAGTGATCACCCAACGCCAGCTGTTGAGCCACGTCTGGGGGCCGAACTACGTGGAGCACAGCCACTACCTGCGCATCTACATGGGCCACCTGCGGCAGAAGCTGGAAGCCGATCCGGCCCGGCCCAAACATCTGCTGACCGAAACCGGCGTCGGCTATCGCTTCATGCCTTAACCCCGGCGGGCGCGGTGTACCGCGCCTTTACGCCGCCGGGCCCTTCTTCAATCCGACCATAAACGCTTTAAACGCATCGCGCAGCGGAGCGAACACCGGGTGTTTGCGGTTTTCGATCATCACTTCGGAGAACAGCTTCAATCCTACGGCGAAGGCCGCGCTCTGCTCGGGGCCGAAGTTCAAGTCGTCACGCGCCCGAATACGCTCGACGATGTCGAGAATATCGTCGTGGTTGGTCACTTCAAAACTCAGTGGCGCTTTCTCGACGGGATTGCCCTGGCGATCGTTCAGGGCTTCAACGGTAATAGTAAAACGGTGGCCGGGCATCAGTTCTTCTCCTGCTGCGTGGGTTGAATCTGCATTTCGCTTTCGATCGCCGCCACGGCGGTCAGTAATGCGGCGTTGATGCGTTCCACCTGCTGCGGCGTAAGATCGGCGCGCATCACGTTGCCGCGCAGCAGGCTGCGCAAGCGGTTCATGGCGTCGTAGATGCCTTCCGCCAGATTGCCGTGCCGATGTTGCTCGCGGCCGGCACCCGCCAGGCGCGCCAGGATGACGTCAACCACCTGTTGATGTTTTTGCAGCTCGCCCTCGCCCGCCGCGGTGATGCGGTAGCTTTTGCGGCCGTTGCCGGTGGTGAGCGGTTCAAGGAAATCCTGCTCTTCCAGCAGCGTCAGCGTGGGGTAAATCACCCCCGGGCTCGGCACGTACAGGCCGGAAGAGGCTTCTTCTATCGCTTTGATCAGCTCGTAACCATGGCTGGGCTTGCGCGCCACCAGCGCCAGCAGCACCAGGCGCAGATCGCCGTGTTCGAACAGACGATGACGCCCGCCGCGGCCACCGCGCCCGCTTCGGCCATGCTCTTCGCCGTCGCCGCCGAAGTGATGACGCCCGCCGCGATGACGGCGACCCTCGCCCGCTTCGCATTCATGGTGGTGATGATAATGACGGTGTAAACCTAATCGATGAAACATAGGGCAATACCTCGCTTTAACAGTGAACATCAATACGAGGTTGTTTAGATATATCTAAACAGCGTCGATAACGCCAATTTAGATCGATATATCTAAATGCGCAAGCGTGCGCCTAAAAAAAGATATATCTAAATTGCAGGCATAAAAAAAAGCGCTGTAAAAACAGCGCTTTTTATCAATCAAGAAAAGCGATTACTTGGCGGAAGCCAGCACTTCGCTGACGATCTCGACCGCTTCGTGCTCGATCTTTTCGCGGTGTTCCGCCCCGAGGAAGCTCTCGCAGTAGATCTTGTAAGCGTCTTCGGTACCGGAAGGGCGAGCCGCGAACCAGCCGTTGTCGGTCATCACTTTCAGGCCGCCAATCGACGCGCCGTTACCCGGCGCCGCAGTCAGGCGAGCGGTGATCGGATCGCCCGCCAGGGTATTGGCCTTGACCATTTCCGGCGACAGTTTGGACAGCGCCGCTTTTTGCGCCGCAGTCGCCGGCGCCTGGATGCGGTTATAGCTTGGCGCGCCGAAGCGCTTGGCCAGATCGTCATAGTGATGCTGCGGGTTTTCACCGGTTACCGCGGTGATTTCCGCCGCCAGCAGGCACATGATGATGCCGTCTTTGTCCGTCGACCACGGCTTGCCGTTGAAGCGCAGGAACGAAGCCCCGGCGCTTTCTTCGCCGCCGAAGCCCAGGGTGCCGTCGAACAGGCCATCAACAAACCACTTGAAGCCGACCGGCACTTCCACCAGCTTGCGGCCCAGGTCGGCCACCACGCGGTCAATCATCGCGCTGGACACCAGCGTTTTGCCTACCGCCACATCGGCCCCCCACTGCGGGCGATGCTGGAACAGGTAGTTGATGGCGACCGCCAGATAGTGGTTCGGGTTCATCAGGCCCTTCGGCGTGACGATGCCGTGGCGGTCATAATCCGGATCGTTGGCGAACGCCAGATCGAATTTGTCGCGCAGCGCCAGCAGGCCGGCCATCGCCGACTCGGACGAGCAATCCATGCGGATGATGCCGTCGTGGTCCAGGTGCATGAAGCGGAAGGTCTGATCGATGGAGTCGTTCACCAGCGTCAGGTCCAGCTTGTAGTGCTCCGCCACGCGCTGCCAATAGGCAATGCCGGAACCGCCGAGCGGATCCACGCCCAGCTTCAGGCCGGCGCGTTGGATGGCCGGCATATCGACCACCTCGACCAGGCCTTCGACATAAGGCTGCACCAGATCTTTGGCGTGCAGGTGGCCGCTGTTCCAGGCCTTGTCCAGCGACTGGCGCTGAACGCCTTTCAACTGTTGCGCCAGCAGTTCGTTGGCGCGCTTTTCGATCACCGACGTCAGGTTGGTGTCGGCCGGGCCGCCGTTCGGCGGGTTGTACTTGATGCCGCCGTCTTCCGGTGGGTTATGGGACGGCGTAATGACGATACCGTCGGCCTGCGCGCCGCCGCGGCGGTTGTGGCACAGAATCGCGTGCGATACCGCCGGCGTCGGCGTAAAACCGTTGTTTTCCTGCACGATCACATCGACGCCGTTGGCGGTCAGCACTTCCAGCACGGAAATAAAGGCCGGCTCGGACAGCGCATGGGTATCTTTACCCACGTAGCACGGGCCGGTGGTGCCCTGCTGATGACGAACTTCGGCGATCGCCTGGGCGATGGCGAGGATGTGCGCTTCGTTGAAGCTGTGGCGCTGCGCGCTGCCGCGGTGGCCGGAGGTGCCAAACTTCACCGCATGTGCGGCATTGCCGGCTTCCGGTTGCAGCACATAGTACTGCGACGTCAGCTGGGCTACGTTGATCAGATCGCTTTGACGGGCGGGCTGCCCGGCACGTGGATTATTCGCCATCGACATATCTCCCTCATCCCTGTCGGTGACCGGGCAATACGTCGCGCACGGCCATCATGACGGGCTGTTCGCTAAATTAGACGGTGCCGCAAACTTTCTCGATCAGTTCCGCCGGGAACTGCATGGCCTGCATGATGTGTTCGATCATGCTGCGTTTGCGACCGGTATTGGTATTGGTGATCACCCAGTAAGGGGTGCCCGGTACATGCTTCGGCTTGGTATGCGTGCCGTTGGCCAGCAGGGTCTGCTGATCGCCGGCGAAATAGGTGCGGGTACGGCCGGTCAACGCTTCGGTGGCGGCGGCGAAACCGGCGGCATCGAGGGTATACAGCGTGGACAGCACCAGCATGAAACGGTTGACTGCTTTGTTCTGCTCGGCATATTCATCCGACAGCAGCAGCTCACGCATGGCGCGCACGCGATCGCGCGGACGCTGCGCCGGCGCCGCTTTTTCCAGCTCGACGGACTGCGGCACACTGGCGGCAGGCAACGCGCGCACCGGTTGCCCGGCGGTGAATTTCAACATGCGGCGTAAAATATCGGACGCGCTTTCACCGATGTGTTGCGTGTGGCTGGCAATATAACGGTAAAGCTCTTCGTCGACTTCAATAGTTTTCATCTTTATCCAATACTGTTTTTTCTACTTAGAACCTGAAGCCAGATCCTGCATTCAAGCCATGGGATTATAAGGTTAAAAGCGCTGGGGCGAACACAACAATGTGCCTCCGGACGGAAAATGCAGACTAATACCTATCGCCGGCCCTGCCAAGCCCGCGCCGCGAAAATTCCGCATGATTCATCGTGCCATTCAATCATGATACCCTAATCTGAATCTCTCTCAGTATGAACTTCGCCATGAAATTACATTATCAACTGCTGGCCGCCGAGTCAGACGCGCTGCCGGTGCTGCTGATCCACGGGCTGTTCGGCAATCTGGACAACCTGGGCGTGCTGGCGCGCGATCTGCATAAACAGCACACGGTGATCAAGGTCGATCTGCGCAACCACGGCCTCTCTCCGCGCGCCGCTGACATGAACTACCCCGCCATGGCGCAGGATCTGCTGGCGCTGCTCGACGAACTGCAGCTGGAGAAAGCGATCGTCATCGGCCATTCGATGGGCGGCAAAGCGGCGATGGCGCTGACCGCCATCGCGCCTGACCGCGTCGCCAGGCTGATCGTCATCGACGTGGCGCCGGTGGCTTACCAGACCCGCCGCCACGACGAGATCTTCGCCGCGCTGAAGGCCGTCAGCGCCGCCGGCATCACCCAGCGCCAGGCGGCCGCCCAGCTGATGCGCGACTACCTGCAGGAAGAAGGCGTGATCCAGTTCCTGCTGAAGTCCTTCCACAACGGCGAATGGCGCTTCAACCTGCCGGTGCTGATCGAACGCTACGAAGACATCACCGGCTGGCAGGAGGTGCCGGCCTGGCCGCACCCGACCCTGTTCATTCGCGGCGGCCTGTCGCCGTACGTGCAGGACAGCTATCGCGCGGACATCGCCCGTCAGTTCCCGCAGGCCCGCGCGCACGTGGTCGCCGGCACCGGCCATTGGGTACACGCCGAAAAACCGGAAGCGGTGCTGCGCGCCATTCATCGTTTCCTCGACGAAGCCTGAAAAACACGCTCACCTGGCGAAAAAACGCGCTAAAGATAACGGCTTAGCGCGTTTAGCCCGCAGTTAGGCATTGTCGCCGCTCCATCTGCTGGGGTAATATGGCGCGCTATAATTTTGCCGCCGCGCCAGCGCGTTCGCGAACGCCGGTTCGGGGGTGAATTTGGGTTAGGGTTTATTGGCCCGAAGTGTGTTAACCGACGCCTCCTTAAGCGTGCGAGCGCTTTTTGATGCAAACTCCCTTGCAGTACCGCTACCTATGGCAAAAGAACAAACGGATCGCACGACGCTGGATCTGTTCGCAGATGAACGCCGTCCGGGGCGCCCGAAAACCAACCCGCTTTCCCGCGATGAACAGCTTAGAATCAATAAGCGCAATCAGTTACGGCGCGATAAAGTGCGTGGATTGCGGCGCGTAGAGCTGAAAATCAACGCGGATGCGGTGGACGCCCTGAACAAACTGGCGGAACAGCGCAACATCAGCCGCAGCGAGCTCATCGAGCAGATGCTGTTGGCGCAACTGGCGGAAGAACAGCCGGAACATTGATCTCTTCGGCCGCACGCGCGGCGCGGCGTTAAGGACAACGCCGGATCGACCACGCTTTTCTTCATTCTCCGGCATCGCATAAATGCGATAAAACCCCGGCGCCACTTTCTGGCATGATACGCATTTACCGGTAAGAGACTGCGCCTGTCGGCGCCCGCCCCCGTGGCGAACGGCTCTTGCCATGGCATCATTTTAATCGGCGTCAGCGGCGGCAGTGCCGGCGTCGAGTAATGCAATTACTTGAATTTAAAGGTTATACGCGATATGGCTACTGTAGGCATTTTCTTTGGCAGCGACACTGGCAATACCGAAAACATTGCCAAAATGATCCAGAAAATTCTCCAGAAACAGTTTGGCGACGACGTGTCCGAAGTGCATGACATCGCCAAAAGCAGCAAAGAAGACCTGGAAGGGTTCGATATCCTGCTGCTGGGTATCCCGACCTGGTACTACGGTGAAGCGCAGTGTGACTGGGATGATTTCTTCCCGACGCTGGAAGAGGTCGATTTCAACGGCAAGCTGGTAGCCCTGTTCGGCTGCGGCGACCAGGAAGATTACGCGGAATACTTCTGCGACGCGATGGGCACCATCCGCGACATCATCGAACCGCGCGGCGCGGCCATCGTCGGCCACTGGCCGACCAAAGGCTACCACTTCGAGGCCTCCAAAGGCCTGGCGGACGACAACCACTTCATCGGCCTGGCGATCGACGAAGACCGTCAGCCGGAACTGACCAACGAGCGCGTCGACGCCTGGGTCAAGCAGATCGTCGAAGAGCTGAGCCTGGCCGATATCGTCGGCTAAGGGCCGCAACTGGCGAAAGGTTGAACAAAGGCCCTGTAAAGTGCATAGTGTTGCCCACAGGGCCGTCATCGGCAGCAGGGATTGCTGCGATAGAAGCTACAGATTTGTAACTTCCCATCCCGTCACGGTAGACTGAGATATCGGTTTATCCCATCCATCAAGGCGTTGCATGCAAAACATGCAATAGTGCAATTATATCTTTGTTAACAACCGGCGGTTTCCATTTAGTACAACCGGTTCTATAATGAGACGCATTAACTCTTTGTGCCGACCGATGCCACAGGCGAGTACGCCTCAACTTGATTAGCATAGTAACAGGACTGAATTCGCATGACCGACAACAACATCGCACTGAAGAAGGCCGGCTTAAAAGTCACGCTTCCGCGACTCAAAATCCTGGAAGTACTGCAAAATCCGGAATGCCATCACGTCAGTGCGGAAGATTTGTACAAAAAACTGATTGATATGGGCGAAGAGATCGGGCTGGCAACGGTTTATCGCGTACTGAACCAGTTTGACGATGCGGGCATTGTGACACGTCACAATTTCGAAGGCGGCAAGTCCGTGTTCGAGCTGACCCAACAGCATCACCACGATCACCTGATTTGCCTGGACTGCGGCAAAGTGATCGAATTCAGCGACGAATCCATCGAAGTGCGCCAGCGTGATATCGCCAAGCAGCACGGCATCAAGCTCACCAACCACAGCCTGTACCTGTACGGCCACTGTGAAACCGGTGACTGCCGCGAAGACGAAACGCTGCACGACAAGAAATAAGCCTGACCGGCTAGGAAAAACCGCCTCACATCGAGGCGGTTTTTTTATGTCCACCGTGCAACGGGCAAAAAAAACCCCGGACAAGCCGGGGAAAAATCATGTCATGAAATATCACAATTGCAGCGGCACTGCTACTCCACGTACTACTCTCACTTCAACGTCCGCCCCACGCCGACACGCGCGGAGGCAAACGCATTCCCCCTTCGTTATAACGGCCCGCCGCCAAGGCTGCGAGCCGTTGTACCCGGCTTAGACCTTCTCGGCGCGGCTGTAGCGTTTGCCGTCCGGGCTGACCGAACGCACCTGCACGTCACCGGAGACCGCCGGTTTGGCCTTGGCGTCATAACGCTGCCACTGCTTGCCGCCGTCGGTGGAGTACTCGATGCCCAACCCCGGCAGCGCGATATTCGCCTCCAGCTTGCCGCCCGCTACGCGTGCGCCCGGCACCGGCAGACGGTAAGCGACGCCGCCTTTGTCCAGCTTGGCCAGTTCACGCTGGCCCAGGATATTGGCGAAGCGCAGCCAGTCTTTCTCCAGCGCCTTGGTATCGACAAAGTGGGTTTCCCCGCCTTTGTATTCGCGGCCGGCGCGATAGTCCTGCTCCCAACCGGCGCGGTGCCAGGCGCGTTCAGCCACCGACAGCGCGCGTGGGAAGATCATGTATTCCATCTGCGGATCGGTGCGCTGGGTTTCGCTCCACAGCTGCGCGGACAGCCCGTAGGCCCCCGGCCACGGCTTGTCGCTCTTGGCGTTGAAGTGGTTGCCGTCGCGGTCGACCGAGGTTTCCGCGTTCTGCGGCATGTTGTCCGGCGCGAAGCTGAACACCTTGCGTTCGTCGCTGAAACGGGTGCCCCAGTAGTAACCGCGCTCGTCCGGGTTCACCTCGTAAGGGAAGTCCATATAGACGTAGTCCGGGTTGGAAACCACCACTTCATATCCTTTGTTGGCCCAGTCGTTGACGCTATCGAAACCGCCCCAGTACAGGGTATCCCAGAAGTTGACGCCCACGCGCGAGGTGGCGAACGCTTTCGCGTTCTCGGCGTCTTTCAGGCCATCCTGCCAGGCCTGCATTCTGTCGATGCCGTGCGCCTTCACCAGCTTGCTGACCTCTTGGCCGAAGTAGCTCGGCAGGTGCTCCATGTCGGCCACCTTGCCTTCTTTGATCATCGTCTGGCAAACCTGCGACTTGGCCCACGGCTTGTCTTCGTTGCTCTGATCGATAATGCCTTTGCCCGGCTCTGGTTTCGCCTTGTCGGTGTAGCCAGCGCCCAGGCGAATGTTTTTCGCTTCGTCGCCGCCGAAGTGCCAGGTCTTGATCGGCTGGCCGGCCTCTTTATGCATCTGGGCGATCTCGCCGATCACCTTGTCGACAAAGCGCTGGGAAGAATCCAGGCACGGGTTCAGGTAGCTCTGGCGGTTAAAGAACTGCACAGAGGTGGTGTTGGAGGTATCGGTCGGATCCACCAGGCGGAATTCGTTGGCCTCCTGCTCTTTGCCGGCGGCATGCAGCTTTTTATAGCGCGCTTCCATCGAGACCACCGCGGCGCGGGCGTGTGCCGGCATGTCGATCTCCGGGATCACTTCAATTTGGCGCGCCTGCGCGTATTTGATGATGTCGATATAGTCCTGACGGCTGAAGAAGCCGCCGTAGACGTCCGGCCCCTGGCCGTACTGCGGCAGCAGGCAGGTGGTTTCGCTCAGATCGTGGCAGCGCTGGCCGCCGACCTCCGTCAGCTCAGGCAAACCGGGGATCTCGATGCGCCAGCCTTCGTCATCGCTCAGATGGAAGTGGAATTTGTTGAGCTTGTAGGCCGCCATCTGATCCAGCAGGCGCAGCACCGCGTCCTTCTTATGGAAGTTGCGCGCGACGTCGAGGAAAATGCCGCGATACTGGAAGCGCGGCGCATCGCTGGCGTCCAGCGTGGCAATCTTGCCGCTGCCGTCGCTCGGCACTAACGACAGGATCGACTGCAGCCCGTAGAACACCCCGGCCTGATCGAAGCCGATCACCCGCGCCTCTTTCTTGCCGATCTTCAGCTCATAGGCGCCCGGCACCGCCATCGCGCCTTTAAACTTGCCCGGCTGGATGTCGGTCTTGATCGGATAACCGTTGGCCTGAACCGGCACGCCCAGCAGCGCGAAGCGCTGGTTGACGACGTCCGCCGCCGGCTTGACCAGCGTGCTCAGATCCGGCGATACCCCTTTGCGCAAATCGGCGTCCTGCGCGTGAACCTTCACCTGCATCGGCGTCGGCACGATCTGGCCGCGCAGCGCGCCGGCAGGCAGCGTCGGCAGATCGGCATTGCTGACAAAGCGCGAAGCCGGCGTCATCAGAATGTTTTTGTCGTCTTTGGTGCGCTTCCACTGGTCGCCGGTGAACGGCGCCACGAACTGATCCAGGTTTTCGGTATCGGTATTCGCCAGCATTTTCGGCTTGGCGTCGCCGGACGTGGCATACCAGCGTGGCAGGAAGTCGTTTCTGAACAGCTGCCAGTATTCGGCGACCACCGGGATTTCCACCGCCTTACCGGCCGGGAAACCGCTGAATTTGGCGGTCGGCTCCAGCTTGTACAGATCGCCGGTGAGGTGAGCAATCTTGAACTGGTCGTTGTCTACCCGCAGGGTCTGGCGCGGGCTGTGGAAATAGATGACCCAATCTTTGCCGTCGATCGCCTGGCCGTCGTTGCTGAGGGTGAACAACACTCGGTTGCAAGAGGCCCAATCGGCGCCCAGCGCCGCGCAATCCACGCCGTTTTCGCCGGCGCGGTTATCCAGCATTTTCACGTTCAGCTTCAGCTGGCTCAGTTGATCCACCAGCTGTTGATCGGCCATGGCGCTTCCCATGCCGCCCAGGAATCCCATCGTTGCCGTCAACGCGGCTAATGCGCTCAGTTTGAATGCGTTCATGTTCTCGTCCTTCTTTAATTATTGTTATCGCGAATTTCTTGCCACAGCTTGCCGCACTGGGCGTCGTAAGCCTGACCGTTACCGCTGTGCACCGCCATAATGCAGTTCTGATAATCCATCACCCGCACCGTTTCCTGCTCGGCGAACTGCTGGTGCTGTTTCTCTTGTTTCAGCACGTTCAGCACCGCCTTGCAGGGCTGCAGACGCTCCGGCGAACCTTCGGCGGTGTTGATGCAGGCGCTGTAAGCCTGTCTCAATTTGGCGTCTTCCGGCGGCGCGGCAGGTTGCGCGCAGGCGCTCAAGGCCGCAGCGGCCGCCAACATCAGCATGATTTTTTTCATCGTTGAATTCCCTTAACTGCCCCCGGCGGCGAAGCCGGGGTGCACATCAGAAGATGGTGAATGGCGCGATGACCATGAACTTGACGTCTTTCTCGTCCTGGAAGATGTTGCCGTAACCGCCGCCCCAGCTCGGGATGTTGGTGTGGTTGTCATACTGAGTGTAGTGCAGCTTGATCAGGGTGCCCTTGGCGCGCCCTTCCTGAATGGTGTACATCGCGTCCAGGCTCCAGGCGCTCTCTTTCAGGCGCTGGCTCTGATCGTAGATCGGGTTGGTGCTCGGCTTGGCGTCCCAGGCGTAAACGTAGGAGCCGCCGACCGCCATGCCCGGCAGGTTCCAGTTGCTGAGGTCATACATCACGCCGGCATACACCGCTTTCTCGCCGTTGGCGTTAAAGTCGGAGCGGTTATCCCACCACACGTCCAGGCGACCGTTGGACGAGGCGTAGGTCGGGGTCATGCGCTGCAGGAAGAAGCCCTGGTTGCCTTCCGCCTTGACCATGGTGCCTTCCAGACGCCAGTTGAACTGCCCGGTGGTGTAACCGAAGGTCAGCGCCTGCAGCCAGGCCAGGCCGTCGTAGATACTGTTCGGATCGTTCTTGTTGCTGATGCGGTCTTCCGCACCGTAGAACTGGTAACTGGTGGTCAGCGGGTTGCCGAGCACATCGAATTTGTAAGACGCCTTGGTGAAGTATTGATTCACATAACCCTGCGCCTGGCCGAAGGCGGCTTCCAGCACCAGATCGTTTTTGAAATCGTACTTGGCGCCCAGCGAGTGCAGGTAGGAAACGCGGGTTTTCTTATCGTTCTGGCGGAAGTCGTCCATCTCGATATGCCACGGCGCCTTGTATTTGTCGGCCCACATGTAGGAGAAACTCAACGCGCCGGCATCGCCATAGTCAAACTTGGCACCGGCCTCGGCCCCCTGATAGGTGCCCGGCATAAAACTCCAGTGCGGCGCCAGCAGGGTTTGGCCGCTCGGCTGAATGTAGCCGGCGCGCGCCCAGACCGGGCCGTATTTGAATTTGGCGGCGGCTTTGTACAGGCTGACGCCGCCTTTGTCACCGGAGTAATCTTCTTCGTAGGTCCGGTTTTTCGAGGAGAATGCGATCTCGTTCGGGTGGCCGCTGGCGCTGGATTCCGCCAGCTCGATGGCGGTAAAGGCACCGACGTCCAGACCGAACATGTCCCAGGCGTAGCCCGAAGCGAAATCCAGGCTCAGGTTGGCGGTGGAGTGCGACAGGTTGGTGGTGTATTGGTTGTAATCCTTGCTGTCCGGATTGAGATCTTTACGGTCGCGCTCACGTTGCCAGTAATAAATGCCGCCGGTCAGCGTGGAATCATCGATAAACCCTGCGGCTTTCGCCTCAGGCGCCATGGCAAACCCTGTTCCCAACAGCGCACCCGCGACTGCGAGCGCCAGCGTTTTACGCTGAGCACCGTGCGTACCCATATTGAAATTCCTCTTTGACTTAACTTAAAAGTTGCAGCCGCCTGTGTTCACCACTGCCCTGCACGACTGCCAATAAAAAACCCGAACGGGTAAAAAATATTGCCGACGAGATGTTATTCCCACAGCACTAATTGCTACAGACAGACTATTTTTCGCGACGCGAATTATCAAATGAAAAATGTGGAAGATTTGTCAAAGTATGACAAGGAGCACATATCGGTGAGAATTTGTTACGCGAGTGATCATAGAGGGTGTCGAATAAAAAATTCAATTAAATCAGAATAAATAAAGATACAAGGTCAACCAGAGACGATTAATGGTTTCAGCCTGACTAAATGCGTCAGTCAGACAATAAAAAATTGAGAGCGCTCTCTAAATGAAATTAATTCGCATCACGAATATATAAGTAAAAATTAAGACTGATAGAGCCAATATAAGAAAACTTATTGGTTAATGCGTCGCCATTAATTAAACGCATCCCAGATAAAATCAGAGATGAATAGATCGCGGGCTGACCGCAGACATAAAAAAAGCGCGGCTTAAGCCGCGCTGATTCATTAATTTTCCAGGCCAATAAGATTAGCCTTCGATTTTCGCCCAAGTGTCACGCAGACCGACGGTGCGGTTAAACACCAAATGCTCGGCCGACGAATAACGGCTGTCGGCGCAGAAGTAGCCTTCACGCTCGAACTGATAGGCTTTCTCCGGCTGTGCGGCCGCCAAGCTCGGCTCGACGAAGCCGTGCTTGATCACCAGCGACTCCGGGTTGATGGTGGAGAGGAAATCCTCCGCCGCGCCCGGATTAGGCACGCTGAACAGGCGATCGTACAGGCGAATTTCCGCCGGCAGCGCGTGCGCCGCGGACACCCAGTGGATCACGCCCTTCACCTTGCGGCCGTCGGCAGGATCTTTGCTCAGCGTTTCCGCATCGTAACTACAGAAGATAGTGGTGATCTCGCCCGCTTCGTCCTTCTCGACGCGCTCGGCCTTGATCACGTACGCATTGCGCAGACGCACTTCCTTGCCCAGCACCAGACGCTTGTACTGCTTGTTGGCTTCTTCGCGGAAGTCGGCGCGATCGATATAGATCTCGCGGCTGAACGGCACTTCGCGGCTGCCCATTTCCGGCTTGTTCGGGTGGTTTGGCATGGTGACCATTTCCACCGCATCGCCCATGTTCTCGATGACGATTTTCACCGGATCCAGCACCGCCATGGCGCGCGGCGCGTTCTCGTTCAGATCGTCGCGGATGCAGGATTCCAGCGCCACCATCTCGACGTTGTTGTCTTGCTTGGTCACGCCGATGCGCAGGCAGAACTCGCGGATAGACGCGGCGGTATAACCGCGACGGCGCAGACCGGAGACGGTCGGCATGCGCGGGTCGTCCCAGCCTTCGACGATCTTCTCGGCCACCAGCTGGTGCAGCTTGCGCTTCGACATGATGGCGTATTCGAGGTTGAGACGCGAAAACTCGTACTGACGCGGGTGGCAAGGAATGGTGATGTTATCCAGCACCCAGTCATACAGACGGCGGTTATCCTGGAATTCCAGGGTGCACAGCGAATGGGTGATCCCTTCCAGCGCATCGGAAATGCAGTGGGTGAAATCGTACATCGGATAGATGCACCATTTATTGCCGGTCTGGTGGTGTTCGGCGAACTTGATGCGGTACAGCACCGGATCGCGCATCACGATAAACGGCGAAGCCATATCGATCTTGGCGCGCAGGCAGGCGGCGCCCTCGGCGAACTCGCCGTTGCGCATCTTCTCGAACAGCGCCAGGTTCTCTTCCACGCTGCGGCCGCGGTACGGGCTGTCTTTGCCCGGCGCGGTCAGGGTGCCGCGATATTCACGGATCTGCTCCGGCGACAGCTCATCGACGTAGGCCAGGCCCTTGGTGATCAGCTCAACCGCATACTGGTGCAGCTGATCGAAATAGTCTGAGGAGTAACGAACGTTGCCGCTCCACTCAAAGCCCAGCCACTCCACGTCGTGCTTGATTGACTCCACGAACTCGATGTCTTCTTTCACCGGGTTGGTGTCATCGAAACGCAGGTTGCACTGGCCCTGATAGTCCTTGGCGATGCCGAAGTTCAGGCAGATGGACTTGGCGTGGCCGATATGCAGATAGCCGTTAGGCTCCGGCGGGAAGCGGGTATGTACCGACGTGTGTTTCCCCGACGCCAGATCTTCATCGACGATCTGACGGATAAAATTGGTTGGGCGGGCTTCAGCCTCACTCATTTCACTGTTCCTCAATGCAAAGCGCTACACATAACCGCCTATGATCCAACAAGCCACGTCTGGAAACAACCGTTTGTTTCACGAAAAATGCGGCGCGTTGCACCCTCGGCGCGCAGCGCACCGCCGTGGGGCGAAACGGAATAAAAAAAGCGGGAAGAGATCGCTCTCTTCCCGCCAAGTCGGGGCAAACGCCGCCATGATGCGTGGCCTGCCCCCGGGTACTACTCAGGTAAAAACGGCCTTACTTTTGGATCTCGTACAGCTTGGTCTGACCGGCGACCACAGAGCCGCTGGCCAGCGCCGCCAGGCCGGCGTAGTCGTCAGCGTTGCTGACCACCACCGGGCTTATCATCGAACGCGCGTTGGCGTTCAGATAATCCAGATCCAGTTGCAGAATCGGTTGACCGGCTTTCACTTCCGCGCCCTCTTCCACCAGGCGTTTGAAGCCCTGGCCTTCCAGCGCCACGGTGTCGATCCCCATGTGCACCACGATCTCGGCGCCCTTGTCGGTTTCCAGGCAGAACGCGTGGTTGGTATTGAAGATTTTCACCACGGTGCCGTCCGCCGGCGCCACGACGATGTTGTCGGTCGGGCGAATCGCCAGGCCGTCGCCTACCGCCTTGCTGGCGAAAGCTTCGTCCGGCACCTGATCGAGCGCCACGACTTCACCGGTCACCGGCGCCACCAGCGTTTCAAACGCGGTTTTCGGTGCGTTCGGTACCGCCTGCGGTTTGGCTTCCGCAGCAGGAGCCGCCGCCGGGGCCGCCGCTGCCGCTACCGGGCCGGCTGCAATCACGTTGCGCATTGCGCTGGCAATAAGTTCGGCACGGGTGCCGACGATCACTTGCACGCTCTGCTTGTTCAGACGGATAACGCCGGATGCGCCAAGGCGTTTCGCCAATGCGTCATTCACCAGCGCAGAATCTTTCACGTTCAAACGCAGGCGGGTGATGCAGGCGTCGATGCCGGTCAGGTTGTCGGAACCGCCGATCGCGCCGACGTAGCGACGGGCCAGCGTGGTGGTTTCGTTCTCGTCTTTACCGGCGTTGCTGTTGACATTGACGTCATAACCGTCGGTTTCGTCACCGGCAACCGCCAGCTCGCGGCCCGGGGTCATCAGGTTGAACTTATTGATGGTGAAGCGGAACACCACATAGTAGATAACGAAGAACACCAGACCTTGCGGGATCAGCATGTACCAGTGGGTCGCCAGCGGGTTACGCACCCACAGCATCATATCCACCAGGCCGGCGCTGAAACCGAAGCCTGAAATCCAATGCATGTTAGCAGCGATGAACACCGAGATACCGGTCAACACGGCGTGGATCACGTACAGCACCGGCGCCACGAACATGAAGGAGAACTCCAACGGTTCGGTGATGCCGGTAAAGAAGGCGGCGAATGCCCCCGCCATCATGATCCCCAGCACTTTCGCCTTATTCTCAGGGCGCGCGCAGTGATAGATAGCCAGCGCTGCCCCCGGCAGACCAAACATCATGATCGGGAAGAAGCCCGCCTGATAACGGCCGGTGATGCCGACGACCGCTTTACCCGCGTCGATCGACTGCTGGCCACCGAGGAAGTTAGGGATATCGTTGATGCCGGCCACGTCGAACCAGAACACCGAGTTTAGCGCGTGGTGCAAGCCGACCGGGATCAGCAGGCGGTTGAAGAAGGCATAGATGCCCGCGCCGACGGAGCCCAATTTCTGGATGTGTTCGCCGAAGCTCACCAGAGCGCCGAACACCACTGGCCAGACGAACATCAGGATGTAAGCGACCAGGATCATCAGGAAGGAAATGAGGATCGGCACCAGGCGGCGGCCGCTGAAGAACGACAGCGCCTTAGGCAGTTCGACGCCGCTGAAGCGGTTGTACACTTCGGCGGAGATGATACCCACCAGAATACCGACGAACTGGTTCTCAATCTTGCCGAACGCGGCGGGCACCTGATCGAGCGGGATCTTCTGAATCATCGACACGGCGGCCGGTGAACAGAGGGTGGTCAGCACCAGGAAACCGACGAAGCCGGTCAGTGCGGCAGAGCCGTCCTTGTCTTTGGACATGCCGTAGGCGACACCAACGGCGAACAACACCGCCATATGATCGATAATCGCAGAGCCAGACTTAATCAATAAGGCAGCGAAAGCGTTGTCGCCGCCCCAACCAACAGGGTCAATCCAGTACCCGACGCCCATCAAGATGGCGGCGGCGGGCAGCGTGGCGACCGGCACCATCAGCGCCCGTCCCACCTTTTGCAAATAACTAAGAATGTTCACCTTTTCCCCCTATGTTGTCCGCGGACGGACCCTATTAGTAGTTTATTTGGAGCTCTCACTACCTTTTTAGAAACAATGCTTGGCACGTATCACTCATGCCGAGTGTAAAAAATTTATTTTGTATCGCAAATTAAAACCTCCCTTTTTGTGATAAATATCACCAAAAAGTAGTCTTTCCCTCCCAGATTGCTGGCCATCACACAAAACTTATTTTATCATTCAAAAAATCAACCGAACGGACGATTCACGCGAGAATCATAAAGCTGGGTTACGCTTAGGACTCCCGCAGGCCCGTACAGTATAGCTTTAGTTTACTTATCCCAAGAGGTGTTAGATGAGACTTATCCCACTGAAAGATACCGCACAAGTCGGCAAATGGGCCGCGCGTCATATCGTTCAACGCATCAACGCATTCAAGCCAACCGCAGAGCGCCCGTTTGTCCTCGGCCTGCCCACCGGCGGCACGCCGCTGGAAGCCTACAAACATCTGATTGCGATGCACAAAGCAGGTGAAGTAAGCTTTAAGCATGTTGTGACTTTCAACATGGACGAGTACGTTGGCCTGCCGCAGGAACACCCGGAAAGCTATCACACCTTCATGTACCGCAACTTCTTTGACCACGTTGATATCCCTCGTGAAAATATCAACCTGCTGAACGGCAACGCCGCAGATGTCGACGCCGAGTGCCGCCAGTACGAAGAAAAGATCAAATCTTACGGCAAAATTAACCTGTTCATGGGCGGCGTGGGCATCGACGGCCATATCGCGTTCAACGAGCCAGCTTCGTCTCTGGCTTCGCGCACCCGCATCAAAACGCTGACCGAAGACACCCGCATCGCCAACTCGCGCTTCTTCGGCGGCGACGTCAGCCTGGTGCCGAAATATGCGCTGACCGTCGGCGTGGGCACGCTGCTGGACGCGGAAGAAGTGATGATCCTGGTGACCGGCCACGCCAAGGCGCAGGCGCTGGAAGCCGCGGTGGAAGGCAACATCAACCACATGTGGACCATCAGCTGCCTGCAGCTGCACGCCAAAGCGGTGGTGGTGTGCGACGAGCCGGCCACCATGGAGCTGAAAGTCAAAACCGTTAAATATTTCCGCGAGTTAGAAGCGGAAAGCGTGAAAAGTCTTTAATCTTTGCAGGGGGCTACGATGTTCGCTTTAACCCACGGCCGAATCTATACCGGCCACGACGTACTTGATGACCATGCAGTCATTATCGCTAATGGGCTGATCGAGAGAGTCTGCCCGGCGGCTGAATTGCCCGCCGGCATCGAAACGCGCGACCTGGGTGGCGCCATCCTGGCCCCCGGGCTTATCGACGTGCAGTTGAACGGCTGCGGCGGCGTCCAGTTCAACGATTCGCTGGAAGCAATTTCGGAAGAAACGCTGGAGATCATGCAGCGCGCCAACGAGAAATCCGGCTGCACCAGCTATCTGCCAACGCTGATCACCAGCAGCGACGAATTCATGAAGCACAGCGTCGACGTGATGCGCGCTTATCTGAAAAAGCACCAAAACCAGGCGCTGGGCCTGCACCTGGAAGGGCCGTATCTCAGCCCGGTGAAGAAAGGCACCCATAACCCGGCGTTCATCCGCAAGCCAACCCAGGACATGATCGATTACCTGTGCGCCAACGCCGACGTGATCACCAAGGTGACGCTGGCACCGGAAATGGTTGAGCCGCACTTCATCAAGCAGCTGACCGAAGCCGGTATCGTGGTCTCCGCCGGCCACTCGAACGCCACCTACGATCAGGCGCGTACCGGTTTCGCCGCCGGTATCAGCTTCGCTACTCACCTGTACAACGCCATGCCGTATATCACCGGCCGCGAACCGGGGCTGATGGGGGCGATCTTCGATACGCCGGAGGTCTATACCGGCATCATCGCCGACGGCCATCACGTGGCCTGGGCGAGTATCCGTAACGCCAAACGCCTGAAAGGTGATAAATTGGTGTTGGTCACCGACGCGACCGCACCGGCAGGTGCAGACATTGACCAATTTATTTTCGCCGGTAAAACAATATACTATCGGGATGGGCTGTGCGTGGATGAGAACGGTACCCTGAGCGGTTCCGCGCTGACCATGATCGAAGCGGTGCAAAACAGCGTCGAGCATATCGGCATCGCGCTGGACGAAGCGCTGCGCATGGCAACGCTGTACCCGGCGCGCGCCATCGGTGTCGAGCAGCGTCTGGGCACCATCGAAGCCGGCAAGGTGGCTAACCTGACCGCCTTCACCCGTGATTTCAAGATCACCAAAACGCTCGTTAACGGTAACGAGGTTTAATTCAATGAACAGCGAGTAACATTATTGATGAGCACTGGCGGACAAGCACAAATAGGGAACGTTGACTTAGTCAAACAACTTAACGGCGCGGCAGTTTACCGCCTGATCGACCAGCAAGGCCCGATCTCGCGCATTCAAATTGCCGAACTCAGCCAGCTTGCCCCCGCCAGCGTCACCAAAATTACTCGCCAGCTGCTGGAGCGCGGGCTGATCAAAGAAGTCGATCAGCAAGCCTCCACCGGCGGTCGCCGCGCGATCTCCATCGTGTCGGAAACCCGTCATTTCCATACCGTCGCGGTGCGTCTCGGCCGCCACGACGCCACCATCACCCTGTATGACATGAGCGGCAAATCGCTCAGTGAAGAACACTATCCGCTGCCGGAACGCACCCAGGAAACGCTGGAGAATGCGCTGTTCGCCGCCATCACCCAATTTATCGAAGCGAACCAACGCCGCCTGCGCGAGCTGATCGCCATCGCGGTGATCCTGCCTGGCCTGGTGGATCCGGCGCTGGGCGTGGTGCGCTACATGCCGCACATCAGCGTCAGCAACTGGGCGCTGGTGGACAACCTGCAGCAGCGCTTCAACGTTACCAGCTTCGTGGGCCACGACATCCGCAGCCTGGCGCTGGCGGAGCACTACTTCGGCGCCACCCGCGACTGCGAAGACTCGATTCTGGTGCGCCTGCACCGCGGTACCGGCGCCGGCATCATCGTCAACGGGCAGATTTTTCTCGGCAATAACGGCAACGTCGGCGAAATCGGTCATATCCAGATCGATCCGCTCGGCGAACGCTGCCACTGCGGCAACTTCGGCTGCCTGGAAACCGTGGCCGCCAACGCGGCGATCGAACAGCGCGTGCGCCAGCTGCTGAGCCAGGGCTACCCGAGCAAACTGACGCTGGAAGACTGCGGCATCAACGCCATCTGCAAGGCCGCCAACCGTGGCGATCTGCTGGCCAGCGAAGTGATCGAACACGTCGGCCGTTATCTGGGCAAGGCGGTGGCCATCGCCATCAACCTGTTCAATCCGCAGAAGGTGGTGATCGCCGGTGAGATCACCGAAGCGGACAAGGTGCTGCTGCCGGCGATCCAGAGCTGCATCAATACCCAGGTGCTGAAAGACTTCCGCAAAAATCTGCCGGTGGTGACCTCCGAACTCAATCATCGCTCGGCGATCGGCGCTTTCGCCCTGGCCAAACGCGCGATGCTCAACGGCGTGCTCTTGCAGCGATTGCTGGAAAGCTGATCCGCCGCTTCTGGCAGGTGTGTTATCGTCACCCCTTGCCTGCCGTAATCATGAGAAACAGCGACAAATGAAAATCAAAAACGTTATATGCGATATCGACGGCGTGCTGCTGCATGACAATACGCCGGTGCCCGGCGCCGATCTGTTCCTGGCGCGCATCCAGGAACAAGGCATGCCGCTGGTGGTGCTGACCAACTACCCGTCACAGACCGCGCAGGATCTGGCGAACCGCTTCGCCGCCGCCGGGCTGGAAGTGCCGGAGAGCGCGTTCTATACTTCGGCGATGGCCACCGCCGATTTCCTGCGCCGTCAGGAAGGCAAAAAAGCCTATGTGGTCGGCGAAGGCGCGCTGATCCATGAGCTGTACAAAGCCGGTTTCACCATCACCGACATCAACCCGGATTTCGTGATCGTCGGTGAAACCCGCTCTTACAACTGGGACATGATGCACAAGGCCGCCTACTTCGTCAGTAACGGCGCGCGCTTTATCGCCACCAACCCGGATAGCCACGGCCACGGCTTCTCGCCGGCCTGCGGCGCGCTGTGCGCCCCCATCGAGAAGATCACCGGCCGCAAGCCGTTTTACGTCGGCAAGCCCAGCCCGTGGATCATTCGCGCCGCGTTGAACAAAATGCAGGCGCACTCGGAAGAGACGGTGATCGTCGGCGACAACCTGCGCACCGACATTCTGGCGGGCTTCCAGGCCGGCCTGGAAACCGTGCTGGTGCTGTCCGGCGTCTCCACGCTGAGCGATATCGAAACCATGCCGTTCCGCCCGAGCTACGTCTACCCTTCGGTAGCCGACATCACCGTATTCTGATTGTGCCTGGCGGCTGCCCGGCCGCCATTATTTCCCTCTCCCTGACCGCAGTTTGAATTTAATTCGTTCATGGCCGCAAAAGGTTTCAGCCTGCCGACGCCAAAAATCCTCATTATAACCTTACGCCCCGCCAATAGCTGATATTGCCGGCCAGCGGAAAACCTTTACCCCTAATTAATGAGGCTACCATGAGCACAAATAACATTATTAATGCCGCCGCCGCCGATGACGCGGCTATTATGCCGACTATCGCCAATAAAAAAATCCTGATGGGGTTCTGGCACAACTGGGCCGCCGGCGCCAGTGACGGCTATCGGCAAGGCCAATTCGCCACTATGAACCTGACCGACATTCCCGCCGAATACAACGTGGTGGCCGTCGCCTTTATGAAAGGCCAGGGTATCCCAACCTTCAAGCCTTACAACCTGTCCGATGCCGAGTTCCGCCGCCAGGTGGGCGTGCTGAACAGCCAGGGCCGCGCGGTGCTGATCTCCCTCGGCGGCGCGGACGCACATATCGAACTGAAAACCGGCGACGAAGACAAGCTGAAAGACGAGATTATCCGCCTGGTGGAAGTCTATGGCTTCGACGGCCTGGATATCGATCTGGAACAGGCGGCGATCGGCGCCGCCAATAATAAAACCGTCTTGCCTGCGGCGTTGAAAAAAGTAAAAGACTATTACGCCGCACAGGGGAAAAACTTTATTATCAGCATGGCGCCAGAGTTCCCGTATTTGCGCACCAACGGCACCTATCTGGATTATATCAATGCCCTCGAAGGCTATTATGATTTCATCGCCCCACAGTATTATAACCAGGGCGGCGACGGTATTTGGGTGGATGAACTCAATGCCTGGATCACGCAGAATAACGACGCCATGAAAGAGGACTTCCTTTACTACCTGACGGAAAGTCTGGTCACCGGCACCCGCGGCTATGCGAAGATCCCGGCGGCGAAATTCGTCATCGGCCTGCCGAGCAACAACGACGCCGCCGCCACCGGCTACGTGATCGACAAACAGGCGGTGTACAACGCCTTCTCGCGTCTCGACGCCAAGAACCTGTCGATCAAGGGCCTGATGACCTGGTCAATCAACTGGGACAACGGCAAGAGCAAAGCCGGCGTGGCCTACAACTGGGAATTCAAAACCCGCTACGCGCCGCTGATTCAGGGCGGCATCACCCCACCGCCGGGCAAGCCTAATGCGCCGACGGGACTGACGGTCGCCGAACTGGGCGCCACCTCGCTGAAGCTGAGCTGGGCCGCCGCCACCGGCGCCTTACCGATCGCCAGTTACACCGTCTACCGCAACGGCAATCCGATCGGCCAGACCGCCGGCCTGTCGCTGGCCGACAGCGGCCTGACCCCGGCCACCCAGTACAGCTACTTCGTTACCGCAACCGACAGCCAGGGCAATACCTCGCTGCCGAGCAGCGCGCTGGCGGTCAAAACCGCCAACGACGGCACGCCGCCCGATCCGGGTGCGCCCGAGTGGCAGAACAACCACAGCTACAAAGCCGGCGACGTGGTGAGCTATAAAGGCAAGAAATACACCTGTATCCAGGCGCACACCTCCAACGCCGGCTGGACGCCGGACGCCGCCTTCACCCTGTGGCAGCTCATCGCCTAATCGCTAATCGATTGCCGGCCAGACCGGCCGGCAATCCCGTCATCACGCTAAAAATTGCAGAATCGCTAAATTTTCCCGCCGATAACTGAATATTCGTTAAAAACCGCCGCCACGCAAACAACTATTTCTCAGCGTATGGCTAAAACGCTTGCATCTCCTGCAGCTTTAGGCGCATTTTCATAACCACAGCGCAGCAAAACCGCGTTATCGCTGATGAATCGGCAATGCTGCCCATAACAGTAAAAAACAACATCACAGTCATGAAAGCCCGTTAGGAGAGTTGTATGTGTTCTATTTTCGGTGTGCTCGATCTGAAGTCCGATCCCGTTGAACTGCGTAAGAAAGCGCTGGAGCTGTCGCGCCTGATGCGCCACCGCGGCCCGGATTGGTCCGGCGTTTACGCCAGCGACAAAGCCATTTTGGCCCACGAACGCCTGTCGATCGTCGACGTCAACAACGGCGCTCAACCGCTGTACAACGCCGCGCACACCCACGTTCTGGCGGTCAACGGCGAAATTTACAACCACCAGGCGCTGCGCCAACAGCTGAGCGACCGCTACGCGTTCCAGACCGGGTCCGACTGTGAAGTGATCCTGGCGCTGTACCAGGAGAAGGGCCCGGATTTCCTCGACGATCTGCAAGGCATGTTCGCCTTCGCCCTGTACGACACCGAAAAAGACGCTTACCTGATCGGCCGCGATCACCTGGGCATCATCCCGCTGTACATGGGCCACGACGAGCACGGCAACCTGTACGTCGCCTCGGAAATGAAAGCGCTGGTGCCGGTGTGCCGCACCATCAAGGAATTCCCGGCCGGCAGCTACCTGTGGAGCCAGGACGGTGAGATCCGCGAATACTATCGCCGCGACTGGTTCGATTACGACAGCGTCAAAGACAACGTGACCGACGCCGCCGCCTTGCGCACCGCGCTGGAAGAGTCGGTGAAAAGCCACCTGATGTCCGACGTGCCTTACGGCGTGCTGCTGTCGGGCGGGCTGGATTCCTCGGTCATCTCGGCGATCACCAAGAAGTACGCCGCGCGCCGGGTGGAAGATCAGGAACGCAGCGAAGCCTGGTGGCCGCAGCTGCACTCCTTCGCCGTCGGCCTGGAAGGCTCGCCGGATCTGCGCGCCGCGCTGGAGGTCGCCAACCATCTGGGCACCGTGCACCATGAGATCCACTTCACCGTGCAGGAAGGCTTGGACGCCATCCGCGACGTGATTTACCACATCGAAACCTATGACGTCACCACCATTCGCGCCTCGACGCCAATGTACCTGATGTCGCGCAAAATCAAGGCGATGGGCATCAAGATGGTGCTCTCCGGCGAAGGCGCGGACGAAGTGTTCGGCGGCTACCTTTACTTCCATAAGGCGCCGGACGCCCGCGAATTCCACGAAGAGACCGTGCGCAAGCTGCTGGCGCTGCATATGTTCGACTGCGCGCGCGCCAACAAGGCGATGTCCGCCTGGGGCGTCGAGGCCCGCGTGCCGTTCCTGGACAAGAAATTCCTCGACGTGGCGATGCGCATCAACCCGAAAGATAAAATGTGCGGCAACGGCAAAATGGAAAAACACATCGTGCGCGAATGTTTCGAGTCCTATTTGCCGGCCAGCGTGGCCTGGCGCCAGAAAGAGCAGTTCTCCGACGGCGTCGGCTACAGCTGGATCGATACGCTAAAAGAGGTCGCTGCACAGCAAATCAGCGATCAACAGCTCGAAACCGCGCGTTTCCGCTTCCCGTACAACACGCCGACCTCCAAAGAAGGCTACCTGTACCGCGAAATCTTCGAGGAGCTGTTCCCGCTGCCTAGCGCCGCCGAATGCGTGCCGGGCGGCCCGTCCGTCGCCTGCTCGTCTGCCAAGGCCATCGAATGGGACGAATCCTTCAAGAAGATGGACGATCCTTCCGGCCGCGCCGTTGGCGTGCACCAGGCCGCCTATCAATAATCGTGCGGCGATTTCCCCAAGGCGGGCCTTTTGGCCCGCCTTTTTGCTGCCTTTTCCGCCCGCCAACTGCCTGAATTGCCGATTTTATCGCCACAATGTTCACAACCCAGACAAACGGCACTTCCGGGCGCTTTTTCGGGAAAAAACTTGTTGACGCAAATCGGTCATATACGCATAATGCGCCCCGCAACGCCGATGAAGGCAAAGCAAAAAAAGAGGGCTACGTAGCTCAGCTGGTTAGAGCACATCACTCATAATGATGGGGTCACAGGTTCGAATCCCGTCGTAGCCACCATCTCTTTTTTGCATTTGCGGGAGTGGCGAAATTGGTAGACGCACCAGATTTAGGTTCTGGCGCCGCAAGGTGTGCGAGTTCAAGTCTCGCCTCCCGCACCATTTCTCTTCATCGTCGGCGCAGTATGTTGATGGGGTATCGCCAAGCGGTAAGGCACCGGTTTTTGATACCGGCATTCCCTGGTTCGAATCCAGGTACCCCAGCCATATTCTTTCGAGAATGGGGTTTCAACATAAGATTTGTTTGCAGGTGGGGTATCGCCAAGCGGTAAGGCACCGGTTTTTGATACCGGCATTCCCTGGTTCGAATCCAGGTACCCCAGCCATAACAAACTGCTTGCAAATCAAAGAAGTAAAAAGTAACATCGGCTACGTAGCTCAGCTGGTTAGAGCACATCACTCATAATGATGGGGTCACAGGTTCAAATCCCGTCGTAGCCACCATAATTGGGGTGTCGCCAAGCGGTAAGGCTCTGGTTTCTGATACCAGCATACCCAGGTTCGAATCCTGGCACCCCAGCCATATTTAGAAAAGCCCGCTTCGGCGGGCTTTTTGCTGTCTGGCGTTCAGCCAATCCTGGCGGGCCCAGCCGCAGCTGAGCCCCTGTCGGTTACAATCCCAATGCGTACTTCAACGCATGCTCTTTCAACTTGCCCGCCCGCTGCGCGGCCATCAGCGCCAGATTGCGCGCCACGTTCAGCGGCGCCAGGTTATTGCTGAAAGCGGTATAGAACAGATCCATGCCGCTTTGCATCAGCAGATTGTCGGTACGGCGGCGGCGCTGATAACGCAGCAGTACCGCCTCGCTGCTCCAGTCCTCTCCCTGCTCCCGCGCATCGTTCAATACGTTCAGCAAGGCATCCACGTCGCGATACCCCAGATTGACGCCCTGCCCCGCCAGCGGGTTGATGGTATGCGCCGCATCCCCCAACAGCGCCAGCCCCGGCAGCACGTAGCGTTGCGCATGACGCCGCGTCAGCGGGAACGAACCGGCGGCGTGCACCTTGACCGGGCCGAGTCGCGCCGGGAAAGCAGCGGCGATCTCGCGCTCCAGCTGCGCCGGCGGCATCGCCTGCAGTTGGCGAATGCGCTGCGGGCTGTCATACCACACCAGCGACGCCCAGCTGTCGTACAGCGGCAGGAAGGCGCGCGGCCCGGACGGGAAGAAGCGCTGCCAGGTCACATCCTGCTGCGGCGCGCCGGTATCGACGGTGATCAACATGCACGCCTGACGATACTGCCAGCCGTTGGTGCCGATCGCCGCCAGCTTGCGCACCTGCGAGTTGGCGCCGTCGGCGCCGACAACCAGGCGCGCCTGTAGCGTCTCGCCGCTGTCCAGCGTCAACTGCCAGGCATTGTCCGTCCGCTGCAACGATTGCAGCCTGGCGGGGCACAGCAGCGTCAGGTTGGGGCACTGCGCAAACTGCTGCCACAGCGCCAGTTGCAGAATGCGGTTTTCCACCATAAAGCCCAGCTCCGGCAGCCCCAGGGACACCGCGTCGAACGCCACGCGCGACG
The DNA here is from genome assembly GCF_024160145.1 of Serratia nevei. GTDB lineage: Bacteria > Pseudomonadota > Gammaproteobacteria > Enterobacterales > Enterobacteriaceae > Serratia > Serratia nevei_A. The sequence continues at coordinate 106,944 of NZ_JAMYWQ010000009.1, forward strand.
ACGCCCATTCCCAGGTCTCCAGCCGGCGATACGGCGCCGTGCGCATCGCCGCTACGGCCTGCCAGGCACCGAGCTGTTTCAGCAGCCCCACCGAGGTGCAGCCGATAGCGGAAATGCGCAGATCCGGCGGGCTTTGCGCCTCGAACGCCTGCGGCGCCTGATGTTCCAGCAACGCCACCGACCAGCCCGCCTGCGCCAGCCCCAGGGCCGCCGCCGCGCCGACCATGCCGCCGCCCACCACCACCGCGTCATACCGATTTTGAGATGTCTTCATATTGGCTATGTTTTCTGTGTGAATGCTCGCCATCCCACCCGGCATGGCGTTTTGCGCAGTGTACCGGATTTTCGCTCCGGCTTCAGGTCGCATGCCATTTTTCCCCGCGCTGGTCACAACGGCGGCAAATGATTACAATACGCGCCCTGCATGTCGCGTAACGCAACTTTCGCTCCGCACTGAGTAATGGCAAGTCAATGACGAAAAAACTACATATCAAAACCTGGGGCTGCCAGATGAATGAGTACGATTCATCGAAAATGGCCGACCTGTTGAACAGCACGCACGGCTTCGAGTGGACCGAAAACGCCGAAGAGGCGGACGTGCTGCTGCTGAACACCTGCTCGATCCGTGAAAAAGCGCAGGAGAAAGTTTTCGCCATGCTGGGGCGCTGGCGCTTGCTGAAAGAAAAGAACCCGTCTGTCATCATCGGCGTCGGCGGTTGCGTGGCCTCGCAAGAAGGCGAACTGATCCGCAGCCGCGCGCCCTGCGTCGACGTGGTATTCGGCCCGCAGACCCTGCACCGCCTGCCGGAAATGATCAATCACGTTCAGGGTACCCGCAGCCCGGTGGTCGACATCAGCTTCCCGGAGATCGAAAAGTTCGACCGTCTGCCGGAGCCGCGCGCCGAAGGCCCGACCGCCTTCGTGTCGATCATGGAAGGCTGCAACAAATACTGTACCTTCTGCGTGGTGCCTTACACCCGCGGTGAAGAAGTGAGCCGCCCGAGCGACGACGTGCTGTTCGAAATCGCCCAACTGGCGGCGCAGGGCGTGCGCGAGGTCAACCTGCTCGGCCAAAACGTTAACGCTTACCGCGGTGCCACGCATGACGGCGAGATCTGTTCGTTCGCCGAACTGCTGCGCCTGGTGGCGGCCATCGACGGCATCGATCGCATTCGCTTCACCACCAGCCACCCTATCGAGTTCACCGATGACATCATCGCGGTGTACGAAGACACGCCGGAGCTGGTCAGCTTCCTGCATCTGCCGGTGCAGAGCGGCTCGGATCGCATCCTGACCATGATGAAACGTGCGCACACCGCGCTGGAGTACAAGGCGATTATCCGCAAGCTGCGCAAGGCGCGGCCGGCCATTCAGCTCAGCTCCGATTTCATCGTCGGTTTCCCGGGCGAAAGCCAGGCCGACTTCGAACAGACCATGAACCTGATCGCCGACGTCAATTTCGACGTCAGCTTCAGCTTCATCTATTCGTCGCGCCCGGGCACCCCGGCGGCGGACATGGTCGACGACGTCAGCGAAGAAGAGAAAAAACAGCGGCTGTATATACTGCAGGATCGCATCAACCAGCAGGCGCTGCAGTTCAGCCGCCGCATGCTCGGCACCGTCCAGCGCATTCTGGTGGAGGGCACCTCGCGCAAAAGCGTGATGGAGCTGGCCGGGCGCACGGAGTGCAACCGTGTGGTAAACTTCGAGGGCACGCCCGACATGATCGGCCAGTTCGTCGACGTGGAAATTACCGAGGTGCTGACCAACACCCTGCGTGGCGCAGTGGTGCGCACCGAACAGCAGATGGATCTGCGCGTACATGAATCCCCGCAGTCGGTGATCGCCCGTACCCGCAAAGAAAACGCGCTGGGCGTCGGCATTTACCAGCCCTGACGCCGCGGCGGCCGCCTTATCGCCGCCCCTTCGCGCGACTCCTTACCGTTTCTCCGCCGGGCGCCTGCGCCCGGTGATTTTCTTTTTTATTTTTTTATTGTTGAAGAGGCGACATAACATGCAACTCCCACACTGCCCGAAGTGCAACTCCGAATACACCTACCAGGACAATGCCCTGTTCATCTGCCCTGAGTGCGCCCACGAGTGGAGCGACAGCGCCCCGGCGGAAGACCAGGACGCACTGATCGTCAAAGACGCCAACGGCAACCTGCTGGCGGACGGCGATGCGGTCACCGTGATCAAGGATCTGAAAGTCAAAGGCAGCTCCTCGATGCTCAAGATCGGCACCAAGGTGAAAAACATTCGCCTTGTCGAAGGCGATCACAACATCGACTGCAAAATCGACGGCTTCGGCCCGATGAAGCTGAAATCCGAGTTCGTGAAAAAGAACTGATTCGCGGCGGCCTTATTCCGTGATGACGCGGCGGGCTTTGCGCCCCGCCGCGTTTTTTCCTTATCTTCCCTTGAATTCCGCCGATGGCGCACAGATAGATCAGCGGTAAACTTGCGCCGTTGCGGCGCACCATGAATAATTCAAGAAAGAGAGTATTCAGGCTCGTCCTGAACGCGCGCGTCCCGAACGCGCTATGTGACATCAACCAGGCCCGATGTGACCTAGAGGAATAGTTTGAACGTCGCAACACAAGAAATTTTGTTAGAGCCCGCAGACAATAAGCGTTTGCTCAGCCTGTGCGGCCCGTTTGATGACAACATCAAGCAACTCGAGCGCCGATTGGGCATTGAAATCAATCGCCGCGACAACCGTTTCAAGCTGGTCGGCAAGAACCTGTGCGTGGTCGCCGCCGCCGATATCCTGCGCCATCTGTACGTGGATACCGCGCCGATTCGCGGCGTGATCCCGGATATCGACCCAGAGCAAATCCACCTGGCTATCAAAGAGAGCCGGGTGTTGGTACAGGTGGCCGACAGCGTGCCGGATTACGGCAAGGCGGTCACTATCAAAACCAAGCGCGGCATGGTGAAACCGCGTACGCCTAACCAGGCGCAGTACATCGCCAACATTCTCGATCACGACATCACCTTCGGCATCGGCCCGGCGGGCACCGGCAAAACCTACCTGGCGGTCGCCGCCGCGGTAGATGCGCTGGAGCGCCAGGAAATTCGCCGCATTCTGCTGACCCGCCCTGCGGTCGAAGCCGGCGAAAAGCTGGGCTTCCTGCCCGGCGATCTGAGCCAGAAGGTCGATCCTTACCTGCGCCCGCTGTACGACGCCCTGTTCGAAATGCTGGGCTTCGAGCGCGTGGAGAAGCTCATCGAGCGCAACGTGATCGAAGTCGCGCCGCTGGCCTATATGCGCGGCCGTACGCTGAACGACGCCTTTATCATTCTGGATGAGAGCCAGAACACCACCATCGAACAGATGAAGATGTTCCTGACGCGCATCGGCTTCAACTCGAAGGCGGTTATCACCGGCGACGTCACCCAGATAGACCTGCCGCGCAACCAGAAATCCGGCCTGCGCCACGCGGTGGAAGTGCTGTCGGACGTGGAGGAGCTGAGCTTCAACTTCTTCCACAGCGAAGACGTGGTGCGCCACCCGGTGGTGGCCCGCGTAGTCATCGCCTATGAGGCCTGGGAAGCGGCCGAGCAGAAACGCAAAGACGCGATTGCCGAACAACGTAAGCGCGAGGCGCTCGCCGCCTCCGAGCAGGAGACACCATGAGTCAGGTGATTTTGGATCTGCAGATTGCCTGTGAAAGCAGCGAAGGCCTGCCGGATGAGGCCACCTTCCAGCGCTGGCTGGAAGGCGTGCTGCCGCAATTTCAGGAAGAGGCCGAGGTGACCGTGCGTCTGGTAGACGAAGCGGAAAGCCACGAGCTGAACCTGACCTACCGCGGCAAAGACAAGCCGACCAACGTACTCTCTTTCCCGTTCGAGGCCCCGCCGGGCATCGAGCTGCCGCTGCTCGGCGATCTGATCATCTGCCGCCAGGTGGTTGAGCAGGAAGCGATTGAGCAAGGCAAGGCGCTGGAGGCCCACTGGGCGCATATGGTTGTCCACGGCAGTCTTCATCTGCTAGGGTATGACCACATCGAAGACGATGAAGCCGAAGAAATGGAGTCTTTGGAAACCGAAATCATGCACGGACTGGGCTATCCTGATCCGTACCTGGCGGAAAAAGACCCCGTCTGACGTCAGCCGTTTACCTCACAGCCCCCTGCGGGGCTGTCGCTGACGCCCCTTAACTCTGACATGAGTGACAGTAACGAAAACGCCATGAGCGACGACCATTCACAAAGCAATGACAGCCCCAGTCCCAAGAAGGGGTTCTTTACTCTTATCCTTAACCAGCTGTTCCACGGCGAGCCCAAAAACCGTGGCGATCTGGTCGAGCTGATCCGTGATTCCGAACAAAACGACCTGATCGATCCCGATACCCGCGACATGCTGGAAGGCGTGATGGATATCGCCGAGCAGCGCGTGCGCGACATCATGATCCCCCGCTCCCAGATGGTGACGCTCAAGCGCAACCAGACGCTGGAAGAGTGCCTGGACGTGATTATCGACTCCGCCCACTCTCGCTTCCCGGTGATCAGCGAAGACAAAGATCACATCGAAGGCATCCTGATGGCCAAGGATCTGCTGCCGTTCATGCGCGCAGACTCCGAGCCGTTCAGCATCGACAAGGTGCTGCGCACCGCGGTGGTGGTGCCGGAAAGCAAGCGCGTCGACCGGATGCTGAAAGAGTTCCGCTCCCAGCGCTATCACATGGCGATCGTCATTGACGAATTCGGCGGCGTATCCGGCCTGGTCACCATCGAAGACATTCTGGAACTGATCGTCGGCGAGATCGAAGACGAATACGACGACGAAGACGATCTGGATATCCGCCAGCTCAGCCGCCACATGTACACCGTGCGCGCGCTGGCCCCGATCGAAGACTTCAACGAAGCCTTCGGCACCCATTTCAGCGACGACGAGGTCGATACCATCGGCGGCCTGGTGATGCAGGCCTTCGGCCACCTGCCGGCGCGCGGGGAAACCATTGAAATCGAAGGTTACCTATTTAAAGTTGCCATGGCCGACAGTCGACGTATTATCCAGGTTCATGTAAAAATTCCGGACGATTCTCCACCACCGAAACTGGAAGATTAAATCCAACATGGCTAAAGCCTCATTACTTGAACGCCAGCGGGTTCGCGCCCTGCTGGCGCTGTTGTCAGGTGCCGGCGGGACGCTGGCGTTCTCGCCCTACGACTTCTGGCCCGCGGCCATCGTCTCCCTGTTCGGCCTGCTGGCCGTTACCCTCAATCGCACCACCAAACAGTCCGCCCTGCTCGGCTTTATCTGGGGCTTCGGGCTGTTCGGCACCGGCATCAACTGGGTGTATGTCAGCATCGCCGACTTCGGCGGCATGCCATTCGCCGTCAACGTCTTCCTGGTGGTGCTGCTCGCCGCTTACCTGTCGCTGTATACCGGGCTGTTCGCCGGGCTGCTGACGCGCCTGTGGCCGACCACCCGCTGGTGGCGGCTGGCCATCGCCGCGCCGGCGCTGTGGCAGGTGACCGAATTCCTGCGCAGCTGGGTGCTGACCGGCTTCCCGTGGCTGCAGTTCGGCTACAGCCAGATCAACGGCCCGTTGAAGGGCATCGCGCCGCTGCTGGGCGTCGACGCCATCACCTTTGTGCTGATGGCCATCGCCGGCCTGCTGGTGTACGCCGTCAACCAGCGCCGCCTGTCGGCTGCCATCATCGCCGCCGCGCTGCTGCTGTTGCCGTGGCCGCTACGCCAGCTGCAGTGGTTTACGCCGCAGCCGGAGAAAGCGGTGAACGTCGCCATGGTGCAAGGCAACATCGCCCAGTCGATGAAATGGGATCCGAAAGCGCTGGTCAGCACGCTGCAAACCTATCTGGACGAAACCCGCCCGTACGTGGGCAAGGCGCCGATCGTCATCTGGCCGGAGTCCGCCATCCCGGATTATGAAGCCAACCAAAACGGCTTCCTGACCATGATGGACGACCTGATGCGGGCGAAGAACAGCAGCCTGATCACCGGCATCGTCGACGTGCGTGCCACGCCGCAGGGCCAGCAGATCTACAACAGCGCCATCGTGCTCGGCGAACCGACGCCGTACAGCTACCCGGCCAAGGATCGCTACAACAAGCACCACCTGGTGCCGTTCGGCGAGTTCGTGCCGCTGGAGACGCTGCTGCGGCCGTTGGCGCCGTTCTTCGACCTGCCGATGTCCTCCTTCAGCCGCGGCGACTACGTGCAGCCGCAGCTCAGCGTGCGCGGCTACAACCTGACGGCGGCCATCTGCTACGAAATCGTGCTGGGCCAGCAGGTGCGCGATAACTTCCGCCCGGACACCAATTTCCTGCTGACCATCTCCAACGATGCCTGGTTTGGCCACTCGATCGGCCCGTGGCAGCACTTCCAGATGGCGCGCATGCGGGCGCTGGAGCTGGGCCGGCCGTTGCTGCGCAGCACCAATAACGGCGTCACCGCCGCGGTGGACGCGAACGGCGAGGTGATCGCCGAGATCCCGCAGTTCACCCGCCAGGTGCTCGAAGTGAAGGTCACACCGACCACCGGCGTCACGCCTTACGCGCGCTTCGGCGCCACGCCGCTGTGGGTGATCACCCTGCTGCTGGGCGGCTGGGCGCTGATGTTGGGCCTGCGCCGTAAATAGTCCTCTTCGCCGGGGCGCGCCCGCCGCGCCCCGCGTTCCCGTCACTATCCCCACCCTGGTCAGAAAAAGCCGTTAAATCAACGCGGCTGGCACACTCCTTGCTTTATCCACTGCGACATCGCGCGCCGGTTTACTTTTGCTGACGTTTTGTCGCACCTGCGCACATTTTGGGTGCATCGAACGCACCGCTCGGGTGCGTCGGCATTTTGTTGCATTGATTTGGTGCGCGCGGCGTCTCAAAAAATGAAACATTTTAGTTTCAAGGTATTCACAATCGGTTATTTTTTAACGGCGATCTGTTCTAAGACTATCTTTATAAACTGAGCAATAAATAGTCGATTTAACCTGACGCTCTTTAGTCAGAGCCACCACAACAGCAAAGGAGTTGGACCATGCAAATGCGTAAATTGGCGTTATCGTTACTGCTGCTCGGTATGGCAGGTAGCGTGGCGCATGCGGAAGACCTGACCGGTACGCTGAAAAAAATCAAAGACAACGGCGTGATCGTTGTCGGCCACCGCGAATCGTCAGTGCCCTTTTCCTACTACGACAACCAACAAAAAGTTGTGGGCTACTCTCAGGACTACTCCAACCAAATCGTTGAAGCTGTTAAGAAAAAGCTTAATGCACCGAATCTGCAGGTGAAAATGCTGCCGATTACCTCGCAGAACCGCATCCCGCTGCTGCAAAACGGCACCTATGACTTCGAGTGCGGCTCCACCACCAATAACCTCGAGCGCCAAAAACAGGCCGCCTTCTCCGACACCATTTTCGTGGTCGGTACCCGTCTGCTGGTGAAGAAAGGCTCCGACATCAAAGACTTTAAAGACCTGGCCGGCAAACCGGTAGTGGTCACCTCCGGCACCACCTCCGAAGTGCTGCTGAACAAACTGAACGACAGCGACAAAATGAACATGCGCATCATCAGCGCCAAAGACCACGGCGACTCCTTCCGCACCCTAGAAAGCGGCCGCGCAGTGGCCTTCATGATGGACGACGCCCTGCTGGCGGGCGAGCGCGCCAAGGCCAAGAAGCCGGATCAGTGGGAAATCATCGGCACGCCGCAGTCGAAAGAAGCCTACGGCTGCATGCTGCGCAAAGACGATCCTGAGTTCAAAAAGCTGGTCGATGACACCATCGCCCAGGCGCAAACCTCCGGTGAAGCGGCCAAGTGGTTTGACAAATGGTTCAAGCAGCCTATTCCACCGAAAAACCTCAACATGAACTTCGAACTGTCGGACGACATGAAGCAGCTGTTCAAAGAGCCTAACGACAAAGCGTTGAACTAAATAGAACAAAAGCCGGGGCGGCCGCCAGGCCAAACCGGCCCAGTTGATGACTGGGACAGACAGGAATGAGGGTGGCCGTTCCCCGCCCTCATTTTCCCCAACGCGCATCACCGACATCCGCACACAACAAGCCAGCCAGACTGGCCGCGCGGCGATCGGCGCTCAGCAGGTCATCAATCTTCGGCGCTCTGCGCCCGTTTACCGGAGTTTGTTATGTCAATAGATTGGAACTGGGGTATCTTCCTGCAGCAGGCCCCGTTTGGGAACACCACTTACCTCGGCTGGATCTGGTCCGGCTTTCAGGTCACGGTGGCCCTCTCCGTCTGTGCATGGATTATCGCTTTCTTCGTCGGTTCGCTGTTCGGTATCTTGCGTACCGTACCCAACCGCTTTCTTTCCGCCCTCGGCACCTGTTACGTCGAACTGTTCCGCAACGTGCCGCTGATCGTGCAATTCTTTACCTGGTATCTGGTGATCCCCGAGCTGTTGCCGGCCAATATCGGCACCTGGTTTAAAAGCGAGCTGGATCCCAACGTGCAGTTCTTCGTCTCCTCCATGCTCTGTCTGGGGCTGTTTACCGCCGCCCGCGTCTGCGAGCAGGTGCGCGCCGCCATCCAGTCCCTGCCGCGCGGCCAGAAAGCCGCCGGGCTGGCGATGGGCCTGACGCTGCCGCAAACCTACCGCTACGTGCTGCTGCCGAACGCCTACCGGGTGATCGTGCCGCCGATGACCTCGGAAATGCTCAACCTGGTCAAAAACTCCGCCATCGCCTCCACCATCGGGCTGGTGGACATGGCCGCGCAGGCCGGCAAGCTGTTGGATTACTCCGCACACGCCTATGAATCCTTTACCGCCATCACGCTGGCTTATATCGGCATCAACGCCGTTATCATGCTGTTGATGCGTCTGGTCGAAAAGAAAGTGCAGTTGCCTGGCAACCTGGGGAGTAAATAATGTACGAATTTGACTGGGCGTCGATCGTCCCAAGCTTCCCGTTTCTGTTACAGGGCATGGCGATCACGCTGAAGATCACCGTGACCGCCATCGTGGTCGGCATTCTGTGGGGCACCGTGCTGGCGGTGATGCGTCTGTCGCCGTTCAAACCGATCAGCTGGTTCGCCACCCTGTACGTCAACCTGTTCCGCTCGGTGCCGCTGGTGATGGTGCTGCTGTGGTTCTATCTGGTGGTTCCAAGCTTATTACAACAGGTTCTAGGCTTATCACCGAAAACCGATATTCGCCTGATCTCGGCTATGGTAGCCTTTTCCCTGTTTGAAGCGGCCTATTACTCGGAAATCATCCGCGCCGGCATTATCAGCATCTCGCGCGGCCAATCCTCCGCCGCGTTGGCGCTGGGCATGACCCACTGGCAATCCATGCGGCTGGTGATCCTGCCGCAGGCGTTCCGCGCCATGGTGCCGCTGCTGCTGACCCAGGGCATCGTCCTGTTCCAGGATACCTCGCTGGTTTACGTACTGAGCCTGGCCGACTTCTTCCGCACCGCGTCGACCATCGGCGAACGCGACGGCACCCAGGTTGAAATGATCCTGTTCGCCGGCTTTGTCTATTTTGTTATCAGCCTTGCCGCCTCGGCGCTGGTAAGCTATTTGAAGAAAAGGACTGTTTGATGATATCCCTGAAAAATGTTTCTAAGTGGTACGGTCACTTTCAGGTGTTGACCGATTGCACCACCGAAGTGAAAAAAGGCGAAGTGGTCGTCGTCTGCGGTCCTTCAGGCTCCGGCAAGTCTACCCTGATCAAAACCGTCAACGGCCTCGAGCCGATCCAGCAGGGCGACATCCTGGTGAACGGCACGCCGGTCAACGACAAGAAAACCAACCTGGCGCAGCTGCGTTCCAAGGTCGGCATGGTGTTCCAACACTTTGAGCTGTTCCCGCACCTGTCTATCATCGACAACCTGACGCTGGCACAGGTGAAAGTGCTCAAGCGCGACAAGGCCGCCTCGCGCGAGAAGGGCCTGAAGCTGCTGGAGCGCGTCGGCCTCTCCGCCCATGCCAACAAGTTCCCCGGTCAGCTGTCCGGCGGCCAGCAGCAGCGCGTCGCCATCGCCCGCGCGCTGTGCATGGATCCGATCGCCATGCTGTTCGATGAACCGACTTCGGCGCTCGATCCGGAAATGATCAACGAAGTGCTGGACGTGATGGTCGAGCTGGCGAATGAAGGCATGACCATGATGGTGGTGACCCACGAAATGGGCTTCGCCCGTAAGGTGGCGAATCGGGTGATCTTCATGGACGAAGGCAAAATCGTCGAAGACCGCAACAAAGACGATTTCTTCAACAACCCCGAGTCCGATCGCGCCAAGGACTTCCTGGCCAAGATCCTGCACTAAATGCCCCATCCATGCGCCCCGTCAGGGGCGCATCCTCTCTCCCGGCACTAAAAGCGCTTGTGTCTCCCCGGTTTTGAGCCGATGCTCGCAGCATAACAAACAGAGGAGAAAGAACATGCCCCGCCCTATTATCATCGATTGCGATCCCGGCCTCGACGACGCCATCGCGCTGGCCATGGCGCTGCGTTCGCCGGAGCTGGACGTCAAAGCCATCACCACTTCCGCCGGCAACCAGACGCCGGAGAAAACCCTGCATAACGCGCTGGGCCTGTTGACCCTGATGCAGCGCGAGGACATTCCGGTCGCCGCCGGCGCCGGTGGCCCGCTGATGCGCGAACTGGTGATCGCCGAGCATGTCCACGGCAAAACCGGCATGGGCAACACCCACCTGCCAACGCCGACAATCAAACCCGATCCCCGCGGCGCCGTCGAGCTGATCGCCGACCTGCTGCGCGCCAGCCCGCAGCCAATGACCCTGGTGGTGACCGGCCCGATGACCAACATCGCCCTGCTGCTGGCCCAGTATGCCGAGCTGAAAAGCCGCATCGAACGCATCGTATTTATGGGCGGCGGCATGAACGCCGGCAATACCACGCCGGTCGCGGAGTTCAACATCTTCGTCGATCCCGAAGCCGCCGAAATGGTGCTGAAATCTGGCGTACCGCTGACCATGGCCGGGCTGAACGTCACCCATCAGGCGCTGGTGTTGCCACAGGATATCGAGCGCATTCGCCAGATAGACAACCCGGTCGCCCAGGCGGTCGCGGAGATGCTCGATTTTTACCTGCCGCTGTACCTCAGCCATCCGCGCGGCCTGCCCGGCGCGGCAATGCACGATCCCTGCACCATCGCCTGGCTGCTGGCACCGCAGCTGTTCACCGGCGTAGAGCGCTGGGTCGGAGTGGAAACCAAAGGGGAATACACCGTCGGCATGACGGTGGTGGACTATTTCCAGCAAACCGGCAACGCGGCCAACGTGGAAGTGCTGACCGGCATCAACCGCGAAGGCTTTATCGATCTGCTGGCCGAGCGCGTAGCGCGTTATTGATCCCATCGGGGCGCGCTCGCGCCCCTCATTCAAGTTTTTTGATTTAACTCAGCGAATTTTTGCGCTATCACTGTTCCTGGCTTGCCTCTACCATGCGTTTACACCGACTGACATCGTTACCGATTAGACTTCGCCTGGAGATAAGCCAATGAGCCGCGTACTGGTCCTGAAATCAAGCATTCTGGGTGAGTATTCCCAGTCTGGAAAATTAGTCGATTTTTTTGTTGAACAATGGCGTGAAACTCACCCTGAAGACAGGTTCACCGTGCGCGATTTGGCCAACCCGACCCTGCCGGAGCTGGATGGCGAAGTGATGGCCGGTTTTACCGCCGGCGACAAGCCGCTGACGCCGCACCAGCAAAGCACCCTGGCGCTGTCCGATGAGCTGATTGCCGAACTGAAGTCGCACGACACGCTGATCATCAGCGCCCCAATGTACAACTTCAACATCCCGACGCAGCTGAAGATCTACTTCGATCTAATCGCCCGCGCCGGCCAGACGTTCCGCTATACCTCCGCCGGCGCCGAAGGGCTGGTGACGGGTAAGAAAGCGATCGTCATCTCCAGCCGCGGCGGCATCCACGCCGACACGCCGACGGATCTGATCACGCCGTACGTGAAGCTGTTCCTGGGCTTTATCGGTATCACCGACGTGGAATTCGTACTGGCGGAAGGCTTCGCCTACGGCCCGGAAGCGGCGGAGAAAGCCGCGCAGGACAGCCGCATCGCGGTCGCGCAGAAAGTCCCGGCCGGCGTCGCCGTGCCGGCCAGCGCACCGGCGCAGGCGCAAGTCGCCCCGGCAACCGTCAGCGGTGGGTTCCTCAGCAACCTGCTGAAGAAACTGTTCCGTTAAACGCCAGCCTTAGCGTTCCCCGCCCTGGCGGGGAGCATCATCAAGGTTCAAACGGCCGGCGCTGGAACTGGTCGTGACCGCATTTCGGGCAGAGCGGCAACACCTCCGGCGTGTAGAACGCCAGGTGGTAGTGGCACTGCTCGCACACCAGATTGCCCAGCCCCACCACTTCACCGCTGTGGTAAACGCCGTGGTGGCTGACATCCTTGAACACCTCGCGCCACTCCAACTGGGTTTTGTCGGTGATATCCGCCAGCTCCTGCCACAGGCTCTCTTTGATCACCCGCATAAACACGCTGTCGGTAAACTCGTCCCGGCTCTCCTGGTAGCTGCGAGCGAACTCTTCCAGATCGCGCCGCACCGCCTGCGTCACCTGCCGCACCTCGTCGCGGGTCAGATCTTCGGCCTCGTTCAACCGCCGCTCCGCGCTGGCCACCAGTGCGTCGATATCGCGTTCGCCGTCTTTCAGACGTTCGGTCAGCGATGCCACCAATTCGCGGTAATACTGAGCAACCTTGTTCATAGACTCTCCTCGATTAAACGCTGCGCCGGACTTGGCTGTAGGGTTACCCCTAAGCTACTTGTTCTTATTTTAGCCGTAAATGACTGATGTCACTTGGCAAGACGCGGGATCCGCAGGTTGTGAGCCGCGTCATGGCGGCGTTTTTTTTAAATGCGCCGAGGCGGGCGCTTGGAGTTGTTGCCGGGAGGTCTTATCAGCTATGCTATGCGGATCTACGAATACTATATGTTCATTGCGTTGCCTCTGCCCGGGGCAACGGTTTACACCTACAGGACCACCGGCCGCCATGCAAGAGCAATACCGTCCAGAAGACATAGAATCGAACGTACAGCTTCACTGGCAAGAGAAGCAGACTTTCAAGGTTACCGAAGACGACAGCAAGGAAAAGTACTACTGCCTATCCATGCTGCCTTACCCGTCCGGCCGACTGCACATGGGCCACGTTCGTAACTACACTATCGGCGACGTGATCTCGCGCTATCAGCGCATGCTGGGCAAAAACGTACTGCAGCCGATCGGCTGGGATGCGTTCGGCCTGCCGGCGGAAGGCGCGGCGGTGAAAAACAACACCGCACCGGCCCCGTGGACCTACGACAATATCGAATACATGAAGAACCAGTTGAAACTGCTGGGCTTCGGCTACGACTGGGATCGCGAAATCGCCACCTGCCAGCCGGAATACTACCGATGGGAGCAGTGGTTCTTCACCAAGCTGTATGAAAAAGGCCTGGTCTACAAGAAGACCTCGGCGGTGAACTGGTGCCCGCACGATCTGACCGTGCTGGCCAACGAACAGGTTATCGACGGCTGCTGCTGGCGCTGCGATACCAAGGTCGAGCGTAAAGAGATCCCACAGTGGTTCATCAAAATCACCGCCTACGCCGATCAGCTGCTGAACGATCTGGACACGCTTGAAAGCTGGCCGGAGCAGGTGAAAACCATGCAGCGCAACTGGATTGGCCGCTCGGAAGGCGTGGAAATCACCTTCGCCGTGGCGGACAGCGAAGAGAAGCTGACGGTATACACCACCCGTCCCGACACCTTCATGGGCGCCACCTACGTGGCGGTGGCCGCGGGCCACCCGCTGGCGCAACAGGGCGCGCGCAACAACCCGGCGCTGACCGACTTCATCGACGAATGCCGCAACACCAAAGTTGCCGAAGCCGACATGGCGACGATGGAGAAGAAAGGCATGCCGACCGGCCTGTTCGTGGTCCATCCGCTGAGCGGCGAGCAGCTGCCGGTGTGGGTCGCCAACTTCGTGCTGATGGAATACGGCACCGGCGCCGTGATGGCGGTACCGGCGCACGACCAGCGCGACTGGGAATTCGCCACCAAATACGATTTGCCGATCAAACCGGTGATCCTGAACCTCGACGGCAGCCGGCCTGACGTGAGCGCCGAAGCGATGACCGACAAAGGCGCGCTGTTCAACTCCGGCGAATTCGACGGCCTGGACAATGAAGCGGGCTTCAACGCCGTCGCCGACAAACTGGTCGCCAAGGGCGTGGGCCAGCGCAAGGTCAACTACCGTCTGCGCGACTGGGGCGTCTCCCGCCAGCGTTACTGGGGCGCGCCAATCCCGATGGTGACGCTGGAAGACGGCACCGTGATGCCGACGCCGGAAGACCAGCTGCCGGTGATCCTGCCGGAAGACGTGGTCATGGACGGCATTACCAGCCCGATCAAGGCCGATCCCGAGTGGGCGAAGACCACCGTCAACGGCCAGCCGGCACTGCGCGAAACCGACACCTTCGACACCTTTATGGAGTCTTCCTGGTACTATGCGCGCTACACCTGCCCGCAGTATGACCAGGGTATGCTGGATCCGGCCGCCGCCAACTACTGGCTGCCGGTCGATCAATATATCGGCGGCATCGAACATGCCATCATGCACCTGATGTACTTCCGCTTCTTCCACAAGCTGATGCGCGATGCCGGCCTGGTGGATTCCGACGAGCCGGCCAAGCGCCTGCTGTGTCAGGGCATGGTGCTGGCCGACGCCTTCTACTACACCGGCAACAGCGGCGAGCGCGTCTGGGTATCCCCGGTTGACGCCACCGTCGAGCGCGACGACAAGGGCCGCATCATCAAGGCCACCGATCCGCAAGGCCGTGAACTGGTCTATGCTGGCATGAGCAAAATGTCGAAGTCGAAGAACAACGGCATCGATCCGCAGGAAATGGTGGAAAAATACGGCGCGGACACCGTGCGTCTGTTCATGATGTTCGCTTCACCGGCAGAAATGACGCTGGAGTGGCAGGAATCCGGCGTGGAAGGGGCTAACCGCTTCCTGAAACGCGTGTGGAAACTGGCCTACGATCACGTGGAAAAAGGCGCGGTACAGCCGCTCGACGTGGCGGCGCTGAACGAAGATCAGAAAGCGCTGCGCCGCGATCTGCACAAAACCATCGCCAAGGTGACCGACGATATCGGCCGCCGTCAAACCTTCAACACCGCGATCGCCGCCGTGATGGAGTTGATGAACAAGCTGGCCCGCGCGCCGCAGGAGAGCGAGCAGGATCGCGCGCTGCTGCAGGAAACGCTGCTGGCCGTGGTTCGCATGCTGTATCCGTTCACCCCGCACGTGTGCTTCACCCTGTGGCAGGCGCTGGGCGGCGAAGGCGACGTGGACACCGCGCCATGGCCGGTTGCCGACGAGCAGGCGATGGTCGAGGACTCCAAGCTGGTGGTGGTGCAGGTGAACGGCAAGGTTCGCGCTAAAATCACCGTATCGGCCGATGCGACCGAAGAGCAGGTGCGCGCGCGCGCTGCCGAGGAGCATCTGGTGGCTAAATATCTGGACGGCGTCACGATTCGCAAAGTGATCTACGTTCCGGGCAAACTGCTTAACCTGGTTGTGGGTTAACACAAGGAGGAGTTGTGCGACAACGTATTCTGACGCTGTTGCTGGGGTTGGCGGTGCTGGTCACCGCCGGCTGCGGTTTTCACCTGCGTGGCACCACGCAGGTGCCGAATGAAATGAAAACGCTGATCCTGGACAGCGCCGACCCTTACGGCCCGTTGACGCGCTCGGTACGTGAGCAGCTGCGCCTGAACGACGTGACCATCGTCAGCGATCCGAAGCGTAAAGACGTGCCTTCCCTGCGCATCCTTGGCGCAACGGAAAGCCAGGATACCGCTTCGATCTTCCAGGACGGTAAAACCGCCGAGTATCAGCTGGTGCTGACCGTGCAGGCGCAGGTGCTGATCCCGGGCCATGATCTGTATCCGCTGTCGGTGAAAGTGTTCCGTTCCTTCTTCGACAACCCGCTGACCGCGCTGGCCAAAGATTCCGAGCAGGATATCATTCGCCAGGAAATGCGCGAGCAGGCGGCGCAACAGCTGGTGCGCAAACTGCTGACCGTGCATGCGGCGGAAGAAGAGAACCGGCAGAAAGCCGCTGCCGCCGGCGAACGAGCGGCAAGCCAAACCGCACAATGATCCGCATTTATCCGGAACAACTTGCCGCGCAGCTCCGAGAGGGGCTGCGCGCTTGTTATTTATTGAGCGGCAATGAACCGCTGCTGCTGCAGGAAAGCCAGGATCTGCTCCGGCAGGCCGCGCAACAGCAGCAGTTCAGCGAGCACTACAGCATTTCCCTCGACGCCCATACCGACTGGGACGCCATCTTCGGCATCTGCCAGGCGATGAGCCTGTTCGCCAGCCGCCAGACGCTGCTGCTGATCTTCCCGGAAAACGGCCCGACGGCGCCGATCGGCGAACAGCTCACCAAGCTCGCCACGCTGCTGCACGAGGATATTCTGCTGATCCTGCGCGGCCCGCGCCTCACCAAAGCACAGGAAAACAGCGCCTGGTTCAAGGCACTCAGCCCGCACGGCGCCCTCGTCAGTTGCCAGACGCCGGAACAGGCGCAGCTGCCGCGCTGGGTCGCCACGCGCGCCAAGGCGATGAAGCTGGAGCTGGACGACGCCGCCAATCAGCTGCTGTGCTACTGCTATGAAGGCAACCTGCTGGCGCTGTCGCAGGCGCTGGAGCGGCTGTCGCTGCTGCACCCGGACGGCAAGCTGACGCTACCACGCGTCGAACAGGCGGTGAACGACGCCGCCCACTTCACGCCGTTCCACTGGCTGGATGCCCTGCTGGCCGGCAAGAGCAAGCGCGCCTGGCATATCTTGCAGCAGCTGCAGCAAGAGGACGTGGAGCCGGTGATCCTGCTGCGCACCCTGCAGCGCGAACTGCTGCTGCTGCTGACGCTGCAGCGCCGCATGGCCTCAGCGCCGCTGCGCACGCTGTTCGATCAGCACAAGGTCTGGCAGAACCGCCGCCCGCTGGTAACCCAGGCGTTGCAACGCCTGTCCGGCCCCCAGCTGCAGCAGGCGGTACAGCTGCTGACGCAAATCGAGCTGACCCTCAAGCAGGACTATGGCCAGTCGGTCTGGCCGGAACTGGAAACCCTGTCGATGCTGCTGTGCGGCAAACCCCTGGCCACGAGTTTTAGCGATGCCCACTAATCCGGAACACCCCACCGTATTGCACGCGCTGTTCGGCGGCACCTTTGACCCGATCCACTACGGCCACCTGCGGCCAGTGGAGGCGCTGGCCGCCGAAGTGGGCCTGAATCGCGTCACGCTGCTGCCTAACCACGTGCCGCCGCACCGGCCGCAGCCGGAGGCCAATGCGCAGCAGCGCCTGAAGATGGTCGAGCTGGCGATCGCCGGCAACCCGCTGTTTGCGGTCGACGATCGCGAGCTGCACCGCACCACCCCCTCCTACACCATCGAGACGTTGGAAACGATTCGTAAAGAGCGTGGCGCCGCCCAGCCGCTGGCGTTTATTATTGGCCAGGACTCACTGCTGACGCTGCATAAATGGCATCGCTGGCAGGCGCTGCTGGACGTCTGCCACCTGCTGGTGCTGGCGCGACCGGGCTATAACGATCGCATGGACACGCCGGAGCTGCAGCAGTGGCTGGAACGCCATCGCACCGCCGACCCGGCGCTGCTCAGCCTTCGCCCGCACGGCCATATCTATTTGGCCGATACGCCGGAGCTGGAAATTTCCGCCACCGAGATCCGCCAGCGCCGCCATCAGGGCCTCAACTGCGACGATCTGCTGCCACGTCCGGTGCAGCGCTATATCGAGTTGCAGGGTTTATATCGCTAGCGAAAGGTGCGTGATATACTGCGCCGCTATTTTTCAGGTATCCGCTGAAAACCCCGGAAACCTTAGCTGGCCGGGCAGTCACCAGTTAGCTGGCTTTCAGCGGCAGCCTGCCGAAACCATTATCCGGTTACGCCGCGGCGCGCGCACTTTGCCCGCCGCAGTCGACTGAACAGAACACACCCGAGGGGGAACCTTTGCAAGGTAAAGCGCTCCAAGATTTCGTCATCGATAAAATCGATGACCTGAAAGGCCAAGACATTATCGCTCTGGACGTCCAGGGCAAATCCAGCATCACCGATTGCATGATCATCTGCACCGGCACCTCGACACGCCACGTGATGTCGATCGCCAGCCACGTGGTGCAGGAATCCCGTGCCGCAGGCATGGAACTGTACGGCATGAAAGGCCAGGAGGCCTCCGACTGGATCGTGGTCGATCTGGGCGAAGTGATCGTGCACGTGATGCAGGAAGAGAGCCGTCGCCTGTACGAGCTGGAAAAACTCTGGAGTTAAGCGGTGAAACTGCAATTGGTGGCGGTCGGCACCAAAATGCCAGACTGGGTGCAAACCGGCTTTATGGATTACCTGCACCGTTTTCCCAAAGATATGCCGTTTGAGCTGACCGAGATCCCGGCGGGCAAACGCGGCAAAAACGCCGACATCAAGCGCATTCTGGACAAAGAAGGCGAGCAGATGCTGGCGGCGGTGGGCAAAGGCAACCGCATCGTTACGCTGGATATCCCAAGCACGCCGTGGGAAACGCCGCAGCTGGCGCAGCAGCTTGAGCGCTGGAAGCAGGATGGCCGCAACGTCAGCTTGCTGATCGGCGGCCCGGAAGGGTTGGCGCCCGCCTGCAAAGCCGCTGCCGAGCAGAGCTGGTCACTGTCTCCGCTGACACTGCCGCATCCTTTGGTGCGCGTCCTGGTGGCCGAAAGCCTCTACCGCGCCTGGAGTATTACTACAAATCATCCTTACCACCGGGAATAGCCGGTGGTGACCGTGACAGAGTGAAATAAAGCAGCGGGATGAAAATAGAACGTAACCCTTTTCGCGACTATACGGCTGAATCCGCCCTGTTTGTACGCCGCGCCCTGGTGGCGTTCTTGGTCATCCTGGTGCTGTCCGGCATCCTGATCGCCAACCTGTATAATCTGCAAGTGGTCCGCGTCGAGGATTACCGCACCCGCTCCAACGAAAACCGCATCAAGCTGGTGCCCATCGCGCCCAGCCGCGGCATTATCTACGATCGCAACGGCACGCCGCTGGCGCTCAACCGCACCATTTATCAGCTGGAGCTGATGCCGGAGAAGGTTGACGATCTCAAAGCCACGCTGCAGGCGCTGCGCACGGTGGTCGATCTGACCGACGACGACATCACCAACTTCGAAAAAGAGCGCAAGCGTTCGCGCCGTTTCGTCTCCATTCCGGTGAAAACCGCGCTGACCGAAGTGCAGGTCGCCCGCTTTGCGGTCAATCAGTTCCGCTTCCCCGGCGTGGAAGTGAAAGGCTACCAGCGCCGCTACTACCCCTACGGCTCCGCCCTCACCCACGTCACCGGCTACGTGTCGAAGATCAACGACCGCGACGTCGAACGCCTGGACAAAGACGGCAAGCTGGCCAACTACGCCGCGACCCACGACATTGGCAAGCTGGGCATCGAACGCTATTACGAAGACACGCTGCACGGCAAAACCGGCTACGAAGAGGTCGAAGTCAACAACCGCGGCCGGGTGATCCGCCAATTGCACGAGCAGCCGCCTTCCGCCGGTCAGGACGTCTACCTGACGCTCGATCTCAACCTGCAGCGCTATATCGAGCAGCTGCTGGTCGGCAGCCGCGCCGCGGTGGTGGTGAGCGATCCGCGCACCGGCGCCATTCTGGCGATGGTGTCCAACCCGAGTTACGATCCGAACCTGTTCGTGGACGGCATTTCCAGCAAGGATTATCAGGGGCTGCTGAACGATCCGAATCGCCCGTTGATCAACCGCGCCACGCAGGGGGTTTACCCGCCTGCGTCGACGGTAAAGCCTTATATCGCAGTATCGGCACTCAGCGCCGGGGTGATCACCAAGAACACCGTAGTGTTCGATCCCGGCTGGTGGCAGCTGCCCGGCTCGGAAAAGCGCTTCCGCGACTGGAAAAAATGGGGCCACGGCCGCCTGAACGTCACCAAGGCGCTGGAAGAGTCCGCGGATACCTACTTCTATCAGGTCGCCTATGACATGGGGATCGATCGGCTGTCGAGCTGGCTGACCAAATTCGGTTACGGCCAGTACACCGGCATCGACCTGGCCGAAGAGCGCTCCGGCCTGATGCCGACGCGCGAATGGAAGCTGAAGCGCTATAAAAAGCCGTGGTATCAGGGCGACACCATTCCGGTGGGCATCGGCCAGGGTTACTGGACCGCCACGCCGATCCAGATGGCCAAAGCGCTGAACACCCTGATCAACGACGGCACCGTCAAAACGCCGCACCTGCTGCAGAGCACCCGCGTCAACGGCGCGCTGGTGCCGTTCAAACAGGAAGAAGACACGCAGATCGGCGATATTCATTCCGGCTTCTGGGAAATTGCCAAAGACGGCATGTACGGTGTGGCCAACCGTCCGAACGGGACGGCGCGCAAGTACTTTGCGGACGCACCTTATAAGGCCGCGGCGAAATCGGGTACCGCACAGGTATTCGGCTACGAAACCTACAATGCCCACAAACTGGCGGAGCACCTGCGCGATCACAAGCTGATGACCGCCTTCGCGCCGTTCAACAACCCGACGGTGTCGGTCGCCATCATTCTGGAAAACGGCGGCTCCGGTCCGGCGGTGGGGACCATCACCCGCCAGATCCTCGACCATATTCTGCTGGGCGACAACAATACGCAATTGCCAAGCGAGGCCCCGCTGCCGCCTGGCGTAGAAGGTGACTAAGGTAGAACATGACTGAAAGCCAACAAAAAGGCTCGATCTGGACCAAAATCCACATCGACCCGACGTTCCTGCTGCTGATCCTGGCCTTGCTGGTTTACAGCGCCTTCGTGATGTGGAGCGCCAGCGGCCAGGACATCGGCATGATGGAGCGCAAGATCGGGCAGATCGTCATGGGGCTGATCGTGATGGCCGTCATGGCGCAAATTCCGCCGCGCGTATACGAAAGCTGGGCACCCTATCTGTATATCTTCTGCGTGATTTTGCTGATCCTGGTGGACGCCTTCGGGCAGATCAGTAAAGGCGCGCAGCGCTGGCTGGATCTCGGCGTGGTGCGCTTCCAGCCGTCGGAAATCGCCAAGATCGCCGTGCCGCTGATGGTGGCGCGCTTTATGAACCGCGACGTTTGCCCGCCTTCGCTGAAAAACACCGCCATCGCGCTGGTACTGATCTTCCTGCCAACGCTGCTGGTGGCCGCACAGCCGGATCTGGGCACCTCGATCCTGATCGCCGCCTCCGGCCTGTTCGTGCTGTTCCTGTCGGGCATGAGCTGGAAACTGATCGCCGTCGCCGCCGTCGCGCTGGCGGCCTTTATCCCGGTGCTGTGGTTCTTCCTGATGCACGGTTATCAACGCGACCGCGTGATGATGCTGCTCGATCCGGAAAGCGATCCGCTCGGCGCCGGCTACCACATCATTCAGTCGAAGATCGCCATCGGCTCCGGCGGCCTGTCCGGCAAGGGCTGGTTGCACGGTACCCAGTCGCAGCTGGAGTTCCTGCCGGAACGCCATACCGACTTTATCTTCGCCGTGTTGGCCGAAGAGCTGGGGCTGATCGGGGTGTTGGTGCTGCTGGCGCTCTATCTGCTGGTGATCATTCGCGGGCTGGTGATCGCCGCCAAGGCGCAAACCACCTTCGGCCGCGTGATGGTCGGCGGCTTGATGCTGATTTTGTTCGTTTATGTCTTTGTTAACATCGGTATGGTCAGTGGCATTTTGCCGGTAGTTGGCGTACCTTTGCCTCTGGTCAGTTACGGGGGTTCGGCGCTGATAGTGTTGATGGCCGGTTTCGGTATCATCATGTCGATCCACACGCATCGGAAAATGCTGTCTAAAAGTTTATAAGAGGTGAGTAATGCGTAAGGAATGGCTTTGGATCGGCGTCGCGGCGGTGTTGCTCTCCGCCTGTACCGCCCCGACCACGGAACAGCAGGCGCCACAGCAGCCATACAACGGCCCGGTGGTGGAAATCGGTGGCGTCGAGCCTCAATATGAACCCTATAACCCTAATAACATGCAGGATTATAAGGTTAATGGCGATACTTACCGCATCGTAAAAGATCCGCAAAACTTCTCGCAGACCGGCCTGGCGGCCTGGTATGGCGAAGAGGCCAACGGCAACACCACCGCGCTGGGCGAGCAGTTCGATCCCAACGGCCTGACTGCGGCGCACCCGACTTTGCCGATCCCTAGCTATGTACGTGTCACCAACCTGGCCAACGGCCGTCAGCTGGTGGTGCGCGTCAACGATCGCGGGCCTTACACCAAGGGCCGCATCATCGATCTGTCGAAAGCCGCCGCCGATCGCCTCAACCTGTCCAACAACACCAAGGTCAAAGTCGATTTCATCAACGTGGCGCCGGACGGTACGCTGAGCGGCCCGGGCACCATCGGCACCATCGTGGCGAAACAGAGCTACGCCCTGCCGGCGCGCCCGGATCTCGGCTCCAGCGGCATGGGCACCCCGACCCAACAGGACGCACCGGTCGCCAGCGGCGCGGCGGTGCGCCCGATCGATAACAGCACCCTGCGCACCGACGACAACAACGCCCCAGCCGCTGGCGGCAACGCAACCGGCGGCCGCAGCGGTTTCCTCGGCGCGCCAAGCGCCGTACCGGCCGGCGTGCTGGAAGGGTCCGAACCTGAAGCCGCCGCCGTGGCCGCACCGGTCGCGGCCGGCGCCGCGGCTGCCGCCGCCTCTTCCACCGGCGGTTACGTGGTGCAGGTCGGTGCGCTGAGCAGCGCCGAGCGCGCCCAGAGCTGGCAGCAAAGCCTGAGCCAACAGTTTGGCGTACCGGGCAAAGTGGCGGCCAACGGCAACGTTTATCGCGTCCAGCTCGGCCCGTTCAGCAGCCGTCAGCAGGCGGCCCAGCTGCAGCAACGCCTGGCCAGCGAGGCGCAACAACAGTCTTTCGTTACTGCTGCACCCTGAGCGTTAAGCCCGGCGGGCATTCGCGGCTGATAAGCGGTTATTTAGCTGAAACATTTTCTTGCAGCTAAAAGGTCACTAACCGCAATTAGTCAGATGAATGGATAATGCCTGCCGGGATCGCATCTGCTATAGTGTGGCTCGTTTTTTAACTTTACTTTCACGGATGTTGTAGTCCCGATCATGAAACAAGTAACTTCTTTTCGCTTAATCAAAAGCATCGCACTCGGCACCGTTATCGCAATGAGCGCAGCCTCCGTCGCGCATGCCGATGACGTTAACATCAAAACCATGATCCCAGGTGTCCCGCAGATCGATGCGGAAGCGTACATCCTGATTGATTACAACTCCGGCAAGGTGCTGGCCGAAATGAATGCCGACGCGCGTCGCGATCCGGCCAGCCTGACCAAAATGATGACCAGCTACGTCATCGGCCAGGCGCTGAAAGCGGGTAAAATCGGCCAGGACGATATGGTCACCGTCGGCCAGGACGCCTGGGCGACCGGCAACCCGGTGTTCAAAGGCTCCTCGCTGATGTTCCTGAAGCCGGGCGATCGCGTGCCGGTCTCCAAACTGACCCGCGGCATCAACCTGCAGTCCGGTAACGACGCCTGCGTGGCGATGGCCGACTACGTCGCCGGCAGCCAGGACGCGTTCGTCAACCTGATGAACACCTACGTCAACAAGCTGGGCCTGCAGAACACCCACTTCCAGACGGTACACGGCCTGGATGCCCAGGGCCAGTACAGCTCGGCGCGCGACATGGCGTTGATCGGCCAGGCGCTGATCCGCGACGTGCCGGACGAGTACGCGATTTATAAAGAAAAAGAGTTCACCTTCAACAATATCCGCCAGATGAACCGCAACGGTCTGCTGTGGGATAACAGCCTGAACGTCGACGGCATCAAAACCGGCCATACCGACGCGGCGGGTTACAACCTGGTGGCTTCGGCAACCGAAGGTCAGATGCGTCTGATCTCCGCCGTGATGGGCGGCCGCACCTACAAAGGCCGCGAAGCCGAGAGCAAGAAACTGCTGACCTGGGGCTTCCGCTTCTTCGAAACCGTGGCACCGCTGAAAGTCGGTAAAGAGTTCGCCTCCGAGCCGGTCTGGTTCGGCGATGCCGATCGCGTTGAGCTGGGCGTGGACAAAGACGTCTACCTGACCATCCCGCGCGGCCGCATGAAGGATCTGAAGGCCAGCTACGTGCTGAACACGCCGGAAATTCACGCGCCGCTGGCGAAAAACCAGGTGGTCGGCAGCATCAACTTCCAGCTGGACGGCAAAACCATCGACCAGCGCCCGCTGGTGGTGATGAACGAAGTGAAAGAAGGCGGTTTCTTCAGCCGCATCGTGGATTACATCAAACTGATGTTCCACCACTGGTTCGGTTAACGGTTGAAACGGGCGAAATCGCCCCCATATACCGAATAACATTAACTCCCGCCCCGGCGGGAGTTATAATTTATAGATTAGCTAGCACTCTGGAGCGCACGCACATGCAAAAAACTAAACTGAACGAACTGCTCGAATTCCCTTGCTCGTTTACCTACAAGGTGATGGGCCTGGCGCAGCCGGAGCTGGTTGACCAGGTAGTTGAAGTGGTGCAGCGCCATGCGCCGGGCGATTACAACCCGCAGGTGAAACCGAGCAGCAAAGGCAACTACCATTCCGTCTCCATCACCATCAACGCCACGCACATCGAGCAGGTCGAAACCCTGTACGAAGAGTTAGGCAACATTGAAATTGTTCGCATGGTGCTGTAATTCCAGCACAAACCCCTGCTTATCAACCCGGGATGGCGCAGCGTCTTCCCGGGTTGCGCATTTTTGGTCAGCGAAAGGCTGGTCGCAGGCCGGAGCGCCCGGTATAATGGCTTTACCACTTCTGTAACCTGACGATGACTCTTTTGCAACCAGACAAGATCATTTTGCGTCAGCTGGGGTTGCAGCCCTACGCGCCTGTATCCCAAGCCATGCATAACTTCACCGACAGTCGTACCGAGACCACGCCGGACGAGCTGTGGCTGGTGCAGCATCATCCGGTGTTCACCCAGGGCCAGGCCGGCAAAGCCGAGCACCTGCTGATGCCGGGCGATATTCCGGTTGTCCAGAGCGATCGCGGCGGCCAGGTGACCTACCACGGGCCGGGTCAGCAGGTGATGTACGTGATGGTCGATCTGAAACGCAACAAGGTCGGCGTGCGCCAGTTGGTCACGGCGATAGAAGATACGGTTATCAACACCCTCGCCCACTTCCGCCTCGAATCGCGCGCCCGTCCGGATGCGCCCGGCGTGTACGTGGGGGAGCAGAAAATCTGTTCGTTGGGTTTGCGGATCCGCAAAGGCAGCTCATTCCACGGCCTGGCCCTGAATGTGGCGATGGATCTCAGCCCCTTCCAACGCATCAACCCTTGCGGTTACGCCGGCATGCAGATGACGCAGGTCAGCGCGCTGGCGCCCGGCGTTGGCATTGAAGACATACACCCAATCCTGGTACAGGAATTTGTTCATTTACTCGGCTACCAGACGGTCGAGCTTCGTAACTGGAACCTGCACGATTATGAGTAAACCAATTCAGATGGAACGCGGCGTCAAATACCGCGATGCTGACAAAATGGCGCTGATCCCGGTCAAAACGGTGGTCACCGAACGGCAGGAGCTGTTGCGTAAACCCGAGTGGATGAAGATCAAACTGCCTGCCGACTCCACGCGCATTCAGG
Organism: Serratia nevei; assembly: GCF_024160145.1. Taxonomy (GTDB): domain Bacteria; phylum Pseudomonadota; class Gammaproteobacteria; order Enterobacterales; family Enterobacteriaceae; genus Serratia; species Serratia nevei_A. Next base: position 132,593 of record NZ_JAMYWQ010000009.1, read on the forward strand.
GCATCAAGGCCGCGATGCGTAAAAACGGCCTGCACTCCGTCTGTGAGGAAGCCTCGTGCCCTAACCTGTCCGAGTGCTTCAACCACGGCACCGCCACCTTTATGATCCTCGGCGCCATCTGCACCCGCCGCTGCCCGTTCTGCGACGTGGCTCACGGCCGTCCGATCGCGCCGGACGCCAACGAACCGGAAAAGCTGGCACAAACCATCGCCGACATGGCGCTGCGCTACGTGGTGATCACCTCGGTTGACCGCGACGATCTGCGCGACGGCGGCGCTCAACACTTTGCCGACTGCATCTCGGCCATCCGCGCCAAGAGCCCGAACATCAAAATTGAAACGCTGGTGCCGGACTTCCGCGGCCGTATGGACCGCGCGCTGGAGATCCTCACCGCCACGCCGCCGGACGTGTTCAACCATAACCTGGAAAACGTGCCGCGCGTTTACCGCCAGGTTCGCCCGGGCGCCAACTACGAGTGGTCACTGAAGCTGCTGGAGCGCTTTAAAGAAGCGCACCCGGATATCCCGACCAAATCCGGCCTGATGGTCGGCCTGGGTGAAACCAACGCGGAAATCGTCGAAGTGATGCGCGATCTGCGCCGTCACGGCGTGACCATGCTTACGCTGGGGCAATACCTGCAGCCAAGCCGTCACCACCTGCCGGTGCAGCGCTACGTCAGCCCGGCCGAATTCGATGAAATGAAAGAAGAAGCGATGGCGATGGGCTTCACCCACGCCGCCTGCGGCCCGTTCGTGCGTTCGTCCTACCACGCCGATCTGCAGGCCAAAGGGATGGAAGTGAAATAACGCGTAATAGTTTGTTACGCTAAAAACGGCGGAAACGCCAAAAAACGGATGTCCGCAAGGCATCCGTTTTTTATTGCGCGCCGTCAGACGGAATTAAACGTCTTTCTTTTCGACGCTCTGCTGAGCGGACTGGCTCTCGGCGGCGTTGTTGTTGGCGGCCGGCGGCGTGCTGTCGTCGCCCACGGCTTTTTTAAAGCCTTTCAGCGCCGCGCCAAGATCGGCGCCGAGCGTGCGCAGTTTGCTGGTGCCGAACAGTAAAATCACCAACACCGCAATCACCAGAAGTTTGGTAATGCTGATACCTTCCATACTCACCTTCTTATCGTAGAGCGCTGCGTGAACAGCGAAAAAAACTGACCTTGCCTGCAAATATTTAGCGACTTTCCCCTGGCCCGCACAACCACAACATGTAACAGAGTGAGATCCGTCGCAGGAATGGCACGCGGCCTCACGCCGCAAATAGCAGACTATTCTTAGTTTATCACCCGCATGATACGCTGCCGTGATACTTATCAGGGAGATGCCGGATGTATATTGCCCCACCCGTTTTTGATGCCCGCAAATCCGGCCTCAGCTTCGCCAAACGCACCTATTTGCCGCGCATCGCCGGTCTGGGGATCGGTTTCATCTGCGTTTGCGCCGCACTCTATCCCTTGGCTCCGCCCACGGCGGTCTGGCTATTGCTGGCCTTTCACGGTTTTCTCTGGCCGCATCTCGCCTACCGCCTGGCCTGCCGCGCCAAAGATCCGTTCAAGGCCGAGATCCGCAACCTGCTGATCGACTCCGCCTTCGGCGGCTTCTGGGCGGCGATGATGGCGTTCAACGCGCTGCCGGCGATCGTCATCCTGTCGATGATGAGCATGAACAACATCGCTTCGGCCGGTAAAGCGCTGTTTGTGAAAGGCCTGGCGATTCAATTGGCCGCGGCGGTGCTCACCGGCGCACTGCTCGGCTTCCCGTTTCACCCACACAGCACGCCGCTGCAAATCTATCTGTGCCTGCCGATGATCTATCTGTATCCGTCGCTGCTCGGTCTGGTGACTTACCGCACCGCCAAACGGCTGGCGGAAAAAAAACAGGAGCTGCAGCGCATCAGCACCCGCGATGGGCTGACCGGCTTGTACAACCGCCGCCATTGGGAGCATCTGCTGCATCGCCAGTTCGACAGCTGCCGCCGCTACCAGGACAACGCCACGCTGATCCTGATGGATATCGATCGTTTCAAAACCATTAACGACACCTTTGGCCATGCGTTAGGCGATGAGGCTTTGGCGGCGCTGGCGGAAGAGCTGCTGATCGGCTTGCGCAACGTGGATATCGTCGGGCGCTACGGCGGCGACGAGTTTGGCGCGGTGCTGCCGAACACCAGCGCCGAACAGGCAGAAACCGTCCTGCGGCGCATCCAGCAACGGCTGGACACAATCAGCTTCAAAGAAGCGCCGCAGCTGCGGCTGCAGATCAGCGCCGGCATCGCCAACTACCACCCCGCGCTGGACGGTTATCTGGACTGGCTGAAAGCGGCCGACGGCGCGCTTTACCGGGCGAAGCAAAATGGCCGCAACCGGCTGGAAATGGCGGCGCCGATGGGCGACTAACTTACTGGTTTAATAACTTGGCAAAATACTTCGGCGCTTCGACAAAGCCTTCACGCCGGTAAAACGCATGCGCCCGCTCGCGGTGGCTATGGCAATGGACCTCTCACCGATTGTGGCCGCGACGGTGCGCCGTTCTGATTTGCATAGGCTGACCTCGCAGATTGTCGATACTACAAAATAGGCGGCGTTAGGTGTAACATCCACCGGGTACGGCAAAAAAGGCCGTGCGGCACGCTGGAGATGACATTCCTCCCTAACCGCCTTCACAGGCTGATGATGTCTACGTAACCTCTCGGAGAGAGGCGCGTAGCGTTACGCCTGTCCCTTTCCGAGTCCCGTGAATTTCTCTGATTGAAAGGGAGTTGCCCCATGTTGAGTTCTTTACTGGCCGTATTTATCGGCGGCGGCGTCGGCAGCGTTTTGCGCTGGGCGGTAAGCATGAAAATGAATCCGCTGAACGCCCACATTCCGCTCGGTACGCTGATGGTCAATCTGATCGGCGGTTTTATCATCGGCCTGGCGATGGCGATTTTCACCCGCATGACGCATCTGGATCCCACCTGGAAATTACTGATCACCACCGGGTTCTGCGGCGGCCTGACCACCTTCTCCACCTTTTCGCTGGAGGTGGTGTACCTGATGCAGGATGGCCGCTTCGGCTGGGCGCTGGCCAATATGTTGCTCAACCTGGCCGGCTCGCTGGCGATGACGCTGCTGGCTTTCATGCTGGTAATGTGGGTTAACGGGCGCTAAGCGCTTAATGTTTCCTTAATCTTGCGTGCGCATACTCTCATCCAGTACTCCTGACTGGATGAGAAACCGCTATGTTTAGCCTGCCGAAAACCGCCGCCGAAGCGATTGCCGTTGCGCTGTGCGTGCTGATCGTCGCCGCCTTTATCAAGGCCTACCTGTTCGCGTAAGCGCCTTTTCCCCACAGCACGCGTTCATCTTGCGTCTTTCCGGCCGATTACACTACAATTGAGAATGAACGTTCACACCCAAAAATGTGAACCCGGCTCACGCGTAGCAAAGGATCGGGCAGATGCTCTCCCCCAACGACAGTAAACAGGCCAAGGTGCAGGCCCGCCGCGATCAGATCGTCGAAGCGGCGAAAACCAGCTTCCGCCGCCACGGCTTCCACGCCGCCAGCATGGCGGAAATCGCCCAGGGCTCGCAGCTCAGCGTCGGGCAAATCTATCGCTATTTCGCCAATAAAGACGCGATTATCGAGGAGATCGTCAACCGCATCATCGCCAGCAAGATGCAGCGGCTGGAAAACCTTGGCGATCATATCAACCTGATCGCCGGCACGCTGGCGGCGCGCACGCTGTTTCAGCAGCCGGGCGAGAGCGAAACCGATCACATGCTGATGCTGGAAGTGACCGCCGAGGCCACGCGCAACCCGGTGGTAGCCAAAATGCTCAGCGATGCGGAAGCGCGGCTGTTTCGCCACGTGTGCCACAACCTGCAGCAGCTTTACCCTCATTTCAGCGCGGAAGAGATCGCCGCGCGGGTGGAGTTTATCGCCGTCATGAGCGAAGGCACCGGTTACCGTATCCTTACCACGCAAAAAGCCGATGCGTCCCTGCTGCGCGATCTGTATCAGCAGGCCATTTCTCATCTGTTCAGGAAATCTTAATCTCCCATGACCAAACACTTAGCCAGACAACGTCTGGTGTACGCCGTCGTGCTTGGCCTGTTGGCCGCGCTGGGGCCGCTGTGCACCGATCTCTATCTGCCCGCCCTGCCGGAAATGGCGGGCGAGCTGAATACCTCCACCGCCGCCGCGCAGCTCAGCCTGACCGCCGGGCTGCTCGGCCTGGGCGTCGGCCAGCTGATTTTTGGCCCGTACAGCGACAAGCTGGGCCGCATGCGGCCGCTGCTGCTGTCGCTGATCCTGCTGCTGGGCGCTTCGCTGTGGTGCGCCCTCGCGCCTACCATTGACCAGTTGCTGATCGCCCGCCTGCTGCAGGGCATCGCCGGCGCCGGTGGCGCGGTGATCTCTCGTGCCATTGCCCGCGATCTGTATGCCGGCCATGAGCTGACCCGCTTCTTCGCCCTGCTGATGCTGGTCAACGGCCTGGCGCCGATCGTCGCGCCGGTGCTGGGCGGCGTTATGCTGCAGGTGATGAACTGGCGCGGTATCTTTGGCGTGCTGGCGGCCATCGCCGTGCTGCTGTTCAGCCTGTCGGCGCTGAAGCTGCGCGAGTCCCTGCCGGCCGAGCGCCGCAGCCAGGGCGGCATTCTGGCGATGCTGATGTCGCTGGGCAGTCTGTTGACCCAACGCTATTTCATGGGCCTGTGCCTGACGCAGGGCTTCGTGATGGCCGGTATGTTCGCCTATATCGGCGCCTCGCCTTTCGTCTTGCAGCAGATCTACGGCCTCAGCCCGCAGATGTTCAGCCTGTGCTTCGCCATTAACGGCGTCGGGCTGATCATTGCGGCGCAGCTGGCCAGCCGCCTCAGTTCGCGTTGGGGGGAGCGCCGGGTGTTGAAGAGCGGGCTGATGCTGGCGGCCGTCGCGTCGCTGTTGCTGCTGTTGGCCGCCGCGCTGCATGCGCCGCTGGCGTTGTTGCTGGTGCCGCTGTTCTTCTCGGTGGCAGTGATCGGCATTGTCGGCCCGACCGCCTCTTCGCTGGCGATGCAAAGCCAGGGGGATAAAGCAGGCAGCGCGTCGGCCTTGATCGGCGTGTGCATGTTCGCACTCGGCGCGTGCGCCGTGCCGCTCACCGGGCTGGGCGGCACCTCCAGCCTGTCGATGGCGCTGACCATCGTCGGCTGTTACGCCGTCGCCATCCTGCTGTTCAGCCTGTTAGGCCGCCGCAGCGAGGCATAACGCGCCCAATAAAAAACCCGCTCAATGAGCGGGTTTTAAGAAATTCAGCTACGCAGCTTAGATAGCAGTAACGTTAGCGGCAGATGGGCCTTTGGCACCGTTCGTGATTTCAAATTCTACACGCTGGCCTTCAGCGAGCGTTTTGAAACCGTTGCTAACGATGGCAGAGAAGTGAACGAAAACGTCCTTGCTACCATCTTCCGGAGTAATGAAACCGAAGCCTTTGGATTCATTAAACCACTTAACGCTACCTTTAATCTTAGACATCAAACTTACCTTTAACGTGAATGAAAGACACAAAACCTGTGTCGATTACAGTACAGCAAGCAGGCAGGATTTTGTCCACCACCGCGATCACAGAAATCCGATAAAGAGTGAAAAAATCCGTGTTGCCCGGTGTAAATGGATTGCACCGGTTGCGATAAGTTACCGTTCCAGGCCAATCCTCTCCCTGCACCAGCGAACAACGCGCGAACGCCCAAACCACCCTATCCCCCCCGCCGTTGACACCCTCATGCAGACGCAATCGCTATGAAATATAACCAGATGGTCTTTTTGCTTAGGCAGCCCCTGCACTAGGGTTAGGGTTTATTTCCCACTGTGAGCCAAGCCTATGACCAGCCAGTTGGCAGACAAAATCATCGCCTATCGGCGTGAGCTGCACCAAAACCCGGAGCTTTCCAATCACGAATTCGCCACCACCGCCCGGCTGACCCGCTGGCTGCAAGAGGCGGGTATTCGCCTGCTGCCGTTGGCACTGAAAACCGGCGTCGTGGCGGAGATCGGCAGCGGCAAGGGACCCATCATCGCGCTGCGCGGCGACATCGACGCCCTGCCGATCGACGAAATCGCCGACGTGCCCTTCAGCTCGCAAAACCGCGGCGTGATGCACGCCTGCGGCCACGACTTTCATACCTCGGTGATGCTCGGCGCCGCGCACCTGCTCAAAGCGCGCGAGGCCGACCTGCCGGGCACGGTGCGCATCTTCTTCCAGCCGGCGGAAGAGACCTTCAACGGCGCCCGGCACCTGATCGACGCCGGCGCGCTGGATAACGTCGCCGCGGTATTCGGCCTGCATAACGCGCCGGAACTGCCCACCGGCACCTTCGCCACCCGCGCCGGGCCGTTCTATGCCAACGTCGATCGCTTCCAGATCCTCATCACCGGCAAGGGCGCGCACGCCGCCAAACCGGAACAGGGCGTCGACACCATCGTCACCGCCAGCCAGATCGTCGGTGCGCTGCAGACGCTGCCCAGCCGCAGCTTCAGCTCGCTGGAATCGCTGGTGGTGAGCGTAACGCGCATCGAAGGCGGCAATACCTGGAACGTGCTGCCGCAAACCGTGGAGCTGGAAGGCACGGTGCGTACCCACAGCGACGCGGTGCGCCGCCAGGTGCCGGACAAGATTCGCCAGGTGATCGACGGCGTAGCCGCCGCGCTGGGCGCGCAGGCCGAATTGCGCTGGCAGCCGGGGCCACCGGCGGTGATCAATGACCCGCATTGGGCGGCGTTCAGCAAAACCGTTGCCGCCGAGGCAGGCTACCGGGTCGAAGAGGCGGAGCTGCAGATGGGGGGGGAAGATTTCGCACTTTATCTGCACCATGTGCCGGGCGTATTTGTCAGCATCGGCTCCGCCAGCGAGTTCGGCCTGCATCATCCGCGTTTCAATCCCGATGAGCGCGCCCTGTTTCCCGCTGCGCAATATTTCACGCTGCTGGCGGAACGCACGCTGCAACAATTAACCACCGCGCCGGAAAAAGCCCTCAGCAACGCCTGAATAGCGGAACATCTTATTTCCCCGACGCCGCACATGCCGCGTCGGGGCTTATTATTTTTACCCGCTGTGATATTTGCAGTTTTCAACATTTGAATATGCTGTTTTGTTGTTTTACATCCCGCCGCCGCTCATCAATAGTGGGCTCATCAGACACCGCGCGCATCGAAGGCGCATGACAGGATAATCATGATGAGCGACAACGTGAATAATCAACGGCAATTGCGCCTGGGCGCCATTCTGCATGGCGCATCGGGAAATATGTCCGCCTGGCGCCACCCGGACGCCACCGCCGACGCCAGCATTAACCTCGAATTTAATATCGCCTCGGCGAAAAAAGCCGAGCAGGGGAAATTCGATTTCGTCTTCGTCGCCGATGGCTTATATATCAACGAAAAATCCATTCCGCATTTTCTTAATCGTTTCGAACCGCTCACCCTGCTGGCCGCACTGTCCGCCGCCACCGACAAAATCGGCCTGGTGGGCACCCTCTCCACCTCCTACAGCGATCCGTTCACCGTCGCCCGCCAGTTCGCCAGCCTCGATCACCTGAGCAACGGCCGCGCCGGCTGGAACGTGGTAACGTCGCCGCTGGAGGGCTCGGCCAAAAACTTCTCGCGCAAAGAACACCCGGAACACAGCCTGCGTTACCGCATCGCCGGCGAATTTCTCGACGTCGCCAAAGGGCTGTGGGATTCCTGGGAAGACGACGCCTTCGTGCGTAATAAGGCCAGCGGCGAATTCTTCCGCCCCGGCAAACTGCACACCCTCAATCACCAGGGCGAGTTCTTCTCGGTACAGGGGCCGCTGAACATCGGCCGCACGCCGCAGGGGCGCCCGATCCTGTTCCAGGCCGGCGCCTCTGAAGACGGCAAACGGCTGGCGGCCCAACACGCCGATGCGATCTTCACCCATCACGACACGCTGGAACAGGCGCAGGATTTCTATCAGGACGTGAAGCGGCAGCTGGTGGAACAGGGGCGTGCGCCGGACGATCTGCGCATCTTCCAGGGCGTCAGCGTGATCGTCGGCGACGACGATGCGGACGTCGAGCGTCAGTATCAGGAGACCGCCCGCCTGGTCAGCATCGAGAACGCCCTCAACTACCTCGGCCGCTACTTCGAGCATTACGACTTCTCTCGCCATCCGCTGGACGCCCCCTTCCCGGACATCGGCGATCTGGGGCAAAACAGCTTCCGCAGCACCACCGACGCCATCAAGCGCAGCGCCCGCGAGCGCCACCTCACGCTGCGCCAGGTGGCGCTGGAAGCCGCCTCGCCGCGCCCGGTGTTCAGCGGCACGCCGGAAGCGGTGGCGGACGGCCTGCAACGCTGGTTCGAGGGCGAAGCCGCCGACGGTTTCATCATCAGCGGCGGTACGCCCAACGCCTTCGGCCACTTCGTCGATCGGGTGGTGCCCGTCCTGCAACAACGCGGCCTGTTCCGCCAGGCGTACCACGGCGCCACGCTGCGCGAGCACCTGGGCCTGAAGCACCCGTTGAACAGATTCACCCAATAATAAGATCGCTTTCAGGGATACCCGCTATGCAGAAAACCGTTACCGCCGCCCTCGTGGCGGCCTTGCTGAGCCTGACTGGCGCCGCACAGGCGGGCACCGGCATCGATTTGCAGGCCAATGAAACCCCGATCCACGCGCCGAAAAACCCGCAGGCGATCGCCAAACTGCCGGCCGATTTCCACTTCGTGAAGCCGGGCCAATTCACCGTCGCGATCGCCGCGCTCAACACGCCGCCGCTGGCGCTGTTCGCCGCCGACAACCGGCGGCTGATCGGCAGCGAAGTGGATATCGCGCAACTGGTGGCCGACAGCCTGGGCCTAACGCTTAACGTGGTGCAAACCTCGTGGGAGGACTGGCCGCTGGGGGTAGTCTCCGGCAAGTATGACGCGGCCATCACCAACGTCACCGTCACCAAAGAGCGCAAAACCCGCTTCGACTTCGCCACCTACCGCATCGACTCGCTCGGCTTTTACGTCAAAACCGGCGGCAAGATCGCGACGATCAAACAGCCTGCCGATATCGCCGGATTAAAGATCATCGTCGGCTCCGGCACCAATCAGGAAGCGATCCTGCTGGCGTGGGACAAGCAGAACCGGCAGCAGGGGCTCAAACCCTTCCAGCCGGTCTACGTGACCGACGATGCGGCCGCCACGCTGGCGATCCAGTCCGGCCGGGCCGACGCCTACTTCGGGCCGAACGTGCTGGGCGCCTATAAAGCGGCGCTGAACGGCCGCACCCGGCTGGCGGGCACGGTGGAAGGCGGTTGGCCGAAGGCGGCGCACATCGCCGTCACCACCCGTAAAGGCAACGGCCTGGTGCAGGCGGTGAACGAAGCGCTGAACGGCGCGATCCGCGGCGGGCAGTACGATCGGGTGCTCAACCGCTGGGGCGAGAGCGTCGAGCGCCTTGCGCAGTCGGAAATCAACCCGCCCGGCCTGGGCGATTAGGAGCGCGCAATGACGCAAGACACCTTCATTCAGACGCTGCCGACCGACCCGCTGATCGCCCCGGTAATCGAGGGGTTGTTCGGCGAATATCGTCAGCGTTACGGCGACTATTTTGGTGACCAGGAACCGGAACCGCTGGATCTGTACGCGCCGCCGCAAGGGGCCTTCATCGTGCTGCTGCGCGCCGGTGCGCCGATCGCCATGGGCGCCTTTAAACGCTATGACGCACAAACCGCCGAGCTGAAGCGCATCTGGACGCGGGGCGATCTGCGTCGCCAGGGCCTGGCGCAGCGGGTGTTGCAGCAGCTCGAAACGCGGGCGCTGGCACAGGGGTATCGCCGGCTCTATCTGACCACCGGCTTTCGCCAGCCCGAAGCGGTGGGCCTGTATCTGAGCAACGGGTATCAGCCGCAGTTCGATCCCACCATCGACAGCGAGGTATACAGCCGGCCGCCCTACGATGGCCGCCTGCCGTTCCGCAAAAGCCTGATTGCAGAGGACGCGTGTTGTTGCGCGTCGGAAAGGAAAATCGCCTAAGGCCCCTTTATCTGTATCAGGAGACATGACATGTCCAAACAAGAAGTCTTGAAAGTGGTGCCCGCCCGCTATCCGCTGCGGCTGATCGGCGCGCTGTTTTCGCTGTTTATTCTGGCCGCCATCGTGCAATCGGTGGCGGGCAACGCGCGCTGGGAATGGGGCGTGTTCGCCGAGTGGTTCTTCGCGCCGGCGGTGCTGGCGGGGCTGGGGCAAACCCTGCTGCTGACGCTGCTCGGCACGCTGTTCAGCATCCTGTTCGGCACCCTGCTGGCGCTGGCGCGACTGTCGCGCTCTTACCTGTTGGCGTCGCTGGCCTGGGGTTATATCTGGCTGTTTCGCTCGCTGCCGCTGATTCTGGTGCTGATCATCCTGTACAACTTTTCCTACCTGTACGACGCCATCTCGCTGGGCATTCCCTTCACCTCCGTGGTGTTCGCCAGCTATCCGACCATCGACATTCTCGGCCAGTTCGCCGTGGCGGTGCTGGGCCTGACGCTGGTACAGTCCGCCTACACCGCCGAGATCATCCGCGGCGGCATCCTGGGGGTGGATTACGGCCAGCACGAAGCGGCGGCGGCGCTGGGCCTGCCGGGCTATCGCCGCACCTTCCGCATCATTCTGCCGCAGGCGCTGCGCTCCATTATTCCGACCGGCTTCAACGAGATCATCAGCCTGGCGAAAGGCACCTCGATCGTTTACGTGCTGGCGCTGCCGGAGCTGTTTTACACCATTCAGGTTATCTATAACCGCACCCAGCAGGTGATACCACTGCTGATGGTCGCCACCGTCTGGTATCTGTTCATCACCACCGCGCTGTCGGTGATCCAATACTACATCGAGCGCTATTTCGCCCGAGGTGCGGTGCGCGAACTGCCGCCGACGCCCTGGCAGAAACTGGCCGGCTGGCTAAAACGTTAGGAGACCCGCATGTCTGAAGCCATTGATTATTACGCCTTGCCCGAACAGCCGGCGCGCAATCTCACCCCGGTGCCGGCGCGCGGCCTGATCGAAATCAGCAACGTCAGCAAGTTCTTCGGCAAACACAAGGCGCTGGACGACGTCAGCCTGACGCTGCAGCCGGGTACCGTAACCGTGATCCTCGGCCCTTCCGGCTCCGGCAAATCGACGCTGCTGCGGGCGATCAACCATCTGGAACGCGTGGACGAAGGCTTTATCCGCATCGACGGCGACTACGTCGGCTATCGCCGCAAGGGCAACCGGCTGTATGAGCTGAAGGAAAAGGCCATCCTTCGGCAACGCATCAACGTCGGCTACGTGTTCCAGAATTTCAACCTGTTCCCGCACCTGACGGTGTTGGAAAACATCATCGAAGCGCCGGTGGTGCACAAGATCCACTCCCGCGAACGGGCGAAAGCGGTAGCCTATGAGCTGCTTGATACCGTCGGGCTGCGCCACAAGGCGGACGCCTACCCACGCCATCTCTCCGGCGGCCAACAGCAACGCATCGCCATCGCGCGTGCGCTGGCGCTGAACCCGAAGGTGATCCTGTTCGATGAACCGACCTCCGCGCTCGATCCCGAGCTGGTCGGCGAAGTGCTGGACGTGATAAAGGGATTGGCGGATCTGGGCGTCACGCTGGTGGTGGTCACGCATGAAATCGGCTTTGCGCGCGAAGCGGCGGATCGGGTGGTGTTTATGGTCGACGGGCAGATCGTCGAGCAGGGCGACGCCAGGCAAGTGCTGGCTCAGCCGCAGCATCCGCGCACCGTCAACTTTCTCAACAAAGTGCTGTGATCGTCGGGGCGCCGCGGCGCCCCGCACCGGGGCCGCTTACCGGCCGGCGAAACGCCGCTTCTCGGCGGCGAAATCCAGCGGGCGGATCCCCTGCTGGTTTTTGTCCTCTTCGGTCAGCAGCGCCGGCGGAATAAACCAGGTCACTTCGAACAGCAGCCCGTCCGGATCGTGGCCATAAATGCTTTTGTGCACGCCGTGATCCTCTTCCAGCCCGAGAATACCGCGCTCGGCCAGTTGGTGACGAATGCGCTCCAGCTCCTCCAGGCTGTCCACTTCCCAGGCCAGATGGTACAGCCCGGCCGGAGGCTCATGCTCCGCCGGCGGCTCGTTGTTGGCGCGAAACACGCCGGCGCGCTGCTGGCCCAGGTTCTTGCTGAACAGCGCCAAATCGTGATCGTTGTCCGAATCGGCGGCCTGGGTAAACACCGCCCGATCGGGGCTGTCGGACGGCTTGAGCTTGAACCCCAACACCTGATGATAAAAGTCGGTACTCTGCCGCACGTCGCTGACATACAGCACGGCGTGATTGAGACGTTTGATGCCCATCGATATTCCTTTTTCGCATTGAATGAAGTCAGCCTGAACATAGCATGTGGGGGCAAAGCCGCTAAATGCCGTTATCGCATGACTAAATGCCGCCCGCGCAATCTGTCGCTGCAAGGCATTCCGCGCTATCATAAGCGCTGTAGAGAACCCTTTTGTGAGAATAGCGATGAACGGCAAGATAACGACTTTTTTTGAAGACAAAGGCTTCGGCTTTATTACCGACGAGAACGGAGAAAATCGTTATTTTCACGTGATTAAAGTGCAGAACCCGGAGCTGATTAAGAAAAATGCGGCGGTGACCTTCGAGCCGACCAACAACACCAAAGGCCCGTCGGCTTATGCAGTCAAAGTGTTGGCGCCCAGCAAATACATCATCATCGCCAACGAAAGAATCAAGATCGCCAGCATCAAGTCTTTCAACACCTTCACCAAGGAAGTGCCGGTCAAAGCCGACGTGGATAAAGAGAACACCGTGCTGTCGGTCGGCCTGCTGATGAACCGCATTCGCCCGCAGTCCGAAGACCAGGCGCAGGCCATGCAAACGCTGCGCATGCTGACCATCACCACCTTCCAGAACACCACCCATACCTTCTCCGAGCACGAGATCGATATGGATGAGACCATCAAGGCGCTAAAAAGCCTGTAAGCGCCGGTTGCCCAGCGTCGAGCCCTAACGAAACAGGATATGCTCGACGCTGTTGCCGTTCACCACGTTGAACGACTCCACCCGATTTCGCCCCTGCGACTTGGCGCGATACAGCGCGATATCCGCCATATTCATCAGCTGCTCCAGCGATTTCACCTCGTTCATCGCCAGGCTGGCGACGCCGACGCTGATGGTGATTTTCAACGCCTGCTTACCTTCCCCCTGCAGCTCCGTCTGCTCCACCAGCCGACGCAGATGTTCCCCCAGCGCCACGCCCTGCGCCGCCAGCGCGCGTGGCAGCATGATGGCGAATTCTTCCCCGCCCAAACGGCCGAACAGCTGGTCGTGCCGCAGCTCGCGCCGCACGATGTGCGCGAACGACGCCAAAACCTGATCGCCGGCGCTGTGGCCGTGCGTATCGTTGATCTGTTTGAAATGGTCGATATCGATCAGCAGTAACGACACCGCCTCTTTAGAGCGGTGCTTGTGCTCCAGCAGCTCGCCCGCCTTGCGCGTCATCGCGCTGCGCGCCAGCACCCCGGTCAGGAAATCGTGGTTGGCGCTGTGCTCCAGACGCCGCATCAGCTTGCGGTTGGCGGCGATGGAACTGGCGAGGATCAGCGGGCCCATCACCAGCATGGCGATGCCCAGCCGGGCGGACATCAGCGTATCGAGGAAGGCGTTATGGTTGTTCGGCGTTTCATACATCATCAGATTGGCGGAGATGCTGCTGATCTCGGTCATGCCGGTCAGCAGCGTCAGCAACGTCACGGGGAACAGCTGGTAGCGCACCGCGCACCACAGCAACGCCGGGATCGGGAAGGCGATAGCGCCCGGCCCGCCGATATAGACGCTGAACCCCAGCGACAACAGCAGCGCCAGCAGCGGCAGGCAGCCTGTCAAACGCCAACGCACCTGCATGCGCAGCAGCTGCTTCAGCCGCGGTGCCGCCATCAGCACCGGCAACAGCAGCAAGGTCGTCGAGAACTGCTCGCTGAACCAGGCCAGCCAGGCGACCACCACCGTGTTGTTGTACAGGCTGTCGTTGCGCAGCACCGACAGCGTCGACGCCACCGCCGCCCCGGCCAGACTGGCGCTGAACATATAGAGTATCGCCTGGGGTTTGCCCATACGCCGCTGAGATTGGGGCAGCAGCAGCATAACGCCGTAACCGACGGCGATCAGCGACATATTGCAGGCATTCAGCCACAGTGCCAGCGACCAGCCCTCACCGGTGCTGAGATCGGCGGCGACCATGCCCAGATAGGTGGTAAGCCAGCCCAGGGGGGTGGCATAAGCGGGTTTACGCAGCAGCAGGCCGAGCAGAATCGCATTCACCGGCCAGAATAAAGAAAGCGAACCAATCGGCCGGCTAAGAATACCGACCAGGGAAAGTAAAAAGGCCAGCATGAAAAGGTTGATCAGCTGAACCGTAAGCGGCAGGCCGTGCCTGGCGTTTATTCTGGCGTTCATCGCCGCGCCCATATATTGATAATAACCAGAATAATAATGTGCATACTCTCTCGCCCGGCCAGTGAGGGACAAACAACCCGGATTTCAACCAAAAAAGCCAGACAAATCAACAATAAAAAACATTAACATTTAATTAACAGAATTTTCTTAGCCCAATGCGGCCGCAGCGGGATCCCTCGCTAACCGCCGGGAAATAATGCCTGCTCTGCTGTCAGCATAGCGCATCGCGTAATAGGCCGCCGACGGCGTTAATTACATTAATAAATTTATGGTTATTGGTCATTGCATGATGTTTGAATAACAACGCGATTATTTTCCTGCAACTGGGCCGCCCGTGCAATAACAACCCAAAAAAAGCCCGCGTGAAGCGGACTTGCTTGAACAGCCGTTATTCATCATCTGCCAGTGCAGCCGCGTACTATAGCGATAAAAACTTAAGCCGACCTTAGCAACAAAAAACCCGGCCTAGGAACCTAATGCCGTTCACTTAAGCCTCACGTGACTTATAGCTGAATGGATATTTAGGCGGAACATAAAGCACCGAACGATCATATCTTCGGTGCTTTCTTTTTTCCGGCAGAATGAAGGCCTTTACGTTTTC
>NZ_JAMYWQ010000090.1 GCF_024160145.1 Serratia nevei
TGACTAGTCCTGATATAGGTTGACACTTTTCAGCCGGATAACGCCCGATGAACCTCATCGGGCGTTTTGTATTTCAGCGACAGGTGCGGCCGCTGTGTGTTGTAGATGTTCACCGACTCCCTGACCATCTTTTCTGCCTGTACGATGTCTTCTGGCCTGCCGAGCAGGTATTCCGTTTTAAGTATCCCATTTACCCGTTCCGCCAGCGCATTCTGGTAACAGTCATACCCGTCCGTCATCGAGCAAGTGACACCATACCTCTGATGTAACGCCTGATATTCCTGCGAACAGTACTGGATACCCCGATCCGAGTGGTGCACCAGCGGCAACGTCGTGCGTCTGCCGGCCAGCGCCATTTTAAATGCACAGGCGACGTGCCGGGTATGCAGACTTTCATGTACATGATACCCCACGATTTTTCTCGACCAGGCATCCGTTATCAGGCTGACATACGCCGTTCCCGTTCTCAGCGGCAGATAGGTGATATCCGCCACCCACACCTGTTCCGGGCGGCTGGCTATTACCTGATTGTCTCCCGCTTTCAGCAGGTTAGGATGGCGATAAAAACGATGGTGGCTGTGCGTCGTTTTGTGATACGCCCGCTTAGGCATCACCAGTAACCGCGCACAGCGCAAGATACTGAACAGCCGGTCACGCCCCACATGCAGCACCGGTTCGGCGCGTTGCCGCAGCAGATGTTGCAGCTTGCGCGTCCCCAGTCGGGGCTGGTGTAAGCGGATGGCTGTCACCTGTTCGACGAGATGCCGGGCCTGTTCCTCTCTGCCTGCTTCACGCTGCAGGGACTGGTACCACGCTTGTCGGCTGATGCCCATCAACCGGCAAACGCGCGTTACTGTGAGTCCCGGTATTTGTGCTTGCGTGATAAGGCGGTTAACTGCTTTTTTGTCAGCGTAGCGCCAAAGTCGGTATTCATGACTTTGACGACGGCTTCGAAGAACTGAGCTTTGACTTCAGATTCAGCCAGTTGCTGCTCAAGTTCTTTAATACGCTGTTCGGGCGTCAGGGGAAGTTTAGGCATGTTGCCTCCGCACGTTTTGGTGGAAGGAGAAGTCCGCCAGTCAAGCTGACCGTATTTGCGCAGCCAGTTCATGACGGTTGCGTTGCCCTGAATACCATAGCGGTCTGTGGCCTGACGGCAAGTCATTTCGCCTTTTTCGACCTGTTCGACAACGGCTAATTTAAAGGATAGAGAATAATCGCGTTGTGTGCGTTTAACATACTGGTTCATCACATTTTCCTCTGTGCGTGAGTAAAATGTGTCAACGCTATTTAGGACGGGTCA
>NZ_JAMYWQ010000091.1 GCF_024160145.1 Serratia nevei
TGAACAGGCGAAATGGCTGGTACTACCAGGGCGCAGAGAGCGAAGTTATCCTAGAGAACTCCGGGCCAGAAGCAGGAAATATCCAGATAAAAAAGTTGCTGGTCACCCTTAAGTGACCAGCATTACGGCATCGCCGGGCTTTCTTTATCGCGCAGTGCGGTTCAGCGCCTCGCTCACGCGTTCGACGACGTGCTGGGCGGTGACGATGCCGCCGGACAGATACACCTCGGCCGCCGGCAGGTAAACCACCTGGCCTTTTTTCACCGCCGCGGTTTTCTTCAGCGCGGTGCCGGTAAGGATCTTCTGCGGTGCCACCGCGTTCGGCCGCCCGGTCGCGGCGTCTCTGTCGATGACGAACAGCCAGTCCGGGTTCAGTTTGGCCACCTGCTCAGGCGTCAGCTTGTTGCCGCGCACGTCTTTTGCGTCGGACTGTAGCGCCGACGAGAAGCCGAGGGCGTCATAGACGAAGCTGAAACGGCTCTTGGGGGCGTAGGCGCTGATCTTGCCGCCGGAGAACAGCACCACCAGCCCGCGCCCGGCCTGGGCGGCCTGCGGTTTGACCGCCGCGATCTGCGCATCCAGCTTATCGACAGCCGCCTGCGCCTGCTGCTGCTTATCGAACAGCTCGCCCAGCTGCAGCGTGCGCTGTTTCAGGCTGCCCAGCTGATCCTGCGGATCGACGGACATGTTCAGCGTCGGCGCCAGCGCGTTCAGCTCGTCATAGGCTTGGGACGCCCGGCCGGCGATCAGGATCAGATCCGGCTTGGCGGCGCGCAGCACGGCCATATCCGGCTCGAACAGGGTGCCGGCATTGAGGTATTTGTCGTTCTGATAGCGCTTCAGGCTATCGGGTAAATTCTTGCGGTTGCCGGGCAGTGCCAGCGGCTCGACGCCCAGCAGTTGCAGCGTTTCCAATGAGGCGTAATCCAGCACCACGATGCGCTGCGGGTGCTTCTTCACCTCGGTGCTGCCGTTCAGGTGCTGGACGTTGACGGTGGCCGGGGTAGCGGCTACCGGCGCGTCGGTTTTGCTGTGGCAACCCGCCAGCACCATCGTGGCCAGCAGGGCGATCATCAGGGGGGAGCGGCGTAATTTCATGGGGCTTCCTCACGGTGATGGAATGAAAAGGGCGCAGCGTGTGAACTGCCCCCCATAAGTTGGACGATGTAAATTCAGGCGGCCTTCGTGGCCTGAGTTCGATACTCTACCGGACTCAGGCCTTTTAGTTTCTCTCTGAGGCGGTCATGGTTGTAGTAATCAATGTAG
>NZ_JAMYWQ010000092.1 GCF_024160145.1 Serratia nevei
TGTAGTGGCACAGTGAATTTGGCCACCTGATTAAAGGTGATATTCTCACCTCAACATAAAATAGGTGACTTAATGAACAAGAGAACTAAGCGTACTTTTACCCCTGAGTTCAGGCTGGAATGTGCACAGCTGATCGTTGATAAGGGTTACTCATATCGACAAGCCAGTGAAGCGGTTAATGTTGGTTCTACCACGCTTGAATCTTGGGTACGCCAGCTCAGACGAGAGCGCCAGGGTATTACGCCTTCTGCCACCCCCATTACCCCAGAGCAGCAGCGTATCCGCGAGCTGGAAAAGCAGGTTCGCCGCCTGGAGGAACAGAATACGATATTAAAAAAGGCTACCGCGCTCTTGATGTCCGACTCACTGAACGGTTCACGATAATTGCCAGGCTGAGCGACAGCCACACGGTAGTCAGACTTTGTTCCGCTCTGGGAGTACACCGTAGCAGTTACCGGTACTGGCAGAAACGATGCGATACTGTTAATCCGGCGCGAGTCAGGTTGTACAGCGAGATACGCCGGGCATGGAACCAGAGCCGTGGCTCTGCTGGCGCGCGCACTCTGGCTGAAATGCTGACCCAAAACGGCATTCCGATGAGCCGTTACCGTGCCGGGCGTCTGATGAAATCCCTGAACCTGAGCAGTTGTCAGCCCGGAAAATATCAGTACAAAAATGCCCGTCAGGAGCATACATGCCTGCCGAATCTGCTCGAGCGCCAGTTCGCTGTACCGGAGCCAGACCGGGTATGGTGCGGAGATATTACTTATATCTGGGCAGGAAATCGCTGGTGCTATCTGGCGGTCGTAATGGATCTTTTTGCCCGCAGAGTTATCGGCTGGAGTCTGTCAGCGAATGCCGATACAGCATTGATAAGCAACGCTCTGCGGATGGCATATGAGACGCGTAGCCAACCGCGTGATGTCATGTTCCATAGCGATCAGGGAAGCCAGTATACAGGCCTGAAATATCAGCAACTTCTCTGGCGTTATAGAATAAAGCAAAGCGTCAGTCGGCGGGGAAACTGCTGGGATAACAGCCCGATGGAACGCTTCTTCCGCAGCCTGAAAACAGAATGGGTGCCAGCGAATGGCTACGTGGACAAAGACGAAGCCCGGCGGCAAATCAATCGCTATATATTGAATTACTACAATAGCGTCAGACCACACCACTATAACGGAGGGCTGACGCCGGAAGAATCAGAGAACAGGTACCGTTCTTACTGTAAAACCGTGGCCAATATTACTTGACCACTACA
>NZ_JAMYWQ010000093.1 GCF_024160145.1 Serratia nevei
TGATCTCTTCCCTTTGTTCAGTACCGGCGTAAAGTAGAGTTTTCGGCCTTTCTTCTCCTGAAAAAAGAGGTCATCTGATATGAAAAAGACCCGTTATACCGAAGAACAGATCGCGTTTGCCCTGAAACAGGCTGAAACCGGCACCCGCGTGGAGGAAGTGTGCAGAAAGATGGGGATTTCCGAAGCCACTTTTTACAATTGGAAGAAGAAATTCGGTGGCATGGGCGTAACGGAACTTCGTCGCCTGAGGCAGTTGGAGGAAGAAAATCAGCGCCTTAAGCGTCTGGTGGCAGATCTGAGTCTGGACAAAGAGATGCTGCAGGAGGTCATCAAAAAAAAGTTCTGAGGCCGGCCCAGAAACGGGAAGCGGTATCCTGGTTGCTGGAGGCCTACCGCATCGGGCTGCGGCGTGGCTGTCGTCTGATGATGCAGAGCCGCACGGTCTATCACTATCAAAGCCGGCGCGACGACCGCGCCATCACGCAGCGGATAAGGGAGATAGCCGAAACCCGCATTCGCTACGGCATGCAGCGCATTCATATCCTGCTGCGCCGGGAAGGCTGGCTGATTAACCATAAGAAAACCCACCGTATTTATTGTCAGGAAGGGCTGAATCTACGGACAAAACGCCCCCGGCGACATGTCACAGCCAGGCACAGACTGGCGCGTCCGGCAGTGACGACGGCCGATCAGTGCTGGAGCATGGATTTCGTTGCTGATAATCTGTTCAACGGGCGTCGGATCCGTGCGCTGACTGTAGTCGATAATTTTAGTCGGGAATGCCTGGCGATAGAAGTGGGACAGGGCCTGCGGGGTGACGATGTCGTTGCGGTAATGGCGCGGCTGAAGCAATTACAGCAGCGAGTCCCCGAACGGCTTCAGACCGACAATGGCAGCGAATTTATCTCAAAGGCGTTGGATAAATGGGCGTATGAAAATGGCATCACGATGGACTTCTCCCGGCCGGGAAAGCCGACGGACAATGCGTTAATCGAATCATTTAACGGTAGCTTCCGTGACGAGTGTCTGAACGTTCACTGGTTTCTGTCACTGGAAGATGCGCAGGAAAAGGTCGAGTGCTGGCGACAGGAATATAACCGGCAAAGACCCCATTCTTCGTTAAATAACCAGACTCCGGAGGAATTTGTCCGAAGTCTGCAAAAAAGCCCGGATCTCTGATTTAGTCTGGCGCTGATTTGGGGAAGAGATCA
>NZ_JAMYWQ010000094.1 GCF_024160145.1 Serratia nevei
CCGGTCGCCACCCCCAGCCGCCAGTCGTCCGCTACCGCCGAGTCCAGCCCCACCAGCACCCCGTAGGTCGAGGCCTGATAGCCCGTGGCGTTGGCGTCGCCCGACGCGTGGTCCCACGCCCCCAGCAGCTGCGCCCAGGCCCCGCCTTCGTCCGCCTTGATGGCCGATGAGCTCGCCAGCCCTTCCGCCTGACGCAGACGCCCGTTCAGCGCCTCACGCAGGTAGCGGCTGTCGTTCACCAGCGCCGACGCGATATCCGCATGGATTTGCCCCGACAGCTGACGGAACGCCTGCCGCGCCTCGCCCACCGTGCCGCTGTTGAGCAGGGTCTCATACACCGGGTTGCCCGCCGCCAGCGCATCCGCCGCTGCCGCCACCGCCCGTTCGTTCGGCGTCTGCGCCACGCTGGCGAAGCTCGTGCCATTGCGCCCGACGCTCAGCGTCACCCCGGTCGGCTGGTAGCTCAGCCCGGTGCCGAGGAACAGGTAGTTCGGCGCCACCGCGTCAAACTGCCCGCTCACCCCCTGCTGCGCGCTCAGGATGGTGTACTGCTGGCCCAGCAGGCTGCGCACCTCGCTTTGCGTCAGCAGGTTGGGGCTGTTCTCCAGCGTCACCGCCACCTCGCCGCCGCCGATCGTCGCCGCTCCGCTGCTCTGGATCCGATCGCTCTGGCCGTTCGGCCCCACTTCCACCGCGTAGCGCGACCCCGGTTCGAAGCTGACGTTGCCCGCCACGTTCAGGGTGCCGATCGAGTTGCCCGGCGCTACGGTGCCGCCATTACGGGCGGTCAGCGAACCGACCGTGCCGCTGCCGCCGACGATGCCGCCGCTCTGTACGCTGACGGCCGAGGTGACCGAACCGTTGACTGCCAGCCGCCCCTGATTGACCAGCGTCGGGCCGGCATAGGTGTTGTTACCCGTCAGCACCAGCGTGCCGATGCCCTGCTTGGTCAGGCCGCCGTGGCCGGAGATGTCGTTGCTCCAGAAGTCCAGGCCGCAAAGCGTATCACTGCAAACGCGCTCGGTCGGTTTACCCTTGTCCAGCACCGCGCCGACGCCCGGCAGATCCACCACGAACTGGGTCGGGCCGTAGGCCACCCCCGCCGGATCCGGGATGCGGAACTCCGCAGGAATATCTTCGACGGTCACCAACATGCC
>NZ_JAMYWQ010000095.1 GCF_024160145.1 Serratia nevei
GCGATTAAGCGATAACTTTAGCAACAACACCTGCGCCAACGGTACGGCCGCCTTCACGGATTGCGAAACGCAGACCGTCGTCCATCGCGATTGGGTGGATCAGGGTGACAACCATGTTCACGTTGTCGCCTGGCATTACCATCTCTACGCCTTCTGGCAGTTCGATGGTACCGGTCACGTCAGTGGTACGGAAGTAGAACTGTGGACGGTAGCCTTTGAAGAATGGAGTGTGACGGCCACCTTCATCTTTGCTCAGGATGTACACTTCAGATTCGAACTGGGTGTGCGGCTTGATAGAGCCTGGCTTAGCCAGTACCTGACCACGTTCGATTTCTTCACGCTTGATACCACGCAGCAGAACACCTACGTTCTCACCAGCACGGCCTTCGTCCAGCAGTTTGCGGAACATTTCAACGCCAGTACAGGTAGACTTAACGGTGTCTTTGATACCAACGATTTCAACTTCTTCGCCAACTTTGATGATACCGCGCTCAACACGACCGGTAACAACGGTACCACGACCGGAGATGGAGAATACGTCTTCGATTGGCAGCAGGAACGGCTTGTCGATCGCACGCTCTGGCTCTGGGATGTAGCTGTCCAGGGCTTCGGCCAGTTCGATGATTTTCGCTTCCCACTCAGCTTCGCCTTCCAGCGCTTTCAGCGCGGAACCGCGGATTACCGGCAGGTCGTCGCCTGGGAAGTCGTAAGCGGACAGCAGTTCGCGAACTTCCATTTCTACCAGTTCCAACAGCTCTTCATCATCAACCATGTCGCATTTGTTCATGAACACGATGATGAAAGGAACGCCAACCTGACGACCCAGCAGGATGTGCTCACGGGTCTGAGGCATTGGGCCGTCAGTCGCTGCTACTACCAGGATCGCGCCGTCCATCTGAGCAGCACCGGTGATCATGTTTTTCACGTAGTCGGCGTGCCCTGGGCAGTCAACGTGCGCGTAGTGACGAGTCGGGGTGTCATACTCAACGTGAGAGGTGTTGATGGTGATACCACGAGCTTTTTCTTCTGGCGCGTTATCGATCTGGTCGAAAGCACGTGCAGAACCGCCGTAGGTTTTAGCCAGTACGGTAGTGATCGCTGCAGTCAGGGTAGTTTTACCGTGGTCAACGTGGCCGATAGTACC
>NZ_JAMYWQ010000096.1 GCF_024160145.1 Serratia nevei
GCAGTGGTGGCCTGGCATCTGCATCATCGTACGCATCCGGAGCAGGCATACCGAACCTGCCTGGGGTTGCTGAATCTCTCCCGCGAGTACGGAGCCGTCAGGCTGGAGAATGCCTGCCAGAAAGCCCTGCTGCTCGAGCGTCCGTGGCGGCAGGTGATCCTGAATCTGCTGATCAACCATCGGGACCGGCTGAAAGAAGAATCGCCGGATGACGCACCTGTCGAGCACAGCAATGTACGCGGTGCCGGGTACTACCACTAAGGAGACAACAATGAACAGCAAACTGCTGGAACAAATACGGGCCCTGCGACTGGGGCACATGAGTAATGCCCTGGAGCAGCAGTGGTCACAACCGATGACCTACACATCGTTAAGCTTCGAAGAGCGCCTGAGCCTGCTGCTGGAGCACGAACTGCTGCAGCGGGAGGTGTCGAAGGTCAACCGTCTGCGACGGCACTCCAGGCTGAGGCTGGATGCACAGCCTTCACAGCTTGACTACCGGCCAGAGCGGGGACTAAGCCGGCAGCTGATGTCCCAGTTGCTGACGGGGGCCTATGTGCATCGCCATGAGAATGTGTTGCTCACCGGGCCAACGGGCTGCGGCAAGACCTACGTTGCTTGTGCGCTGGGAGAGCAAGCCTGCCAGCAGCATGTCCAGGTGGTCTATTACCGTCTGACACGACTGCTTGACGACCTGAACATCGGTCATGCCGACGGGAGTTACCAGAAACAACTGCTGCAGCTGTCGAAAAAAGAGCTGCTGATCCTGGATGACTGGGGACTGGAAAAGCTGAACGCCCGACAATCGTCAGATCTGCTGGAGGTGATGGAAGACCGATACCAGCGGGGAAGCACCATCATCATCAGCCAGTTGCCGGTAAGCGAATGGTACAAACTGGTGGGCAATCCGACAGTGGCCGATGCCTTAATGGACAGGCTGCTGCATAACGGACATCGTGTTGAACTCAAGGGTGAGTCGATGCGTAAACTGGCGCAAACCGATCAGACGAGTTAAAAACAAGAGTAAGAAATAAACAGCGCGAGAAGAGCGATCGGAATCGCCGGAATCACTGATCGAAATCATCGGAATACACAG
>NZ_JAMYWQ010000097.1 GCF_024160145.1 Serratia nevei
TACACCGACAGTGGATGCTGAATACTCTCCACGGGTACTGCCCGGCGTTGTGGCTCCGCCAATCGAGGAGTTGTTGACGCTCTGAACACAGGCAAAGGTAACAAAGCGGCCAGCTCCTTCTGCAGTCGGTGGTCAGGAGGAATACCCGTGGTGCCGTGCTTCCTGGCGTTGGCGGTTCGTACCAGCCATGGCCCCACGCGGGCGTTAGCTGAGTCAACATCCAGCATCAAACCTGACTGCTTGAAGGTCGTTGCCAACGGCACGACGAAACTCTCCTTGAGATAACGGTTAAAACGTTCAACCTTTCCCTTGGTCTTGGCTCGGTAGGGGCGGCAGACCTTGGGTGAAAAACCATACTGCTCCGCGAGTGCCAGCAATAGTGGGTTCCAGCGATGGCGCCCGTCACCGTAGACATCCCGTTCCAGAATGATGGCCTTAGCGTTGTCAAACAGCAGATGCCGTGGAGTGCCGCCGAAGAAAGCCAACGCATGCTCGATACCATCACACCACGCAGCGGTATCCTGGCGAGCATAGAAACGAACGTAGGTTGCCCGGCTCCAACCCAGCGTGGCGACAAAAGCCAGTAGCGGATGTCGCCCCTGGCGGATAATGGTGAAATCGACCTGCATCTGTTCACCCGGCGGCGTCTCGAACCGTACCACGGGCTCAACGGGCTGCTGCTTTAACGGCAGAAGGAATGCCGTCAGCATACTGTAACCGCCTGAATAACCTCGTTCTCGGATCTCCTGCAACAGCACGCTGGCGGGGATCCAATGGGGGCGAGCAGCCTGAACCCGTTCAAGAATGTAAGCCTTGAACGGGTCGAGCTTACCGGGACGTGGAGCTCGGTTGGAATAACGGGATGATGAGGCAGCATCCCCCATCCTGATATACCGCCGAACAGTCTGGCGAGAGCAACGTAAATGACGGGCAATAGCGCGGATGGACATGCCTTGCCGAAGAAGAACAGCAATCTCCACTCTTAACTCCAATGTTAGCATCGGCAGCTCGCTTAAAACTGCCAGTTTTACCCCAGGTGGGTCCGAATTACATTGGCATGTGGGTCATTTTTACATCGGTACTAACA
>NZ_JAMYWQ010000098.1 GCF_024160145.1 Serratia nevei
GTGTCATGGCCCCGAAGCTGCTTATCATCGATGAAATAGGTTATCTGCCGTTCAGTCAGGAGGAAGCCAAGCTGTTCTTCCAGGTCATTGCCAAACGTTACGAGAAGAGCGCGATGATCCTGACCTCCAACCTGCCGTTCGGGCAGTGGGACCAGACGTTCGCTGGGGATGCAGCCCTGACCTCGGCGATGCTGGACCGGATCTTACATCACTCACACGTAGTCCAGATAAAAGGAGAGAGCTATCGGCTGAAACAGAAACGAAAGGCCGGGGTTATAGCGGAAGCTAATCCTGAGTAAACAAGGTGGATCAATATTAAACCGTTGGTGGTGACGGTAAGTGGATCACTTTTTACCCGTTGTTGACAGCAACTCAAGGCGTCGAGCCATTTCGGTTTATCCCCACTCGCGTGGGGAACACATCGTTGTGGTCTGCGACCGCATCGTTATAGGCGGTTTATCCCCACTCGCGTGGGGAACACGTCGTATTTGGTTTTGCTGGAGGTGTGGTTACACGGTTTATCCCCACTCGCGTGGGGAACACAGTAACGGCACTTGCATAAACGGTTACTGACTCGGTTTATCCCCACTCGCGTGGGGAACACCACGCTGGTGCAGAAGCTCGGCAGTTTGCGTCCGGTTTATCCCCACTCGCGTGGGGAACACGACAAAAACATCTCGCGCTCTGCTGCGCGACGCGGTTTATCCCCACTCGCGTGGGGAACACCGGCACCCTTCCAGTTAAACCCTGTCCGCTCGCGGTTTATCCCCACTCGCGTGGGGAACACCTCATCGTTTTTCTGCTGAGCGTCATACGCGCCGGTTTATCCCCACTCGCGTGGGGAACACCATTATTGGATTCCTTCAAGTTGCTGTTTCAGCGGTTTATCCCCACTCGCGTGGGGAACACGTGCGAAAATAAATAAAGCCGCCTGTGGCAGCTAATGCCGTTCACTTAAGCCTCACGTGACTTATAGCTGAATGGATATTTAGGCGGAACATAAAGCACCGAACGATCATATCTTCGGTGCTTTCTTTTTTCCGGCAGAATGAAGGCCTTTACGTTTT